>JAFDIV010000001.1 GCA_019307815.1 Deltaproteobacteria bacterium
CCGGGCTGCCTCCCAAGGGCTGCCTTTTGAGAGGCTTGAGCCCTGTGATGGGAAACTATCACGCAGGGTTCTTAGGGGGCAAAGGGGCGGCAACGCCCCTGACCTACCCGGTCCCAGTAGAAAAAAGGAGCAGATTATGCCAAGCGTGGAAGAAATATTGTCCTCTATTGAGTCCCTTTCGAGGGAAGAATTCGCCAGACTGAGGGAATGGTTTTATGAGCGAGATTGGGAAAGGTGGGACAGAGAGATTGAAGAGGACTCAAGATCGGGGAAACTAGATTTTCTGGTAAAAGAAGCTCTTACTGAAAAAGTGGATGGGAAATTGAAGGAATTATAGATGCACAAAGCTACCACACGGTTCTGGAAGCTATTTGACAGCCTTCCAGAAGCTATACAGAAGATAGCCAAGAGGAATTTTGATTTGCTCAAAATAGATCCCTTGCACCCCTCTTTGCATTTCAAAAAGGTGGGCAACTTTTGGTCAGTTCGAGTGGGGATTAACCATAGAGCTCTTGCGGTCAAAGACGGCCAAGATTTCATTTGGGTTTGGATTGGTTCTCATTCTGAATATGAGCAAATGATCAAAGACATGGGCTAACACTTATAAGGCCTCCGGATGTCAAAGAACACGAGCTCTCAGCAATCGGCCATCAGCGTTCAGCTTGAGCACAGTCATGCAATATGTTTTTCAACAGGCTGGAGGATAATAGTATATTATACGGCTTCCTCCTTTCTATGGGTCATGGTTTGTGGTTAACCCTGACATTACCATATTTGGGGAGGAGGCCTTTAATAGTATCAAAGCGCTTCACCTGGCCGCTATTCCGCTTGCTCTCCATAGCGGCAACTGAGCTTAACCGTCAGGCTAATTGAGAATTCATAGTTCAAAAGAGGGCATAGCATGTCTGAGGAAGCAAAGATTGATAGGCAATCCGATGTGGACAGGGAATTAGTCGCCATGTTCTTAAGGATGTCACCGGAGGAGCGAGTGCAGGCCAACGACGACGCCTTCCGCACAATTCAGGAGCTGAGAGATGCCTACAGGCGGCAGAAAACCAACGAGCGCAAGCCTAGGTGAAATTCTGGAGGGGCTATTACAAGCAGGTGTCGATTTCATTCTTGTCGGAGGTCTTGCAGCCGTAATCCAAGGAGCCCCAGTCACAACAATGGATGTTGATATCGTACACAGCCAATCCCCCGAAAATATCTACAGACTACTCGCCTTCCTTAAATCGGTTGAGGCTGTTTATCGGCGTATGGATGACAAATTGATTGAACCCAAGGAGCGCGACCTATTGGGGAAAGGTCACGTGCTCCTTACGACCCGAATCGGCCCACTAGACATATTGGGAGCTATTGAAGGGGGGAAATCCTATGAGGAACTCCTGGAGCACACGATCGAAATTGACTTCAGGGGCCACAGGCTTCGTGTACTGGACCTAAAGACGTTGATTGAGCTCAAGGAGACTTCGACAGATCCCAGAGACAAGCAGCGGCTTCCTGTACTCAAAGAAACTCTGCGGCAATTGGAGGACAAATAAGACAGAGGCAACGAGTAATTGCCTAACAAGGCCACGCACCAGATTGCCACTCCGAGGGTGCTTCGCGGCAACTGGTGATACCTGTCGTTAACCCAGTGGAAAAAAGGAGTAGATTATGCCAAGCGTGGAAGAAATATTGTCTTCTATTGAGTCTCTCTCGAGGGAAGAATTCGCCAGACTGAGGGAATGGTTTTAGGTACTGTCAACGATTTTGTCTAAAATTCCCCTGGGTCAATTTCTTGAGAGAAGGTAAATAGTTGCCCACTTTTCCCATGGGTTTTGACTGCCAGGTGACTTCTCTACCTGGCGGTAGACAGGTATCTTAAGACAGATTAAAACAAGTAACGTATAGCAGGAGTTCTCTCCAGCCAGAATCTCCCTGCCTGCAGTCCCTTACTGCCGTCCCTGGCTGCCGCCAGGCAGGTATGACACACAATAGTCCTTGGTCTATATTGAGGCCCCGGTCCATCAGGGAATTGAGAAAATCCTTGATAACTCTCTCATTCTCAGTGCCACTCTGTACAAAACCTAATACCACCTTCTCGCCTTCTATGGTGACACCAACAGCTATAATTATCTCATCTTCAGCAAACCTGCCTGCGTCAGGCAGGGCTCTTGCCATCCCTGCTTGCAGCAGGCAAGTATGAAAACAACAGCAAAGTCATATCCCGACAGATCCCTCTCCATCAATTTCTTGAGCTTCCGGGAGCTGGCCTTGATAAATCTCCTCGATATGCTAGCTGGAGGATGAGCCTTCGGCTAACATCGGCGTCTGTTCCGACACTTTTGGCACAATCTGAATTTGCTCAAAAGTTTGTTCAGACTCTGTAATTTCCTCATGCTCGGCGACCCAGTACGCCGTGGCAGCGCCTGTCTGCTTGGGGATCGCAATATCCCCAACGAGCCCGTCGAGAATAGCAGCCCCAACTTTTCATACGACCAGTCGGCCTCAGAGAATACCTATAAAACTATATGCAAGATGCTCTGTGGCGACGGTATGGCCGCTGGCGCTGTCCGTGCCGACGCTGAGGTCGCGCAAGAAAATCTGGGCTGGAATGAACAATCCGCGGGGTTTACGATGGATTTGCCCTTCCATTTCCTTTATCATAGGTGCCAAAACTTAATCAATCACCTAATTTTACATTACTTGATAAACGCTACCGGTGTACTGCATGGTTAAATGGCAACTTGCTTCGCTTCACCCAGGTTGTAGGCATGCCTCTTAAAATGTGCAAAAAATCTTATACGCTATCATCCCCTACCAACCAGTCCGTGCCGCAAAAATATACCAGATATGTAAATTTTCATTGACAAATATAAAAAAAATGTAATATGCAACAGGCCAAATGGGCTCTGTAAATGAAAATAAGGTGAGTAACAAAATTCGGGAGGCCAGAAAAAAAGCCGGCCTTACCATGACCGCCCTGGCCAAAAAGGTTGGCGTGAGTTACCTAACCATTTATAGGATAGAAACAGGGAAAGTCAGCCCTTCCGTTGCCCTCCTCTCTGAAATAGCACACTGCCTCAACAAGCCCATAACCAGCTTTTTCGATGAGAAGCGCGGGGAGCTGACCATAATCAAATCCAGCGAACAACCTGTAGCGCAGTCAGAAAAGCTGACAGTGCGTCTGCTGGCCCCAAAAGGATTGATCAATAACCAGATTTCCATCAGCCTGTGCAAAGCCGAGAAAGGAGAGTTTGTCGGGCGGCATAAGACTAACGGCTTTGAATTTTCATATATCATCCGGGGGTCATGCCTGTTTAGATATGGAAACACTGATTACAAGCTTGAGCAGGGAGATCTTGTGTATTTCGACGGAGGAATCTGGCATTCCGTAACTGCGTTGGAACTCCTAGAATTTTTGGCCATTTATTTTAGGAACAAGGATTAGAAAACCAAAACCCATAAGCCAGAGGAGGAATGAAAATGTGGAGGAGCCTTTGTAGAGGATGCCTAATAGTAGGTCTGCTTGCTTTTTTGTCCGCCCCTTTGACCACCTGGGCTGCTGATCCCATTGTCATTGGGGTTCCAAGCTCGCTCAAGACTCTAGAAGCTTCCGAGGGTCTCAAAGCAATCCGGATGGCCGTTGAGGAAATTAACGCCAAAGGAGGAGTTTTGGTTGGGACCAGGAAAAGACCCTTCTCTGTTGAATCAATAGATACTAGGGGAGGAGAGCCGGGCGTTCCTATCTCTGACGCACTGATGGCAATAGAAAAACTCTTTTTGGAAAAGAAACCTGATGCTGTTGTACTGGGGCCTTTCCGTTCGGAAGTGCTTCTCGCTGCAATGGACCTCTATGCAAAATATAAAATGCTGAGCATCAATGTGGCCATGACACCCAAATTTGTAAGCAAATACAAGAGTAATCCGGAGAAATACAAATACTGTTTCCGCATGCTGGATGCACGATTCGTTGTAGGATATTTGATGAAAGTGATGAGCAAATTAAAGAAGGACTACCACTTCGACAAGGTATATATCGTTGTCCAGGATGTGCTCTGGGCAAACGCTATAGGCAAGGGAATGAAAAAGTGGTTTACAAAAACCGGCTGGCAAGTGCTTGGTTTTGATGCTTATCCCACTGGAGCACGCGATTTCTCTGCCACTCTGATAAAGGCAAAAAAATCAGGGGCTCAGGTGCTCATGCCAATCTTTGATATGTCATCGAGCGGAATACTTGCACTTCAATGGAGTGACATGAGGGTCCCTGCAGTGCCTGTTGGGTTTATTTCACCTCTCATGGGATCAAATGCTTACAAGACCTTTGGCGATCCAATAGTAGGGGTGGTTAACATTGTTTTCCAGGCGGGTAATATTCCGCTCAAGAAGTATCCCCCGGCCACTAGGTTCTATGAGGCTTATAAAAAAAGATGGGGTAAAGAACTTCAGAGCGGCCATATGCCAGCAGAGGCTTATGATTCCGTATACATGCTGGCCCGGGCAATAGAAAACGCAGGCTCGCTTGACCGGAATAGGGTCATTAAAGAACTAGAGAAAACAGATATGAAGGGGACCATAGGACGGATCCGAATCAAGGATCACCAGATAGTTTTCGGCGAAAACCCCCATGAAAACGCCATTCTGGTTGTATATCAGTGGAAAAAGGGCGGGAAGAGAGTTCCCGTTTTTCCAACTAGTATTGCCGAAGGAGTGATTGAAAAGCCTTCCTGGGCCAAATAACCCGGCTGAAAGCAATCCTTTCCACCTGTGCCCGTGCAATAGTAAGCGCTTGCTTGCTGTGCACGGGTGAAGGCCTAAAATAACATTATAGGTTACACAAGGAACAGCTCGAATGATTGTTTATGGCTTTATTAACAGCATTATTTTAGCGCTCATCGCGCTTGGATTCAGCATTACCTTCGGTATCAGCCGGGTGGCCAATTTTGCACATGGTGCGTTTTACGTTTTTGGGGGTGTGGTGACATGGTTTTTCCTCATGAAAATGGGCCTTCCTTATGTGCTTTCCGCCATAATGGCCGTGTTAATTGTCGGGATTGTTGGAGGATTGATGTACAGGCTTTTGCTTGTAAGACTGCGCGGCCTTGAACTTTCCGAGGTAATTACCACTTTTGCCGTGGGAATAATAATCCTGGAACTTATGAGAAGCGCGGGCATAATGGGATTCGAATATAGACTGCCTTCCTTTATCCCCGGTTCCACCGAGATCCTTGGAACGTATGTTGGATATCAGCGGATTTTCATTGTGATAACAGGGTTGCTCCTACTCGCAATCTTATACCTTTTCGTTCATCACACCAAGCTGGGGCTGTCATTTCGCGGTGTAGCTCAGGAAGATCATACAGCCCTTTCTCTGGGCATTAATCCAGATCGTATTTCCATGTTGAGCGTGACCATGGGATCTATGATCTGCACGATTGCCGCCATTGTAATTCTGCCTCTGGGAACCATTTCCGTGGATGAAGGGTATGACATACTTCTGAAGTCCCTGGCGGTTTGTATAATTGGGGGGCTTGAAAGCGCAACAGGTGTAATTGTGGCAAGCTTTATTATTGGGTATGCCGAGGTTTTGACCTCCATGTATATATCATCAACCCTTACTATGGTGGTGCCGTTGGCCTGCATGCTGTTGATTCTTCTGATACGGCCCTCAGGGCTTTTTGGAAAGCATAAGGAGCTCGAAGAAAGAATATGAGTGACACGCGGCGAAAGGAACGTATAGACCGGTGCATAAAGGCCGTAACTGACGATATTTTCTGCCTTTCTTCTATGCGCGAGATGGGCTACTTGATCCTGCCCAGGGTTCTGCCAGTGTTCATCGTTGTAATGGCGGTTATCCTCTTTCCTCTTTACTGGAAAAAGGTGATGATAATTACCTGCATTATGGGCATCATGGCTATAAGCTGGGACTTCATGGCATCATGCGGTCTGATTTCCTTGGGGCAGGCCCTTTATTTTGCCATGGGAGCATATATGGCAGGAGGTCTCAACTACTATCTAGGACTACCCATTTATCTGTCCATACCCATAGGGACCATTGCTGGAGGCCTTCTTTCAACAATTTTGATCTTTCCTGCCCTCCGCCTCCGGGGAATATACTTCTCCATGGTTACCCTGATCATTCCCCTGATGCTTATGAGGATCATCGAGGCTACCAAAATTATCGGGGGCACGGAAGGCGTCAGTGGCCTGAATTCTTTGCCAGGTACATGGCCTCCAATAATAATCAGTGTAACTGCGGTTTGGCTCGTTTTGTTCTCCATGAGACGCCTTATCAACTCCGATTATGGGCTGATCTTTGTGGCCCTTATGGATAATGACAGGGCGGTTGAGGCATCGGGACTTAACATACTCTGGTTCAAGGTGCAGGCAATCTTTCTGGGAAGTGCGCTTTGTTCATTTTGTGGCGCTTTCATGACCCATTATTATATGAGTGTAGGAATATCCGCATTTGCCCTTGACCTGTCCATTTTCCCTATCGCTGCCAGTGTTATTGGCGGGATGGGAACCCTGGCCGGACCTCTCCTGGGGACCTTCATTCTTGGGCCATTATCAGAGGCCCTGAGGTCCTTTGGAACCTTCCGTATAGTTATTTATTCCGCACTTCTAGTGGCTTTTATAGTAGGGCTTCCTGAAGGACTTTTTCATTTCTTGAGGCGCAAATACGAACAGATTGAGAGATGGACTGAGGAAAAATAGTGTCATATTTTAGAGTTGAAAACCTAAGAAAGACCTTCGGCGGTATTGTGGCCGTAAACAACGTCTCATTTGAGGTTAAAAAAGGCAGCCTGGTTGGGATTATTGGGCCCAATGGATGCGGTAAAACAACCCTTGTAAACCTTATTACTGGGTTTTTAAAGCCAAACTCTGGCAGGATCTATTTCAAAGACAAAGATATCACAGGTATGAGGGCCTCTAAAATTGCGAACAAAGGCATAGGCCGAACCTTTCAGATGGTAAAACCCTTTTACAGACTGCCGGCCTTCAAAAATATCATTATTCCCCTGTTTTCCCCCAAGGTCAAAGAGCTGGGAGAACACTACGGAGACAAAGAGTCCGTAGCCCTCAACATCCTGGAAGACATCGGTTTTGAAAGGGACTCAAGCGTGCCCTTCAAGCCCGCCAGCGTATTGCCTCATGGATATCTTAAACGCCTTGAAATAGCCAGAATCATAGCACTGCAAAGTGAGCTGCTTATTTTTGACGAACTGTACTCTGGGCTCAGCCTAGCTGAAGTGGCGAGCATCTCCCCAATTATTGAAAGATTCGTGGAAGATGGAAAAACGGTTATCATGATAGAGCACCGCTTAAAAGAACTCTTCAGGATCGCGGACAAGGTCATAGTAATGGACCAGGGAGAGATCATCGCCGAGGGAAGCCCAAGGGTTATCATGAAAAACGAAAAAGTGAAAAAAGCCTATCTCGGTGTGGAATTGAAACGATGATAACGGTCACGGATCTAACAGTATTTTTTGAAAACGCCATTGCAATAAACGAGATTTCTCTTAGAGCCGAACAGGGAGAAATAGTGGGCGTAATAGGCCCCAATAGTGCTGGAAAAACAACGTTGATGAATACCATCTCAGGGCTCATGCTGGACACAAAGCTTCAAGAAACCAGGAAAGGAGGAACTCGAATCACTATTTTTGGGCAGATCCATTTCCTTGGGGAAGATATCACAAACACCTGGCCTGATAAGAGGGTAAAGAAAGGGATTGTGCTTTGCAGAGAAAGGCATCCCATTTTTGCTGAAAGCAGCCTGGAAGAGAACCTGAAGATCTCGGCAGTCCTTCGCACAAAGAAGGATGCAAAAAAGATGATGTCAGCCGTCTATGACATGTTCCCTGTGCTATCAAATCTCAAAAAACGGAAGGCCGGGCTGCTGAGCGGTGGAGAGCAGCAGATGCTTGCTGTGGGTATGGCCCTTATGGCGGACCCGAAGCTCCTTCTCCTGGATGAACCATTGCTCGGCCTGAGCCCCCTTATTCAGCTCACACTTGTGGAAACCATAGAGACAATCAACAGGGACTCCGGTATTACAATCATTGTTGCCGAGCAATTTGCCAGGCCTTTAATTCCTGTGATTAACAGGGGATATGTCCTTGAAAACGGGATGCTCGCCTTCGAAGGAGACAGTAAAGAACTGTTTGACAATCCAGACGTAAGAAAGGCCTATTTCGGGGTTGACTATGAAGAGGAATAATTCTGTTTACAAGGCCTTTAAAAATATTGCCCGGACAAACGGCGATAAAACCGCTGTTATCTATTTAGGGGAGAGATTCTCGTACAATAAACTAATGATGTTGTCAGAAAGAATGGCCTCTTTTTTCACCAATGCGGGGGTTCGCAAAGGGGACCGTTTTGTGCTTTACACTCCTAATTGCCCTCAGTGGGTCATCTCCTGGCTGGGCTTACAAAAAATAGGGGCCTTGGCTGTGCCGGTCAGCCCCATTTACACGGCCCACGACCTTGGTTACATCGTCACAGATTCAGGCGCCAGGGGAATATTATGCACGGACACAAACTTCGGCTATGTAAAAAAGATTGCACACCAATGCAATCTTGACAAAATCATAGTCACAAACCTGGCAGACCTGTTGCCATGGTGGAAACGATTGATAGGCAAAGCATTTGATCGCATCCCTGATGGCAAGGTGGGAGAAGAAAAAATAACCCCTTTCAGAAAGTGTCTGGAGTTTCCTCCTGAAAGGGCGGAAGAGGATTGTGGAGACAGCTCAGATATCCTGGAAATATTATACACCGGTGGGACAACAAAATTTCCCAAAGGTGTACCAATCCATCATGATATATTTATTGAATCATTTTTATCCCAGCTCCGGGTAAGTTCCCCCCTTGTCCCCTTGGAAGATAACATAATAGTGCAAGGTGCCCCCCTCTTTCACGTGCTGGGGCAACTTTTCAGCCTGGGCCCTATATGCCTGACAGGAGGCACGGTAATCCTCATGCCAAAGGTGAATCTGGATGCCGTAATGCTCTATATCCAAAGATACAAGGCAAAAACGCTCTTTGGAGTCCCTCCTCTTTACCGGATGATTCTTGAACACGACCGAATAAATTACTATGACCTTTCTTCCCTTAGATACTGCTTTACTGGAGGAGATGTTCTTCCCGTAGAGGTTCTGAGGAGATGGAAGGAGCAATTTGGGATTAGAATTTACCAGGGTTACGGGGCCACTGAAACATGTGGCGGCGTTACCATGGTGCCTGTGGATGGTGACCCGCCCGAAGAGACTATTGGCAAAATATTGCCTGAAAAAAAGGTCAAAATCGTTGAACCCGAAACACTCAAGGAAGTCCCTATTGGCCACACAGGGGAACTAATTGTTACATCAGATCCCATGATTCGGGAGTACTGGAATAAGAAAGAGGAAACCATGGAATGCTTCGTGGAGATGGAAGGGGCCTTGTGGTACAGGACCGGGGATCTGGTAAGGCTTGGGGAAAATGGCTATATGTACTTTGTGGATAGGACGGCAGACATTATCAAGCATAAGGGATACAGGGTCTCCGCCTCTGAAATAGAAGGTGTTTTAAAAGACCATCCCGCCATAATTGCGGCATGCGTTGTGGGTGTTCCGGATAAAAAGGTGGGAGAGCGAATAAAAGCCTTTGTGGTCCTGAAAGAAGACATAAAAGGAATTACAGGCAAAGAACTGATCAAGTGGTGCAAGTCCAAGCTTACTTCTTACAAGGTACCAGAATACATTGAATTCAGGGATATGCTCCCAAAATCAAAGGTTGGAAAATATCTGCGTCGCGAGCTGAGGAAAGAGGAAAGGAAGCGGAGCACAGTATGATGTGCAGAAGAGGGTGTATAAGTAACTCAGATTATTTCAGCTTTGGCTTACATCAGGAATCATTTTTTGATGAAAGGAGTTCTATGGTCAGAGAGGAGGATACTTGCTCTCTGTTGAAGCAGAAATTGGGCAAGGGCAACGACCGGACTTGTGGCGAGTTGATTAGGAATCCGGATGTATGGGAAAAGCTCAAGAAAAAGAACAAAAGGCACTCCTTCGAAATTATGATGGAGTGCCTTTTTGGTTAGCGCAGTGAGCTAGTCTACGGTGACGTTTACTGCAGCAGGGCCCTTTTTGCCTTGCTCCACGTCAAAGGTAACCTGGTCGCCTTCTCGAAGAGACTTAAAGCCAGTTGCATTTATACCCGAATGATGAACAAATACATCAGGGCCATTTTCTTGCTCAATAAAACCGTATCCCTTTTGATCACTGAACCATTTAACGATTCCATTTGCCATGGTGACACCCTCCTTTCTCCAAAATTTTCCTGGTTTCAAGCTTGAGGCTGCCACTTTCTCAAATGGATCTTTTCCTCAAAACGAAACCAACTCACCAATAAAGAATTCCTTTATTAGTACCTTATTAGCATAAACTGTTTTCAGATAAAATCAAGCTATTTTTTCAAATAAATTTGAAAGTGTTCTAAAATTAATAAATAATTTATTATTATAGTTTTAGTTTGCCTTTTTGACTATTCAATTTTTTTTCTTATTTTTATTGACCTAGGTTAATTTAGATGCTAACTTATATTATATTGCTTAGCCTGCCTGTGTAAAGGCTGCCTCAATCATAAAGAAGCCCTAAGAGTACTACCCAATTCCTGCTTGTTCTCTTCAATTGCACTGGCTGCTCCTTGTTTACGCATCTTTTGAGAGGTAATAGGTTCCCTGCAATTGGTAAAGGGGGTTACATTAAGTTGAACCAACACCGCAAAAACCTTGTTTTTCTGCTGGTAATCGGGATCATGATGATCACGCTGTTTCAGATGTTTAAACAGCCAACCAAAAGCAGGATCTCGGTTACTTATAGTGATTTCCTCAGCATGGTAGAAAGCCAAAGCGTCATCCAGGTCACGATTCAGGGAAACAACATCTCGGGCACGTCCAATCAAGGACCTTTCATGACATTCGCCCCAAAAGACCCTGACCTTATTAAGCTACTGATAAGTAAGGGGGTCAAAATATCGGCCAAACCAGAAAAGGGTTCTTCCTGGTATCAAGTATTTTTCTCCTGGATCCCCATGCTTTTGCTGATTGGGGTATGGATATTTTTCATGCGCCAGATGCAGGCCGGTGGAGGCAAGGTGCTATCTTTCGGGAAAAGCCGGGCAAGGCTCATGAGTGATCCTCGGGAAAAGGTAACCTTTGATGATGTAGCGGGTATTGATGAGGCCAAGGAAGAATTAGAGGAAATTATCGAGTTTCTCCGTGATCCCAAAAAGTTCACCCGACTTGGCGGAAGAATACCTAAGGGCGTTCTCCTTGTAGGGGCCCCCGGAACCGGAAAGACGCTGTTGGCAAGAGCAATAGCAGGGGAGGCAGATGTGCCCTTTTTCAGCATAAGCGGATCGGATTTTGTGGAGATGTTTGTAGGAGTAGGGGCTTCAAGGGTCAGAGACCTTTTTGTACAGGGCAAGAAAAACGCACCATGCATCATATTTATGGATGAGATAGACGCGGTTGGTCGCCACAGGGGTGCTGGGCTGGGTGGAGGGCACGATGAAAGAGAGCAGACCCTCAACCAGCTTCTCGTGGAAATGGACGGCTTTGAATCCAACGAGGGTGTAATCCTTATCTCTGCCACAAATAGGCCGGACGTCCTGGATCCCGCCCTGTTGAGGCCCGGCCGATTCGACAGACAGGTGCTTGTTCCTGTCCCGGATATTAAAGGAAGGGAAGGAATTCTAAAAGTCCATGTGAAAAAAACGGTTTTGGCAGATGATGTGGACATTTCTGTGCTTGCCAGGGGAACCCCAGGGTTTACTGGAGCAGACCTTGAAAATATGGTGAATGAGGCTGCACTCATGGCCGCAAGGCGTGGAAAAGACAGGGTAGAAATGACCGACTTTGAAGAGGCCAAGGACAAGGTCATGATGGGCGCTGAACGGAAAAGTATGATCATCAATGATGAAGAAAAAAAGGCCATTGCCTATCATGAGGCAGGGCATGCCCTTGTAGCCAGGCTTCTTCCCAATACGGATCCCGTCCATAAAGTGACGATTATTCCCCGAGGCCGATCCCTTGGTCTAACCCAACAACTACCCATAGACGAGAAGCACACTTACAACAAAGATTACCTGATAAATAATATCTGTATATTGATGGGTGGCAGGTCGGCAGAAGAGATAGTGCTCAATATGCAGACAACAGGGGCTGGGGACGATATTGAAAAGGCGTCTAATCTGGCAAGAAAGATGGTCTGCGATTACGGTATGAGTCAAAATCTGGGTCCTTTGACCTTTGGCAAAAAAGAGGAACAGATATTCTTAGGGAGAGAGTTTGCGCAGCACAGGGATTATAGTGAGCAGACAGCCCAAAAGATTGATGAGGAGGTCAGGAATATAGTGACTGGCGCCTATGAAAGGGCCTCTCTACTCATTAAGGATAACCTGGATACGCTTCACAGTATGGCCAATGGCCTTCTGGAGAAAGAGACCCTGGACAGCAGTGACATTGATGAAATAATGGCTGGTGGGGGAAAGTTCATACCCAAAGGAATAGATGCCAGGACATCCTGAAAGGGGAATAAGGCAAGATAGGGCTAAAAGGAGGCATGTGCCAGGAGATGGGGTGGAAGGTGTCAATATCCTGGTCTTAAAAATGAAAAAAGCCTTTAATCAAAGATTTTGATCAAAGGGGACGAATGTTTTACATTCTCGCATTGGGCCTTACCCCGGGACAAATTCAACCCTTGGTATATCTCACGGTCAAACCCACAGTGACTGCTTTTAAGGGAAAGGTTGCTGACCAGCGTGTTGATGGGCCTGCGCATATGCCACAAGTTGAATAACACCCGGCGCAGGATGCGCTGGTAGGAGTAAAAGGCTTGGCAGCAGGTCTCCATCTCGTTGAGCATATCTGCCCAGCTCAGATGCCTATATTTGGCTACCGGGAAGGCCAGCGTATAGTACTTCCAGTCCTCTGGAAAGACATTGGCGGCGATGCGGTCTTCTGATTCCATTTTTTCCCACAGACGCGTGCCGGGCAGCGGTGTCAAGAACAGCACGTTAAGGGCGTCCAAACCGCAGTGGTTTGCAGTATCTGCGATCTGTTTTCCTATCCCCTTCTTATCAACATCCAGCCCTATGATGAATGATCCAGCCACCAAAATGCCGTGCTCTTGTATCCGCTGCACAGAGGCCTTGAAGTCTCGCCCCTTCTGGATATTGAACCCCTTGTCCACCTCCATCAGTCCTTCTACAGTCGGCGACTCTAAACCAATGAAGACACCCAGGCAGCCAGCCTTTGCAGCCAGACTAAGTAGTTCCTCGTCGTCAGCCATGTTAATGGTCACCTGAGCGATCCACTTCTTGCGAATATTTGCCTGGATCATGGCACGAAACAGCTCCTTGGTACCAGAGATGTGATTCTTACGGGTGCCGATTAGGTTGTCGTCTACGATAAGGACATACTTTTCCTGAATCAGTTTGAACTCTTGCACTACGTCCTCAATGGGGCGGCGCCGTAAGAGCCTTCCGTTAAACGCTGTGACGCTGCAGAAGCTGCAGTTGAGAGGGCAACCGCGAGCGGTCTGGATTGACCCAAGGCAATAAGTGGGCAGCAGGTCATGCCGTGCCAGGGGGACATTGGCCATTTCCCCGCGAGTACCAGTATAAACCCGACTTAGGGCGCCTTGCTGCGCATCTTTCAAAACCTCTGCCCATATGCTCTCCGCTTCGCCTGTCACCACGGCATCCACCCGCTCTGAGGCCTCCGCCAAGCACATGGTAGCATGGATGCCACCGATCACCACGAGCACACCACGACTGCGGAACTCGGCCGCCACTTCGTAAGCGCGGTTCGCCTGTGAGGTGAAGGCCGTAATTCCCACCAGGTCGGGGCGTGGCATAGCCGCGTACTCGGGCACGCCCAGGTTCTCGTCAATTACAGTGATGTCCCACTCGGGTGGAGTTAGGCCAGCCAGGACCAGGAGGCTAAGGGGCTTCCAGACACGGTATTTGTTCCAGTGGCGCTCTTTGACCTTGGTGATGCTCACTAACGGATTGCATGGGTTTATCAGATATAGTCGGATATGTTCCCTCGATATGGATTATGTTCAGCCCCTCTACTCAAGGGCAGGGATCTCTTTGCATTTTGCATTCTCTGTTCTCAATTGTTACAGGACGTATGTCTTAGACTTTCAATATCTCCAATTTCAGGCTTGAAGCTTTCTTACACTAGCTAGAGACGGGCACGTTTTGAGGTGTTTTTGCATGGCGGTAATTCATTCTAGTGGGGTTAAATGGTTGAAAAGAAACTCCTCTATCTATCAAACAGAAAAGGCTAACCAAAGTCAAGAAAAATCGTCTGGCAGTCAGAAGATAACTTCTTGAAAGGAAATTCAAGGTCGGGGTTTCTGGTCCAGCCAAGGAGGGGAAAAGCTATCTGCACCGTTAAAGGAGACGGCCGAGACCATACACACAATAAATTTAGAATCACCTTTTTCAAGGACAAATATAAAACTCCTGCCATAACCAAAGAGGTCACATTGAAAAACGCGGAAACCAAGAAGTGGGTGTTTGAAGTAACATGGCAAGAACCTGGCAACAAGTCTGATTAAAATAAGCAACTAAACTACCCTCGCCTATAAGCAAAGGTAACTTAGTCCTTAGTTGGAAAGCACTTTACATGTGAATCTCAATTCCCGTGATGTCTTTTTCTAAATCAAATCTAATCAACTTCCATTCTAAAATATTACGCGCGGGAGATAGTTCCCTATAACTACCAAAGGGCTCATCAATAAGCAAATTTACAAAGTCGACCTTTCCATTTTTATTGACATCCTGATAAGTAATAATGCAATAGGTTCCTTTTGGTATGCCATCAAGCCTGAAAGATACTTCTCCCTCTCTTTTCAGATCGCTGTTCAGTTTTATAACCTTGCATCGTAGCTGTGATAGGTCATAATTTGGGACGACGAAATCTCGAAATTCTTCCTTAGTGAACACACATATATATATGTCCCCATCATGTTGAAAGGTAACATCACCTGATAATGTGTAGTTTTCTCCGGCATATGCGACACCTAAAAGCAAGCAAAGACTTATGAATAAAGGAACCAGTCTTTTAAACATGATACACCCCCTTTTGAAAATAAGTCCATTTCAATCCCTCTGTCGGCAGTGGAGAACGCTTGAAGGGCACCGCTCTTCATGATTCCGGCACCAGAGTCTCCCCTGTCTGAGGATTTCTCCCTTTCCGTTCTTTTTCTCATTAAGCCGCTGGTCAGGACATCCTCTCTGGACTCATGCTTTTGTTTCATGATTTCCAGAAGGATTTAGAACGCTTATGCAGATGGAGGCCTCTTTAGGCCGGTACTGTGAATTCTGGAAAATATGTCATATTTGGTGGGAGTGATGGAGAGTCGCCTACATTTGCTGAAAAACTACCTTTAACCCCTTAGTTTTTCCACCAGATTTCAGGAGCATAGCAGTTCACCAGACTTCGATCCGTCCTCTCGATGTGACGGTATAATTCTGGAGACAACACAATCCAGCTTAAAGATGAAACATTTAGACTCCCAACAGAGCTGCCAGCTTCTGTTAGGAGTGAGGTTCGCACATTTTGAGGGGTTTTTCCATAGCGTAATCTCCTGGATAGAGGTTAAATGATATAATAGCCTCGTTTGATGGGACGACAAAAAGTTTCTTAAGTCAAGAACAATTGCTTCGAAATAAAGAATTTTATCTAGCACAGGACAAAATAAATCCCCAACATATTACCGGGGTCTTCTATATTCGTAATTTGCATGTTACTGGTATGTTTCTGAGAAGGTGAGGTTGGTTCGTTATCAAGAAAACCCCTCCTTTCGGATTTTCTTGATTAGCTGATTGGCTGCCCGGATTCCAGTATTAAAACTCACCTCAAGACTGGATTTATGAAGGCCATCACCTGCAAAATAGAGGTTGCCAAACCCATTTTCTATTGCCTTGTTACTTGAATGCTGTCTTAAGAGCCAACCGGGTGGAAGTTGGACCGCTCCATGTTCCCACCTATAGGTCTTTGAAAAAATCAGTTTATTAGAAAAGCCCGGGAAAAGAGTGTCCATCTCTTTCAGGGCCTCACCCACTATCCTGTCTTCGGACTCGTTGAAAAGGGCCTGGCTGGCCTTTTCACAAAGTATAGCCGTGACGAGCGCCTTTCCCTGTGGGACACGACTGCGGCCCTTATGACAGTCGAATACCACTGTTCCAAGGACATCAAAATCTGTTCGAAGCAGATTGTTGATCATTGATGCATGATTAAATTCGCCTTCAACTGCCAAAGCTATAACTATAGATGGGGAATAGGTAACACTAAGAAAATACTGCTCTAAATCTTGAGGAAGATTGTCCACTATTTTTGGAACAATTGGCAGGGGGACAGAGACAACAACCGCATCAAAAACAAGAGAATCGGGGTTATCACCACCTATGTGCACTTCGTAAGGCCCCCGATAGCTTCTGGAGCTGATCTTCAGCACGGGCGAGTTTGTCCTTACATCTAGGCCCTTAACAAGACGCTCTGGCACCATGCCCATCCCATAATCAAAGGCAAAGATCTTGAACCTCATAAGGTTTTTTAAGGTGGCCAGAAAGGCAAGCTTTGAATTGTTCTCAGGGGTGCCTAAGAAAATTTCACAAAAGATAGGGTAAGCGATCTTTTCCAGGATTTCTTCCTCATAATTTTCTAAAAGATATTCAGAAGCAGATTCCTTTTCCAGTTCAAAGCTCTTTTGTGTGGGGTTAACAATGTCCAGAGCTTTGCCCAATGACTGGGCATAAAGGAAAAGTTTGATCAGCCCCTTTTTGCCGTTTGTGGAAATTAGCTTATATCTTAGAAAGTCCCTAACTGATCCAATCTTGATTTGATATTCTTCTCCCCTGCTGAAGGTAGAGGAAGTACCAGGTGTTTGAAAAAGGCTGTTATCCAACTTCAGCTCCACCACAAAGCGCCCCAAGTTTTTGTGAAATTCAGGAAAAGTATAAGCCCCCTTATCAATGATAAACCCGTCCACATGATCTGAACTCATTCTTCCACCAACAAACGATTCCCTCTCAAAGATGATGGGACTGAACCCTGCTTTCATCAGGTGATAGCCAGTGGACAGCCCTGCGATCCCTGCACCGATAATAGCTATTTTGGCATCCACTTTATACATTCCTGCGCATTTGGGGCGTGGGGACGCCTCCTCATATCTCCATAGCTACAATGATAGCAGATGTGTTGCCAGCTCCTCTGGAGCTGAGAAAAAGGGTGAGTGACTGGTATCCATGCTGATAATCTTTTCACATGGTAGAGCCATGTACATCTTCTCCTGTAAACTCGGACCGATGGCCTTGTCACGCAAACACGAGATATAAACCCGAGGTACTCGTCCAAAATTTTCTTCGGTGGTATTAACTGGGGTGGCAAAGGGCGCTGCCGCCTGAGGCACCAAAAGCGATTTGGCCCGCGCTACATCCTCATCGGAACAGTCACCATAAAAAACTTCCTTGATGGCTTCATCTCTGACCATAGCATAACCCTGGTCCTCAGCCATAATAAGATTTGGTAGAACTAGCGCTTCCGTATCTCCTTCAGCCACCTGGAGCAAGAATTCGCCGTTTCGCAGGAGAAAGGCAGTCAGATATACTAATGTCTTAATCTTTTCAGGTCGATATTCGGCAGTCTGGGTAATGACCACGCCACCCATACTATGACCCACGAGAATCACTGGGTCTAACTGGGCATCAAGAATTTGGCAGACACGATCAACATAGGCCTGTAGTGAGATTTCAGGAATAGGTGTCTTGTCACTGCCATGACCTGGTAAATCAGGGGCCACTACTTTATGGCCTTCCTTTTCCAGAAGTGGAATAACCTTATCCCAGCACCACGCTCCATGCCATGCTCCATGAACTAATACATACGTACTCATAATTTAGCCTCCTTTTGGATTTTTTGTCACACGTGGAATGTTAATGCCAAAACTCAGGGCTGTGGTAGACCTAGTCGATGACCATCACCAACCTGCATGAGTTCTCGCCCGCATGCCGAAGCCACGTCTACTGCAGCGGAGGTTAGGGGGCCGGTTCGGTCCACCGATCGGATTCTCTCCTCCTTCTGCGAGAACTTGTTCACAACTAATATGCTTCCAGTCACAAACAGTATGTCAATGGTGACTTGACGAAAGCTTTTAGCTTCCAACCGAGTTTATTGGCCTGGCTTTGATTAAGCTGCATCCAGTCTAGTAGAAGGCAATTTTCACGGGAAGTCTCATGGGAGTGCTCACTGAGATTCAGCTTAATTTTGTTTATATCACTATCACCGTGAAAAAATCAAGGAAATCGGTACGTTTTCTAATAAACCACAAAGAGGCCAAAATTACATTGACATATGAATCTGATTAAGCTTATAAAGGGCTTCAATTTACTGAATGATATTTATTAACTGAACTTCATTCATTTTTAACTGCCCGCCAAGGTAAATGGGGTTTTTTCCTATCTCTTCTGCAAAGGGGTCTATGGGGATCGCGGAAAGAAGAGAACGCGAAAGACAGATGCGGCGGCAACAGATCCTGGATGCAGCCAAGAAGGTATTTTCTGCAAAGGGATTTAGCGGTGCCACCATAGAAAGCATTGCCGAAGAGGCCGAACTTAGCCCTGCCACCTTATACCTCTATTTCAAAAACAAAGACGAGCTATATGCATCTCTAAACATGAAAATGTTAGAGGTGCTCAAGCAAAAAATAGAAGGCGTTTACCAAAAAAAAGAACTAAGCCCTGAGCAGAAAATTACTGCATTGGCCGAAGCACTGTATCAGGTCTATGAATTCGATCCCCTTATATTGATCAATGTGCTTCAGTTTCAGTCTAGCGAGGCACTTAGGAATCTATCCCCCCAGCTCTTGGAAGAAATCAAGACAGACTCTGCACGAGCCCTCAGGACCATTGCCAAAATCTTTGAGGACGGGATGAGGGATGAACAGTTTGTGCAAGAAAATCCCATAGCCCTTGCTGATATTGCGTGGAGTCTGTTTGGAGGGCTGGTGCTTTGGGAAGAAGGTAAAAGGGGGTTTGATCTCAAAAAGAACTATTTAAAGCCCACCCTTCAACTGGGTTTCGAAATCCTTAGAAGAGGCGTGAAAAGACAGGGCAACAGCGGGTAATATCCGCAATTGCAACCAGGGAAGAGCCTTGACGCATAAAGTCTGATCTGCTGGAGAACCCCATCATGGACATGAAACGAAATTATTATGAAGATGTACAGCTCTTTAGCTCAGGGGTAATTGTCTTCTGGTTCTCCATCCTTATCATTGCTTTGGGTGTATATCCCTTTGTGGTCAAGAATTACTATGTTTACATGGCCAATTACATGGCCATCAATATCATTGTGGCAATTGGATTGAATCTGCTCGTGGGCTACACGGGTCAGATTTCATTGGGTCACGCCGGCTTTTTTGCCATAGGGGCCTATGGCACAGTCATTTTAATGGCCAAGGCCCATCTACCCTTTCTCTTGGCTCTCCCGCTTGCATCTCTGGTGGCAGCTTTGTTTGGTTTTCTTTTGGGGCTTCCTGCCTTGAGGCTTGAAGGGCCTTACTTGTCCATTGCCACCTTGGGTTTTGGTTTGACCATAACACAGGTGATCGGCAGGATCTCTCTTTTTGGCGGGAGGCAGGGACTCCATACCCCGGAGCTTACCATTGGCCCATGGCATCTAAATACTGACAGGGATTTCTATTATCTCCTCATCACCATTACCGTACTCCTGACCCTTGCTGCTAGGAATATTGTTAAGACAAGGGTGGGAAGAGCATTTATTGCCATTAGGGACGCGGATATTGCCGCAGAAACCATGGGCGTTAACCTGCTTTATTATAAGACGCTGGCATTTGCTGTGAGCGCCTTTTATACGGGTATTGCAGGCGGACTTTATGCGTTTGTCTTACGGTTCATTGAACCTGAAATGTTTACCCTTTTAATGTCAATCATATTCCTGGCCATGGTGGTGGTGGGAGGTCTCGGATCCATATTGGGTTCCATCGCTGGGGCATGTCTGCTCAGTTGGCTTGATTTGGAGCTGCGAAACATACTCAGCATACCATACCTTGGTGAATGGCTGGAGGCGCTGTCAAAAAGTTATTTTTCCATCACCGGCGTGTCTAACATTCAGTTCATCGTTTACGGACTGATTATGGTGATGATTATGTTGTTTGAGCCGCTGGGTATATATGGATTCTGGATTCGCACAAAAATATACTGGAAGACATGGCCATTTTGATTTTTATGTGAATGGTTCCTAACTAAAGACTATAGCCCAATGTCAAAAAGTCATTTCCCTGCCCGCCACGACACCGGCGCAGGCGGGGAGGAGCGATAGGTGACGAGAAATCTTTTTGATGGGTAACTTGCTGATCGGATCTGGGATCCCCATTATGACCACCTATTTTTGCGAGAGGGTTAACTGATGATTGATCTCCTTCAGATGATTGCTAGCGGCATAGCTGTGGGGAGCTCCTATGCCCTTATGGGGCTCGCCATGGTTATTATTTATAAGACATCTGAAGTGGTAAATTTTGCCCAGGGTGAGATGGCCCTTTTGTCTGTTTTCCTAACTTACATGGGCCTGGAATATTACCACGTCCCCTATTATATAGCCTTTCCAGCAGCCCTTGCCTTTGCCGTGTTTCTGGGATGTTTCCTCGAGTTTGCTGTATTAAGAAGGGCCAAGGAGCCCAATGTGCTGGGGATGATCATAATCACCATTGGCCTTGAGATGATCTTGCTTGGATTTGTATCCTGGAAATTCGGTGCAGATCCCAAGACCATGCCTTTTCCCATTTCACCATACGATAGCGTGATGCTTGGCGAAGTGTTTGTTAGCGCCCTAGAGGTGTTAACCTTTATTGTGGCCCTTACAGTAATGGTGATCTTATTTCTCTTTCTCAGGTACTCCAAGTTAGGAGTAGCCATGAAAGCCACCCAACAAAATTATGTAGCAGCAAGGCTGATGGGAATAAGGACAAACAGAATTCTCATGATCACATGGGGAATATCATCGCTGGTTGGATGTGTAGCTGGGCTTTTGATTGCTCCCGTCACCATGCAGCCATATATGATGTGGGACCCCATGCTAAAAGGGTTTGCCGCTGCGGTAATGGGTGGCATGACCTCTTTACCTGGATCTGTGTTTGGTGCCTATATCATAGGCATTATAGAAAACCTCTTTGGTGGATATGTGTCCATAGAGTTTAAGTCTGTTGTGGCATTTTTGATTATTGTGCTGGTGCTGTGTTTCAAGCCCAGCGGTCTGTTTGCCCGCCACTATGTAAAGAAGGTTTAATCCTGTCAAATAAAGACAGGTGAGGGGCAAAAAAACAGAAGAAAGGAGTGAAGCTATGAAAAGAAGAGGGGTTTTTATTTTTATTTCCATTGTGGCCTTGGTTTTCTGCTTTTCATTTAGTGCATTGGGTGAAGAAGGGGTTACTGATACAGAAATCCATATAGGCCAATGGGGACCACAAACAGGTCCTGCAGCACCTTGGGGAGCTGTAGCAAGAGGTACAGGGGTTCTCTTTAAAATGATTAATGAGGAAGGGGGAATCCATGGCAGAAAGATTGTCTATCACATGTTTGACGATGCATATAATCCTGCAAAGACCAAAGCAGGGGTCAAAGAGCTTCAGGAGAGTGTGGGAATTTTTGCCTGGGCAGCAGGCGTGGGCACAGCATGTGGTCTGTCAGTAAAGGACTATTTGATGGAGCGGAAGATCCCATGGGTTGGCCCTTCTGCTGGATCCCTTCACTGGATCAATCCACCCCAAAAATACCTGTTTGCCGTATACCCATTATATGTAATCGAGGCAAAGGCCCTTTGCAGGTATGCAGTTAAGAACCTTGGGCTCAAAAGAATAGCCATTGCATACCAGAATGACGATTACGGCAAAAACGGCCTCAAAGGCGCTGAAAGAGAACTTTCCAAATACGGTATGAAGCTGGTGGCAAAGGTCCCAGTTGAAAAGGCAGATACTGATATGAGACCCCATGTGATGAAGCTCCGTAAAGCAAAGGCCGATGCAGTACTCCTTTGGGTCACCCCAGTTCATGCAGTGAGGATCCTTGGTACTGGCCATGCCATGAAATTCAACCCTCAATGGATGAGCACAAGTACATGTTCAGACTTTCCTCTCATGTACAAGATCAGCAAAGGCTTGTGGAAAGGCGTGATAGTTGCAAACTTTGCAGAGCTGCCCGATTCCCAGTCTCCACTGATGCTCAAATACAAAAAGGCATTTCAGAAATATGCAGCAAAAGGCGAGCGTTGGGGTGTATTCTTTTACGCGGGAATTGGGTTTACAGAACCTCTGGTGGAAGGTTTGAAGCGTTGTGGCAGGAACTTGACCCGCGAGCGTCTTGTAAAGGAAATGGAAGGTATCAAAAACTTCAAAGGCATATTTGGCAGGATCAGTTATAAGCCGTTTGATCCTAATGATCCCTCTTGCAGGCAAGGGCAAAACGAGGTCTTCCTGAGCCAGTGCCTGGAAGGGGCCAAGTCAAAGCAGCTCACCGACTGGATGGAGATCCAGTGGCAGTAAATAGGCTGGAAGACTGGATGGGTGAACTCTGCCCGCCAAAGCACTGGCGGGCAGAGGGCCAAAGGATCACGGCTAAAGGACAACTAGGAACTGGCATAAGCTAAAAAGCCTTAAGCACGCGCTAAAGCGGGAGGTCCTTTAGCCTGAGATTACGGAAATATGACATTCTTTAAAGTTGAAAATCTTTCCATCTCTTTCGGAGGACTAGAGGCCCTAAAGGACATCTCCTTTGAGGTAAAAAAGGGAGAGATTTTTGCCATTATCGGGCCAAATGGTGCGGGCAAGACTACCCTTTTCAACTGCATCAATGGCATTTACACGCCCGACAAGGGGCGGGTTATCTTTAAAGATCAGGAGATTCAGGGTAAAAAGCCTGACCGCATTGCAAGGCTGGGAATTGCCCGCACCTTTCAAAATATCGAGCTGTTTTCCCACATGAGCACTATGGAAAATCTCATGCTGGGAAGGCACACGAAAATGAGAGCAGGCTTGTTTAGAGGTGCCTTCATGTGGGGGAAACGCTCATTTGCAGGCCGGGAAGAAATACAGCACAGGGAGAAGGTGGAAGAAATAATTGACCTGCTGGACCTCCAATCGGTGAGGAACAAGATGGTTGGTAGCCTGCCCTATGGTACACAAAAGCTGGTGGAGCTTGGCAGGGCCCTAGCCTTAGAGCCGGAGCTGCTGCTCCTTGATGAACCGTGCGCGGGCATGAATTCAGAGGAAAAGCAGGATACCATTTTTTGGATCAAGGACATCCAGGACGAACTTGGGGTAACAATACTTCTCATAGAACACGACATGAAGATGGTCATGGACATATCTGAACGTATCTTGGCCATAAACTTTGGAAGCCCCATTACAGAGGGCAGCCCTGAGGAAGTGCAACGACATCCCGAAGTACTCAAGGCCTATTTGGGTGAGGAAGAAAGCCTTGGCACCGCTGCTTGAGATAAAAAATATAGAGACCTATTACGACCTCATTTACGCTGTTAGAGGTGTCTCCCTCACCGTTGAAGAGGGAACCATTACTGCCATTCTGGGAAACAATGGAGCAGGCAAATCCACTATCCTGAAAACAGTAATGGGCCTTATCGAAGACCAACCCGATAAAGGTACAATAGAGTTTATGGGCAAACGCATTGACGGTAAGGACACCGAGGTCATTGTACGCATGGGTATCTCCTATGTGCCCGAGGGCAGAGAGGTGTTCGAAGAGCTCTCTGTGAAAGAGAACCTTCTCATGGGTGCCTATATCAGAAAGGATAAGGCCGGGATCAAGAAGGACTTTGAAAGAATATACGAACACTTTCCAGTGCTCAAGGCAAGGGAGAACCAATGGGCAGGCACCCTTTCAGGAGGGGAACAGCAGATGCTTGCCATTGGCCGGGCCCTCATGAACCGACCGAAACTCCTTTTTCTGGACGAACCTTCATTGGGACTCTCCCCCATTTTGGTCAAAGAAATTTTTCATATTATACAAAATATTAATCAGGAAGGCGTTACCATACTCCTGGTGGAGCAAAATGCCCGCATGGCCCTTAGCATCTCTGACTTTGGCCTCATACTTGAGAATGGCCGCTTTGTCATGAAGGGAAAGTCCAGTGAACTCATGGAAGACAAGGACGTGAAAGAGTTTTACATGGGTATTCGCTCGGAGGAATCTGTAAAGGGCTATCAGCGCTGGAAAAGGAAGAAGAGGTGGAGATAGGGTGAGTGCACCAAAGACCGCGCCGCAGGTCTTCAGGGAAACGGTCAGAAAATATGGTGACCGGGTGGCCTTGAGAAAGAAGGAATATGGCCTCTGGCACGATATCTCCTGGAATGAATATTACAGGATGGCAAAGTGCGTGGGCGCGGCCCTCATATCAATGGGCCTTGAAAAAGGCGATTGTGTCTCCATCATTGGTGATAACTGCCCTGAATGGGTCATCATAGACATGGGGATCCAGTGTGCCGGGGGCGTGTCAGTAGGTGTCTATTCTACCAATGCCTGGCAGCAGGTGGAGTATGTTGTAGAGAATTCAGAATCCAAGTTCTTTTTTGTGGAAAATGAAGAGCAGCTTGACAAATGGCTTCATTTCAAAGACAAGGCCCCCCATTTAAAAAGGGTAATTGTATGGGACTTGGAAGGCCTGCGGCATTTCAAGGACCCCATGGTAATGAGTTACCAGGACCTTCTGGAAGTTGGACAGGGGGTCCTTGAAAAGGATCCTGATCTTATAGATAGGAGGATTGATGCACTGACCCCTGATGACCTTTCCGTGCTGATTTACACCTCTGGAACCACAGGCCCTCCCAAGGGTGCCATGCTCACCCACAAAAATGTCACATGGATGGGGGACACCATTGCCATTGACAATCCCCTCTATGACACGGACGAGGTTATGTCCTTCTTGCCCCTTTGCCATATCTTTGAAAGGCTTTTCTCTGTGTTTGCCCATATAAGACATGCATATACCGTAAACTTTATAGAGAGCCTGGATACTGTTACTGATAATATGATAGAGATTTCCCCCACGGTTGGGTATGCAGTACCAAGGATTTGGGAGAAATACTATTCTGCCATTTATATCAGGATGTCTGATGCCACGTGGTTTAAAAGACTTGTATTTGGAGCAGCCCTCAAGATTGGCCAAAAAAGGGCGGGCCTAAAGATGGGATTTAAAAAGATCCCCTTTTATATAGAGGCCCTTTATCAGTTGGCCTACTTTTGTGTCTTTAGAAAATTAAAAGAGAGGCTCGGTTTTGACCGCCTACGGGTCGCTTACTCTGGGGCAGCTCCCATCTCCCCTGATGTGTTATACTTTTTCCAGTCCATTGGCGTGAACCTTATTGAAGGTTATGGCCAGACAGAAGGCACTGGCGTCACCTGTGTATCAAGGGTTGGATGGGTAAAATTTGGCACAGTGGGCCCACCCATAACCGGCACAGAAGTAAAAATCGCAGAGGATGGAGAGATCCTTGTTCGGTCCCCGAGTGTTTTCAAAGGCTATTATAAAAATCCCGAGGCAACTGCCGAGACCATCAAGGACGGGTGGCTTTATTCAGGCGATGTTGGGGAGATTGATGAAAATGGTTTTTTGAAGATAACTGACAGGAAAAAGGACATCATTGTCACTGCCGGTGGGAAAAATATTACACCTCAGTATATTGAGAACAAACTGAAATTTAGCCCATACATTAATGATGCGGTAGTAATTGGTGATGGCCGAAAATATCTCACCTGCCTAATTATGATAGACGAAGACAATGTGGTCAAATATGCCCAGGACCATAAAGTCCAATTTTCCACATACAAAGACCTCACCCAAAGTCCTGAAATCATCAAATTGATTCAGGGTGAGGTAGACAAGGTAAATGAACAACTGGCAAGGGTAGAGCAAATCAAAAAATTTACCATCTTGCCCAAAAAGCTTTATGAGGAAGATGGTGAGGTGACCCCCACCATGAAGGTAAAGCGGAAATACGTGAATGAGGCCTTTAAGGATTTGATAGAGGCCATGTATCGGGGCAAAAAGGAATAGTCGTTGGTTGGTCGGCTTTAGCTATAAATCCCGGATATAGTGGATAAACACCATACTTCCACTAATATTGTATTTTATAGGCATTCCCAATTCCTCAAAGGCCGCACAAAACTGACTGATATCCCGTGGGGCCACCCCAGATGCTGGCATCTAACACTTACCCTTCCTTTTGCTCAAACCCTGATTTATCTTAATTAAGGGCCTGTCTATCCTCTATCTACATTTCTGTAAAAGTTTAAAATACTTGGCCCGATCCATATTTGCCGTCCGCATATTGCTTTTGATTATTTCTACATCGACCTGCTTATACGTTGGAATCACGATAGGCCTGGCCACGCCCTCTTTCACGTACAATCGATGGTCTCCGCTTTGCCGCGAAAATTCAAATCCATCGCTAATAAAAACACACTCCAAAATTTTCCAATGAACCGGCGTTATGCGTGGCATTCCCGAAGTTGTCGTTGGACAATGAATGGAAGGGGTACATTGATGTAATCTTCACCGGGCCTTACAGTTTTTTGGGGTCCTGTAACAGGGTGGGCAGGCTTAAAGCCACAATCTTTCAATACTTGATCTAAGGTTCCTCTTTCAAAACAAGAGATTAGAAAAAGGGATAGGGCTTCCGCAAGATTTTTTTTGGCCTTTCTTTCAGTTTCGCCCTGGGAATGGACATCAAAAACCGGGCACGAGGCCAAGTACCAGTTTTTCCTTTTTCTTACCTTAATAGGAAGCCTTGCGTTGAACTGTACAGTTACTTCCATGGTAACTCCACATTTAAATCTTTACTATTATTTAGATCACGTAGATACCTTTTTGTCAATCCTCAAAATTAATCGGAAACTCCCAATATCTACTGCAAAAAAATTACCATATCTCACCCTTGCCCAAAAGCAACAAAGCCAAAACATAGCACTTCGCCCTTCATCTAACCTTAAGCAAAATATCTTCGTAATCTGAGCTTCCCAAAGGGGTAGATGCCGGCATTGTTGTTATGGATTCTTCTTGATAGAGGGCCATAACCCGGATATCATCCTAGTCTTGGGAATCTCGACGATCTTATCTTTGAGGAGGAAGAGGTGAAAACGATTCACGGTTTTGAACTGCTGGAAGAAAAGGAAATAAAGGAGTACCGCACCATGGCCCGGCTTTTTCGCCATATCAAAACGGGGGCCCAGGTGCTCTCCCTTTCCAATGATGACGATAACAAGGTCTTTGGCATCACGTTCAGGACGCCACCTACAGATTCCACGGGTGTTGCCCACATTCTGGAGCACTCGGTGCTGTGCGGTTCACGGAAGTACCCGGTCAAAGAACCCTTTGTGGAACTCCTCAAGGGCTCGCTCCAAACCTTCCTAAATGCCTTCACCTATCCTGACAGGACATGCTATCCAGTGGCAAGCCAGAATCTCCAGGATTTCTACAACCTCATTGACGTATACCTGGATGCCGTGTTCTATCCTTTGCTCGACCCGTTCATCTTCAAACAGGAAGGCTGGCATGTGGAAGCAGAGACCCAAGACGGCCCCTTTCATTTCAAGGGCGTGGTCTACAATGAGATGAAGGGGGCATATTCATCGCCCGATAATGTGCTCTCAGAGTATTCGCTCCAATCGCTGTTTCCTGACAACCCTTATGGCTTTGACTCAGGCGGCAACCCAAGAGAGATCCCCAATCTCACCTACGAACAATTCAAGGCCTTCCACGAAACCTATTATCATCCCTCCAATGCCCGCATCTATTTTTATGGCGACGATGATCCAGAGGCAAGGCTCAGGATCCTTCAAGGCTACCTTGATGCCTTTGAACCCATTCAAGTAGATTCCCAGGTAAAGGTCCAGCCCCCCTTCAAGGAACCTAGGCGCATGGAGCGGGGGTATATGGTGGACGAAGGGACCCCCAACCCAAAGGCCATGATCACATGCAACTGGGTATTGGGGGAGACCGCAGAGACCCAAAAGAACTTCTCGTTACGCATTCTCGAATACATCCTCCTTGGGATGCCCGGCTCCCCACTTCGAAAGGCCCTCATAGAATCGGGGCTGGGCGAGGACCTGGCAGGTGAAGGCCTGGGAACCGAGCTGCGGCAGATATATTTTTCCACTGGGCTTAAGGGAATAGATGTGATCAATCAGGAACGGGTGGAGGGGCTCATTTGGGAGACCCTGGAAAAGCTGGCCACAAAAGGCATTGATCCCAAGACCGTGGAGGCCGCACTCAACACCATCGAGTTTCGCCTTCGGGAAAACAACACGGGCAACTTCCCCCGGGGCCTGGTTCTTATGCTGCGGGCCCTCAGCACCTGGGTGTATGATGAGGATCCTACCGGCCTTCTCGCCTTTGAAAAACCGCTTCAGGAGATCAGAAACACGCTAAAGTCAAATCCTCGCTACTTTGAACAGCTTGTGGAGCAACTGCTGCTCCAAAACCCACATCGGACGGTGTTGCTCCTGAGGCCCGACCCAGAGCTTCGAAAAAAAGAAGAAGAGAAAGAAAAAAATCGCCTGACAAACCTTTGCTCCAACCTGAGCAGGGAAGAGCTTGAGCAGCTTGTAAAAGAGACCTTGGAGCTCAAGAAGAGGCAACAGAGCCCTGATCCACCCGAAGCCCTGGCCAAGATACCCACACTCACCCTTAAGGATCTTGACAGGAAAAACAAATCCATCCCCCTTGCCCTGGAAGAGACCGCAAACGTAAAGGTTCTTGTGCATGATCTCTTTACGAGCGGCATCTGCTACCTTGATCTTGGGTTTGATCTTCACACCCTACGAGACGATCTGCTGCCCTATGTGCCCCTTTTCGGCCGAGCCCTGGTGGAGATGGGGACGGAAAAGGAAGATTACGTCAGCCTAAGCCAGCGCATCAGCCAAAAGACTGGAGGGATCCACTCTGAGTGCTTTTCCTCCCCTGTCAGGGATTCCTCCAAAACGGCCGCCCGGCTTTTTTTGCGGGCAAAGGCCATGGTAAGGCAAGAAAGGGACATGCTCGACATCCTTAAGGACCTGCTCCTGATCCCAAGGCTGGACAACCAGGAACGCTTCCGCCAGATGGTACTTGAAGAAAAGGCCCGGGCAGAGCAGCGGCTCATCCCTGCAGGCCACCATATGGTGAACCTGAGGTTGCGCTCCCACTTTGGGGAACCTTACTGGCTGGCTGAAAAGATGGGAGGCATAAGTTACCTCTTTTTCCTGAGGGATCTGGCCTCCCATGTGGAAAATCAATGGGCCCAGGTGCTGGAGGTCCTGCATACCTTGCGCGATTGCCTCATCAATGCAAACAACATGATCGCCAACGTGACCCTGGACAGCAAACATTATGTAGATTTCCGTGGACTGCTCTCGGGTTTCTTGGCCCAACTGCCTAAGGCGCAACCACAGGCCGTCACCTGGAAATGGGCGCCTCCGGGCTCTGAATGCGAGGGCCTAACTATTCCTACTCAGGTAAACTATGTGGGAAAAGGGGCCAACCTTTACGATCTAGGCTACCGGTTCCATGGCTCGGCACTGGTCATCTCCCGCTACCTGAAAACCACATGGCTGTGGGAGCAGGTGAGGGTGCAGGGTGGGGCCTATGGCGCCTTTTCTCTGTTTGACCGTCTGTCCGGTGTGATGAGCTTTGTCTCCTACCGGGATCCCAATTTGGAGCGCACCCTGGAGGCCTTTGATGGGGCGGCCCGTTTCATAGGACAAAAAAACATGGACAAGACCGAGCTCACCAAGGCCATTATCGGCACCATTGGGGACCTGGACGCCCCCATGCTGCCTGATGCAAAGGGATACACCTCCATGCTGCGCTATCTTTGCAATGACACCGAAGAGGTACGCCAAAAGATGCGGGATGAGGTATTGGAAACCACACCAGAGCATTTTCGCGCCTTTGCCCAGGCACTTGCAGGGATCAATCAAAAGGGTATTGTGAAGGTCCTTGGTTCACCGGATGCTATTGAAGTGGCCAACCGCAGCCGCCCTGGATGGCTTGAGGTGATGAAGGTGCTTTAGGGAAGCTATAAGCGGTCAGCTTTCAGCCGAATCCGCCAAACTTTGTGGCGGGTAGGCAGGCTCGAAATGACAAACAAGGGCCAATCTTGGTTGGGATTGGAAACATTTACTGATTGTTCAATAACCTATTTCTTCCATGTATAACCCCGAAGCGAGGCATCGGGGCCCGGTGCTGATAGCTGAGGGCTGAATGCTTGTCTTTTTCAAGTCATAATACCCGTGGTCTTACCTGGATCCAGGGCTGAGCTTCCCTTGGCCCGCAGTTTTGGCTTTAACACCTCTTTCAAGAACCTAAGGGCCTCTTTTTCGTCGGCATCCATAAGGATAGATTCCACCCACATTACTTCCTGCTCTGAGAGTTCGATTACTTGTTTGGCCATTGCCCCCCTCCTGATATGGGATCTCAAAATTTATTTCACATTTTACCGCTTCTCCTATATAAATAGCAATTCGGAATTATAGATAACCACTGGTCTTATTGCGAAACACCTAAAACCGGTATTCAATAACTTTTCACTTGGAGCGTACTCATGGCCAAATACATGGTATCATTTATGCCCACCAACAGATCCGCTATGGTAGAGGAAGGCACAACCATAGCGGAAGCCGCCAGGCAAGCTGACGTGTTTATCAAAAATCTCTGCGGAGGAGAGGGAGTATGCGGCCAGTGCCGCGTTCAAATCACCTCGGGCAAGGCAGAGGCAGACGAGCAGGCCAGGGCCTTTTTCTCAGAAGAGGAAATCGAAAGGGGTTATGTACTGGCTTGTCAAACCGAGGTCCATGATAACCTGGAGGTGCTGATCCCGCCAGAGACCCGAATGGAAGAGGCCAAGATCATGACAGGAGAGGCGGCTGGGCTAGAGGCCGAGGGCGAAGCTAAGCCGCTCGTGAGAAAAATCTTCCTTGAAATGCCAGAGCCCACCCTTGAAGACAATATCTCGGACATCGAGCGGGTCTCGAGGGAATTGCGCAGAAAAATCGGCTGGCACAGCTACGAAATATCCCTGAGCTGCTTGAGACGCCTTTCTGAAAAACTTCGAGACAGTCAATTCAAGGTGACCGCCTCTGTGGCAAAGCGAGGTGGCGGCTATAAGATCCTGAGGATTGATCCAGGGGATACTACCAGCAGCCATTATGGCCTTGCTGTGGACGTGGGCACCACTACCGTGGTAGCCCAACTCGTGGAGATGAGTACCGGCAGGATCCTCGGTGTATCAGGCACCCATAACCTCCAGGCCAGCTTTGGAGAGGACGTGATCTCCAGAATTATCTATGCCTGTAAAAAGGATGGACTTGGCCCGGTTCACGAAGCAGTCATCAAGAACATCAATCAGTTAATCGATGACCTAACGAGTGAAAAGAATATTTCTCGTGATGATATCATTGCCATGGTGGCGGCAGGCAACACCACCATGAGCCATCTTTTGCTGGGGCTCTTGCCATGTTCCATCCGGCTGGAACCATATGTGCCAACAGCGGATATTTATCCCCAGATCTATGCAAGAAAAATTGGGGTGCAGATCAATCCTGAAGGCATCCTGGAAACCCTTCCCAGTGTGGCCTCTTATGTGGGAGGAGACATCGTGGCTGGTGTGCTCGCCTGTGGGATCCCGGATCATCCAGAGGTAAGGGGATTGATAGATATAGGCACCAACGGAGAAATAGCCATCGGTAACAACGAATGGTTGGTGTGTTGTTCGGCCTCTGCCGGTCCTGCCTTTGAAGGGGGAGGAACCCGGTGCGGGATGCGCGCCACAAAGGGTGCCATTGAAAAGATCGAGATCTCCAACGGCAAACTGACCTACAAAACCATCGGCAATGCCAAACCACGAGGGCTTTGCGGGTCAGGACTCATTGATTGTATGTATGAGCTGGTGAAAAACGGTATTATTGCACCTGACGGAAAATTCAACCGGGATCTCAAGGATGAGCGCCTAGCCATTGTAGACGAAATCCCTGAATACACCATCGCCTTTGCAGAGGAAAGTGAAAGCGGAGAGCCCATTGTAATCACGGAATCAGACATTGATAACCTGATGAAATCCAAGGGCGCCATATTCGCCGCCATTAAATCCCTAATGGACTATATTGGCCTTGAGTTTGACCAGATCGAGAGATTTTATGTGGCAGGAGGGTTTGGCAACTTCCTGAATATCGAAAAATCCATTGCCATAGGACTGCTGCCAGACATCCCAAAAGAAAAGATCGAATTCATCGGGAACAGCTCGCTGACGGGCGCTCGCCTTTGCCTTTTGTCCGAAGAGGCCCTGGAAAAATCCTTTAACATATCCCGGGCCATGACCAATATTGAGCTTTCCAACTACCAGCCCTTTATGGACGAGTTCGTGGCTGCCCTCTTTTTACCCCATACGAACCGAAAACTATTCCCTTCGGTCACATATTGATATCTGCCCATCCGGTCTTGATGATACTGGGGATGGGCAGCCTCACCACCTTTTGCCTCATCTTGACTCAAGACCATGAATGATTAGCTTTTTGATGTGGCTTGCCTAACGCATACATTATCAAGGAGGTGAATCCAATGACCCTTTTGGATCTTATACCATTTACAAATGAATTCCTAGGAGCTGAAGAGCTCATGGAAGAAATTTGGCCTGACCTGAATATTGATCGCACCCCAAGCACAGGATGGCAATGGAGCCCAGCCTTTGATTTGGCCGAGACGGAAAAGGAGTACATAATCAAGGCAGAGGTGCCTGGAGTGGACCCCAAGGACATGAAAATCACCTTCTCAAATGGTGTCTTGTGGGTTCGAGGTGAAAAGAAGCCAGAGGCCAAAGACGAAGAGAGGTATTTACATCGACAAGAAAGATGGTTTGGTTCTTTTGAGCGTGCCTTCAGGTTTGCTGAGGAGGTGGCCGGGGACAAGATCGAGGCCATTTATCGCAATGGCGTGCTCACGCTTCACCTACCCAAGGCACAAAACGGCCAAGTCAGGAAGATCAAAGTAAAATAAGAAGGCCTCTTTTCATTTCAAAAAGGGTACTGTATGATGCGTAATTAGGCAGAAGCAGTGCCCTTTGCTTTGTGTTCACATGGAACTTAAAACCCTGATCAGCTCATACACAGGGCAAATCCTTTTTAACAGGACCATGGGGAAAGGGGAATCTGCATGACAAAGACCTTCTTGACCTTGAGGGAAGTAAAGGAGCACTTTGAGATCGAGGACGACTTTCTGGACCTCCTGGAAAGCGAGGAAATCATTTGTCCTGAATGTGGCCAAGAGGTGGAGGAAAAACGATTTCCCTTTTCAGAAATCGAAAAATTGCGTCTGGCAAAAATCCTCATGGATGAGATGGGCGTGAACCTGGCCGGTGTAGAGGTCATCTTGAGGCTTCGGCAGAACATGCTTGAGATGAGAAGGCAATTTGATGCTATCCTAGAAGATATTGCCAAGGTCTTTAAAGAGGCAATGGATACCATGAAGAAGAATTCTTGGCAGTAGCATTCATCAGCCATGAAAGAGTCCCCCATTATCATTCCGGATAGCAGCTTTATAGAGCAATTCAAGAAGGAGGAAAGGCCAAAGGAGGCCGGTCCCACCGTGGTGCGGGTGGACGGCCATGTGGACCTGCCGCACTATCTCATGAGCCATGAGGTGGATCAACCCTTCAGTAAACTGAGCGAAGGTCCATTTACCCTGCAAAAGGCCAAGGCTGCGGGCATCAGGCTTTTCTGCACAGCCCTCTACTGCAACGACAGGTATAATGGAGAAGGGTCTGAGGGTCACTATCAGGAGATCTTGGACCTGACCCTCCGGCACCTGGATACGGTCCAGGTTGTCACACAAAAGGACCATCTGAAACAGCTATGGGAAGACGAAAATCTCATTTGTACCATTTTACTCCTGGAAAATGCCGATTTCCTTGCAACGTCCTCTGAGCTTATCACTCAGATTGTGGCAGACGGAATACGCATTGTGGGCCTGACCCATGCAGGGAAAAACCGCTTGGGAGATGGCAACGCCGTGGCCTTCCCTGACGGACTTACCGATAAGGGCAAGGAGGTGGCCCAGGCCTTACACCAAAACAACGTGATTATTGACACAGCCCACCTTCACCCCAGGTCCTTCTGGCAACTGCTGGACGTATCAGAAGGCCCCTTGATATGTTCCCACACGGGTGTGCGTGAGGTGTACAACATCCCCCGGAACGTGGGCCTTGATCAGGTGAAAGAGATTTTGCAGCGCCAGGGAGTAATCGGCATCAGCTTAAATCCAGAGATGCTCTGGCCTGAGGAAAAGGTTGATGTGGAAACGGTCTTTGTACACGTGGATACCATTGTACAGAAATATGGGGCAGAGGCCGTGGGGATCGGCTCTGACCTGGGGGGGTTTGAAAAGGCCCCTGAGGCCCTGCGCGAGCCAGGGGTAGTGGAAAAGCTAGAAGGCATCATGCGCTCCCACGGATATGACGAGAAAGCGGTGGAGGCTATAACAGGAGGAAACTGGCTCCGCTTCTTTGAACAAAACCTCTAGGCTACCTCGCCGTGTTCTGCCCTTATCCTGCTCAGGGATTATGTTACGTATTGGCTCACTTCAATTGAACCACTGGGTGGTACTAGCCCCCATGGCGGGCATCACTAATCTGCCTTTTCGCTTGATGGTCAAGGGCCAAGGGGCGGCGCTGGTGTTCACGGAAATGGTAAGCGCCAAGGGGCTGACACTCAAGCAGGCAAGGACCATGGGCTATCTGAAAACCGATCCCATGGAAAGGCCCCTTGCCGCCCAAATATTCGGCTCTGAGCCCCTTGTGATGGCAAAGGCCGCGGAATTGATCTGGGACATGGGCCTTGACGTGCTTGATATCAATGTTGGCTGCCCAGTGAAGAGGGTAACAAAGACCGGTGCAGGGGCCGCGTTGCTGGCCTCCCCTGAACAGCTCATACGTATTACAAGGGAGGTACGCAGGGCGTGGCCAGGGCCTCTCACCGCCAAACTAAGGGCCGGGTGGAAGAGGCCAGAGCTGGTGGCCCCTGAGATCGCAAAACAGCTGGAAGAGGCTGGAGTAGATGCCTTGACCATCCATCCCAGGTATGCCAAGGATGGCCTTTCAGGGAAGTCCGACTGGTCCATTATCCGCCGCGTAAAAGCCTCTGTGAGCATACCTGTGATCGGAAACGGCGATGTGTTCCGTCCTGAGGACGCCATAAAAATGAAAGAGACCACCGGGTGCGACGGGGTCATGATCGGCAGGGGGGCCATCGGAAACCCCTGGATCTTCCGTCAAATAAGGGATATGGGGGCAGGCACCAAGCCCATCAAGCCCGATCTAAAAGAAAGACGGGAATTTATTGTGCGCCATTTCCAACTCCTTAGCAAATTCACGGGCCAAGAGCGGGCCGCAAGGATGATGCGCGGACTCCTCTTCTGGTACACAAAGGGCCTGCCCCATAGCGGGCGGTTCCGCGGCTCAATAGGCCGTATCAAGGATATTAAAAGCCTTCACCAGGCCATGGACACCTATTTTGCTGCCTTGGAGGACCAACCTCAATGAAGGTCAAGCTTGCCAAATCTGCTGGGTTTTGCATGGGTGTACGCAGGGCCATGGAAATCGTCCTTGCAGAGGTCAATAAGAACAACACATCTTCCATATATACCTTTGGTCCGCTTATCCACAACAGCCAGGTACTGGAACTGCTTGAATCAAAGGGTGTAAAGGTCCTTGAAGACATGGGCCAGGCCCGGGGCGGAAAGGTGATAATCCGTGCCCACGGTATCCCGCCACAGACGCGGGGCATGCTCAGGGAAAGCGGTGCTGAAATCATTGATGCCACATGTCCAAAAGTGGCCAGGGTCCAGGCCATTATCAGGTACTACACCAGTAAGGGCTACCAGGGCATTATTGTGGGAGACGCGGATCATCCGGAGGTGATCGGATTGAAGGGGTACGGGGGTGACCGGGCCCACGTGGTCTCGGGCGAATCAGACCTGTCTCACCTACCCCGGGATAAAAGGCTATTCGTGGTGGCCCAAACCACTCAAAATGCCCGGCGCTATGAAGCTATTGTAAGGAAAATAAAAGAGTCCCGGCCGGATGCCATTATATTCGACACCATATGCGATGCTACCCACCAGCGACAGGAAGAGGTCAAGACCCTGGCCCAGCAAGTGGACGCAATCGTGGTGGTTGGGGGCTTTCACAGCGGCAATACCCAGAGGCTTACGGAGATCGCCCGGTCCACAGGTAAACCCGCCTTTCACGTTGAGACCCCCAAGGATCTCAAACCCCATCAACTCCAGAAGATGGACACCGTGGGTGTCACTGCCGGCGCCTCTACCCCAAACTGGCTGATCAAGGAAGTTGTGAGGGAGATCGAAAGGATAAAGGGCAAAAGGGATACCCTTTTGACTCGCTTTTTAAATAGGGCTGTCAAGTCTGTGGTCTTAAGTAATCTGGCTGCAGCAGCCGGGGCCTGCTCCTTGTCATATGCTGCGAATCGGTTGCTTGACATCCCCTCTTCTATCTTCTACCCGGCCATAACCTTCTTGTACATTTATGCCATGCATGTGCTGAATCGCTTCTTGGACAGAACCGCCAGCGCATACAATGAACCAGAAAGGGCCGCCTTCCTAAGGAGTCACGGCAAGGCACTTGCTGTTGTGGGGGGCCTGAGCACCCTTTGTGCCATGGTCCTGTCGCTCAAGATCGGGGTCAAGACCTTTCTAGCACTGCTTCTTATCAGTGTTCTGGGCATCCTTTACAGCATGCCCATTGTCCCTAAGGGGCTGCTACCTTGGGGAAGGTACACAAAGATCAAGGATATTCCCGGTTCAAAGACCCTCTCCGAGGCCTTGGCATGGGCTGCTGTGATCGTTTTCATCCCTTTGCTCAACGGCTATGGGAGCCCGGCTGAAGCAGTAATTCCCGTTGGCCTTGCTGTGTTTCTCCTGGCCTACATCCGTGCCGCCCTGTTTGACATATTTCAGATCCAAGGTGACCTTATCGCAGGTTCCGAGACCCTGCCCATTGTCCTGGGTGAAAAGAGAACATTATCTTTGCTTAAGGCCTTGGTGATCATGACGGCCATGCTCTTTGTGCTGGGAGGGATCTTACATATCCTGGGACCACTATCCTATCTCATGCTCATTCCTGTGGTCACTCTGGCCCTATGCCTCCTGGCCTATGCCCGGGGCTGGCTCCTTCCAGGCATCGCATTTGAGGCCCTGGTGGAGGCGAATTTTCTATTGTTCGGGCTCCTGGCAGCAGCCTGGGTTAACTTATGAGTGCAACGGTAAGTGTCATTATCCCCACATACAACAGGGCCCAGAAACTTATACGAGCCGTGGACTCTGTGCTGAACCAGACGTTTCGCGACGTGGAGATAATTGTGGTGGATGATGGCTCAGAGGATGATACAAGGGCAGTGCTCAGGCGTTGGGGCACCAAAATAACGGTGATCGAACACCGCAGCAGGCGCGGCCCTTCGGCGGCCAGAAACAGCGGCATTGCTCAGGCCTCTGCGCCCCTTATCGCCTTCCTTGACTCTGACGACTACTGGCTACCCGAGAAACTGGCCGTCCAGGTATCCTTTTTCCAAGACAATCCCCAGGCCATGGCCTGCCAAACCGAAGAGATCTGGATCCGCAGGGGCCGTCGAGTAAACCCCAAGAAGCGGCACAAAAAGCCTTCTGGGTATATGTTTGAGGCCTCGTTGCGGCTCTGCCTTATCAGCCCATCGGCCGTGATGCTCCATCGTTCCGTGTTCCAAGAGATTGGAGGTTTTGATGAACAACTGCCTGCCTGTGAAGACTATGACCTGTGGCTGAGACTCACATGTCGGTGGCCCGTAAGCCTCATACCAGAGCCCCTTGTGGTAAAGGAGGGCGGGCATTCGGATCAGCTCTCATCGCAATACTGGGGGATGGATCGATTCCGAATCCGGGCCATAGCCAGGCTCATATGCTCAGGGTGTCTAAGACCGGATCAAGAAAGGACTGCGCTGGCTGAATTGCGCAGAAAATGTACTATTTACGCATCTGGCTGCCTTAAGAGGGGAAAAGAGGAAGAAGGGAAATTTTTCAAGCTTTTGCCCGACAACCTGCAGAGTTGTCCAGACAAGATTCTGGGGTCACCTTATCTTAGGTTTCACTAGGCCTGGACACATTTCGGTTGCCACCTTGATTTTATATGGGTCAAAACAGAGGAGCTTACTCCACGCAAAAGATGGCCTAGCATAACTATTTGAGTTTACTGGTAAATTTGTTGGACCACTCCCCATTCCCCTGCTCCCTTTCTTGATCAGGACTCCGGCTCCACCAAGATCCTGTGATCCACTAGGGACAGGGATCGAACGGTTGCCTTGATATCCTTTTTTTCACCAAAAAGGTCCACCATGGTCAGTATTCCGTTTTTGTTTTCAAGAAGCTCCACGTTCTCCATAAGGAGCTTTTCTTCCCCCTGTTCCACAATATATACAGATGACTCACACATTTTCCCACATCTCCTTTATCCTTCCAATGGCCTCTTGCACCAAATGAGGCAAGGGCTCTCCAGAAGCCCCCACTAAGATCACGTTTTCTTGGCTCAGGGGGAGCAGGATTTTCCTTGCCTCGCTGGAGCTGATTGCAGAGGCCATGGCTGGTGTCAGCTCCCCCATCATAGAATTGGCCATTATGATGCTAATAGGCCCAATAATTAGATCCACCTTCTTGCAGGTGGTCACAATGGCATTCTCTCCCGTGGCCCCCCTGTTGGCGCCAGCCTTCATCATTCTGGAAGTGGCTGTTGAATTGGTCCCAAGGGCCAGGATTTCAATGTCTTGACCAATGACCTGACGGAGCCCCTTAATAATGGTGGCTCCTATTCCTCCACCTTGACCGTCAACAATGGCTAACCTCAAACCAAGCTCCTTTACTTATCCGGGGGACAGCCCCACTTCATTATCAGATACTCTTGATCAAAATCGGTTTTTCCTCGAGAGGTGGGGGAACGGGATGTTATTCCTGCCTAGGGCACGCAAGGGAGTAATATATCGGGCACTCACCTTGAGGAGCTAGCGATGCTGTCATTTCGAGGAGCATTAGCCCTGCCCGCCATACGGTCAGGCAGGGACGTAAAATCTTAAGATTTCTCCCTTCGCCTGCCTGCCGACAGGCAGGGTCGAAATGACTACGGTCATCCTTGGCTTTCTCAACCAGGGCATGAGTGCGTGCCCACCACAATTCTTAGGCGGGAAACTAGCAAAGAGAATATGCCCTTCCCCGGACCTTGATCACTGACATGACATCCTGAAATACAAAATATCACTTCATTGCATTAACCCCCCAAATCACTAAACACAGACCATAAAATCGATTTGTTTTGGACAGTTATGATTATGAAAGCCGATCCAATAGCCGATCAAGCTCTTCTTCCGAATAGAAATAAATCACTATCTTCCCTGCCTTTCCCCTTTTCTTGATTTCCACCTTGGTGCCCAGATGCCGCTTCAGATTCTCGGCAAGAGAGGCAAAATAATAATCCGTCCTCTCTTTTTTATTCTTCTTGCGGCCCGCAGCAGCCTTGTTTCGGATCAGGGCTTCCAACTCCCTTACAGAAAGCCCTTTTTTCAGCACAAGCTCCCTCAGGGCCAATTGCTTCTGCTCTCCCTTCACACCGGCCAAGGCCCGTGCATGCCCCATGCTCAGGCGCTCCTCTATAAGGTCCTTTTGAATGGCTGTGGGGAGCTTTAGCAGCCGAAGCAGATTGGCGATGGTGGCCCTGTCCTTTCCCACCCTCTGTGCAAGGGTCTCTTGGGTAATATGCAACTCCTCCAGCAGCCTTTGATAGGCAGCGGCCTCCTCAATTGGGTTGAGATCCTTTCGATGGATATTCTCCACAATGGCAAGTTCAAGGGCTTCTGTGGCCGTGGCCTCTCGGACCACTACCGGAACGCGCTCAAGACCCGCCATCTTTGCTGCCCTAAGCCTCCTTTCCCCAGCGATAAGCTGATACCTCTGCCCCTTTCTGCTCACCAGAAGAGGTGTCACGATCCCCATTTCTTTCACCGAAAGGGCCATTTCCTTGAGCTCAGAAGGGGAGAAATCCTTTCGTGGCTGGTAAGGGTTGGGATCAATAAGCTCCACGGGACAAGAAAAATAGCCCTCGGTCTCTTCCATTAAGGCATGAGCCTCGGGAATCAGTGCTGAGAGTCCTTTTCCTAACGCCTTTCGCTTTTTCATCATACAGCGGCCTTTCTAAGGATTTCACGGGCCAGGGCCAGGTAACTCTGGGCCCCTTTAGACCTCACGTCATAGAGGAGTACTGGCTTGCCGTGGCTTGGGGCCTCACTGAGTCGCACATTGCGTGGAATAACAGTTTGAAATACTGTAGCCTTAAAGTGCTTGCGAACCTCTTCGGCCACCTGCTGGGAGAGATTATTCCGAATATCGAACATGGTAAGCAGGATACCTCCCAGTCTAAGGCCGGGGTTGAGGGACCTTTTCACTGCCTTGATGGTAGTGACCAACTGAGAAAGACCTTCAAGGGCATAGTATTCACATTGAAGGGGTACCAAGACCTCATCGGCTGCAACCAGGGCATTTAGAGTCAGAAAACCCAAAGATGGGGGACAATCCACAAATATGAAATCATAGTCCCTTTTAATGTGGCGAAGCTTGTCTCGCAGCAAGAACTCCTTGTAAGGAGTCTCCACCATCTCAATCTCTGCACCTATAAGACTTTTGGTGGACCCGATGAGAAAAAGCCCTGGAAGCATGGTTCCTTTTATAAGATCCCGCCTCCACCCGTCTCCCATCATCAAGTCATAGACACCCTCAGTAAGGCCGCCCCGGTCAAACCCAAGGCCGGTGGTGGCATTTCCTTGGGGATCACAATCCACCAAAAGGCATCGCTTTTGGGCAGCGGCAAGGGAGGCCGCTAGGTTTATGGCAGTGGTAGTTTTGCCGACCCCACCTTTCTGATTGGCTATGGCCATGATACTGCCCATGAATTGGAATCCTTTTGGTCTCCTGGCACGCCCGCGCGTTCGATAGCTCTACGCTATTATCCCATTTGTTGGATAGCACAAAATAGGTATTTTGAAAAGGGATAAGGATTGTTCCACGTGGAACAATGGTTCTATTCCATTTCCCTCTTGACATGACCGCCACTGCCCTCCTATGGTATCGCTTGATCAGAAATCCTGGAATGGCTCAGGGCCATGGTTATGGGCCTTTACCTGGGGAATCGGAATACGTATCGAATGCTTAATAGGGGATTGTCACCCCTTTCTTAGGCTTTGAGGAGAAGATCATGGACAGCGGACATGTTCGCCTGGATCATGGAAGCGGAGGTGAGGCATCCCTTGAGCTCATCACCGACATTTTCTTAAGACACTTTGACAATCAATATCTTTCTAAGATGGATGACAGCGCAGTTCTTCCGCCTGTATACGCATCATTGGCCATGACCACTGACTCCTATGTGGTGGACCCCATATTTTTCCCAGGTGGAGACATCGGCAGCCTGGCAGTACATGGAACCATCAATGATTTGTCCATGCAAGGGGCTCGCCCCCTTTATCTGACCGTGGGCATGATCGTGGAAGAGGGTTTTCTCCTTGAGGATCTGGATCGCATCGCCAGCTCCATGGCCCATGCCGCTGCTGCCGCTGATGTAATCATTGTGGCCGGGGACACCAAGGTAGTGCCCAGAGGCCATGCGGACAAGATATTCATCAACACCTCAGGCATAGGCCTTGTTCCCAACGGCCTTAACGTGGCCGCAGACAATGCCCGGCCCGGGGACCTCATACTTATTAACGGTTCCATCGCTGACCACGGTATCACCATCCTTACCCAACGCGAAGGTCTTGACTTTCAAGGGACCCTTGCCAGTGACTCTGCACCCCTTCATTCCTTGGTTGATGCCATCTTAGGCGCCTCTCCCGAGGTTCATGTGCTCCGGGACCCGACCCGAGGCGGTGTGGCCTCTGCCCTCAACGAGATCGCACACCAGTCCAGGGTAGGCATAGAGCTGTCAGAAGACGGCATCCCTATCCGCAAGGAGGTGCGATCAGCATGTGAGATCTTGGGCCTAGATCCCCTTTATATTGCCAATGAGGGAAAATGCTTGGTGTTCGTGGCAGAAAAGGATGCCCAGCGTGTCTTGAAGGCCATGAAAAAGCACCCTTATGGTGCCAAGGCCAGTATCATTGGAAGGGTAACCTCGGACAATCCAGGCCATGTGCTCATGCGTACACAGGTGGGGGGGACCAGAATAGTGAGCATGCTCACTGGCGAGCAATTACCACGAATCTGCTGAGTCTTCCAAAGACAATTGGATCAACCTGTCCACCAATCCGGCCAGGCTAAGGCCGGCCGTCCTGGCAGCCAATGGAAACAGGCTGTTCTCAGTCATTCCTGGAATGGTATTGGTCTCTAGAACCACGATCCGATCCTCGGCGATGATCATGTCCGTACGGCTCCAGGCCCGACAATGCAACAGGCGATGGGCGGTTTTTCCATATTCCTCCACCCTTTTCCTGGTCTCATCATCAAGGGGGGCGGGGCAGATCTCATCACTGGCCCCTGGGATATACTTGGCATCATAGGTAAAAAAGGGATGTGAAGAGGAAGGCCTGATCTCCACCAATGGGAGTACTTCTAGCTCTCGTCTGCCCAATACGCAGCAAGTAACCTCTTTCCCTTTGATATATTCTTCAACCAAGACCTCTTCATCCAGGTCAAGGGCCTGTTCAACACCCGCTTGTATCTCTTCCTCTCCTCGGCAAAGAGAAATCCCGCAGCTTGAGCCCTCTGTGGCTGGTTTTACCATGACCTCATGGCCCAAGGCAGTCACCACCTCAGAGGCATTCCAGTGTGCCCCCCTTCTGATGATCACGTCCCGGGCCACATCAAGGCCTCCTCGTCGATACATCTCCTTGGCCACTTTCTTGTTCATGGCCATGGCGCTGGCCAGCACGCTTGAGCCCACAAACGGGATATCCAAGATCTTTAGCAATCCCTGGATGCATCCGTCCTCCCCATACCTGCCGTGAAGCAGTGGAAAGGCGATGTCAATACTGTCCTTATTTTCAATAAGGGCCTTGAGCTCTGTCAAAGGGTCATAGAAGGTCACTGCGTATTTGTCACCCTCTAGGGCCGCCTGGACCGCACGGCCACTGCGCAACGAGACCTCCCTTTCCGAAGACAAACCTCCTGCTATGATAGCCACTTTAATTTTGCTCATTTTATACTACTTTAATTCACTTTAACAAAAGACCTCAATGTTCACTGGGGTTAACTGGGCTTACATTAAGTTAACCCTTATGGCCCATGGCTTCCATTACCATATACACGGCCTATAGGCAAATGGCTTTTTCATAGGAGCGCCCCCTTGTGTTCAAAATTTATATTTGCAAAAAAACAAGGTAATAGTATGTTCCCGAATTTGAACACCCCTGAAGCAATCATCCCACGATCTGAGACAAAAGACCATTTTTGCAAGCTTTTCCCAGGTACCATATTAGTCTTTGTGAAATTTTCCTTAAGATGATTATGCATACTTTAAGAATACTTAGGATGACTTTGGGCCGAGGGCCAAAAAATTCCCACAAAAAAATGAAATTTTTAGAAAAAAGCAGAAAACAATAGAATTTTAGAGATCGTGACTGTTCAAAAACTTTCTGACATCCATGGCTTTGGGGGTTAACTGTTGCTTATCACAAGGGGTTTTATGCCGCCTCGTTTATCGTTTCATCAGAGCCGTTTAGCGGCCTCGACGGAAAAAAGGCTTGCACAGAGAGAGCTTACGCCTCGTCGATTTCCTCGGGAGCCGCAACTGTTTCTCCGCCCCACAGCGCTTTGACAGATGCCAGCCTATTCTATACAAGGCTCTCGTTCACTTGCAAAGGCAAAGACCCGATTGTTTCCTTTCATATATTCCGTTTTGATCTAACCTTAAACACAACAGCCTTCAGAGGAGGCCCTCATGAAACAGATCTGGGAAGAGATCAAAAAAGAAATCCGATCTGAGCTTCCCAAAAACAGCTTTTCTCTGTGGATAAATCCTCTGAGCTTTGTGGAAAGGCGAAATGGGACGGTGGTCCTGGGGTGCCCCAATCGCTTTTCAAAAAATTGGGTGGCGGATAACTATAAGGAATTGATCCAAGAGAAATTGGAAAAGGCAGGATTGGGTTCCCTCAAACTTGAGTTCAAGGTGCAACGACCTTCTCCTGATTCCCTTTTGTTGCCCCCTTCGGAGGTCCCCCAACAACTCTCCTTACCCAATATGCCCAACCGCCCCTCCAAGGGGTACGTATCATTGAACAAGCTCTTCACCTTTGAGAGGTTTGTAGTGGGGCCCTCCAATGAGTTTGCCTATTCAGCCTCCAAAGCAATGGCCCAAGGTTCCACATGGGGCTACAACACACTCCTTATGCTGGCAGGCACGGGCCTAGGCAAGAGTCATCTGTCTCAGGCCATGTGCCATAAGATACTTGAACGTTATCCTGATAAGCGGGTCTACTATATCACTGCTGAAGAGTTTACCAATGAGATGATCTCCTGCCTCAGGCACAAGCGTATCGAGGAGTTCAAGAGAAAATATCGACAGGCCTGCGATGTGCTCTTGCTTGAAGAAGTCCACTTCCTCAGCGGCAAGGAGAAGACCCAGGCCGAGCTCGGCCACACCCTAGATGCCCTGTGTAATGATAAGAAAAAGATCATCTTCACCAGTTCCCTCCCTCCAAAGGATATCCCTTCCTTTTCAGAGGACCTGTGCTCACGGCTGACAGGGGGCCTTGTGACCACCATTGAAAGCCCTGATTTTGACACAAGGATCAAGATCCTGCGTCAAAAGGCCTCTGAGATGAAGTTACCCCTACCAGAGGAGGTAGCCGAGCTTCTGGCCGAGCACCTGACCCGAGACATCCGACAAATGGAAAGCGCCCTTAATTGCCTAAAGGCCAAATCAGAACTTCTAAACGAGAAAATATCCACAGGCTTGGCCAGGGAGGTCCTCCGGTATCTCACAAACAGCCAAAGTTGCATAGACATAAAAGGCATTCGGGATCTGGTCTGCAAGTACTACAGGATCAACCCAGAGCTATTGATCTCCAAGTCTCGGAAAAAGGTCCACACCTATCCCCGCAACATATTTATTTATCTTTGTAGAACCCATACCGAAGAGACATTAGAGAGGATCTCCAAAGCAGTAAACCGCAGCCACTCCACCGTACTTTATGCCTTTGAGACCATTGAGCGAAAGCTGCGGGAAGAGGCAAAGGTAAGAAAAGAGGTGGAATTTCTTAGTCGAAAGATCAAGCAATGCCCTCCATAAGATCAGAAAATGGCTTCCGCCCCCTGGCCCTCATATGCTGGACCACGGCCAGTATTATTACTGCCGTCGCCCTGTTGGTGCTATTCAGCCTTGCCGTGACCTTATGGGTAGGCTACACCCACAGGGAGCTGCATGGAAGCTGGGTTGCCATTGCCATTGCCATGGTGCTTATCCCGGCCTGTCTTTACATATGGCTGAAGGCCCTTATGGCGTGCATAAAAAAGGCCAAAAAACCGGAACTCTTGGAACCCTAAGCCCAGCAGCCCTTTTCTCAGGGCTCTTCTAGCTTGCCTTTTCCGTAAAACGAGACCAAAAATTCCTCCTCTTTTGGAGAGAGGTTGAATTTTTCGGATGCCTGGGGAATCAACTGTTCTGGCAAGAGCGCAGTATTTTCTTTTAACTCCGAAGAGATCCACTTAATGGCCTGTCGCAATTTCTCGCCTTTGGGCATAAGTGTGGACACGGCGAAGCTCCTTTCTTTTTGTCTGGGGCTCCCGCATGGGGAAAGGGTGCTTTTCCTCTTGACAAAAAGGTAAAAAATACATTCATAATGAGCCCCGGTCAAGGACCGCCCCCTTAGGCATGATGTGAGCCTAGACCTATTTCATATCAAAAACCTTTACGGCTTGAAAGGAGAAACACATGGCCGCAACAAAAGTATTGGTCCCTTATAACTTCACCACCCAAGAGGAAAAGGCCCTCGATTTTGTGATCAATACCTTTTCTCAGGTAAAAGAGGCCAAGATCACGCTTTTTAATGCCTATCCTGCCTTGCCCAGTGTGGACATGAGCGCCAGCCCGGAACTGTCCAAAATGAAAGGACCGATTGCCTCCTTGTCTAAGGAGCTGACAGAGAGGGAAGAGGCCCTCAAATCCGCGCGTCAATATTTGTTGGACAATGGTTTTGACGAAGACCGGGTTGATTATGTCTTCAAAGAGCGGAAAAAATCCGTGGCCGAAGAGATCGCTGATCTGGTCACAAATGGTCACTACAGGGTGGTGGTCTTGAGTCGGCAGCCGGTCAAGGTGACCCGGCTGTTTGGCCGAGGGATTCATGCCAAGCTTTTGTCCACATTAAAGAATATCACCATTTGCATTGCCACTTAACTGCTAAAATCATTTGGAGGAAACCCATGAGCGGAGAGCATAAGATCACTATTGAAACGTTTAAAACGGTCACAAAGGCCATCGCGCATTCCAATAACCTGGAGATCATGACAGCACACCTGAGCCAGTTGCTGGTGGCCGCATTAGATATCAAGGCCTGCGCCATATTTGTATTGGATCTGGAAACCAAAAGGCTGGAGATCCTGGCAAGCTTTGGGCTTAGCCCCAAGTATCTGACCAAAGGACCTGTCCTGGCTGACAAGAGCATTGCAGCCAACCTGGACGGCAAGGCAGTTATTGTAGAAGACGTCTCCAACGATGACAACATCCAGTACCCGGAGGAGGCCGCTAAGGAGGGTATCAAGGCCATCTTATCTATTCCTATTACGGTTTCCGGATCTGTATTGGGCGCATTGAGACTATATCACAGTGAGGTCTGGCGGATTTCAGGCGAGGATCTGGATTCCCTGTATCTACTCGCTGAATGGGTAGGTCTTGCAATGACCCATATCAGTCTACTCAAGGCCATCTATTCCATTGACGAGATCATTCACTTGGAATTGCCAGTAAACATCGCCCCAAGGCCACGGGGCCATTAAGGGATCTTCTGGCCTTTCAGCTGTTCCCAATTCAGGCAATCAGGGGGTCTTTTTTCCTCTAGACCCAACAGGAGATTCTGGATGGCTCTCTGTGCCATCTTTTTCCTTGTTTCCATGGTTGCGCTGCCCATGTGAGGGAGAAGTACTGTATTTTCTTTTCCCAGCAAGCCAGGGTGCACCTCCGGCTCCTTTTCGTATACATCCAGCCCAGCCCCCGAAATGGTGCCCTTTTCCAAGGCCTCAACTAGGGCCTCCTCATCCACTACCGGGCCCCTTGAGGTATTAATCAGAAAGGCTGTGGGTCTCATGTGGTCCAGCTCTCGCCGACCTATAAGGTGTCTTGTCTTGTCTGTCAGTGGTACATGGAGAGAGACAAAATCGGACTGCCCCAATAGATCGTATAGATCTGCGTACTCAACACACAGGGCCTCTTCCTCCTCCGGGGAGAGCCTAGAGCGTTGATAATAAAGCACAGCCATGCCAAAACCCTTGGCCCTGCGGGCCACTGCCTTGCCGATTCTCCCAAGACCAATGATTCCCAAGGTCTTACCCGAGACCTCGGTCCCCAGAAACCCAAACGGTGTCCAGGCCTGAAAGCCCTTCTGGCGTACCATATTATCGCCTTCCACCACCCGCCTTGCCACAGCAAGGATCAGTGCAAAGGTGAGGTCTGCGGTGGCATCGGTAAGCACATCGGGCGTGTTGGAGACGGCTATTCCCCTTTTGGTGCAGGCCTCCAGGTGGATATTGTCATAGCCTACCCCATAATTTGCTACAACACGTAATCGGTTGGCCCGCTTTAGCAGGGATTCGTCCACCCTGTCTGTAATGGTGCAAAGCAACCCTTCCTTGTCCCCAATAAGGGAGACCAGGGTATCGCGGTCCATTGGCCCATGGCCGCTGTGGGCGGTCACCACGTGCCGTGCCTCTATGGGGGCAAGCATATCATGATCAAGTGAAATGGTTACAAGCACATCCATGGCTCCTTGCCTCCCTCCTCTTTGCTCTTCTTCATCCGTCTAAAGCCTCAAGGATACGTCTCCCCAGCGCAAACGAATCTCTTTGCCCTTTTCCGTGATCACCCGAAGCGTGCCATTGTCCTCAATATCCACGGCCATACACCCAAGGCCTTGCTCTTCCAAAAAGACCATGATCCTTTTTCCCAAAACAATGGACCTTTTCTTGTAAGCCTCCAGGATTCCTGCCGCATCTCCCTGTTTGAGCCTGAGATAGTACCGCTCCATTATCAGTAGCAGGGAACTCAACAGGTCTGTCCTGCAAACATGTCTTCCTGTCTCCTTCAAGATGCTGGTGGCATGGTCAGCTGGTGGGTCCAATTGGGGTGGTGACCAATGCACATTAAGGCCTATGCCCACGATCACATATTCCAAGCGTGGGGATTTCATGGAAAATTCACTTAATATTCCAGCCAGTTTCGCGCGGCCAACATAGATATCATTTGGCCACTTGATCCCCACGTGCAAGGAGGTCTTCTGCGCCACTGCGTCGGCTATGGCCAAGGCCCCTACAGCATTGACCAAAAACAGCCTTTCCATCCCCAAACCAGGCCTAAGAACAACTGAAAAGAGGAGATTCGTACTAGGCTCGGCCAACCAGGCCCTTCCCATCCTCCCCCTGCCCGCACTCTGGTGCTCGGCAACCACCACCGTGCCTTCGGCCGCGCCCTTCTCACATAGTGACTTTGCTAGTCGGTTTGTGGAATCAAGGGATTTCTCGTAGATGAGACGGCCAGAAAACATGGAGTCTTCAAGGGTTTGCTCCAAGATGGTAAGATTGAGCGGTTTACATTTTGTAGCAGATACCTGCACGGCCGATCTATTTAGTGGTCCAATTCCGATTTAAGGGTCCTTGTCATAAGATCCCTCACCGCTGCCTTGGGGTCTTTACCTTTATAGAGGATCTGATAGACCTGCTCTGTTATGGGCATCTCCACTTGGTAGCGTTTGGCCAATTCATGGGCAGAGCGGGCCGTTTTCACGCCCTCAGCCACCATTTGCATATCCCTTGTGATCTCTTCAAGGGATCGGCCCTGGCCTATCTGCAGACCCACTGATCTGTTTCTGCTCAAATCTCCCGTGCAGGTCAGGACCAAATCTCCCATACCGGCCAGACCTGCAAAGGTCATGGGGTTTGCACCCATGGCAACGCCCAAACGGGTGATCTCGGCCAACCCCCTCGTAATAAGGGCGGCCCTGGCATTATGCCCAAAACGAAGTCCGTCTGATGCCCCTGCACCTATAGCTATGACATTCTTTAAGGCGCCTGCCAGTTGCACACCTATGACATCATCCGATACATAAATCCTGAAAAACTCCCTGTACAAGAATCGCTGCAGTTCCTTGGCCCTGTTCAGGTTCACACATGCAATAGTCACGGCTGTGGGAAAGTGCTGGCAGACCTCCTTGGCAAAGCTGGGGCCTGCAAGGCATCCAAATCTCTTTTGGTCCCACCCCTCTATCACGTCCTGGCAGACCTGGGACATCATCATGAGGGAGTCGTTTTCAATACCCTTGGTGGCACTCAGCACAAGGGCCTGGGGAGGTAGGTGGGGCTTCATCTTGATCAATACCTCTCTAAATACATGGCTTGGGACCACCATAAGCACGAGGCTCTTTTCATGAAGCGCCTCCTCCATATTTGTCACGGCCCTCAAGTTGGAAGATAACTTGACCCCTGGCAGGAACACGCCATTGACCCGCTCTTGCCTAATTTGGCGGCAGACCTCCTCCTCCCACACCCAGAGGTCCACAGGGTGCCCGTCTTCGGCAATAAGGTTTGCCAGGGTCGTGCCCCAGCTCCCCCCACCCACTACTGCCACACGATACATCAGTCCTCCACCACCTTGGCCAAGCCCACCACCCGCTCACCTTCCGCCAGTTGTATCAACTTTACACCTTGGGTGTTTCGGCTGATCACCGAGATCTCTCGGGCCGGGACCCGTATGATCATGCCCTGGTCTGTTATGATCATGATCTCGTCATTTTCCGTGACCTGGCAGGAGCCCACTACAGGCCCGTTCTTGGGTGTACACTTTATGAGATAGATACCCTTACCCCCCCGCGCTTGAACCCTGAACTCCTCGGTCCTTGTCCTCTTTCCATAACCATGTTCTGTCACAGTAAGCAGGGTAGCGCCATTGCCCAAGATTTCCATGCCCACTACCTCATCTCCATCTTCAAGCCGAATCCCGATATTGCCTGCAGCTACCCGACCCATACTTCGGAGATCGGTCTCATGAAACCGGATACATTTGCCGTGACGGGTATTCAGCAAAATGTCCTGGTTCCCTTCGCTGGTCTGCACATCAATTAGCTCATCGCCCTCATTTACCTTAATTGCGGCAATACCTATGGCGCGAGGCCTGCTGAAGTGAACCAGCTCTGTCTTTTTCACCAGGCCCCTTTTGGTAGCCATTACCAGGTACTTGGCCTCTCCAAAATCCCTCACCGAAAGGGTGGTGGCCACCCGTTCGCCCTTTTTCAGGCTCAGGAGATTCACAATGGCCTTTCCTCGGGCGGCCCTACCGGCCTCGGGTATCTCATGAACCTTTTTCCAGTACACCCGCCCTTCCGTGGTAAAGAAAAGGAGATAGTCATGGGAAGAGGCCACAAAGAGGTTTTCCACGAAATCCTCCTCCTTTATCTTGACCCCCATAAGACCCCTTCCTCCCCTTCGTTGGGCCCTGTACAAGGTAATGGGATTGCGCTTTATATATCCCCGATGGCTAATGGTGACTGCCATATCCTCTTCAGCGATCAAGTCTTCCAGGTCTATCTCGCCTTCCTCATCCAGGATCTCTGTCCTCCTGTCATCGCCGTGTTCGGATTGTACCTGTGTTATCTCCTCCTTGATAATCTGCATAACCATGGAAGGATTGGCCAGAATCGTTCTGAACCTTTCGATATTCTTTATTACATCCTCATATTCTGAATTGATCTTTTTCCGCTCCAGGCCTGTTAGCCTATGGAGCCTCATGTCCAGAATCGCCTGTGCCTGGATTTCCGAAAGGTCAAACTCATCCACCAGCCTCTGTTTTGCCTCTTTGGGATCTGATGAGGAACGAATCAACTCAATGATCTCATCCAGGAAATCAAGGGCCTTTTTCAGCCCCTCCAAGATGTGTGCCCTATCTTCGGCCTTTTTCAAGTCATACCTGGTTCTCCGAGTGATTACCTCTTTGCGGTGGGAGATAAAATGCTCCAGGATCTGTTTAAGGGTCAGGATGACCGGTCTTCCATTGGCAATAGCAAGCAGAATAATGCCTAGGGACACCTCCATCTGAGTGAATTTGTACAGCCTGTTTAGGATGACCATTGGATTGCTGTCCCTTTTCACCTCGATAACAATCCGCATACCTTCTCTATCTGATTCGTCCCTGATATCTGATATGCCTTCGATCCTTTTGCCCCTCACCAGCTCACCGATCTTCTCCAATAACTTGGCCTTATTGACCTGGTAGGGGATTTCCGAGACAATGATCCTGTCCCTATTGGAACCTACCTTCTCCACATATGCCCGGGCCCTTATCTTGATCACGCCTCTTCCTGTCTCATAGGCCTCACGGATCCCCTTTCGTCCTAAGATAAAGCCGGCTGTGGGGAAGTCAGGTCCCCGTATAAAGGCCATGAGTTCGTCCACGGTGATCTCAGGGTTATCAATCAGCCTTTTTATGGCCTCGCATACCTCAATCAGATTATGGGGAGGGATATTGGTAGCCATTCCCACGGCAATGCCTGCTGAGCCGTTTAAGAGTAAATTAGGAATGGGTGTGGGCAGCACAATGGGCTCATTCAAGGAGCCGTCGTAATTGGGGATAAAGTCTACAGTATCCTTTTCAATATCCCTGAGGAAGTCTTGGGCCAATTTTGTCATGCGAACTTCCGTATACCGCATGGCAGCCGGCGGGTCTCCGTCCACTGAACCGAAGTTGCCCTGTCCGTCCACCAAGGGATACCTCATGGTAAAGTCCTGGGCCATCCTCACGATCGTATCATACACAGCTGCATCCCCATGGGGGTGATACTTTCCGATAACATCACCCACAACACGAGCCGATTTCTTAAAGGGCCGATTATAGGTGTTTTTCAGCTCATACATGCCGTAGAGCACCCGACGATGAACCGGCTTAAGACCGTCTCGTACATCGGGCAAGGCCCTACCCACGATCACACTCATGGAGTACTCCAGGTAGGAGCGCTTCATTTCGTCTTCAATGTTCACTGACCGCATAACTGCCTTGGATTCCATTGGCATCTCCACTTGTTATCACTAAATATGGGGATCATCCCTGTGATCAGTTAACCTTTAGTAGCCCTGTTGGGATCCTCTGGGCCTGCCACCTTGGACCATTACGGGGTGGGAAGATGGGAGATGAAAGCACTGGACCTAAATGTCTAACTCTGTGACCTCCAATGCGTTATTTTGGATAAAGGCCCTTCTCGGTTCCACCTTGTCGCCCATCAGAATAGTAAAGATTTCATCAGCCTCTACTACGTCCTCTATACGCACACGTAGCAGATTTCTCCGGTCTGGATCCATGGTTGTGGCCCATAACTGTTCGGGATTCATTTCTCCCAGCCCCTTGTATCTCTGAATCGTCAAACCCTTTTTACCCTTGTCCAGCAGGAGACGTACCAACTCCTCAGGATCTTGCACGCGTTGTGTCTCCCCATCAAAGCCTACTACAAATGGATTCTGTATCAATTCCCTATAACTCGGAGAAACGCTAATAATATGCCTCAATTCCGGAGATGATATAAGATCCCAATCCACCACAAAACCATGACCTACTTCAGGCCCATCTGAGACAAAGAACTCATAATAGCCATCTTCTTCCCTCACACGTACATCTGTAATCTCAAATCCCTTTTCCTGAAGTCTTAGTAAAAAACCCTCCATAAAATTCTTATCCTTAAACTTTCTGCGTTCATCCATACCACTCTCAGCAATCTCTTGAATAAAACGCCTGGCATAACCTTTGCGGGTAAGCCTCTCTACGTTGTCATAAAACTTGATTAGGCCGGCCAAAAGGCCCACCAACCTCCTACCAGAGATCTCTCTGCCATCATGTAGACGAATCCAGCCATTTGCTGAGACACGTTGTAACACGAATTCATGAAACTCCTCTTCATCTTTTAGAAATCGTTCCTTTTTGCCCTCCACTATTCTGTAGAGGGGTGGTTGGGCCACATATAGAAACCCCTTCTCAATAAGCTCTCGCATTTGGCGGAAGAAAAAGGTCAAAAGAAGTGTTCGTATATGGGACCCGTCCACATCCGCATCGGTCATTATGATGACCTTGTGATAGCGCAGGGACTCTATATTGTAGTCCTTGTCTCCAATTCCCGTACCCAATGCCGCTATCATGGTGCGGATTTCTTCACTGGACAGCATCTTATCAAAGCGGGCCTTTTCCACATTCAGGATTTTTCCCTTAAGGGGAAGGATGGCTTGAAACCTCCTATCTCTGCCCTGCTTTGCCGAGCCCCCTGCTGAATCTCCCTCCACAATGAATATCTCACTGCGTGCAGGATCCCTTTCTTGGCAGTCGGCCAATTTTCCGGGCAGAGAATGATCTGATAACACACCTTTACGCCTTGCAAGCTCTTTGGCCTTTCTTGCTGCCTCTCTGGCCCTAGCCGCGTCAATGACCTTTGCCAATATTGCCCTTACGACACCGGGGTTTTCTTCGAAAAATACAGTAAGACCCTCATTGACCAGATTCTCCACATATCCCTTGACTTCACTGTTACCAAGCTTGGTCTTTGTCTGGCCTTCAAACTGGGGATCTGGGAGTTTTACGCTGATTACTGCAGTCAGCCCCTCTCTTACGTCATCTCCGGTCAATTTTCCCTTGAAATTCTTGGCCTGAGGAGAATTTTGCAGATATTGATTAATACTTCTGGTCAATGCAGATTTGAATCCTATCAGGTGGCTTCCTCCCTCTTTTGTATTGATATTATTGGCAAATGTGAAAATATTTTCCTTGTAAGAATTATTGTATTGGAAGGCAATTTCAACGATAACCTTATTCTTTGTACCAGAGATATAGATGGGTTCAGGGTGGATTACTTCCCTGTTTCGGTTTAGATACTCCACAAAGGATCGAATTCCACCCTCATACATAAATTCTTTCTTGCGACCAGTGCGTTCATCAGAGATTCTTATCCTCACGCCCTTTGTTAAAAAGGACAGCTCCCTCATCCTGCTGGCCAATAACTCAAAATCAAAATGAATTTCAGGAAAAATACCTGGATCGGGCCTGAAGTGCACCCTAGTACCACGCCTACTGGTTTTTCCTTTTATGGTCAGCTCTGTCCTTTTTTGGCCATGTTCAAACCGCTGGGTGTAAATCTTTCCATCCCTATATACTTCTACCTCCAAAAACTCTGATAAGGCATTGACCACAGAGACACCTACGCCATGCAATCCGCCTGACACAGAGTAGGTCTTGTTATCGAACTTTCCCCCAGCGTGGAGCCGTGTCATGACGAGCTCCAGGGCAGGGACCTTTTCCGTCTCATGAATATCAACAGGGATACCCCGGCCATTATCTAATACCATTACACTTTCGTCCTGAAAGATATGGACATCAATAGAGTCACAGTATCCTGCCAAGGCCTCGTCAATGCTATTGTCCACCACCTCAAAGACAAGATGGTGGAGACCTTCGGCAGCAGTATTTCCAATATACATGGCCGGCCGCTTCCTGACCGCCTCAAGGCCCTCCAATACCTTTATGGCCGATGCACCATAGTCCAACATACCTTGTTTCATCTTATATCCTCATGGGCATAATCAGTCCCATAAACCCTTGGTCCAAATCTCCTCGAATAACACATGGTTTGGAATCATCTACAAATGATAGCTCAATTTCTTCACTTTCCATATTTTGGAGCACGTCTATAAAGTATCTGGCATTGAAAGCCAACTCCAGGGGTTCTTCCTGGTAGTCAACTGAAATCTTTTCTTCAGCCTCACCTAAGTCAGGATTAGTGGAATGTAGATCCATCACATTTTCCCCAAGGGTTATCTTTACTGCCTTGTATCTCTCATTGCTTAAGATGAGCATCTTTTTCATGGCCTGGAGCAATAGGGCCCGATTTACAGTTATCTTACACCTGGGCCTTTTGGGGATCACAGCATGGTAATCTGGAAATTTGGTCTCCAATAATCGGATCATAATGATTGCGGTGTCCTTTTTTGCAATACAGTTACTTTGCTTGAAGCCTATGTGTATAGTTCCACCCTCAGAGGCAAGGCGATTGATCTCGGTCATTCCTTTTTTCGGTATCACTACTCCACCAGGGAGTTGGAGGTTTTGAAGACCGGGTATCTCCTTGTCCACCAAGGAAAGCCTGTGTCCATCTGTCCCTACCATCCGAAGCATTTCTTTGCCCGCTTCTGCTATTTTTTCTGTATAAATACCTGACAACTTGAAGCCGGCTTCTTCCATCGTTACTGCATAAATGGTCTTTGTAATCATTTCACTAATCAGGCTTGCATCCACCTCAAAAAAGCTGACCTCCTCTGGTTCTACCATGCCTGGGAATTCCTCTGCTGGCAGTCCTGCTAGATTGAACTCTGCGGTTCCGTCAGACAAATAGATCCAGTTATTTTCCTTCTGGAAGATTTGGATGGTTGAGCCTGTACTTTCCCTCAGGATCTCAAACAGTTTTCTTCCGGGTGCTGCCACTGCTCCTTCTTGGTCAATTTGAGCCTCAAGACTCTGACGAAAGGCGATTTCGAGGTCTGTTGCAGAAACTTGCAAAGAAGATCCATTGGCCTCTAACAGGATCATGGACAAGATTGGCATATTACTTCTCTTTTCAATAATACCTTGAACTCTTCCCAGGGACTTTAGAAATAAGGTACGGTCAATATGGCATTTCATTACGGCTCTCCTTTTTCAAGTTCATACTTATTATTGTTGTTTATATTTATAATAAGGATATAATCATAGTAAAGGGCCTAGAAATGTCGATAATACAATTAACCTATTAAAAATCAAAGGTATTTTCCTATGCATCCTTTCTACATTTTTTTAAATGGGCTGATATGGCCCTAAATTCTTCTAATACTTTATTATATCAGAATTCTTAAGAAGTTACATTATATTAATGCATCTCTAAGGCGCTTGATATGTTCTTGGAGATTTCGATCATTTCTTATTTTATTTTCAATACTCCGAATAGCGTAAAGCATACTAGAATGGTTTTTCTTTCCAAATCCCTTTGCTATTTCTTTCAAAGATAGCCCCAATAACTCCTTACAGAGATAAATGGCCACGTGTCTTGGGTAACAAATCCGCTTCTCACGCTTATCAGAAGCCAACTCAGAAGGAGATACGCCAAAGTGTTCTGCCACCACTCCTTGGATTTGAGCGATAGTCAAGGTATCTGAAGTAAGGTGTTTAGTAACTCTTTTTATATCTGTTAATTCAATAGGTTGTCTATTTTCACGATTGAGCTGAGACACACAATCCAATATATTCAAAAGGGTGCTGAGATCATCGGTAAGGGTTGTAAGATAGAAAAGCACATCATCGGCCAGTGGTCCAACCTGATCGGCTGCCCTTCTTTCTAAAATCATTAACTTGGTTTGATGGTCAAGTGCCGGTATTTCGGCCAAAATGCCTGCACCCAAACGGGAGGCAAGATTCCGATTTAAGTTGTCCATAGACGCGGGCGATCGGTTTGCGGCAAAAAGCAAGGGCTTTTTGTGTGCGAGAAAATGATCGCATATGGATAGTAGTTCCGTTTGGACTATTGGGTAATCAGTAAGGTGCTGAATGTCATCTAAGATAAATAGATCCAAAGAAATAAATTGACTTCTAAGTCTTTCAATCTGATCCTGACTTTTTGCGGCAGAGGAAAGGTGGGATATAAATTTTTTAGAAGAAATATATCCCACCTTTAGTGAGGGGTTGTTTTGGCTTATGCGATTGCCCACCGCGTGGAGCAAGTGTGTTTTACCCACTGTTAATGGGCCAAAGATAAAGAGTGGGTTGAACTGCTGGCCACAGGATTCAGCAAAGGTGAGGGCAGAAGCATATGCAAATCTATTTTTATTATCTGGAATAAAAGTCTCAAAGGTATACTTTTGATTGAATGCCGATTGAAAAACCGGTGGTAAGGAGCTAGGTAGAGGAATTTTGGGACTTATGCTGTTGGAGCCATATGTAAAACATATATCAGGTCGGTAACCACATATTTTATAGATTGCACTTTGAATAGCCTCAAGGAATCGCTCCTTCAGCCAGATGGCTACAAATCTATTAGGAACGTGAATAACGGCCTGGTTTTGGTCAAGTGCCTTTAACTGGGTGTGAAAGAACCACGGGTCCACGTGGGCAGGGTCATAGTTTGTGCGGATTATTTGGATGACATGCTTCCATATGTCTTTTTTTTTTGGCATAATGTTTAAATAAGAAGGAACATAGCTGGAAATATGTGCGAATACTATTAAACTTACTAAGGAATTTCAACCAAAATCGGAAAAAACCGCAACGGAGGATTTGACCATGTATTCAGTTGCATTTGCGGGTAAAGGGGGGACAGGGAAGACTACATTGGCCGGACTGCTGATTCGTTATTTAATTGAAAAGGGAAAAACCCCGGTGCTCGCTGTGGATGCAGATGCCAATGCAAATCTTAATGAAGTTCTTGGACTGGAGGTTCATGAGACCTTGGGAGAGGCTAGGGAACAGATGAAAAAGGGTGTGGGCAGTGGAATGACAAAAGATGTGTTTATGGAGATGAAGGTCCAGGAGGCAATAGTGGAGGCTGATGGATATGATTTGCTCGTAATGGGCCGACCAGAAGGTGCAGGATGTTATTGTGCGGCCAATGCTCTGCTTACCCGATACCTGGATAGGCTTGTGGGAAACTATAACTATATTGTCATGGATAATGAGGCGGGTATGGAGCATTTAAGTAGGCTTACTACGAATAATATTGATGCCTTGGTGGTGGTATCTGACGCCACAAGGCGCGGTCTTCAGGCCGCCTCGCGAATATTGAACCTGGCCGTGGAATTGAAATTAAATATTAAGGAAAAATTTGTTCTTGTTAATCTTGCCAAAGATGGTCAGAGTGAAGGTATTAACGAGGCAGCCGAGGCATTTGGCCTGGATATTCTTGGGGTTGTTCCAGAGGACCCAGAGATCAGAGAGTTTGATCTTGAGGGTCGTCCTACGATCCAACTGCCGGCTGACAATAAGGCCTTAACAACGGCCTATGAAATTTTCGATCGACTAATGGACTCTTAGGTGCAAGGCTAGATAGGTTCAACTATTCAATATGTAGTATAAAGAAAGAAGATCACACAATATATTGGACTTTTTTTCTAGCTAAACCTGTCCAAATTATTGTAGAAATTGCTTGACAAGGATTGATTCATCGTCTATTTTAGTGCTCCGGTTACCTCTATAGAGGTAATTTTTTTGTCGTGGTTTGTTATATTTTTCACAACTTGGACCTAAAGGTCTTTGCAGGCTAATAACTTTCAAGGCTGATAGGTTAAAGCCGGCGTTTGTATTACAGGGAAGGAATCTTTTGTACCTGAAGTAAATACTAGAAGGAGGGATAAAATTGGCTTTTGAGATTCCCAAACAAACCTATTCTGGAAGCATAGGAGAGGTGGTTATTGGTGCGGGCGAAGGGGCCATCACTCTTGGTGGGCAGACGGCCTACCCATTTCATCTGTTCGAAGGAGAAATGCCGAATCCTCCCAAGATCGCAATGGAAATTTGGGACTACGATCCTTCGGAAGAATGGCCAGCTTCAGCACTGGAGCCATTTAAAGATGTGGTGTCATCGCCCGAGGCATGGGCAAAGAAGTGTGTTGAGGAATACGGTGCGGACATCATAGTTATTCAGATGAAGAGCACGGATCCTAATGGTATGGATAGGAGCCCTGATGAGGCCGCAGAGGTAGTTAAAAAGGTTGCTGATGCGATCAATGTGCCCCTCGTAGTATGGGGTACGGCCAACAATCAGAAGGATGAAGAGGTTCTTAGAAAGGTTTGTGAGGTCTGCGAAGGCAAAAATGTGGCCTTGTCTCCCGTGGAGGAAGGCTGCTACAAGGGTGTAGGTGCTACAGCGCTGGCCTATCACCACACGATTGTGGCCTCTACACCTATTGATGTGAACCTTGCTAAACAGCTCAATATTCTGCTTGAGAACCTGGGGGTATCCCTAAAAAACATCCTAATTGATCCTACTATTGGAGGTCTGGGCTACGGGCTGGAATACAGCTATTCGGTTATGGAGCGGATTCGGATGGCGGCCTTGACACAGGAGGATGACAAGCTCCAGGTACCTATTATTTGTAACATCGCCAATGAGATTTGGAAATGTAAGGAGGCGGGTGAAGGTATAGAAGAGGCCCCTACCATGGGAGATCCTGAAAAGAGGGCTATCCTTATGGAGATTGTGGCCGCTGTGTGTTACCTGATGGCCGGTGGCGATGTGGTGATCTTGAGGCATCCTGAAAGCGTGCGTATCATCCGATCCTTTATTGATTTAATGATGAATGGTGGTATGGCCACAGACATTGAAGGGATTTCCAAGTCACTTGCATACGAAGAGGCCGATCTACTGGCCATAGCCCCAGAGCCAAATCTGGATTTTGGAGCTGAGGAAGTCCCTGCCAAGAAAGAAGTGAAAAAGCCCGCGAAAAAGGAGAAGCCAGCCGAAGCAAAGCCAAAAGAGCCTCCAAAGGAGAAAAAGGCTAAGCCAGAGGCCAAGCCTAAGGAAAAAGTGGTGGAGCTAAAGCCTAAAGAGGAAAAGAAAGAGGAGGTAAAGGCAGAGCCTGAGGCCAAGGTAGAAGAGGATTTGAAGAAGAAGGCAGAGGAAGAGGCCAAGGCTAAAGCAGAGGCTGAAGCAAGGGCTAAGGCAGAAGCCGAAGCCAAGGCCAAGGCAGAGGCCGAGGCAAAGGCAAGAGCAGAAGAGGAGGCTAAGAAGAAGGCAGAAGAAGAGGCTAAGGCCAAGGCAGAAGCCGAAGCCAAGGCTAAAGCAGAGGCTGAGGCAAAGGAGAAAGCAGATTTGGAGGAACTTCGAAAGAAGAGGGCACAGGCCCTTAAAAAGGCAGAGAAGAAGCCTGCCAAGAAGGAACCAGAAGCTCCTGCAGAAGGGCTCAGCCAATTGGAAAAATTTATCGCTTATCTGGATCATATTCACAGAAGGGCTTAGAAAAGCAGGTTTGGTCGTTATAGATCGAACTCAGACCTCTTAAGAAGGGAGGAAGGATTTTATGTCAAAGTTAGTAGCGTTTGCAGCAATTCAGGGAGCCTATAATATAGTAGCAAAGGCAGAAGGAAAGTACAAAAGGGCCTTAGAGACCTATGGTGGAAGCCAAAAATTGGAATTTCCCAACACAGCCTATTACTTACCCATTATTTATTCGCTGACAGGCATGAAGGTGACAGATCTGGATTCGGCCAGGAAGCCGCTTGAACTGGCACGAAAACTGTTACCCCCTCATATCAAGAAGGACTGCCATGTGCCTTACCTGGGGCCTTTACTCGATGCGGGTATGGCCGCGCTTTTTGCTGAGGAGATAGTGGAGGCGATTAGGTATGTGGAAGATCCTGATTTCTACCAACCCTGCGTTGAGGAACCCGATATTGAGAATGGTAAGATCTGGCTTGGTGCAGCCGACGATACCATCATGAGGAAGCGTGGCGTGGAGTTTGTAGATGGCACTGCACCAGGATTTGCGGCCATAGTGGGTGCAGCTCCTGATCCGGAGACCGCTAAGAAGATCGCAGAGGAATATCAGGTAAAGACAATTTATGTGTTTATGGCTGCCAACCAAAACGGCACAACATTTGCCGAACAGCTAATAGAGGCAGGAGTGCAGATCGGCTGGAACACCCGTTTGGTGCCTTTTGGTCCGGATATCTCTGCCGCGGTCTTTGCCCTTGGTTTTGCTAATAGGGCGGGAATGTCATTCGGTGGCATTGAGCCTGGAGATTATAAAAAACAATTGGCCTATCAAAAGAATCGTATATTTGCATTCGTTAACGCATTGGGAGACGTGAATGCCGAGTGGGCTGCTAATGCTGCAGGGGCTGTCAACTGGGGATTTCCTACAATAGCCGATACGGATATCCCAGAGATCCTGCCCACTGGAGTATGCACCTATGAGCATGTCGTTGCAAATGCCCCTCATGATCAGATCGTTTCCAAGTCCATTGAAATACGTGGTCTCAAGGTCACGGTTGCCAAGGTGGATATTCCATTGGCATATGGTCCTGCCTTCGAAGGTGAGAGGGTGCGGAAAGACGACCTGTATCTGGAGATGGGCGGAGGCAAGACACAGTGTACCGAGCTTTGCAAGATGGCTGAAATGAATGAAATCGAGGATGGCAAGGTTGAAGTAATTGGGCCGGATATAAAAGATGTCAAAGGAGGCGACAAGCTCCCCCTTGGCATTTATGTCCAGGTGGCTGGCAGGAAAATGCAGGCGGATTTTGAGCCCATTCTTGAGAGGCAAATTCATCATCTGATTAACTATGCGCAGGGAATAATGCATATAGGGCAGAGGGACATCTCATGGATAAGGGTTAGTAGGTCCGCAATTGAAAAGGGCTTTACATTGAAGGATATCGGTGTGATTTTACATGCCAAGTTTCACCAAGACTTTTCCAATATTTTGGATAAAGTCCAGGTAACCCTTTATACGAAGAAGGAAGATGTGGATGAACTCACTAAGCGGGCTAGGGAAGAATACAGGATGCGCGATGAGCGCGTTGAGAAGATGACCGATGAGACAACCGAAATTTTTTACTCATGTACTCTTTGTCAATCCTTCGCACCAACACACGTGTGCGTGGTAAGCCCTGAGAGAACAGGGCTTTGTGGTGCCTATAACTGGATGGACTGCAAGGCCTCCTATGAAATCAATCCTACGGGGCCAAACCAGCCGGTGCCTAAAGGTGAAGTCATTGACCCAAAACTGGGCCAGTGGAAAGGTGTTAATGAATTCGTTTATAAGGCCTCCCGTCAGGCCATAGACCATTACAATTTCTACAGCGTGGTCCACGATCCCATGACGACCTGCGGTTGCTGTGAATGTATCTGTGTTGTACTACCTGGGTGCAATGGCGTTATGACTGTTCACAGAGACTATTACGGGCAAACGCCTTGTGGAATGAAATTTAGTACTCTTGCTGGGATGATTGGTGGAGGACAGTCCACTCCTGGGTTTGTGGGCCACTCCAAATTTAATATAACCCAGCGGAAGTTCATTATAGGCGACGGTGGTCTGCTTCGGATGGTATGGATGCCCAAGGCCTTGAAGGAGGAGATCCGGGAGAGGTTGATTAAGCGGGGTGAGGAGTTGGGCGTTCCAGATCTGATTGCCAGGATCGCAGACGAGACGGTAGGGATCACTGAGGAAGAGATCTTGCCGTTCCTTAAGGAAAAGGATCATCCTGCACTTAAAATGGAACCTATTGTTGGGTAACTGGAAAATGCCTGATCTGGCTCTCCGGTTTCCTTTTTGAACAATATTTTATTTGGTAACGACAGACATGAGGAGTGCGATATGGGACTAACAGGAATTCAGATTTTTAAGATGCTGCCCAAGACAAACTGTGGTGAGTGTGGGGTTCCCACCTGCCTTGCCTTTGCCATGAACCTTGCTTCAGGCAAGGCAGAGCTGGATGCTTGCCCCTATGTTTCTGATGAGGCAAGAGAAAAGCTCGCTGAAGCCTCTGCCCCTCCAATACGACCCGTTGCTATCGGGGCAGGACCGAGAGCCTTTAAGGTGGGTGGAGAGCTGGTTCTGTTCAGACACGAAAAGACCTTTTACAACCCCACCGCACTAGGTGTACTTGTTCCATCGGACATTTCCACTGAAGACCTAGAGACAAAACTCAAGATTTGGAATGCATACCAATTCGAGCGTGTTGGGCTTAATCTGACACCTGAACTGGTGGCACTGAAAGATGTCAATGGTGATAAGGCCGCGTTTGCTGGAGCCGCAAAGAAGATTGCCGAAGAAAGTGAGTTTGGGCTCGTACTGATGAGTGGAAATGTGGACCTGCTCAAAGAAGCTGCAGAGGCTACAGCCTTTAAGAGGCCTTTGCTTTATGCAGCCACTGGCGAGAATGTGGAGGATATGGGAAATCTGGCTAAGTCTACAGGACTTCCACTGGCTGTGAAGGGAAAGGATATGGATGACCTGATTGCACTTAGTGATAAACTCACGGGCATGGGGTTGAAGGACTTGGTGCTTGACTCAGGCTCTAGGGAACTCAAGAAGGTGTTTGAGGATCAGGTGGCCATTAGAAGGGCTCCTTTGAAGGAGGGTAATCGGTCGCTGGGTTTCCCAACCATAACCTTTCCTTGTGAGATGGCAAGTAATCTGGATGTGGAGACCATGATAACCTCCATGCTCATAGCCAAGTATGGTGCAATAGCAATTATGTCTGATTTCAAGGGTGAGAGCCTGTTCCCATTGCTAGTGGAACGGTTGAATATCTTTACAGACCCACAAAGGCCCATGACAGTTACAGAGGGCATATACGAGATTGGGACACCTGACGAGAATTCTCCAGTCTTGGTCACAACTAATTTCTCTCTTACCTACTTTATTGTGAGCGGTGAGATTGAGGGCAGTAGGGTGCCTAGCTGGCTACTGATTATGGATACTGAAGGCCTATCAGTAATGACTGCCTGGGCGGCTGGTAAGTTCGTTGGTGATGCTGTGGGGATGTTCGTTAAGAAATGTGGCATTGCTGACAAGATTGCTCATAGGAAGGTGATAATACCGGGTTATGCTGCTGCAATTGTGGGCGACATGGAAGAGGAGTTACCAGACTGGGAAGTGATTGTGGGTCCCAGAGACGCCTCTTTGATTCCCAAGTTTCTAAGGGAGATGGTAGGCTAATGCCAACCTGAAACTGGAACTTAAAAACTTAGCAAAGGGAGTGGACTGATGCTACTGATTGGAGAGAACCTCAATGTTATAAATAGAAAGATAGGGAAGGCATTTAAGGAGAAGGATCCTGGTCCAATAGTGGAGGAGGCCAAGCGGCAAAAAGAAAAAGGCATGGACTGGATAGACATAAACCTTGGGCCTGCAAGGAAGGGCGGCCCCGAACTTATGGAATGGGTGGTTAAGACCATTCAGGATGAGATAGGCGACAGTCCCCCGCTTTGCCTGGACACATCCAACATAGAGGCCATGGAGGCGGGCCTGGCTGTACACAAGGGAAGGGCAATCATAAACTCGATCATGTGTAGGCCTGAGCGTTACGAAAAGATGATCCCCTTAGCGGTGAAATACAATGCCCAGTTTATAGCCCTCATGTGGGGACCTGAAGGCCTTCCCAGAGATGAAAACGAACGTGCAGCCCTCGCTGTTGAACTGATCTATGCGGCGAATGAGGCGGGGGTTGCAAATGAGGACATATTCGTGGATGGAGTGGTGACTCCGGTAAATATCCAGCAACCCCAGCTGATGAGCCTCTTGGCATTTCAGGAGATGCTTCAGGATATTGCCCCGGGAGTGAAATCCACCTGCGGATTATCAAATTGTTCTAACGGATCGCCTGATCATCTCAGACCAATACTTAATCAGACCTACATGGTGATGCTGGAGCGAAAGGGGATGTATTCCTGCATAGCTGATGCCTATGATGAGAAGCTTCATGCCATCGCAAGGGGTGAGAGGCCGGACATTGTGGAGGTCATCCACAAGGTGATGGATGGGGAAGAGGTTGATATGGATTCCCTTTCTAAGGAACTGCAGGACTATGTGAAGACAGCCAGGGTTTTGCTGGGTCATACCCTTTATTCTGACTCGTGGCTGGAGGTATAAGCTGCGGGATTGGCAAGATCAATATTTTGAGCTAAAAGGGCCTCCCTTTCACGTTTTATGGTGGGGGAGGCTTTTTCCTTTATTTGGGTCAAAGGGTTGCAATGTCTTTTATAACCCTTATAGTCAATTTTTATACAAAAGATGACTGCTGTGATCACTCCAAAAGCGGCTTTTGGAGTGAAAGGATACCTCGGAGAGATAATGGAGGATAACAAACATGAAAAATGGGAGAATCGCTATTCCATCAATGGCCCCGGGTGGCTTGGATGCAAAAAGATCGGGTCATTTTGGCCATTGTGACTATTTTACTCTTGTGGATGTGGAGGATGGACAGATCAAAGATGTGACAACTATTCCCAACCAAGACCATGTGCAAGGGGGGTGCATGGTTCCGGTGAATTTGCTGGCACAACATGGAGTAGATGCCTTGGTTGTGGCCGGCATGGGTATGAGGCCCTTGATGGGCTTTCAATAGGTGGGAATCAAGGTCTATTATGACGCGGAAAGACCGGAGATCCGGCCTGTTATTGAGGACCTTATCGCTGGGCGTCTCCCGTTGATGGGCGAGGACCAGGTATGTGGGGGCGGTATGCGACATTAGAAGTCCGGGGATGCTAGTGAGCAATGAAAGGGGGCGTTAGCTGATATGGTAGATGAGATTTATGAAATGCTTTCCAAATCCGGTTATTCGGACAAGGCCATTGAATATTTCAAGTCCCGCGAGAGTATTGGCGAAATTAAAGGGGCTGATCAGGTGACTGACCTAACCGGGCCCTGTGGGGATACCATGAAGATCTACTTGAAGGTGGACCGGGATAAGATTCAAGATGCAAAGATTCAGGTGCTTGGGTGCCCTGGCGCCGTTGCCTCAGGGTGCGCGATTGCAGCCCTGGCTAAAGGGAAGAGCCTGAAGGAGGCCAAAGAGATTGATTTGGATGCACTTTATAAAGAGCTTGAAAAGTTGCCGGATAAGAAGATCCACTGCGCCCGGCTTGCCGTGAAGACCCTGCAAAAGGCCTTGGAGCAATACGAGGAAAAGGCCGGAGAACCAAAAAGGAAACAGATGACAGGAGGGTCCCAATGAAAATAGCAGTCACTTCTACAGGCCAGGATATTACCTCAGAAGTGGACCCGAGGTTTGGAAGGGCCCCATATATCCTGGTTGTGGACTCGGATAGTATGGATATCGAGGTGATAGACAACAGGGAAAATGCAAACTCATTAAAAGGCGCAGGCATACAGGCTGCAAGCGCTGTCAGTAAGAAAGGGGCACAGGTGCTGCTCACAGGCCACTGCGGCCCAAATGCCTTTAAGGCCCTTAAGGCTGCGGGAATTGCTGTGGTGAACGGGGCACAAGGGACTGTGAGTAGCGGTGTCAAGGCCTATCTTGAAGGCAACCTCAAAGAGGCAGAGGAGCCGGGCGCGGAAGGACACTGGTAGGGTTCCTATTAAGGCCATTGTATCTATTTACCCAGGTAAAAAAAGCCTCCCTTTTGTTGTATTGGGAGGCTTTTTTGTTCCCTAGCAGATAATGCTTGGTTTGGCGATGCCTTTATACCACATAGGGCGTCAATTTGTTCGCATAGAGCGCTGTGAGAAAAGGGTTGACCCGGTCCGAGGAGGTTAGGTATAAGCAGCTGAGCTTCATATGGTAAGTGCTAGGGGTATTTGACCCGTATTTTTCGATCGTCAACAGAGACAATATCTAAGAGGGTGGTGAAAGAGAAGCAATAGACATGAGGTTTTTGGGAGAGGTGATGACACCCTAATGGTAAAAAAACTTAAATGAGAGAGAAAGGAGGAACTTATGAGGAGACTGTTTGTCATTACTATGGTCTTGTTGTTTGGATTGGCTTTTGTGGGGCTTGGAGGCCAAGGGATCGTCCAGGCCCGGACCACCTTTATTACCATAGGGACCGGCGGCATTACAGGGGTTTACTATCCCACAGGTGGTGCCATTGCTAAGATGGTCAACAAAAAGCGGTCCATTTACCATATCCGTGCAACAGTGGAGTCCACTGGGGGGTCGGTGTTTAATATCAACGCGGTATTGTCTGGAGACCTGGACTTTGGCATTTGCCAGTCAGACCGCCAGTATCAGGCCTGGCATGGACTTGCTGAATGGAAAAACAAAGGCCCCCAAAAGGACCTGAGGGCGCTATTCAGTATCCATCCCGAATCGGTCACCCTTGTGGCTGCAGATGATGCGGGTATCAAAACCATTCAGGATCTTCGCGGCAAGCGGGTCAATATAGGGAATCCCGGATCTGGCCAGCGTCAAAACTCCATCGACGCCCTGAGCAATGCAGGCCTTGATTACAGAAAGGACATTATTGCAGAGGGCGTCAAGGCACCAGAGGCACCCGGACTCCTTCAAGACGGCAGGATCGACGCCTTTTTCTATACAGTGGGTCATCCCAGTGGTGCTATTAAGGAGGCTACCGCTGGCAAGAGGAAAGTCCACTTTGTGCCCATCACTGGCCTTGACAGACTCTTGGCCAAATATCCTTATTACGCCAGGGCCTACATTCCCATAAAGTTTTATCCTTCTGCCACCAATAAGAAAGATGTGCCCACATTCGGTGTGAAAGCCACATTTGTAACCTCTGCCAAGACGCCTGACAAGGTGGTTTATGCCATTGTCAAGGAGGTGTTTGACAATTTTGAAGCCTTTAAAAAACTGCACCCGGCATACTCAGTACTTACAAAGAAGAGTATGCTGGAGGGTCTTACTGCACCCCTCCATCCCGGGGCCCTGAAGTATTTTAGGGAGGTGGGTCTGCTCAAATAACAGTGTTGCAATGAGATAATGATCTTGGCGGGGCGGGCGAAGGGCCCGCCCCGGCTCTTTGATGGGAATCAGACACAAGGCATGTGAAGGGCCCTGTATGCCCGGCATCCCAGGCTATCAACATGTTGCCGCTTCGATTATCTTCATGAAATTTCACTTCCCTATGTACATTCCACTATTTCATTTGGCTAGGAAGCGCGTTGAAAGAGTTTCACCACATAACGAATTGGCGGGCCTGGATTGAGGTCTGTTGGATGCTGTATGGAGGTGAAAAATGGGGTTTCAGTGCATCATCTATGAGAAGGAGGGCAATATCGCCATCATAAGACTAAATCGGCCTCATGTCCTCAATGCCATGAACAAGCAGCTCTGGCTGGACCTTCAGGAGGCCCTTGAGGGTGCCCGAGTTGATCCAGCCATTAAAGTAGTGATTATCACAGGGGAGGGCAGGGCCTTTTCCACAGGAGCTGACCTTAAAGAGTCCAAGACAAGAACCCTTGAGGCATACCGTGACTATTTGAGTGAGCTTCAAGAAGCCTCCAGAAAGATCATTCGGTTTGAAAAACCGACTATTGCGGCCATTAACGGCTATGCGTTGGGTTCAGGGTATGAGCTGGCATTGGCCTGTGATATCCGAATAGCTGCCGAGGAAGCCCAGATTGGCTCGCCCGAGGCAAAGGTTACATCTTCGGTCACAGGCGGGGCCATGCGCCTGGTTCAGGATCTGATTGGACCTGCCAAGGCCAGGGAGCTACTCTTTACAGCCGAATATATAGATGGAAAGGAGGCAGAGCGCATTGGGCTGGTGAATAAGGCGGTGCCCTTGGAGCAATTGATGGAAGAGGCAAAAAAGATGGCCAGCAAGATAGCAAAGAACTCCGCCTTTTCGCTCAAAATGATCAAAAAGGGCCTGCTTATGGCTAGGGGCGAAGTGAGCCTTGAGGCCTTAATGGACTACGAGGTAGAGGCCTGTCTTGCCTGTGTGTCCACTAAAGAGAGGCAAGAGTCCCTCAAGGAATTTGAAAATAGGAAGAGGAACTCGAAAGACGAGAAAAAATGAAAGAGGCGGAGGTTATTACCTTTTTTCCATATAGTAGGTTTCAAGACTTGTGAGTTTGTTTAGATATTCGGCCTGAAACTCAAGATCATGATAATGTGTGATTTCATTTTTGAGTGAGATAATAAGGGGATAGATGTCAATACCATAGCTGTTTTGACCCCGCAGATCGGCTTCATGCACCACCAAAATGCAATAGTAAGTGGCAAGGATGCGGGTGACATCCGACCGACGCCAGAGATATGCCCTCCCACCAATGGTATTTAGAAAGAAACCGGCATACTTGTAAAGGACATCAAAAGAGGGGCGAAGGCCAAGGCGGTTTTTGCATCGCCCTCCAGCCATTACCCACCTGTAAAGTATATCCAAATTGATCTCCAAGGTATCCTGTTCATTATGAAGGACTTCGCGGATCAGCCGAATATCCTTGCGCCCCAGTACGCGGTATAAGTGATAAATATTCTTGGTCATGATTCTGGGGTCAATGCCCTCACCTGCAGGAACCGGAGGATGGGCAGACAGGCGTCGGATTATTCCCTTAACATAGCTGTAAAGGCTCTGTCCCAGCTCCAGGTGTTGCACATAAGGCTTGTGGTCAAGATATGTGAGAAAATCCATTACATCCTTGTCCAGCTGGGCGCAGTAGTCAATCTTAACTTTTGCTTTGGGCTGTGGACGTGGTTGGTGTGGTGAGGCCGCAGGGCCTTGTTTGGAGACTGCTGGGGGAGGTTGTACCTTGGCTGAAGAGCCTTTTGTGGGCAATGCGCTTTCCTGTTGAGGCGTGGGTGGAGCCTTATGGGGCGGGGATACGGACTCCCTGCCCAATTCCTTCATCAGCACATAGCCCAGAAGGGCTGCCACGATCAAAAGAAGCAGCACCCACCAATAGACACCCTTTTTCTTGTCTTTTTTCATACCCCTCCCCTTCTTTTAACCTTTTGCCTCTTTCGGTATGCCGTTGCCCGAATCTTGATCATTAAGAAATGGCAGCCTAAAACGGATTAACTCATACAAATAACTCTGTGCAGATCATGGAGTCAATTTATTTTGGATGTCTATGAAATCTTATATTTTTTTTGTCCTTCCACGTAAAGGTCATTTCCAAAAGGGTCATTCACAACAATGGCAGGGAGCCTATCAACGCGCAGCCGGCGAATAGCCTCAGGTCCCAGGTCCTCATAGGCAATGACCTCTGCCTCTCTCACCACCGTGGAGATGAGGGCGCCGGCCCCCCCGATGGCGGCCATGTATACCGCCTTGTGCCTTTTTATGGCCTTTACCACCTCTTCTGAGCGGCGTCCCTTGCCTATCATGCCTTTGAGCCCTAGCTCCAGCAATTTCGGGGTATATGGGTCCATCCTATAGCTGGTGGTAGGTCCGGCAGCACCTATGACCCGGCCAGGGGGGGCGGGTGAGGGCCCCACATAGTAAATTACCTGACCCTCGATAGAAAAAGGCAACGGCTCATTTGCCTCGATAAGCTGGATGAGCCGCTTGTGTGCGCTGTCCCTGGCAGTATATATGAGCCCGCTGATTGTGACCTGGTCTCCTGCCCTCAGTGACCTCACATCTTTATTTGACAGAGGTGTTTCAAGATGAATGCTTTTACTCAAACTCATGGTGACCCCCCCATTACAAGACAATCTCTTTGTGGCGGTTGGCATGACACTGGATGTTCACGGCCAGGGGAAGGCTTGCGATATGGCAGGGCATCATCAGGATATGGACGGCCAAGGAAGTGATTCGCCCGCCCAGGCCTCCTGGGCCCACCCCACTTTTATTGATTTCCTCCAGCAGTTCTGTTTCCATGGCATGGAGTTGTGGGTCAGGGTTGGGGGCGGATACGGGCCGCAAAATCGCCTTTTTTGCCAGGAGAGCACATTGCTCAAAGTTTCCACCTATGCCCACGCCCACAACAGTGGGTGGACATGGGTTGGGGCCAGCATTCACCACTGTCTGCACTATCTTTTCCTTTACGCCTTGCCATCCGGCCGATGGGGGCAGCATAAAGAGGGCACTCATGTTTTCGCTGCCTCCGCCCTTGGGCACGACCCATAATTTCAATTGATCACCCGGCACCAGATCCAGGTGGATGATGACAGGGGTGTTGTCTCCTGTATTTTGCCTCGTGAATGGGTGGCAGAGGGACTTTCGTAGGAAGCCATCCCTGTATCCCATTCGTACCCCTTCTTCAATAGCCTCCCGGAAACCTCCATCCACGATCATTACATCCTGGCCCATTTGGGCAAAGATGACCACCAGCCCTGTGTCTTGACATAATGGGATTTCCTCTGTCTTTGCCAGTTGGGCGTTTTCTATCAGTCGGCCCAGGAGTTCTTTGCCAACCGGAGACTCTTCGTGGTTCCTCGCCCGGCGCAAGGCAGCCACCATATCCTCACCCAACTCCAGATTTGCTCGAATGGCCGCCTCTTTTATCGCCTCGGTAATTGCTCTGGCTGAAATCTGACGCATGATACACCTTTCCAAATGTCATTGACTTTGCCCAGGCTCGGCAGTAAAAATACACAGATTTGGCTTGTTCAAGCCACACAATACATCACTAAGCTAGAGCCCGGCCTGTTGCATAGGGAATATACAGCAGAAAAATCGGGATGGCAACGAAAAGCGGTAGCCTTGGTGTGAGAGCATCGTATAACGAGGCCAAAGATCATGCGAATCCTTTTGACCAATGATGACGGTATACACGCTCCGGGCCTGTTTGCCCTTTATGAGGCCTTTTCTCAGGATTATGAGGTGTCGGTTGTGGCACCTGAGACGGAAATGAGTGCAGTAGGTCATGCCATCACCCTCTCGCAGCCACTTCGAGTGCGGTCCGTTACCAAAGGAGGTCGATTCTATGGTTATGCAGTAAGCGGCACCCCTGCAGACTGTGTGAAGATAGCTGTAAAAGAGCTCCTAGACCATCCCCCTGATATGGTGCTCTCGGGCATCAATTTGGGGCGAAATGTGGGCATGGATATTTTGTATTCAGGGACCGTTTCGGCAGCAACAGAGGCGGCCTTTTTAGGGTTCAAGGCTGCGGCCATTTCCCTGGATACACGTAAAACCGAGGACTTCACTCTTGCTGCCCAGTTCAGCCGGGCGGTGGTCCGTTTTGTAATGGAAAATGGTCTTCGGGATGGTACGGCCCTGAATGTCAATATTCCTGCTCTGCCCCCTGAACAGATACAGGGAGTATGTTTTGCCCGCCAAGGCCTGTCACGGTTCGAGGAGCGCTTTGAGCGGCGCAATGATCCGAGAGGAAATGTGTATTATTGGCTTATGGGAGAGACCACCATTGAAAACGGCACCCCTGATACGGACTTTGTGGCCCTGAAGAGCGGGATGATCACCATTACCCCAATTCATTACGACCTAACCTGTCGAGAGGAGCTGGAAAGGATACAGAAGCTCAGACCGCCGGCTATTGAGGTGTGATGGGCAAAGGAGTGCACAGGGCCCCCAAAAAGGGGCCCTGTGGAAGATAATGGCCATGTTGTTGGGCTTTTTACTTAGAAAATGGGCCAGAGGAGAAAGGCCCCGGAAGTTATGATAAAGTAGACAAAAAAGACCAACAGCAACCATCCCATGATTTCCCTGAATTCCAACTTTGCCACCGCCAACATGGCAATGGCCCAGAAGGGCTGGATCATGTCAGTCATCATGTCACCCCAGGCATACGCTACAACAGCCTTGTTGGCCGCCACACCCAGTTGTTTTGCAGCAGGCAAGAGATAGGGGGCTGTGATCGCCCACTCTGAGCCGCCTGAGGGTATGAGATAGTTAAGCAGCCCTGCGTACCAGTACTCCACCAACAGGAATGTGCTGCCACTGCAGATGGCCACAAAGGCCTTGGTGAAGACCGTGGCTAGGGCGGTAAATTTAAACAGCCCAAAGATCCCCGCATAAAAGGGGAATTGGATAATAATTCCCCACACTGCCTTTCCCGCGTCTTCGGTGGCCTTGAGAAAGCTCCATGGCCGCCAATGGAAGAGGATCCCGAGCATCAGAAAGAACAGATTGATGTTATTCAGGTTAATGGCCTTGGCAAATCCCACATGGCTGATTTTCCATCCGAGCCACCAGAAGCCTCCTGCTGCTATGATGATATTCCAGCCCCACCACCAGTTGGCCCAAGAGGAAAAGCTTCCGTATCTTTCAGGCCTGGGAGGAGCTTCATAAAGCTTCAGCTTGCTCATAAGTTCAGGGGAGACCTTGAAGGTCTTTTCCTCAGAAGGGTGCATCAATGAAATGAGAATGGTGACCACAACAATAATAATGATAACCAAAATAAGGTTGAACGGGGTGAATAGGGTCTGGGTGGTGGGGATGATGTCCGGTAGATATCCCCCTTTAATCAGAAAGTTGTTTGGTGTATTCACGAGCAAGGGGGCAGAGGCCGAAAGTCCCGCATGCCACGTGCAACCCAGACCCAGGTAGGCAGCAGCCACCAGTAGCCTATAGTCCACTTTTGGATTGTTTTTTACGATGTAAAGGGCAAACATGGCGCTTCCTATCAAGCTGAGACCCCAGTTTACCCAGGCAATGATCATGGAGAAAAGGGCCATGATCAAAATGGCCTGCCATGGCTTCTCCGTATTGGGCCAGCTGGACAGGCCATCAAGGATGCGCCTGATAGGCGGTGAACAGGCCAGGATGTATCCTGTCATCATGATTAGGCACATCTGCATGGCGAATTTCAATAGAACCCAGAAACCCTTGCCCCAAGCGATTACAGCCCCTGCAGGGCCCACGTCACCCCAGATGAGGGCCATTATAAAGGTAATGATGCTGAGAACCCAGACAATGACTAGGGCGTCTGGGATCCATCTCTCGGTCCAGTTTGTGAGCGCCCCACCCCAATCCTTTAAAAACTCCAAGCCTGATCGTTGGTTGCTTGCGGCCATGGTAACCTCCTTGGTCAAATGTTGTCCCTTTCCTGAGATAACAATCCGTTTTTACGGCCGAGGTCCCCTTATCACCCCCCCTCTCACTTTCATGCCAAGGCGCAAAAAAAGACCCCTACAAGCTATTTTGCAGGGGTCTTGGCTGCTAAAAGGTTATTCACGATCCGGCCTTGGCCTAAATGGTTTTAGGATGGATCCACATAGTTTACTCCAGGATTCGCTTGAAGCATAGAGATATTATCATATTATGTCAAGGCAAAATATTTTGGCCATAACTATGGAATCGACTGTCCAAATGGGATTGGCCTGGGGTTTGTTCGGGGCCTTGGAGCTATAAGCCGCCCTGCGTGGCCATCCGTTTGTAAAGTTCATAGCGTTCTTTCATTAGTTGTTCGGCCTCGGAAAACAGCCTTTCGGCATTTTCAGGGAAGGTCCTGGTAAGGCTCGAGTACCGGACTTCTCCCATGAGGAATTCCTTGAAATCACTTTTGGGTTCTTTGGAGTCAAGGAGCAGAGGGTTTTCCCCTGCCTGCTTGCGCCTTGGGTCGTAGCGATAAAGGATCCAATAACCCGATTCAACGGCCTTTTTTTCTTCTTCCTGGCTAAGGCCCATGTTAATGCCATGGTTGATACAAGGTGCATATGCAATGATGATGGAAGGGCCATTATAGCTTTCCGCTTCCAGCATGGCCTTTAGGGCCTGGCTTTTATTGGCTCCCATGGCCACCGAGGCCACATACACATATCCATAAGTCATGGCCATAAGGCCCAGATCCTTTTTCTTGGTGGGTTTACCGGCCGCGGCGAATTTGGCCACTGCCCCGGTAGGGGTTGACTTGGAAGACTGTCCTCCAGTGTTGGAGTAAACCTCGGTGTCCAAGACCAGTATGTTGACATCGCGGCCCATGGCCAAGACATGGTCAAGGCCGCCATAACCGATGTCATAGGCCCAACCATCGCCACCAATGATCCAGATGGATTTCTTTACCATATAGTCCTTCATCTCTAGTATGTCCCAAAGAATGGGATTCACCTCGTCCTCGGCCTCTGCAATCTCCAGCTCAAGCCTTTCCAAGAGCTGCTTTGAGGCCTGCTTGGACTTTTCCCCGTCGTTCATGTGTTCCAACCACTGACTGAGGGCCTCCTTTAGGGGTTCAGAGATCTCTGCCTCCAGTGCCTGTCTTACGAGATCAGCCAGTTTTTCCCTACGCTGGCTGACGGCCAGTTCCATGCCAAAACCATACTCTGCATTGTCCTCAAATAGGGAGTTTGCCCAGGCCGGACCATGTCCCTCCTCATTTACCGTATAGGGGCAGCTTGGCGCAGAGCCCCCGTAAATAGAGGAGCAACCCGTTGCGTTTGCAATGAGCATTCGGTCTCCAAACAACTGGGTGGCCAGTTTGATATATGGGGTTTCTCCACAGCCCGCGCACGCACCTGAGAATTCAAAAAGTGGCTTTCGGAACTGGCTCCCCTTGACAGTGGTCACAGGTATAAGGTCCCCAAGCTCCGGGAGTTCAGAGGCGAACAAATGATTTGGGATTTCCTTGTCCGTTTGCGTGCTGAGGGGTTTCATGATAAGGGCCTTTTTCTTGGCTGGGCATACATGTACGCAATTGCCACACCCAGTGCAATCAAGGGGGCTTATTTGGATGCGGAATCGAAGGCCCTTTAATTCCTTTCCCTTGGCCTCTACAGTTACGAAGCCCTCGGGTGCCTCCTCCAGGTCATCTGGCCGTGCCAGTACAGGACGAATGACAGCATGGGGACAGACAAAGGCGCATTGATTGCATTGGATGCAGTTTTCCGGCTGCCATTCCGGCACGCTGATGGCAATGCCTCGTTTTTCGTATTTGGTGGTTCCGGTTGGAAATATCCCATCAGGCGGCAGAAGGCTCACTGGGATCTTGTCTCCTTGTTGCAGGAGCATGGGGCGCATCACCTTGGTTACAAATTCCGGCTCATCTTTTTCCAGATATTTTTCCTGTCCAGCAGTGGCCCAGGCCTCTGGTACCTCAATCTTTTCAATGGCATCGACCGCCATATCCACCGCCTTAATGTTCATCTGCACCACATTTTCACCCTTTTTCCCATAGGTCTTCTTGATAGCGTCCTTGAGGTAGTTGAAGGCCTCTTCAGGGGGAAGCACATTGGATATCTTGAAGAAGGCCGCTTGCATAATCATGTTGATCCTTCCTCCAAGCCCTACCTCTGAGGCGATCTTCACTGCGTCGATATTGTAGAAATTCAGCCTTTTATTGGCGATGGTCCTTTTTAAGTGATTAGGGAGTCTTTCCTCCATTTCTTGGGCGCTCCAGGGCGAGTTGAGTAGAAAGGTTCCCCCTTCCCTAATACCGTCCAAGATATCGTATTGGTTAACAAAGGCTGGATTATGACATGCAATAAAGTCTGACTTGGTCAATAGATAGGGTGATTGGATCTTATGAGGAGAAAAGCGCAAGTGCGACATGGTGATACCACCTGACTTTTTGGCATCATAGGCAAAGTAGGCCTGAGCGAATAGGTCCGTGTTCTCGCCGATTATTTTAATGGCATTTTTGTTTGCGCCCACGGTTCCATCTGAACCAAGGCCCCAAAACTTACAACGGACAGTTCCCTCAGGGGATGGATCGATTTCTTCACCCAGCTCCAATGAGGTAAAGGTAACATCGTCGGTAATGCCGACGGTGAAATGATTCTTGGGTTGTTTGCCACGGAGATTGTCAAAAACTGCCTTGACCATAGTGGGCGTGAAATCCTTGCTTCCTAACCCGTATCGGCCTCCTACCACCGTAGGCGAGTCATTCATATCTCTAAAAACAGCGCACACATCTTGGTAAAGGGGCTCGCCCAAGGCCCCTGGCGCCTTGGTCCTATCAAGGACGGCGATGCTTTTGGTCGTGTTAGGCAGTACGCGAAGGAAATACTCTTTTGAAAAGGGTAAGTAGAGCCGAACCTTGACCAACCCTACCCTTTCGCCCAATTTGTTCAAATAGTTTACTGTCTCCTCCATAACGTCGCAGCTAGAGGCCATGGAAACAATTACCCTGTCGGCCTCCGGGTCGCCCACATAATCAAAGAGGCGATAGCGCCTTCCCACCAAGTCACTCACCTTTTCCATTTCTTCCTGAACAATGGAAGGAACCCGGAGATAGTAAGGATTGCAGGCCTCACGGTTTTGGAAAAAGATATCTGGATTCTGGGCCGTTCCTCTTAACTGGGGATATTCTGGGTTCATGGCACGACTTCGAAAGGTCTCGATGGCATCCCAGTCCACAAGCTCTGCCATATCTTCGTAGTCGATGATTTCGATTTTCTGGATCTCCATTGAGGTCCTGAAGCCGTCAAAAAAATGGAGAAATGGAAGGCTTGAACGAATGCTGGCCAGATGCGCAACCAATGCTAGATCCATTACCTCTTGGACCGAGGCAGAGGCTATAAGGCAGAAGCCGCTCTGCCGCACGGCGTTTATGTCAGAGTGGTCTCCGAATATAGACAGGGCATGGGTGGCGATGGCCCGGGCAGAAACATGAAATACCCCTGGCATTATTTCTCCAGCTATCTTGTACATATTTGGAATCATCAATAGAAGGCCCTGAGAGGCCGTAAAGGTGGTTGCAAGGGCACCGGCTGCAAGGGCGCCATGGACTGCCCCTGCTGCCCCTGCCTCTGATTGCATCTCCACCACCTTTAGTGTTTGCCCAAAGATATTCTTTCGTCCCTTGGCCGACCATTCATCACAGTACTCTCCCATACTGCTCGAGGGAGTAATGGGATAGATGGCCGCGACCTCGCTCATTGCATAGGCCACATGAGCAGCTGCTTCATTTCCTTCCAATGTCTTTGTCTTTCCACTCATGATCTCTCATCCTTTCTACAAACAAGTTCTGATGTATCAGTATGGGCCCATTGACTTGTGCTCAATGGTCCCTCTATACTTACAGGAAACTCGCATATGATGCAAGCACAACAATTAAGGGGGCAAAATGAAGAGAGAGTATCCTTCCTGCCCCATACCTGCTGTTTCTGCTGTAATCTTTTCGGGTGATAACGTGCTATTGGTCAGAAGGGCACATGCCCCATCGCAGGGCCGGTGGAGCCTCCCAGGCGGAGTGGTTGAGCTTGGGGAGCCGCGACATGAGGCCCTCATAAGGGAAGTTTTCGAAGAGGTGGGGATAGAGATTGCAGTAAAGGGTTTGGTGGGCGTGTTTGATAGGATTGTACGGGACTATCAAGGTAGAGTCAGGTATCACTATGTAATTTTGGATTACTGGGCAGAGCACATAAGGGGTACGGCAAGGGCGGGGTCAGATGCACAGGAGGTGAGGTGGGTTTCCCTTGACGAGCTTCAAGCCCTCCATGTGGGGGCAGAGACCGTTGCGGTTATAGAAAGGACGTGGACCATGAGAGCACATAATGTGGTGGAAGCCCCCCTTGACCCCGTTATCTCCCAGGGCTGATGAATAGGAGCCAAAAGAAAGAATAGAAGAAGGGATTTATTTCTATTTGATAAAGTGCATAAAGCGTCTCCAGTGGGGCCATGACCAATATATGAGGAATGCCTTTCCCTTGACCGATTTCATGGGTACAAAGCCCCAATAGCGGCTGTCGTAGCTGTGGTCCCGGTTGTCCCCCATCACAAATAGATGGCCCTCAGGCACGGTGATAGGACCAAAGCGGGATTTTTCACTGACAGAAGACTCGCTGGTGTAATGGGCGTGTGTGTCCCGGAATAGTTTGCCATTAATATAAATCTTTTTTCCCACAATTTCTATGTGATCCCCTGGAAGGCCTATGACCCTTTTGATAAAGTCTTTACTTTTGTCCAAAGGAAAGATGAACACAATAACGTCTTCCCGATGAGGGGTACTTATGGGGATTATGGTCTTTCTTATGATGGGAAGCTTGACCCCGTAAATGAACTTGTTGACGAGGATATGATCACCCACCAATAGAGTAGGTTCCATGGAGCCCGAAGGGATCTTAAAGGCCTGAACCACAAAGGTCCGGATAAAAAGGGCAAGGATGATGGCGATGACCGCAGCTTCAGCGTATTCCCGGAACAAACTCTTTTTCTTGACGAGTACCTTCTGAGCCGCTTTTCCCAACCTGGCCTCCTTTCTCAGCATGGGCTCGTGCCCAGTCAAATATTTTTGAGCTGGAATGTAATTAGAATGAAAAAGTTTGTAAAGCAAATTCTCAGACCTGCCGATAGTTAATATGGTTTTCGGGTGCGGGTGTTTGAAGAACAATGAAACAAGGATAGGCGACCACGGCGTAAAAAGGGAAAAGAGGTGTATTTCTTTACAAATTAATTAAAATTTAAATAACTGGTTAAAAATAGTTGACAGATATTTACATATGGATATACTTAACGCCAATACGTCCTATAGGCCTCACCGGAAGGAGCTGGAGGGGGAGAGTGGCTCGAAACCTTGTAAAGGAGATCAGGGAAGAAAACCTTATGAGCAAGGCAGAACTGGCTCGTAAGGCAGGTGTGTCGCCTTTGACCATTGACAGGGTCGAAAAGGGCATGAACTGTCGCATGGAGACAAAACGCAAGATTATCCTCGCGCTGGGTTACAAGCTCTCAGACAAACATAAAATTTTCCCTGAGGATTAGTGTTATTACATATGGCTGTCCCCAGAAAAAATCAATTAGTAGGGCTGGATATAGGTTCGCATTCTATCAAATTGGTGGAGATCGATCATAGCAAAAAGGGACCGATCCTAAAGAGCTTCGGGGTAATCGGGCTCCCACCTGATGCCATTGTTGAGGGATCCATCAAGGAGATGGAAATTGTGGCATCTGCCATCAAGAACCTCTACCACAATCTTAAGGTCAAGAACAAGAAGGTTGCAACATCCATCTCCGGTTACTCGGTCATTGTAAAGAAGATAGAAGTTGCGGATAAAGAGGGGGCTGACCTAGAGAAGACCATCCATGAAAAGGCCGAGCAGTATATTCCCTTTGATATCAGTGACGTAAACCTTGATTATGACCTTTTGTTGCCAAAGATCGAGCAAGAGGAGGCTTCAAAACCATCTTCGGGCAACAAAGAGGTGATGCTGGTTGCGGCCAAAAGGGATATGGTGGAGGAGTATGTGGACTTGGTCCAGTTGGCCGGGCTCCACCCCATGGTGATGGATGTGGATGCCTTTGCCCTTCAAAATGCCTTTGAAATGAGCGCTGAAGAGCCACAAGGGTGTTATGCCTTGGTGAATATCGGGGCTGAGGAGCTGGGAATCAATGCCATAAAGAACGGCGTATCTATGTTTACCAGGGATTCCTCCTATGGCGGATCTCAGATCACCGAGGCAATCATGAAGGAATTGAAAATTGGGTTTGAGGAGGCCGAGAAGATAAAGCTGGGAGGGACCAAGATAGAAAAGGAAAAGGCCATCCTGGAGGAAATCTTTACATCAGTGGTCTCCAGTTGGGCCCAAGAGATCAAACGGGCCCTTGACTTCTTGGCCACAACATACCCGGACGAGACCATTGAGAAGGTGTTTCTAAGTGGAGGCTCTTGTAGGATACCGGGTTTTCAAAAATACCTGGAGATGGAAACAGGGATTCCAGTGGAGATATTAAATCCCTTTGCAAATCTGATTATCAATGAGAAATACTTTGATCCTCAATATCTGAGTTATATGGCGCCACAGGCAGCCGTGGCAGTTGGATTGGCTCTTAGAAGCATTGGTGACAAATGATAAAGATCAATCTACTTCCATTTAGAGCGGCCAGAAAAAAGGAGAACATAAAGCGGCAGATTAGTGTTTATGTGCTCAGTGTGCTGCTACTGGTTTGTCTCATGGTCTTGGGCTTTCTGCGGCTTAATGGCACGTTAAACCAGGTTAGGGCGGAAAAGGCACGGAAGGCCAAGGAGCTGGCCAAGTACAAGGACACCAATAGACAACTGGCCAAAATAAAAAAGCGGATCAAGCAGATTAAGGCCAAATTGCAGGTGATTCGGAGTCTGGAAAAAGACAAGATAGGGCCTGTTCAGCTTTTAGATGAGATTGCCATGGCAGTGCCACGGGATAAGCTTTGGCTCAGGTCCCTCAAGGAACATAAAGGCAAGCTCAGCCTTGTGGGTACGGCCATGGACAATGAGACAGTGGCCCTTTTCATGAATAATCTGGAGGCCACGCCCCATATCAAGACCGTGGACCTCAAAAGGACCAAGCTTAAGGTTTTGAAGAAGTACAAGCTTAGTCTTACGGATTTCGAGTTGGATTGTAAGACCTACGCATACAAGGAGAAAAGGAAGGTACGGCCCGGGAAGTCCAAAGGAAGAAAGGGTTCGAGAAGGCGTAGGTAAAATAGAAACCCATTGTGACAAATAGGTTTACGGAATTATGGAAGAAGGCTCGCTGGTTGCAAAGGTTGAAAAGATCAAGATGCCTTACAGGCTTTTGATCTATTTTGGGACCCTGGTTCTACTGGCAGGTCTGTTTGTCTGGCTTGTGGTCTTGCCAAAGCAAGGAGAGATCAAGAGGACCAAAAAAGACATTGTTCGCATTGAGCGAAAACTGAACCAGGCCCGGATCCGTGCAAAAAACTTGAAGAAATTCAAGGCCGAGCTTAAGGAAGTAGATGCCCAATTTAAGGAGGCCTTAAAGCTTTTGCCCAATGAAAAGGAAATCCCCAGCTTACTTAGAAGCATAACCCAACTGGGTGCAGATTCTGATTTGACCTTTGTACTATTCAGCCCAAAGAAGGAGCGGGTAAAGGCATTTTATGTGGAAATCCCCGTGGCCATGGAGGTGCAGGGCACTTATCATAATGTGGCCACGTTTTTCTATAAGGTTGGAAGAATGGATCGGATCGTTAAGATATTGGATTTTTCCATGAAGCCAGTACACAAGAATTCCAATGTCTTGCTCACAAAGTGTACTGCTATGACATATCGGTTTAAGGGGAGCCCTAATGCAAAGCCCTCAAAAGGCAAGAAGTAGAATCCTATTGGCGTGGGTTTTGGCCTTGGTGTTTGCGGTGTTTACAGCCCAGGCAGCCGAACCGCTGGTGTACAAGGGTCCGCGCAAAGAAAAAGAGATTCGCTTGCCCGAGCAGGAGAAAACGAAAAAACTTCTTAAGCAAGAGCTCTTCCAACGGAAACAGGCCGGTTATGTATATGACCCCACGGGCAAGCCCGATCCGTTTAGGTCTTTTATTGCCAAGCAAGAGGCCTTTGAGAAGAGAAGAAAACACCGCAAACCCAAAACCTATTTGGAGACCCTTGAGCTTTCCCAATTGGATCTTATTGCAGTTATTGTGGGGCCCAAGGGAAACTGGGCCATGGTGCGGGACTCTAAAGGGGTAGGCCATGTTATAAAGAAAGGAACAGCAATCGGTACCAATGGGGGAGTGGTCTGGAAGATCCAGGAAGACAGGGTGATCATTCGAGAGAAGCATGTGGATTTCCGAGGCAAAGAGACCATAAAGGATGTTGTTAAGAAACTACATGCTTCAAAATAGCCGAACTATTGCCGATATAGAAAATAATCACATAGAGAAATTCCACGTGAGACTACTTGAGAGGGAGAACTTCCATGTGCAGGAGAAAACCTAAGAGATCGTATAGGGGACAGAAGCCACTCTTCTTCCTTCTTGCTCTTATGATTACGGCCGTGCTATTGGCAGCATGTGCGAGCACGCATGCCCCGCAGAAGGCGCAAGTGTCCTCTGAGCCGGCCATTATCAATGGAATCAAGCTCCGGACCTTTGGAGACGGAGCCTTTACACTCGTGGAAATTCTCGCTAATAAACCTGTACCCTATACTGCTTTTAAGCTCCTTGATCCTCCCAGAGTTGTTTTGGACCTTCAGGCTATCCCGGCTGAAACACTAAAGCCCCTTAGCCCCCTTGCTGACAGTAATGTAACGGGCATTGAGGTAAAAAAGGAGGGGAAAAAGGGGAAGACCAGGATCATCGTGGGAATTGCAGAAAATGTGGATTACAAGGTTAGGGAGGAAAAGGAGACCATTTCCCTTGCCCTCAGCTCAGCGGAGTCAAGGAAAGCACAGCCCCAGATGGTTGCAAAGGCAGACCAGCCAAACAAGACTCAAGAGCAAGACCAAGGCGAGGCTGCTCATAACCCGAGAATCTTTTTCAAGCCTAAGAAAATCAGCTTGAATCAGGTCTTGGGTGTGGATTTTACCATGCTCGACCACGGCAACAGCCGTCTCACCGTTACTACTGACAAGAAGACCCCTTTTCATCTGGAAAGAAAGGGTGACAAGCTATTGGCCCTTATCCTTGAGCAGGCCACCATACCAGAACTTCTTCAAAGGCACCTGGATTCCTCACAGTTCGAGGGAGCTGTGGATCGGGTAAAGGCCGTATTCTTAAAAGACACTAAAGAGGTGGCTTTGAACATTGCCTTGAGAGAAATGGTTCCGTTTCATGTGGATCAGACTGAAAAGGCTATCACCATTGATTTTGGCCCTACCCAGATCAAGCCTCCTAAGAAGCGGATTATTCCCTTGGCCCTTGCCGAGAAAGCGGGTAACACGTCACCGTCTGCAAAAACGGGTATCCCTCCAAAAACAATAGGGTTTAAACAGGCATCGACCAATTCAGTGGTCAAAAAGAGGTACACAGGTGCACCCATGACCATGGATTTTGTCAATGCAGATGTCACGAATATACTGCGGTTGATTGGTGAAGTAAGTAACTTGAATATCGTTTGGGGGCCTAAGGTGAAGGGCAAGGTCTCCATGCGGTTGAGAAATGTGCCTTGGGACCAGGCCTTGGAGCTTGTGCTGAAGAATAATAATCTGGCCATGAGGCGCGAAGGAAATGTGATTTGGGTGACCACTAGAGATCAAATGGCCAAGATAGAGGCCCGGGAAAAGAAGAGACTGGAGGAGCTAGAAAAGAGAAGGCGAGAGAAATTGAAACGGGCCAAAGAGCTGAAAGAGTTGGAGCCTTTGGTGACAGAGTACATTACCATCAACTATGTGAACGTGGGTAATATCAGCAAGATTATTGCAGATACAGTTAAAAGCCCAAGGGGAAAGATAACAATAGACAAGGGTACCAAGACCATTATTATGACGGACACGGCCTCGAAGATCAAGGAGGCCAGAGAGGTGGCCAAGCGCCTGGATCGTCCCACAAAACAGGTGATGATAGAGGCAAGGATCGTGGAAGCCTCCACGAGTTTCTCGCGAGAACTGGGAATTCAGTGGAACTTTGAGATGCAACGTCGTAACAAGTCCTCCATGTCGTGGCGTGGTACCCCAGAGTGGGCTGCAAAGAATACTGCTGCAAATTATCCGGGTGGAAGCCGTTTGTACAACCCTACTTTTTCCACAAACCACCCCAATTTCTCTTCCAACCTGGGTCTTGTGTTTACGACCCTTTCGGGTAGCGGGTTAACAGGTGCATTTATAAATACCCAGATTGCCCTGTCGGAGAGTGAGGGCGAGCTTAAGGTTCTTTCTTCTCCCAAGGTAGTGACCCGGGATACGGTAAAGGCCGTGATTCAGCAGGGTACAAAGATTGTACTTCCCACTGGTACTGACAGCAATGGGAATAAGACATACAAGCTTGTAGATGCCAGCCTAAAGCTGGAGGTCACGCCACACATCACGCCCAATAATATGGTGATAATGGATGTCAAGATAAGCGATGATTACCCTGATTACGCCAATGCAACGGGTGAGAATATCCCCATTAATACAAAGAGCGCAAGCACTGCCATGATGGTGGCTAGTGGCGATACGGTCATCATTGGAGGTATTTACAAGGAAAACAAGGGCATAAACGAGACGGGTCAGCCTTGGCTCAAGGATATCCCCATAATTGGATGGCTTTTCAAGAACAAAACGTGGACAAAGGAAAAAAGAGAACTCTTGATTTTCTTGACTCCCACGGTATTGCCTGCGGGGTAAAAGTGCTTGGCTGATCCGGGTTCGCTACCCTAGCCCCAAGATCTGTGGTATATCCATAAGGCGGACTGCATGATAGTCCGCCTTAAGTTTTTTATTGCCATACGCAATAAAGATCACCCCTGCTGCCTCTGCCGTTTGTTGGTCCACAGCCGAATCTCCTACGTATACCGCCTCTTGTGGAGCCAGTGCGAACTGCTGGAGAATCTTCTGTATTGCTTCGGGATGGGGTTTGGGTTTTGTCACATCAAGGGAGGAGACCACCATGTCAAAGAAGTGGCTGATTCCATGTATTTCCAGCACCTTTTCTATCGTATTACTCCTGTTGGTTGCCACTGCCAGCCGGAAGTTTGCCTTTAAAATGGATAATACCTCTTTGAGTCCTGGCTCCATAACCATTTCCCGCACAAAGGGCATGTAGTCCATTTCCTGTCTATAGTCCTGGGCCTCTTTGAGGTAAGGTGTTCCCTTGAAAAGATGGGCGACCGATTCGTCTGCCGTGTGCATATGGACATACTCGATCTGTGTCTCATTCATGGGGGGGAGGCCGAACCGTTTAAGCAAGTGGTTATAATAGCTGATGTTTGCCTTTTTGGAGTCAAACATGACCCCATCGCAGTCAAAAATAACTGCCCTTATCTTGTCTCTGATGGGAGGTGAGGTTAACCCCTTTTTCATGTGATAAACAACCCTTGCTGCAAAAAAATAAAAAGCAGGCCCTCAACAACCTGCTTCTTGTCAAACAGAATACACACTAGAGCTAGAGAGTGGACTGGACAGCAGCCCGAATAAAGTATACTAATCGAAATGTCTCTCCCTCATGAAGCCAAAAACCTGTAAGGCGGTCTTTATCGCGGTGAAAGTAAGCCCCAACCCTACAATCCCAAGGGCGAGGTAAAGGAACCCAAAGAAGATGATATGATCCACATTCCACTGCCATTCAAAACAAAAAGGAAGCATTTTCTATTCTCCTATAAGCCTTTATTAATTATGTCTTGGCGTTATGCGGTATTTAACTCCTTTTCTTTTGGAAACACTGGCAGGTACCTGTATGAGAGAGAAAACAGCAAGAATCCATAACCTATCACGGCCAAAGAGATACCCCATTCCTGCCACGTGGGGAGGTAGCTTACAAACCTGTCAAATGGCATAACCGGTATGGCCAGTGTAACTACCGTGAATACGAATCGATTCAGGACAATGCCAGTGCAATTCATGAGGCATCCGGCTATAAGCCATCCTTCAGTTTTCCGGGCCTTTGGGATCAAGAGGATGATAGCGGGTATAATACCAAAGATTCCGATTTCCGCTATGACTAACCACACCCCATATGGGCCTTCCCTGTAAAAATACATAAATGTCAATCCGGCCTTTGGCACGATGCCTTGTACCCACGCAATGGTGTCCGCTATCTTAAGGACCATGTAAAGGGCGAGGAGCCACCCGGAGATCTTGGCAAGGAGTTGAAACGCCTGGTCAGGAACCAGCCTCTTTCTAGTGATTTTCTCGGCCAGTTTTGTGCACAGAATAGTAAAGGAAGGGCCGGCGGCAATGGCAGACAAGACAAATAGGAAAAATGTCCAAGGCCATATATAAAAGCCGCCCCTTGCAGCAAAGGGTCTTGCGTACATAACGCCGAACAGGCCGCCCAAAGAGCCCTGATGGAAGAAAGACAGAAACGTGCCCGTACCTGCAAAAACCGCCATGATTTCGTGAAGGTTGTGGCCGAACAGCCTGAGTTCCTTGACCTCCTCAATCTTACGGTTTTCTAGGATAATGGGGAGATACTCAATTAGAAGCACACCCAAATAAGCGGTTATACAAAAGGACACTTCCGTGAGCATGGAATGCACATTGGCATGCCAGAAGATAAACCACCCCCGTAACGGCTGTCCGATATCAATACCCAGCATGGCCACTGCACCAGAGTAACAGATGAAGCCGATGATCACCGCGGCATTGATAATATCCTTAAGTTCCTTTTTTCCAATGAGATAGGTGAGGAACCCCGTGAAGAAGGCCCCTGCCCCTAGGGCTATCACCGAAAGGTCGAAAACGATCCAGAGGGCGAATGCAAAGTAATTGGTCATGTTCGTCTGATTAAGCCCCTTATATAAGCACAGGAACGCGGAAACAAGTCCCCAGCCTAGCAAGGCAAGCCAAGGAAGAGTCCAGAGAAAAAATTTTCCTGGAGAGCATCTTTTTACTCCTTCTGGAATCAACACCGAGTCCATCCCTTTTCCTCCTCATCAGGTTCCGGCAAATGACTAGCCGGTCTTTACCTTTGTGACAGGCTCCAATTCTTCAGGCAAATAGTTATCAGCCATTCGTCGGACCCATTCTTTGCTGGAAAGATAGTAGACCTTTGGCTCTGTTCCAAGCCTTTCCAGGAGTCGAAAGGCCCGTGGGCTCTTGGCGAGCTTTGAGACCTTATGATTGGGGTTGTTGAGATCACCAAAGGTGATGGCCTGTACTGGACATGCCTCGGCACAGGCGGTAATGTATTCACCCTCCTCCAGCTCACGTCGGCCCTCGGCATAGGCCTGGGTCTTGGCCCTCATGAGCCGATGATGGCAAAAGGTGCACTTTTCAACCACGCCCCTCATGCGGGGAGAGACCTCTGGGGATAGGTATCGGTCAAGCCCTTTGCCTTTTGGAAAGTAGGTATCCCACCAGTTAAAGCTTCTTGCATGATAAGGACAGGCTGCCATGCAGTACCGGCAACCAATGCAACGGGTATATATCTGGCTTACAATGCCGGTATTAGGATCCATTCGAGTAGCCGTGGCAGGGCACACTGAGACGCAAGGCGTGTGGTGCTCGCATTGCATGCAAGGACGAGGGAAATAGCTTACTTCTGTTTCTGGAAAGGGTTTTCCATTAGTGATTTTATACAGCTGCATCCAGGCAACATTCCGCTGTTTGTCTGATTCATCAGGCCTAACCGTTACATTGTTCTCCGCTGCACAGGCTATCATGCATGTGCCGCATCCAGTGCATTTGTCCAGATCTATTACCATTCCATAACGGGGGCCCTTGCCATGCTTTTCTTCCATGATTGACCTCTTCTCCGTTTTTGTCTCAAAACTGCGCTACTTGTTTTCCTTTACCTCAGTGTGAGGCCCTGTTTAGCTAGACCTTTTTAATCCTCACAGGGGTGGCCCACCATACGGGCAGACCACTGAGGGGGTCCTTCCGGGCAGCCACAAGATGATTGGGATTGACCCCCTTGTTTTTCAAGAACTCGTCGTAGGCAACATGTCCAAATCCTCTGGGCAGGAACACATAACCTGGCATTGCCCCTTCAAACAATGTCACCCGCACCTTTGCCTTTGCAGAAGGGGATTCAATAATAATCCGGTCGCCCTCCTTGATCCCATATTGGGCGGCCGTCTTGGGATGTATTTCAGCAAAGGATTCATCCTTTCTAAGCTGGTTATCAAACCATGTCTTACTCAAAAAGGGAGGACTGGGCACCCAGCTATCAGAGAGATTTATCATTTCAAAGGGGACCATGACCAAAGGATAATGTTTCTTGATGTCCCCATCTTCAAAATTCTCTTGATGGGGCATGTATACCTCGTCCCCGGTAGCCTTGACCCCCAAGGCTTTCAATACCTCGGCAGGCGATTGTTTAAGCCGGGAAAGCTCATCAACGGCCAACTGAATTTGGGTGCTATAGAACTCAAATTTGCCGGTCGGGGTTCTGAAGATCTTGGCCCAGTTCCTGAAGGCGTGTGTGGGCTTGTACCACATACCATTGGCCTTAAGTGCTTCCCACATATCCTCTAGGCTCTTGTATTTTGGCGTAGGCTTTTGTCCTTTTTTGAGCTGCTCCCATGGAGGGCTTTGTGGATCGTAGGTAACCATTCCACCACCGGCCTGAAAAAGGCCCTCGGCCCGCGCCTTCAAGACCTCTTCATAGTTGTTCCAGGGAAACACCGAGGCAACCGGCTCTTCCAAGGATTTTGCCAGTTGGACAACAATGTCCCCCAGGTTCCTTGTTTCATACAGTGGCTCCACTACCGGCCTGGAAAGGCCATAAAATGGATATTGAAGCCCTGTGGGCCAACAGATTTCCTCCATTTTTTCCAGATACGTATGATCAGGGAGAATAAGGTCGGCCATAAGGGCGGTTTCATCCCGAAATGGGGAAAAGCTTACGATGAATGGTATCTTCTTAAGGGCACGATAGAAGAGCCCTCCGTCGGGTAGGGTGAAGGCCGGGTTTGCTCCGAACACCAGCAAGGTATCCACGGGCGAAGCAGGGGCCTGGACAATGGCCTGCGTGAAGTTGTTGATCAGGCTTTGGGTAAAGGGATATGTCTTGGTGCGTGCCTGATCCAGACGAGGTCTTTTCAATCCTGATTCGGCAATGGGATCAGGCTCGAAATCTGGAAGATCTTTGAGCGGCAAAGGATCATAAACCAGAACCCCTCCGGGCATATCTATGTTTCCCGCCAGGCCATTGAGGCTGTGGATCGCCATAAATTCATAAAGGCTTCCATTCAAGAGCCCCTTTCCCTTTCCAAAGATGGCAACGGGCGACTTGGCCCTGGCAAACTCCTTGGCCAGTTTCTCAATTTGGGCCTCAGAGGCGCCCGTGATCTTTGCCACCTGGTAGGGCGCGTATTTTTGGAGAACAAGGGTCTTGAATCCAGTGTGGCGCTTTCCATCAGAAGATGCCCAATCTTCGAATCCAAAGGTGTAGCTCTCTATAAAGTCCTTGTTATACAGCCCTTCCTTGATAATTACGTGGGCGAGGCCCAAGGCAAGGGCGGCCTCAGTACCAGGCTTGACAGCGACCCACTGGTCTGACTTTGAAGCAGTATTTGAGGCCCTGGACTCTATCTGTACTACTTTTGTTCTCCTCTTGGCGTTGTGTCCATGCCACATACCCCACGCATTTAATATCCGTCCAGGCGAGCCCCAGCCCTCCAAAAGGCCACACCCAAAACTCAATACAAAGTCGGCATTTTCAAGATCAAAGGCCATGGGCCCTTCATTGCCCTGCATAATGGCGTTTACCATCCAATAGGTGTCCTCAACTGAAGGGCACCGGATGTAATTGGGGCTTCCAATGGCCCTCATTAGCCGAGAAATGAGCAGGGATAGGGTGGAGCCCTGCCTGTGGCCGTCAATGGCAGTCACCTGTTCCGGCTGGCCCTTTAGGCGAAGTTTCCTGATGCGAGTGGCCAGGATTTGAAAGGCTTCCTCCCAAGAGATACGCACAAAGTTCCCAGAACCTCTAAGCCCCACGCGCTTCATGGGCCCGGTAAAACGGAGGTCTTCATCATATAGCAGTTGAAGTCCACCCATTCCCACTGGGCAAATGCCCCCGGGATTAATGGGGTAATCAGTCCGGCCTTCAATCTTGACCGCCCTGTCATCCACCTTCCGTACCTTGATGCCGCAGCCCCCAGGGCAAAGGGTGCATACGGAGTTTTCATAGCTGAAGGCCCCTGTTGGTGGAACCGGCACCCAGGGCCAGTTCTGCGTCCAAATGGCAATATCGTCAGTTAATTTCCAAGGAAGTGGAGTGAGGTGAACCCCTGCAACACCTCCTACAACAAGCTTTACAAAGTCCCTCCTGGTCAGTCCCATGATATTACCCCTTATTTGTGGCAGACAAAACAGGCATTATTTTCCTCATGCCCCATCTTGCTGTGGCATTCGGAACAATCGTCCATTTTCATTCGATCCCAGGTATGTTTCTTATAGCCGGAGATACGTTTTCCCCATATATTTCTACTATATCCCGTGATCCGATTGGCCTCATAAGGCGGCAACTGGTCCAGTTTACCGTGATCCCCGTGGCATGTCTTGCACTCCAGTTCCCCCATCTTTACGTGGGCGATATGGGGAAAATAAACACAGTCAGGTTGCCGGTAATAAGAAAGCCAGGGCACTTCTTTTTCAGGGCCCACGTATGTCTTTAAGAAAGCCTTCTCTTCATCGGTTTCTCCCAGGGGAGAATCTGGATCATCATGACACTCCGTGCACTTTTCCAGTTTGGGTATTCCGGCGAAGGTCCCGTCTTCTCTGAACTCATGGCAGAACAGACATTTTTCTGTTTCCGTGTCTCCCTCAATGCCTTCCACTCTCTCGGGATTCATATGGATGGCATGGCTGAAGTTGAGGGGCTGGGGCTGTTTTGAGTATAGGACCATTGGAAATATGATCCAGCCCACGATGAGCGCACCTACAAAGCCTGCGAGGAAAAACAGTATCCCTCCCAAAGTGGATGATTTGGATGTATTGGTCTTCTTTTCCATGGGATAGGCCTCTTTGAACTGGGGTTCGTTAATCAGGTATTGGCAGTTCTGCGTATTTACAAAGTCACTCTTTTTTTGTCAAGGAAAAACCTGTTAAGAGGTTGAAAATCAATTGGATAAATTGAAATGACTGCTGAAGCGGAAATCAAGATTTGTCCATGAGGCTCTGATTACATTAAGCGGATCTCTGGGAGCTGGAATCTATATCCGGTCCCCGGAATGTGGGTGGGAATGGGCAGTGTAGAAAAGCATCAAACCCTTCTGCAGTAGAAGGGTTTGATGAGGCAGGTGATCCAAAAAAGAAACCAACACGGTACATACACCAGGTTGCTATTTTACGAGAATTTTTTCATCCTCTTTCGCCTTCTTTTTGCCGCCTTTGCCTGCTTCTTTTTCCTTTGTACACTGGGCTTGTCGTAAAAGCGCCTTTCCTTGATCTCGGAGAAGAAGCCCTCTTTAGTGAGCTTTCTCTTGAGATCCTTGATGGCCTTTTCTATTTGGTTGTCTTGGACAATTACCTTCATTTTTTCACCACCTTATTCAAAATATAAAAAAGCACCCCAAGTAATGTGTGAGGTGCTTTCCTTTCCCTTCCAAGCAAACGGTCAGAATCGCCTTTGGTCTAGTAACAAGACATGAGCATTATTCCCCTTTTGCTTTCCAAGGTGCGAAAGCCCTCATGCATAGAGTGCGGCTCTTTGCTCCCAAAAGGATAGGCCTTAACCCTTTGGGAGATTTGATCGTAAATGTTTGTCACATAAACCACCCCCTTTTCGCTCCACAGGAGCATAACAGGGATGCTAAAAAATTTATATTACCAGTATTTTCAATTCTGTCAATCATTTTTTAGGCGCTCAACCCACCTTTACTCGCTTGGCGAGCAAAGCCACTGTCTCAACATGGTAGGTGTGAGGGAAAAGATCCACAGGCTGCAATTCAATTAGCTCATAACGGTCTTGAAGCAAGGCAATGTCCCGTGCCAATGTGGTGGGGTTACAAGAGACATAAATTATCCTATTTGGGACCAGGTCCAGGACCTGTTTCACCACATGCTTATGCATTCCTGTCCGTGGCGGGTCTATTATCAACAGATCCGGTTTTTGTCTAAGCAGTGGCAATTGGTCCCTGATATCGCCTTGAACAAACGTAACATTGTCAACGCGGTTCAGCTCACAGTTTCTGATGGCATCTTCCACAGCAGCCTTACTTATTTCTATTCCTATGACCTGGCCTGCCTTTGAGGAGAGGTATATGGGTATGGTTCCTGTACCGCTGTACAGGTCCAGTACTGTTTCCTTCCCGCTTAACTGGGCGTATTTGGCTACCACACCATAAAGCCTTTCCGCGCCAGCGGTGTTGGTTTGGAAAAAGGAGTTGGCCGAGATTTGAAAGAGATAAGGTCCGATCCTTTCCTGGATAGTGGCCTGGCCCTGAATGATTTTTTCATAATCTCCTACGGCCACTCCGGCCTTTTTCTTGCTCACGTTATTAATCACGCTTGTCACATTGGACAGGGTGGCTGTGAGTTTTTGGGCCAGGGCGTTCATAACAGGACCATGTTCTGCCCAGGTGACCATGTTCACCATCCATTGGTCAAAGGCCCGTGAATGCCTGATGGTGAGGTAACGCCAAAAACCTTGGTGGATCTTGATGTTGTAAGGGGGAAGCCCGCTTTGTTCTGTCTCGTGTCTTATTAGTCGAAGCAGGACATTGCCCTGTTCCTGCTGAAGGAGACAGGAGGCAATGTCAATGACCTTGTCATAGGTCCCTGGCACATGAAGACCCAATGCAAAGCCCCGCCCTTTTTCATCAATGGGCATCTCACTGGGCAAGGCCCACCGCCGAGAAGAAAAGGAAAATTCCATCTTGTTTCGGTATCCTGTTATCTCGTCTGAAGGAATGATCTCATTGATCTGAACCCGGCCCATTCCACCGATTCTCTCCATGGCCTCCCTGACCTGTTGCATCTTGTACTTCAATTGATAGCGGTACCCTATATGTTGCCATTGGCACCCGCCGCAGTGAGGGTAATAGGGGCAGGATGCCGGGACACGGGCCACGGAGGGCTCCAGGATCTCTAAGATCCGGGCCTCGCCATAATCCCTTTTCTTCTTGTACACCTTGACCCTTACCTTATCTCCTGGCGCGCTTGCTGGCACAAAGACCACAAAGCCATCCACAAGGCCCATGCCAGGGCCCCCAAAGGCCATCTTCTCAATAAAAAGCTCCAGGATTTGTCCCTTTTTAAGTGCCATGACAGGGTTCATAATACGAAATTCTTTTCTGGGGCACAAATATTATTGCTCTGCTTTCATATTGGCTGTATTAATAGCCCTAGCCCTTTGAGACCAATTCAATTTCCTGGAGAGGCCGTAGTCGGATAGACACCTAGCATTGAGACTTTTCAATGAAAATCTGGTATGTTAATATAATAATTACGTAATCTCTCTAGATATGCAAATAGCAAGCAAAGGGGCAACTATGGATCCAATTAAGATCATTTCAATTGTTGAAGAGGATGGGAAACTTCGGCTTCCACCAGACCTAAAGCTGGAAAAGGGAAGGGTTCAAGTAGTAATTACACCTCTCAAGAATACAAAAGAGAAGGAAATCCGGCTTTCCTACTCAGACCATTCATGCGGCAAACTCATGGTTGGCTCTCTTAGGAGAGAGGATATCTATGATGTCGATGGAAGATAACTCCGTCTTTGTGGATACCAATATTCTGGTTTACTGTAACAATAAGGATTCACCTTATTGCAAGCCGGCCAGGGAAAGGCTTGGGGAGTTTGTTGCAAATGGGAAAGTTCTTTTTGTAAGCGATCAGGTTCTCCGGGAATATTTGGTTATCATGACCAGACCGGGTATCCTGGAAAAACCTATTTCGCCGGAGCTTGCTGTTGAAGACATAAGAAGGATGCAAGAGCAGTTCAACATGCTTTTTCCTGATGATAAGGCCCTGGAGATCCTTTCAAGTCTCATCGTTAAGTATGGTATCAAAGGAAAGAGGGTCCATGACGTGGCTATAGTCTCGCTTATGCTTGCAAACAACATATCACAGATCCTGATCAACAATGTGGTGGATTTTGAAATTTTCCACGAGATCACTGTATATTCACTTTAGCTATTTTCTGGGAAGCCTCCAAGATTAAGGAACCTCATAACCCTATCTCCTGCACGCTTGCTGGCACAAAAACCACAAACCCATCCACAAGGCCCATGCCAGGGCCCCCAAAGGCCATCTTCTCAATAAAAAGCTCCAGGATTTGTCCCTTTTTAAGTGCCATGATAGGGTTCATAATACGAAATTCTTTTCTTAGAGACAATGGTGGAGGGGAGAGGGTCAATAAACATTAAGGTTGACCGGAGTGTTAACATGGCAGGGATTTATGCTCAGCTATGGGCAGCATTACTCAACAGGGGAATCCAAATCGAGCCCTCATGATCTCATTATTTCCTGGGAGCATTGAAAATAGGAAACCAATCTTTGGTTATTGGCGGAACTGTAAGGCCTTTTTTCTAAGAGGGCTCTCTCGCACGACATTAAGTTTTTCCCATTGACTATCATTCTGGCCCCTTTTTGTATTGACATAGGGAAAGGATATACTGTTTATGGGAGTTAGGCCATGTTGGCACAGTTAAGACAGTGTCTTAATCATTAACAAAAGCAGCAAAGGGGAAATATCTGCTATGAAAATAAAGACTAAGGTGTGCATTTATCCTCTGTTATTATTGTGTTTATCCTCTTTTTTTTGGTCATTTCCTCAAGCCGCTGAGGCAGTTCCTCTTCCAGCCGCAGGTCTTCCAAAACCAGGAGAGCTTGTCCTCACCTCCGAAAGAGAGATCCCCCGCCATATGTGGGTTGCAGATCAATACCTCAAAATGGGTAAGTTCAAGTATGTGATCACCATTTGCAAACAAGTTCTGGGGATGAAGAAGGATCATCTCGGGGCCCACGCTCTCATGGCTGCAGCGCATAAAGGGCTTGGAAATGAACAAAGATTCAAGAAGGAAAAGAGGTTTGTCCTAAAGCATGCCCCTAAGTCTCCGGCTCTTTATCTATATTTGGCACACGCCTACCTATCTCTTGGTGATTCCAAAAGTGCGGAGAGATCATACAAAGAGGGGATAGGAACCGCTTCAGACAGAACAGAACTACGCATGGGGTTGGCGGCCCTTCACCTAAGAGAGGGGAGGCTAAAAAAGGCTTCGCGGGAATGCCAGGAGATCCTAAAAAAAGAGAACCTCGCCCCCAAGCATTTTTTGAATGCCAATTTCGCCCTTTGCCGCATCGGCCTTAAGCAAAGGAATTATGATGAGGTCATTAAAAGGGCCGGAAAAGTTGTCAAGTTTTATCCGCCGATCCCACAAGGATATATGTATTTGGCCTCGGCCTATCTCGGAAAAGGAGAGATACCAAAGGCTGTAGAAGCTTACAAGAAGCTGATGGAGGCCAACCCCGAGACGCCTGTGCCTTATCAGGAGCTGGCCATAATATATATGGAAAAGCTAAACGATTACCAAAATGCCAAACACTGTGCCGGTGAGGGAGTTCGTAGATTTCCCAAAGACGCCAAATCACAGGACGTGCTTGGCTGGCTCCTCTATCAAAAAGGAGAATACTCGGAGGCCCTGAAGCAGTTTCAGGAGGCTTGCAAGCTTGGTTCCAAGAATCCCTATTTTCTTTACCACTTGGGGCTGGCATATCAAAAAACAGGAAATAATAAAGATGCTAAAGTTGCCTTTGCCAAGGCTCTTGATTTGCTAGACCCGAAAAAATTACCAAAGTTTATGGGTGAACTCAAAAGCCGAATACATCTATGTAAATAGGAATCGACGGCAAGAACAAGGCCGCTGACAGAGATTTCACATCTCTGGGCGGCCTTATATCTTTCAGCCTGACCGTGGAATTTCTCCCTAGCTATTTCCTAAAAAATCTTTTTCTCCCAAATCCGGCAAGACCAATCAGACCCCCCCAAGCAGGAGGAGTGTCGCAGGTTCGGGTACGGGCTGGGCACCTGAAGGAGGAATATAGCCTCCAAGTTCACCGCCGCCGATTTCGTAAAGAGTTCCAGAAGAGGCAAAGCCAGTTGTTGCCCAGAAATGGCCCAGGGCCCCGAATCCCAAACCCTCAACATCTCCAGCTGTTCCGGCGTATGCAAAGAGATTCTCTTCTACCCAGCTTGATGTGTTTGAGTCGTATTTCCACTGACCAAGAAAATCTGATGTCATGTCAGAGACATATACGTATGGAATATTAGTCTCTGGGTCTGTAACCACCTCAAGGCCATCCATATGGCTCCCTGCTAGAGATGCATATGTGAACTCCTCCACCCAGAAACTTCCATTCCAGCTGTATACCTTTCTGGCCGCTTCGCAGGAGGCATACCATTTGTTGTTCACATCATCATAGCCTAAATGAGAAAGGCCATAAGACCCTTGGGGGGATACTCCAGCGCTGCTATCAACCACTACGTTGGTACTACCTGTCGCAAATACATACTCCCAGATGTCGCCCTGAGAGTCATCGCCCAGGAAATAGACCCTGTCAGAGGCCGCATAAATTTCACCAACCGTAGTAACCTCGAGATGAGGGACATCATAGGTTGTGACATAGGTTAACGTTCTTGCTTCCATAGGACCAGTTGCGTCGGGATTATCGGGATGCTGGTCTGGTTCTAATACGCCATCTCCATCAGTATCCTGAAGAGTGACAGTGTAAACATCTAAGTGAATGCCGTCACGGTTGACATATATGGTATTGCCATAAGCATCAACATCACCGCCCCCCAAATATGCAGAACTGCCCACGGAAAATGTAGCATATTGGTAGTACTCACCTGTTGGCCCCGTAGTATCTATGTAATCTGCAGAAGCATATCCGACAAAACCAATCACTAACATCACGGCGGCCATTAAGATTAATAGTCTTTTCATTCTGTTCTCCTCTCGTTTTAGCATTACAAAAATGTGCTGATACTTGCTAGAAAGGCCTCAAAAACAACGGCCCATCTCGCGCCATGACCTCATCCCTTCCTTCTCACCTTCCTCTTTTGCCTTTTTGGGGGAACTCATAACTATTAGTGATTATTATAAAATATTCGTCGTCGCTGTCATGAATTTGAGGCCGTGTAATTTATTACCATTTTGTATGTAAAACTTTGCTAACAGTGGAAAACTTTTACATTCTTTTGACCGTTCCATATTATTACTGACTTGGCTGCAGGGCGAGGTGGAGAAGCAGAGTATAAATCCCTTCCTCGGTGAGGGCTCAGTTTTTTTGGAGCAAAATGCGGGAAATAGCCTTTTATCCAGAAAAAATTTAGGAACCTGGGCTATCGTCCATCATAGGGGCACTGGGGGCGCGAGGTAGATATGCGACTGAGACGTCAAAGGATCGGCGATGCCTACAGAACTCGCATCCACCAGAGATAGAAAAGGTTTGAAGAGGCTATAATGGGTTCAATGGCCAGTATGCCGGCCCCCCCTTGGGAGCTACCCCCAGATGATCGGATCGGTGCGCTGCTGATGGGGGCGAAGAGCTTTTGAACGGTTTTCTTTATCACCATCACAGGTGTGGAAGAGATGCCTTTACCTATTACTTTATCCCATACCTTGCTGCCTGCTTGATAAAATAGGGCCGGTGCCCCTGTCTTGTAGTCAATTGCATATAGCTTGGCCTCCCCCTGTCCCGAATCTGGCAAGAAGGAGGTAACATAATATACCTTATTAAAGAGTAGACCCTTTGCCAGGACCTTTTCTCCAGCCGCAAGTCGGATATACCAACCCCGGTCAATATGCCCGTTTGCATCCACGTCTCCAGTAGGGTTTTCCAGATCTGGGGTAATGCCAGGCACAGTTACATCCACTAGGTCCAGCTCGCTTAAGGTCACGTCTTCGTGGGTGTCTTTTATGGCGTAGATCCTGTCCGAGCTTGTGGGATTACATGGATCTTCCCTGTCACCTGTTCCTGTGAGAATCAGGTCATAACCTTTTTCCAGGGCCACACTGGGCGGGTAAAAGAACTTGCGCGGTGGGACAGGCACTGGCGGCCCATTAGCTTGAAATAGCAAATAGGCCTGCCAGTTCATGATGTTTTCATCGGTTTCTGGAAAAGGCAATGGATCGCCTTGGGAATCGGTAAATCGCCCTAGCCGCCAGATTTGGCCCCCTAAATCCCCAACATATACCTTGTCCACAAATCCGTTTGCATCCTCATCAACCACGGCCACTGGGCTTGCAATGGAAAAGTCCATGCCGGTTGTGCCAGCCACCCCATTCTTGAAGATCCTCAGCACCGTACCATCCAGCACCCTGATAGCTATTATGGCCTTTCCACTGGAATTATCGGGGCTGAAGCCAGCACCTATGAAAAACACTGCAGTCCCCTGAGTGTCATTGTCAGAGGTCTTGGCAACGCCAAACTCAGGTTCTGACCAGGTCTGACCCAGCTCGGGGATGACCACATCCGGCCCTGCTCCAGGGGGTAACCCAAGCGCAGCAGTATCATTGGATCCACTGATTCTCCAGAGAAACAGCGGGTCTTCAGGGTCGGTTATGTCCAAAGCAAAATAACTCCCACCCCCCTTTCTTTCACCGCAAATCAAGATGATGCGGTCTCCATCTCCGGTATCCAGGATACCGTCACCGTTGATATCTTCAATGTACGCCTTGGGGCTCGAATCCACAAAATACTCGTGGCTGCTCCCTTCCACAATAAGCCTTAACCGGTGAAGCTGGTCAGGCGGGATAAAGGCCCAGGCCTCCTCGCCATAATTTGTCGTGGTGCCATTGGTATCCACCTTGGTGTCCAGCACGGCATGTAGCATGCCGTCATTTGCCCCAAAATAGACCATTGTTTGAGAAGTGCCGTCAGGATAGTTATACTCGACCACCAAAGGCTCGCTATGGAGCACGTCTCCTGTTATGAATCCTCGATTCTCAGTAGTGTCTCCATCGCCATCCTCATCAAAGACATCAGCACCTCGAACATAGTTGATGATTTCCGAAGTGGTATGGGATGGATTTCCTAGCACCGCCGGGGTAAGCAAGGTGTTTGCGGGATCGAACTCATTGCTGGTGTCTTTGAGATGAGGTGACACGCCCAGATAAGTACAAATATTTCTAGCTGAATTGTGGACATAATTTGACTGGTACAGATCAGCCCAGTCCCGGGTGGCCCAATAAGGCTTTGCATTTGGCTTGAGGGAACCATCAGAGTCAAGGGCTGGATCACCACCCCGGTCAACTATGGTTCCCTGTTCGTCCAGCCCGAGCTTTACCACATTTCCTTCCCAGAAGGGTCCATGATGTGGTTTGAACTGGGCCAGATACACGAATTTCCCGCTCTTGGTCTCCGAAGGAGGGATCACCGGTGCCACAAAACTATGATAGGCGCCCCCTCCTGAAGGGATGAGGCAGGTATCGTCCCCGATTCCCACAGAAGCCATGAAGGGAAGAAGGATGAGCATCAAGAACAGGATTTTCCTGGCCATTTAATATCCTACCCGATAAAATCCTGCCTCAATCTGGCTCTTTGCACCAGAAGGGCCGTAGCCGTTACATACCATCTTATATCTGTATGCCTTGAAGGTGCCCACCTCGAACCCTGACCCCCTTGGCACCTCTGACATACCCAGGTATTGGACATATCCATCAAAGGACTGCTTAGGTCCCAAGGCCCCCACAGGGGATTGAAAGGTCTTTGGGTTGGATGGCGTTAGGTTATCGGGACCATAGAGATCAGGGGTTTGGGCCACAAAGCTTCTTGCCGATTCGGCCGCGTAAAAGGCCATCTTGGAGTGGGTGAGATTGGCCGAGGCCTTCAGTTCTATGTTGCTCATTTTGACCACTATCATGCCTATGATGGTGGACAGTGCCAGCACAAACAGGGCAATAATAAGAACAGAGCCCTTGTTGTTCTTGAGCCCAGTGAAAAATTGCTTCATGTGCCGGTCTCCTTTTGGATTATGGTGGTAAAAAGTCTCCAACTGGCCTCGTAAGGTGTTCAGGAAGAGATGGAGATAACTATATTGTCATTTCGAGGGGCCTTAGCCCCGAGAAATCTTTATTGAATATTCCGCAGCTCTAAACGCCTTGCCCTTCCTCTTTCATTCCACACCACAATTACATTTATAATCTTATTTCCTGGGTTGGGGTGATCTGTGGCGATGTTCCAATAAAGATCAAATGATTTTCCCCCCATCTTTTGGTGAAGCAATGCATGGTCTGCATCGGGATGGGTCTTGGGGTTATTGTCAAAGCCAATGTCATCCAGCCCGGCCAGGCCATCTCCATCGCTGTCCTTCAGTTCTAATGCATCCTCATCCAAGGCCCCGAGCTTTTCAAGCCTGTCAGCAGCCAGTATGGTCGCTATGGTGCTAATGCTGGCCGAGCTGTTTCCCTGTATTGCAGCCCCCTGTAGGCTGGCAATGGCTAGGAGGCCAATGGTAAGGATAGAGACGGCAATGACTACCTCTAAGAGGGTGAACCCGCCATTGGAAGTTAGACCTCTATTGGAATGGTTCAGTATAGTTTTCATGACTCAGTGCCCAAGATCAACACACCAAATAGGCCATTGATAGTGCTTAGCATTACAAGGACTGATTTGGCATTTAGGTGGACTACCTTGTGTCATTCCGAGGGAGCACAAGCGACCGAGGAATCTTATGGGTCCTTAACGAGGTAAGGCCAATGAGTAAGATTCCTCGCTTCCTTCGGTCGCTGCGAAATGACCTCAGGAGTATGGCCTTGCATCAAGACAATATATGAAGTTCGGTGTACTGCTATTTCAATGCCATGTTCCTGCATAGAACCTCTGCGCTAAGAAGTAACCGGCGGTATCCATCTTTTTGTGGCCCCAGAATGACACCTCCCTGCTGATTTCTGTATACAGTGGTGTCCCTATAGTTTGGATCTGGCGCCGCAGTCCTTCCCACGAGGGTGATCTGGATCGACCGGATCTTTCTCGGGTCTGTCACAGGTGTGGCCAAGGGATTGCCATCTGCATCCAGGTAAACAAAGTCTAAGGCGTCTATATATTCTGCTACAGGTTGATTGGACGCGGTTGCAGGGGTTTTTCGCCCCAGCTTTTTAACACCGCCTGAGGTGTAAAGACCATAGGTGATATCTTCGTTGTACTCGGTAGGATCGCCGTCTGCGTCCCGGTCTGCAGTGAGACGAATGGTGCTTGAACTAGCAAGGATGATCCCGGCATCAGTCTTTCCAGTAGGATCGCATCCGGCCATACTAATATCCCGTTCCAGAAAATAAAGGGCAGTCCTCATCCTCGCCTGCAATTGAGAGCGCTGCTCCTGGGCAGCATAGGATTTTTGCTGGGAGTTATAAAGGGAATAGATACCGGCAGTTACGATCCCTGCCAAGGCCATGGCCAAGAGAATCTCCACAAGGGTAAAACCCTTGTTCTTGTTCTGGCTTTTGGGACTTTGGTGTGCGGCCGGGCAGAGTAAATGAAGATAAATGTCCATGTTGGCCCCTTTATTTAATGCGGATGTTGCCGGAAGAGGATATAACCACTTTGTTCCCTTTGCCCTTGGTATTGATGAGAAAGGCCGTGCCCATGCCTAGGCCACCGGTGTTGTTTATTGGAATACCGCTTGCTTGAAAGGCAATGGCAGGGACTCCGTCATCATTTTTTAGGAAAGTTAAACCGTCCCCACCCCCTTTAGATGGGTCAAAGGAGACCCCAGGGAAATTGTCCTTTGTCCAGGAGCGCCTGATAAGGATCTGTTCTCCGGGGTCATATTCAAGATCATTGTCCGAATCCACAAAGATCACATAGTCATACACCATTGACCCTAGGGCTTGGCCAAAACAGATGGCACAATTACATCCCTTTTCAATGGCCGTGGCCTTTGCCAATTGGAGGTTTGAAAACAGGTCTTGGGTGGCTGCCTTCAGACGGTATGTGGGCATCCAATTAGAGAAGGCGGGAAAGGCTAGTGCAGCTAAAATACCCAACATCATCAAGGCGCAAAGGAGTTCCAGGGTAGTAAACCCCCGCGCCCATGGAAAATCTCTGCCGCGACTGCTCAGGATCGGTTGCATTGATTTGCCGAGTTGTTTGTGTGGTTGGTATTGGCCTGGAATTCAAGCCAGTGATTGGGCCGCCCCCGATGATAAAACATCTATAATTTTAACATTGATTCCGGGACATGAAAAGAGTTTTTTTATGATATGAAATCTTGATCAATTCATATCAAGAAATGGATAAGTGGTTTTTCCATTCCCGCAGAAACACTCCCCCATGCCCCATAAAAGCCTTCTCAAGTTTCCCTCCCTCTGGGCCGATAAATTATTAGAGAAATCAATACGGTAGGTACAAGGGGCCATCTATGTCGAGCGTATATAAAAAGCCAGGCATGTGCATTATTGTTTTGTTGCTGTTGGCTAGGTTTTTTCTACCCCAGGGATTGCACGCTGGAGAGGCGTATTTTGAACGAGGCACTGTATACTTGGAGAACAATAGGCTCGGTGAGGCTGTTGATGCCCTTACAAAGGCCATAGAGCAGAATCCTTTGAACGTGGAGGCTTACAACAACCGGGCCTTGGCATATTACGAGCAAGGCATGTATGGCCAGGCAAAAGCGGATTTGCTCCGGGCCCTCTCAATAAGTCCAGACAATGAAGTGGCCAATAGCAATTTGGGTATCCTTTTTCTTGAAAAGGGCCGTTATGACCAGGCCCTTTTATATCTTGAAAGGGCAGTTTCCCACAACAAGAGTTTCAGACCCTGCCATGCGGTTATCTACCGCAATTTGGCCTTTATTTATGCGAAAAAGGGAATGAACGATAAGGCCAAGGAGGCCTTGAGGAGGGCATCCATGATTACTCAAGCCCGCCAGCCCCCTTCTTTTCTAGAAAGGCCCTTTGAGCGGGAAGGAGAAGGCTATATGTTGGTCTTAAAGGTCTGGGGGGATGAGGAGGGGCAATAGAAGAGTGTAAAAATTTTTTACAGTTGGCAAAAGACCTTACAGTCACCAGGCAGATACTCCTGTGTATGGGAAAGGGAATTCTATTTGGTTTTAATGGGTTACTAGTTGCTCTTCCTGTTTGGCATAATTGTTGCCTTAAAGAACAGGGGTCGAGAAGACAAATCTATTTGTTGGAGTAAGGGTGGACCTGAGTATGAAGACATGCAAGCCAGGTAAGGTGAAACGGCACAATAATGGGTTTACCAGTATTGAACTCATGGTCGTCCTGGGGATCCTGATTATCGCAGTGGGCATAGCCATCCCAGTCGTGTCCACATACGTTCCTAGATATAAATTGAGGGCAGAGGCCAGAAAGATTTATTCGGACATGCAAAGGGCAAGGCTTGAGGCAGTGAAAAGAAACAGGAATGTCATAATTTCTTTTACTCCCTCAGCAAGCCCTGGGCAGGGCACTTATACCATCTTTGTTGATGATGGCAGTGGTGGTGGTACAGCAGGTGATGGAACCAGGAACGGGTCAGAGCAGATTCTCACCACGGTTCAGATATCTCCAAGTGTATCGCTGTATGGAGCAAGTTTTACAAATGGTGGATCCCCCTCCACCAAAACAGGATTTACCTCCAGGGGACTTCTCTGGAATAATCTGGCTGGAGACGTTTTTATTCGAAGTAGTAAGATCTCCAGATACTATAAGATCACCCTTACCGCTGCCGGGGGGCTTAGGATGAGCACAAGTAATGATGGAACACACTGGAGCTAAACAAGGAAAGGTAAGGAAAGGTATGAGGTTGGCAGGAAAAGGCGGGTTTACTTTGGTGGAGTTGCTTGTGGCCCTGGCCATCAGCGGAGTGGTGCTTGGCGCGGTTTACTCGGCATATTCTTCTCACCAGAAGACCTACATAACACTGAGTGAGGTCTCAAACATGGAGCAAAACCTGAGGGCCGCCATGTACTACATGCAAACGGAAATCCGTATGGCAGGGTGCAATCCTTTAGGTACTGCGGATGTGGGAATCGAAACAGCCACCTCCACCGAGATTCGGGTTAAGGCGGATATTACCGGAGGAGAATCAGACGGTGTAGATAATGACAATGATGGGAATACGGATGAGGCAGATGAGGCCGTGTACAGCGATGGGGATGCCAATGACGCCAATGAAGATGTGACATACAAGCTTGATAGTGGGGCACTGAAGCGCAATAACATCGTTCTGGCGGAAAACGTGGATGCCCTTGACTTTGTTTATCTGGACGGCAGCGGAAACACTACTACAGACCTTTCAGAGATCCGTTCAGTGCAGATCACATTGGTTGCAAGGGTGGCGCATGAGGATCGCAATTATACGGATACTCAGGTTTATACCAATCAGCAAGGGACGACTATCTATGGTCCTGCAAATGACCATTACCGCCGCAGAATACTCAGCGCCCAGGTAAGGTGCAGGAATCTTGGACTTTAGGGAAAGGGTAAATCCATGCATATATGGCCGACAAGAGGATTGTTGAAAAGGATGAGGGATCAGAAGGGCTTCTCCTTGTTGGAGATAATTGTGGCCATAGCCATACTGAGTGTAGGCATCCTGGCAGCAGGTTCCCTTCAGGGGCCTGCTTGCAAGAATAACGTTATCTCCCGCAATTATACGGAGGCTAGCACCATAGCTACTGATCGGATAGAGAAGCTTATGGTGCTGGACTGGGACGACACCCTGCTCTCAGATACCGACAACGACGGCACAAATGGTGGCGGCCTGGATGATACAGGTACGGACGCTGACCATTCAGCGGTTGATGGTAACTACACCATTTATTGGAATGTTTCCGCAGATGATTTCCCTGTGCCCAACACAAAGACAATAAGGGTGATAGTGATGTGGAATAACCGCGGAACACAGGCAAGGATATCCATGGACCGGATAGTCCCAAAGATTATATGACCCGTTAGCCATGAAAAAGGGAGGTAGGATCTTGGTTTCAATATTGTGGAATTCTCAGAGGGCACGAGAGGGATCTGCCCTAGTTGTGGCCCTGTTGATCATGGTGCTGTTGACTATTATTGGGCTTTCTATCACCAAGACCACGGATACGGATCTGTATGTAGCAAAGAACGAGCTGTTTCACAAGGTTGCATTTTATAACGCCGACAGCGGCATATATGCAACGCCTAAGTTCATATCCGAGTGCATGGATCAAAATGGGCATTTAACTTATATAGATGATAATCATTTCAGATACCTAGCCGATGCCGACGCCCCGAGTAACCCAAGTCAGGATGACCTGGGCAATACATTTTACGATGAGATCATGGGCTATACTTCATCTGATCCTACGGCAGAGGACATTAGATTTATTGTGGGTGGTTATGCTGTAGAGGTGGATGCAACCCGGACCGGTGCCCAAAACCTGGCCGGCTCTGGGGTAGAATTTGCCAGTGGGGCCGAGGGGGTGGGCGTGGGCTCAGCAGGCGGGGTCGGGATCTTTTACGACCTGGATGCGGTGGGTAGTGGTAAATCCGGCTCAAGCTCGGAAATCACGGCCATATATAGGAAGGTTATTGGGGTAGCAGGAGGGCTGTAATCATGAGAAAGCTCGTGAATCTAAGATCGTTAATTATTATCTGCCTTTTGGCGGTATTTTCTTTTCCATGCCTGGCCGCGGAGCCAGACATGGCCGACTACACGGCCTATCCCATTTTCATGGCCCAGTCGGTCAAACCTAATATCCTAATTATCCTGGATAATTCGGGCAGTATGAATTTTCCGGCCTATGGATCTTATCCAGGATCAGGTAATGAAATCACGGACGCACCCTTTGCAGGGTCCCCCTATACTGCTACCATTGATATCCAAGTGGCAGCCTCGGCTGATGATGCCGAGGAATCGGGTGGAACCACCTATGATCACGAGGATCTTGACCTGGGGGCCTGGCATGTAGGCATTAGATTCCAAAATGTCACCATTCCCCAGGGGGCCACCATAACCAATGCATACATAACCTTTGAGGCCGCCCACCCGGACAACAGTGCAAACGTAGATGGTGATACATCCCTCACCATAAAGGCACAGGCCATAGACAACGCACCAGAGTTCAGTTTTGGATCCAACAACAATGATATCTCCGGCAGGACGACCACCAGCGCATCTGTGAGTTGGAATAACCTCCCTGCATGGACAGAAGGCAATTCCTATCAGAGCCCAGATCTGTCCTCCGTGGTCCAGGAGATAGTGAATCGGGACGGCTGGACAAGCGGAAACTCCATGGCCTTTATCATAACCGGTTCAGGTAACAGGGAGACAAGGGCGTATAACTACGGTGACCATAGCCATGGCCCAGTTCTTCATGTGGAATATACGGGTGTCAGGTATTATGGATACTTTGATCCAGATGCCCGCTACACCTACAATTCAAATCGGTTTGAGAGAAACTCCAATGGCGAGTGGAGCGGGAATTGGCTGAACTGGATTTGTATGAGAAGGATTGATGTGGCCAGGAAGATCCTGGTTGGGGGACTGGCAACTTCTCGTACAGGAGGTGGGGCCACTGATCTTATTGGGGATGATTCAAGTGGCCAGTCCTCGCGATACTGGAGAAGATATTTTAATGACTCATCAACACCTCACGTGTCAAAGTACCACGGGGGCTATTATTACGGCATAAAGGATGGATATTTGTATGTGACTTATGGTAGTGATAGCAACCCCTTTAGCGGGTATATTGCAAGGTATAATATACGGGTTCACAAAGACGAAACCGAGGAGCCATCCGACTTCCTCGATGGCAACATAGCGGGCATTCTCCAGCGCGTGGGCGACAAGGCACGTTTTGGTCTTGAATTCTATAATGATGATGAAGGGGGGTACATTGCCTCAAGGGTAGATAGTGGAAATATCACTGATATCATAACCAGAATAGAGAATATCAAGCCTGACACCTGGACACCCTTGGCCGAGGCGTTTTACGAGGGTGTTAGATACTTCCAGCAAACAACACCGCAATATTACAGCGGAGACTTCACGCGCAACAATCAATGGGATCCTTACTACTGGGATGACATTGGAGAGTTTGTTGAATGTGAAAAGAGCTTTGTGCTCCTTATAACAGACGGGGAGAGCACCCAGGATCTTAATATACCTTCGGCGCTCCAGGATTATGACAATGACAATAATGATCCAGGAAGCTATCCTGATAATGGCTCAGATTACCTGGACGATGTGGCGTTATGGGCCCATACTAATGACTTAAGAGGTGATCTGGACGGAGACCAGAACATAACCTTTTACCCTGTCTTTGCCTTTGGTCATGGCTCTGATCTGCTTAAAGATGCGGCCAAAAACGGCGGCTTTGTGGATAAAAACGGAGACAATAGACCGGATTTGGACAGTGAATGGGATTCTGATGGAAACGGCGTCCCTGATAACTATTTTGAGGCCGAAAGCGGTTTTGCTCTGGAGCGAAAGATCCTGCAGGCAATCACTGATATATTGAAAAGGGCCGCAGCAGGAACGGCTGTGTCAGTCCTGGCCACCACGGGAGAGGGTGAAGGAAACGTGGTACAGGCATATTTCAGGCCATCGGTTACCAGCGGCCTGGACGAGGTCAAGTGGCTGGGATATGTCCAGTCTTTATGGGTGGACCCCCGTGGAAATCTTAGGGAGGATACTAACCAAAATGGGGCCCTGGACGTGGGGACCGATAAGATCCTAGAGTTCTTCTTGGATTCGGCAACTGGAGATACCAAAGTGAAGCGATATGATGTCTCTGCCTCGAATCCCTATCCTGACCTGGACACTGGAACCTATGAAACTGTGGGGCTTCAGGACCTGAATCCCCTGTGGGAGGCAGGCACATTGCTTGCTGACAGGGATCCGGATGACAGGAAGATATTTACCTACTTAGATAAGGATAAGGACGAGGCAGTGGATGAAAGCACTAACGATCCCTTTGACCATTCTGGAGAAGTGGTAAGCTTTGATACCACGTCGGCCTCTGCCATAAAGCCGTATCTGGGTCTCAAGGACGATACCACATGGGGTTACCTTGGTTCCACACATGACAATAGGGTGAACAACCTGATACGCTACATTCGTGGGGAGGATATCAGCGGACTCAGGAGCCGTACCTTGGACGGCGAGGTGTGGAAACTAGGCGACATCGTGCACTCCACCCCTGTCTCTGTCTCAAGGCCGGTCGAGAACTACCACCTCATTTATAGCGATCGGTCCTACGAGACATTCTATAAACAATACAAGGACAGGGAGACTGTGGTGTATGTGGGGGCAAATGACGGTATGCTACATGCCTTCACCTCCTGGCAGTATAATCAGGGGACAAACCAATATGTGCGGCCTTCAGGGGCACCCTCTAGCGAAAACATAGGTGATGAGCTATGGGCCTATATACCCCAGACCTTGCTGCCTCACCTCAAGTGGCTGGCTGATCCGGACTATACCCATGTCTATTACGTGGATCTCAAGCCCAAGGTTTTTGACGCAAAGATCCTGCCTGACGATACCCATTACACAGACTCAGATACAGAGGACAACTGGGGCACCTTTTTGCTGGTGGGCCTGCGTATGGGAGGAAAACACATATGGGCAGAGGGTGATTATGACGACGGATCGGGGAATATTGTCAGTGAGACAAGGCACTTCTATCCCACTTACATTTGCATGGATGTAACCGAGCCACGCAACCCCAGGTTACTATGGGAGCGCAGTTACTCGGATCTGGAAATGACCATGTCCATCCCGACCATAGTCAAGGTCAAGGACAAATGGTTTGCCGTATTCGGGTCCGGGCCTGAGGATTATGACGGTACCAGCAGCAAGAAAGGCCATGTCTTTGTGGTGGATCTCAAGACCGGTGAGCCATATAAAAACGGGACCGATGATTGGCTTTTCGAGACCTCGGAAAGTAATGCATTTATGAATTCGCCTGTGGCCCTAGACAAAGGTCTTAACTACAATGTGGATGCCATTTACTTTGGTGAGACCTATAAGCAGGGATCCAACTGGCTCGGAAAGCTATATAAGATCCTTGTGCCTTGGGTCAGTGGTGGTTGGACCTATGACGGCTCAGACCCTGACAATTATGTGGATAATCCCAAGGATGGTTCAAACCCTTGGAAGATGTATCCTCTCTTTAATGCTGGCAAGCCCATTACCGCGCCTGCGGCATTAAGTATCGATTCCTTTGATAATGTATGGGTCTATGTGGGGTCAGGCCGTTACCTGAGTGAGGATGACAAGAGTAACTCGGATACCCAGTACCTGTTCGGTGTAAAGGATCCGTTTTTCAACCAGGCTCAAAGTGCCTATTATCATAACTACACCGCGAATCTGGTGCTGGACACAACAGATCTTTTCGACGCCGACCCATATATAATTATAGAAGGTGGGGACGTATATCTAACAAACGGCAATTACTTTGGCACGTTTAAGGACGACTTACTCCCAGCAGCCCGAGCCCATGACGGATGGATAAGGACTTTAACCCTTTCAAAAGAGAGGGTGATAACCAAGTTTGCGGTGCTGGGAGGTATTGTATTTACTCCCTCATTTGTGCCTAACAGTGACATCTGTGAGTACGGAGGAGACAGTTATTTATATGGCCAGTACTATGAGACGGGTACTGCATATTATAAACCGGTATTCAAGGAAGGCACTACCACCATAACAATCGGGGGACAGCAGATGACCAAGGTGCTTGATGTAATAGAGCTTGGCTCGGGAAAGGCCTCGGCCGTGGGCGTGCACATAGGCGCGGAAGAGGGTGCAAAGGCCTTTATCCAGCAGAGTACTGGCAACATTAAGGGAGTGAATCTTAAGCCTGCATTCAATGTCAAGAGCGGACTTACGTCCTGGAAGGAACATTAATAAGGGGGTCTTATGGTAAAGGTAAGATATAGCTCCATAATAATAGTAATGATTTGCTGTCTGCTCCTTGCCCTAGGGTGGGCATCACTTGCCCAAGGGGCGGAAGTTCCTCAAAGTAAACCTCAAAGGAGCGCACTGGGTGTAATTATTGCAAAGGATTCACAAGAGATCGTGCTGAAAGGGGGCCGGTATTTCCGCATATCCATGGCCACCAGATTCTTTGACCAGAAAAACAGGCCCTTGACCCTGAGGCGTTTACCAGTACCTTGTGTGGCAGAGATTGAATACGATGAAAATCGCGATGGCCCGCGCTATGCCACGGTTGTGACCGTGAGGGAGGTACTCCCGGGAGCCCATTCAGGATTTATGAAGCGGGCGCCCGAATAAGAGGGTCTAGGCCTGAAGAGATGCTTACAATCGTTGATACCCTGGGCCATTCGGGGTGAAGACCTAATGAGGCAAGTGCCTTGGCCGGATCAATGAGGAAAAGCGCCCCTTTGGGCGCTTTTTTGTATCAGGTCTGGTCCATATGTGAAAATAATGATAAGATTTTTTTGTAGCGAAATAACACTCAGGCTTCACAGATAGTAAAGAAAGGACGAGGCATGAGAAAATTTAGTATTGTGTTTATGGCTATTTTATTTGCGGTTTCAATGGCTTGGGGGGCCACGTCAAACCCTGAGGCCCGCAAATGGTTTGAAAAGGCACATGCGGCAGAGCAATCAAAGGACTTTCGCGCTGCTGCGGCCTATTACAGCAAGGCCATTTCCTTGGACCCGAGCTTTTGGGAGGCCTATTACAACCGAGGAAATGCCTACAGGATCTTGGGCCAATTCCATAAGGCATTGAAGGACTTTTCTGAGGCCATTTCCCTTAACCCTGATTGTGTCCAGGCCTACAACAACCGTGGATATGTATTTGAACAGTTGGGACAGTATCAGTCCGCCCTTAAGGATTTTGCCGAGGCCATAAAACGCGCCCCGGAAAATGCAGACATTTTTCTCAACAGGGGCAGTGTATATGAAAAAACGGGACAAGGCCGCTCAGCCTTTGAGGATTATACCAGGGCCATTGCCTTGGATCCGGAAAATCCAAAATTCTATTTTGCGCGAGGTAGAATTGAGGCAAAAATCGGTCGAGTCCGTAAGGCGATAGAAGACTACACCGAGGCCATCGGCCTGGATCCCGAATATACGGATGCATATTATAATCGAGGTACCCTCTACGCGCGAACAGGCCAACTTGAAAAGGCCCTCTCCGATTATACAAAGGCCATGGAACTGGACCCGGAAAAAGAGGAAGCCCATTTCAATGTGGGAGTCATTCTGGGCAAGTTGGGCCGTTATGAGGAGGCTGTGGAGGCATTCACCAGGGCCGTGGAGCTTGATGCAGAGGATGAAAAGGCCTATATGGGGAGGGGATATTGTCTGGCCATGATGGGTAAACACCGAGACGCAATCAAGGATTATACCAAGGCCATTGCCTTGGATCCAACAGATGCGGACGCCTACCTCAATAGGGGGATATCCTATCGAAAAATAGGGAATAAAAGGGCGTTTGTCGCCGATTACCGAAAGGCCGCCTCCTTGGGCTCTAAGCAGGCCAGGGCCTATTTGAGGTCCGAGGGCATAGGTTGGGGGGGCGCATCAGAATGAAAAGGCCCTTTTGTCTTTAAATGTCAAATGCCAAATGACCAATACCAAGTCAATTACCATTCCCAAAAAGTGTGTACTAAATTTTGGGCCTAAAGAGGGCAAGATATTTAGATAGTCTGAATTGGAATGCCAAATGTCAAAACTCAAATCTTAAATTGACCCGTCAATAATGCAATGCCAGCCCGTAACTTGTGGCAGGTAAGTCCGCCGACAGTTTGTAGTGGGTAAATGTCATATGAGAGATGACAGAGAATATTTCTCCCAATAAATTAGAGGTGATCTTTTCTGGTAAGGGGGGACATTGGAAAAGAAATATGAACCTAATCGTTTTGAAAGATATTTTAACATTGGGAATTTAGATTTGATTTGACATTTGGATTTTGGAATTTGGTATTATTCTAGCATGCTTTGAATTTAACCACCTGTTTACTCTCAAGTATGACCCCGAAGGAAAGCGCTGGGGGGGTCCGGTGCTGACTGACTGCAGGCAGGAAAAGGGATCTCAATGGCCAAGATTAATGGTGAACAGGCGTTAGGGGTGGAACAGGTCTGCAAGGTACTGGTGCGCCGGGGGCTTATGTTGAAGGGACAGGCCAAAGAGGTCTTGTCCAGGCAGGCGGACTTAAGAAAAAGGCTGGAAAAAGTCCGGTCCATGAAAAGGCCGAGCCATTTTTCATCATTGAAGTGGGCCGAGCCTTCTATCACAGGCATAGATATCATCTCTTCTTTGAATCTGGAGCGATGTGATAACCCTGATAAGACCTTGGACGAGGAAACCATTTTTCAGGCCCTGGCAGCGGACTGGGGCATACCTTATAAGAAGATCGACCCCCTAAAACTGGACCTTAACCTGGTGACCAACATCATCCCACACACCTTTGCCCTGAAGCATCTGGTGGTGCCTGTGGGCATAAGCGAGGGCTGCCTCACGGTGGCCACACCGAACCCGTTTAATGTTGAGGTGCTGGAAGACATTGCCAGGGTGAGCCAATACAAGGTCAAATCGGTGGTAAGTTCCAAGAGCGATGTACTTAGAATCATTGACGAGTTTTACGGATTCAAGCGCTCCATTGCTGCTGCGGAACACCAGTTTTCCACCAGCTCAGTGGATCTTGGAAATCTGGAGCAATATGTTCGGTTGAAGTCTCCCGAAGAGTTGCCTTCCAATGATCAGCATATAGTCAATGCGGTGAATCACCTGTTCTCATATGCCTTTGACCAAAGGGCCAGCGATGTTCACATCGAGCCCAAGAGGGATGCCAGTATCGTGAGGATGCGGATCGACGGCGTCCTTCACACGGTCTATAAACTGCCCAAAACCGTGCACTCTGCTATAGTAAGCAGGATCAAGAACCTGTCTCGGCTTGATATGGCCGAGAAAAGACGGCCCCAGGACGGCCGGATCAAGACAAGCAGGGGCGATACAGAGGCAGAGATACGGGTATCCACGGTCCCGGTTGCCTTTGGTGAAAAGGTGGTGATGCGGATCATGGACCCAGAGATACTGTTTCAGGACCTGGACCAACTGGGTTTCACCAAAGAGGATTTGGAGCGATACCAGCGATTTATTCATATGCCACACGGGATCGTGCTTGTCTGTGGACCTACGGGAAGCGGAAAATCCACAACCCTCTATTCTACCCTCCGGCATCTGTCTTCCCCCGAGGTCAACATTACCACCATAGAAGATCCCATAGAAATGGTGTATGAGGAGTTTAATCAGATCGCAGTCCAGCCTGCTGTGGGAATCACCTTTGGAACCATCTTGAGGAACATCCTGCGCCAGGACCCTGACATTATCATGGTGGGAGAAATGAGGGATCGCGAAACTGCGGAAAACGCCATTCAGGCGGCCTTGACCGGACATCTCGTACTGTCCACGCTTCACACCAATGACGCTGCCTCCTCTGTCACAAGGCTCTTGGACCTTGGGGTGCCCGCCTTTCTGATTCAGGCCACGTTGGTGGGTGTAGTGGCCCAACGCCTGGCGCGAACCATCTGTCCACATTGTAAGGAGCCGGTTGAGATGGATGTGGACACGCTTGCAAGGCTGGGAATCCGGGCAGAGACGCAAAAGCCTGTGACACTTTATCGGGGGAGAGGGTGCGTACGCTGCCGAGGCACGGGCTATCACGGCAGAACAGGTATCTTCGAGGTACTTTCCTACTCCGAACAATTGAAGAAACTTACCACCCCGCAGGCACGACCTCAGGATCTCAAGGCTCAGGCCATAAAAGAGGGCATGGTCACATTGCATGAGAACGCGGTGAAAAAGTTGCTGGAAGGAAAGACCACATATGAGGAAGTGTTAAGAGTTACATGGGATGACTCGGGAAGCTAGCAATGCTTGTCTACCTCAGTATTTCAGATTTTGCCATCATCAAACACCTTGAAATCGAATTTCATCCTGGCCTTAACATCCTGTCTGGGGAGACAGGGGCCGGCAAGTCCATCATTATCAGTGCCATGAACCTGTTGCTGGGTGCCAGGGCCTCTGCTGACCTGATACGCAAGGATGCCAAGGAGGCCCGCGTGGAAGGCCTTTTTCGCCTTCCAATGGAACACGGTCTGGCCAACCTGTTGCAGGAGATGGACATCCCCTTTGAAGGAGAGCTCCTTATCAAGCGAACCGTGTCCAGAAGCGGGCGAAACCGCATCACTGTTAATGGATCCATGGTTACATTGGCCGCGCTAACCCGGTTGGGTCCTAGGCTTATCAGTATATCCGGCCAACATGCCCACCAGATTCTGCTCAGACCTGAAAATCATCTGTACCTTTTGGATGACTTTGCGGATCTATCCCAGGAAAGGGAGCAGTTGGCCGCTATGGTCCGGCGTTATCGTGAGCTCAAGGAGAAGATTCTGGGCATAAAGGCCGAGATTGCTAAGGCCGAGGAAAGGCAAGAACTGGCCAGGTTTCAGGCCCAGGAGATAGAGCGGGCGGGGATAAGGCCGGGTGAGGATAAGGAGCTAGAGGCGGAAAGAGCACGGCTCAGGCATGCCGAGGAACTGTTCAGGATGGTGCATGAAAGTTACGGCCTCCTTTATGAGGCAGAAGACGCCCTTGTGTCCAGGTTGTCGCGGTGCTTGAAGGAACTGGAAAAGGGAAGCCGTATAGATGACAGGCTGAACAAGGTCACTGGAATGCTCAGGGAGGCCAGGGTGTATATAGAGGATTCCGCGTACATGCTGCGGGATTTCCAGGAGACTATAGAGCAGGACCCCCACCGGCTAGAGCAGGTGGAAGAACGCATTCATCTGCTCAATGAACTGAAGCGAAAGTATGGTCCGACCCTGAAGGACGTAATGGCATTCAAGGACGGCCTGACCAATACTATTGAGGGATTGGACAAAAGAAGACAAGAGCTCGCTGAGCATGAGGCCTCCCTTAAGGCCCTTGAAAATCAGATTTCCGCCATGGCCGCCCAATTGTCTGAGGAGCGGAAGGAGGCCTCCAGGAGGCTTGAGAAGGCAGTGGAAGAAGAGCTTAAGGAGCTTCATATGGAGGGTACTCTATTTCGTGTGCATTTTTCCGACCCACTACAGGACAAAGGCGGTGGGGCCGTAGTACCAGCGGAAATGATACGAGAGGAGGGGTTTGACGAAATTCAGTTTATGATTGCCCCAAATGTGGGAGAGCCGCTCATGCCCCTTGCGAAAATCGCCTCCGGTGGAGAGCTTTCCAGAATTATATTGGCGCTCAAGTCCATCTTGGCGGGCAGGGGATCCATTGAGACAGTGATCTTTGACGAGGTGGACTCAGGGATCAGTGGGGCCACAGCAGAGGTAGTGGGGGAGAAGCTTCTTTCTCTGGCAGGTACCCACCAGATTTTGTGTATCACACATCTGCCACAGCTTGCCAGTAAAGGCCATAGCCATTTTCTCGTGAAAAAGGAGGTGGTCAGTGGACGTACCCAGACCAGGATCCGTGAGCTTGACAAACAAGGTCGGGTAAAGGAGATTGCGCGTCTTCTGGGTGGCAAACGCATTACTGAACGAGCCATATCCCGTGCAGAGGAGATGCTCGGCTAATCTATGCTAACGATCTTCTGGCCTGCATGAAAGCGCCTTCCTGATATAGGCTCTGCAAATGAGGTTGTCTCACCTACTTGGGTGACCTGGATCTTTCCTGTCTTCTCCCAGGAAATATGAAACATGCGGCCTCCCTTTGCCTCAACTACCTTGCCTGGCGCATACACGATAAATTGATGCCCGGGTGTAACCCCCACATCTTTGCCTGCACTGATCTGAATATAGCCGTCTGCTGAAAGGATAACACCCTTCCAGGGCTCCCTGGAAAGGATGCCCTTCATGGGTTTGATGCAACGCTTAAGGATTTTGGGAAGGAGATTTTGTTTAAACTCCTGAAGGAACCAGTTCTTGTCTACAAATTCCTCTTCCTCCACGTCCATTTCCAGGCTGTCAGTTTCCACGTTGGTGAGTAGAACCGTGCCACTGTCTGCCTCTATTAGATTTATGGTTACTGATATCTGGTAAGAGGCTATGGTCTTCCGAAACGGCCATATGCCCTTTCTCTTTTCCTCTTTTTCAACAGGGCCCACAGTGCCGGTCAACACCATGTTCATCCTGTGCTCACTTGCATAGGCGAGCAGCTTCTTGTTGCCTGGGATACCAAAGGTGGGCACCTTGGGATTCCCCTCGGCAGCAAGATCTTCAGGGACCTTGAAGGTGATGGCGTGGCCTGTAGCATAGATCCATTCAGCCAGCAATTCTGTCAGACGCTCCGTGGTCTCATTTCCCAACCCGGCCCTGTCCCACAAGGGGGTGATCATGACCCTTTTTTTCAGGGAACTCTTGGGCTCCTGGAACCTTTTTTCAAAGGAAAGGGTGCCGCATCCACATAGGAGCAAAGGGATACAAAGAAAAGGGATAAGGTACAGATATGTTTTTTTCATAATGTATTCCATTTCGGGTTTGGCTCCTCCTGGTTGTGAGAAAACAGGAAAGGGCGCTTGGTTATGGCCAAAGCATCTTCATAATAAAAGAGGCCATTGCCTCAAAAACGAATATCAAAGGTTTGGAATTCTCCCTTCCATGGCTCTTGAAACTCCTGCACGTTAGTGACCCTTGCGTGGGTAGGCCCATGGTGACACCACTGCACCAGCTTTTTTACCTCTGGCTCCGGGCCTTCGGCCACTACCTCGACACTGCCCTCAGGCAGGTTTCTCACCCAGCCGGTCACTCCTAATGAATTTGCTACCCGTCTAGTGGAGTCCCTGAACCATACCCCCTGAACCCTTCCTTCGATAATTAGCCTAACTCGGACGTTACTCATGCTCACCTCCACCTATCAGCTTCAAGAATTCTTCTTCACTCAAAATGGAAACCCCTTTTTCTCTAGCCTTTGCCAGTTTGGACCCGGGGGATTCTCCCACCACCAGATAATCGGTAGCAGAACTGACTGATGAAGAGACCCTGCCACCGAATTTTTCAATGATTTCCTTTGCCTGGGAGCGCGTCATGCTTGCTAAGGTCCCAGTGAGCACAAAGGTTTTATCAGCAATAGGTGATTCGGCCAGTTTAGCAGGGGCTTCCGGCTCAATACCAGAGTCCAGAAGACGTTTTAACTGCCGTCTATTCTCCTCATCCTGAAAGTATGAAACTATACTTTGCGCAATTTCAGGGCCTATTTCTTCAATGGCCATGAACTCTTCCTCTGAGGCATTCTTAAGGGCCTCAATGCTACCAAAGTGGCTTGCCAATACACCTGCGATATGCTCTCCCACGTGTCTTATTCCTAAGGCATAGATGAATTTGGCGAGCGTTGTCTTTTTGCTCTTTTCTATTGCCTGGAGTAGATTAGTAGCTGACTTTTCTGCCACCTTATCTAGTGTTAGCAGATCTTCTTTGGTCAGCTCGTAAAGATCTGCCGGCTCTGTCACAAGGCCCTTTTCGATCAATTGGGTAATCAGTTTGTCCCCTAACCCCTCAATGTTCATGGCGGCCTTTGATACAAAATGTTTTAGTGCCTCCTTGACCTGGGCCGGGCAGTTGGGGTTGGGGCAGCGGGAGGCCACTTCACCCGGTTTGCGAATGACCTCGGCTCCACAGATAGGGCAAGTTTTGGGCATTACAAATTTTTTCTCATTGCCGGTGCGCTTTGAGACGATGGGCATTACTACCTCAGGAATTACGTCTCCTGCTCTCTGCACGAGCACTGTGTCTCCTTCCCTGATATCCTTTTTTTGGATCTCATCTTCGTTATGCAACGTCGCCCTTTTTACTATCACGCCGCCGATTTCCACCGGCTCGAGATGAGCAACTGGGGTGAGGACACCGGTGCGCCCCACCTGAACATCTATCCGCAGGAGCTTTGTGGTTTCCTGGGTGGGTTTAAACTTGTACGCTATTGCCCATCGAGGGCTCCGGGATTTTTCCCCCAGCCTATGCTGAAGATCCAGCCTGTTTACTTTTATGACCGCACCATCTATTTCATAGGGAAAGGTCTCACGGATTCTCTCTAGCTCCTCACAATAGCTCACAGCTTCCTCTATTGTCTTGCATAGCTTTATGTATTGCCTGTTCACTCTAAGGCCCCACTGCTGAAGGGTTAGCATCATTTCCATTTGAGTCTCAAAAGAGGCCCCTCTTACCTCTCCCACTCCATAGCAAAATATGTTCAATGGCCGTTTGGCAGTAACCCTGGGGTCAAGCTGGCGCACGGAACCCGCAGCGGCATTTCGGGGGTTTGCAAAAGGAGGGAGATTTTTCTTGATGCGCTCGTGGTTTAATTCCCCAAAGGCCTCTACCTCCATATATACCTCTCCCCGGACCTCGAGCAGCTCAGGCACTGGTGGCCCCTGCTTGGGTTCCATAAGGGTTAAGGGAACGGCTAAAATAGTCTTGATGTTGGGAGTCACATCCTCTCCCACGTATCCATCTCCCCTTGTGGAGGCCACAGTAAGGCGGCCGTTTTCGTATACAAGCTCCACTGCCAGGCCGTCTATCTTGGGTTCAGCCGTATATTCTATCGGGGTTGTCCGGTTTAAATATCTTTTTAGCCTAGCGTCAAAATCAATAAGCTCCTGTGGCCCAAAGGCATTTTCTAAACTCAGCATGGGTTGGCGGTGGGTGACCTGGGCAAAGGCCTCCTTGGGTTCAGCTCCTACACGCTGTGTGGGAGAGTCGGGTGTGATAAGTTCAGGATGGGCCTGCTCAAGCTCCACAAGTTGCCGAAATAAGCGATCATACTCTGCGTCTGATATCTCAGGGTCATTAAGCACGTAGTAGCGATAGTTGTGGTACCGAATCTTTTCCCTCAGCTCTTGGATGCGTCTTTCAATGTCTTGCATCTTCCTTGACCTTCCTAAGCCTTAATGCCTCAATGAGGCCGAAACATCCTGTGAGCATCATGTCCCCAAAGGGGGCGGCCATATGTCCATTGAGGAGTTGGTATTGGCCCCTATTTGGTCCAGTGATCCCAAGGTGCGCAAACGCGCTTACCTGTGTGGCATCGGGCGTGATGGCGCACCCGTGGCCCATGTCTTGGAAGACCTCTTCATTGGTAAGGAGGCCCTTTCTGAAACGATCCAGGTGGTCTTTTAACTTGGGTGGGCCCACAACAGAGGTGTGGTGCTCATAGATACCAAACATCCTGTTGCCCTTTATGAGGGCTGCCACCACGTGCTCGTTTCCGATGTTCACGATCACAATGCCCTCGGCCTTGCGTTGAGCGATCCACGGATCCAGCAAGGCACCCAGTATGGCAGAGGCCCCCGTGTCCATGAGCCAGGCACCGGGCACTAACTCTTGTACTGCCCTCATACGGGTGAGATAAGGAGGTGGAGCGGAATAGAGCATTTGCTCCAGGCTACCTCCAGCATCAAGCGCCTTTTTCCACATCTCAAACCGGAATGCCCGATTGCTGGCCTGCGGTGAGAAACCATGGTCCTGGACTGCTATGGCAATTGTAGAGGGCATGGGAATATGAAAGCGCTTGAAAGTTTCCCTAAGTGCCTCAATGTCCACATCTCCCATCTTGAGTTCTGTTAAAGGGGTGATATCTGGTCTGGACTGCACCAGTTCAATTCCCATGGACGAGAGCTTTTTCAGGTTATCATGAAAGGTGAGAGCAGCCTGCTCAGATGCAAAGACCCGCAAGCCGGCCTTGAGGTGGTCTCTTATTGCCGCGGTGCAGGGTCCTCCCCCCATGGTTTTTCCTGTAAGAAATAGGTGCTGTCTTTGGTGTGTGGCCTTGCGAATCTGTTTAGCAACAATACTGGTCGGGGATGGGAGGATCATTTTAGGGCAGTTTTCCATAGCAACGCCATCTGTCCAGACCAAGATGTCCTGGGTCCCGCTGCCTATATCCATGGCCAGGACACCATTGTGGAGGCCAGGGCCTGCAAATGTGCTCCCTGTCTCGTGCCTCATACCTTACTCCTTGACTCCGCGTCCATTGTCAGTTCCAAAAGGACCTGGGAAGCCACCCTGGTTCTTTGTTCTAACACTGGATCACCAAATCCGGGCCGCCAGACATAGTCGAAAAGTTCGTCAGATACAATCAAGGCCGCGGCAAACTGCACAGATCGAAACAGTGCCACTGTCATCAGGGCCGACAATTCCATGTCCACGGCCACAATTCCGCGATCTTGATGAATCTTCACCTTGGTTTCCGTTTCCCGATAAGGTGCATCCGTGGTCCAGACCGGTCCCTTGAAAGGGATTATACCTCTTTTCTCTAAGGCCCTTTCAAGGGACCGGTTTAATTCTTTGCTAGGCCGGGGAGGGCTTTGGGATATGGGGTAATGTTGAGAGGTGCCTTCCTCTGAGACCGCCCAGGTGGGCAGCACCAGGTCCCCGATCCTCAGGTCTGGATTAAGGGAGCCGCACCAGCCTAGCATCCAAATCCTCTTGGCCCCCAACACCACCAGTTTTTCCATTGCCATAACGGCCTGGGGCGCCCCAAGGAAAGGGCCACAGAGGGATACGGGATGGGAGTGAGCTTGTTTTATAAGGAATATCCGGCTCATGGATATATCAGAGATCGGAACCTTTTGCGCACTAGTGCGTGCGACCAGATAATGAACCTCCGAGGGAATCAGGATCATGAGGGACTCTGGTCCCACAGAGGGATCCTGTTTGGTCTTTTTGGGAATAATAATCCCTTGTTCCACGGGCATGTCTGCCTTCTTTTCGGTCGATGAAGGTTCCAACACCAAGTTTTTCTCCCGGTGTAATGCAAGGTGCTGCAAGGGAATTTCTAAAAACCGCTGAAGGGTTACCTCAAACGGGATGATCATATTAGAAAACAAAGGGATCTGTTGGCAACCCTTAATCTGTATTTTGGAAAATGGCCCCTCCTGGGGCACAGGAGGCCCGGGCATGGGCATAATTATCTAGAATTATGGAATTTATGTAAAAATATTTTACTGGAAAAGGGCAAAAAATGTGATAGAATTTTATTTAATTAGTATTTGGTCTCCATAGACAGAAGATTCCCTGGGGCAAGGTCAAGGAAGTCAATTGGTTGTTGACACATATGGCAAAAAAAGCGTAAATTAAATATTTTTGGTTTTTGGCGGCTAATATGTTCGAGAATCTTACTGAAAAACTCAACATCACCTTCAAGCGCCTTACAGGTCGGGGCAAGCTCACGGAGTCCAATATCCAAGATGCCCTAAGGCAGGTAAGGCTGGCCTTGCTGGAGGCTGATGTCAACTATAAGGTCGTCAAGGGGCTTATCGAGGATATTCGAACCAGGGCCATTGGCCAGGAGGTCTTGGGAAGCCTGACCCCTGGACAGCAGTTCATCAAGATTGTCAATGAAGAGTTAATCCGACTAATGGGGGGAGAAAGGGCACCCCTTAATCTTACAGGCCGAACCCCCCATTGCCTGATGTTGGTGGGGCTTCAGGGCTCGGGAAAGACCACTACTGCGGCCAAGCTGGCCAATCACCTTAAGAAGAAAGGTCGGCATCCTTATCTTGTCCCAGCAGACGTTTACAGGCCAGCAGCCATTGATCAGCTCAAGAAATTGGGCGCCGAGATTTCTGTTCCGGTATACGATACAAGTCCTACGGCCAAGCCAGAGGATATCTGTGTGGAGGCCCGTATGGCCGCAGGCAGAGAGGGAGCTGATCTCCTTATTATTGATACGGCAGGGCGGCTGCACATTGATGAGGCCCTAATGGGGGAGCTTGTGAGGATTAAGGAAAAGATCCTCCCCCAGGAAATCCTCCTGGTGGCCGATGCCATGACAGGGCAGGATGCCGTCAATGTGGCAAGGCGCTTTAACGAGGTGCTGGACATCTCCGGGGTGATTCTCACCAAGATGGAGGGGGATGCCCGTGGAGGAGCCGCCCTTTCCATCAGGGCCGTTACCCTCAAGCCCATCAAATTCATTGGCGTGGGGGAGAAAATCGATGCCCTGGAGGCCTTTTTCCCAGACCGTATGGCCTCACGGATCCTGGGAATGGGCGATGTGCTTACGCTTATTGAAAAGGCCCAAGAAGAATTTGATCAAAAAGAGGCCTTGAAGCTGGAAAAGAAGCTGAAGAAGGCCGAGTTTGATTTTGAAGACTTTCTTGGGCAACTAAAACAGATTAAAAAGTTGGGCTCCTTGGAACAGATCCTGAGTATGTTACCCGGCATGGGGCAGCTTAAGAAGCTGAAACAGCTCAAGCCGGATGAGAAGGAATTGGTAAAGGTAGAGGCCATTATAAATTCCATGACAAGGGAAGAACGACGCAATTACAAGATTATTAACGGCAGTAGAAGGAAGAGGATTGCAAGAGGAAGCGGGACCTCCGTACAGGACGTTAACCGCCTCATCAAGAATTTTGCACAGATGAAGAAAATGATGGAACGTTTCAGCAAAAAGGGCCCAAGGAGTATTCCGTCCTTTTTCCCTTAGCATCCATAAAACAAGAGGTTATGGATAGAGCTGAATGTTGAACGCGTCCGAGAGGAAAGCTCCATTTTCCAGATGGGCGCCAGCCGATCAAAGGGGGTGATAGATCTATTATGGCTGTCAGAATTAGACTGGCGCGGATGGGCGCCAAAAAGAAACCGTTTTATAGACTGGTTGCGGCTGATTCCGAGTCGCCCCGAGATGGACGATTCCTTGAAATTTTGGGCTACTACGACCCTATGAAAGAGCCCGCTGTTATCAAGGTTCATGAAGACAAGGTGAACTACTGGTTGGGCAAGGGAGCAGTAGTCTCTGATTCCGCAAAGGCGCTTTTAAAAAAGCAAGGATTACTCTAAGTTCCTTCATTAGCAAGGCCGGAAACGGTGTGGCGGTGACCCCAAACACGGAGGTGAGTGGAGATGAAGGATTTGATTGCATACATTGCGAAAGCGCTCGTGGACAAGCCAGAGGAAGTTGAGGTGAAAGAGATCGAGGGTGAGCAGACTTCCGTGATTGAGCTCAAGGTGGCTAAAGAGGACCTAGGAAAGGTGATCGGCAAACAAGGCCGCACGGCTCGCGCCATGAGAACGATTCTGAGCGCGGCTTCCACTAAAATCAACAAACGGTCTGTGTTAGAGATTATCGAGTAGCCTTGAGGCGAATTTCACCGGCCGATTTGATTATCATTGGAAAGGTGAGGCGGCCTCATGGCCTGAAGGGCCTTCTTCAGGTCGAATCCTATGCCGAGTCCCATGAGTCCTTTCTACAGGCAGGGACCGTGTTTTTGAAAGATGCCTCCCAGGGACTAGTGGAGTATCGCGTTGTCTCTGCTAGACCTCACAAACGAGCCCTATTGGTGGCACTGGAGGGGATAGGGTCCATTGAGGATGCAGAGCGATTTCGGGGCTCGGTGATTATGGCCAAGAAAGCGGTCTTTCAGAGGAGTCCGGAAGGGGAATTTTTTTGGCATGAACTCTTGGGCCTTGAGGTCTATCTGGACAGCGGCGAATACCTGGGCAAGTTATCGCAAATCATCCCCACAGGCGCAAATGATGTGTATGTGGTCAAGAAGGGCGAGCGGGAATATTTGATTCCTGCCACAGTGGAAGTGATTCGCCAAGTTGATCTCGAGCAAGGGACAATGACCATATCGCCTTTGGAGGGGATGTTGGACACTAATGAGATTTGATGTTCTGACAATTTTTCCTGAAATTTTTTTGTCAGGTTATCTTTCCAGCGGCATCTTGGGCAAGGCCATCACCAAGGGGTTATTAAAGGTTCGTGTGGTCAACATACGGGATTTTGCTGATGATCCCCATAAAAGCACGGATGATCGCCCGTATGGAGGAGGCGAAGGAATGGTGATGAAGCCCGAGCCCATCTTTAAGGCCCTTGAGTGTGTGGACAGAGATGAAGGAAAGAGCCTCACCATCCTCTTAAGTCCACAGGGTGAGCGGTTCCACCAAGGCTTGGCATGGGAGCTATGTGGGTATAACCAGCTTGTTTTGGTTTGCGGTAGGTACGAAGGGGTGGACGAAAGGGTAAAGGAGTTGTGCATTGACCGGGAGATATCCATAGGCGACTATGTGCTTACAGGCGGGGAATTGCCTGCCCTGGTCCTCATGGATGCTGTGGCTCGGCTGATACCTGGAGTGCTGGGAAATGATTGGTCGGCAAGGGAGGATTCCTTTCAGAACGGTCTGTTGGAATATCCTCATTATACCCGCCCTAGGGTATTTCAAGGTAGGGAGGTGCCCGAGGTTTTGCTCTCTGGAGATCACGAAAGGATTCGAAACTGGCGAAGACGACAGGCTCTGAAAAGAACCTTGGAGCGCCGACCTGACTTGCTAGAGAGTGCGGCTTTGACTGCTGAAGACAAGGCCATCCTTCGTGAACTAAAGGCCGAGAAGGCCTCCATGGATGAGGAATCGTAAAAGTATTTAGCAGGTATGGAAGGGGGGAATGCGGCTTTATCTGGGGTTGATCCATTTTCCGGTCTACAACAAGAACCTGGAGACCATCGCCTCTGCTGTAACCACGCTTGATATTCATGATATCAGCAGATTGGCGCGCACATACGGAGCAAAGCAGCTCCTGGTGGTTACCCCGCTGACGGATCAACGAGAATTGGTGCAAAGAATCAAGAGGCACTGGACCCAAGGCTATGGTGCCTCCTATAACCCGGATCGGAAAGAGGCCATTGAGCTTGTCCAAGTGGCCCACTCTATTGATAAGGCCAGGCAGTACATTAAACAAAACGAGGGTGAAGACCCCATTTGTATTGCTACGGACGCCTCTGGTTCAGTGGGAAGACTGATGACCTTTGATGAAGCCCGTGTACTGGTAAGAGGGGGCAGCCCGGTTTTTATATATTTTGGAACAGCCTGGGGGCTTCACAGAGGTGTTCTTGAGGAAGCGGACTACGTATTAGAGCCCGTTTATGGCCCGACCGATTATAACCACCTCTCGGTCAGGGCAGCCGCAGCCATTATTATTGACCGATTGGTGAGGGCCTAAAGAGGGAATTTCAAATTTAATGGTTTCAAAGAGATTCTTCTTTTCTTGCTCCCATTGGAGGGATGAACGGAAGGTTCACTTAGGATAAGATAACTTCTGTGTGGGAGGACAACAGAGATGGATATACTAGATATCTTGGAAAAGGAACAGATGCGGACGGACATTCCCGAGTTCAGGGAGGGGGATACTGTCAGGGTCCATGCCCGGATCCAGGAGGGAGAAAAAGAGAGGATACAGGTATTTGAGGGCGTGGTCATCAGGAAGAGAAAAGGAAAGACAGGGGCCACGTTTACTGTGCGTAAGGTGAGCTATGGAATAGGGGTTGAAAGAATCTTCCCCCTTCATTCTCCCCTGATAGACAAGATTGAGATCGTATCCAGGGGGAAGGTGAGGCGGAGCCGTCTGTACTACCTGAGAGGACTTAGGGGCAAGGCGGCCAGGATTAAAGAGAAACGGACATAACCTGTAAAGCGGTGGCTAGGCTCATTGTCCAGTCAAGCTGAGAAGCTATCTCTGTTTCCCAATCTAGAAAAGGGGTCCCTAGAGGCAGATCCGTTTTACTACGAGGCCCTAGCCAAAAGGGCCGGATATCATAATATTGCGGGAATTGATGAAGCGGGAAGAGGCCCGTTGGCAGGGCCCGTGGTTGCGGCAGCGGTTGTGCTCTTTGATGGCACAGATATGGAAGGGATTAGGGACTCCAAGGCAATGACAGAGAAGGCCCGCGATTTGGCCTTTTCGAAAATTGTGGGGACAGATGTTGCGGTTGGCGTGGGTGTCGTTTCCCACAGGGATATAGATGAGACGAATATCCTGCAAGCCACCTTGCAGGCCATGAAAAGGGCTGTAGAAAGCCTCCCTGTCCGAGCCGATTTTTTGTTGGTGGATGGCATTCATCCTGTTCCCCTTGATATCCCCCAGAGATGTATCAAAAAGGGAGATCGGTTGTGCCGAAGCATTTCTGCAGCCTCTGTTATTGCCAAGGTTTATCGAGATAGGATCATGTATTCCTACCATCAAATGTACCCGGAGTACGGGTTTGACAGAAACAAGGGGTATGGGACAAAAGATCATCTCAAGGCCATAAAAAAGTTCGGGCCATCTCCCATGCATCGGCTTACCTTTAGAGGGGTTCGATGAGGTGACTAGGGAAAGACTGGAGCTGGCAAGGCTGGGTGAAGCCCTGGCTTTGAAGGCAGTAAAAGAGCTTGGTTACAAGAGGCTAGTCAGCAATTACCGGTGTTCCTTGGGTGAAATAGACCTTATTGCTCAAGACGGAGACACACTGGTCTTTGTGGAGATCAAGACCAGGAAAGGAAGATCGGTAGCATATGCCAAGGAGGCGGTAAACCAACGCAAGCAGAGGCAGATTTCAAAGGTAGCCTTAGCATATATGAAACAATACGGATATGAAGATGTAAAGGCCCGTTTTGATGTGGTAGCTGTCTCCCTGACCCAAGATGGGCCGAATATAGAAGTGATAAAGAATGCCTTTGATTTGGCCTATTGAAAGAAGGGCTCCCGTTAATGGTAGAATCCCTATAAGACTTCACATGAGGTGCGTCTGTAGCCTTTTGATGGGTCATTGATCCCTCTCAGGAAGAATATGGAGCCACGCTCACAGCTTAGTGGGACCCTGTTTGTAGTGGCTACCCCTATCGGCAATTTGGGCGATATCACCTTCAGGGCTGTTGAAATCCTAAAGGGTGTGGACGTGATCGCTGCAGAAGGGGTGAACCGCACCCGGGGGCTGTGCCAGTACTATGGCATCAAGACAAAGGTCAGGCGCTTTAATCAGCACAATCAAAGGAGGAGGGCCCAGGAGTTCCTTTCCCTGTTAAAGGCAGGCCGAGATGTGGCCTTAGTGACAAATGCTGGTACTCCCGGGATCTCGGACCCTGGAGCCTTCCTGGTAAGTAAGGCCCTGGAAGCGGGCATTTCGATCTCAGTCGTCCCTGGTCCCAGCGCTGTGACAGCGGCTCTTTCAGTGGCTGGAATTCCTTTGGAACGTTTTGTTTTTTTGGGGTTTTTACCGGCTAGGGAAGGGCCCAGACGCAGGGAATTGAGTCGGTGGCGGACGCAGGGCTTGCCCCTGGTTCTATTTGAAGCACCCCATAGACTCAAAGACACGCTTGCCGATATTGTGGAGATAATGAACGATCCCCAAGTGGCCCTTCTCAGAGAGCTGACCAAGGCTTATGAGGAGGTCCGGCGGCAGAAGGCCAGTGAGATCCTGGCATCATTAGGCCTGAAGGGTATAAAGGGGGAGATTGTGCTAGTAGTGCAGAGCAAGGCGGACAAGGATGATCCGCTGGATTCCAATGTTATGGAAGACATAAAACATCTTATGAAAAAAGAGGGAACCCCCCTTAGGGAGGTGGCCACCCGTCTTTCAGAACAAACAGGCCTTCCATATAGAAGGCTTTATAAGGCTTGTTTGAAGATCCGACGCCTTGAAGGAGCGGAAGGTATTGAGTAAAAGTAAAAGGCATGGAAGAGAGCAAGATCTTAAAGGTTAGGAACAATCTTGGGCTTCATGCCCGAGCAGCAGCGAAAATCGTTGAACTGGTCAAGAGGCATAATTCTGAGCTTTATTTGAGGAAAGATGACCAGGAGGTGGATGGGTCAAGCATCCTTTCCATTCTGACCTTGGCCTGCCCAAAAGGTACGGAGCTCCAGGTCAGGGCCGTGGGAGAAGATTCGCCTCAGCTTCTGGAGGCATTGGAACAACTCTTTGAAGACAGGTTTGGAGAAGGGCAATGAATGCCCATGAGGGAGCAGACAAGAAAATACTACGAGGCATACCTGTTTCGCCGGGTATTATTATAGGTAAGGCCCATTTGGTGGACAGGAGCCGTGTAAAGATATTTTATCAATATCTAGTGGATGAAAAGCAGGCGGATCGGGAGCGCGAAAGATTTCGCGAGGCCATTGAGAAGACCGAACAACAACTGATCAAGCTGAAGGATCGGATGCCGGAGCATATCAAAGAACATGGCTTCATCATAGACAGCCATCTGATGATACTACAAGACGGCATGCTTACAGAGGCAACCGAGGAGCACATTCTAAATGAGAAGATCAATGCTGAATGGGCCCTCAAGAAGTCTCTCAATAATATCCGTCAGATGTTCGGCGAAATTGACGACGAATACATTCGTAATCGTCTGTTTGACGTTGAGAACGTTACAGAGCGGATCCTTCGTAACCTTTCAGGAGAAGAGCAAGAGAGCCTGGCTGAAATTGCCAATAGGGTCATTATCGTAGCCCATGAGCTATCACCTTGCGATACGACCGAGATGAACGTGGGCAAGATTATGGGTTTTATCACGGATGTGGGTGGGCGGACCTCACATACCGCCATCATGGCACAGGCCCTCGAGATTCCGGCAGTTGTGGGGCTGGAGACGGCTACTAAGCAGATTGAAGACGGGGACCTACTGATTGTGGATGGAACATCTGGCGAGGTGATTATTAATCCGAATGATTCCGATATCATTGCCTATCAAGAGAAGCAATTTCTCCATGAAAGGTATAAGTCCAGTATTGCAAAGACGAGTCATTTGCCTGCTGAAACCCTTGATGGTCACCGGATTGCGGTCAAGGCAAATATCGAGTTCCTGGAAGAAGTGGCTGCAGTAAGAGACCATGGCGGAGAAGGGATAGGGCTTTACAGAACAGAATTCCTTTATCTGCGTAGCAAGGGGCTTCCCAGTGAAGAGGAGTTGTTTGAGGATTATAAGGAAGTTGCCGAGATAATGGCGCCTGATCCTGTTACTATTCGCACCCTGGATTTAGGCGGGGACAAGTTTGCCTCAGATCTGTCCGTAAGTAAGGAGATGAACCCGGCGCTCGGATTAAGGGCGATTCGTTTTTGCCTTAAGGAGCCAGAGATTTTTAGACAACAGCTCCGCGCGATCCTGAGGGCTAGTGCCTACGGCAATATTCAGTTGATGTTTCCCATGATCTCCGGTGTTCAGGAGATCTTGGATGCAAAGAAAATTCTTGATCAGGTGAGACAAGAGCTGGACGAAAGGCAGGTGCCCTATGATCCTCATATGAAGGTGGGTATAATGATCGAGATACCATCTGCCGTGGCCATGGCAGAAGTTCTTGCCCAACACGTGGATTTTTTCAGCATCGGCACAAATGACCTTATTCAGTACGCACTGGCCATTGACAGGGTGAATGAGCATGTGGCTTACATGTATCAGCCGTTTCACCCGGCAATTCTTAGGATGATAAGAGCGGCTGTGCAAGCAGCACATGATGCCGGGATCAGCGTGGCCCTCTGCGGTGAAATGGCTGGCGACCCCCTTTGTACAGTGATATTGCTGGGTCTGGGCATTGAAGAGTTCAGTATGAACCCCAGGTCAATTCCGGTGATAAAGAAGGTGGTACGTTCCCTTTCACTGAAAGAGGCAAAAAGTGATCTCAAAAAAGTCTTGCAGATGACCACCGCAAAGGCTGTGCGTGACTATTTGACCGAGCGGATGGGAGTAGTCCTGGCTGAGTTGGGCATTACCGAACATCTGGCCACATCCCAGATGGATTCCTAGTGGGTATCCATCCACGTCCTTGATATCTCTGGCCAAAGCTACCTTACAGCCAGCACAGTCTGTTGTCTTTTACCGATTCTTGCTAAAGGCCGAATACAGTAGAGGGGGAATTTCCCTTTCCCGGAAGGCATGAGGAAGTGAGTATGGGATTGCGAGTTATTTGCCAAAATAGGAAGGCCTCGCATGACTACCATATTGAAGAGGTGATAGAGGCGGGTATTGCCCTACTTGGCCCAGAGGTTAAGTCATTGAGGGAGGGGCGGGCGAGCCTAGTGGACAGTTATGCAAAGATAAAAAGGGGAGAAGTTTTCCTGTATAACATGCATATTACCCCTTATGCCCATGCAGGGCACGTGTCCCTTGATCCCCGGAGACCGCGAAAGTTGTTGCTGAAGAAGAGGGAGATCAAACGACTTATAGGAAAGACAGAAGAGAAGGGTTTTACCCTTATCCCCACAAAGCTCTACTTTTCGCCCAAGGGCTGGGTCAAGGTGGAGCTGGCCCTTGCAAAGGGAAAACGCAAATATGACAAGCGAAAGGCCCTTAAAGAAAAGGAACTGAAAAGGGAGATGGAGCAGGTCAAAAAACGAGGACCTTATTGACTATAGGGGAAAGAGGGGTTATATTAGTTATAGCTCTTTGAGATGGGGGCGAACTGGCTTCGACGGGGATAGTGAAGCTTAGGCTGCATACCGAGGTTCCATCTGCTCGTAAAACAGGTGGGCTAAACACAGACGCAGACGATTATGCGTATGCCCTAGCCGCGTAATGACGGCTAGCGTCCCTTTGATCTTTGCCTGCGGGATCAAACGGGGCGTCGGCTAGCAGGCTAGCTAAGCCGATGAACCTGTGCGTCGGTGAGGCGAAAGGCTACACAGGTTAGCCCTTTGGCGCCCTTGCCCGATAGGAACCCAGAGGGCGAACATTTTGTATCGGGCTATGTATGTAGACGCCTAAGTGGAATATTTCCGGACGGGGGTTCGACTCCCCCCGCCTCCACCATTTTTCTTGTTATATTAATAGGTTAGCGGCTCAGCCCCTTTCTTGGGACACTTTTGGGTCGCTTTTTTTAGCTTTTTTCTCGTGTTTTTCTGTCAATTTTGAACCATCATTATACGAGATGTTATGCGTGATGTTAGGAATATGTGAAAAGTACTCACTTCCAATCTCCTCTTTTCAGCTGGCTCATAGAGACTTGACTGTCCAGTCATTTGGCTCCAACATCTAATAAGAGGCTTAAGGATCCCTCCATAGTAACCCTAACAAACTCGCTTATTTTTTGACGCAAGACCCCTTTTCCCTTTTATCCCAATTTGATATCTGTTATTTTTTCCAATTGATACCATCCGAAAATAGTCAATGATTCAACGTGTTGGGCTCAAACACAATCCGAGACACGATTGATGCCTCCGCTGTGTTTTAAGCTGGAGAAGTGAATCCCTATTAACCCGTTCATTTGGGCCGATACAAAAGATGAAATGCAGAAAGTGCCAATTTGATAATGATAATAATGCCAAATTCTGCAGCAACTGTGGTGCTAATTTAGAGTTGGTTTGTCCAGCTTGTGGCCACACGGTTAAGGGAGACAGCGTGTTTTGCGAGCAATGCGGGCACAGGTTGAGAGGGAGGGCCAAAGGCGATCTGAGTCTTGAAGGGGAGCGAAGGTATGTAACGGTGCTGTTTTCCGATTTGTCTGGGTATACTGGTATTAGCGAAAATCTTGATCCAGAGGTGCTCAAGGAACTGACAAGTCAGATCTTTAGGAAGATAGTCAAGATCGTAACCTCGTATGAGGGGTTTATAGAGAAGTTCGTGGGAGATGCTGTTATGGCTCTTTTCGGTGTACCCACAGCCCATGAGGATGACCCGATTAGAGCTATAAAAACGGCACAGGAAATACACGAGGCGGTGGAGGCCTTAAGCCCCGAGGTGGAAAAACGAGCAGGTTATCCTATTTCTATGCATACAGGTATCAATACCGGCGTTGTGGTCACAGGGGAAATAGATATTGAAAAAGGAACCCATGGGGTGGCAGGCGACACCATAAATGTTGCTTCTCGACTGTGTAGTATTGCAAAAAAAGGTGAGATTCTGGTCGGCCCCTACACCTACAAACAGTCTGAGGGTCTTTTCGCATTTAAAGAGATCGGCCCAACCCGGCTGAAGGGAAGGGCAAAGCCAGTCCAGATTTATAAGGTTTTGTATGCAAGGAAAAAGCCCCTTACAATCCATCGTCTTTCTGGTTTAAGGGCTGCGTTTGTGGGGAGAAAGAGGGAATTGGGTTTGTTGAGGGAGGCGTTAAACAGGCTTTATGCCGGAAAAGGCACGATTTTCTCGATTTGCGGTGAAGCTGGAACAGGAAAGAGTAGGCTCATTGAGGAATTCAGGGCTAGCTGTGATCTTAAAAAGATCCAATGGCTAGAGGGACATGCATATGCATGGGCTCAAAATATTCCCTATTTCCCCATGAGAGATCTTTTTTATCGTGCATTTGAAATTGAGAAGTCTGATTCTCCGAGGGAGGTGAAAGAAAAAATCGAAACAGAGATTAAGGGACTCGTGGGAGGCAGGGAAGATGCCATTTACTATATTGGCAGCTTATGTGCCCTTGAATACCCAGAGATGGAGGGTATAAGTCCAGAATTGTGGAAATCCGGTCTTCGAGAAGCAGCTAAGACTGTTATTTCAGCCTTGGCCATAAGGGCTCCAACCGTCATTGTTTTTGAAGACCTTCACTGGGCAGACTTTTCTTTTGTAGAGCTCCTTCGTCATCTGCTAATAGGAATTCGGCAACCTGCTGTTGTTCTGTGTGTTCACAGACCCACATTTAGGCTTTTCCAACACCCCCTTCCAAGCAACATCCACAAGATTTGCCGAAAAATTGAAATTCAAGATCTCTCCCCGTCTGAAGCAAGGGCCATGTTAGCCTCGCTTCTGAGAAGTAGGGACATTCCTGCTGATTTATGGCAGTTTGTGCAGAAAAGGACGGGAGGAAATCCATTTTACATTGAAGAGCTAGTCAATTCACTGGTTGAATCAGATACACTTATTTTTCATGGTGGAGGGTGGAAAATATCGAAACCTGTAGCTGACCTGGAAATATCGCCGACTCTATATGGCTTGGTTTTCGGGAGACTTGATAGGTTGGAAGAACAGATGAAGCGTTTACTCCAGGAAGCAGCAGTAATAGGACGAACATTCTCCTACGAAATACTCAGAATGGTGACAGGTGCCAAGGATCGGTGCGAAGAGCTTGTCAGTGGCCTGGAGCAGCTTGATCTGATCCGGAAAAGGTCTCATGACCGGGGTCAAGAATATATCTTTAAGCATGCCTTTACTCAGGAAGTGGCTTACAAAAGCCTTCTGGTAAGGGAGCGAGAGCTGCTACATGAAAAAACCGCACGTGCAATAGAGAAACTGTTTCAGGAGAGGATCTCCGAGGCCTATGAGACATTGGCCTTTCATTTCAAAAAAAGTCGAGCTTCTTATAAGGCCGTATATTACCTGTCGAAATCAGGTGAGAAGAGCTTAAGAAGATATGCGGTGGAAGAGTCTCATCAATACTACAAAGAAGCTTATACAATCCTGGTAGGAAAAGGGGAGATCACTGAAAAAAGTACGGAAATCCTAATAGATCTCTTTATCAAATGGGCGCATGTCTTTTATTACAGAGGTGATTTCAAGGGCTTGACTGAATTGTTATTATCCCACATCCATGAAGCTCAACAGTTGGACGACAGGAGTAAAACAGGGATGTATTATTGTTGGCTGGGGATGGGGCTATGGGCCAGGGAGAGGTTCCGCGAATCCTATGAATATCTGCTCAAGGCCCTTGAATTGGGTGATCAAATTAATGATCTGGAAGTAGTGGGATATGCCTGCACCTGGCTTGTGTGGACTTGCGGAGAGCTAGGGCTTTTGGGTGAAGCTGTCAGTTTCGGCAAGAGGGCTCAGGCAATATCAAAAGTTTTGGTGGGAGATCCTTATCTTTTTTTAGCCCTCTGGGAGCACTGGGTCATGTTTACTGGTATAGAGGAGAAATTAACAAAATATATGAAACTTCCGAGATACTTCTTGACTATGGGGATAAGAATCGAAGTCTAAGAAGCATTGTACTTGGCTGGATATCAAAAGGATATTACCATTTTTCAAAGGGGGAGTTTAGCCCTGCGAGTGAATCTTTCCGTAGTGCTATTGAGATGTCTAAGGATCCACTATACACCCACTATTCAATGTTGCTTCAAGGGTTTAGTTTTGTTTCTAGTGGTCGGTTTAAAGAAGCTGAACCTCTACTGAGGAAGGTGGTCTCTTATAGTAATGAATATGGCGCTGAGATAATCGGCACACCAGCCCAAGCCCTTCTGGGTATTGTAACACTTGCGAGTGGTAATATAAGGGATGGTGTTAGAATTCTGCAAGAAGTGATTGCTATCTCTAAAGCTAATGAAAGACAATATGTGGCGGCAATTTTCGAATATATATTGGGGAAAGTTTATCTGGAGATGTCCATTGAAAGGAAAATTGAGAGGGTACGTTTGTCAGTCAGGAATGTGGTCTTCTTGTTGAGCAACTTTCTCCGAGCAAGCAAGAAAGCTGAAAACTATTTCACGGATGCCATGGACCTGGCAAACCAAATCGGAGCAAAACTGTTGGCAGGTCAAATAGGTGCTGATCTAGGGTTATTTTACCACAGAACGGGCAAGGAAGAAAAGGCGAAGGCATACATAATAGAGTCGATCAAGCTCCTTGAGCGATGTGGGACGAATGCGTACTTGGAAGAGGCAAAGCGTATGTATCAATCCATTGCCATTAAATAAGTGTGCGGTGAATTTGGGCCCCTTACCTGAACGCAAACAAAATACTATTGGTTGTGCAGAGTATCTGATAAATAGGTGTGGAGATAGATAGCTCAAATGTTATACAAGCGATTTTGAACCAGAGTTATTTGAGGGAAATGCAAATATCAACTGATAGGTATGTTCAAGTAAAATATCTTGGAGGAGGGCAACATGAGCATTCTTATTACAGATGGGACCGGTTTTATCGGGGCACAGGTTGCGCGACTTCTGCTGGAATAAAAGACAAATGAAAAAAGGAACTAGACAAGAAATTTGACGAAGGAGAAAGCATCATTGAACACCTGGATATCTCCAATGCAAGAAGGCCCTCCCAAAGTCAAAAAAGAGTTAATGTTGATTTTCCATTATGGATGATTCGTTCTCTGGACAAAGAGGCCAAACGCTTAGGCGTCCCTCGCCAGTCAATTATCAAAATCTGGATTGCGGAAAGACTTCAAAAAGCTTCGGGTTAGTTAGGTTCGGATTAGGTCCTGCACTCTTTTGTGAGGCCTAGGGTTCTTGTTTGTGCTGCTTTTCGTCTTGATAACAAGTCGAGCTGTGTTCTACCCGGTGAATTAACATCCCTGCGTCTTTACCATAGAAGAATTGCAATTTAGCTTGCCATTATGCATTTGATAAACACATAACAAAAGGAGGCGAACTATGTTAACCGCATCGAAATGGCTTTTGATAATAGCTGGCGCCTTGCTAATCATCGACTCAATAGGGATATTTACTGGCATACCTAACCCATTCTTTGGCTGGCCTTTGCCTTGTCCAGTGACTTTACTCCTACTTGGTGCGGGGATTCTTCTTTTTGGATTTGGTAGTAAGGCTTTCAAAAAGGAAAGGGGAGATCCTTAACTAACCAAGTAACTCGTTGAAAAAATAGGCAGGTCTTTCTTTTTTAGGGAAATTGGAGCCAGAGGTCGTTTAGGGATTCCCAATTGATGAGGAGGAGTGTGCCGTGAGATCAAGCTAGTAATTTAATTTCTCCCATGAGCCGATTATTATATAAGATCCGAAAACTTTTCAGGCTATATTGAAAGACGCTGATATGTTACAGGAATTTATCGCAAAATTTGGCAATTTCCTGTTGTCACTCTCGGATGCGATAGACATTGCAAGTCCTCAAATCGCTTCCCATCAAATGAAAACAGCTTTTCTTGCCTGGAAGATTGCCCAAGCGGCAAGGCTTCCAGAAGATAAAATTGAAAAGCTTTATTTGGCTGCCCTGTTACATGATATAGGTGCATTGTCCTTAGAGGAAAAAATTCAGCTTCATACTGGATTTGATGAGATTGATCTAGATACTCATTGTATTCTTGGGGAAGCATTGTTCGACTTATCACCTCTTCTTGCCCCTGCTGCAAAAATTGTTCGATACCACCATAAGCCATGGCAAGCCTGGGTTGAATCAATTGATCCCCCTAATGTTTTAGAGTCTCAAACACTCTATTTAGCCGATATTCTCGAAAGATCAATTGTGCGTGATAAATATATCCTTCACCAGATAGATGAACTTAAATCTAAAGCAGTTTCCCTCTCTGGCTCTGAAATTCATCCGGATGTGGTAAATGTATTTATGGAAATATCTCGTCAAGAGGATTTTTGGTTAGATTTGACTTCACCACGTTTATATTCCCTGCTGTTGCATTTTGGTCCGTTTCGGCGGGTTGAAATCGATCAAAAAGATATTTTCTCAATAGCCTCCATTTTTCGCCATATTATAGATTTCAAGTCAAGATTCACTGCAACACATTCCACTGGTGTAGCAGAATGTGCTGTAATGCTTTCACGATATTTTGGGTTCACAGATTCCGAAATAGCTCAAATGGAAATTGCTGGATATTTTCATGACTTAGGAAAACTTGCGGTGCCCAACTCGATTCTGGAAAAACCGGGGAAATTAACAAAAGAAGAATTTGAGGTCATTAAGCAGCATACATATTTTACGTATACGGTTTTGAGTACTATAGGTGGCCTTGGGTTAATAGCGGAATGGGCAGCTTTCCATCACGAGAAGCTTGATGGCTCAGGCTATCCATTTCATGTGACGGAAGAAAGAATAAATATAGGCGCAAGAATAATGGCTGTTGCAGATATCTTTACCGCTTTGGCTGAGGATAGGCCGTACAGAAGGGGTATGGAAAGGCGACAAATCGAAGACATATTAAAATCACAAACTGCCAACAAAGCGCTTGATGGAAGTATCGTAAATATTCTTTTAGAAAATTTCGAAGAGATATGGACCAACGTTAAATCAAAACAGATGATATCAAAAGATATTTTTGAAAAAAAGTTTTTAAAAGTCAAACGACAGGGGTAGTCAAATTCTAAAATAGATGCGTAGTGACCTAGAAAAGGACGGGTAACTCGTTGGAAGCAGGGCGGGGAGATAGTCCTCACCCCAGCAATTACCACTCCCCTAATGGCAAGCCGAAAAATGTCATCCCACCCCAATTCCACAAGCATAAACAGGAATGAAAGAGTGGTTAGATGGTTGCAAAACTTCGTGGTATTTTGTAGCCATTACACAGCAACACAGCGAAATGGCAGTAGTGCCTTGGTGACCAGGCAAAATCTGCTCAAGAGGGAATACAGGAGGAGTGGGAAATGAGATATGAGAGTCATTATCGTGCGCTGGAGAGGATGTATCTTGCTGCACCCATAAACCGAATATTTGAGCCACGTATAACGGTCTCAAGAGAGATGGCTGAGATAGAAATGGATGTGGACGATTCTTTTTTCCATGCTGCTGGGGCTGTGCACGGCTGTGTTTATTTTAAGATGCTTGATGATGCAGCATTTTTCGCTGCCAATTCCATCGTGTCCGACTACTTTGTCTTGACTGTTTCCTTTACAACCTATTTAACAAGGCGCATTTCTACGGGCAGAATGAAGTCAATCGGAAAGGTTGTGAGCAAATCAAAGACCCAAATCATTGCTGAGTCAGTGGTCTATAATGAAAAGGGAAAGGAAATAGGAAGGGGTAGTGGAATATTTGTAAAGGGAAAACTCCGTTTGGTTGATGCGCTGGGGTATGCCAAAACAAAGTAGGAATGTATCAATGACATGAAGATGGAGAGCAGACAGGATAAAGGGTTTTAAAGGGTGTGTCCCGCAATGTTTGCCGTAGGTGGCCTAAACATTAACATGTCAGACCATAGGCCGAATTGACCAAAAAATGGCCAGGGCGCATGTATTATTTGATCGCTGCTAATTTATTAGTAGTTATCCACCTCGGGTTTGTCTGCTTTGTGGTGATGGGTGGATTCCTGGTTTTAAGGTGGCGGCGCATTGCTTTTTTACACATTCCGGCTGCGGTATGGGGAGCGATAATTGAGTATCAGGGGTGGTTGTGTCCGCTCACTCCACTGGAGCAAAGGCTCAGGCAAGCGGCAGGTCAGTTTGGATATTCTGGTGGTTTCATCGAGCACTACCTCCTGCCAGTATTGTATCCAGCCTATCTCAGCAGGGAATTGCAGATAGTCCTTGGCACTTTTGTCATTGTGATGAATATTGCAGTCTATGGCTGGGTGATAGCGCGGCTGGCAAGGAGTAGGAAATGAATGTATCAACAAAGTAAGACTATAGCTTAGTTTTGATCAGGGTTTTACCTGGCCATTGAAGGAGGGCTCAGGATGTCTCTTTCAAGATGTTCTGAATGATTTCAACACCCTTTATCATGTCTTTCACGGCAATATGTTCATCTTTTGTGTGTTCTGATTGAACGCCCATCCCCATAACCACGGTTTCTATGCCCTTTTCATTATAAATGGCGGCATCAGTCCCACCGCATATGACTTTGGTTTTAGGGTTCAGGCCTGCGTTTAAAATGGCCTTTTTGGCAATTGCTACTGATTCAGTGTCTTCCGGAATCTGGTAGCATTTCACCAGGAGTTCCATATTGACTTCCGCCTTTGCCCCAATAGATTCCGCTGCATTTTGGAATATCTGGCTTATTAATTCACTTCTCCTAAGGCATTTCTCGTGCGTTTGACTGCGACATTCAACCTTGACTTCTGTATTTTCCGGCACGGCATTGAGAACCTCCCCGCCCCTAATGACTCCGACATTCACTGTTGTCTCATCATCCACCCAGCCTTCCTTTATCATGGATATGGCATATGATGCGGCCTTGATGGAAGATATGCCCTTTTCTGGCTCCATTCCCGCATGAGCCGATCTACCGGTGATATCCACCGTAAGACTCATGTAAGACGGGCCGCCGATGATAATGTCCTCTAAGGTGTCTGAGTCAATCACGAACCCAAAATCCGCTTTGAGGATTGAGGTGTCCATATTCTTGGCCCCCTTGAAACCGATCTCTTCTTCTCTTGACACGGCGATCTCTATGGGAGGGTGACGATCGGCTGTCCGGATTGCCTCTATGAGCTCTGCAATGCCTGCCTTGTCATCTGCGCCCAGGATCGTATTTCCTTGAGATCGTATGATCTGATCTTCAAGCACAGGTTCAATGCCCATACCCGGTTTAACCGTATCCGCATGAACCCCGAAAAAGATGGGTTTAACAGAGCCAGAATTCTTGGCAGGCACCTTCGCTATAAGGTTTCCGTAATTATCTATAAGGCATTCGGCTCCCAACTCCTTTGAAAGCAGGCCATTGAGGTAATCGATGAAATCCTTTTCATTGCCGGATTCACTGCTAACCCGAACCATCTCGAAAAAAGTATCTATTAACTTTTGGCTCATAAACCTTTCCTCTCCTTTTTTGGGGCTCTATTCTCCATGATGTAACCCGAATTCATCAAGGATCTTATTATAGAGGCCACTCTCTTTAATCTTTTTTAGGCCAGCATTGAAGATATGAACCAGTTTATCAAGATTTTTTTGAAAAGCAACGTGGAGCTGTCTTGAAATTTGGTATCCCTTGACCGGTTCAATGTCAACAATGTGCATCTTCTGCATAAGATATGACGCAACTCCCGAATCCATCAAGGCCATATCCAACTTTCCGGCCAAGAGATCTTTTAAGAGCTGTTCTTGGTTTCTGGCAGCTATCTTCACCGGCTCCTTCAAACGATCAATGACAGGATCATAGCTATATCCTGATAAGACGCCTATCCTGAATTTCGTTAATTGGGGTAGTATTTCGGCATTGCCATGGAGTCTTACTGGAGACCCGGATTTTTTGAAAAAAACAGTCCTTGCTGTCCTCAGGGGATGTGAGAATGCGTATGTCTTTTTCCTTTCAGGGGTGGGGGCAATTTGAAAAATGCCATCAGCCTGCTTCATTTCCATCTGTTCAATACAGGCCTCCCATGGAAGAAGTCGAATTCGGGTTTCTATAAGGAATTCTCCGAAAGCCGCGGCAATGATGTCATGATCAATCCCTTTGACAGTACCCCCTTCATCATATTGATAGGGGGGATATGGATCTGCAACAAGTTCTACGACCCGCATTTCCTTATCATCATTATTATCAATGGAAATTACTTCCTTGGCAACGACGACCAACCACACAGCGCACAGATTGTGGCAGACAAAGCCCGTCAGTGTCCGCAGGCCTTTGCCAGTTCTCTCAGTTCTGGATGAACAACCTCACCATCCTTGGTTATGGGCTGGCCATCGCAGGTCACCGAACACGCCAGACTGATCCCATCGATATGGGATGCGGCCTCTCTCGGCTTCCCCCCCGAATACATGGGGCCCTGATAGCCAAAACCCCACTCTGTACATCCCCATACCCTTTCATCTTCTGTGGTAGTATACCCAAGTTTCGCCTTTGGATTGAAACCATAGCAGACATGGGCAGCCAGATACATATTGGGATCATCCAGTTTCTCGAACCATTTCTTCACGATCTCGGCCTCTTTCCCTCCTCTGATCTCCTTGATCCTTCCCTTTTCAACTTCGTAAATGACCGGCTCTGATACAACCCCTATGTCAGCTTCGCCACCGCCCGAAATTGCTCCGTCAAAGACAATGGTTCCATTAATGGTTTCTTCCCTTGGTGCCCAGCCGATCTGGCCTATAAGGAAATGTCCCCCGGGTGTATCCGCAATGTGTTCGTTTGCAAAAGGGCGATCAGGATGGTTTTCAAATGTGACGTTTGTTCCTGCGGCATTTACGATCTTCATTCCTTTTGCTCGCTTCGTTATCTCAACGACCTTCTCCTGGAATGCAATTTGGGCCTGGATATCCACTTCTCCTATACAGCGGATCAATTGATCAGTAGACAGACCGCCGAGCATAAGGTTTCGCGTTCTCCCATTTGTTACCGCTCGTGTCCAAGGGGTCCCATACAAAAGCCACTGGTTGTTCAGTTCGATCCAGGCGTCTGTTGCAGGACAGGCAGCGAAAAGGGGTTCCGGCAGGTAGGGGTCACAGGCCTTGCCGTAGCCCTTGGGGGTGGTGTGCCAAGCCACCATTACCTTTGCTCCCAAGGCCTCACCAGCCTTGGCCATCTCTTCCGCCACCCTGAAGTCACTGATCGAATCAATGGTAATTAAAAGGCTCTCTCCCTCTTTAATTCGGATTATTTCTTTAACGGTCTTATAGGCCGCTTTAAACAATTCGAGGTCTTTGCTGGTAGGCATGATTTGTCTCACCTCCTGTTCCAGGCCCCTGAAAGGTCTTTCAGCGAGCCGATTACTTTCCCAAGGGCTTGGCCAACTCGGCCAGTTTAGGGTCAACTACCTTGCCTTCATCCAGGATCTGGTGGCCGTCCAACCACACCGATGAATTGAGGCAGATGCCATCACAATGGGTTACTGCCTCGCCTGCGTTTCCTTGGAAAAACGGCCCTTGGTAGCCGAAGCCCCACTCGGTACTGCCCCAGACCCGCTCGTCCTCGGTACAGAGCCCCGAAAGCCGCGCGCCGGGATTGAAACCGTAGCAGACATGGGCCATGTTGTACATGTTGTCATCATTGAGGCTCTTCAGCCAATCGGCCAGGAATTTTGCTTCCTCGCCGCCCACAATGTCCACAATGCGCCCCTTTTCCACCACCAACTTGATGGGCGTCTTGAGGATACCCAGGTCAGCAGGTCCGCCGCCAGAGAAAGAGCCGTCGAAGACGATCTCCCCGTTGATGGATTCCTCCAACGGCGCCCACCCGATCTGGCCCAAAAGGAAGTGTGGCCCGGGCGTTGAAGCGTGGCACTCATTGGTGACGGGTCGGCCTACGTTTGTAAAGGACACGTCAGTACCGGCTGGTGTGGTGATGTGCATCTGTTTTGCGGCATGGGTCATATCCACCACCGCGGTCATAAACTCACGCAACGCCTTGAGATCAATTGCCCCGATGCAGCGATTGATCATGTCCACGTCAAGCCCCCCCAGGAACAAATAACGGGTTTTAGTGCCCTCCCGCATGGCCTCTTCCCAGGCGGAATTGTAAAGAAGCCACTGATTGTTGAGTTCCACCCAGGCATCGGCCCTGAGGATTGCCCCATAAAGGGAGTCTGGGAGGTAGGGATCACCCACCTTGCCGTAGCCGGGTGGGGTGGAGTGGTATGCAATCATGGTCTTGGCACCGGCGCATTCGCCAGCCCGCGCCATACCTTCGGCGATGCGAAAATCGGCTTTGGAGTCGATAGTGATCAGTAAGGTCTCGCCGGGCTTGACCTCTAGAATGTCGAAGATCGTCTTATGACAGGACACTGCCAACTCAAGCTCTTGACTTCCAATCATTTTTCTTTCCTCCTTATGTATTATTCAGACAATTTGTTCTTTCTCAAAAGGTTGGTAAGGCGTCCGCCCCTCTCAACCGGCGGTTGCAGGGCCTCTTCTGAATCCTTGTGTCAATCTCTTTGCGTATCGTTCCAGACTGGGGCCGACTCCTTTGGGAAGAAAGGCCAGAACCAGGACAAATATCAGTCCGAAGAGTATCCTTTGATAGCGCTCTACCCCGGAGAAGACATCTGGAAGTAGGATCACGATGAGGGTTCCAAGCAGGGGGCCGTAACACAGGCTGCTACCCCCCAAAAGGGGGATGAAATAGATATAAATCGTGGTGAATACTTCAATGTCTACTGAGGATATAAATCCAGTGTAGTTGACGTAGAGGGCCCCGCCAAAACCGGAAAGCAGTCCCATGATTCCATAAGCCAACACTTTGTATTTCATGGTGTTGATACCCACAGTTTGGGCCAGATCGTCGTTCTCGGCGATAAGGGTCAAGATTTGTCCCGTTCTGGTGGTCATCAGCCAAAACAGAAATCCCACGATGACCAAAGTACAAATAACAAGGATCACATAGTATGTATTAGGGTCCACCACGGCCTGGATGCCGTCGAAGTATAGTCCGTTGCGTCCGCCTGTGATGGGTTTAAGGGCATCGACCACTTTGGGAAACAGAATGGCCAAAAGGAAGGAGGCCATACCCACGTAAAACCCCTTGGCCCGGCACGTGCTCAGGAAAATCCCCATCCCCACCACGCAGGACATCAACGATCCTGTGGCTACTGAGACTAGAATTGGCCATTGGTATATCTCGGTCAGAACGATGGTGCCATAAGCACCCAGCGACATGGTCACCGAATAACCGAAAAAAGGCTGGCCGGCCTTGTAAAGTAAGAACCAGGCTACATACCCCTGAATCATAAACAGAAGGACGTGACCGGAAATCTCCTGTAAATAGCCGCCCCACAGCACGAAGAGGCTTGGAAGGGCCAATACCACCAGAGTCAAAATGTGCTTATAGTGCTCTTTCACTGCCTAAAATACCTCTGGGTGATACAATCAGCACAGTAATGACAATGGCATAGAGGAGTACACTTTGCCAGTTGCCGTCCAGGAAGTATCCGCTAAAGCTCAACACCAGGCCCATCAGCAATGCGCTCAACATGCCGCCCCAAATATTCCCGATGCCTCCCACAACAGCGATGATGAAACCAAGAAAGCCCAACTCCCATCCGCTGAGCACGTTCAGGTTGTAAAGGGAACCCCAAAAGATGGCCCCGATGCAGGCAAGAGAGCAACCAATCCCATGGGCCACGGCATAAACCCTGTCGGTATTGACCCCCACCAACTTGGCCAACTTCAGGTTACGGGAAGTGGCTTGCCAGGACTGGCCGGGCCTTGTGTGAATCTCCAATAGGCGGATCGCCGTAAGGGTGCTGAGTGCGAAGACCAAGGCCAGCAGTTTTATCACTTCTACAGTCACTCCGCCGACCGTGAAGCTGCCCAGGTAGGGCAATGCAATGGAGATACTGGGGCGGGGAAATATGGCCCTGGTGAGGCCCTCAAAAACAAAACCCAGGGAGATGGTGATGACGAAAAAAAGAATGGCATCGCCCCCCTTGTTGCTAATGGGAGTCAAAAGAAGCTTCTGCAGGAAATAACCAATGGGGAAGCAGACCCCCACGCCCACGATCAAGGCCAACACCAGATTGTAGGATAAAAAATACCAGGTCACAAAGCCACCGAATACGCCGATCAGGCCGATGGCAAAATTGGGAATGCCTGTGATGCCATAGACCACGGCTACCCCTAATACGGGTAGGGAGAGAATGCCGCCCATAATGATGCCGTTTATTAAGCCTGTAAGAATCATGCACCCACCTTGAGGTTACTGTCCCATATAGAGGTCTTGCAGGGTTTTCTCGTCCAGGTTGGACGACTTTTCTACGAACTTGATCTCTCCACCTTCCAGTCCGATGATTCGATCAGCAATTCGCAGTATCTTGACATTTTGCTCTGCCAGAAAAAGCGCTTTACCGGTTTCCTGTCTGATCTGGCTGAGATTACTGAAAAGCCGGGTGACCAGCTTGGGAGCCAGGCCAATGGAGGGTTCGTCAATGAGTAACAGCCTTGCATCGGAAACGATGCCTATTCCCACGGCCAGCATCTTCTGCTGCCCTCCGCTCAATGTATGGGCGCTTTGGGTAACTCTCTCCTTAAGGGCTGGAAAAAGAGAATACACGTAGTCAATCAAATGGTTGACTCTCTTGGGGCTGACGAGCACGCCACTGACTTCCAGGTTTTTTCTTACTTGCATCATGGGAAAGATGTATCTTTCTTGAGGCACCAGCATGAGTCCCATCCGTCGGCGTTCCCTCACGGACAAGCCGTCAATACGTCTCCCCAAAAACGAGATTACTCCTTCCTTGTTTCTTAAAGTGCCAGCTATGGTTTCTAATAAAGTCGTCTTGCCAGATCCGTTTGGACCCACGATCCCAATGATTTCATTCTCAAAGACCTTAAAACTGATATTCTTTAAGGCCGTAACCTGGCCGTAGTTGGTTACCAGTCCGGACACTTCCAGTATTACATCGGGCAAAGGCTATTCCTCCTCCGTTTCTAAATAGCAGGCCAACACGGCTGGATTGGTTCTGATCTCCTGGGGTGTGCCTTCTGCGATGGGGCACCCTTGATCCAGCACAAATATCTTGTCCGATGTCCGCATAATGGGCTTCATCTCGTGACCAATCTGGAAGATGGTGTACCCTCGGTCGCGCAGGTCAAGGACGATATCACAGACATGATCGGTCTCGGCAGGAAGAAGGCCCCCAATCAGCTCATCCAGCAAGATCAGCTTGGGGCTGGTGGCCAAGGCCCTCCCCAAGTCCACCAGCTTGCTGTCAAGAGGCGGAAGATTGGAAACCACCGTGTCAGCCTTGTCCCTTAACCCCAGCAGCTCCAGGATTTCATGGGTGCGCCTCATTCTCTCTTTTTTGGTGAGGGCGTCCTTTAGAAATCCGGATCTGATGTTTTCAAAAACGGTCAGGTTGGGAAAGTTATTTCTAAGCTGGTAGGTCTTAGCGATCCCCGCCCGGCAGATTTGATAGGGTCGCAATCTGGTGATGTCCTTACCTAAAAACTTGACAACTCCTGCATCCGCCCGCAACACGCCGGTGATCACATTGAACAGGGTCGTTTTTCCAGCTCCGTTGGGGCCGATTAGGCTGCATATGGATCCTTCCTCCACATGAATGCTTACATTGTCCAAGGCCTTGAGTCCGCCGAAGGAAATCTCTACATTCGCTACATCCAACATGGGCCCATCGCTTATTCTACTCTTTGGCTAAAAGGAAATCCGCATTGGCATATTTAGCGGCAGTCCAACCCGAGAAATCATCCCCAACCGCCGGCCCTATTCAAACAGGACCGGCTGTTGGGCGATTGTAGCCTTACTTGCCCCTAGGGTAAGTCTTCCCCTGCATGAGGCGCTCTTTCCCCTTGATCTGGGCCATCACCTGCTTGATGTTCATCTTTGGGGTGGTGAAGATCCTGACCAGCACAGGATGAAGGCCGAAGCTGGGATCCAGCTCCCCGGCGCCTGGTTCGAATTTCACGATCCCTGCCCTTGCACCCATATTGCTCCCAAAAGGACCCAGAGGACCCATGGGACTGATGCAGACGTTCTGGAAGGAAGTTTTGAGCATGGTGTCCATGACCTTTTCATGGTCTTTGGTACCCGCTATCTCAAAGGCCTTGATGGCCCAATACACCGCCTGATAGTAGTTATTGGTGTATGCCTCTGGGTATGCGTCTTTACCGTACTCGGCCTTCCACTTCTTTACGAACTCCTTCCAGGCTGCGCTACCCGGATCATGATCAGCCAGGGTGTAAATGTTCCTTGCACCCTTCACACCAGTAATCTTGGCGCCCCCCATGTTGGAATACGTGGTACCATAAAGGAAGTATTTAGGCTTGGCGCCGGCTGCGGCCAGTTGCTTGGCGGCGCTGAACCAGCCAGCCCCAGAATAGGGGCAGAACAAGGCGTCGGGCTTGGCATCCTTTATGATTTGAACCTCAGTGGAGTAGTCTGTCTTGTCCAGTGGGGTGTAAAGCACTGGCACGATCTCAAAAGGCCTTCCATGCTTCTCCCAGTAATCCTTAAGACCAAGACTGTTGCTGTAGCCCCAGTCGTAGTCCCCGCCCAAGAAGGCGACTCTTTTGGCGCCCATTTCATGAAAAAATTTGCCCGCAAGCTGCCCGGCAAAGAAGCTGGCGTAGCCGTAATAGGCAACCCATTTGCTCACCGGTACATTCCCCGGGGGCATGTACTTGGTGACGCTCAAGTGGCCGCCTATGAAGTAAGGAAGCTTATACTTGGGAGCCTCCTTGCAGGGCACCCGAATGGTGGTCTCCAGGGCTGCCCCGGCAGCGATGTCGGGCTTCCAAATCTGTACCTCTCTCCTTAGCTTTCGTGAAAAGACCGATGGTTTGGTTTCGATGTCGATAACCTTATACTCGACCCTGGAAAAGCCCCTAATCCCTGCAGCGTTGATCTCTTTGACCGCCAACCGCATGGCTCGATCATAGGCCGGCCCGATGTTTCCCGCTGCCCCTGACTGAGACACTGTGCCCAACAGCCGTATGACCTTGTCCTCGGCCTTTACTGGCGGTGTGGGAGCCAAAAAGACCAGCAGCAGCAAGCCAACCAAGGCCCCAAGAATCCCTTTCCCCATTTGTTTTTGGAAGATACTGGAATAGATCATTTCCCCTCCTCCTTTCTTGTGTGTGACAGGTATGGTTGGCCTGCCAGAAAAGGTTGGACTCGTTATCCCCTAGACTCACAATATGGGAGGGGATGATAGGCTCCCGTTTGCAGGCGCCCCGCCCCCTCAACAGATTCTGTTGAGCTGTATCAATCCGCGGAACGGCCTATAGAGAATGTGCGCATTTACCTGGGCAAATAACAGGTTCTGGGCGGACGATTCAGCTCGGACCCGAATCAATATTGTTCACCTGAGTTAAAACCAGCGACTCCAGGAAATCCTTGAACTCCTCTTCTGTGCTCATGACAGTGTGCTTGCCTTCTTCGATCATGGCGCGAATTGAAGAAAGCCTGTCGCTGGCCACGCCGGCCCCTTCCAGAATTCGAATCAGCCAACTGGCCGACTCCACAAGGCGGAATGGGCCATAGCGAGCTGGTTCCTCCAATAGATTCCTAGCAGAAACTATGATATAGGAAACCAGCTCAAAAATTTCTTTTTCAAGAACAATCCTGTCCACCATAGGTTTCCCACCAAATGAGTTCCTCGAACTTGCGAGGAGGGGGCGGGGGATTCGCTGCCGGGTGACCTACGCTAACTATGAGCTGGGGGAGGATATGATCAGGGAGTTTCAAGATTCTGCCTACAGCTCCGGGGTGAAAAGAAGCGACTACACAGGTGCCCAAGCCCATTTCATAGGCGGCCAGCAGTATATTCTGGGCGGCCATGGCCGAGTCCATCTTTGCCAGCGACTCTTTGCCCATTTTGCCTCCCTTGCGTTCTGCCAAGGCCAAATCCTGGGCAATGACGATCGCCGCCGGCGGTCTGCCCAGGAGTCCAGGGCTGACCATTCTGAGCCTTCTCATCCTTTCTGGGTCGGTGACCACCACGAAACGCCAAGTTTGGGCATTACCCCCGGAAGGGGCCCAAACCGCGGCATCCAAAAGTTTCAACAGGGCCTCCTTGCCCACTGGCTGGCCGGTAAACTTACGCACACTGCGCCGACCTTTAATGGCCGCCATTACATCCATGGCCCCTTTCCCTTTATCTTTTTGCTTTCGGCCCCTTAAGCTGGCCCGCCCTACATTCCGACCCAAAAGCCCACTATGGAGGAAGGCAGGCAAGCCGGATGACAGACACCTGGATCAGAGGACATACCGAAGCTGCCAATGGACCCCTCTTTCGCAAAAGAAGGTCTCAACCGCCAGAAGACCATCCACTTTTGGGAGTTCCTCAAATATGAATCTCTCGTGTGAGAACTCTTGATTAAAGAACATGACGGCCATGATATCATAGCGTCCGCTCACACAACTTGCCATGACCACCCCTTTCATGTTTCCAATCTGCTCAAGAACTTGAGCCACCTTACTTGGTACCGCCTTAAAGGCCATGAACGCCGAGTAATGCCCTGACACTGCTTTGGGGTCCACAAGCCCGATTATCTGCAGTACGCCGGCCTTGAGAAGCTTATTAACCCGGTTCCGAACGGTGTTGGTGGTCATTCCCAGATCCTTGGCGATTTCAGCGTAGGGCTTGCGCCCGTTCCACAGGTGGCGGATGATCGCCAGATTGATCTCATCCATATTGGCAACCTTTGGAGTTTTCAATTTCAAATTGCTTATTGCTTACCCTTTTAGATTATTTTGCATTTGTCAAGAAAAAAATATTTTTTTTTAGCAAATACCAAAAAATTTAAAAAAAAAGAGCCACTTTCCTCATTTTTCCGGACGCCATCTGAAAAGTGGTTTCCCAGCACTCTGGCCATGACCGAGCAGCACCGGTTAGGGCCTCCGGGGGCAGGGTGTGACCCCTGATGCGGATCTCCAGGTCCTTGAACCCGGTAAAACCCAAAAGCCTCTTTTAAATTTCTCTGTGATTTTTACCGCTCCAGCAATTCGGAGCAAATTCGATTCCAGGTGATCCAGAATCCCGGGTAGGATTTGTTTACGCAAGATTGATTCTTGATTACCATGTCAGGAAGTTTTAGCCCTATTACTGCAAGGCTCATGGCGAGGCGGTGGTCGTCGTGTGGATCGGTAGCTTCAGGTTTCAAAGGATATCCACCATGTATCACGAGACCGTCTTCAAGTTCATCAACCCTTCCCCCCAAGAGTTTCCACTGGGTTGCAATGGTATGCAAACGATCGCTTTCCTTGTGACGTAAATGGGCGACGTTTCGGATGGACGTCCTGCCTTCTGCAAAGAGGGAGACGGCCGCCAGCGTGGGCACCATGTCGGGCATCTGGCTCAAGTCCGCCTCTATGGCCCTGAGATGTGCACCCCGTACGGTTACCTGGTCTTTTTCCCTTTTTACTTGGCATCCCATTTCCTCCAGAAGATTAAGAAACCCGATATCCCCCTGCCTGGTGCTGTAAGGATATATGTTTTCGGTGATAACTTGGCCGCCTGTGACAGCGGCTGCGGCCCAAAAATAGGATGCGGAAGAGACATCGCCCTCGATGGTAAGGTCCTGTCCAGTATACCTCTGGCCCGCTGGAATCCTGAAATATTTGTATCCCTTCCGCTCGACCGATACACCGAACCTCTCCATTACATCCAAGGTAAGGTCGATGTAGGGAAGAGAGACCCGATCCCCCGTCACCTCGATTTCCACGTCCCTTTGGGCATAGGGGGCACACAATAGGATCGAGGAGACAAACTGGCTGCTTTGGGTGGCATCCACGGTGGCGCCTCCCCCGCTAATCCCTTCTCCCCGCACCAGAACAGGCGGAAAACCGGGTTTTCCAAGAGATTGTGCGCTTACACCGAGTTGGGCCAAGGCTTTTATCAGGTCACTTATGGGCCGCTCGTTCAAACGGGGGCTGCCGGTGAGGATAACATTTCCCCGTGCAAGTGCTGCAACGCTCAAAAGCAGTCGAAGGGAGGTGCCACTGTTACCTAGGTATATCTCCTCTTTGGCTGGTGGCACACAAAGATCTCCTGCCGATCCTGTCACCTGAAGCCTTCCTTCACCAAAGGAGATATCCACTCCCAGCCGAGCCAGGGCTTCGGTTGTATAAATCGTGTCATCACACCGGAGGAAATTCCTAATATGGCTTTCTCCCTTTCCAAGGGCTGCAGCTATTGCAGCCCTGTGGCTTATGCTTTTGGATCCTGGGATCCTGATCCTTGCATTGACCTTTTCTGTTGATTTTAGTTCCTTCATTAAGGTATTCCTTGGTTCAGGTTGAACCGAGGTGTCGTTCTTTGTATATCCTAACCTAGAAACCACGTTTTGGGGACTTTTATTATTTCACCCAATCAATGTGGTTTTGGGCAAAAGGTGGGCCAGAACATAAGGCCCGATCCCCTTTCCTTGTATCGGCCCATGGTACTTCTTGTGATGTCATAGCAAGTGGGGACATATGAAATTATTTTTCAGTAATTGTTTCATGGACCTTGTAACCAAAATGTCTTCCTTCCTTCTCCACATATCCCAACACCGTGTTCCCGGCCTTAAGATGGACTACTGAAACTGGATTTCCCTGTGGTGCAACCAGTCGGATGGTCTCGGCATTCTGAACGATTGTACTCACAGGCCCATTTGGCCCCGTGGCCTGGATCAGAAGAAGGGGCCTTCTCTCAATCTTCACCCTTCCCACCAAGATCGGGGTGGACTTCCCCTTTGCATTGACCCCCATAACAAGGTCACCGGCCTTGAGCTCGCACAAGTACCTGGTCTTACCTCCTGGTACCATCACATAGGCATGGACCGGGCCCGCATTAACCCTGAAGGGTCGGGGGGAAACATAGGGATTTTCCACGCTCTCGCAGTGGATGAGAAACAATCCCTGGCTGCTGTTTCCCACAAGCAGGCCATCACCTTCTTTCATCATGGTGCAGGTGTCCACACAAACCCTGTCACCCATTGCGGCAGGGACAACCGATTCAATGGTAAATTCTACAAGGTGCAGGGACTCGTGGCCGGATTTGATCTTGCCAATAATTTCTTTGACCTTGGCAGGGTTTCTGTCTTCGATAATAATGCCTGCCACCCCCTTTTCCAGGATGCCCAGTGCCGTGTTTGCCTCTTGAGCGCTGGTTATGGTCACAAAGATATTGTCAGATCGGGCAACCAGATTCTCAAGCGGTATAATGGTCCAGTCCGTGGTGTCCACCACCACCTTTTTGTTGCGGCTGAGGCAGGCGATTTTTTTCTCGTCTTCGCGGGAGCGGATCTGTGCCCGAACCACATCCTTTTCCCATTTGAGGTCTCCGGCCTTGGCCACCGTAGTGATAATCCCCAGCTCCTTGGCTGCCTTTACCTTGTCATCGGGTACGATCACCGCATCTGCCCCTGCCTCGAGGGCGGCTGTCACCAGCTCCTTCTGCCAAGGATCGGCCTTGACCCAAATCTCCTTCATGGTTGCCTTCCTCCTCGGTGAAATACTTCCTGAGGGATAGAAACAGTTCCTCAAAGGCCTTTCTTTGTTTCGTATTGATTATGTCTGCTAGCTGCTCGCATGTTTTTGTGTAGGACTCGATGAACTGGCTTGAAAATGGATTATCCATCAGCAAAGAGGCAAAAAGATCAAGTGGTTGACCCAGCATGAATCTGATCCTATCTATCGACTGCCTAAAGACATAGGTGGAATACGCCAAGATGTCCTCCAATCTGTAATTGGAGTCCATGATACACGTGGCAAGGACAAGCATGGCAAAATGGTGTGCTCCCTGGATAAGACCCATCAGATGGTCATGGAGCAAAGGATTGAGCATAATGGGTCTTAGGCCGCTGGCCTTGAGTATTCCGAGGGTCCATCGAAGGCCCTCTTCGCCCCGTCCAGGACAAACCGCTATTGACATAGGGCCCTGAGCTGCTCCATGTTCATGGTTCGGGCCAAAAAGCGGGTGAAGACCTACCACCTGGGAGTTTGAGCATTTGAGCATGACGGAGAGGGGTAGTGTCTTGATGGATGTTAGATCAACGAGAAGGCCCTCTTTTGGCACCAAAGGGGCAATCTCCCGTATCACATTCTCTGTATCAGTTATAGGCACCGAGATAACAATCACATCGCACATGGAGACCATCTCTTTGGGCCTGAGCCTGGTGGACCTACTAGAGCGCATCACCTCCAGGCCAAGATCTTCCAATAGTCTCGCAAACCACGAGCCCATCCTCCCTGTGCCCCCAACTATTCCCACCTTCGGCCTGTCTAGTCCCACGGCTCACCTCCTGCTGGATAGGATCCAAGGTGCTTGAAAAAACAGCACACCTCTTTCATTTCCTTTAAGGCGCGATCCACATGGGTGTCCTGTTTGTGGCCTTGCATATCCACAAAAAAGAGGTATTCCCATTTTCTTGTGCGTGCAGGCCTCGATTCTATTTTGGTCATATTGATGTTATGCCTAGCCAGTGGTTCAATGGCCCTGTAAAGGCTACCCGGCCTGTGGTGAAGAGAAAATAAAACAGATGTCTTGTTGTTCTCGGAGCGCTTGGGCTCTCCTTTCCCTATAATGAGGAACCGGGTGACATTGTGGGATGTATCTTCAATGCCTTTTTCCAAAATGGACAGGTTATAGATTTGGGCGGCCAGCTCGCTTGCAATGGCTGCGGCATCCTCTTTTTCAGCCGCCTTTTGGGCTGCCTCAGATGTGCTTCCTGTCTCCATGATCTTTACCTGGGGCATATTTTCCTTGATCCACATACGGCACTGGGACAGGGCCATGGGGTGGGAGTAGAGGTATTTGAGGGCTTTTTTATCCCTTTGATTACCTAACAAGTTATGCCTTATCCGGAGGAAGATCTCACCCTGGACCCTTAAATCATACTCACAAAACAGGTCAAGGGTGTCTCCTACAGTGCCATGGTAGGAGTTTTCAACCGGAACCACCCCCATGGTGCACAGGTCCTTTTCCACCAGTGAAAAGACATCTTCGATACTTACACCTGGGCACAACTCATGGGCCTGGCCAAGGAACCTAACTCCGGCCTGATGGCAAAAACTCCCTTCAGGGCCCAGGTATGCCACCCGGAAGGCCTGCTGCACAGAGCGGCTAGCTGAGATGATTTCCGTAAAGATTGCCCTTATGGCCTGAGGGGTCAAAAGGCCCCTGCCATGTGCCATGAGCTTACCCATGACCTCCTGCTCTCGGCCGGGGTCAGTGGTGTCCAAGCCCAAAGCTTTTTTGTGTTTTCCTATTTTCCAAGCAAGTTCCTGTCTTGCTACAAGGAGGGAGAGGATCTTGTTATCGATGCTGTCGATCCGGCCCCTGAGGTTTTCAAGCTGCCACACGTTCCTCGCGCCATGTGTGGTTTGTTTCATTTGTTCCTCCGCCGTTATGGTGCAAGAACTCCAGGGCCTTTTCCACACTTGCCCCCTGGTGGACTATCATGGCAAGGGCCGCCACCATCCTGGTGGGATTAGGGTGTTGAAACACGTTCCTACCAATGGATGTACCTGCGGCCCCTGCCTCCATGGCGCCCTTGACCATCTCAAGCACTGCCCGGTCCGACTCCATCTTGGGCCCTCCTGCAATGATTACAGGCACGTGACATCCTTCTACCACCTCCCTGAAGGTCTCTGGACCTCCTGTGTAGGAGACCTTCACCACATCAGCTCCAAGCTCTGCCCCTAGGCGGGCTGCATGTTTGATGGCCTCCGGGTCATATTCGTCCCTGATCTTCTCACCCCTGGGATAGATCATGGCAAGGAGTGGTATGCCCCATTCAGAGGCCCTCTCAGCTATCCGACCCAGATCGGCCAGCATGTCTTTTTCCCTTCCGCTGCCGATATTTACATGGACAGATACCCCGTCTGCCCCCAGCTTGATGGCCTCTTCCACGCTGCACACAAGCGTCTTGGCATTGGGCTCAGGGGAAAGGGATGTGCTCCCCGAAAGATGAATAATTAGCCCCATATCAGAGCCACTTTTCCTGTGGCCCCTTGCCACAAGCCCCTTGTGGACCACAATTGCATTGGCCCCTCCATCTGCTACCTGCGCCATGGCCTTTTTTATGTCCGAAATTCCCCTAATGGGGCCGGCACTCACACCGTGGTCCATAGGAACGATGACCGTTTTTCCCGTATTCCGGTCAATGATCCTTGCTAGTCGGATTTCCTTTCCTATCATTTTGTCCCTCCTTGCTTAGTGTCATGAAAACCACTGTTTCCTGTCACCCTTGTGCTGCAAGTAGCTGTGCTATGTATGGCCTAGGCTTTTCGCCCTGTTTTACCGGGCTGCCTCTTTCCAAAGGAGATAGCTGTTATGGACGAAAAAAGCCACGGGCTGTATGGTTCCACCCGTGGCTTTTTTGCAACACCTTGCCCAAGTGCCACGGGTGGACCCCTCCAATAATGAAACCAAAACTGGTTCATATGAAAGGCATGTTTTTGGTTCGTATAAATGCTAACCATGGAATCAATTCCCCTTTGTACTTGTGCCGATATTTCTTCTTATTGATTACATTCCCCGTAAAACAAAAAAGCCGTGAGCTTTTGGTCTGCCCACGGCTTTAAAAAAAATGAAATAGACCATCAGTCCATGGGCAGACCTCCGCATCCCCAAAAATAAAAGTTCCAGCCTTCCCATGAACGATTGATGATCATTGTGGTAATGTTCCTTCGTTCTGCAGAATTGAATTTTAAATAATTAAAAACCTCCTTAGCTGTTTGTCAAGAGAAAATTTCAACTTATTTAAAAAATCATGATACAGATGGAGCGCTAATATTTTTACTTGACAATCTTAAGAGATCTGCTTAGATAATTTTTATTCAAAGATTGGCATTTTCGGATAAGAGTATTTTGCATTCAGCCTTCAGGGTAAAAAGCATGGAATTCAGAAGCCAGAAGTCAGAATGGAATAGAGATATGGTTATTGGCTCATCAATTTGCCTGTGGTGGTGGCGCCTCCAAACAGAGGTGATCCCACCATAGTAGGATAACAGCCGCAATAAAAACCGTGGGGTCACCTCCGGATGGCCCCGCGGTTTTTTTGTCTGTGTTTGTTAGAAAAGGCCGTGGGGCTTAAGGACCTCACGGCCTTTTCTATTGTGAGGAAAGGTGATGCAGGTCCGGCCTTCATTTACAGAATTTGAGCATATGGCGGAGCAGGGTAACTTGATTCTCCTTCAATATGAGTTCCCGGCCCATACAGAAACCCCTGTCTCGGCATATCTCAAACTAACAAACAGCTCATCTTTTTCCTTTCTCCTTGAAAGCGCCAAGTTTCCCAGGAGCTGGGGCAGATACAGCCTTATTGGCTGTGACCCGCATGTCTTGGTCTTCATCTACGACGGTGGGGTGGAGGTATGGAAAGGGGTTCAAAAGACCCGGGTCAAGGCGCCCGATCCGCTCACCCCCTTGAAAGATATGGTCCGGGAGACCAAACCTGTTGCGGCAATAAACGACCTTCCCTTCGACGGCGGGTTAGTTGGGTATCTAAACTACGACTTGGTGAGAAAGTGGGAGAGGCTGACTGGACTCGTACCCCCTGACCCTGTGCTCCCTGAAGGGGTGTTCATGGCCCCCCAAAGGCTCGTGGTATTTGATCATCTCAGACATCAAGTGCGTATCATGGCCCTGGTATATCTAAGGGAGGGGATGAGCCTGAAAAAACAATATGATCTAGCCTGCCAAAGCATTGAGAAGACATTGGCAGAGCTGCAGTGTCCCCTGAACCCTTCAGCAAATGAGGGGATAGAGATCTCACCTTTCGTCTCAAACATGGAGAAATGGGAGTTTGAGGCATCTGTGGCCAGGATCAGGGAGTACATAACAGCAGGTGATGTGATCCAGGTGGTGCTTTCACAGAGGTTCTGCGCGGATATTTCGGGGGATGTTTTTGGGATATACCGAAGACTCAGAGACCTCAATCACTCTCCTTACATGTTTTTCCTCAACTTCGGACAGACCAAATTAATTGGCGCATCCCCTGAGGTCCTTGCCCGCCTTACCAAGAGAAATATTGAGCTTTGTCCCATTGCTGGGACCAGGCCCAGGGGCACAACCGTAGAAGAAGACAAGGCCCTTGAGCAGGAGCTTCTCAGAGATACCAAAGAAAGGGCGGAGCACGTGATGCTGGTGGACCTTGGGAGAAATGATGTGGGCAAGGTAGCGGTTCCTGGGTCTGTGAGGGTTACGAAATTCATGAAAGTTGAGCGCTACTCCCATGTCATGCACATGGTCTCGGAGGTGCAGGGTATGCTCAGGCCTGGAAAAGATTGTTTTGACCTTTTTAGGTCGGCCTTTCCAGCCGGGACCGTCACCGGTGCACCCAAGGTGAGGGCCATGGAGATCATCAATGAACTGGAGCTCCAGCCAAGGGGGTCCTATGCGGGGGCGGTGGGCTATTTTGCCTTTAACGGGGATATGGATTTTTGCATCACCATCCGAACCATCATCATCACAAATGACATGGCCTCGATCCAGGTGGGAGCAGGCATTGTCTATGACTCCTTACCTGAAAGGGAATACGAGGAGACCTTGAGAAAGGCAGAGGCCATGTTTAAGGCCATTGATGAGGCAAAAGTAAGATGATCCTGGTGATAGATAACTACGATTCCTTTACCTATAACCTCGTCCAGATGTTTGGGGCAATGGGGCAGGATGTGGTGGTAAAGCGCAATGACCACATAAGGCTTGATGAAATGGAGGAATTGAGGCCGTCGGCCCTTGTGATCTCTCCTGGGCCTTGTACACCAAAGGAGGCGGGTATTTCTGTGGAAGCGGTGCGCTGGTTTGCCCCAAAGATCCCTGTACTGGGGGTGTGTCTAGGCCATCAGGCCATTGCCACTGCCTTTGGCTGCAAGGTGGTAAAGGCTCCACGAATCATGCATGGCAAGACCTCAGCGGTCTTACATGACGGAAAAGGTATTTATGAAAACATCCCAAACCCATTTGAGGCGACTAGGTATCATTCCCTCATTGTGGATAAGAGCTCGCTTAATGATCTTCTTGTGGTGAGCGCCTGGACTGAGGAGGGAGAGGTTATGGGACTGAGGCATTGTCACCATAACGTGGAGGGAGTGCAGTTTCACCCGGAGTCCATACTAACACCAGAGGGGAGGCGGATTGTGGAAAATTTCATTCGACAAAATGGTCTTTGACAGGGGGCAATAGATGCCCAGAGGAAAGGAGGGATAAGATGTGGCAGAAGGATAAGAGCAACCTCAGGCCATGAGACATCTTTAGCATATTTAGAAATCCACTTTAAGCTCAAGAACAAAAAAGGAGGGGGGTCATGAAAATTAAGGAAGCCATTTCAAAGGTAGTAAAAGGGGAAGACCTGTCAGAACCTGAGATGCAGGAGGTCATGGATCAGATCATATCGGGTAAGGCCACGCCTGCCCAGATCGGTTCCTTTATCACGGCTCTCAGGATGAAGGGGGAGACTGTGGAGGAAATCACAGGGGCGGCCAAGGCCATGAGGGCCAAGGCGAGGAAAGTGCGGGTCAATAACGGTCTTATCAATATTGATCGGGATGAAATCAATATTGATGATGAGACCATCCTTGATACCTGCGGTACTGGAGGGGATAGTACAAGCACCTTTAATGTGTCCACTGCCACTGCCTTTGTGGCAGCAGGGGCAGGAGTCAAGGTAGCCAAGCACGGCAACCGGGCCGTATCCAGCCTCTGTGGCAGTGCTGATGTGCTAGAGGCCCTGGGGGTGAAGCTGGAGATCAATGAGGCCCTTGTGGAGCAGTGTATCCGGGAGATCGGTATCGGCTTTCTCTATGCCCCCCTTTTCCATGGGGCCATGAAATATGCGGCAGGACCCAGGCGGGAGATAGGGCTCAGGACCATCTTCAACCTCCTTGGTCCGCTCACTAATCCGGCCAGTGCCACGGTGCAGGTCCTTGGTGTCTATTCCCCGCATCTCACAGAAAAGATAGCGCAGGTACTTGGGAGACTGGGAACAAGGGAGGCCTTTGTGGTCTGTGGTGAGGGGACCTTTGATGAGATAAGCATCTGCGGGGTTACGTGGGTGTCACACCTGAAAGGAGGGGCTGTGAAAACATTCCAGATTACCCCGGAGCAATTCGGGTTGAACCGGGCCTCGCCTGAGTCCATCAAGGGGGGAAATGCGCGACAAAATGCCCAAATTATAAGAGAAATCCTCAGCGGGGAAAAGGGCCCCAGAAGGGACGTGGTGGTTCTAAACGCAGCAGTGGCCTTTGTGGCAGCAGGGCTGGACAATGACTTTGACTCGGGAATGGAAAGGGCGAGGGATTCCATTGACTCTGGCCGGGCAAAAGAAAAGCTCGACTCCCTCGTCCGCTTCACACAACAGTGTGGGCACTTTGTACGGGCTGAACTCTAGGGGTCTTGGATACAATGAATGCGCACCTGAAAAAGATATTGGCCGAGAAACGCCGCGAGGTGAACCGCATCAGGAAGCAAGGGATTCCGGTTGTATGGCACGGGGATATGCCTTCTATTCGGGATTTCCCGTATGCAATCTCAAGCCCTCACAAGGTGGGCCTGATAGCTGAGATAAAGTTTGCCTCTCCAACAGCGGGCAGGATTTGCCAGGCCACTGACCCTGTCCACATTGCCAGGCTCTATGAGGGACACGGCGCAGCGGCCATTTCCTATTTGACAGACAAGCGGTTTTTCGGCGGGGATTTGAGAGGGCTTCCCCGAATCAAGACCGTGGTCTCATTACCCATATTGCGCAAGGATTTTATCATAGATGAGGTTCAGGTGGTGGAGTCTGCGGTCTATGGGGCGGACGCTGTCCTGCTTATTGCCCGTATCCTGTCCAAGGTACAGCTCAAGGACCTGGTTGAGGCGGCAAAGGCGCTTCATATGTGTCCGCTTGTGGAAGTCCATGATGCCCGGGACCTGGACAAGGCCCTTTCCTGCGGGGCAGAGATCATCGGGATCAATAACCGCAACCTGGATACCTTTGAAGTGGATCTCAATACCACTTTCACCCTTCGGCCCATGGTGCCGGAGGAATGCATTGTAGTAAGCGAAAGTGGCATCGGCAGCGCAGAAGAGGTAAGGCGACTTGGGGAGGCAGGGGTCCACGCAGTCTTAGTGGGTACGGCCATTATGAAGGCCCAGGATATGGAAGGGAAGGTGAGAGAACTTGCAAGTGCTGGAGGGATGCCCCTTGGTTCGGGTCAAGGTCTGCGGCATAACTAACCTAACTGACGCAATGATTGCTGCAGAGCTAGGTGCCCACGGCCTGGGGTTCATATTTGCGCCCAGTCCACGTAGGGTGAGCCCTGAGGCGGCACAAAATATCATCAAAAGGCTTCCGCCTTTTGTGCAGGCAGTAGGGGTGTTTGTCAATGAGAACCCAGGCAGGATAAAGGAGATCATGGACTATTGCGGCCTGGACCTTGTCCAACTCCACGGAGAAGAATCTCCTGATATGTGCAAGGCCCTGATGCCAAGGTGCATTAAGGCCATAAGGATTGGCACCAAGGTAAATCTCAAGTTACTCCAGGGTTACGAAGGAAAGGTGCGGGCCCTGCTTCTTGATACCCATTTCCACAAGATAAGAGGGGGCACGGGTGAAGTGTTTGACTGGCGTCTTGCAGCGCATGCCAAGGGGGCAGGCCTGCCCATTATCCTGGCAGGGGGCCTCAATCCAGGCAATGTAAAAGAGGCGGTTGAGAAGGTTAAACCGATGGGCGTTGATGTAAACAGTGGGGTGGAGCAGAGACCTGGTAAAAAGAGCCCCATGCTTTTGGAAGAGTTCATGAACAAGATAAGGGAGATTAACCACGAGGACCAGACATATGGATAGAGCAGGTTATTACGGACAGTTTGGAGGGGCCTTTATTCCTGAGACCCTGTTTTCCACCATTGAGGAGCTTGCTCGACAGTTCCGTGAAGCCAGAGAAGACTCTTCATTTTGGAGACAATATGAGGAAATCCTGTCCACCTATTCCTGCAGGCCTACTCCCCTTACCTTTGCCCAAAACCTGACCAGACATTTTGGTACTTCCCGCATCTATGTAAAACGTGAGGACCTCAACCACACGGGAGCCCACAAGCTCAACAACGTCATTGGCCAGGGCCTTTTGGCCAAGAGGATGGGAAAGACCAGGGTCATTGCAGAGACAGGGGCAGGACAACACGGGGTGGCCACGGCCACCATGGCAGCGCGGTTTGGCCTTCGCTGTACCATTTATATGGGAGAAGTGGATATGGAAAGGCAGAGACCCAATGTCTTCTGGATGGAACAATTGGGCGCAGAGGTGGTCCCGGTAAAGGACGGCACGGCGACCCTAAAGGACGCCATCAATGAGGCCCTGCGAGACTGGGTAACCAATATGGATCACACCCATTATGTCCTTGGTACGGCCTGCGGTCCCCATCCTTTTCCTGAGATGGTCTCCTATTTTCAGTCCATCATCGGCAAAGAGGCACGCACACAGATTATGGAGCGGGAGGGAAGACTGCCCAGCCGGGTTTATGCCTGCGTGGGCGGGGGGTCCAATGCCCTGGGAATCTTTAGTGGTTTTATGGACGACCCTGTGGAGCTTGTTGGCGTGGAGGCAGGAGGAAAGGGGCTTGACACAGGGCTTCACGCCAGCCGCCTTGCATCAAGGGATGGGAGCATTGGTGTGGCTCATGGATACAAGAGCTACTTTCTCCAGGATGGAGAGGGTCAGATGAGAAAAACCCATAGTGTAGCAGCCGGCCTGGACTATGTGGGGGTATCCCCTTTACTTTCATGGCTAAAGGAAAAGGGACGCATCCGATTTGAGGCGGCTACGGACTGGGAGGTGCTGGAGGCCTTTTCCCTCACGGTGAGGAAAGAGGGACTGGTTCCTGCGCTGGAATCGGCCCATGCCTTTTCTCAGGCCTTCAAAGAGCTGCCTCATATGTCACACCATGATATTGTGCTGATCAATCTCTCGGGCCGCGGAGACAAGGATATCTTTACGGTAGCAGATGCCTTGAATGATCCGGAATGGAAGGCCTTTATCCAAAATAAGGCGGGCAGCTATGGAGCTTGAATCTTATATCAGGGACAGATGCAGAGAAAAGGGGATCCTGCTCATGACCCATATTATGCTTGGATACCCCTCATTTGAGGAGTGCTTCCACATAATAGAGGCAATGGTCAAGGCCGGAGCTGATCTCATGGAGCTCCAAATACCCTTTTCCGAGCCCATTGCAGACGGGCCCACAATCCTAAGGGCCAACCAGGTGGCCCTGGAAAACGGAGTAGGCGTGGAGAAATGCCTTGATTTTGCCGCTGATGTGGCCAATACTTTTGAAATTCCTTTTCTAATTATGACGTACTTCAATATTGTCTTTAGATATGGACTGAATTCATTTATATCTGCCATGGCGGATAATAAGCTTCAGGGTGCTATTATTGCTGATCTTCCCCCTGAAGAGGCGGGTGATTACCTTCGGGCCATGAAAGACGCAAATCTCCATCCCATATTTATGTTTTCACCCACTACCGGTGATGAACGAATGCGCCATATCGCATCCCTGGGCAGGGGATTCATATACTGTGTTGCACGAAAGGGTGTGACAGGGGCCCGGACCAATTTTTCTGAAGGGCTGGCCCACTACCTTGCCCGCTGCCGCAGGGCCACCTCTTTGCCCCTTGCCGTGGGCTTTGGTGTGAAAGAAAAGAGGGACGTGAGCTTTTTACGAGGAAGGGCCCACATTGCCGTAATCGGCTCCCAGGCTATACGTGTCATTGAGGAGCAAGGGATTCACGGTGTAGAGAGTTTTATAAAAGGGCTGCGCTAAGGAATTTTGAATGATTCCCGGCAAAATAATTGAGACCATAATAGTCATGGCCTACTTCCTGACCATGCTCTTTTTTGGTTGGAGGGGTCGGAAGCAATCTGCAGAATCTTATTGGATCGCGGAGCGTAGATATTCTGCCACCCGGATAACCATATCATTGGTGGCGACCATTTTCGGGGCATCTTCTACTATCGGGATAATTGGCTTGGGCTATGCCAGGGGGCTCACAGGTGCCTGGTGGTCATTGATGGGGGGTATTGCCTTAATTCCCTTTGCCCTTTTTCTGGCCTCTCGTGTACGGGCTTCCAACGCATATACCCTTCCGGACATATTAAAGAAGGCTTATGGTGAAAAGGTTTCAATGCCGGCAGGTATTGTGATTGCAGTGGCATGGTGCGGCGTGATAGCAGCTCAATTGGTAGCCGGGGGCCGGCTTGTGGCAGGGTTGTTTTCAGTGGACTTCCAGGTTGCCCTTTTTGCAGTGGCAGTTGTCTTTACAGCGTATACTTTTTGGGGTGGGCAGCTTTCTGTGATCAGGACCGATTTCTGGCAGTTTATGTTTTTCGGCGCAGGGTTTCTGATTGCATTGGCATTCCTATTATTATCCCTTTCCTCCACGCCTGTGCCTTGGTGGAAAAATATCCCGGTGGGGCACTGGCGATTTCCCGTTTCTTCCTCATTCGGGTGGTATGACGTGTTGGTCTATTACCCGCTCATCGTGGGGCTGCCCTATCTTGTTGGACCTGACATATACTCAAGAGTACTCTGTGCAAAAAGCGGCCAGGCAGCCAAAAAGGCCGCCCTCAATGCCGCCGTCATTGTTATGCCCTTGTCCTTTCTCCTGGCCCTTTTTGGCCTCCTGGCCAGAGCCAAATTTCACGGGATACCAGCCGATGCCGCATTGCCAAAGGTCTTGGCCGCTTGTATCCCCACCGGGTTGAAGGGGCTCGTGGCAGTGGGCTTTCTCAGTGCCATTATGTCATCAGCCGATACTTGCCTCATCTCTGCCTCCACCATACTGGCCCTAAACGTGTTCCGCCCGGTTTACGGTGGTAATACCGGGCAGTATCTAAAAGTCACCAGGTGGGGGGTTGTGTTACTGGGGACCATATCCTGGCTCATCGCAAGCCAGGAGCAAGGGATCATCTCCTCCCTGCTTCTTGGCTATACCGTATTTGTAGGTGGTATTGTAATGCCCATCCTGGGCACCTTTTTTCAAGAGCGCTTGAGGATTACCCCAAAGGCTGCCTTCTGGGCGGTTATAATCGGGGGTGGCACTGCCATTGCAGGAAAGGTAAGTGGTGGGCTGGCAATGAAAACACTTCTTACAGGACATGGCCAGGTGTTTCTGAGAGAAGTCCTGGGACCTCAGTATATGAGCATCTTCCCAATCCTTTTGTCTGTATCTGTCTTGCTGTTGATAAGCAGGATAAACCGAACGTGATCTATGTTTAGGTTCTGTCATGAGCCGGCACAATTCCGGCCGGGGAATCTATTGACCCGAAAAGGAACTTAGGGAGGGGGTTATGCGAGAGGTGGAGAACATAGCCATAATAGGAGCAGGGGCACTAGGGTCTTTTTATGCCAGCAAGTTATATGAGATGCACCCAGAGGCAGTCTCCCTTATTGCAAAGGGGGATCGATACCGCGCGCTCGAAAGAGAAGGACTGGTGATTAACGGAAAACCCTACTCTTTCCGACTGATGGATCCCAATGGAAATCCTTCACCTCCTGACCTGATAATTATAGCGGTGAAGCATCATCACCTTCCCCAGGCCATTATGGATATAAAGAATCTGGTGGGCGATGAGACACAGATTCTCTCGGTGATGAACGGGATCGACAGCGAAGAGCAAATAGCGGCCACCTACGGCATGGACCGGGTTATATATGGCGTAGCCTTAGGGATTGATGCGGTGAGACAGGGCAACAGGATCACCTATAGCAAAGAAGGGACGCTTTTCTTTGGTGAGGCGAAAAATACCCCGCCTGCAGATAGAATAATGGCGGTAAAGGGCTTATTTGATAGAGCCGGGATCGTCTGTGAGATCCCAGAAGACATGATTCGAGTTCTGTGGTGGAAATTTATGATCAATGTGGGAGTTAACCAAATGTCCGCAGTACTGAGGGCCCCATACGGGGTCTTTCAAAGAGTCAAGGAAGCAGCCGAATTGATGGAAGCGGCTATGCAAGAGGTGATGGCGCTGAGTGAAGCGGCAGGCGTGGATTTGCGAAAAGAAGATATTGAGGACTGGTATGAGATCATGTCGGGTCTCTCACCAACGGGCAAGACCTCCATGCTCCAGGATGTAGAAGCAGGGAGGAAGACAGAAGTGGAGATGTTTGCAGGCCGCGTTATCAAGCTGGGCCAAAAGTACGATATCCCCACCCATGTGAACGACCTCATTTTTAAGATCATCAAGGTGTTTGAAAATTCGGCGGCCCAGATCCCGAAGGGTTCCTGATGTGAGCCCTTGACTGGGGGCAATGTGTCCAAAGTGTTTGGAAGCTAGCTCATTACTCGGCGGGCATCATTTTCGGCCCTTGTGCTTTCCCTTACCTTTCCCTTTTGACTTACCCTTGCTAGTGTAACCGTCATGATAAAGGTCCTGGCTGTTTTTGAGGGCATGGAACTCTCTTGACCCGGGTTTTATGCCTAGGCTTTTGGCGATAATTCCCCAGCCCTTTCCCCTGTGGGCCCTGTAGGCCTCCAACACCTGGTCTACAGGCCTCTCCGACATCTCCCCCATCCGAAACACCATATAGGCGTCCGAGGGTCTTTCCACATTTGTGAGCACGGTCCGGATTTCCAGGTCTCCGATGTGAAAACGAGCAGCAAGCAGGGCCTTGAAACCAGATGGGTCTGCCTCGGCCCTTATGTTGAAATCTTCTATCCAGTCAAAATCCCCTGCTGCGGCCGTAGACAAAAAAACAGTGATTACCACGATGCTCAGAGATAAGACTTTCAGTATCCTCATTGATTCCTCCTGCCTGGTGGTTATTGGGAGGCGACTCAGACTGAGATTATCCTGTGAACTTCAAACGCTCCATCGGAGCCCTTGCTAAAGGTCTGACAGAGCCATAAATGAAATCTAACACAAACGTATAATCGACCGAATATTCTTTTCACTTGAAAATGACTTCAACTCACAGGTTCTTTTTATTTGGTCCGTATTGCTTCTTTTTTCCAGACAAACCAACAAAGGTCTGGAAAGAGAAGAAACCAGGCCTTCGGGTAAACCTTGACCATTCTTTATTCGTATAAGACAATGAGTTCCATCCATTAGACGAAATTTCAAAAAAACAGGAGGCCCATCATGAAGGCAAAATACTATGTGTGCATCGCCATATTGGCGTTTCTAGGTCTTCTTCCTCAGCACCATGCGGGGGCCAAATCTTCAGATGAGGCCCGCCTGGTAGCGATGCAGGAGGAGATGGATGGGGACGCCGCTGTAGAACACCACGAGATCCATGTTAGCCGCATTGCCCAGCAGTTTCAAATTGCCCCAGATACGGTAAGACAGTTGCGAAGCTCAGGGCAAGGATGGGGAGAAATCACGATTGAGCTTTCCATGGCACAACACCTTTCGAAATTGGATCCGCAGGGTTTCCCCACCATCGAGGATGCCCTAGGCAGGGTAAGGGGCCTAAGGGCGGATGGCTTAGGATGGGGCCAAATTGCCCAAGATTTGGGGTTTAAGTTAGGCCCGGTGGTCAGTTCGATCAAAAGTGCCCGTGATGTAACCTTTGGGGTACCACCCACCAAACGCCCCATCGCAAAGGGAGCTGAACCACAGGTTGAGGGAAGTGTTCACATTAAGGTAAAACACGTCAGGGAAGCAAAACCCGGATCGAATCATCACATAAGGCCTTTACGTGTCACGCGGGTTAAGCTGACACCCGTAAAGCATTTGCGGCCCCACAGACCCATGAGACCAGGCAAGTAGCCAGTACACTACAATCATTTGATGCGCACTGGAATTGACTCTCCTTTGATGGGTAGCTGATTACCATGGTCTAGTGGAGATACTGTTCGGCCCAATCAATTTATTCTTAACAAGCTTTTATTTTCCTATGGAAAGGATCGGAATATGTTACGAAAAAAAGCAATACTCCTCGGAATTATTGTCGTTTTCATGAGCCCGGTATTGGTCTTTGGGGTGGTCGAGACATGGGAGGTAGGTGTTGAGCCAAGCTTTACTAGTGGAGATTATGGGACCGGTACTGATACGGATATCACCTATGTTCCGGTAACCATTCGTCGTTCCTTTGGGGATGGTGATCTGTCTCTTATCATACCTTACATTCATATCGAAAGTACACAGAATGTCACCATTGTTGGGGGGAGTCCCAACCGAATCAAGAAGGCCAGAGGAGGCGGGGGTGGAGTGGTTGGCACCTCTGTCACTACAAGAAGAACCACTGAAGAGGGGCTTGGAGATCTCATACTTCAGGGGCGCTATTACGTCCTGGAAGAGACCGAGGTGTTACCCCTGATTGGCCTCATCGGGCGCATTAAGTTTCCCACAGCTGATGAAGACAAGGGCCTTGGAACAGGGGAATTGGACGTGGGATTCGGGCTGGAGTTGAGCAAGAGTTTTTCAGAAGAATGGGAGGGGTATTTTGATGTGGGTTATACCTTTATCGGGGACCCTTCGGGCCTTGACCTAAGAGACCAGTGGTATTATAGCCTTGGATTGGGACATTACCTCACAATGGACTTACTGGTAAGTGCATATTATGAGGAATGGAGGGCCCTGGTGGCGGGCGAGCCTAACCCGAGGGATCTGTTCTTCACCGTGAACTACAACTTTTCACAAGAGATAGAATTCACTGCAGGGCTCATGTTGGGCCTGTCCGATGGAGCTCCTGACTATGGTGTAACGGGCGGAATCCGAGTCAGGTTTTAGAATCATACCAGAACCTCGGCCATCTGGGCCAGCTTTTGGCTTTTTTCGCTGAGAGCTGAACGGCAGAAATATTATCGTGGGTTCATCAAGTTATCTGTAGTGGCGCCACCTCCAAAACGAGGTGATCCTGCCAGAGTAGGATAACAAGATCGAGAAAAACCGTGGGGTTACCTCCGGATGGCCCTACGGTTTTTTTGTTTGTACTTGTTTGGAAAGGGCATAGAGGTTCGATCTTCATTTACAAAATTTGAGCATATAATGGAGCAGGGAAAGGCCATGAAGTGGTGGATTGCGCGGTGGACGCTTGAATAATTGCAGGGAATCGGTTATGGTTGCCGGAAACTCTAGGAGGCCAAGAAAGAATGAAGATTTCCGAAGGCATCTATTTCATTGAGGGACAGGATGAATTTATCCCAGACGCCCATGCCTATGTACTCGGCGATCCTTCTTCAGGGGATTTGACCCTTGTGGATGCGGGACTGATGGGAAAGGGTAGCTATAAAATTAACTCTATCGAGGGATTGGGCATTGAGCTTTCGCACATAAAGCGGGTTATTATGACCCACACACATCTGGATCACATCGGGTGCCTTCCTGAAATCTTGGAGGCCATACCAAATGCGGAATTGTGGGTTCACGAGGAAGAAGGAGATCCCCTTGAACAAGGAGATGAACGGATCGTCTATGGGATGGAGATGTTCCGCTCCATGTGTCAGTCCCAGTACGGGATCCCTGACGGGCGATTTAGATTTCAGGTGGCCCGCAAACTCAAGGGGGGCGAGGCCTTGGAGCTAGGCGGCACAAGGTGGGAGGTAATCCATATCCCCGGGCACTCCCCGGGTAGTATTGCGCTCTACTGGCGCGAGCAAAGGATCTTGATTCCAGGAGATACAGTGTATGCGGACTATGCCATAGGCCGATTTGATCTTCACGGGGCAAGCGGTCCCCAATTGAGGAAATCGCTAATGAAGCTGGCAGAGCTGGAAGTGGACGTGCTTTTGCCCGGCCATAATCGGATTCTCACACAGGTCCCTCCTGGCTACATCCAGGAGGTGGCAAAGCAATGGGCGCCATACTTGGGTTAGTATTTATCAATACTTAATGAGGTCTTTTTTTGAAGGCTGTCAGCAACTGACTCGAGCACTGCGCTTTCGGGTCATACATGAAAGAAACAGCCTTCCAAGCTATCTCTTAGGAGCGAAACGGCAAATTCCCTCCGCTAACTTCCCGCTTGAGGCGGGTAAGTGCTGCACCATTGTGGCTCCACTCACTGCGGATCAGGTACTCAGTTTGTCAAGGTAGCAACATTGTCATTTCGAGGAGCGATAGCCCTGCCCGCCGAAGCCTCGGCACAGGCGGGGGGCATCCCGTTGCGCTGCTGAGCGGCCCCATGGAAGCCTGTTTCTCAGGAGCTTAGACCCTTGAGGGATGCCTCAAGGTCACGAATATGGCGGTTTTCTTCTTCAATTATCTTGGTGAGGTATGGCAGGGCATCCTCGTCAACTGCACCAAGGAGCATTTCATAGAACAGAACCGTATCCCTTTCAAATTCAAGGGCTGTTTCAAGTATTGCCTTGGGCCCTTTCATGGCTGTAAGGTCAGCCTCTCCTAAGGAAAAGCTTTGCTCACCCAGAATTGCATTGAGTATTTTTTGGCCCATTTCGTGGAGAGAGGGATCTTTAAGTACCTTTCTTGATTCTTCCAAGAGGTTCGAGAACCACTCAATATGCTTCACTTCATCTTCTGCAAGGCGCAGGACAAGGTCCTGGAGAGGGCGCTGGTCCATGTTTTCTGCCGCCTTTCGGTAGACTCGTTCTCCATTTTCCTCTATCTTGATGGCCAAATCGATTACTTCGTGAAGCGTAAACATATTGTACTTACCTCCAATAACGATATACACCAAATGGGAAGTTCTATAAAGGGCCTTTCAGGGCTCAGGGAAACGGGTGATGGGCGAGGAAAAGACCATATATACCATTGGTACGAGTAACCGGTCCGCAGAGGCCTTCTTTTCTCTCTTGAAGGGTTTTGAAATAAGGCAACTGGTTGATATAAGACGTTTTCCCAAGAGTTCAAGGTACCCGCATTTTGCCCGTGAAGTCCTTAAGCTGCGTTCAGAGCAAATGGGTCTGGCCTATATATGGATGGGGGATCTTTTGGGAGGTTTTCGAAGTGGGGGCTATGATAAATACCGATCCACAGAGGCATACCAAAAGGGTCTTGAAAAACTGGAGTACTTGGGGCAAAAGGAGAGGACCGTTTTTTTATGTGCTGAGCGGCTACCCTGGAAGTGCCATCGCCTCCAGGTATCACGCGATCTCGAAGAACGGGGCTGGCGGGTGATCCACATTATTGACGAGGGAAGGGTGTGGGAGCCTGGAAGGTGAGGGGCCCAAAGACGCGAAGCCAGGTGCAAGACAAAATAACAGGAGATACTCCATGTCACAAAAGAATAAGGCAAAGAGACTAAACCCAGCATACCTGGAAGAGGTGTTTCGGCATGTGAATACTTGTCCCTATTTCCAGCTCCTTTCCATTGAAATTAGGGCCCTGGATTGGGGCAGGTCCCACCTTCAGGCCCGTGTTCAGGAAAAGCATCTTCAGCCCTATGGGATGGTCCATGGAGGTGTATGCGCATCCCTTGTGGATGCAGCCTGTTTCTGGGCCACTTGGACCCAGGTGGAAGGGGAGGCAGGCCTTACCACCGTGGAGCTTAAGCTCAATTACCTGGCCCCTGTGTCCGCGGGCCTGCTCATTGCAAGGGGCCGGAGCATCAAGACGGGGCGCACCCTGTGCCTTTCCGAGGCCTCGGTGGAAAACGAAAAGGGAGCACTCATTGCCCACGGCACCTCTACCCTCATGGTGCTCGAATCGCTTCGGATCGGAGGCCAATCGCACCAAGTCCCCAAATATCTTGACATAGAGGCGCCCTAAGAACCTGTGTAAATCAGATGACAGTACGTGAGGCAGTCAGGCCGGGGTTGAAGGCGGTGGTAGGGCACGGACAAAGGCGGCTGCCACCTTTTGGGCGATGATGGGGGCATTGCCTCCTGAGCGGTTGTTGATCAATATGTTGGCCCTGAAACCCCGATCAATGGCTTCCTTGGCAAGTCGTGCCGTCTCCTGTACCATGGATTCCTGCAACATGCCATGTATCAACTTATCAAAGGGATGGGCCTTGGCATAGGCCTCCTCATATCTCATGCCCCTTGGGGTCATGAGCCTGATGATCACATCCCCTGAGGCGGCCAAGAACCTTTGTCCTGACAAATGGAACTGGCGCCGCAGCGGTGGAAGCCAGCTCCAGTGACTCAAGACCTGGCCTACACCGTGTTTTTCCAATACCTCGAAAAGGGGAGGAGAGAGGAAGGATTCGGTACGCAACTCCACATGGTAGCGGGGATCCTTAGGGATAGCCTCGAAGAACCGATCCAGTTCCTGGGCCACTTCCCTAGCTGATGGCCGGTCTTGTTTTCGGTGGTATTCCTGCTCAAAAAGGAGGCCGCAGAGCCAGGGATCCACTAGTTCCAGTGCCGGCTCGTAAAACTGATTTTTAAAGGCCCGAGCATCCAGATAGGTGGGATTGGGGCCGAATACCTCCTGTTGCCACACCTTCTTGGCAAAGAAGGCCTGGGGCACCTTTAATACCAGGTGGTCTTCCTTTTTGAGATATTGGCTGTATGCCCTTAAGGTGTGGTAATTTTGGGTGGGGTTGCCCTCTTGGTCCTTTAAGGGGCGATAGAAGGTGAAGTCCAGCTCCAGCACACTGAAATGCTGGAAGTACTCCTCCACGCTCTCAACCGGTAGGATCTCCTCCACAAAACTCTTGCTCCCTACCTTTTTGGAGCGCCGTTTGATCTTGCCCTTGTATTTTTCCGGTGAATAGATCTGGCCCAGCCAGCCAGCGTACCGATCACTTGTAGTGCCCATGAACAGGAAGGGGTGGATGGACCTGAAGTGGAAGGACCGAATCTTCGGATCATATGAGATGGCCATAATGACCTCAATGGTTCAGGCAAGGGGATCTGTTATCCAAGCTCTTCCTTTACAGAATTCAGCGCCCCACCTGCCAGGAGGTAGTTGCGCTGCCGATCAGAGACATCCAGCAGGGTCATGATCTGCCTGCCGCCCACCTCCACTGGGATTTCCCTCTCGCCCCTGTCCAGTCGCCTCCTGATGTCTTTAAGTATGATCTTGCTGTGCTCCGCAATCCCTTCATAGTCCGAAGGATCCTTGAATACAAGTGGAAGGATGCCAAAGTTGCATAGATTGGCCTTGTGGATTCGGGCAAAGCTTTTAGCGATCTTGACCTGTACGCCCAGGTACCGTGGTGCCAGGGCAGCATGTTCCCGGCTGGAGCCCTGGCCGTAATTTTCTCCGCCCACGATAACCACGGCCTCGGTTTTCTTGCATCTGGTGGCAAAGTCATGGTCCAGGCGGCAATATGCGTATTGGCTCAAGGCCTCAATATTAGAGCGAAGAGGCAGGATATCGCTGCCTGCAGGCATGATAGTGTCTGTGGAGATGTTGTCCCCCACCTTAAGGAGTACCTCTGCCTCAAGGCTTTCGGGAAGCGGTTCCATGGCAGGAAGGGGCCGGATGTTCGGGCCTCGTATCACCTCAGTGTCTCGCAGGGAAGGGGAGGCAAAGATGATGGAGGAGGTGTCGATCAGGTATGTGTCCAGCTCTTGCACCCGGGGATAGGCCATTTCAGCCCCAAGATCCCTGGGATCGGTGATCATCCCTTTGAGGGCAGCCGCTACAGCAGTCTCCGGAGAGCAAAGGTATACTTGGTCATCTTTGGTACCTGAGCGGCCCGGAAAGTTCCTGGGAAAGGTCCGCAAGCTCACCTGCCCTGTGCCCGGGGCCTGTCCCATGCCAATGCAGCCCATGCATCCTGATTCGTGGAGCCTTGCCCCTGCAGCCAGCAGGGGGATCAGGCCTCCTTGGGCAGCCACGTTTTCCAGTACCTGCCGGCTCCCAGGATTTACGTGAAAAAAGGTATCACGATTTACGTGACGGGCTTCCAGGACCTTGGCAACGGTCATAAGATCCCGGAAAGAGGAGTTCACACAGCTACCGATGATTACCTGGTGCACCTTGACACCAGCCACCTCCCGCACCGGTTTTACATTGCCGGGGGAAGAGGGGCAGGCAATCAACGGCTCAAGGGAGGACAGATCGATCTCATCGTATTCGTCGTATGTGGCATCCGGGTCTGGGCCCAGTTCCACCCAAGCCCCTTCCCTTCCCTGGGCCTGGAGGAAGGCAAGAGTTTGATGGTCGGAGGGGAATACCGAAGATGTGGCCCCCAGCTCTGTGCCCATGTTGCCGATGGTAAGCCGATCTGTAACAGTAAGGGTGGCCACCCCAGGGCCGTAGTACTCTATCACCTTTCCCAGGCATCCCTTCACATCATAGCGGCGCAACATCTCCAAAACCACGTCCTTGGCGCTGACCCAATCGGGCAACTCACCAATCAGTTTTACCCCAAGGACCTTTGGGCAGGGAAAATAATAGGGTCGCCCTGCCATGGCCAGAACCACATCCAGCCCACCGGCACCCATGGCGAACATGGATACACCCGCTGCACTGGGAGTGTGACTGTCTGCCCCCAGAAGGGTCTTGCCAGGCTCTCCAAAGCGCTCCAAGTGCACCTGATGGCAGATGCCATTACCTGGAGGACTAAAATGTATGCCATATTTCATGGAGGCTGTCTGGAGGTACCGATGATCATCGGCATTCTTGTGGTCCCCTTGAAGGATGTTATGGTCAACATACTGGACCGAGCACTGGGTCCTCACCGCCTCAAGCCCCAAGGCCTCGAATTCCAGCATGGCCATGGTGCCTGTGGCGTCTTGAAGGAGGGTCTGATCTATCTTGATCCCGATTTCTTCTCCGGGAATGAGTTTTCCTTCAACAAGATGGGATTCAAGGATCTTGTGGGTAAGGTTCTTGCCCATAAATAGACTAATCTCCTTTCCATGACACATTTCTCAATAAAGACGAGACCATAGCACACCAAAGAGCGGTTGATCAAAGGGTTTTTGGCCCCTGGCACCAATGTCAGGAAGGCAACTAGAGTTCAAGGCAGTTCTTCTGTATAGCAAGATCCGTGTGGACCTCTCTCAAGAAAATTCCTTTTTGGAAAAAGGGGAGGAAAAGCAACTCCTTATGCCTGAGTTGTATCTTGGCGTTTTTCACGGCCTCTTGGGTGGGTTTGGCCCTTTTGGGGGTCATGGAAAAGAGCAGCAGTTGGGCCATCTCCATTGCCTCTCCCAGTGGAAGCCAGGCGGGCGCGGCCTGTTGACCCCGAAGCGTGGAGGACGCCCCTGGGATGAAGGGCTGCTGTAAAGTGAGCCTTGCCGCGAACTTGTCAACGGCCACGGGATTTTTTATGCGAAAGGCGGGGATATAGAAATGGATGGGTTTGGTCTCCAACTCGACCTGGTCAAGTACCCTGGGCCGGGGGAAGAGTGCGAAAAAATCCTTTTGGGTAAGACATTGCCCTTTGGGCGTGGTGATAGACACCTCTAGCCTCCACAGGGGAAGATAGATGATATTATTTTTTCCAGGCACCCTGGCATCCGGCTCCCAGACCTTATAGTGTACCTGATGGAACCGACCTCCGAATTCCTGCCATGCCTTTCCGCATGTGGTGCATAGATGGATCCGTGCAGAGGGCTGGAAAGGAAGATCCCAACCGCAATTGGGGCATTTAAAGGGGATGAAGTTTAGAGGTGTGTAGGGAAGCCCCTTTTCATTGGAATTTCGGGTCAAGGCACCCACAGGAAGGGTCCCTTTTACGACCCTGTGGGAGAGGCCGTCCACAATTAGCTGGTGCCGGGAAGTTCCTGTATCCAAGAGAAAATAAAAGAAGGGAAAGTAGAGAAGACTGTATTGCTCACCAATGAGGGCAGTCTTGTTGATGTGCAGACTTAGTTTGCCGCCATCTAGCAACGGCGAAGAGGTCTGAAGTGATTTCTTGACCGCCTCTTTTAGGGAAACCTCCTGCTCCAACACTAGGGCGTCACTACCCATTTTTTCACGATTAAAGGGCCACATCCTCATGGCCTGGGCCCTGAGCCCAATGGAGATAAGCTGAAAGGTCTCTGAATTGAAGGCAGGGAATGTCCTGTGGTAGGCTACGGCGCGCAACTTCTTGAAATAATCAAATGAGGGCCCATCATATGTGCTTGATTCATACTTTCTGCCAAATGCCCATTGAAAAAGCATCCCTTTAACCCGCCAGTAAGGCGCATACACCAGATGAGATTCTACCACCGTGGCACTAATCCCCCGCTTGTCCTTCAAGGTTCGAAGGAGGGCTTTTTGCACTGCCTGTTTTTTCCCTTTTGGGGGAAAATAAAAGGATTGCACCTGGTTTCGACCAGTGGGTTTAAGGGTGGAATCACAGAAGGCGCAGTGAAACACTGAGGCGTCCTCTGATAATTCCACCTGGCCTCCGCACTGGGGACATGTTAGGGCTATTTGCATGAGCTTTTAATGGTCCCCGGGTTTTTCAATATGGGCCGACTGAGGGCCGCGACCCAAGACCGCCTCGGCCCTTCGTACCTCTTGGACAAACTCTCTCACCCTTTTGAAATCCTTTTTGAAACGAATGGGCTTTCCGTGTCTGTTCAATTGGTTGGTCCTGGTACAACTATCGGCACCAGCAGGTTTCACCTTGACAATCGCTTCAAATACATTTTCAGGTGAGAGGCCGCCTGCCAGGATAACTGGCAGGTGGGTCTGCTCCACCAACCGAGCCGCCACATCCCAATCCAGGGTCCTCCCGGTGATTCCTATATAGCCTCCTACCGGCTCATGGCCTAGCCAGGTGTCAGTGAGGAACATATCGCTTACCGCCTCAAAAGACCTTGCGATGGACAAGGAGGGCACGACAGGGGAGCGACCCGTTGGGGCTATTGGGATGGAGCGCATGATGGTCAGCTCAGGGAAGCGGCGCTTTATCCTTTCTTGCCTTTCCACAAGCGGCTCTGGGTCAATGGGGATCCCCCTATGATCTGTGAGGGATTCGCAGAAGTGGATGATGTCCGGTTGGTAGTAATCAATGGCCTTATAGAGGGTATCCTCGTTGTCAAAGAGGAATATCAGGCTGTTCTTTTTGCCTGCCTCGTGTGTGATACGGATCAAGGTCCTGATTTCCTGGTCTTGACAGTGCTGTGGAGAGAGGATCACGCTGCCCAGGTGATCCACTCCCAGCTCCAGGCATTTTTCCGCCTCCCATGGGGTCTGGATTTCGTAAATTTGGATGATCATAAAAAGATGAGCCCGTCGGGAAGTGTAATTTTTTTGGAGCACCTAAGGCTTACAGAGGGCCACGAGGTCCTCAAGGTGGCCCTCTGCCAGGGCAATGCAGGTATCAGCCGCTCCGTAGTATAATTTCACTGTATTGTCTTCCTCCACAATGGCCCCGCAAGGAAACACCACATTGGGCACGTCTCCTGTTCTTTCGTAGGGAAACTCTGGTCCAAAGATGAAGTTGGGGGCACAGCCGATCACCTTTTCGGGGTTCTCGAGATCCAGGAGCATGGCCCCAATCCGATAAATCCTACCTCCACCGGTCTCTCTTACTCCGTGATAGAGGGCAAGCCATCCCTCGGGTGTCTTGATGGGAGGGGTGCACATACCCACCTTGGAGGGGCCCCACCCTGGCTCAGGCGTCAGAATGAGGTGTGCTTTGCCCCAGTAAACTAGGTCAGGGGAATAGGTAATCCATATGGCGCCCCTCTCCCCTCCCAAGCCCTGTGGCCTGTTGAGTACAGCGTAATCGCCGTTGATCTTTTCAGGAAAAAGGACCGCATCCTTGTCATCAGGGGCGCTGATCATGGAGATCCGTTCAAATGCCTCAAAATCCTTTGTGTAGCCAATAGCCGGTCTAGGTCCATAAGGCCCGTAGGCGGTATATGTGATGAAATATGTATCGTCCATCTGAGTGATGCGTGGATCTTCAACCCCATACCGCTCATAAATCTCCATTTCGGGATCTTGGGTGGGGATGATCCAGGGCTCCTCCTCCACTTCAAAGTGATACCCATTGTCTGAGCGGGCCAGGGTGAGGTGGCTGTGCCCCCTGAGGTCTTCGATCCGCAGCAAAAGCAGATATTGGCCCTGAAATTTACAGGCCGCTGCATTGAATACTGTATTGCAGGGATAGGGAATATCCTCCCGCGTTAGGATCGGATTGTGCTCAAATCGCATGAACGGGTGCAGTTTCGCTTTCATGGGTCTTGCTTTACTCCGTGGTAATTATCCTTACCTGGACCTTTGGGACATATGTGATCTCCCGATAAAGGTCAAGGTGTTTGTCTGCTATTATCGACCAGGAAATGTAAGTCTTTACAAAATGCCTGCCGTTATTAGAGAGATCTTGAGCAAGCTTGTCGTCTGAAAGAATCCGAACAATGCTATCGATGAACTCATCTCTTTCATTGCACACAAGTCCTGCTTTGGCCCAGTCCAGGGTCTCGACCAGTGCACGACTGCTGCTTGCCACAAGGGGCCTTCCAAAGGCCAGACAATGGGCCAATATTCCGCTTTGGGACACGATCTTGTAAGGAAGAACCACTACGTCAGCCGCACAGAGGATCTGGTCGAAGACCGGCTGGGGCAATTGCCCCCTAATGATAATGATATTGTCACGGGCAGGAGAATTGGCGATTCTGTCGAGTAATTGATTTCTGTAGTCGATATACTCCTGTCCTCGTGTCTTGCCGGCCATCACGAGTACGGCATTTGGATATTTGGCAAGGATATCGGGAAAAATATCCACGATCAACTCGAAATTTTTGGAGGGCCGGATGTAACCAATAATAAGCACTACCTTCTTGTCCTCTGGCAGCCCCAGCTTTGCCTTGGCATCAGGAATGATTTCCACCTCCCTTGCTCCGTGGGGGATAACCCTGAGCTTGCTGTGGAGGAGTTCGGGGAGGAACCCTTTTAATGTCTCCATCTGATAAGGCTCATGGACAATAACTCGATCCGAATTGGAAATGATGGCCTCCAGGATGGTCCTATGCTGCATGTCCATATGAGGGTAAACGGTGTGAAGGGTGCTTACTACAGGGATGCCCAGCATCTTGAATTGCAGAATAAGGGGCACTACAGACACACCGAGATGCTTGCCGTATAGCCCAAACTCGTGCTGTATATGGACCACATCAGGTGTAAAACGAATCATGGTGGAAAAGGCCTTTTCAGCCAAGTCGCCGTCTTCGTAGTCAAATGCTGGAAAGACCTGTGGGCCGGATCCACCGATATGAGAAACCACATAAATGTCTGTTTGTTTAGTTTTCAAGGCGTCAGTAAGATACTGGGTATAGGTGGCAATCCCGCATTCAATGGGCGGATAAGTTGAGACAAAGCCTATGCGCATGGTATGGCCTCCTTTCATAGAAAGCCGGGTCAGGAATGTTCCTTCACAACCCTGGCCACAAGGCTTTGAAGTGTTTTATCTTCATATTTGAAGCCTTTCACCAGGTGCCTTAAACCAGGGGAAAGCCGCAGATACCCCCAAATGCACCTTCTTTCCACTTCTTGGAGATCGTGTCGCTTGAAATAATAGGGGAGATTGACCTCAAAAAATGAAATGGCATCTGCATCCCGCAACAGATCCGAATCTTCATCGCCTCCGGTTTCGTGGCGAGTCACAATCCGTGACACGATTTGGATAGAACGGGTGTCCCATCCACATTCTTCCATTAACTTGGCAAGAATTCGGGCACTGTTTGCTGCATGTGCGGATTTAAAGGCATTATAATCGGAGAAATCCTCCTTTCGAACCTTTTTTTCAGGGACGGCCCGTTCAATGTCATGGCCCAATGCCCCTATTTCAAGCAGCGGCCCTGGATTTGGCCTAAGTGTCCTGACCCATTTGAGGGTATTGTGGGCATGCTCAGCGTCTTCGGGCACTTGGGAGCGCTTGACCGTTTCCAAGATTCGCTCCTTTACACACTCAAGAAGTTGGCTAATGGCCCTTGCTTCTTTGCCATGCCCCATAAAGCACCCAAATCCTGCGTATATTTTCTAAGTTCATAATAAGGGCAATTATAACAAGGGTAGCAAACACCTTATCCAATAATGCCCCCAGAAACACAATCAGTATTCTTACATCCCTTCCCAGGCGAAAGGCTACAGGCCTGCCCTCTTGTTTCTTTCTAAGATACACATCATATCTGCGGGCCGTATAACTGTTGATGAGGCTCCCAGTGAGGGCGAAATAGCCTGCTGCAACGGAGCCCAAGCCCGGGTCTGTCCGTATAAGATGAAGTGTCAGGCCAAAGAGGATACAGGCGTCTGCATAGCGATCTAAGACTGCGTCAAACCAGCCGCCAAATTCTGTCATCTGGAATTTAAGGCGAGCCACCTCGCCGTCGCAGCCGTCAATCACAGAGGAGAATTGGGCCAAAAGGGCTCCAAAAATCAGGGCTACATGTCCTTTTAAGGCAAAGCAGAGGCCTGCTACAATGGCTGCCATGAATGAAATAAATGATATCTGGTTTGGAGAAAGATCCTTGGTGACCAGGTATCTTGTGAGCCGTAATGAGATGGGGCGATTGAGATACCTGGATACTGGCCCATCCGTATCCTTTTTTAGTAGACGAAGCAGCCCCTGTTGGGCCTTCTGGAGTGAGTTTTCATCGTCCACGTCGAACCATGGAGCCCCTCCCATATCAAAGGCCCTCACCCGACCTTGGGTGGCCAACACCTTTATACCTCTGGATAGGGTGGTATCTCCCTCTTCTGCTGCCTTTTCAAGGGCGTCAAATAGGGCAGGAGTGCAAAGAAACAGACCAGTATCAATACCGTTGTATTGTTGGAGCTGCTTGCTTATGTCCAGAACCTTGCCCTTTTGGGTGAATACCTTGGTGGCTTCGGCAACCTCCTCTGAGGAGAGGTGCTCAAACTCATGGTCTACACAAACAAGCACCTCATCTCCACCTATGGGCGTATCTTTCAATGCCCTAAGGGTGTCTTCTGTGAACAAGTGATCACACATGGTCAAAAGAAAGGGTTCATGGAGATAAGGCCTTGCCTTCAGGGCGGAGAGCCCATTTTCCTTGTCCCATTGTTCGTTCAGGACATGTATGATGGATATATCTTCCCTTTCTTGAAGCTCATCAAGAAAGCCCCTCACAGCCTTGCCCTGGTAACCGGTGACCACAAGGAAGTCGGTGATCCCACAGGCCTTGGCGGTCAGGATCACCCTTTCGATCAAACTCTTCCCCAAAACCGAAACAAGGGGCTTTGGAAGCCCCTTGTTGGATAATCTGCTGCCCTTTCCAGCCGCTAGGATCAGGCACTTCATGGGGGATCACACCTCTCGATCACCTCGAATGAATTCTTCGGTCATCCGGTGGGCTTCGTCGTCAGTAAACTGTTTAGGAGGATGTTTCATAAAATAGGCCGATGGGGAATAGAGGATTCCCCCTTTGCCTCTGTTAAGGGCCAGCTTACAGCATCGAATGGCATCAATGACCACGCCACCCGAATTGGGGGAGTCTTCCACTGAGAGCCGAAGCTCCAAATTCATGGGAATATCCCCAAACAACTTTCCTTCCATGCGGATGAAGCAGATCTTGTTGTCCTTTTGCCAGGCTACCCAGTCGCTCGGGCCGATGTGGATATTTTCATCCACGAGCCTCAGCTCTCCCAGCTGTGACTGAACTGATTCGGTCTTGGATTTCTTTTTTGAGGCCAGGCGGCTTCGGTCCAACATGTTAAGAAAATCGGTGTTGCCACCTGTGTTTAGTTGGTAGGTTCTTTCCAGCTTTACCCCACGATTTTTGAATAGGTTGGTAAGGACCCTATGGACAATGGTGGCGCCCAGCTGAGATTTTATATCATCACCTATAATGGGCACATTTTTTTCCTCGAATTTTCTTCCCCACTCAGGGTCACTAGCAATGAAGACGGGCATGCAGTTAATAAAGCCCACTCCAGCAGCAAGTGCACATTCTGCGTAAAATCTGGCTGCCTTTTCTGAGCCCACTGGGAGGTAGTTAAGGAGAATCTCGGCCTTGGATTCCTTTAAGGTTTTTACAATGTCTTCTTGATCGGGTTCTTCCTGATCAGCCGGTAAAAAGGTATATTTTTCGTCGTAATTTTTCATGTGATCAGCCACGCCATCAATGATACGTCCCATGCTTACTGTGACGCCTGTTTTGGGGATATTGGGATAGATGGGCTTGGTACAATTGGGCAATTGAAAAATCGCCTCGGCCACGTCTCGGCCCACCTTCCGCTTGTCAATGTCAAAGGCAGCTACCACCTCAATATCTCCAGGTGTATACCCCCCAATGTTCCAGTGCATAAAACCGATGGCATCATCTTCTGTCTTGTGCCTGTAATATTCAATCCCCTGGATCAAGGCGCTTGCACAGTTTCCAAGACCCACGATGGCGATCTTGATCCTATCCATGAACTAATCCCTCCTTTCACCTACGATGTGCCGGAATGTTCATATGGGTGCTCAGGGGAATCCCGTATTGTTTGGTCAGGAAATAACAAGAGTCCCGTTGGGCGTCCAAAATCATAAATTCTATTAAAAAGCACAGAAACAAAAGAATTTCAAATGTTTTATTTGCAGTGATCAGGAAGAGTGCGGCAGTTGGGATGATTACCCGTGAAAATACGCTGCGGGCCGGGTTTGCGCGGTATCACACTTGAAAGTGGAAGCTGGCTCGGTGTGGATTTACCTCTTCCCTTGGTGCGCATACCAGCGCTGGTCCAGGCCCAATTCTTCCTGAATCAGAACTGCATCCACACCATGTTGAAGAAGGCTCTCTGCCGTTAAATCAGGATGCATTTCCAGCCCGGGCCATCCTCCCCATAAAAAAACAACAAAAACATAATCACTCTATGTTTGTTGTCAAGAAAATGGGGATATTATTCGGCTTGCAACTGTTTCAAATTTTCTCTGGCAAAATCAATGGTTGGGTCCAGCTCCAGGGCAAGCTTATAGTATTGAATGGCCTGTTCCCTATCGCCCAACTCCCGATAGTTTGAGGCGATGTTGGCGTAATCAATTGCAGAGGTGGGATCAATGCTTAGAACCTTTTCAAAACATTGGATGGCCTTTTCGTGTTCTTTAAGTTTGAAATAGCAGTAACCCATGAGATTGTACACATCTGTTCTCTCGGAGTCAGCTCGCTCAGCCCTTTTAAGGAGGTCTAAGGCCTCCCGAAACTTTCCCAGCTCTTTCAGGCTTACAGCCATATATGAGCATATGGTGGGGATATCCTCTTGATGTGGATCGAGCCCTAAGGCCCTTTCAAAATAGGAGATGGCCTTTGGGTGCTCACCCAGGGCAAGGTGACACAGCCCAAGGTAAAAATGGATATAGTATTTGTCTCCCACGAGACTGTTCATCCATTCAAGGAAGGAGATGGCCCACTTTTTATCAGGGGACTGGGAAACCAGCTTTGCTGAAAACATTCCTACGCTGGTCCCGGCAGCCCTTTCCCGAAAATGGGCCCCAGGGATGATAGTATAGAAAGCAGGAATCTGGAGCTGGGGATGTGTAACATCAATTTCAAAGACTTCCATTTGGATTTTTTCAAGAGCTCCCAGGCAATTTTCTATTTCAATTCGAATATTGTCGTCGGACAGATCAGGCAGGTCATTTATGGATACCTTGTGTTCTGGATGGGTAATAAATTGGGCCTCATCAAGCTCTTTGAATTTTGGGAGGCCGCTTGCCACATATTTGGACAGGGTATCAAAATCTCCGGCCAACTGGGCCACCTCTGTTAGGGCCCTTATCAGTGCCTTTTCAGGACTGGGCGTGGTTCCTGCGGTCCAGACGATCTCGCTTCTTACAGGGAAAGTACTCGGGTCATAGGCCAGAACCCCCACGGTGGGAATGCCTGTATCAAGCGTAAAGTCATTGGCGAAAAGTCTTACCCCTGCCCGGTGGTATTTTTTGATGAGTTCACAGGCAAGTGGCTCTTTGACAGATTCAAGGGCCAAGCCAGGCACTTTCAGTTTATTACGGCTCACCAGGGAGGACACGTGTCTTTCCACCACCTCGCAAATGCCCTGAATAATGGCCTCCTCCGTGCAATTGCCTGAAGATGGACCGTTAAACTCGTTTATGGCAAAAAACCAATTGAAGGGGATTAGGACTGCTTGTTGCCGTGTGAGATTATATGCCCACGTCCACTTCAATGGAATCTTGGAAAAAATGATTTCAGCCACGGCAAGGTCCTGAGAATCATCGTGTACGGACTGGGCGATCTTTTCAAAAGGAAGAGCCTTTTCCTTGACATTTTCATATGTGTCCACAAAGAATTTGCTCTCATCCTTACAAAAACTGAAAAAGCTAAAACGTTCGGCCAGTTCCATGACCGCGCTGGCCTCGGCCTGGTGGGGGGTTCCTCCTTTTCCCATCTGTTTTTTTGTGCCGATTATATCTTGTGCGTCCTGGCCGCAGAGACTGAAATATACGGGAATGTCCAGCCGACCCTGATCAATGCGAATTGTTTCCTTTAGGATATCTAGGTCTATAGTCTTGAGTCGGTGCCTAAAGCGTTTAACGGTTTCTTGGGGTGGAAGGACCTTGTCTTGATCCAGGGTGTAATTTTTATATGCGTCACGCAATATGATCTTGTAACCCATAGATTTATTCTCCTTAAAAAAACATTACTACCACAAAGTAGTAATAGTGGCAGAGTATACATTAAAAGTCAAGGGACAGAAGGCCTTCTCTTATTTCCTAGGGGCCCGATAAAAGTGTATCTCATTCGGGGCGGATCCATCAATGCACAAATGGGGAATTCCTATTATTATGGCTTCCTGTAACTACCTACTTTAAACCCGGATTATGCGCCAATCTTCTAATTGACTCGTGGGGCAACATATTACACTGTTCTGGCACCACCTGCTTGGTGAGAGATAATGCCTGCCTGCCAGAGCCCAGGCGCAGGCAGGGGCCATTCCCTCTGCTGCTTTCCTGTGGGGAGGAGCGGCAGCTCCGAGAAATCTTTTCGAACACAATCATGCAAAGATTTCTCCTCCGCTTACGCGGGAGTGGAAATGACATTGTTGGGCTTCGGACCAAAAGTGAGTACGTGATATGCTACTTCCGCCAACACCCATTGCCCTAAATGGATTCAGTCGGCGTTCGCGCGCAATCTGGGTTAAAATAATAAGCTCAAAAAAGCTTTGCAAACTGGAGCAACAGCCCATTTTTCCCTTTTGATTATTTTGGCTCTGGCAAAGAAAAAGCTTGCTTTTTGCTGAAAAGGGTTTATGGTAAAAGGTGTCCATCAAGGAGGAGTCCTTGGTGGAGAGATGGTTTCGTACTCAGGAAGGATCCATTTGACAGAGTGGCCCCTGATGTTTGGAACCAGGAAAATTATTGAGAAAGGGGGTGTCACTATGGCAAATGGAATCGTGAAGTGGTTCAGTGACCAAAAAGGTTACGGCTTCATCGAGCAGGAAGACGGCCCTGATGTGTTCGTGCATCATACGGGCATCAATGGCAGCGGTTTCAAGACTCTGCGAGAAGGTGATCGCGTCACGTTCGAGATTGAGCAGGGCGCAAAGGGTCCTGCGGCCGTAAACGTAACCGTAGTTTAATATCCGACTTCGGTAAAAGACAACAGGGGCATTTTTCTATCTCTTGAGGAAATGCCCCTGTTTTTTTGCTCTCCAGCATTAGCTGTTCAATCCTCGATTCATCTTTCCGCTTGTATATCCTTCCAGGTCTAATGCCACATGATGGTAACCGATGTCCCGCAGGACCTTCACCACCTCATCCCGCAGGCCCTTTTCCATAGCCCTGGCCAGATCATCAGGAGGCAGCTCAATGCGGGCCACATGGCCATGATGCCTTACCCGGACCTGCGTGAAGCCCTTTTCCAAAAGGAACGCCTCGGCTGTTTCTATCATTTTCAGCTTTTCCATGGTGATGGGCTCGGCATAAGGAATTCTTGTGGCAAGGCAACTCATGGATGGTCTGTTCCATGTGGCAAGGCCCATTTCTCTTGCCAGATACCGAATTTCTTCCTTCCCCAGATACACATCTAGGAGAGGCGCTACAGCCCCCATTTCACGGGCAGCGCGGAACCCGGGCCTAAAATCACCAAGATCATCCCGATTGGCCCCGTGGGCTACATGGGCCATCCCCTCTTCTTTGGCGATGCGCAAGAGCATCTTCAGCAGGGCCCGCTTGCAGTGATAGCAGCGGTCTGGTCCGTTGGCCAAAAACTCGGCCTGCCCCATCTCTTTGGAAGGGAATAGGATGTGGCGTACGTCATGGTCCAGGGCAAAGCGCTTGGCAGCCTCCCTTTCCCAGGAGGGATGTATGGGAGAGATAGCGGTAGCAGCTACCACGCATTCTTTACCCAAGGTTTCCCTGGCAAAGGCGAGGAGAAGACTGCTGTCTGTTCCACCGGAGAAGGCTACAACCATGGAGCCTAATTCTTTGAGGCGGGCCCTAAGGGCCTCAGCCTTTTCCTTTATTCCTTTTTTGTCTGGATGGTTTGGTCTTTTTCCCATGTGGTTTTTCAACAAGGTCTTCGGGTTTTTTCAGAAAGGCCTCCGCCGCCCACTTGGGTATTATAAACACCCATCGGCTGAATCGGTCATTTATTTGTTTGGCCTTTTGTGCAGCCTCCTTCTTTATCTGGAGATAGTATTCCTTTTTGTTTGTGCCTTTTGGAGCGGCAGTGCGGATGTGGTAACGTACACCATCAAAGAGTTCATAGGTGATGGTTGTTTCTTGATCCAGCCCCAAGGTTTGAGGGTCAGTAGCCGGATCAAGCACGTCTTGCAGCCACAGGGAGGAAACGGCCCGCTCCAGGCGTTTTAGCTTGGACTGGTTGATTTTGCTGCCTTTCAAGGGCCCGATCGGCTCAAGGCCCTTTCCCTTTTCGGTCCGTTCAAAGGCATAAATGAGCTTGTCTGCTTTGCCAGTGGCTGAAATGCGTCTTATTTGCTCCGGGGGTACCTTCAAGAGTTTTTTGTCCAGCCAATTGACAGGATCCGTTTCAGTGAGCGGAAATGTTCTGTCCACAAGAAAGATGTCGGTTTTGCCCGCAATTCTTACATATTGGCCTGCCCTCGGGAAACCGGCCTTTTGGCTCCGGCGGGTCTTTCCGAGAATGACCTCGGCCACAGTGGAGCCTTTTTCGTCTCTGAGTGAAATCAATGTACCTTTTTCTTCTTTTTTGGCCGTTTTGTCTAGGGGTGAGTGAAGGGAAAGCCGGGCAAGCACATCTTGGGATCCTTGGAACCGCCTTCCTATCTTAAGTTGGGCCATCTTTCGCAACAAATCGACAATCCTTGAAAAGTCCGCCGGATACCCATACCTTTCCACCACTTCCCAGTGGCCTTTTCCCCTTCGGAGGCTCACCTTTTTCTCAGGGCCTTGAATGGTAACCCAGGCAATTTTGTTTACGGCCAGATCATGAAAAAGGGGTGTGCCTAGGGCTTCTTGTTGTTTTGTTCCCCCCTTTTTGTGAAGAGATATGCCCACAATGGCAGCCAGAGCTGCCAGAACACCCAATAGAAAGACCAGGGTTTTTGTTCTCATGGCCTTTTCATCCTCCTATGGCGATGCCAAGCAAGCAGTAACCCTGCCATAGACACACAAAAGGGCATAGCAAAGATGTTAATGGCCTTAAGTGTTCTTCCAAGGCACTCAATATCAGCCCTCAGATTCTTCCTCACCTCTTTGAGTTCTTTTTTGATCCGCTGTTTCTTTTCCCTGAACCGGGCAATCTCCCTTTCCTGCTCGGGACTGATAATCAGTTTTTGGGAAGGATCCTTTTGTTGCTCCAATTCTCGGAGTTTTTTGTTTGTGGCCTCCACTTGTCTGGCCAGTTCCTGTTCCTTGGCCAGCCACCGCTGTTGTGCCCGGCGCTGCAAGGCAATGACCGTGGTAAATGGCCTTTCAAATCGTCCCCGGGATCGGATGCTGATAAGCTCATCGCCTCCTGTCAACATCTCGCAGGCATTGGCCACAAAGTTTAGATTGTCATTAAACATCTTTGTGAGCACAAAACCCAGTACGCGTCTCTTTTGGACATAAAAGCGGTCAGCCAGCATGTCAGCATCGGCTACGATGATAATGGTTGATTCCTTTTTGGCCTCCTTGATTTGTTTGGCTAAAGAATTCTTTTTATAAGGAGGGCCTGCGGGAAAGGCGGTCTTGAATTTGCCTCTTACTTGGGCGATCAGGGTAAAGGGCTCGGGCGCGGCCCTGAATTCCCTACGGATGGCCTCTGGGCCAAGACTGGTCTTAAATGAATCAAACAAGGCCGCATTCTTGCTGGTGCGGACAAGGGGGGTAAAGGAGTATGGGCTCTGGGGAGACTTTTGTAAGGCACCTGCAACGGGAAAGAGCATCTTTTCCAGCTTGGAGGTAATAATTTCCTTAGATGCAAAGGTGTCGTCTCTGGCGCTGATCCATAGGGGGCTCTGCACCACCCTGTTGCCTCGACTCCTTAGAGTAGTGGGCTGATCCAGGTCAGCTACGACCTTGGATGCATCCATCCTAATGCCCCATGCCCGAAACAGGGTCTTAAGTGATGATTTGGACGGTTGTATGAGATTCCTTTGGCCTTGGGATTGATCAGACAGGCAAAAAGGGTCCACAAAAACAAGGGCATTTTTGCCCGAAAGCACAAACTGATCTATTGCATACTGAAGTTTTTGGTTAAGATTTTTGGGGTGCACTATAATGAGGAGATCTATGTCCGGGTCAATCTTATCTGCAAAAAGGCCGATTTGGCGGACATCATAACTTTTTTTGAGTTCTGAGACAAAGAGCCAGGGAGCGGAGGCCCCTTGCCATTGCCTTGAGGTGGCTTCTCCAAAGACGGGCAGGGTGCTGATGATCCCAATGATCTTTTTCTTGGGGCTTTGGACCCTATAGATACTCCGTGTGATATCGTATTCCAGAAGCTCTTCCCTTGCTGGGTCCAGGAACGGGATTATATCCTCCTGGTCGGCGGCGGTGAAGACAAGCCCGCAATACATCCTATCGCCAGTTCCCAATTGTAGGGGGCGAAGTCCGTATTTTTGGGCCCAGTCCTCTTCATCCGAGTCAGGCCTTGGATCATATTTTTGAACCCTCACCTTGCCCCTTGCAGCATGTTCATATTCGGCCAAGAATTCCTCCACACGTCTGACATAGAGCTTTAGGTCTGTGGGAAGGTTTCTGCTGCTCCGGTTGAAGAAAAAGGAGATGGTCACGGGCACAGTGATCCGTTCCAGTATCTTTTTGCTGCCTTTAGAAAGGGAATAGATCTTTTCCTCTGTCACATCCCAGCGCACATTGGCAAAGGACAGCAGGACATTGACCAGAATGATGATCAGAAAGACCACCCCCAGTCCCATGAAGGAGACCAGAACCCTGCGCACACCCATATTCATCTTGTCTGCCATGATCAGCTCTCCTTTAGATGCTCCTCCGATATTGGAGTATCACACCATTTGCAAAGAGCATAAAGGCAATTACAGAGACAAAATATACGATGTCCCGTAGGTCAATGACTCCCCGCTGAAGGGAGGCGAAGTGGGAGATGAAGCTGAATCCAGAGACAATATCCACAAGCCATAGGGGTGCCCAGCCCGACAGGGCCCCTGTAACCGGAGGCCAGCCTGCCAAGACAAAAAAGAGGCAGATGACCACCGAGACAATGAAGCTGATGACCTGATTCCGTGTTAGCGATGAGGTCATGCTCCCAATACTGAGATAAGCCCCCGCCAACAGAAAGCTCCCAAAATAGCCCGCCACGATGGCGCCCATGTCTGGATGCCCCAGATAGATCACTGTGAGCACCAAGGGAAACGTGAGCAAGAGGCCCAGGGAGACAAAAAGCCATGCGGCCAGAAATTTTCCTAGCACCACTTCAGGCAGGGTGACAGGCAGTGTCAGGATTAATTCAATGGTCCCGCTTCGTCTTTCATCAGCCCAGAGACGCATGGCAACTGCCGGGACCAGGAAAAGGAAGATCCAAGGAATCCACTCAAAAAAGGCTCGAAGGTCGGCCTGTCCTGCCTCATAAAAGTGGCTCACGGAAAAGGTGAAAAACCCACAAAGCAGCAAGAAGATCACAATGAATACATAGGCAACAGGAGAGCCGAAATAACCTCCCAGCTCTTTTTTAATCACGGCCTTCACGTTTCTCAAGGATCGTGTCATGGATCTGCTCCTTGTTATTTGGAAGCGGACGTTGTGATGGCACGGAAGACCTGATTCAGCCTGCCTTCCTCTCTGGAAAAGGAAAGGACCTTGCAGTTCATGTTGGCAAGTCTGTGGATCAGTTCATTGGCAATGCTGCTGTCTATTTCTTGGGGATAGACCCGAAGTGTCAGGATGCCCTTGTCTCGACCCAACTCCTCCACCCTCTTTACCACTTCCATGGCCCTGATTTGATTAAGGTGGCCTTGCTCCTGGTCTGAGGGTAATTCCAACGTCACCCGAAACGAGCCATGGATTGGCGAAGTGGCCTTCAATCCTTCGGGCGTGTCGTCGGCCACGATTTTTCCCCCAGCAATGATGATGACCCGGGTGCAGACGGCCTCCACCTCTTCCAGGATATGGGTGGACAGGATAATGGTCTTTTCCTTGGCCATTTCCCGGATCATGGATCTGACCTCGTGTTTTTGATTCGGGTCAAGGCCGTCAGTGGGCTCGTCCATGATCAGGTACTCTGGATCATGCAGGATACTTTGGGCAAAGCAGACCCGCTGCTTGTAACCCTTTGACAGGGTGCCCACGGGCTGGTACCGAACCTCTGAGAGAAAGCATCTTTCAATGATTTCATCCAGTTTTTTGGCCTTTTCCTTTCCAGAGAAACCTCGGATCTCGGCGCAGAAATCCAGAAACCCCATAACGGTCATGTCCATGTAAACAGGGGCATTTTCCGGAAGGTAACCCATCTTCATCCTGGCCCGGAGGGAGTCCTGCACAATATCAAGGCCACCAATGGAGGCGGTTCCGGAACTGGGGGGCAAAAACCCGGTGAGCATGCGCATAGTGGTGGATTTGCCAGCGGCATTTGGACCAAGGAATCCCAACACCTCTCCCTTTTGGACCGTAAAGGATATGCTGTCAACAGCAAGTTTTTGACCGAAATACTTTGTCAGATTCTTGACTTGGATCATAGGCTCTCTCCTTTTCAAAAGGATTGAGAGCGCGAATTATAAATTATCGGAAAACAGATAGAATGGATTAATATTTGTATGCGCTGTTTACCAGACCCTTGAGCTTGTTACACACAAAGATAGAGATTCTCCAATATTTCAAATAGCTACAGTCGAGTATTCATAAGAAAAACACTTGCTTCTGTCAATATGACGGGGATTTCAGCCCTCGGATGTCTCTTGGACAATCCATTGGAGGAAATCAGGATTTCCTTCCATTATGGGAAGGCTCACAATGCAAGGGCAGGTGTAGGTGTGGAGTTCTTTGACCTTGTGGATTAACTGTGGCATGAGTTCCTCCCTTGTCTTTGCAATGAGCAGGGCCTCACTGTCGTCCTGCACCTCTCCCTCCCACCAATAAAAGGACCGAAGCCCTTTTATTATGTTGGCGCATGCTGCAAGCCTGTGGACCACCAATTCCTTGCCAATCCGAGCCGCTTCCTCTTCATTGTTTGTGGTGATATATACGAAACGGATTCCCATGGTGTCACCTCCTTGTATAGTTTTTAGAAACCCCTCTGGGTACCTTTTGCTTGACCCCTTTCCTTTCTTTACCTATACTCCCACTGCGTTCCAAGAGTAATTTTAACGGACGCCCAGAAGAGGGTCCAGAGGTCGTTTGGTTACACAATAGGGGATGGAGGTTATGTGATGGGAAAAGTTGGAATTATTGGAGTTGGTCAAAGCGCCTTTGTTAGAGGTTATCCGGGCTCCATTCGGGAATTGGCCTTTGAGGGATTCAAAGAGGCCGTGAAGGATGCCCAAATCAGCGTCAAAGATATTGATGCGTCCATTGTATGTTCGGCCCCGGAGTATGACAAACAACGCTCCCCGGCAGGGGTCTTTGCAGAATACCTGGGTCTTATCCCCCAGCCCACGTGTTATCTGGAAAGCCTTTGCTCATCCAGCAGCATGGGCCTGAGAGTGGCCTATTCCCTCGTAAAGTCAGGATTGCATGATGTGGTGGCAGTGATAGGTTTCCAGAAGATGTCAGAGATATCTTCTGCTGAATCCCAAGAAAGGATGGGCAGGGGGGCAGATATCCAATGGGAGAGCCCCTTTGGGACCATGATGCCTGCCTATTATGCCATGTATGCACGGGCCCACATGGAAAAATATGGCACTACACCTGAAGACCTGGCCCTTATAAGGGTAAAGGCGGCCACCTATGGGCAGATTAATGAAAAGGCGGTTTATCGGAAACCAGTGACCATGGAAATGTTTTCTGATCCTGAAAGCCCCATGTCAGGCCCTGTGGCCAGTCCTTTGCGCGTGGGTGACTGCTGTGCCAATGCTGATGGAAGCTCTTGTGTGATCGTTGCCAATGAAGAAAAGGCCAAGGCCCTTAGTGACAAGCCTGTCTGGATATTGGGCCTGGGCGCAGCATCTACCAGTGTCAATTTGGCTGGCCGTGACTTGTTTACCGGACTCACCGTGGCCCAAGAGGCGGCAAGGCAGGCCTACGAAATGGCGGGTGTAGGTCCCAAGGATATTGATGTGGCTGAGGTGCACGACTGTTTTACCATTGCCGAGCTCATGGCCTATGAAAACCTTGGATTTGCCGAGCCTGGACAGGGCCGGGAACTAATAAGGGCCAAGGAGACATACAAGGAAGGCAGCATACCGGTAAACGTGGATGGGGGCCTGCTGTCAAAAGGGCATCCCATCGGTGCAACAGGCGGATCCCAGATAAGGACCATTGTGTTGCAGCTAAGGGGTGAAGCAGGCGAGATGCAGGTAAAGGATCCTGAAATCGGCTTGGTCCACAATATCGGTGGTGTCGGGTTGTACGGCAATGTCACGATTTTGGGGAGGTAGGAAATGGCGAAAAAGAAAAAAGAGGTAGATGATAGATTTAAGCGATTTGGGACGGTTAGCTTTACGGGCATTACCAAAGTCAATGACTTTGTGGGATATCTGGAACAGGGTAAGCTGATGGGAACCCGGTGTAAGGGGTGCGGGAAGAGCTTTTTCCCGCCCAGAGCAGACTGTTTCCAGTGTCTTGACAGTGACATGGAGTGGTTTGAGGTGTCAGGGACCGGAAAACTGGTTACCTATAGCCAGCTTCAATATGCACCTGTTGGGTTTGAGGGGGATTTACCCTACTGCATAGCACTGCTGGATTACGGTGATTATAAGGTATTCGGTAGAATCGCCAAGGACATTCCAGAAGATGAGATAAAGGTGGGCATGGAGATGAGGGCCGAGGTGGTCAAACTCCCCAACGGACAATTGAGTTATGAATTTAGGAAGGCCTGATTTTGGAGTTCAAGGGGACGCTCCCGAAAACCCCACCCCAGCGGGTGGGGTTTTTTGTTCATTGTCGGGTAAGGGAGACAGATGGCACAAAAGAAAGAGGATCTGCCTGGATGGTTGGTGTTGACCGTGGAGGCAGACCCTGTGGCCCATGAGGCTATTAGCGCCTTTCTTTTTGATCTGGGCTGCACCGGAGTGGCCTTTGAGCAAGGGGGGCCGCGTACCATTAGCGCCTATTTGCCTGCCAAGGAGCCCATTCAGGACATAAAGAGGAAGGTGGAGGCCTTTCTGATGGATTTGAGTACTATATTTCCTCACATGACCACGCCCACATTAAATTTGACCTTGCTCAAAGAGAAGGATTGGTCCCAGGGATGGAAAAGATTTTTCCAAGAAGAATGGGTAACAGATCAGTTGTTGATTGTTCCTGCTTGGAAAAGGATTCCTGAGATTTCAAAGGGTCATGTCCTGATCATGGACCCGGGGCCGGCATTTGGCACAGGAAAACACCCTACCACCAGGATGTGTTTAAGGGCAATGGAAAGGGCTGAAAAGCCGAGCCCGTGGCATATGCTGGATGTAGGAACCGGAAGCGGTATTTTGGCCATCTATGCGGCCAGGTTAGGCGCTGAGCGTATCCTGGGCATTGATATTGATCCAGAGGCCATACGCTGGGCAAGACGCAATGCGGAACTGAATCGGTTAAGTAATAGGATTGAGATATCAGGTAAGGCCTTAAATGAGATAAGTGAGCAATTTGACTTAGTGGCAGCCAATCTTGTCTATGAGGAAATTATGGGCCTGATGTCCCATCTCATATCAGTGACAAAGGAGGGCGGGTCGCTCATTCTATCAGGACTGTTGAGGGAACAGGTAAACGATGTGGTGCAGGCGGCGCAGCAAAATGGCCTTGTTGTGCAAGGCAGGGACTTTATGGATGAATGGTGCACCATTGTTGGAAGGCCCAAGGCCGGGGGCAAGGTGAGGCAATGAGACGGTTTGTAGTGGATCATATCTTGCCTGATCAGGGCGTTGTGCTGATAGAGGGGGCAGAGGCCAGGCATATTGCCAAGGCCCTTCGCATGGAACCTGGTGATGAGATTGTGGTGATGGACAGCGAGGGCATGCGATATCATGGACTTATTCAATCCATTGGCACTTCAAGGGTAGCAGTGGAGGTGAAAGGCCCCATTGCTACTCCGGATACTCCTCCTCTGGACATGGTTTTGTGCCAGGCAGTACTCAAGGCCAAGGCCATGGATCTGGTGATCCAAAAGGTGACTGAATTGGGCGCCTCCCGTATCGTTCCTTTTCTTTCCAGGCGAACGGTGATCCGGCTGGATGAGAAAAGGGGGGAAAATAAGCTCAGGCGGTGGAAAGAGATCGCCCGAAATGCCACGGCCCAGTGTGATCGGGCCATACCTCCACAGATTGACGACGTGACCGACTTCCGGCAACTCCTAAGTGCAACCTCAAGAGAGGATGGACTAAAGGTCATTTTATGGGAACAAGAACGGTCCCGGGATCTCAAGGACGTGCTTCGACAAGCAGGGCCCCAAGAGAAAATAGTGGGCATGGTGGGACCAGAGGGAGGATTTTCCCGAGAAGAGGTTGTTCAGGCCATGGAAGTGGGATTTGTGCCAATCAGTCTTGGCAGGAGGATCCTGAGGGCAGAGACAGCGGCCATGGTGTTGGTGACCTTGTGCCTGTACGAATGGGGAGACCTAGGTCTGGATTGAGCCAATGGTGGACAAAAAAGGCATCTCAAAGCGAGTTGAGATGCCTTTTTAAGTGCTACGCTGGGTTTGTTATAGCTTGGTCACATTTTTGGCCTGGGGTCCCCGGTCCGTCTCTTCCACCTCAAAACTTACCCGGTCACCTTCTGTAAGGGTCTTATACCCGGGCATATTGATGGAGGAAAAGTGGACGAAGAGGTCTTGGCCGTCTTCTTGCTTGATAAAGCCATAGCCCTTCGCAGCGCTAAACCATTTTACTACTCCCTCTGCCAAAGCGCCAACCTCCTTTCTTGGGTGTTTCATGGTTCAAAAAATCAGGCGGTCGCTCTGGCGAGGCAGTAGGGCTGCTTCCGAGCGAATCCGACCCGATGACCAGCCAACCATTTCTTCTCCGGGTCAAGAAACCGACACGATCTTAAACATGGAAAATAAGATATGTCAAGAGGGTTGTCTTTTGCCTATCCCTTCCACCCGAATATGGCTGCATCGCCCAGTTCTTCCTCAATGCGAAGGAGCTGATTGTACTTGCAGATCCTCTCGGAGCGGCAGAGGGATCCGGTTTTGATTTGTCCGGTGCCGCTGGCGACAGCTAGATCTGCAATGAAGGTGTCTTCCGTCTCCCCTGAGCGGTGAGAGATGACCGTGTTCCATCCAGCCCGGTGGGCCATTTGTATGGCCTCCAAGGTTTCAGTAAGTGTGCCGATTTGGTTGAGTTTGATGAGCACCGCATTGGCTGATTTTTCCTTGATCCCCTTGGCTATCCGATTGGTATTGGTCACGAACAGGTCATCGCCCACGATCTGGATGCGATCTCCAAGTTTGGCCGTCATCTTTTTCCAGTTTTTCCAATCCTCTTCGGCCAGACCATCTTCAATGGAGACGATGGGGTAACGGTCCACCCAGGCCTCATAGAATTCTATCATCTCCTCGCCGGACCTCACCGATCCGTCGGATTTATTGAACACATAGCGGCCTTTTTTATAGAAGGATGATGAGGCAGGGTCCAAGGCCAGCACAACATCTTTGCCCACACGATATCCAGCTCTTTTGATACCTGCAAGGATCATTTCAACGGCCTCTTCGTTGGAAGACAGATTAGGTGCAAAACCCCCTTCATCTCCAACGGCTGTGGAATACCCTTGCTCTTTGAGCACTGAGGCCAGGGCATGGAAAACCTCTGCGCCGATTCGGAGGGCCTCCCTGAAGGTCTTTCCACCAATGGGCATGATCATGAATTCCTGCAGATCCACGTTATTGGCGGCATGTACTCCACCGTTCAAGATATTCATCATGGGCATGGGAAGGGTGCAGACATTGGCTCCTCCAATGTATCGGTAAAGAGGCATGCCAACCGAATCAGCGGCCGCCCTTGCCACGGCCAGGGAGACGCCAAGGATGGCATTGGCCCCCAGCTTTCCTTTATTCTTGGTCCCATCCAGCTCAATGAGGGTTTGGTCTACTAGGCGTTGTTCAGTGGCATCCATGCCGAGCAGGGCTGGTGCAATGACCTGGTTGACGTTGCGAACTGCTGTTTCAACCCCTTTTCCGTTGTATCGCTTTCGTTTCTTGTCCCGGAGTTCCACTGCCTCGTGCTTGCCAGTGGATGCCCCGGAGGGAACGGCTGCTCGGCCAAAGGCACCGTCACTTAACCCAACTTCCACCTCCACAGTGGGATTACCCCTGGAATCCAAAATCTCCCTTGCCACGATGATCTCTATCTTTTCCATTTTTGGCCCTCCTTTTGAAATGATGATATGGAGCCTTTTGGGGCCAACTATAAAAGATTTGACTGTGGCTGGCAAGCTGTATCCTCAGGTGGTAGATGGAGCGGCATGCGGGGATGCAATAAATCCCTCTATCTCCCGAATAACCTGGGCCTTAAATTTCTTTTCATCTTCCTCTGGCTGCAACAGCCGCACCCTTGGGCCAAGGGGTCTCCATAAACGGGGGTCGCTGGCCTTGAAAAGTGCTATGGTGGCAGCGCCTGCCATTGCCGCCAGGTGGGTTATGCCACTGTCATGACCAATAAACAACAAGGTATGCCTCAAGAGATGAAGAAGTGCATCAGACGATGGTGTAAAAGAAATTGTCCAGCCCTGAGCGCAGACCAGCTCCTGAAAAAAGGGCCGCTGTTTAGCTTCTGCAGGACCCAGTAATACCTTCATATGCAATGGAGCACGTTGGTAGAATTTTCCCAACTCCTCCATGAGCTTCACCCAAAAGGGCAGGGAATAATTCTTCTTTTTGTCTCCAGAGCCGGGATGAATCACCAGGTGATCACGAAAGGCGCTGGGGCTTGGGCCCAAGACAGGAATCTCAGTGGCATCATGGAGCACCTTTTTGGGGTTTAATGCTACCCTTGCCTTGACAAGACACTGGCATACGTACTCGGCCACATGCATTCCTTGGTGAGGACCAGGCAACGAGGGAAAAAGGAATGTCTTTGCCTGGGGGTAGTATGTCTCAAGATTGTTTTGTATTGTACCATCCGGGTCGGCTAGGAAGCAGATCACACGATCAGAAGGATTTCCTGGGAGCCCTTCTGCAGCCGGGCGAGCCAGGAAAAGCCTGTACCATGGGGATCGGTCCATGTCAAAGCAGGTATGCACGTAATGGCCTAGAAAGTCAATCCCAGGTCTGCGGCCTGCCACCACAATGCGGTGGGTCTGGGAAAGGGCACGGAGACAGGGCAGGAGCATGAGGGTGTCGCCTAAGGCACCCGGTCGTATAATGAGAATTTTTCTGTATCTTTCCACCGTATTGAAAAATATTGCAAATAATGGGATAAATAGATCATATACTGACATGGGCAAAAGGTACAAGGCCAAAGGACAAAGGAGGGGGAAATGGAAACAAGCAAACTCCACCTACGGCTCCGTCTCATGCAACATGCAGACATGAAAGGCAAGATAGTGCTTGTGCGGGTCGACCACAATGTGGTCAAGAAAGGGAAGATAAAGGACCCCTACCGCATAGAAGCGACCCTGGGCACCTTGTACGGGATTGTGGAAAAGGGAGGCAGACCCATTGTCATGACCCATGTGGGGCGACCCCGAGATAAAAAGACGGGTGAGATCCGATGCCAAGAGAGCGAATCAGTGGCCCCTATCGTCAGATATCTGGAAAACAAACTCCCCATTAAAATTTTCTTGCCCCAATTTACACCCCAACCGAAACTGGGAATAGCCCATATTGATCCCTCCATTCATGAGGCGATCCAGGAGTTAAAGCAGGGAAGGATCGGGATGATTTACCTCCCCAATACACGCTGGTTTCAAGGGGAGCAATCAAAAGGGCAGGAAAGAGAGGTCTTTTGCCAGGAGCTGGCCGCCCTTGCAGATCTCTTTGTAAATGATGCCTTTGGTTCCTGGCAACCGCACGTGTCCACCTATGATATTGCAAGACGGCTCCCTTCATATGCTGGGGCATTGTTGCAAAAGGAGCTTGGGCATTTGCATCTGGTCCTTGAACCTGTAAGGCCATACGTGGCGGTTATCGCAGGGGCCAAGTATGATACCAAGATCGGCCCCCTTAGGGCCCTATATGAAAAGGTGGATCATATGATTTTAGGAGGTCTCATATACAATACCTTTTTGGCTGCCAAATATGGGGTGCAAATAAAAGGCGTTTCTGAGGAGGAGTTGGAACTGGCGCGGGAGCTGGTGGATATGGATGAGAAGGAAAAAAAGATCGTGGAACTGCCCTATCTAGTGGCATCAGAGGCCATTGATGAAAGGGTGGATGGGAAGTGGAGAACAGTGAGCATCAAGGAGTTGGCCGAATTAGAAGGCGACTATTACGTGGTGGACGTGGATCCTGAATCCTTCCAACTTGGGCAGGTAAAAGAGGTCGTTTTGAAAGCAAAGACCATCTTTGTAAATGCGGTTATGGGTCTTATGCCCTATTTCTATGAAGGGTCCAAGGCCCTGTATGAGCTAGTATTTTCCAATGATTCGGCGCGGAAATTCTTCGGGGGTGGAGATACACTGCAGGAGCTAAAAAATCTCTGCCCCGGACATTATCTGAAGGGCCTGGATTCCCATGACACCTACTATTTTACCGGAGGTGGAAGTGTGCTGGCGGCCATTGAAAAGGATGATCCCTATCATATCAAGCCCGTAGAGGCGTTGATGGAGTAACCCTACATTCAGGGTTTTTGGGCTGATTGCGGGCGAACTGAAGCCTGAGATTCCACACTTCACATTGATTTGGCATTGGTCATTTGACATTTGCCATCATAGTTATCCAAAAATGAATCGATTTCATGATTTGTGCTGATTTGAGTGATTTAATCTATTTCAGATTGTCATTTTTAAATGATTAAGGCCTTGGGATAGGCATAGGAAAAGAGGTAAAAGGCAAAAAGATAAAGGGTTACCCATTGAGGCCATTTCCGAATAGAAAATTGGCATGGGATGGCGATTTGTTTAATGCCTTAATCTGCTTGGTGGGTTTTTTTACTCTTGTCCTTTTTCCTTGCACCTTTTTCCTCAAATTGTAAGCATCCCGTTCCCCTATAGAAAAAAACTGAGTTTGGATAAGAGTTATTTGACATCCAGAAATTGTCCGTTTCTTGGAAACAGAGAGGTGTTATGGCCATACGCCCCATTTTTGATCCAGAGAAGGCAGGCCGGGCCATGCGGGTGGCGGCCTTTATGTCGGGCTCTGGGACCAATATCCGGAGGCTCCTGGAGCATCAAGTGAGGCTCAGGGAGGAAGAAGGCCAGAGCCCTTTTGAGGTGATCTTCATCTTTTCCGATCGATCAGACGGGACCTGCCAAGGAGAGAGGATCGCCCATGAGTATGGCCTTCCATATTTTAGCTATGATATTAGGGCATTTCACAGGTTGCGGGGGCTAAGGAGAAGCGTGCTCACCCCTGAGGGTTTGGAGGCAAGGCGAAGCTATGACCAGGTGGCCGCCACCCTTGTGGCCGCCTTTGACATCGATGTAATCGCCCTTGGCGGTTATATGAGTTACATCACCCTGAAAGGATGCGTGAATGTGCATCCAGCCGACCTTTCAATACGCACCCAGGGCGGGCGGCGCAAATACACGGGCGACCATGCAGTAAGAGAGGCCATTGCCGCGGGACAGACCGAGCTGCGGGCCTCCACCTTGTGGACAGATGAGGGGGTGGATAGCGGGCCCTTATTAATGGTATCTAGGCCGCTTCCAGTCAGCCTGCCCCGGCCTTTGAAAGAGCTCCTGCAGGATAAGGAGGCCTTTGAGAGGGTTGTCCAGGAACACCAGGAAAGATTGAAGGAGGTGGGGGACTGGAAAATCTTTCCCAGGACCGTGGAGTTGATTGCCAGGGGCCGCTTTGCAATGGATGAGGAAAATCGGGTGTACGTGGATGGCCAGCTGGTCCCGGAAGGTTATAGGGAGTAAGGGATGGGGTCAGGCCAAAAGTTCATCCCAGGGAAGGTCCCGGAAGGTGGTATGGAGCATGTGGTCGTCGTCCAGCTCCACAAAGGTGAGCCTGGGAAAGAGCTTAGGGGCAATGGCCTTTACCTCTTCAAGGGGAATGACCCCGTCGTGGATACCGTGATAGATCCAGACCGGCACCGACACAGTCCTGCCTGCGTATCGGTCCAGGTCCAGCATATTGAGGGCAGGGGCCAGAAGCACCATTCGTTTCACCCGCTTTTCCTCTTCCAGGGTAAATAGGGTGGCCATAAGCCCACCAAAACTGGAACCAACCAGGATGATCTCCGATTTGCCATCCAGCACGTCTCTCAGGATAGCTATTCTCTCTTCCAAGGAGCCAGGGAAATTTGGCATAAGCATATCTGGCAATCGCTCTTTGAAGAACCGAGCCTTTGTTCCCTGGTTGCTGCTGTCCAATCCGTGGATGAAGATCCTTGTAACCATGGTGAATTTATTACGTAAAGAGTCTATCCACAGCCGATCTGGCGCTTGTTCTCCGCTTCCATGGCGGCGTTGATCTCCTTTTGGGTTGCCTTTACCACGGAAAGCACTTCGAGGTCCACTGTGGCTGAGATACCGGCGGTAGGGGGGTTGAAATCCGCCACCACGCTGTTTTGTTTTACTTCCAGTATTTTAAAGGATACAAGACTGCCCTTTTTCATTTGTCGATAAAAGGTTCCTTCCTTTATTCGCTGTTTGATCAGACCCTGCTTTGGGATCTCCCTAATCAACGAGGGATCATGCTCGCCGTAGAGTTCATCGGCAGGGACCCGAATCCTCATCTTGTCTCCGGGCCTTGCCCCTTTAAGAGCGTTTTCCAGGCTCGGGATTTGGGATTCCACCCCATAAATGAAGGTGAAGGTCCTTTCCGGTTGGTTGGCTACGCTTCCGTCAGGCAGGTATGTTTCCATGCTATACTTAATGGTCACCTTATGATCCAAATCCACATACTCTGCCATGATTGCTACCTTATCTCAAGGATCTCGAATTCTTGGATCCCCTTTGGGGTCTTTACTTTTACAGCATCTCCCACTTCTCTACCGATGAGGGTCTGGCCTAAGGGGGAGCTTACAGATATCCTGGCGTTTTCGGGGTCTGATTCATAGGGACCCACAAGCTGATAAGCCACCTCTTGGTCCGCCTGCACATCATAAAGCACCACTGTCCTTCCAAACACCACCCTGTCGGCTGGCTCATCATCAGGTTCAATCACTTCCGAACGATTTATAACGTCTTTCAGCTCATTGATTTTTCCTTCCAAAAAGGACTGGCGCTCCTTGGCCGCATGATATTCTGCGTTCTCGCTGATATCCCCATGACTGCGGGCCTCCTCAATAGCTCGGATGTTTTTGGGCCTCTCTACATTGACCAATCGATGGAGCTCCTCTTTCAGGTTTTCTAAGCCGTCCTTGGTAAAAGGAATCTTTTCCATTGAACCATCACCCCGTTTCAAATTTTCTCTACCATTTGCAGAAATTACCCCCTCCTCACCCCAGCCGTGCGTCGTTTCCTCCCATCATGTTGATGTGGAGGCAAGGGCAACCTCAGGGCCTGAGTCCTAAAATAATATAAGGAAGATCCAGGCCATTTCAACTTGCCCCTTGTTATAGGAAACGTTAGGTAAGGCAGAGGTGGCCGTGTGCAGCGTTTTTTTCTTGATTTGAGCAATATATGAAGAATATGTATCAATTTCTAGGCAAAATTTCCAGTGCAAAATAGTGGATAATGCTCGCAACAAAGAGCTAATGTTCAATGACCAATGACAAATAAATGTCAAGAGATTGTCGAAAAACCTCTTCTATCCGTCACTCCCGCGAAACTCGTCCTCGACCTGATCGGGGAGCGAGAGTCTATAACGTTTTGAAAAGACCGGATTCCCGCCCGCCTGCTTGTCGGGCAGGCCTGCGCGGGAATGACACCAAGACCTTACTTCCAGGTTTTTCGACAGTTCCCAAATCCCTAATGCATAAAAATATCAGATTTGAACCGGGCCCATCAGGCGACAAGGTCTTATTCTTAAACACTCGCCTTTATGTTTAAGTACTTAAGAACTCTTTGGTATTTGACATTTTGGGATTGATTTGACATTTGGATTTTGGCATTTGACATTCTCAATATCCCGCAGTCAGTTGCTCACACTTGAGCGATGAATATGCTCGGCATAAAACTCCGATTTTAGGGTGTGAATTGATATGAATAAGAAAGAGGCACTTGATTTGGCAGAAGGCATTCTAAACAATGTTCCCTTGGACAGAGGGGATCTTTCTGCATTGGCCGCGGTGCGGGAGGAAGATGTCTTTAATCTACTTCCAGGTGCGGATATGATTAGGGAATTCTTTTTTGGTCGCAAGATTCACCTTTGCACCATTTGTAATGCCAAATCTGGGAAGTGCTCTGAGGACTGTGCCTTCTGTGCCCAGTCGGCCTTTGCAAATACCAATGCCCCGGTCTATCCCCTGCTTTCAAAGGCAGAGATAAAGAAAGGCTCTGAGGCGGCCAAGAATGGCCCAGTGCATCGGTATTCTATTGTGACAAGCGGAAAGCGCTTGCCCAAGGGTGATCTTGAGGTAGTGGCAGAGGCAGTTGCAGAGATGCACAAGGAAGGGATCAACTGTTGCGCGTCTCTTGGCACCCTGGACCGAACAGACTTGGGGATGTTAAAAGAGTCTGGCCTGGGGAGGTATCACCACAATCTGGAGACAAGTGAGACGTTTTACCCAAACATCTGCACTACCCATTCTTACCAAGACCGGATTGCAACAGTGCTCGCGGCAAAGGAAGTAGGGCTGTCGGTCTGCTCAGGAGGTCTTTTTGGGCTAGGGGAGACGGATGAACAGGTCCTTGAGCTGGCTCTCTATATCAAGGGGCTGGATGTGGATGCGGTTCCCATCAATTTTTTGACCCCCATCAAGGGAACACGTCTGGAAAAGGCCAAGGCCCTTACACCCCTCCGGTGCCTAAAAATTATTGCGCTTTTTCGATACGTATTGCCTGACAAGGAGATCATTATCTGTGGGGGCAGAGAGGCCAATTTGAAGGAATTGTACCCTTTGGTCTTTTATGCGGGGGCAAGTGGCATTATGACCGGCAACTACTTGACTACCCAAGGAAGATCTTTGGAACAGGATCTTGCGATGTTAGAGCATCTGGGGCTGGAAGTACGCTGAGATTTGTTCAACAAGAGGTCATCATCACATGGAGAAAGCGCCTTTCCTGTCAAATTCCTAGCCCTAATACAATTCCTGCCTGACGGATTAACAGAGAGATAAAATAGGCTGCCGCCAGATTAAAAAGAATGGAAAATGTTGCCCATCTCCACGATGTTTCCTTGCGGATGCTGATCACCGTGGCTAGGCAAGGCACGTAGAGCATGGTAAAGATAATAAGGGTGAAGGCCTGAAGGGGATTCCACAAGGGGTTTTCCCGAAGTCTCTGAGCCAAGGACCCACCCTTTTCTTCTGGCGCTTCGCCTAAGGAATAGGCTGTTCCAAGGGTTGATAAGATCACTTCCTTGGCTGCAAAGCCTCCAATGAGGGCTATATTGACCCTGAAGTCAAACCCCAAGGGTCGGGTCACCTTCTCCAATCTTGTGCCAATCCACCCGGCAATAGTGGATTTTAGAGCGGTCTGATGCCGTTTTATCTCCAGGTTGACTGCCTCCTCTCTGAAGTCCAGATAGCGTCTGGCTGCTGACAGGAGCTTTGGGTCCATTGCCTGAGCAGCAAAAGGGCTTACCTTCCATTCATAGGCCGCCTTGGCCAGTTTGAGCAGCGGCTCTTTTTCCATGTGCTCAAGGGCCTTGGTGTCGTTTTTTTGTTTTGCGGCCACATATTTGAGATAAAGATGATCCAGTTTTTCAAGATCCTGCTTGTTTCTTGTCCATTTACCGATTCCAGGGGCAGCCAAAAAGGCCTGTTGTAAGCGCTCATGTTGAATGTCGAATGTCCGGGCCTGCTCGTGAGACAGCCCTGGAAAGGTCATCATGGCCCATATCACTACAGATATCCCCAGAATAATGGTTCCTGCCTTTTTGATGTAATGCCAGGTTCGTTCCCAGGAGTGAATAATAAGTCCTTGTAAGGTGGGGAGGCGATAGGGTGGAAGCTCCATTACAAAGGGTGTTTTTGGTCCCCGGAGTACTGTGGAACGGATAAGTTTGGCCGCCAGAAGGGCAAAACACCAGGACAGCAATGTCAATAAAAAGAGCATCCGGGCCCTGTTTTTCGCAAAAAAGGCCCCGATAAGCATGGCAAGTACAGGCAATTTGGCACCGCAGTTCATAAAGGGGACAACAAGGAGCGTGGTGATCCTTTCCTTGGGATCCCTAAGGGTCCTTGTGGCCAGCACTCCTGGAACAGCACACCCTCCTGAGATGCCACCGCTGACAATGAGGGCTATGACAGAATTGCCATGGAGCCCAAACCACCGAAGGAGCCTGTCCAACATATAGGCGATTCTTGCCATGTATCCGGAGTCCTCAAGGATAGCGATGGTAAAAAACATTAGCATAATAAGTGGAATGAAGCCCAACACCCCACCCACGCCGTCGATAATACCTGAGACAAGTAACGACTGCAGGTTTCCTGGAGGAACAATGGAAGTGATGATATCTTTTAGGCCGTCAAAAAAGGCCTCGAACCAGCCCACTGGGGCCTCACTGGCCCAGAATGTGAAGGCATAGACCAGATACAGGATCAATACCATGACAATGGGCCCAAGGAGCCGGTTGGTTAGGACCTTGTCAATTTGATCCGAGATGTTCAGACGGGTTTCAATCTTCCTCTTGACTGCCTTCTTGGTAATCCCTGCGATATAACCATAGCGGTGGTCTGCAATGATGCCTTCTACATCTTCTTCAAGGGTATTCATTACGTGCTTGGAGGTTTCTTTACAGATCCGGGTCACCTTGGCGAATTCATCCGGATGCTTTTTCAGGAGGTCGAGTACCTGTTTGTCCCCTTCAAGACACTTGAGGGCCAGCCATCGAACAGGATATTTCTTGGAAAAGGTGCCGGCGGCTTCCAGGATTTGCGTGATCTTTTTCAGGCTTTGATCAATGTCCATACCATAGGAAATTGCCTCAGGGAACCAGTCCTGGCGCTCAGTGGCCGATTCTATGATAGTGTCAAGCAATTGCTCGATTCCCTTCTTGGACCTGGCTACCATGGGCACTACAGGCACATCCAGCAAGGAGGAAAGCTTTTTGGCGTCAACCTGAATGCCCCTGGACTCGGCCACGTCTATCATATTGAGTGCTATGATTAGAGGTACCCCCATCTCTTTGAACTGGATGGCCAAATAGAGATTACGGTCCAGATTGGAGGCGTCCACAATATCCACTACGAGATCAGGCTTTTCGTTGAGCAAAAAGTCCCTTGCTACAAGTTCTTCTAAGGAATAGGCGGTAAGGGAATAGGTTCCCGGAAGATCCACCACTTCGATCTCCACCCCCTTGTGAAAAACTGTGCCGTATTTTTTTTCAACGGTTACCCCTGGATAATTGGCAATGTGCTGCCGTGCCCCTGTTATGGCATTGAATACGGTGGTCTTGCCGGAGTTGGGATTTCCTGATAGGGCTATGGTGATTTTCTTTTTCATGATCTATTCCTTGGCCGTATTAAGGGCCTCAACTTCTACCAAGATAAAGCTTGCCTCATTATTTCTTAAGGTTAGTGTGTAATTCTTTATCTTTACAGCCACTGGGTCCTTTAGAGGGGCCCGCCCCTGGATTTGAATCTCTGCGCCGGGCACTAGCCCCATTTCCCGTATCCTTCTTCCCATGTCACCAGTGGCCGATATTTTCTTAATGATCCCCTTTTGGTTATTAGACATCTGACGCATTTTAATGACCTGTTTCATGAACCATCCACCTCATAATCAGCAAGAGTCGCATTTACCACTGTTCGCCTTATGGTAGTCCGACAGATCTCTTTCTGCGGAATATCAAGGCCTAAACATAATGTTTTTTCTGTCTTGATGCAATTACCTTTTCTTCGCCTCGCTTCTACGAGCTCGGCTCAGTCCCCACCCTTTCGGGCGGGTCCCCGGTTTCTTCGCCTCACCCTTGTGGGCTCGGCTCAGTCCCCAACCTTCGGGTGGGTCCCCGGTTTCTTAACAGGGGCGCTGGCACCGGCAAGGTGTTCTACATAGGAATGGGTGTGGGGGAAACCACCAAAACCGTGTACATGTTTATGGGTATGAGGGATGGCCTCTTCTTCTGTAACGATCTGTCCCTTGATCATGCCGTAGACCTTATTGGTGGTCTGAAGTATGAAGTCCATATTGTGGGAGATAAACACGTAGGAAAGATCCAGCCTGTTCAGAATGCCAATAAGCCTCTCAGTGGTTTCCATATCCAGGCCAGTGGTGGGCTCATCCAATAATAGGACCTGCGGCTCCATGGCCAGGACCGCGGCAAGGGAGACCAGCCTTTTCTCTCCGCCGGACAGTTTATAGGTAACCCGGTCCTCAAAACCGTTCAGACCCAATTTGGCTAGGGTCTCCTTGGCAATGGCAATGGCCTCTTTGGGAGATTTACCTTGGTTTAAGGGCCCGAAGGCCACGTCTTCCAGCACTGTGGGGCTGAACAATTGATCGTCAGGGTCCTGAAAAAGCAAACCTATTTTCTGTCTCACCCTTTGAAATTGTTTTTCTTCACGAATTGTCTCCCCAAATATTTCCACTTCGCCTCCAGAGGGCTTTAGTAGCCCCATAATGATGTGGAAAAGGGTAGTTTTTCCACTCCCATTGGGCCCAATGAGCCCCAACCTTTCCCCTTTCAGAAGTTGAAAGGAAAGCCCTTGGAAAAGGGGCTTGCCTCCGGGGTAGGAAAAGTGGATATTCTTTAGATGAATGAGCGTGTCCATGTTGTCCATTCTATCCATGCGATCAGAAGCGTGCCGAAAATCATGCATATCCCAAGCACCATGTCACGGGGCTTCAGCCTGTACTCACTGAGGTCATAATAGCGACCACAAAAGCCTCTACATATCATGGCCTGGCGAATCCGTTCAGCCCTGTCATAGCTTTTTACCAGAAGCATACCTATTAAATAGGCATAGGTCTTGTATGTATGAAGGTTGGTTTTGGGTTGAAATCCCCTTATCTTTATCGCATTTGAAAGCCTTCGGTATTCCAGTTGGATGACATGGATATAGCGATAGGCAAAAAGCAGGAGTTGAACGATTTTACCAGGGATGCCCAGCTTTCCCATGGCATGGCCAAGGCTGAACAAGGAAGAGGTGGCAAGGAGGCTGAGCAGTGCCAGGACGATGGCATTGCTGCGCATGGTGATATGAAGTGTATACAGAAGCCCTTGTTTTGTTGCCGTGAAAGGACCCACTGAAAACAGGGCTTGCCCCCTTACAGCAAAAGGCAGAATGAGCCAGAGGATGGCAATGAGGCCATTGACCATGATCAATCTCGCGAGTACATGTTTTATTGGAAGCCTTGCCAACACGGTCCAGGTAAGGGCCAGGCCAAGCCCCAACACCAATCCCTGCCACGTGGAACAAATGGCCATTACAATAGAAAAAAGGGTGCACGAGACCAGTTTGACCCTTGGGTCCAGTTGGTGCAAAAGGGAATTTCCCATATAAAGTTCGTCTTTAAGGCTTGCCATGGCCGATACTGGGTGGTTATCTTAGTCTCATTTGAGAGCAGGGGATCATACGCGCTCTGTTAAATGTCTCTTTATCCGTTTGCACAATGCCGGGGTTGTTACCAATAAGGGGCCGTCTATCCTTTGGCCCTCCAGGTATTCATTCAGAAAGATCTCATTTCCATCCATGTTGTAAAATTTGCCCCCCGCTCCCTCTAAGATTACCCTGGCTGCAGCCAAATCCTGAAAGGATTCATTGGCCACAATGGCCGCGTCTGCTCTTCCGTTTGCTACATAGCAGATATGGGCGGACGTACAGCCAAGGTTCAGCATTTTTCCGGGGAAGCTGGAGTGGAAGTGCTTATGAAATCGGGAAAAGACCAGAAGAAGGCTTTCATCGTCAATAGCATCACGTTCCGGGGCCTGGATTTTCTCTCGGCCGTAAAAGGCTCCCTCATTTGCCGTGGCATGGAAAAGGTCCCCGGTGGCAGGCATGAAAAAATAGCCCAAGAGGGGCCAGAAGTTTTCCAATAGGGCAATGGACACTCCCCATATGGGGATCCCTGCCTGGAAGTTGGCTATCCCGTCCAGTGGATCGTAGACCCAGACGTATCGCTTTTCCTCGTGGGTGTAATCCTCGTCCAAAAGGGCATTGTTGAAAATCTGGTGATCAGGAAACGCCTTGGCCAGTTCCTCCCGAAACAGGTCTTCAAGGGCCAACTCGGCCTCTGTAACGAGTCCCTGATCGAATTTGAGGCCCCTTTGCCCCTTTCCGTAAAAGCGCAGGGCTGCCTCTCCAGCCCGTTGCACGGTATCCAAGGCAAACCGGGTTAGTTCCTTGATATCGTGGGCATTGGTTTGGGCCATAAGGTATCCTCCCATCTACCCTAGAAGGGTGCGGCTGATAATGGTCTTTTCCATCTCCTTGGTGCCTTCATAGATCTCCAAGATCTTGGCGTCCCTGTAAAGACGCTGCACCTTGTACTCATCAATGTACCCGTATCCCCCATGGAGTTGAAGTGCCTCGTCGGCACAGCGCACTGCCATCTCAGCGGAAAACCATTTGGCCATGGCGATCAGGGCATGATCAATCTTCCCCTGGTCCACGGACCATGCTGCCTCGTAATAAAGATTCCTCGCTGCCCGGATCCATGTGGCCATTTCCGCGATCTTGAATTGGGTCACCTGGAAAGAGGCAAGGGTTGCACCAAACTGGCGCCGGGCCTTGGCGTGCCGGATGGCCTCTTCCATAGCCCCCCTGGCCAATCCTACGGCCTGGGCGCAGATATGGAGTCGGGTCCTGTTGAAAAAGGCCATGAGCTGGTGAAATCCCCGTCCCTGTTCTCCCACCAGATTTGAAAGTGGGACCTGTAGGTTGTTGAGTGTCAATTCTGCCGTGTCCGAGGCCCTTATTCCCATTTTGCCATAAATCTTTGTGGACTCATAGCCTGGGGTGTCGGTGGGTACCAGGATAAAGCTATGGCGTTCGTGGCGGGAAGGGTTGTCCGGATCAGTCAGACAAAAGAGAAGCACATATTTGGCCAGATTACCGTTGGTGGTGAACATCTTGGCCCCATTGATCACCCAGGAGTCCCCGTCCTTAACAGCCGTGGTGGTTGCCTGGGTCACATCAGAGCCAGCATCCGGCTCAGTGATACCAGTTGCCATGATGGCCTGGCCGCTCACCAGTTGGGGGAGTACCTCTTGTTTTTGCTCCTCGCTCCCAAAAAGGCTTAAGAGTTCAGAGCCGAATGTGGTGGAAAGAATCGCCTGCCCGATTCCAGGTTCTACGGCCCAGAACTCCTCGGTAATAAGGCAGTGCTCCAGAAACCCGAGCCCTGCTCCACCATATTTCTCGTCAATAAATACACCCACGAAGCCCAACTCGCAGGCGGTTTTCCACAGTTCCAGGTCAAAGGTCTCGTTTCGGTCAAATTCTGCGGCCCTGTCGGGGAATTCTCCTTGAGCAAACTCCCGAGCCGCCCGTACAATATCCCGCTGCTCTTTGCTTAGATTAAAATCCATGCGTTACCCTGTTTTTTTGCTTCACGTGCGCTTGGTTTTCCCGTAAGGTGATATTTTATATGCCGTCCTTGACCTGTAGGCCATGAAATTCGGTCCCAAAGATATGGAAAGGGCCAAACATCGCGATCCATCTTAGCTTTATTCCAAAAAGGGTGTCAAGCAAGGCTGGTGGCGATGCTTACCCTTTCCTATGACTTCTTGAACTTCTCTGTAAGCATCGGTAAGACCTGAAACAGGTCAGCCACTATTCCGTAATGGGCTACCTTGAAGATGGGGGCCTTGGGGTCCTTGTTCACAGCAATAATGGTACCCGAGTTTTTCATTCCGGCCTGATGCTGAAAGGCGCCACTGATCCCCAGGGCGATGTAGACCTTGGGCCGTACGGTCTTACCCGAGGTCCCCACCTGACGGCTTTTGGGGAGCCAGCCCTTGTCGGCCACGGGCCGAGAGCAGCTCAAGGTGGCCCCAATGGCCTCGGCAAAGGCCTCTGCCACTGGGATGTTTTCAGGTTTTCCTATACCCCTTCCGATGGATACCAGGATGTCGGCCTCTGAGATGTCCACATCCTCCACCTCTGGCTCCAAGTATCCCAGGAACCGCCGGCCCTTTAGCCCTTCCCAGGAAGGGGAGGGGAGCTTTTCCACGGTAGCGGTCTTGTCCTGGGCCAGGTCCACGGAAAAGGACCCGGGCCGGATGGTGGCAAGGTATTGAGAAGAGGGCTTCATGCGGAGGAGGGCGTTTACCTTTCCGCCATAGACCTGTCGCGATGCCTCCAGGCAGTCCCGTGGAAAGGCAAGCCCCACACAATCTGTGACAAGAGGAATAGCGAGACGGGCCGAAAGGGCAGGTGCCAGGTCCATGCCCATGGCAGTGTGGCCCAGAAGGGTAAGGTACGGCTGTTGCTGGGATATTATTTGGGCCAGTACAAGGAGATACGGGTCAGCGTTGTAATTATCAAGTCCTGGATCCTCCACCACCAGGATCCTGTCACAGGTCCGTGCTAGGGTTTGGCTGAAAGGTGAGGCGTCTGCGCCCAGAAATACCCCTGTGACAGAGAGGCCATGGGCCTGGGCCAACTGATTTGCCAGCCCCAGTATTTCCATGGTGATGTCTCGGAGCTCTCCCTGTCTGTGTTCTGCAATAACTAGAATCTCCTTCATGTTCACGCCACCCCCCCTCTGTCACGTATGATCTGGGCCGCCCTTTCACAGATTTCATCCAGACTGCCCGTGAGAATCTCGGCTCCTTCCCCTTCCTCGGGCAGCGAAAGCCTCCTTTGTGCAACATGGGAGCCTTGTTCTCCGATCTCCATGTCCGACAGACCCAGATCCCCTGCCGTCCTTTGCTGGATTTCTATGTTTCTCACCTTCCTGATCCCCATAATGGAGACGTATCTGGGCTCATTGATGCCTGTTTGGATGGTCACGGCCGCAGGCAGGGGAAGCTCTACTTGCTCCAGGGTATTTGCCTCAAGTTCCCGCTGGACCAGGGCCTTGCCTTGTCCCAATTCAACTTTAACCGCCAGTGAGGCAAAGGGAAGCTCAAGCCACTCGGCCATCAAGAGGCCTACTTGGCCCCAGGCATCGTCAGAGCTTTGAACGCCTGTGAAAAGCAGGTCAAAGTCCAGATCCTTGACAGCCGCATAAAGACCCTTGGCAATGCCCACTGCATCAGAGCCCTCAAAGTCTTCTTCGTCAATAAGGATGGCCTCATCAGCTCCCATGGCAAGGGCACGACGCAGCACATCTTCGGCATCTTCGTCGCCCAGGGTGACCACCGTAACCTTTCCTCCATGGGCCTCCTTGATCCGAACAGCCTCCTCCACTGCATAGTTGTCCCACTCATTGATGGACATCTCCAGATCTTCCTTATCAATGTCTGTACCATCCTTGGTAATTTCCAATTCCGCATCCGTAACCTCAGGAACCTGCTTGATGCATACCACGATGTTCATGTCCTATTCCTCCAACACCCAATTCATTTTTTCTAAATGTTATTCCCTTTTCCCATGGCCTCAGCAACCAGCTCGTTGAGGTCCATGACCCGGAGTTCCTCTTCCAACCCGCTTGTCTTGCGGGCATCCTCCAGCATGATGAGGCAAAGGGGGCACGCAGTGATAAGAATCTGTGCCCCTGTGGCATGGGCCTCCTTGATCCGGATCTCACTCATTTTTGTCTCTCCATCCAGATCCTCCTGCCACATCCTTCCTCCGCCTCCTCCACAGCAAAGGCTGTCAGGCCCGTGGTGTGCCATTTCCACCAGCCTGATTCCCGGGATCGCGCGGATCACCTCCCGTGGCTCGTCAAAGATTCGGTTGTAGCGGCCCAAGTAGCATGGATCATGATAGGTCACTGTGACTTCTAGCTTCTTTTCAAATTCCATCTTCCTTTGGACAATGAGATCATGCAACACTTGCGTATAATGGCGGGCCTTGAATGGGGCCTCAGGGTATTCATTTTGGAATGTATGAAAGCAGTGGGGTGAGGAGGTCACCACATGCTCGATGCCGTAATTACTAAAGAGCTTTAGGCAGGCGTCCACTTGCTCGTGGAACAGGCCTATTTCCCCCACCCGTCTGGCAATATCTCCACAGCAAGGCTCCTTTTTTCCCAGGATGCCAAAATTTATGCCCGCTTTCTGGAGGATCCATGAAAAGGAGCGGGCTATTTCCTGGGCCCGGGTATCAAAGGAAGTGGTGCACCCTACAAAGTAGCAAAGCTCTGTCTCTTTTTCGGTCTTTGTGAGATCCACAAGATCCAATTCCTTTGCCCAGGCCGCCCTCTTTTTCTTGGAGGCCTCCCATGGGTTGTTGTACCTGTAAAGCTTGTCCAGGGTTTGGATAAGGATTTGGGGCACCTGGGTTCCCTCTTCTATGGCCACGGCCCTCATCTTTCTTATGGCCTCAAATGTAGCACCATAGATAGGGCAGACCTCCAGGCAGGCCCGGCATGTGGTACAATACCAGATCCTTTCAGCCATCTTTTTTTCATGGCCCCTACTGAGGAACCGGACATCCCCAAAAGGGGAGTATTCCATCCAGAGACGAAGGCGCATTGCCTGGACAAAGTCCCGAGGAGCAAATGGCTCACCAACCCCTGCGGAGGGACAGACCTCCACGCACCGGCCACACCGCATGCATGCATCAAAAAAGACCAGGTCAGCCAAATCAAGGGTTTCTACTGTTTCATCCTCTGGCGCTAAAGGTGTTTTTGGAGTGTTTTGGACATAAAGGCTTGCGGGCGCACCAATGAGATGAAAAAGCTTGGTAAAGGGGATAACTGCAATAAAGCCCAGGGCCAACAAGGTATGTACCCACCACAGATATGGATACAAGGATTCACTTGCTGAAATTGTAAGCAGGTTGCCTATGCAGTTCCCCACAAACGACCAACCGCCCCATTGGGGGTGCTGGAAGGCCATGCGCAGCCCCTCCACTACGAAGCCCGAAAGCACAACGAGCACAAGCCATGCCACCACCAGGGCATCTTCCTTTGTCGTTTCAAGACGTGGGATGCGCTGGATATACCTACGAAAAATCGCCCATAGGAGGCCCAGCATGAGCATGGCGCCCCCTATTTCCATGGCCATGGAAAAGCCAAGATAAAGGGAACCGATGAGAAAAGGGTGAACATAGTGGTGGGCAGCAAGGAGAAGGGTGCCTATGAAAAGGACCAGGAAACCCCAAAACAGCAAAAAATGCATGGCCCCTGCGGCCATATTTCCCTGAAAAACCCGGCGTCCCAAGAGGGCATCCACGAGAGTCTTCTTGACAGCCTTTTGGGAAAAAGGGATCCGGAAGTATCTTGCAGCCCTTTTCCAGACCCACACATGGGCAGCGACTCCGGCCAAAAAGAGCCCTCCTGCCACGGCTGCAAGCACGTAGAAAAGCCATACGTACTCAATATGCCAGAACATGGGACGATGAGGTATCATACTGGTCTTTTTCCTTCTTGTAGGGTGATACCGTTTAAAAATATCTCTGTAAATATGTCACCTAGTTCTTTTAGGCTTACAGGTCCGTCTTTTCTGTACCATTTGTATGTGTAGTGGACCATGCCGAAGAATGCAAAGGTGGCGACTGTGGCATCCAGGTTTTTGGCCTTGTGGGCCCGCTGGAGTTCCTGCACTGTGGAGCGGATCAATGCCACGTATTCCTTTTGTTTTGCAATTAGAATAGAGCGGTTTTCCGGACTCAAGGCATTCATTTCATTGACCAGGAGGACCAATCGATCCTGATCCCCTGCATAATAGGTGGTGTAGAAGCTGAGAATCCTCCGGAGCCTTCCCTCAGGGGAAAGTCCTGCCTGGAAGGTCTCCTTAAGGGTCTTGAGGGCTTCATCCATGGCCTCATTCATGAGGCAGAACAGGATCTCTTCCTTGCTTTTGAAATAGTGATACAGGGAGGACTGGGTGAGCCCCACCTCTTTTGCGATCTCCCGCATGGAGGTGCGGTGGTAGCCCCTTGTGGCAAAAAGCGAGGCCACCTGGGCCTTTATCTTCTTCAATTTTTGGGAAGATTGTCCTCTTTTCATTTTAGGTGCACACCTCGTATCTCCCCGAACACGGACAGAGGCCGTCTTATGTATTAGCTTGGGTTTTCGGCAAGCCCTGGTCCAGGCCAAGATGAATCTATCGAACGTTCGATCAAACTCTTTAGCATACAAAAAGACCTTGTGTCAACTGCCGAGGCCTGTGTTCCTCGATTCAGCAACAAATGTTTAAATTTGCAAGGCTATTACTTAAGGGGTGATATGACCATTTTCCAGATGGTCTTTTGGGTCTCGGGCTCCTGCACCTGTTTCTCGGCTATGATCAATCTGTCCAGGTTTTCTTTCAATTTAATGCTGCACCGAGGGCCCTTGACTATTGTGTGGGAAAAGATGGTTCCCTTTACCTTTACCTCTGCCGTGCCCCCGGTTGATTGGGACCACTCATAGATTTCTTCAATATCTTGAGCCAAGGCCAGTTTCTCTGATTCCAATCGTTCAATTTGTTGTTCCAGGTCGCTGATCTTGGCATCCACTTTTCCCTGCTGGTCCATTAGCACATTGGTGCGTGCCTCGGCCGTATTAATTCTTTTACCCAATTCTGCGATTTTGTCTTTGAGGATCGCAGTGCGGTTCTCATCACCCGCGGATTTTGCAGATTCCATTTCCTTTTGTAGCCGCTTTTGTTCAAGAGGCCCACGGTCCGCAATATAGGCCAGCTCAGTGACCTCTTTAAGTATATTGTTGGATACGGCCTTAAGTTTCTTAATGGCAGCCTGCCATTTTTTCTGCCTTTTCTCTTTGGACTCCTTCATTCGCTTGAGGTTCTTTATCCTTGCCGCGGCCTCCTCGTCGATACCCACCACCAGTCGGCAGGGTTTTGATTTGGCTGAGCCTATCTGGAAGGCCTGGATTCCCTTCTTGGCCGAGATGCGGCTGTTGAATACCTTTCCTTCCTGTATCATGAAGGCGCCGTTGGTCATGATGTCCGAGTCAATAACCTCTTTTTCCACCACCACATCCCCCAGCACGCGTATCCTTGCATCGTGGATGTATCTGGCCTTGAGGCTGCCATCACTTCGTACAGTGGCCCCTATTATTCCCCCTGCAACCACTACGTCGCCTGAAGCGCTCACATCGGCCCTGAGTATTTCACTGGCCGAAAGCCTCCCTCCTCTTACCCAGAATCCATCTTGGACAGCGCCTTTTATGTCAATGTCTCCGTCAAAGTCCACATGGCCTGTCTCCAGGCCTACATCTCCGGGTATTTCCAGTCTGGAGAGCACATAAATCTTTCCGTCTGCAGAGAGCATGGGGGCCCCGTCACGGCCCGCATGTGCCTTGTTACCGTCTTCCGACCTTTCAACGCCTCTGCCCGACTTGAGCTTGGCTTCCTTGGGCCTTGGGGGTGGCACCTCTTTGCCGAACACGTCCATCCCTGGCTCCCCGGGCACGGCTGGCACCCTCCTGGCCAATAGGGTTCCCTTCTTGACCTGGGGAAGCCTGCCCCTGTCCCTGAAATCGATGACCCCACCCTTTCTAACGGTCCCAATCTTAAGGGGATCGGTATCGAAATAGTACTTAATCTCACCGTCCTGGCCTTTGGTAGGTTGGGTACCCACGGCGATTTCCAAGGGATCAGTGGGTCTGGGTGTCTGTTCAATATATCGGGCGATGTCCTGATCCGGAATCACCCCGTGGCAGATTCCTTCAGAGGCGAGCAATTGCTTTACCTTATCCACAGAAACGGAGGAGGCCTCAGAGGATGTGATTTTGAGGAAGGCGGTCATCTTGTCCTCAGATACCGTGATCTGAAGGCCCTCAGGCGGAGCCTCGGCCTCCTTCCCAAGATCGTAGGGGGCCTCGCCTTTGTCCTCTCCTTCGTCCCTGATACGATTCTGTCGCCGCAGTAAGTCGTCCCTCTGGGCCTCGGTAATGATTCCTTGTTCCACAAGTATGTCTCCAAGAAGGGTTATTCTCTTTTCTTGGAAGAAGATCTCCTTCTGGGTATTTAGTCCTTCTTCGATAATTTCTTTACTTGCTAGTCCCTGGTCAATGACCTTCTCCCCGAATTTGCGGTCAAGTGAGCGGATCTGTCTCATTTCTTGGAGGGAGAGCACAAAATCCAACTGGTCTTGGGTCATAAAGCCCTTCTCAATAAAGATTTCCCCTAGCATGGAGTCCATGCCTTGTTCCTTTTTTTCCCTTTGAAGGTCGAGGGCCTTCTTAAGCTGATCAGTGGTTATGTAACCTAGTTTTACCGCGAGGTTACCTACTAAAAGGAAGGAGTCCTGCTTAGGGTTCATTTCATTTTGTTTTGTGTGAGGGGTCCCAGTAGTACTTTTGTCTGTAGGCAGTGGCGCGGTAAACTTGAAACGGCATTTCCCGCAGACCACCATCTTTCCGGCCAGATCCTTGGATGTACGCCAGCTCATCCCACATGATGGGCAGGTTATGATGTTTTTTTCAATATGCTCGTTCAAATGTTAACTCGTGATCAAAATGTCGCATGGTCACCGCATGCCATGTATCTCCCCCCGGTTTTCCCCAAAATGGACCTTCAAAAATACTATTCGGGCCTTGGCCAAAAAACTTTAGATATCTTCACCAGCTGCAATTATGTGGAAGAGTTCAAGGGCCAGAAGGTAGAATTCCGGATTTTTCAGGCCTGAACTCAAGGCCGCCGAACACGGAGGTAGCAGTCTGGTTTGAGTCGGGCGAAGATAGTGGCCCCTGGGCAGGGGGCTACCAGCTTTTCTCTGAATCCGTGGCCAAGCACCTGAAACAACTCCACACAGCATGAGCAGAGATGGGCACTTCGCTCTATGGAATACGGTATAATCCCGTCTGAGCCCTGAACAAAAAATCTGGGATGAATAAAGTTTGCGTGATTGGCCGTATGGGAAAGGTACAAAAAGTCATAGTCATCCACATTTGATCCGAGCCTCCTGGCCCACCTGAGATAGATCCGTTTTTCTATATCTTTTACCGTAAGCCATTCAGGGGGGATTCTTTTCCTGAATTCAGGGTCATTGACCATGGCCTCTTTTTCCTTGGATGAGGCCAGACGAGGAGGTACAAAGTCAGATTCCGTGATAGTGGCAGCCTTTTTTTCCTCGTATCCTTCCACTTCAAAGGAGCTTACGATCAGGTAAAGGCCATTTTTTTCGGATTGTCGATACCAGCCGCCCTGCCTGTAGCAAGTCTCGCCCCAGACCTCCGGTGCCACGCTGGAGATCCTATTTATGCGATCAAGGGGCGTGCACATGATCCCCTTTGCAGATTTAAGCTTTATCCCTTTCTGAGCAAGCTGATCACGTAGGGCCTTCTCCTCGGCCTCGTTAACCCAATAAATATGTTTGATATATGGCTCACTTTCCTTTTTGGCCATAGCTCATCCGCACTTTCCTCTGACTTCTGGCTTCCATGGCAACAGCTCAACGCTCGTTTGATATTTTCATTGATTAGTTATATCATATATGACATATTCCTAGCCGTTTGAAAAGGACTGATTAGTGATGGAGCGCTTTTTTAAGGTCAAGACTACCGAAGAGGTATTGGAAATCATAAGGGGCTTCAATCCCCTTGATTCGGAAACTGTTTCCCTTGAAGATGCCAGCGCCCGTGTGCTCAGCAGGGATGTGCTTTCCCCTGAAGACCTCCCCCCTTTTTACCGCGCTTCCATGGATGGCTATGCAGTGAGGGCAAAGGATACGTTTGGGGCCACTGAGAGTCTTCCAGCCTTTCTTCAGGTGTGCGGAGAGGTTCTCATGGGTGAGCGCCCCCGGGTCTCGGTGGGCAAAGGTCAGGCCGTTAAGATTTCCACCGGAGGGATGCTTCCTGAGGGAGCTGATGCGGTGGTAATGATAGAGTATTGCCATACCTTGGACGAAGATACCATTGAGGTGAGCAAGTCCGTATCTCCCCTTGAAAATGTCATTTCACCTGGAGATGACGTCAGATCCGGCCAACCGGTCTTAAGGCGGGGCCGCCACCTCAGGCCCCAAGACATTGGTCTTTTGGCCGGCCTTGGAATCTCTCGTGTGGAGGTTACCCGGAGACCCAAGATTGCTATTATCTCCACTGGCGATGAGGTTGTGGATATCCATACGCGGCCATTGCCTGGACAGGTGAGGGATGTGAATCGGTATTCCCTTTCCGCCTTTTGCCAGGCCCTTGGCGCAGTTCCCTTTGCTATGGGGCGGTGCAAAGATGAGTTCGAGGCCCTCAAAGAAAAGATAGGCCAGGGACTGGAGGTTGCAGACAGCGTGTGGATTTCCGGGGGAAGCTCAGTGGGAACCAGGGATTTGACCCTCAAGGTTTTTCAGGCCCTGGGCGAGTTTGAACTTTTGGTCCATGGTATCTCCATTAGCCCGGGAAAGCCCACGATCATTGGAAGGGTGAGAGGTAAACCGGTCATCGGGCTTCCCGGGCACATCAGCTCAGCACTTGTGGTGGCAGAAGTATTTCTTGCTCCGTTTCTAGCCCGCCTTTCAGGGCTGGAGCAGGATCAAGAACCATTCGGGGGTAGGGTGACTGCAGAAATGAGCCGAAACGTGGAATCGGCCAGCGGAAGAGACGACTATCTAAGGGTAAGACTTGTTCGCCAAGGGGATCGGCTGAAGGCCGAGCCCATTTTCGGCAAATCGGGCCTCATCTCGCCTTTGGTGGAAGGCCATGGTCTTGTGAGAATCCATCGAAACAAGGAAGGGCTTTACGAGGGGGAGCAGGTGGAGGTAAGGTTGTTTGAGTGGATGCCGTTTTTTATGGATAGTGCCTCATGAAGAGACGAAACGTATACCTGGCAATGAAGAGCTTGGCCGAGGCCAAAGAGATCTTTTTTTCACGGCTCGGTCAGATGAGGACAGAACCAGAGACCATTGACACAGAACAGGCCCTTGGCAGGGTTACGGCAGGGCCTGTGTTTGCTAGGCTTTCTTCTCCTTCCTATCATTCGGCTGCTATGGATGGCATTGCTGTTAGAGCTCAACAGACCTATGGTACCTCTGAGCGAAAACCACGGGTCTTAAGAATAGGCAAGGACGCCCTCTGGGTAAATACCGGCCAACCCCTGCCAGAAGGCTTTGATGCAGTTATTATGGTGGAAAAGGTGCACATGCTGGAAGAAGATCGCGTGGAAATCAGATCACCTGCCTATCCATGGCAGCATGTGAGAAAGGTGGGTGAGGACATTATTGCCACCCAATTGCTCCTGCCCCAGAACCACCGTATAAGACCTGTGGATATAGGGGCATTGATCAGTGGCGGTGTATTTTCATTGAAGGTATGGCAGAGACCTATAGTTGCAATCATTCCCACCGGTTCTGAGCTTGTTCCCTATAAGGTATTTCAGGACAAAGGAGTCCTGAAATCAGGCCAGATCCTGGAATATAATTCCAGCGTACTTTCTGCCATGATCCGGGGGCAAGGGGGTGTGCCCAGGGTATATGGGGTAATCCGGGATGATAGAGATTCTATCCAAGATGCCATTTACAGGGCCGTGGCCTCGGATGCTCATGTGGTGATTATTAATGCAGGGTCTTCAGCTGGTAGCAGGGACTTCACAGCAGAGGCCATTGAGAAGCTGGGAGAAGTCTTGGTCCATGGCGTTGCCATGATGCCTGGAAAGCCAACAATCCTGGGGGTCATTGAGGGCAAACCCGTGATCGGAAATCCTGGCTATGCTGTGTCCTCTGTTCTTTCCTTTGAGCAATTTGTGGCGCCTCTACTTTATAGATTGCAAGGCATCGAACCGCCTGAGCCAAAGCTGATACGGGTACGCCTCACCAGGGATGTGCCTTCTAAACTGGGCATTGAGGAATTTCTAAGGGTCAATATAGGCAAAGTGGGAGAGAAATACGTAGCCACCCCCCTTCCCCGTGCAGCCGGTTCCATCACTACCCTGACACGTGCAGAGGGGATTCTCAGGATTCCGGAATTGTCCGAAGGCATAACCCAGTCAGAGGAGGTGGAGGCAGAGCTTCTTGTGGATGAGAGGGAGCTTTTGAACACGGTGGTCTTTATTGGAAGCCATGATATGACCATTGATGTACTTTCAGACGAAATACGAAAGGAAGGAAAAGGGATTCGAATCTCTTCATCCAATGTGGGAAGCCTTGGGGGGTTGATCGCCTTGAAAAAAGGCACGTGCCATTTTTCCGGTTCACATCTCCTTGATACGGAGACAGGGGAGTATAATTTGTCTTACATTCGTAGGTATCTAAGGGGGGTTCCGGTGGCGGTGTTCCATTTGGTGAAAAGAGAGCAGGGCCTTATGGTGGCTAAGGGAAACCCAAAGCATATTAAAGGCATTGAGGATCTAGTCCGAGAGGATATCCTTTTTGTAAACCGTCAATCAGGATCAGGAACAAGGGTGCTTCTGGATTTCAAACTGGAACAGGCAGGCATTGATCCCAAAAGAATCCGAGGCTATGACCACGAAGAATTCACTCATATGGCCGTGGCGGTTGATGTGGTCAGTGGGGCTGCTGACTGTGGGATGGGAATCTATGCAGCTGCAAAGGCCCTGGAACTGGATTTTATTCCCATAGAATCAGAACAGTATGATCTCATCGTTCCATTGGACCTGGTGGATGAGGCCAATATCCAGGTGATATTGGAAACCATCCGGTCTGAGCCCTTTCGGGAAAGGGTGACCACCCTTGGGGGGTATGATGCATCCAGGAGTGGCGAGCTTTTTGCAGAGATAAGCTAAGGTATCTTGAGGAAAGGAACAAAAAATGGTTTCCTTCAAGTTGAAATCCAGGCAATGGATCGTGGACGAACACGATAATATCATTATCGGCGAAGGAAGATGTCAAATACTGGAGAACATAGAGAAAACCGGCTCTATCAATAAAACGGCCAAGTTGATGAAGATGTCTTACAAAGGGGTGTGGGGTAAGATCAAGGCCACAGAAGAGCATTTGAGAGCAAAAGTTGTGACCACAGATCGAAAGAATGGGACACATTTGACTGAAGCGGGAAAAGAGCTGTTAAGAAAATATCAGGCCATGAAAGAGATATGCCTTAAAGAGGAAGACAAGATTTTTCGACGTATCTTTGGCGAGCAGCCATGAACCTCCTAAGCAGGATATCCTAGGGTTGAATTCAGCATCTGTTGAAAGGAGAAAGCCTTCATGCACATGCACAGAGATGGCGCTGAACCGCAGATTGTTTCTATTGTGGGGAGTTCAGGTGCGGGAAAGACCACTTTGCTGGAAAGGCTCATACCGGAGCTGAACAAAAGAGGACTAAGGGTAGGTACCGTAAAGCATGATGTCCATGGCTTTGAAATGGATAAACCGGGCAAAGACAGTTACAGACACAAGCATGCCGGAGCCGCAATGACCATCCTTTCCTCACCTGTTGGGATAGGGCTGGTTATGGATACTGACCATGACTTTGCCCTGAACGAACTCCTCCCATTTTTTTCTGGGGTGGACATCATCCTTACAGAAGGATATAAACGTGAGAATTATCCAAAAATTGAGGTCTTCCGCAAAGAGGTACACCCTGAGCCCCTTTGCGCAGGAGACAAAAATTTGATTGCCTTGGTTAGCGACACTCCTTTGGATTTGCCTATACCGAGGTTCTTGCCAAAAGATATTAAAGGGCTGGCGGATTTTTTGATCCAGCAATTTTTTCATACACAAGGCCGCATCCAAGGTTATTATTAAATGGAAAGGAAGAACTATGCATATACCTCCCATTGATCAAGTCTTCATCGGCTATTCTATGGAAAGGGCATTCGGGCACGATATTATTCAGATGGTTATCCATGCTGGTTTGATGGTCAAGTGTGTGCTTCTTGTTTTACTGATCTTTTCCATTACCTCTTGGGCCATCATTTTAATGAAGATTCGACTGTTAAAGAAGGCAAGGGAAGAAACAGAGGAGTTTTTGGAACTTTTTTGGGAAACCCTTGATATGAAAGAAATTTACAGGGCCTCGGAAGAATTGCATTACAGCCCTGTGGCACGCCTGTTTAGGGCAGGATATGCGGAGTTTGGGAAGATACGGAGAATTCAATCTTCCCCGACCGGTTCGGAGCCATCCCTAGGCATAAAGGACGACACGACCCAGCGCACTCGAGTTATTATGGATAATTTGGAGCGATCCCTTCGCAAGGCAATGGTTGACCAGGTCAGCCGGTTGGAGAGTGCCTTGAACTTTCTGGCAACTACGGGCAACACCGCCCCATTTATAGGCCTTTTTGGAACGGTGTGGGGTATCATGCAGTCTTTCAGAGGAATTGGTTTGAGGGGATCGGCTAGCCTGGCGGTGGTGGCACCAGGGATTTCCGAGGCACTGATCGCCACGGCGGCAGGGCTGGCAGCGGCCATACCTGCTGTGGTGGCATTTAACTATTTCAACAACAGGGTGTCTGATTTGAGTGCGGAAATGGAGATCTTTTCCTCTGATTTTCTGAGCCTTATGGAACGGCGTCTATTCAGGGGACAGGTGGCGGCAAAATGATTAGCCAGCGCAACGGAAAGAAATATATGTCTGACATCAATGTCACACCCCTTGTGGATGTGATGCTGGTGCTGCTTATTATTTTTATGGTGACTGCACCCATGATGATGCAGGGGGTAAAGGTAAATCTCCCCAAAACCACCTCTAGGAATATCAAGACCTCCCAGGAGCCCCTAATTCTGACCATTAGCCGCAACAAAGAGATCTTCATTGAAAACCACAAGTTGACCCTGAAAAATCTGGAAACGAAGATTGCCAAGATATTTGAGAACCGAAGGGATAAAGAGATCTTACTCAGGGCGGATAAGGATGTGCCCTACGGCTTTGTAATTAAGGTAATGGCAAGGGTGAAGAAAGCAGGGATTAATAAATTGGGAATGGTGACCGAACCGCTGGAATAGGTTTGGCCTCTTATTGGGGTAAGGGCAAGGGTCATTCATAATGGAGCCAAGTTGGAAAAAGATGTTCCTGTTTTCTTTCCTGATTCACCTCGGGGTTTTCTCATTGGTCTTTTTTGTGCCTGAATCAGCGCCAACCAGATCTCTCAAAGGAGTTATCTATGAGGTGGATTTGGTGGAGCTTCCGGTGCGCCGACCCGCAAGGGCGACCGGGAGCCGAAAGGTTGTTGCCAAAAAGGGAGTACCTATTCACAAGAAAAGGCGTACCATTAAAAGGATAGGGAGGCTTAAGAGCAAAGAAAAGCCCATTGTTATCGCCAAGAAGGTCGTCAGACGAAAACGAAAAAAGACAAAGAGGATAAGCCCTTCTCCTGACAAGGTACTTGAGCAGGCCCTTGCAAAGGTGGAGAAAACACTGGAAAAAAAAGAGAGGGAGAAGAAGGAGACCAGCCGGGTTGAGGAGGCCATCTCCCGAATTAAGGAGCAGGTGGGTAAGGAAGAAAGCCCGAAGGGGCCAATGGGCAGGAGAGGGGCTGCCCCTGGTATTACCCTCCAGATCTATAAAGTGGAGGTGGAAAGCAGGATAAAGAGCAACTGGTCTTACCCGGCCGTTATTGCAGATCCCTCCAAGCGAGAGGAACTGGAAGCGATTGTGGTCTTAAGGGTGAGACGGGATGGCAGAATATCAGAGTCCCGGTTCAAGAAGCGCTCAGGAGATGCCATGTTTGATGAGTCGGTCATGAGAGCCATTGAGCGTTCCGACCCTCTTCCTCCATTTCCCGAGGGGTTTTTGAAGAGCTTTGAGGAGATAGAGATCAACTTCAACCTGCGCGAATTGGAGACAGTTTAATGAAATTTTGGCAGATTGTCTTGGTATTGCTCTTGTTTGCAGCTCTGATCGTTCCCCATGAGGCAGCTGGTAGGATCTATATTGATATAAATGCTCCTTCCATCAGCAAATTCAAGATTGCCATCCCCGATTTCCGCAACTTGGGTCGGCCAGGAGAGCACCTTGAATTAGGCCAAAAATTGGCGGCTGTGACTGTCCACGACCTGGATCTAAGCGGGTATTTCTCCCCTATAGATAAAAAGGCCTTTTTGGAAGAAGAAAACGAAGGCCTGACCTTAACCGAGATAAATTTTAGGAATTGGTCTCTGATTGGAGCCGAGCTCCTTGTCAAGGGAGGCTATACGGTTATTGGCAGTCACGTGGAGGTGGTGGCAAGGCTTTTTGATGTCTATTGGGGCAAACAAATTATGGGCAAGCGCTTCCTGGGGGAGGTGGATAATTACAGGGAGCTGGTCCACAGGCTAAGCAATGAGATTATCCGAGCCCTTACGGGTCAAGAGGGGATATTTCTCACGCGGCTTGCCTATGTGGACAATTCAACTGGTTATAAGGAAATATATTTATCGGACTATGATGGACACAGATCCATTCCCCTGACCTCTGACCGGAGCATAGCCCTCTCACCAAGGATTTCGCCTGATGGAACCAAGGTCCTTTACACCTCTTATAAGGCTGGTCAGCCAAAGCTCTATCTGAAAGATCTCCGCTCCGGCCTTACCAGAAAGCTCTCTGAAAGAAAGGGGCTCAATATTGGTGCGGCATGGACCCCTGACGGCAGCAAGGTGGCCCTTACATTAAGTATTAAGGGCAATCCAGATATCTTTCTTATTGACCTAGACGGCAGAATCCTCGAAAGACTTACCTCCCACTGGGGTATTGATGTGTCTCCGAGTTTTTCTCCTGACGGAAAGAAGATGGCCTTTGTATCCAACCGCTCTGGCTCCCCCCAGATCTGGATAAAAGACCTTGTAAATGGGCATAGTAGACGGTTGACATTTGATGGCAATTACAACACCTCTCCCTCTTGGTCTCGACTGAACCGGATCGTTTATACATCCATGAATCACGGCAGTTTTGATATATTTACCATTGATCCTGAGGGGGGAGAGCCAAGGCAATTGACCGAAAATCAAGGCAACAATGAAGATCCCTGCTGGTCTCCTGATGGCCGTTACATTGTGTTTAGCTCCAACCGGCTGGGACGCTACCATTTATACATCATGACGGCAAATGGCCAGAATCAGCGCCGTATTACGAGGGGAAAAGGGCATCAAAGTGCCCCTTCTTGGGGTCCCCCATTATCGACCAAATAGGGATTTTACATCACTATCCACTGAACTATCTCCTTGAAATAAAATCTCCAGCATGTTAAAAAGAAATTTTAAGACCTGTTTTTTCCTTGCAAAGATTAGTGATTAGATAGTAAATAGGCACATATGTTTTGTTTGACAGACGTTTCATGGCGAGCCCCACATAGGTGGCGATGTCCAGTAGGCAGAAACCAACAAACTCAGGAGGTGCGGTGGATATGAAGCGTAAGACAAGCTTGGTTATGGTGGCCCTGGCCCTTGTAGTGGCATCCGTGTTTCTCATGACTTCTTGTGCCAAGAAACAGGTAAAGGTCTCAGAAGGTGTACAGCCCACGGCCCAGCAACCCACTGCTCAGCAGCCCACGGGTGAGAAACAACCAGCAGTTGGCGAAGCCAAAAAGGTGGAGACTGGGGTGACCCCGGAATATCAGAAGGCTGAAGCCGAGCGTCAGGCAAGACTTAGGGAGCTTGCCAGGCAGCAGAAACTGTTGGATGAAATCAGGGAGTTCGAGAATCGAAAGATCTACTTTGATTTTGACAAATCTGACCTCAAGCCTGAGGCACGTACGGTTTTGAGAAACAAGGCAGATTGGCTTCTAAAGCATCCTGAATACTCGGTACGCATTGAAGGACACTGCGATGAAAGGGGTACGAATGAGTACAATTTGGCCTTGGGTCAGAGAAGAGCTGATTCTGCAAAGAAATTCTTGGTCGCACTAGGCGTGGATGAAAGTAGGATTTCTACTATTAGCTATGGGGAAGAGCGGCCTGCCGATCCACGACATTGCGAAGAGGCCTGGGCAAAGAACCGCCGCGACGAGTTCAAGCTGATAAAATAACTATTGCGTAACTAATAGGGATGGCATCCCTGTCATCCTGGCACGGGTTCCAGATAAGTGGAAGGCGAGAGCATTGATATGACTACAGCATAAGCCGGCCCTTTGGAGGGGTCGGCTTATGATTTTGGAGGGTCCTTGGAAATGAGAGATTATGGCTCATGCAATTGGTATTGGGCGATTTTGATGGTCCTATTCACCACCCTTATTTTTACCTCTTGTACTATGGTCACAAAAGACGATCTGCTTTATTTAAACGATCAGATTGTGTCTTTGAACGCCCGTGTCAACAAGCTCCAGGACAGATTGAACGAAAAACTCTCCGAGGATCTCAATGCCAAAATCGAACCGATTCGGGTAAACCAGGCAGAGATGGGGGCAGAGCTGGACAAGGTAAAGGAGCAGATTCAAACACTCTCGGGCAAGGTGGAAGAGAATGCCCTTCTTATAAAGCGACAGGTGGAAAGGGACACAACCGGACAGGACATGATGAAGGCACAACTGGCCGATTTGACCAACAAGGTGGCCCAGCTTGAGAGTAAGTTGAAGATGGTCGAAAATACGCTGCGACTTGCGGTGGGTCCGCCAGGAAAGGCCCAAGCTATGGGCAGAGAAGGGCAGGCAGCTGTCGAGGTCCCCACCAGCGGGCCGGGGGCTGCTGGGGAGGTAGGCGTGTCTGAGGAGCAGAGGCTCTATGATGAGAGTCTTGCCTCTTTTAAGCAGGGAAAGTACGAAGAGGCCATCTCTAGCTTCAAGATCTTCCTGAAAAAATATCCCACTTCTGATCTTGCAGATAATGCCCAGTTTTGGATAGGGGAAAGTTATATGGCCCTGAAACAGTATGAGAAGGCCATATTAGCCTTTCAGGACGTGATAAAGAAATATCCTGACGGGAATAAGGTACCTGGGGCCATGCTCAAGCAGGCTTTGGCCTTTTATGAGATTAAGGACAAAGTGAGTTCAAAACTCCTTCTCAAAAAAATCATAAGGAAATACCCCGATTCCAACGAAGCAAAGATTGCCCAGGCAAAACTCAAAGCCTTTAGATAGCCCCTTCCTTCATAAATACACTTCTTGTGAGAGAAGACATAATATCCCTACGACTAATGACACCCAACAGATGTTTGGGTTTTCGCCCATCTATAACAGGAAGCACCGCATAGTCGCCCGAGCTGATGGTTTTCAGGGCAGTGAGGAGTGTATCATTTTCCTTCACTGTAACCAGTTTCTTTGTGGCAATATCCTTTGCTAGGGTGGTGGATGGATCCTGTGTTTCCATGGCCTTCAGAACGTCGGACAAGGATATGATACCCCTTAGTTGTCCATTTCCATCGAGCACCGGAAAGCTGTTGAATTTTTTCTCAAAGATAAAGTCCTTAAGTTGATTAAGGGTCATGTCTTCTGAAATGGTCTGGACATTGGTGGTCATGGCATCTTTAACCAGTATTGTTTGTAAGTGGGCAAGCTCGCCAGCCACCCTTCTTTCCTCGGGTTGGGCCGCAGACTTTATCTCTTGCAGCCGTTCATTATAGGCCTGGATGACCTCTCTTCTGTCCAGCATACCTAGTAACTGGCTGGGGTCTTCATCCTTGACTACTGGAATCCGGTTGAGATTTCGAATGGTGAATTTTCGAAGGGCATTGTTAAGGTCCTCCGAAGGAGTGGTATAGATGATATCGGTGGTGGCGATGTCCTTCATCAATACCAAGTCTCCGACGTCTTGATCAAATAGGATACTTCTGACATCATTGATTGAAAAAATGCCAGTAAATTTGCCCTCCTTGTTGACTACTGGAAAATAATGCTGCTCGCTCGAGCTGAAGATCTCACGAAACTGATTGAAAGTCATATCTTCAGGTATTAGCTCGGCTCGTCTGAGCTGGGGTAAGAGATCCTGGACCTTGATAGTGGCTAACACATCTACAAAAAATTCCCCCCGATGGGCATTGGAGGCGAGCCGGTTTTGCACTTGTTTAACATAGATGGTCCATTTGCGCGAGAGTAGATAGGCCAATGTGCAGACCAACATGCTAGGGAGGAGAAGATGATACGAGTTAGTCATCTCGCTTACAAATATGATGGTACTGATGGGGGCATTAGATACAGCGGCAAAGAAGCCAGCCATCCCAACTACTACAAAGGCCCCCGGATGGGTAACAATGTTTGGTAGCAGGGAGTGAAAAATTCTTCCCACAGCGCCTCCTAAGGCGCCTCCGATAACCACTGATGGCCCAAAAACCCCGCCACTGCCTCCTGAGCCAATGGAAAAGGAAGTGGTAAAGATCTTTCCAAGGGCAAGGCCCAAGAGAAAAAGCGTGGGAAGTTGGTTTTCAAGGGCCATTTGGGCATACCCGTAGCCGAAAGCCAGGGTCTGGGGAAGGAAAAAGCCTATCAATCCTGTAATAAGGCCACCGATAGCAGGCTTTAGATGATTGGGGATGGGGATTTTTTTGGATAGGGCGTGAACCCCGTAAAAGGATTTAATGTAAAGGATTCCGCCTCCCACAAGCACAAAAGACAGGATTGTATAGGGTCCTAATTCCAAGGGGTTTTGGAAAACGAAGTCTTCGGATTCGAAAAGTGAGCCCCATCCAAAAAAAAGACAGAACAGACAATAAGCCACTACCGAAGAAATACCGGCTGGAATGATCACCTCGGCCTCAAATTCCGGATCCTTATAGAGTACTTCAGCGGCAAACAGGGCCCCTGCAAGGGGGGCCCGGAAGATACTCCCGATGCCAGCCCCCATTCCTGCTGCCAGCATTACCCTCCTTTCCCTTTCACTAAAGCCCAACCTGGTAGCCAGAAACGAACCAAAGCCTGCCCCTATCTGGGCTATGGGACCTTCTCTACCCCCAGAACCTCCGGATGTGATGGTAAGTGCAGAGGCAAGCGTCTTAATGAAAGGGATTCTTCCTCTTACAAAGCCCCCTTTGTTATGGTAGGCATCAATGGCCGCATCTGTACCGTGACCTTCTGCCTCTGGGGCAAAGGTATACACCAGCCACCCACTCAGGATTCCACCAATGGCTGGCAGGAGCAGAAGGATCCATCGATTAAATGGGGTGGAAGTGGGAGGAAAAAGGGGGGATTCTCCGGCTGGGTGTGGGGGGCGGTATCCGGCTAAATAGTCCATGAAAAAATGGAATCCGATTTGGCAAAGATAGTGGAACACCACCGAGCCCAGACCTGCTATGATGCCGATAAGCACATAATAAAAGACAAATTTTCCACCAATGGTAAAACGCCCTTCTTTGAACACCGAAGAGGCAAGTGATCGAAAGAAATTTGAAAATGGTCCTGGTTTCATGTGTTCTATGGCCCTTGAGTCTCCTTCTAAACAGGTGCGGATTCCCTTGAGATTTCTAAACCTTTATAGTGTGGCATGGAAACCCAGTCAAGGACAAACACTGTTGAAAGGAAGAGGCGTTAGTCAGTTTTATAAAAGAATTGTATTATTTCAAAAAAATAGAAATTTGGATTCGTTAGATTAAGTTTTGATTAAGAGATTAAAGATTTTCATTTTCAATCCGATTGCTTTTACGGCCTTTGTCATCGACCGAAGCAGCGCCCAAGGCTTGGGTTTTGCCTTAATATCACAAAATAGAATTAGAGTATCTAACAGCAAATTAAACTAGTAAATATTAATATAGTTTTAATAACTATTCCAGATTTAGGGTTGACTTTAGACGTTTTCAGTATTATAAATTAGTGTATATCCAGGGATTGAGGATTTCTGGAAATAGCGCTCAGCCATTAGCAATCAGCTCTGTTATTTTTGGGGTCTTTTTGTTGAGAAGTTGAATAGCCATAGGCTGGCGGGCGCAAGATCAAATGTCTGTTCATGACAGTGAGAACAATCGGAATTCTTTAATATAGGGAGAGGAGACAACCATGCCAGAGATTATGACCACAAAAGAATTGGCAAAATACCTCAAGCTGCATGAGATAACTATTTGCAAATATGCTGCTGAGGGAAAGATACCTGCCATCAGGATTGGAAGGGTTTGGAGGTTTGACAAGGAAGCCATTGATAAATGGATTAGTGGTGGACAAAAAGGAAATAGCACTGAACAGCAGGATAAGAAGGGATAAGATAAAACCTAAAGTGAACCCGAGTGAGGCCAGATAGGCGAGGGTACGGACTTATTTAAGTTCATATGGCCGGGGGGGAGGGACTGTATTTATTAGGGTTTCCCCTCGGCGGCCATAAATGCAAAGAAAGGTCATATAGCTCACATCTTATGGGGGAACCGGGACGTCATCTTTTTTCCAGGGCCATAGAACTTAGTAAAGGAGATATTTTAGCCTCAGCTCCTGAAAACTATTCAATTCATCCTGCCAAGTCATTTCAATCGCAGTGATGTCGAGATTGCTCTGAAGCCATTTATCGATCCAGTAATCCCCTATGATCAAATCAATGGGACGTTGATCTGTTACGTATTCATAGGGAGGTGATGCCCATTGAAACTCCTCGCCATAACGGGAAGCAATGGCCTTTAACAGCATGAGAGTGGTCCGGTATGGACGGTATGTTCGAGGATTCAATAGATGGATAAAGAAGCCATGACATAGTTTGCCCTGCCATTTATTAAACATTGGTTTGAACCGAAATGATTGAAGCACAAAACCTTCCAGATTTTCCTCAGACAGATCCTGCCTGATCTCATCCGGATTCAAAAACGGGGCACCAAAGATTTCAAAGGGCCTGCATGTGCCGCGACCTTCCGAGATGTTTGTTCCCTCCCAGATCACCTGTCCAGGGTACACGTAGGCCGTCTGGGGAAGGGGCATGTTGGGAGATGGCATGACCCATGTAAGGCCTGTATCTTCCCATAGCATTTCCCTTGTCCATCCCCTCATTGGTATTACTTGAAGCTCGCAATCTAATTGGAACACGTCCTTGAACATCACTGCCATTTCACCCATGGTGAGTCCATGGCGCATGGGAAGACGGTATGGTCCCACAAAAGAGAACAAAGGGGGCTTTAGGGGGTTCCCTTCTACCTCAATGCCACCGAGGGGATTGGGACGATCCAGGACAATAACCTTTTTATGGGACCGAGATGCTGCTTTCATGCAATTAAGCATGGTGGAGGCAAAGGTGTAAACCCTGCATCCCACATCCTGAAGGTCAATGAGAAGGACATCCACGAGTTCTAGCATCTGTGGGGAAGGATCTCTCGTATCTGAGTAGAGGCTGAAAATTGGGACATTCAGTTCCTTGTCATGGGCATGGTCTGTTTCATTCATGTTATCCTGCTCTTCAGCACCATAGCCGTGTTGAGGAGTAAACAGGGCCTTTAGGTGGCCTGGAAGCAATGCAGAGATGACTTCTTTTGCAGGCCTGAGGTGGAGGTCCACAGAGGCCTGGTTGGATAATAGTCCCAATCGACGGCCCCGAAGTCCCTTCCAATACTTTTCTTTGAGATGCTCCAACCCGGTCATGATGACTTTTGGCATGGTAGTCCCTTTCTTCTTTTCAAGCAGACGGTGCAATGGTATGAATCAAGTCAAGGCAAAAAAAGGATAAAGGAAAAAGGCTCAAGGATAAAGGAAATACTCTTTGTATAATAGAAAAATAGTTCAATTGCAGTGGTGTCAATTGAGTTCTAATATGTCATTGAGAAGAACGATGCCATTGAACAAGCCACTGACAATTTTATTTCTTGTTTTTGTCTTGTTTTATTGTCTTTGCATCCCACCCGAAGTTCAAGCGGCAGACCTCATGGCCATGGAGACCACAGAGGTGAAGGTGATTTATCCGTCTTCCTTAAGAGGGGCAGCCAGAGAGGTTTTGTCCATGTATCCACAGGTGAAAAGAGAGGTGGAGGCCTTTTTCCAGTGGCAACTAATGCAAAGTCCGACCATTGTTCTTGCTATCCCAGGCAATAAGGATGCAGTGAGGTCCAAGGGGGATTTTGTGGTGGGTTACGCCGTGCCACAGCGCCACCTCGTGGTCATTTTCTACGCCAAGACAAAGGCCAGCCCCCGAGATGTGGAAGTGGTTCTTAAACATGAACTCTGCCACCTCATAGTGCACGAACATATTGATCAAGAGTTATTGCCAAGGTGGTTGGACGAAGGGTTGTGCCAAGTGGTAAGTGGGGTGGCGGGTGAGATTGGTGTTCAGGAAGGGAAGTCTCTTCTTGAGCTTTCCCGACGCTCAGGAGGAGTTATTAGTCTCAATAGCCTGACTCATCGCTTTCCCACTAAGGCCAACAGGCTTCTGTTGGCCTATGCAGAGTCAAAGGCCTTTGTGACATACCTCATTGACCAGTTTGGGAAAGAAACGGTCTTGTCGGTTTTGAACGAGATGAAAAGGGGTTGTTCCATAGCGGCGGCGATGCACAACACAACGGGTCATAGCCTTCGAGACCTGGAGAAAACATGGCATCGTTCAGTGAAGGCCAGAGACACATGGCTGGCTCGGTTGAGTTATTACTTGTATGAGATTCTCTTTGGCCTGGGAGCCCTCATTTGCGCTTATGCCTTTATTCGTCAAATGAGGGCAAGAAGGGCATACAAGGATGCAGCATCGCGTAACGATGAAGATACTTCATGAATTGGCCTGAAATGTCTTTTGGGAAGCCTTCAGTTCTCAGCGAAGGGGCGGAGGGCCAATAGATCCCGCTAAGAAATGAGATTTGCGCCATAGTGCCAGGTTTGATATGTATGAAAACTGCCTGTATTATTCCGCCCATAACCACACCAAATAAGAAGGAGGCACAACAGATGGATTTTCCTTATCTTTTTTCATCCATATCAGTGCGCAATATGGAACTTCGCAATCGAATCGTCATGACCGCGATGCATCTGGGCTACACACCCGAGGGTGAGGTCACAGACCAACTGGTGGGTTTTTATGAAGCCAGGGCCAAAGGTGGCGTGGGCCTTATTATCGTAGGTGGCTGTCCTATTGATGAATATGGCGGAATGGCCGGAATGATAGGGCTCAATCATGACAGGTTTATCCCGGGTCTAAAGCGCCTTACAAGTGCGGTGCAGGCCCATGGTGCAAAAATTGCTGCCCAGCTCTACCAGGCGGGGCGGTATACCCATTCGGCAATGATAGGTGGGAGAAAGCCGTTTTCGGCCTCAGCGGTCCGCTCACGCCTCACTGGGGAGACGCCCAGGGCCTTGGAAATCCACGAGATTCCGGCTGTACAAGACAAGTTTGCTGAGGCGGCACTCAGGGCAAAGAAGGCTGGCTTTGATGCCGTGGAGATCTTGGGAAGTGCTGGATATCTGATTTGCCAATTTCTCTCGCCCTTAACCAACAAGCGAGACGACGAGTACGGTGGTCCCTTGGAGAATCGGATGCGATTCGGCCTTGAGGTGGTGCAGAAGGTGAGAAGCGCGGTGGGTCCCGACTATCCTATTCTGATGCGAATAGCTGGCAATGATTTTATGGAAGGCAGTCACACCAATCGAGAAGCCAGGATCTTTGCCTCAGAATTGGAAAAGGTGGGGGTAGACCTTTTTAATGTAACGGGTGGGTGGCATGAGACCAGAGTGCCGCAATTGACTATGTTTGTTCCCCGACGAGCATACGTATATCTGGCCCAGGGGATCAAATCCGCTGTTTCGGTTCCTGTATTGGCAAGCAATCGCATCAATGATCCAGCCATTGGTGAAGAGATTATCAGGAATGGAGAAGCAGACCTGGTAACCATGGCAAGGGCCTTGCTGGCGGATCCAGAGCTTCCCAACAAGGCAAAGGAAGGCAAAGCCCATTTGATATATCATTGTGTGGCCTGCAATCAAGGCTGCTTTGATAATATCTTTCAGTTAAGGCCTGCCTCCTGTCTCGTAAATCCAAGGGCTGGTAAGGAGGGGGAACTGGCCCTTGAACCTGCTCCCAAGGTCAAGAAGGTCTTGGTGATTGGTGGTGGGCCTGCGGGTATGAAGGCAGCCTGCATCGCAGCCGAACGAGGGCATAAGGTGATCTTGATGGAGCGGGGTGACCAGCTAGGGGGGCAGATACTCCTGAATCGCCAGATACCGGGAAGACAGGAGATGCTCATGGTTGCCAAGGATCTGGAGAGAAATCTGCCTGCGCTTGGGGTGGATATTCGCCTTCATCAAGAGGCAGAGCGCTCTATTGTTGAGGAGATACACCCGGACGTGGTGGTGGTTGCCACAGGGGCCCAGCCTATTAGGCCAGACATCCCTGGGGCAGAAGGTCCTAACGTGGTCCAGGCCTGGGAGGTGCTCGCTGGCCGTAGGGGCGTAGGAGGACGGATAGTCATCGTAGGAGGAAATGCGGTAGGCCTTGAGACTGCACTGTATCTAGCCAATGTGGGCACCCTTTCACCTGATGTACTCCATTTTTTGGTAACCAATCGGGCCGAGACCTGGGATTTCATTGAGGAGCGCCTTAACAAAGGAAATAAAGAGGTGATCGTAGTAGAGATGGCAGGTCGGATGGGCCAGGATATTGGTCTTTCCTCCCGGTGGACGGTCATGGCAGAGCTACGGAGGCTGGGGGTGGCCCTTATGACCGCTACGAAGGCTGTTTCCATTTCAGAGGGTGGTGTAGAAGTAGAAAAGGCAGATGGAAAAGGCTTTATAAAGGCAGATTCCGTTGTCTTAGCAATGGGTTCCAGAGCAGAAGCCAAAATTGCCGATGACATCAGAGACCTAGTGCAGGAAGTATATGTGATAGGTGATGCCAAGGAGCCTAGAAATGCCCTTGAGGCAATACGGGAAGGGTTTATCGTCGGTCTAAATATTTAGCCTGATTTAGTGCCACCTAAAGCGAGCCAACTGCAAACTGCATCTGACCCCTTGCTGGTGAGGCAATGAAGATCGGAGTAATTTCAGATACCCATTTAAATCAGCCAAGTTCACTACTGGAAAAGGTGTATCGGGAGTGTTTTCATGACGTGGACCTGATTCTTCACGCAGGGGATGTGTGCCGCTTAGAGGTTTTGGAAGTATTTAAGGACAAAAGGCTTTACGTGGTCTCAGGTAATTGTGATGATGATGAGGTGAAAAAAAGGTTTCCCGACAAACAGGTCATTGAGGCGGGGGGGTATAAGATAGGTCTTGTACATGGCTGGGGTCCGCCTTTTGGGCTCTGGAGAAGGGTGGCCTCAGTTTTCCGAGGTGTGAATTGCATTGTCTTTGGACACAGCCACCGGCCAATGACAAAAAGGGACAATGGTGTTCTTTTTTTCAATCCTGGTGCATTTTGTGGAGGGATATTTTCTTTATGGCAGAAAAGCGTGGGTATTCTATACCTTGAGAAGGATATAGAGCCAGAGTTGATACGGGTAAAGTCGATGAGCACATAATTGACACTTGGAGGTCAGCAAAGAGAGAAGCAAAGGAAATTTTTTGCGCCATTCAATGGGCAATCTGATTTTCAAGCCGATACCAGGACTTGGAAAAGGAATTTAGGAATTAGGCTTGGGGTGTGATTTTTCCAAGGTTTCTCTTAAGGCAACACCTATGTTTTCTAGGGAATAGGGCTTTCTCACATAGGGACCTGCACCGAGGCGTTGAGCCTCTTTTACCCTGTCAGACTCGGAAAAGCCGCTTACGATGACAGCTCGTTGCTCCGGACGAAACTCCAAGATTTTCTTGTAGGTTTCAAGGCCATCCATTCCCGGCTCCATGATCATATCCAAAAGGACCACGTCCGAGGTATGGTTTTTCATGTAACTCACTGCCTCTTCGCCGCTTGAAACAGTTGTAACTCTGTAGTTAAGTCGTTTTAGGATTTCGGCGGCGATCTCTCTTTGTTCCTTAACATCGTCTACTACCAGCACAGTTTCACCCTGTCCCATGTAGTCTTCAATGGGCAGGTGTTTTTCTTTTTCGGCAATTTCTTCTCTGGTTGCAGGGAAATAAAGGGTAAAGGTAGAGCCTTTGCCTTTGGTGCTTTCCACTTGAATATAACCATTGTGGTCCTGGATAGTCCCCCACACTACGGCCATCCCAAGGCCGGTTCCACTCCTTCCCATGACCTTCTTCGTATAAAACGGTTCAAAGATACGTTCTTTTTCCTCCGGCGTCATACCCACGCCCGTATCCGATACGGTGAGAACCACGTATTCCCCTTCTCTTACATCTGTGCCAGCAATTGGCTTTTCCAGATACCGGTTTTCTGTAGAGATGACAATGGTTCCTCCGTCGGGCATGGCCTCTGCTGCATTAGAGATAAGGTTCATAACGGTTTTTGACAGGTGGACAGGGGATCCTTTTATGTTCAGGAGCCCTCTTTCCAGCCGAGTGATTACCTCCACTAGGGGATGATAGACCTTGAGTTTTTCAAACTCAGGGCTTTCGAGATAGTTAGAGATGATTTTGTTCAAGTTCAGCACTTCATTGACAGCAACCCCACGCCTGGCAAGGGTGAGGAGGTCTTGAACAATGGTAGCCGCCTTTTCTCCTGTCTGTTGAATGGTGGTAAGAGGCTTTCTCATGGGGTGATCAGGAGGAAGCTGCATGAGCAATAGTTCAGGATAACTGACCACACCGGAAAGGATATTGTTAAGGTCATGGGCCACGCCACCAGCAAGGGTTCCAATGGCCTCCATTCGCTTTGCCTGCTCCAGACGAGCTTCCAATTTTCGTTTTTCTTCTTTGGCTTTTTCGCGTTCAGTGACATCGCGAAGCATTCCACGGAAACCAATGGGCTTTTCAGTCTGATCTTTGATCAAGGATGCTGATAACCCTATGATAAGCTTGGTGCCGTCGTCTCTAAAGAACTCATATTCTGCTACCTTTACTGGTTTGTTGGTTTTGTATACCTTGTTGAATGTGTTGTATATAGCCTTTGCAGTTTTAGGGGTTACAAAACGTTTATAGCTCATGCCAATGAGCTCGCTGCGTTTCTTTCCGAATATCCTACACAAGGCGTCATTGGCAAAGGTGAAGCGACCGCTCAAATCAGTCTCGAAATATCCTTCTTCGATGCTTTTAATGATGGTGCGGTGTTTTTCTTCACTTTTGCGGAGGGCATTTTCCATCCGCTTTCGGGAAGTGATATCCACGAAAGAGCATACGTATTTTTTAGTCCCTGGAATCAGCCCTACCTTGATCAACACATCCCTATGGCTACCATGCTTATCTGTAAATTGAAATTCCCTTTTGGCCAAGTCATCATTAGCAGTGGTGCCGTCTGCATCTGGTTTTAGGACTATCTTTATGGCCTCCTTTGGTAAGAAAGTGCTCAGCGTTAGTGAACCTTCTATTTGATTTTTAGTATAACCACTGAGTTTTTCGAATTCGACATTTGCCATGGAGATGGTTAGATCTTCCTCCACAATAATTGTCGGGGTTGCCGTGTTTTCAAAAACACTTCGGTATCTCTCTTCCGACTCGGTGAGCTTTTCGATGAGTCGGTCTCTGTCTCTGACTGACTCTTCATATTCTGCTACCAGATTCCCCACCGCCCATTTGAGGGAGCGCTTTACTATACTTTTTAGTAATGCAGCGAATAAATTTTCTTTTTTCCAAGTTATCTTAAACACGCAATATTCGTCGCCTTCCGCGCGACAGTGCGTTTCCACTATTTTCACGTCTTTGAAACCGGCCTGTTTTGCTACTCCGGTATAGAGGCCTCTGTGCCAGTCACAGATGTCTTTTGATGCTTCAAATCCTGGCAAGTACCGCATTTGAAGCACCGCAAAATCATCACCTACCTCTGTGATAACAAGCTTTTTAGTACGATTAAAGCGAGCATTCAGTTTTTGTGCCTGAGCAAACATCTTCTTTAGACCAAGAATCCTACCAATAAAAAAGACGCTCTTGGATAAGCTTTCTTTAACCGCCCCTTGGGCGGCAACAAATATAGGGTCGGGGTCTTTTATTACCTTCCTTAAATTACCTATTAGACGCACAGAGAAGTCGGAAGAAACCCAATATGCTGAGTCCATAAGGTGTTCTTCCTTAATGGGGAGTGCTTTGGAAGGAGCATATTTATCAGCTATAAGGTATTCAGAGCTACCAATAAATTCGCCTATGATTTTCTGAACGCCCTCCTCACCGTAATTTTTACGGAGATAAGGGATGAGCCCACGGAAATTATTACAATTAACTTCTTTGGGCATGGGCTGTTTTCTTTCGTGTTTGGGAGCGTTCAATGGCTTGGTGCTTCGGCGAGCATTACCTTGATAAGGCTCGTTATGGTATTTAGGGTCTACTAACATTAATTATTACTTTACTAGAGTTTGATATTGAACCTATATAATGCTCACATCTGGCCCATGTAGGTATTAAACAAAAGAATCCAGATAACGAAGTCCTTCCTTCAAAAGTCGTATGTTATTGGGGTCCCTATCATACTGCAAAAGCAGTTCGATCGCTTCTCTAATGGTCTCTTTTGAATAGGGGAGCAGAGACTGATCCACCTTCAACGTAAACAACTTATGGTACCTGCCCTGGCCTTGTTTAAGGCCTTTGGCCACCTCGTCCGGCGAGTCTTTGCCATTGTTAAGGTCTTTGAGAAGCCTCTCCATTTCTGATTTATTGATCTCGCTAGCCCTTTGTAGAGCTAACCCGTAATCATTAACTATCTTCTCAGCAACTCGCTTGTTTAATTGGTTGCCGTCTGGTGCAATTTCTAAAAGACTGTTAGAGGATTCATGATCGTGCTTGCTTTGCTTGGAACGAAATGCACCTAACATTGCCTTTTCAAAGACCTGTGCAATGGATTTCATTATCCTCTTGTCCCTCCTTATGAAAACTCGCTTTTTTTGGTGCGCATTTTATATATATGCAAGAAATACGCCGACGAGGAGGTAAGAGGCTAACCCCTTTGTATCTTTAATTAAATATATCGGCAAGTTGATTTTGTTTCTTGAAAAATAGAAGATGTGTCAAGTTATTTGCAACATGTATAGCGAGCAATATCCTGATGGATTGGGGCAGGCAATCCAAAAACCTATGAAATGGGATTATGAGAACATCCTAATAGTGCCTTTTGGGTTTATGCTCGCCCTAAGTAAGGGCAGGGATTTTTCCTCTTTCTAACAGCTTCAAGGCAAAGTTTTTGGCAAACTTTCCGAGGGATGGAAGCATTGTTTAGCTCAAAGTCTCCCTTGTCAATTTTATGCCATGGTAGGGGTTAGGTCTTTGGTACTGCGAATTTAACTGAAGCACCTCTAGTTCAGTACCCGTAGATTGGAGCACAGGAGACGACCAACCATAATTTAATCTTCTTAGATGTCCCGAGAATTAGCCCCGTAGCCGCTTAGGAATCTCTGCCGCTTGAACATTTCTCTACCTGGAAGACGGCTCTAGGAAGTCCACAATCTGTGATTCCTGAAGCTAAGTAGCTCTCGATATGGAGATACTGTGAGATTTCACGCAGAGGCTACTTATTCTGTCGGGTTCCACTTCTACGCCCAGACCATTACCAAGCAAAGGACCCGCTTCGCCCCCCAAGCCGAAGGAAACATCCTCGGTAGTTATATTTTCTTTGAGGAGAAAGGCGTCGTATGAGCCGTCCACGTAAACGGCATCCTTACAAAGTAAGGCCAAGGCCCTCCCCGCAGCGGATAGGATTCCAGTCTCTCCTCTAGAGCAGCCAATTTGAAAGGATATTCCGTGGTTTCTCAGATAATGGATAATTCTGAGCGCCTTTCGGAGTCCACCACTTCGACTTACTCTAACATTTACCATTTCAAAATATCCTTCTTGGACAATTCGTTTAATGTCCTCAAAGGAGGGCGCGGATTCGCATGCCATTAGTGTAACTCCGATATCTTTCATGCTTGCTGCAAATTCTTGAAAGCCCTTCTCTCCTGGTGGCATCGGTTCTTCAATGACCCGAATCCCATAGTTCTTTATTAAGGATATGTGCTGGCGAGCGAGATGAAGGTCCCAAGCGCGGTTGACATCAGCACGAAGATTGCATCTTTCTGAAAGTATTTCGCGAACCAGCCGAACACACATCTCATTTTGATCGAGGCTATTGCCCATCTTTATTCTCAGGTCCGTTAGCTTCATTTCTTTTATGGCAGAGCACATTCCGATCAGCTGTTTTTCTTTAAGAATGGGAATGATGACTCCATATCGTACCTTATTTGTCCAAAATTCATGGCTAAAATAGTCCGTAAGGCTTTTTCCTTCATATTTTCCTAAGGCATCAAGCAGCGCTAATTCCATCGCACAGATAGCAGCATGGAATTGTTTGCCCTTTGGCAGGGAGTCCAGGAAGGCAAAGATTTGGTCTACGTGGTATATTTCCCGAGGGAAATTGGGGTTTTTTACAAAACGGATTAAATTACGTATTACTATTTCTGGGGTTTCCCCTGTTACTTCTTGCACGGGAAGGCCCTCGCCGTATCCCCTAATATCTGCCCTGTTGGCAACGACTTCCACCACCACAGGTCTCGAGGCGTTTATGGTTTCATAAGAAATGGACAAATCAATTTTAAGGGGAACAAGGAGGCTGTAAATATTAACTTGATCAATACACAAAGGCATTTTCAGAGGACCACTGAAATTTTTCCATTTCAACAGATAACATGATGAGCACTTATGTGACGATGTAGCCAACTGCCCGCAATGAACTGACTTCCTTTTTCTGGGAGGATCAGGCGTTTGAGTTTCTAGGTGTTTCTTTCAGTCGATAATTGGCCAAGTCTCTTGCTATACTATTCCATTTATACCACTGCTCTGGATAATTACGGATATAGCTTTCCAAGATTTCCCATCCAGAGGCGGAGATTGAGCGACCTTCTTCAGATCTAGAAAGAGGGTGAAGGCTCAACCTATATTTCTTGGCACTACCCCTTGGTGTCCTTCGCAGTAAGCCTAAGCAGGCAGGAGCTCCTGTTCTACGCTGAAGCACATCAAGTCCCCTATCTGCTGGGCAGATATCTCCCAGCACCCTGATCCAGCAGTTACGGGTTGGAACCCAATGCTCTATTTCATCGAATGCGACTACCAGGATCCGTCCATTTCCGATAGCTTTTCTGAAATCAAGGAAACTGCTCCTCGTTTGCCCAGCATCTATTAGCCAGATATTGTAATATTCAGCTCGCCTCCGGGCGATTTCTCTAAGCCGGTCGCTTTTGTAAACCGTCACGGCTGCTACTTTATAACCGTTAACGGCTAAAAGAACAGGGATAAATTCTGAGGCACCAAAGTGGCCTGTGGCTAATATCCCTCCTCTTCCTGCCACTTCCACCAGATCTAACCACCTTGTGTCACCAATTTCGCAGTGCCTTATGAGATATTCAGCCATCTCCGAGGGGGAACGGGTGGCAATTATAATTTTTTCAAGATAGTGCTCGAATATACTTCGATAGGTGTTGTATAAAAGTGAATACTTTTGAATTTGGTTTGAGCCGTTGGTTACTCGGCTGATTATGGTGGAAGATGTCTCTTTTCGCTCTTTTCGCCTCACTAGATAGTAAGCAAATCCCAGGGCGTGAATATAGGGGCGGAGAAGTGCTACAGGCAAGGTCTGAGCCAACACCAGATTAGGCGGGCTTTGAAGAAACTGGCTAAGACTCCTCTTGAGCTTATTATTTCTCATCAACATAGAAATTTTTTCTCCAGAGCCGTTGAGCAGCATTCGTTTAATAGGGGCAAAATTACAGTAATATGATACAAAGGTCTTTATATATGTCAATAATTTTTTATTAATTATGCTTAATTTATTAAAAATCAATATATTGTATTAAAATATAAAGCATATGGCTATATATTGTGGTTCAGTTTGAGAATAGCTTGATTAAACAGAAGAGGCCTTTAAAATTCTTGTTCCTTGTCTTCTATCGATTTGTTAAACTATTAAATTATGTGTTGCTTTGATTAGGGGTTGATCCATGACATCTGACCGTGACACGGTGCATATCACCCGGAGCCTCGTCTCACTCAATACCACCAATCCCCCTGGAAATGAGGCGCAGGCTGCCTCATTTCTCAGCAATATTCTGGAGAAGCACGGATTTGTACATAAACGAGCGGCATTTGCCGAGCATAGGGCCTCCCTTGTGGCCTATTTGGGCCCCATGACGGAAAAACCTGCCATTTGTTTCTGCGGGCATATGGATACAGTGCCGCTGGGACAAGCCCCGTGGCAGCATGATCCATTCGCAGGGGAGGTGGATGGTGACAGGATCTATGGAAGGGGAGCCTCGGACATGAAATCTGGTCTTGCTGCCATGATCCTAATGGCTCAACGTCTGGCCAAAGAGCCATCACTTAAGGCTGGCCTTTGTCTTGTCTTCACTGCCGGTGAAGAAACCTTTTGTCAGGGGGCACGACACCTAGCAGGAGTTACAGGGGCACTACCTAAAGCTGGAGCCATGGTGGTATGCGAGCCCACTTCAAATCGGCCTTTAGTTGGACACAGAGGGGCCATTCACCTAGAAGTGCAAACCAAAGGAATCTCGGCCCATGCCTCCATGCCAGAGCTGGGGGAAAACGCCATCTACAAGGCAGCAGAAGCTGCCCTTAAACTGCGGGAACTGGATTTTGGTCTTCCGGCCCACCCACTATTGGGAAAACCTACCCTAAATGTTGGGACCATCTCAGGGGGTGTCAACATCAATTCCATTCCAGACCAGGCCACCATGGGTGTGGATATTCGCATTATACCGGGCCAGGATCCCCAGACGGTTCTCGCTTCCCTGCGTTCTTTATTGGGCGAGCAAACAGAAGTCAGGCTCCTTGACCATGCTCCAAGTGTGGCTACGGACCCACAAAATCCGTGGGTTCAGGAGGTCTTTGAGATAGTAGAGACCATAACCGGCCATTCCCAAGGCCCGGCCGCAGCACCCTATTTCACGGATGCCTCGGTCCTTACTCCTGCCCTGGGCAACCCTCCAACCCTCATCCTCGGGCCGGGAGAGGCGGAAATGGCCCACAAAACGGATGAGTATTGTTACATTTCAAAGATAGAGGAGGCGGTGGAGATCTATACAGAGATTGCAAGGAGATGGTGTTGCTCTTAGTAAAGTGAAGCTATCAGCTTTCGGCCGTCAGCTCTTAGCTAAACGCTGAGGGGTGATCGCGGCCTCCATTACGTCCAAAGGAGGTTCAAGTCCTGTCCAGAGCCTGAACTGCTCTGCTCCCTGGTAAAGGAACATTCGGCTGCCCGGGATGATCTTGGCTCCCTTGGCCCTGAATCGCCTGAGAAATTCCGTTTTCCAAGGGTTATAAATGATATCCATGACCACATCCGCTCGGATCTTTTGGGGATCCACCGGCAGCTTGTCCGTCTCTGGATACATGCCAACAGGGGTGGTCTGGATTAAGATATTGATCTCCACGCTGGTTAACTGATCCAGAGGGATATACGCGGCCTCTAGGGCTGCGGCCAATGATTCGCCTCGTTGCCTTGAGCGGTTTATGATGGTAAGTGTACAGCCCTTATGTTTCAGGGCAAAGCCAATGGCCCGAGCCGCTCCCCCCGCCCCAATGATCATGCACTGGGCGCCTGCTGGGTCGGTTACTTCTTCAATGGCCTGCAAGGCCCCTGTGGCATCGGTATTGTAACCCACCAATTTCCCCCCTTCGTTGACCAGAGTGTTTACCGCACCTATCTCTTTGGCCATGGGCTCAATCTGGTCAAGATAAGACATTACCTCCCTCTTGAAAGGAAGAGTTACACTGGCACCTCTGACGCCAAGGGCCTTCAGGCCCGCAACAGCCTCTTTCAACGCCACCGTGTCAAATGCCATATACACGGCATTGATGCCCGCAGCCCTGAAGGCGGCATTGTGCATCCTGGGGCTGAGGCTGTGGGCCAAGGGATGGCCGATGAGGGCAAAGACCTTTGTATGTGCATCAATAGGGTGCATCCATCAACTCCAGGATCTTTCTCATATTTTGGACAGGGATTTGCCCTTCGGCTGATTCTTCTTCAGGCCCTAATGAGGCAAACGTGAGAAATCCCCCCACAAGGAGCGATGCCACTCGGCTCATGCGGCCATCTCTCCCCATGCAAAAGGCAATTATGGGTATGCCCACCTGAGCCGCCATGGGGATCACCTCTAGAATTCGGATGTTGTCTTCAGGAGCCTTGGCCCTTGTCACCAGCTTGATTATGTCGGCTCCGGTAGAAATCAGTTTCTCCACCCACCCCCGGAGGGCCTTGGATGAGGGCGTGCCGCTGAGGATATGTTTGGACACAATGACTTGGGTCTGCTGACGCGCTCTCATCACTTCAGCGCGGTACTCCAAGGGCATGGAATATTCCAGATCCACATACCGGGCACCCAATGAAATGGCCTCTTTCACATAACGGAGACGTGTGGCGTAAGGGGCCTTGCCTTGCCCCCCTTCTTTCTTGGAGCGATAGGTCACCATCACGGGCCTGGGGGCGGCTTGAATCAGTGCTGAAAGATCAAAACGGTCCAGAAGGTCCAGCCGTAGCTCCAGCACATCCGCATACCTGGAGGCCCTGAGCATCTTTTCCCGGACTTCCTCATTGTCCCGTGCCACGATGGAGACACACAGCATGTCACGGTGTGTTTTTGGAGTCATATCTTTTAAGTGCCTCATGTCGGAGATAGTGGTCAGCCAGAACGATTTTGACCATGGCCTCCAGTACCGGTATGATTCTAGGTATTGCCGAGACATCGTGGCGGCCGGAAAGGGTGATCTTTCGGGATTTGGCCTCCCTGTCAATGGTATCCTGCTCCTTTTTGATGGAGGGGATGGGCTTTATGGCCACCCTGAGTATAATATCGTCCCCATTGGATATTCCAGCGAGGATACCACCTGCATTGTTGGTCCTGAATCCTCGGGGGTCAATGGGGTCGTTGTTTTCAGATCCCTTCAGCCTGGCCGCGCCAAAGCCTGCACCAATTTCTACTGCCTTGACTGTACCCACACTGAACAGGGCCTTTGCAAGATCTGCATCCAGTTTATCAAAGACCGGCTCACCAAGCCCTGGGGGGCAGCCCACCACTTTCACCTCAACAATACCTCCCAAGGAATCCCCTTGTCTCTTGGCCTCATCCAGGGCCTCCTGCATTTGCTTCGATGCTGACCGGTCCGGGCAACATAAGGGGTCGTCCTTGGCTGCTCGCAGGTCCATGTGTACGGCCCGAATTCCACCCAGCTCCATGGTGTATCCCATGATACTCACCCCTTGGGGTTCAAGGATCTTTTGGGCCACCACCCCGCCGGCAACCCTGGCCGCTGTCTCCCGGGCCGAATACCTGCCCCCGCCCCTGAAGTCAAAGTGGCCGTATTTTTTGAAGTAGGTGTAATCCCCATGGCCGGGCCTAAAGACTTGGCCCAGTATCTTATACGGGCTGCTGTCTGCATCCCGGTTGCTGATATAAAGGCATATAGGGGCGCCGGTGGTAAGCCCTTCAAAGACTCCTGAAAGGATCTCCACATGGTCCTGCTCTTTTCTTGGGGAGTCAGAAGGCCTTTGCCCGGGCCTCCGCCTGGCCATTTCTTGAGTGAAATCTTGGGGTGACAGGGGGATCCTAGGGGGACATCCGTCAATAACAATACCTATGCCAGGGCCATGGGACTCTCCAAAGGTTGTGATCCGAAAGATTTGACCAAGGGTATTTCCAGCCATCATATTATCCTTTTGTATGATTCAAGTATGCTCTAATAAGCGCCTCGGTTGCATCTTCAATGGGTAAGGTATCCACATCCAGGACCAAATCGGCTGCTTTTTCATAAAGGGGGCTGCGTTGCTTAAGTATGGTCTCTATTTCTTCCAGTGAGCCCGCACCAGTAAGAGAGGGCCTGATTTTACCCTGGCTCCATTGTTGCCTCATCCGCTCCCTTATAACGTGAGCTCCGGTGCGCAGCCAAACAAGCCATCCCTTTTTCCTAAGCTGCTCCACATTGCCTTCATCCAGAACCACTCCTCCCCCCGTGGCAATAACAAGACCTTTTCGTTGGGAGAGTTCGGTGATGACAGCCTTTTCCATCTGCCTAAAATATCCCCAGCCCTCCCTTGGAATCATCTCCTCGATGGACAGCCCTGCATGGTTTTCCACCAGCCGATCCGTGTCCACAAATTCCATGCCCAGCCTATGTGCCACCAGACGGCCCAGGGTGGTTTTGCCGCTGCATCGGTAGCCTATGAGCACGATATTCATTTTCAAAGGCCTTTTTCCCAGTTGGCATCCATCCAGAAATCGAAGATTTCCTGCCCGCCCGCCACAGACCATAGGCGGGCCTGCAGCAGGCAGGCTGGATGGGGCACTAAGCCATCAGCAGTCAGTCTAAGGCATTATCTTATAGCTTTTGGCCTCGGAACTCCATGAAATAGCGGTAGAATGCCACAATAACCAGGGAATGGGTAATGGCTTCGTGGCGGATCAGATCCGGAATGTCGCGCAAGTGATGCACCACCACCTCAATATCCTCGGCACTGTCCTGGTGTTGTTCGCCTGCCCGATATGCATTTTTGGCCAAGAAGGTGTAGCATTTGTTGTTTTGAATAGCAGGATTGGGGTGCACAAAGCCGAGGGGGATCATCTCCCTGGCCGTGTAACCGGTCTCTTCTGCCAGCTCCCTCCAAGCCGCCTCCTCTGGTGTGTCGCCCTCATCCACAAGACCGCCAGGAATCTCCAGAGTGAGGTCTCGAATGCCATGACGGTATTGCCTCACCAGGATCACCTGCTCATCCTCCGTGACAGGAATTACATTTACCCATGGATTGGACTCCAAGATGTAGAAGTCGTAGACTGTCCCGTTACGAGGGGATCGGGCCGTATCGGTCCTCAGACTGAAAACACGAAACGAGGTGTCCCGTTTACTATTGATGATTTTCCAAGGTTTTGGTGGCATGATCTGAGTTCCTTTTCATATTTTGGTCTTTTGAGCACACAAGGTTCAATTTTTCTGACTCAAAGAATATTAAGGGTATGACCAAATGACAAATGACAAACCCCAAATGCCAAAAGGATGTCAAATTAGAAGAAAGCTCTAATTTGTCATTTGACATTATGTATTTGGTATTTAAGAGCCGTACAGGTGTAATAATTTGTAAGTCACTGCTCAATCATGGCTCCGCCTCTCAGGTCAGGAGCAAAGCAGAGAAAGCTACCCCACACAGCAACGTCACGCTTACATAACTATTTATGGTGAAAAAGGCCAGGTCTATCTGATCAAGCCTGACCCCAAAGACGATCCGATGCTCCCAGATAAGGAGTCCTCCCACCAAGGCCGTGCCCGCAAAGTAGGGCCAAGGCATGCGGGACATCCAGCCGGCCAGGACAAAAAGAATAACACAGAGGGCGTGGAACAGGCCGGAGAGCCAAAGGGCCCTTTGCGCACCCATTTTGGCCGGGATGGACTGCAGCCCAACTTTCCGATCGAACTCAATGTCTTGACATGCATAGATGAGGTCAAATCCTGCTACCCAAAACAGCACGCCAAGTGCAAGGACCACAACAGCCCAATCAAGAGATCCTGCTACTGCCAGGTAGCCGCCCAGGGGAGCAAGGGACAGGGCTAGCCCCAGGAAAATGTGGCATGCCCATGTAAAGCGTTTGGTATAGGAGTAGCCAAGGATGACTACTAGAGCCACGGGCGACAGGTAAAAGCACCATGGGCCCAGGGCCCAGGCAGACAGAAAAAATATGGCACAAGAGATCCATAGAAAGGCCATCACCGCGCCCCGGGAGAGTCTGCCGCTGGGAAGTTCCCGATTTCGGGTTCGGGGGTTTGCCTTGTCAAACGGCAGGTCAACGATACGGTTAAAGGACATGGCCGCACTTCTCGCACCCCCCATGGCCAGCAGGATGAGAAGGGCATTGTGCCAGCCGGGCCATCCTTTTGCAGCCATAAGGGCACCCACATAGGCCAGGGGAAGAGCGAAAAGGGTATGCTCAAACTTGATCATCCGAAGAATATGAACGAGCCCCTGTAACAATGTATATCTCTCCTAAAGCCTGATACCCAGCTTGGGCCATATCTTGTCTATCTTCTGTTTCACGTCCTCATCCATTCGGATCACATCGGGCCACTGCCTGTCAAAGCCCTCCTCCGGCCATTTGCGTGTGCAGTCCACGCCCATCTTGCTTCCAAAAAGGGGCCTTTCGGCCGAATGATCCAGCTCATCTAGAGGACCCTCGGTGAACAGGATATCTCTTCTGGGAGCCACGTGGTTTCCCAGGTACCAGAGCACTTCTGAGAGATCCTGGACATTCACTTCCTTGTCAAACACGAAGATCATCTTTGAAAACATCATTTGTCCCATACCCCAAAGGGCATGCATGACCTTGCGGGCATGACCCGGATAGCGTTTATCAATGGATACGAACACCAGGTTATGGAAACCTCCTTCAATCAGTAGATTCATATCCACCACTTCGGGCAGTTGTTTCTTGATGATGGGGAGAAAAAGCCTCTCCGTGGCCTTGCCAAGGAAGGCATCTTCCATTGGAGGCCGCCCTACTACCGTGGCGTGGTAGATAGGATCTTTCCTCATGGTGAGGCACGTGACGTGAAAAACGGGAAATTCACCTGCCAGGGAATAGAACCCCGTGTGGTCTCCAAAAGGGCCTTCTGTGCGGCGTTCGCCCGGGTTCACGTACCCTTCCAGTACATACTGGGCGTTGGCCGGAACACAAAGGTCATTTGTGAGGCATTTGACAAGCTCCACAGGCCTTTTTCGCAGGTATCCAGCAAGCAGGAACTCATCCATATCCTCTGGAAGAGGGGCAGTGGCGGCATACACGCAGGCCGGATCTGCGCCTATGGCCACGGATACAGGAAGCCTGACCCCCATCCTTTCGGCCACCCGGTAGTGTTCCGCGCCACCCTTGTGGGCATGCCAGTGCATACCAGTGGTGTTCCCATCAAAGACCTGAAGCCGATACATCCCCAGGTTCCTTTTGCTGGTTTCAGGGTGCTGGGTCGCCACGAGGGGCAAGGTTATAAAGGGCCCTGCGTCCTGGGGCCAACATGTAAGAATGGGAAGGGCCGTAAGGTCCACTTCATCGTCTCTTAGGATAACCTCCTGGCAAGGAGCCCTTTTTACCTTTTTGGGAAAGATGCTCCCTATCCTTTTGACCTTTGGGAGCAGCTTCAGCTTTTCCAGGAGCCCTTCGGTCCTTTCGGCATCCAAAAACGCCATCACATCAGTGGCCAGATCGTCCAGATCCTCCACCTCCAGTGCCATGGTGATCCGCCTCATGGAGCCAAAGAGGTTTATGGCCACAGGGTGGCCTGATGGAGAACGCACATTTTCAAAAAGGAGGGCAGGCCCTTGGCGTTTCGAGACCCTGTCCGTTATTTCTGTAATCTCCAGTCGGGGGCTCACCTCTTCTTTGATTCGGATCAGTTCCCCTTTGCTTTCCAGGAGTTCAATGAATGTATTGAGGTCTTTGTAGGCCATTAGGTACACCTTTTCACAAAGAAATCGCCCCCTCAAAAAACACCTCGATGTCCTTGAGTTGATGTGTGATGGGTATGGGAGGTAGACTTTGCAGGAAAAGTTTCCCATATCTGGTTGTAAGTATCCTCTTGTCAAGAATGGCCATCACACCTTTATCTGTCTTTTTTCTGATCAGTCTGCCGAGCCCTTGCCGCAATGATATGATGGCAGAGGGCACCTGATAGTCCAAGAACGGATTCCCTCCCTTGACCTTGATGGCCTTGATCCGTGCTGCTACCAATGGCTCTCCCGGTGAGTCGAAGGGGAGTTTGTCCACGATAAGGCAGCTCAGTGATTCCCCTGGCACGTCCACCCCTTGCCAGAATGCCCCTGTGGCAAGAAGCACTGAATGCACGTCCTGTCGAAATGCGTTGAGAAGATCTGAGCGGGGGGCATCGCCCTGTTTATACAATGTAAAGGGGACTGTGTCCATAAGGGTCTCGTAGACCATGTTCATATTCTGGTGGCTTGTAAAAAGCACCAGGGCCCTGCCCGAGCTGCGCTGGAGGATGGCTGAGATCCTCTGTGCTGCTGCGGCCGCAAAGCCTGGCTCCATGGGCAGGGGCAGGTCTTTGGGAATATACATCAGGGCCTGATTTGCAAAGTCGAAATGCGATGGATAGAGGCCCTCAAGGGCGTATTCATCAAATCCAAGCCGGGCCCGGATATAGTCAAAGTTTCCGTTGGTGGAGATGGTTGCAGAGGTAAAGATTACGGTCCTGATGCGATGGAAAAGGTGCTTTTGCATCTGCTGGGATATGTCCAACGGTGAGACATGAATTGAAAGCGTTCTTTTGCGCTGCTCATACCATATGAGCCAATTGTCGTCACGCTTTCTCATTATCTCATTTATCTTTTCAGTCAATGCCTCTGCCCTGAGCACAAGGCCTTGAAAGGCCAAAGATACCCCCTTTTCTTCTTCCAGTCTTTGGGCGATGGTCTGGAGCCCGTTCATGACCTTACGTCCTACTGTTTCATGTAACAGGGCGAGCAATTCCTGCTCGATTCTTCCTTTTTCTTCCCTGCCCTGAAAGGCTGCTCTCAACTGCTCGGCCCCTGCTCGCACATGGTCTAGGGAGGTTTTCAATGCTGTTTGTTGTTTTTTACCGAGCACAGAGGCCTCCTTTTCCACGTCGGCTGCAAATTCCATGAGTTGGCGCGTGCCCAGGCTTTCACCAAAATAGGATACAGCGGTCTCTTCCACATCATGTGCCTCGTCAAAAAGGGCCACCTGAAAACGCGGGATAATCTCTCCGAATCCGCTTTGTTTCACCTTCAGGTCAGCAAAAAACAGATGATGATTAACAATGATGAGTCTAGCCTCTGCAGCTCGCCTCTTCAGTTTATTGAGAAAACACTCATCAAAGTGGAGGCATTCTGATCCCAGGCACTGGTCTGAGGAACAGGAGAGGGAATCCCAGAGGAGATCGTCCTCTTGCATCCAAGAAAGTTCTGATCTATCGGCGAATTCCGTGTTCCCTATCCATGCCTCAAGTTTTTTTCGAACACGCTCTCGATTATCCACAATCATGGATGGCTGCAAAAAGGCCTGATGATAGCGATGAAGGCAGAGGTAGTTTTTTCTCCCTTTCATCATCATGGCATCGGGGTGCATCCCTGTGGCCTCTGCAAGAAGGGGGATATCCTTGTGATAGATCTGCTCCTGAAGATTCTTTGTGCCCGTAGAGATCACCGCCTTTTTTCCGCTAAGCAAGATGGGAACAAGATACCCCAAGGTCTTTCCGGTGCCCGTGCCTGCCTCCACCACCGCGTTCATTTGGCACTCCAGTGCCTTTGCGATGAGACGGGCCATTTCCAGTTGGGAATGCCGCGGCTCAAAACCTTCAAGGCTTTTTGCCAAGAGACCCTTGGGTCCTAGAATCTTTTCTATTTCTTTGTCCAGTGAGTCCATAGGACAATCCTATAGAAAAACGCCATTGAGCAACGCTTACCTTAAGTGAAAATTTTGGGCATTGTCAACAAAGGTCATAGATATAGGAAAAGTCACTTTTCCTGTTGATGAACTGCCCTCATGCAAGGTAAAATTGTCCATGAGGTAGTGGGAAATGGACAAAAATCCAAAATGAGGGATCTGGCATGCAAGTTCAAAATTGGATGAGCTCTGACCTAATCACAGTAGAAGAGGACACTCCCATTATTCATGTGATTAAACTGCTGGAGGAAAACAATATCCGCCATATTCCGGTGACCCGCGACGGCCACCTGGTGGGCCTGATTACGGATCAGGAAATCAAGGAAGCTTCTCCCTCTAAGGGCACCACCATGAAGGCCCAAGAGCTTTACTATCTGCTGGCGGAGCTTAAGGCCAGGGATGTCATGAAGAGGGAGCCCATAACCATCGGGCCGGATCAGACAATGGAAGTTGCTGCCGTCAAGATGCTGGAATATAAGGTCACGGGGCTGCCTGTTGTCTCGGACAAGGGCAAACTAGTTGGCCTCATTACTCAGGGTGATGTTTTCAGGGTGTTGATATCCATTACTGGGATATATCAGGGCGGGGTACAATTTGCCTTTAACTTGGAGGACCGCCCTGGAAGCATCAAGGAGGTGGCCGATGTCATTAGGCAGTACAACGGACAGATCGTTAGTATCCTAAGCAGTAGTGATACGGCTGATGAAGGGTATCGGCATGTGTTCTACAGAATAAAAAAGCTCCCTGAAGACCAACTGCAGGAGATGATCAAAGAGCTGGAGGCCAAGTTCATGCTTCTCTATGTGGTGAAGGATCCCCTTAAGGAGGTGTGACCCAGGGCCTTGACAAGGGGAGAACCGAAAAACGGAGGTTGATCATGACATTTGCTTCATTTGACGACATCATGACTTATGCTATTGAGAAGGAAAGAGAGGCCGCAGCCTTTCATGAGGAAGCAGCACAACAGGAACAGTACTCCGGGGCAAGAGAGACCTTTGAGTCCTTTGCCAAGGAGGAGCACAAGCATGAAGCCATGTTGAAGGATTTTACTAAAGACAGCCTGGAACAGTATAAGACCGAGAAGATTCCTGATTTAAGAAGAAGTGATTATTTGGTGGATATGGAGTACCAACCTGGAATGCCCTATGCAGATGTGCTGCGGCTTGCCATGAAGCGAGAAGAAAAGGCCCAGAAGTTCTATGCAGATTTTGCTTCGCGGGCCTTTGATGAGGGACATAAAAGACTTTTTGAGATGCTTGCCCAAGAGGAGTCAAAGCATAAGCTGAGACTAGAGACCATATTGGATGACTACCTGGCCAAGATGGGGGACTAGGGTCCCTTACTTGGTTTTGAGGTATCACCTTTGCGATAACTTTCCTTTTCCTCTTTAGTCCTTCTTGCCAACTCCACATTTTCCACGATGGGCAGACCCCTAAAACCATCCACTGCAAAGTAATCACGCCCTGTAGGGCGGCCTGAAAAGCCGTGAATGTATATTTGTTTTTTGATATAAAACCATAGCATTCCCTCAGATCAATGCTTTTAGGGTAACCCACTTATGGCAGGACTTTATCTTTACACGAGCAATCGTCTCGAGCGACTGGCCGATATCCTGGCTGAGATCGTGTCCCAACCCTTTTCGTCTCCTTTTGAAAAGGAGGTGATTGTGGTTCAAAGCCGAGGCATGGAGCGGTGGATACGCATGCAGTTGGCCCAGCGCCTGGGTGTGTGCGCAAATACCGAGTTTCCTTTCCCCAATGCCGTTCTCAGAATACTTTTTTCCTCTCTTGGGAAGGGTGTGGAACTAGATTCCTCCTATGAACCCTCGGTGCTTGCCTGGAGAATCATGGACATCCTGCCCCAATGCCTCAGCCGGCCCGAGTTCCATGAGATAAGGGATTATTTGGGTGAAGAGGCAGGAGAGATAAAACTTTACCAGCTTTCCAAACACATTGCATCCTGTTTTGATCAATACCTCGTTTTCCGGCCGGACATGGTGCTGCGGTGGGAAAAGGGCCAGGGAAGGCATTGGCAGGCCGTCTTGTGGCGTAAGCTCACTCGAGGCAAGGAGCCCCTACATAAGGCGCGCCTTAAGGCCATTTTGGATGAACAAATGCACGAGCCTGATTTTTCACCGGCTTCCTTACCGGAAAGACTCTCTATCTTTGGTATATCTTCATTGCCTCCATATCATCTGGAGATCTTTTACCAGGTATCAAGGTTTGTGCCCGTTCATCTGTTTGTTATGAACCCATGCAAGGAGTATTGGTTCGATATCGTCTCGGAGCGTCAGGTGGATTTTATTGTAAGGGAAGAGGGGGTAAGATATGACACACCCGAGAAGCTCCACTTAGAGACAGGGAATCCTCTACTCGCCTCCATGGGGCAATTGGGCAGGGATTTCCTGTCCCTTATCTTGGAGTTTGATCCTCAAGAGCATACCTTGTTTGAGGACCCAGGAACTTCCAGCATGCTCGCCATGGTTCAGTCCAATATTCTGAATCTTCGGCCTCGGCCATCTGCCGAGGGGGGCAAGATTACCATTTCCCAAAGGGATAGGTCCATCCAGATCCATTCCTGTCATTCCCGATTGAGGGAAATAGAGGTCCTTTATGACAATCTACTGGCCTTGTTTGAAGAAGACTCGGGGCTTGCCCCCAAGGACATTGTGGTTATGGCCCCAGATATCGTCCAGTATGCACCATTTATAGAGGCCGTTTTTGGAAGCCGGCGCAATGACCACCGAGCCATCCCTTACAGCATAGCAGACCGGAGTTACGGACAAGGGGGGCAATTGGCCCCTGCCTTTGTCCAGCTCCTGGAGCTTGCTGAAGGCCGATTTGCCGCCTCTGCAGTGCTTTCCTTTGCAGAACGGGCCCCTGTTAAGAGGAAATTTCATTTTTCTGAAAAGGACTTAGCCCTGATAAGGAAGTGGGTAATGGATACAAGGATCTACTGGGGCATTGACGCAACCATGAAGGCAGCCTTGGGTCTTCCGGAGAGCAAAGAGAACACATGGCGGGCAGGTATTGAGCGGCTTTTGCTGGGCTATGCCCTGCCTGGCAAAGAGGAAGGCCTGTTCAAGGGAATCCTTCCCTATGATGCTATTGAAAGTGAGGAATCCGTTACATTGGGCAACTTCCTTGATCTATTTGAGATCCTGGTCCGTACAGCATCCATGTTGAGCCAACCTGCTCCTTTACTCCAATGGCATGATCGCCTAACCCAGGCCCTGGAGGATCTATTTTGCCCCGAGGAGTTGACAGAGCATGAATATCGCACACTTAGGGGGATCATTGAGGGCCTGAAGGATGAGGCCCAGGCCTCGTCATACCGTGGTTTGATCCCCCTTTCGGTTATCAAGAGTTATCTGTCGGAGCGACTGGCAGAAGCTGGCCTTCGTGGTGGGTTCCTGAGTGAAGGCGTGACCTTTTGTTCCCTCCTTCCCATGAGGAGTATTCCCTTTGAGGTGATCTACCTGCTGGGAATGAACCATGACGCCTATCCAAGGCGTGAAAAGGAGCTGGGCTTTGATCTGGTGGCTTCAAAACCCCGGAGGGGGGATCGCTCGCGCCGCAACGACGACCGATATCTTTTCTTGGAGGCCATTGTATCGGCAAGACGCAGGCTCATTATCAGTTATATTGGACAAAGCGATACTGACAATTCTCCAATTCCTCCTTCGCCTGTGGTCAGCGAACTTTTGGACTATCTGGAAGGAAGCATTCACCTCCCAGGCAAGGAACTGCGGGATCATATTATGGTAACACATAGATTGCAGCCCTTCAGCCCCGCTTATTTTAGGGAGGACTCGGGCCTGTTCACCTACTTTGAAGAGAACCTGGAGGCCGCCCGCTCTGCCGTGTCTCCGAACAAGGCCCGACCTCGTCTGTTTGATCAGGATCTTCCGCAGGCCCCTCAAGAGTGGAAAGAGATTCCCATTGAAAACATTGAGAGATTCCTATCAAACCCTGTCAAGTTTTTGCTTAAAGAAAGATTAAAAGTGAGCCTGGAACAGGAAGCTCCCCTCATCGCAGACCAGGAACCTGCCACCCTAAGCCACTTGGATGACTACCAGGTGAATCAGCGTATGCTCAAGGCAAGGCTTTCCAAAAAAGACCTCTCAAGGCTCTATCCCTTGTTCAGGGCCTCTGGCATGCTTCCCCATGGGAACGTGGGAGTGGTGGACTATGAGAGACGGAGAAGTGCCATTGAGTCCTTTTCAGAGTCTCTCCATACCCTTATGCAGGCTTCCGAACCCTCCTTCTTGGATGTGGATATCCACTTGGGGGGTTGCCATATCTTCGGCCGGATCGGTGAGTTTTTCCCTTCCGGCTTGGCTCATTACAGATATGCCAGGGTCAGGGCAAAGGATCATCTGAGGCTCTGGCTGCACCATCTCATTGGTAATCTCCATATGTCCGGAGATAATACCCTTACAAGCTACCTTTGTGGCAGGGACGAGCAGTGGATCTATCCTCCCGTAGAAGATGCCCAGGAGAATCTGGAGCAGATAATAATGCTTTATCTTCGCGGCCTGCAAAGCCCTATCCCCCTATTTCCCGATACATCCCTTGAATATGCCCGCATCCTGGCAGAAAGAAACGGCTCAGAGGAGGTGGCGTTACGTGCTGCCCGGAAGCTCTGGGAGGGGTCCCCCTACCGTCGAGGTGAATCTGAGGACCAGTATTTCAAAGTTTGTTTTGGAGATACAAACCCCCTGGACGAGACCTTCACAGAGGTATCCCAGTATATCTTTTCACCCTTGTTGGCATGCAGACAGAGGCTATGAGCACACAAAGGTGTACAGAGCTTGACCCCATCAATTGTCCTCTGGAAGGGACAAATCTGATAGAGGCAAGTGCAGGTACTGGAAAGACCCATACCATCGCCTCCCTTGTGGTGCGTCTCATTCTGGAAAAGAGGTGCGCCATAGGAGAGATCCTTGTGGTCACCTTCACCACAGCGGCTACGGAAGAGCTCAAAGGAAGAATCCGAAGTCGGCTCGTGGAGGCCTGGCAGGTATTTACCGGACAAAGGCCTGGAGATCCCTTTCTCAATGCCCTTAGGCAAAAAACAGCACCCTTGGAGGCTGAGGCTGCACTGATACGGGTCGCACTCCGGCAGTTTGACGAGGCGCCCATCTATACGATCCATGGTTTTTGCGCCCGCGTGCTCAGTGATCATGCGTTTGAGACAGGGCGGCCCTTTGACACCCGGCTCATCACCGAAGAACAGGAGCTCTATCGCCAACTGACATATGACTTTTGGAGGGACAAGTTTTACCAGGCACCCCTTGAGCTCATTGGCTATGCATTGTCCCAGAAGCTGAGCCCAAGCTATTTCATGCGTTTGATTAACAGTGTCGTGACCTGGCCGGATCTGAACATCCTGCCAAGGCCCTTTACTCCTGAACTCTCCCATCTTTCCCGCTTTAGGGAGTGCTTTTCCAAAATGAAGACCCATTGGCCCATATGGAGAAACCAGGTAAAGGAAATCCTTATGTCCCCGGCCCTTTATGCGAATGTATATGGATCTTTGGGCCCTGAGGAAGGGGGCCGTAGCAAAAGAGAGGAGCTGGTATCGTTGCTCGTGGGAGAGATGGATCGCTGGATGGGTCAGGAAAAGGCCATATTTCCGCCCTTCAGGAGGTTCGAAAAACTTACGGCCCGAAAGATTCGGTCCTCTGTAAAAAAGGGCCAGGAAGTTCCGGCCCACGAATTCTTTGACCTTGCAGAGGAGCTCCATGAGTCGGCCAGCCTGCTGCGAGAAGAGATGGACCAATACCTGCTTTCCTTGGCCGTTGAATTTATGATTGGCACAAGAGATAGACTGGGACTGGAAAAACAGAGACAGAACATACAGACCTACCAAGACCTTATTATGGCCACAAGGGAGGCCTTGCGGGGGCGGCAGGGGAAAAGGCTAATCAGTGTGTTGCGAAAAAAGTTCAAGGCTGCACTCATTGATGAGTTCCATGATACGGACTCGGCCCAATATGAAATCTTCAAGGCCCTGTTTGGCGAGGCATCCCGGCCTCTTTTCCTCATAGGGGATCCCAAGCAGGCTATCTATGGATTTAGGGGTGCGGATATCTTCGCATACCTGCAGGCCACCAGGGAGGTCCAGAAAAGGTATAACCTGTCAACCAACTGGCGCTCTGAGCCAAGTTTGCTCAAGGCGGTTAACAGCCTTTTTGCCCCCAAAAAAAGGCCTTTTGTCTTTGAAGAGATTTCATATATCAAGGCTGCGCCTGCACAAAGGAGGAAACGGAAAGACCTGCGAATCGATGGTACAAGGGTGCCCCCCCTTCAGATTTGGTACCTGGACAGTGGGCCTGTGCAATCGGGCCAAGGCCCTATTCCAAAGGGCCAGGCCAAGCCACTGCTGGCCCATGCAGTTGGCTTTGAAGTGGCAAACCTCATTAATCTCGGTCGCTGCAACCGGGCACACCTGGGTGATGAACCCTTGAAAGAAAAACACATCGCAGTACTGGTTCGGACCAATGATGAGGCAATCCTTGTGCAGAGGACCTTGCAGGATCTGAATATACACACGGTCCTTTACACAGGTGAGAATGTCTTTGACACTCAAGAGGCCTGGGAGATGCAACAGCTCCTCTCGGCCATTGCAGCACCGGAAAATGATAATATCTTACGAGGCGCGCTGGCCACAGAACTCTTTGGCATGACGGCCCTGGAACTTCTAAGGCTCACAGAAGATGACTCCACCTGGGAAAATACACTCCTTCGGTTTAGGGAATACCGGCTAGTGTGGGAAAGGGAGGGCTTCATGGCCATGTTTCGGTGTCTGTTGGAGCAGGAGGGAATCAGACGACGGCTCCTAGGACTTCGGGGAGGGGAGAGAAAAATAACCAATTTACTTCAGCTTTCGGAACTGCTTCAAAAGGTGTCAATGGAACAGGACCTGGGCATCCACGGCCTGGTGGGTTGGCTCGCGCAACAGAGGAACCCTGACACCCCCAGGTCCCAAGAACACCAGCTCAAACTTGAAAGCGATGAAGAGGCAGTAAAAATCCTCACGATCCACAAGAGTAAGGGATTGGAATTTCCCGTGGTATTTTGTCCCTTTTCCTGGGGGAGTTCAGAGCCAAAAGACACTCAGGTGACATTCCATACAAGGGGAAGCCTGGTCTTGGATATTGGATCCGAGGATCTCGAAATACACAGGAACCTGGCTGCCAGGGAGCTTTTGGCAGAGAATATCAGGCTGCTTTACGTGGCCGTAACCAGGGCTGGCTGTGCCTGCTATCTGGCCTGGGGATACATCAACGAAACGGAAAGCTCTGCCCTGGCCTATCTATTTTGTGGCCCTGATGGTTTCGATGGGACAGATGTGGTGGAAGAGACAAGGAAACGGTTTCAGGAGGCAGGAAGCAGAGGCCTAAAGGCAAAGCTCCAAGAGCTTGCTGAGCAAAGCGAGCATAGCATTGTGGTTTGTCCTCCCCCCACCAAAGGCGAGAAGGTGGCGCCTGTGGAAGAAGGGCTTGAAACCTTTACCCTCAGGGCATTTAAAGCCAGGGTTCCATCGGAATGGAAGGTAACCAGCTTCTCATCCTTGATTTCGGACCATCCCATCACAGTGGAATTACCTGACTATGATCAAGTCACACTTGAGGGAAATGTGGAAGAACCATTTGCCGAGAGGGGTGAGCCTTATGGAGAAGACTCTATCCTATCCTTTCCCAGAGGCACTAGGGCCGGAACCTTTCTCCACAAGGTGATGGAAGACCTTGACTTTGCACAAAAGGACCGAGCGGTTCATAGGGACCTGGTGGCAAAAAGGCTTGAGGAATATGGTTACGAGGAGGTCTGGTTAGATCCTGTGTGCCGTATGGTGGAAAACGTTCTTGAGGCCCAACTGGACCCAGTGCGGCCGCATCTGAGATTATCCGGCATTTCCCGATCCCATCGGCTCAATGAGCTGGAATTCTATCTCCCTCTTGGCCAGATCTCACCTGATATGCTTCAGGATCTATTTCAAGAGGACTACGCATGGGATGATTTCCCTGATATCCCCGAGCGTATTGGAAGGCTGAATTTTGCCCCATGCAAGGGATTTATGAAGGGCTTCATAGATTTGGTCTTTGAGTGGGAGAATCAATATTATTTGGTGGACTGGAAGTCCAATTTCTTGGGACCGGCTGTAGAAGATTATGATCAATGGTCCATGAAGGAGGCCATGGTAAGGCATTACTATATACTTCAATATCATATCTATTGCGTGGCACTTGATCGATATCTACGGGCAAGGCTTCCAGGGTATAGGTACGAAAAGCATTTTGGAGGGGTATACTACATCTTCCTAAGGGGTGTGGACAGAGGCCGGTCCAGGGACTATGGCATCTTCCGTGCCTTTCCCTCACCGCAAATGATGAGCCGATTAAGGAAGACTTTACTGGCAGAGACATGATTCGACCAAGTCGCAATTATCCCATATTTCAGGCAGACCTCTTTTCTGCCATAGCCATTCACTTTGCCCAGTTCATGAATGAAGTGGCAGATGAGCCCAGCCACGGGCTTTTCTTGGGTGCAGCCCTAGTCAGTCATGTAACAGGGCAAGGACATATTTGCCTTGATCTTCGGTCCGTAGAAAACAGGGCCTTTTATGATCCCCTGGGCAATGTTCTGTGTTGGTGTCCTCCCTTGCCACGGTGGCGCAAGGAACTGATGGCAAGCGGAGTGGTTGGTCCTCCAGGCCAGTTTGCCCCTTTGATTTTGGATAAGCAGGACAGGCTTTACCTTTACCGCTACTGGGAATATGAGGATACCCTTGCAAGGAACCTGCTTCATAGAAGCCGGGGCGCTGTTGTGGTCCCAGACCCTGGGGCCTTGGGAAAGGTCTTGCTGCGCTACTTTCCATCGCAGGGCTCGGAGGCTATGGACTGGCAGGCCTTTGCGGCCTTTGTCTCGGTTACCAAGGGAATCTGTGTCATTTCAGGAGGGCCTGGCACGGGAAAGACCACGACGGTGTGCAAGATCCTGGGGCTGGCCCTTGAGTTGAGCGAATCTGCAAATTTGCGTATTGCCCTTGCAGCCCCTACTGGAAAGGCTGCTGCCAGGCTACAGGAGGCGGTAAAGGAACAGCGTGGAGGCCTTCCTACGAATGATGAAATCAAAAAGAGGATCCCCATTAAGGCAAGCACCATTCATCGCCTCCTGGGCCCTCGATCGGGCACCCCTTACTTTATTCATAACAGGGAGAATCCCCTACCCATTGATCTTGTGGTGGTTGACGAGGCCTCCATGGTTGACTTACCCCTTATGGCTAAGCTATTTGAGGCCCTTCACCCTAATGCCCGTGTTATCCTTTTGGGGGATAAGGATCAACTGGCCTCTGTGGAAGCTGGGGCGGTGCTGGGAGATATCTGCAGTGATTGGACAGTAAACACATTTTCAAAAGATATGAAAAATGCCTATGAAACAGTTATGGGGGGGCCCATATTGACCCTGACACATGGCTCCGAAGTGCCTGGCATCCAAGACTGTGTTGTGCATCTACAAAAGAACTACCGATTTGATGAGCACAGTGGAATCGGGACCTTGGCTAGGGCAGTAAACCGTGGTGATGCCGGTGAGGTACTAGATATACTGAGAAGCCATCAATGGGATGATGTTCAATGGCAGCCTTTACCTAGCCCTGGGCTTCTGGCAAATGCCCTTGCCCGGCCCGTTATTGAGGGTTATGGACCTTTTCTAAGAAGCACTGATCCCCTGGAGCAGTTCCATCGGTTTGAGGCCTTTCGTGTCCTTTGTGCCATTCGGCAAGGCCCGTACGGTATCTTGAACCTAAACCGGCTGGTGGAGCGAATCCTGTGGAAAGAGGGGCTCATACTTCCAGGCCGAGGGATATATCCGGGGCTACCCATCTTGGTGACCAAGAATGACTATGAATTGGGAATTTTCAATGGCGATGTGGGCATCGTAACAGAGGCAGCCAAAGGCGAGGTCAGGCTCAGGGTAACCTTTCGATCTCCAGATGGTGCACTGCGGAGCTATCATCCCTCAAGGTTGCCAGAGCATGAGACGGCCTATGCCATGTCTATTCACAAGAGCCAGGGTTCGGAGTTTGATGAGGTCCTGGTAATCCTACCGGATATGGACGTGCCCATTCTCACCCGGGAGCTGGTTTATACGGCCATTACAAGGGCCAGGAAAAGGGTAACCATCTGGTGCACGGAGGAGACCTTGGACAGGGCTATCTCAAGAAGGATTCAAAGGTCATCGGGCCTTCGAGAGGCATTGTCATGACGGTGACCAGAGGGGAGGGAGTGGCCATTTATTGGCCGGAGCTTATAGAGGGAACCCTCGTTAAGCGGTACAAGCGCTTCATGGCGGATGTTAAGCTCCGCAATCATCATATGGTGACTGCACATTGTCCCAATTCCGGTAGCATGAGGGGCTGCTCGGGGCCTGGTAAGAAGGTCTACCTTTCTCGTCAGAATCGCCCCAAACGCCGCTTGAAATACACCTGGGAAATGATTGATATGGGGACCTCCCTGGTAGGTGTCAACACGCTGATTCCCAATCGCCTTGTGAAAAAGGCCATCCAGGCCGGGGTCATTGAAGGGCTGGCAGGATACGAAGATCTACGCACAGAGGTCCCCTATGGCACACACTCCCGTGTGGATATCCTTTTGCAAAGAGACCAGGAGCTGTGTTATGTGGAGGTCAAGAATTGCACCCTAGTGGAAAATGCCACGGCATTCTTTCCAGATGCTGTTACCACTCGTGGCCTGAGGCATCTAATGGAGCTTCAGGAAGAGCTGAAAAAGGGACATAGGGCTGTCATGTTTTATCTGACCCAGAGGATGGATGCAGAATGCTTCGCCCCTGCGGATCATATTGATCCTGCCTATGGTAAAGAGTTGCGAAGGGCCCTTGAAAATGGAGTTGAGATTATTGCCTATGACGTGGTGGTGGATTTGGAAAAGATCCAATTAAACAGGTCCTTGCCTCTAAAGCTCTAAGCCCTTTATCAACCATTGAATTTCCAATGCCCCTTTAACCCTCAACAGCCGGGCACATTTTAGTAAACCTTCCTCTAATCCGGTTCAGAGGGTTGCATGGTTTGACCTGAACCATATGACCGAGAACTGTCCGCCTCGGGGGCAGAGGATATCATCTGGTAGATCTGGAGTAATCGGTTACCCAGGATGCCAGAAAGTTTTTTAAAGAATATGAGTCCGTTAATGGGATCCTTGTCCAAGATCTCTTGCAGCTTGGTTTTTTCCATACGCAACAGCCTGGTTTCTTCCATGCATTGGGCAGATGCGGAGTAGTACTTACGACCCAAAAGGCTTGACCATCCAAAGGCCTCACCTGGTTTGCTCACCACGTATACGGAATGGCCGTCTTCTCCGATGGTCAACCTTATGCGACCTTTTAGCAGGATATAAAAATAATCTGCAGGGTCTCCTTGGCCGAATATCACCGCTCCTTCAGGGATTGTCTCACGGGCAGTGATATCCAGTACCCTTTTTACAAAATCCCGAGCCATGCCAGGGAATAAATCCATTTGCTGGATAAACATGATGTGCCCTCCTTTCTGCTCCCCAGATTTTGCCCCATTTCTTTTACAAAAGGCACTTGGGAGAGAAGCTGAGAGGGTTAGCAGCAGGGTGAAAAATAGGCAAAGATTGGTGTGCTCCTCCAGCGGCGCAGGGTGCTTTGCCCCACCGGAGGCTTATATGGGCATTTTGGCATACCCAAAGAGAAGGGTAGATAAATTTTTTCTATCTGGACGCATGATGATAACCTGTTTATAAAATATTTTACCATTACAGGGTCTTTTTGCAAATCCTTTAATGTGCGTTTTGCATTAATTGCATGCCGGGGGAATAAAGGATTGTCCCCAGGGATAGCCACAGATGAACAAGAGGCGTATGGATATAATACACACTGGCAAGATATCGGATAATAAAGGGGCCTATATTCTTGGGTTTCGGTTGGCAAAGGGTGAACCTATTAGGATCGGGAAACTAGGTAATTTCCATTTCAAGGAGGGTTTTTACCTTTATGTGGGAAGTGCCTTGGGGCCAGGTGGACTTGCTGCAAGAGTGAGGCGTCACCTGAGGATGACCAAGCCCTTCAGATGGCACATCGACTATTTCCGTCCCAAGGCCCAATTGACAACAATATGGTTCGCTGAAGGCATGAAGAGGTTCGAGTGTGCCTGGGCCTCTGCCCTTGACCGATGGGCCTTTACCTCATGTCCTGTGAAGGGTTTCGGTGCCTCAGATTGTTCATGTACCTCCCATTTCTTTTATGTACATGTGGCCATCACCCCGGCGGAGCTTAACCATTTGCTTATAGGATATCTTTGGGCCTGCTCCCACATCCCCATAAACACTATTTTTATATGACATTATCATTCTTTTCAATTTAAAGGAATTGTATTAAGTTGCTTTTCAAATACTAAACATCCACCCTCTAAAACATATTCTCTTTTGCCCAATGCCTGATCGATCACATCACAGCCTCCCACAAAAGCTCAGACGCTATCGTATTGATGAACGTCTTTACACCCTCATTATAGCTGCGATTATAGGTCTGCTGAGTGGGTATGGGGCTGTCCTTTTCCGGTTTGTCATAAAAATGGCTCAATACGTGTTTTACCGTAGCACAGAGGATATCTTGAACTTTGCCCATACCCTTCCACCCTTTGCCATTGTGGTCATTCCGGCACTTGGGGGCCTGCTTGTGGGGCTGATTGTCCATTTCGGGGCAAGGGAGGCAAAGGGCCATGGTGTACCAGAGGTTATGGAGGCCGTTGCCTTGCGGGACGGTCGGATGCGAAAGCGGGTGGCAGGTGTCAAAATACTGGCCTCTGCCATTTGTATAGGCTCGGGTGGATCTGTGGGGCGTGAAGGCCCCATCGTGCAAATCGGTTCTTCCCTTGCCTCCACGGTTTCCCAGGTCTTGGATATAGCCAGGGTCCACCAAAGAACCATGGTAGGCTGCGGGGCAGCAGCCGGGATTGCGGCAACCTTCAATGCCCCCATTGCCGGTGTGCTTTTTGCCTTGGAGGTGCTTTTGGGGGATTTCGGCCTGGCCTCTTTTTCACCGGTGGTGCTTTCATCCGTGACAGCCACCACCATATCAAGGCATTATTTTGGGGATTTTCCCGCCTTTATCATACCCGGGTATACATTGAATTCCCTTTGGGAATTCGGGATTTACCCATTCCTAGGGGTGATGGCGGGTCTGGTGGCCCTCCTTTTCATCATTACACTGTACAAGGCAGAGGATCTTTTTGAGCTGCTTCCTATCCCGGAATGGCTGAAGCCCGCCCTGGGAGGCCTCATCCTTGGCCTGGTCCTTTCCAAATGGCCTCACGTCTTTGGGGTGGGCTATGGGGCCATTAACAAGGCGCTTCTCAACAATCTGCCCGGACTGTTCCTGTGCCTGCTCATTTTTCTCAAGATCGCCGCTACCTCCATTACCCTCGGCTCAGGGGGCTCAGGGGGGATTTTTGCGCCTTCCCTGTTCATAGGGGCCATGACAGGAGGTTTTTTTGGGTGGATTGCAAACAGCCTTTTCCCCGGGATTCCTGCATCCCCAGGGGCCTATGCCCTTGTGGGCATGGGTGCGGTTGTGGCCGGAACCACCCATGCTCCCATCACAGCTATACTCATCATTTTTGAGATGAGTGGCAATTACAAGATTATCCTCCCCATGATGATCACCTGCATCTTGAGCACCATTATCACCGTGTCATTCAAAAAGGGCTCCATTTACACCATCAAATTGCTAAGAAGGGGGGTGGACATTGCAGGGGGTATGGAGCAAAATATCCTGCGCACTCTTAAGGTGGGACAGTTCATGACAAGGGATGTGCCAGTGGTGGGAGAATCCATGAAACTCATTGACCTCATCAATACCTTTAAGAGGATGGATGTGTCCTATTTGCACGTGGTCGATGGCAACGGTGATCTGTCTGGTATCATCTCGTTTAGGGATGTAAGGCCCCTGTTGCAGGAAGAGGCCCTGCACCATCTTGTGGTGGCTAGGGATGTGGCCACCACTGATCTGGTAACAGTCACCCCTGATGAGAATATCTTAACTGCCTTTCAGATGATGAGTGACAGTGGCATATCCCAACTGCCAGTGGTGTCCGAGGAAAACGGGAAAAAACTGGTGGGCACACTGAGGGACAAGGACATTATGGCTGCCTATGATAAGGCAGTGATACGACATGAGATTGAGGGACTGTAATTATTATGGGCCCAAGGGCTTCACAAAAGCCCCCCACCGTGCTTCTTGGCCTTCCAAATGATTGTTCCAAACTAAGGGTCTATTGATCGTTGCCTGAAAATCTTGGCCGCAACCTCTTGCCAAAAATTCCCTTTTGTTTTGATCCCCTTGACCAGGGGCCGATATGTCCTCATGAGCCTCGGATCGGACCGCCAAAAGGGATAAGGAATTCCTCCTAGTAGCCGTATAAAAAAAGGGCTTCTAAAATAAGGAAGACTACCGCTGCCAGCAATCCCAGGATTTGGATAGGAGTGGCAAAATAACCCAGCGCTGCTATCAATGCGGTGGCTGCTGCAGGGGGGTGTATGCAACGCATGAGAATCATCAAGACGGCCATAGCGCCGGTGGAGATGGCTATTACCACAATGCGATGCCAGTTCATGACCTGGGGATCTAGCAACCCGGAATGGGGCCAAAGCAGCACGCAAAGCCTCAGACTAAGTATGCCTATGGCAACACCTAGGCCATGAGAGAGCAGTACGCTTCTCGGGCTCGCTGTGACAGCCATGGCGGTATAAAATAAGATAAATGCAGATGGGGCCAGGGGCGAGAACAAAAGAGGAAGCTTGGCCAGATAGGCAGCTACTGTTATGATCCCAAGGGCGGCTGTGGCGGCGGTTAATACGAAGATGATGATAACAACCCGGGCATTTTCCAGGCGATTTATGACATAGACCATTTGCAGCCGGGAAAAAAAGGCCACAACTCGAAAAAGAAGGCTTTGTTGAGGCCTTACTTTCTCATAAGGCCCTACGTTGTTCGCCATCCTTTTCCACCTCTACCAGGTTTTCTATCTGGTCCATAAGATACTCGGCCTTTGCATGTGAAAGGCCAAACAGGGATAAGATCTCATGGAATGTTTCCTTCGCATCTTGGATACCTTGTTGTACTTCAGGGGTCTCAAGATATAGCCGATCGTGAGCTTCTGCAAGCATGCGCCATATGCGCTCGACATCAGGCTTGAGCACACTAGCACAAAGACAACCGATACTGATAGGGAGTGCAAGGGTGTTTTGAAGCTCGGCATCCACAATTCTCTCCCAGGACAGATTGTGGGCGCCGATATAGCAGATCATCTCTTCAGGAAAGCCCCAATAATTGACGATCCAGGCGCCTGCCTGTCCGTGGTCCCATCCGAATTGTTCTCGTTCAATCTCTGAGGGGCGTCTTGGGCTGTTTTTCCATTCCTCAATGATGGGTGCATAGTACTCGCCCCAGGCAGTCAAAAGCACAGGAATGGCCACATCAGCAAGGATCGTGGCCGTAAAGACATCATCCATATAGTTCATGAATCTCTTTTTGGATAAGGAACGGGCAATAATGGCCTTAAGCAGCGAATCGGTCCAAAATGCCTGATGATCAAATAAGTCTCCTTTTGGAATAGGAACAGCTTCCATGGTGGCATAGGCGAGAACAATGGACTTCACCTGACGAAATCCCAGGAGAGTAACCACATGTCTGACGTTGGTGGCGGGTTTGCGAAGTCGAAAGAGGGGGGAATTGGCCGTCTTTATGAGCTTTGAGGCCAGGCCTGTCTCCGAGGAGATAAGTTTTACGAGCCTGTCAACATCTGGTTCTTCCTGATTCAATTCACTGATGAGCCAGGTGACGGCCGCAGGTAGGGGCGGGATATCCACATCCTTGAACATGGAAACAAAATGTCCCTTGGCAATGGCAGCATGCCGCCTGATTTTTGACAAAATTCCCATTTACTGAGCAACTCCTTGCTGAAGACGACCATCTTTATTTATTTTGTTATCGGTCCCATGGCGGGTTGACATGAGAGTCTTTATGGTGTTTTTTATTCCTATGGCATTTGTAGCAGACCTTCATGTCCATTCCCATTTTTCCAGGGCCACGTCCAGGGATCTTACCCCTGAATACCTGTCCCTTTGGGCCCAGAAAAAGGGCATTGCCGTAATTGGGACAGGTGATATTACCCATCCCGGATGGCTTAATGAATTGCGTGAAAAGCTGATGGAGGCAGAAGCAGGCCTTTACCGACTAAGGCCCGAATTTGAGGCTGCCATTCGTGAAAAGGTGCCAAGGGCCTGCCAAGGCACGACCCGCTTTGTTCTGTCAGGAGAAATCAGCTGCATCTACAAGAAAGATGGAAAGACACGGAAACTTCATCACCTGGTGCTCATGCCGGATATGGAGAGTGTGGAGCGTCTGAATGCACATCTTGATCGCATTGGGAATATCACCTCGGATGGAAGACCCATCTTGGGTCTGGATTCCCGGGATCTTTTGGAGATCGTGCTGGAGACAGAGGAAAGGGCATTTTTCATTCCTGCCCATATCTGGACGCCGTGGTTTTCCCTGTTTGGCTCCAAATCTGGCTTCGACCATTTGGAAGAGTGCTTTGGCGATCTGTCTTGCCATATTCATGCACTGGAAACAGGGCTCTCATCAGATCCCCCCATGAACCGGCGATGGAGTGCCTTGGATGGATTCCTGTTGGTTTCCAACTCAGATGCACACTCCCCTTCCAAGTTGGGTCGGGAGGCCAATCTGTTCGATGCCCAACTTGACTATCCCAGCATGATAAGGGCCATGACAGATGGAAACGGGTTTGTGGGGACAATTGAGTTTTTCCCTGAAGAAGGTAAGTATCACCTGGACGGGCATCGGAAATGCGGCGTGAGATTGGAGCCGGCCGAAACCCGTGCCCATAATGGGCTTTGTCCAGAGTGCGGAAAGCCGCTGACGGTGGGTGTGCTTCATAGGGTGGATGAATTGGCAGACCGTACAGAACCGGTTCTCTCCAAGGCCTTTCTGAGCCTGATTCCCTTGACGGAGATCCTCTCCGAGCTTTTTGCCTGCGGTCCCACGGCAAAAAAGGTGGTTTCTGCGTATGAAGAACTGCTGAATACCCTGAGCCCTGAACTTCAAATCCTCATGGAAATTCCCTTAGAGGCCATTGAAGAAGCAGGTGGTTTTTTGCTCAAAGAGGCCATAAAGAGGATGCGGGAGGGCCGTGTCATCCTAGAGCCCGGCTTTGACGGTCAGTACGGCAGAGTGGGCCTGTTTCAGGATAAGGAAAGGGCAGCCCTTGCAGGGCAGATGACCCTATTTCACTTGCCTGAATCTGAAACCGAGGAGCGTTCACCTAGATTGGAGGTCAAGGAGCTTGTAAGGCAAAATCTTAGCTCTCCCCATACCCTCTCTTCACCTTTTTCTTCGGGCGACCCCATTGTTGATCCCTTGAACTCAGGGCAACGTGAGGCAGTGCTCCATCAAGGGGGGCATTTGTTGGTGGTGGCAGGTCCAGGTACAGGCAAAACCATGACCCTTACCCACCGGATCGCCTATCTCTTGCGTTCCGGCTCTGCACAGCCCCATCAGATCTTGGCCCTCACATTCACCCGCAAGGCCGCAAAAGAGATGGCCGACAGGGTAGGGAACCTTGTTGGTAAAGACCGAAGCCCCTGGATCCAGATCTCCACCTTTCATGGGTTCTGTCTTGATCTTCTTCAGGACCAAATTGAGCACACAGAACTTCCCCGCCCTCTCATGGTGTGTGCAGAGACCGATACGATCCGCATTTGTCAAAACACCCTTGCCCACTCACCGGGGCGGAGGATAGGCCTTAGTACGTTCCGTAGGGCCTTGTACGCCTATAAGCTGAGGAGGCTTAGGGGGGCGTTTGATGAAGATAAAGAGGCCCCTTACCAAGTGGATGAAGGCCTGCTAGAGGCCTATCAGCAGCAGTTACAAGGGCTTGGCATGGTGGACTTGGATGATTTGGAGATAGAGGCCCTGAGGTTGCTTCAGGGCAATGAGGGGATACGTAAACAGTACGCTTCCAGGTTTCCCTGGATATTTGTGGATGAATACCAGGATACCAATCCTGTCCAGGTCCAGATCCTCAAGATGCTGGTTGAGCCAGGCCACGTGAACCTCTTTGCCATCGGGGATCCTGATCAGGCCATATACGGTTTCCGAGGGGCAGATGTGGGAAATTTTTACCGTTTCACAGAAGACTTTCCCGGTGCTGTAACAGTGACCCTCAGGCAAAACTATCGTTCCACACAGAAGATTCTGGCCTCTTCCGCAGCGGTCATGGGTAAAGAGATTCCCCTTGAGGCCCAAATAGGGGAGGGTGATCCTATCTTTGTGGCCCCATGTGGAAGCGAAGCCGAAGAGGCGGAGATGATTGTGGAAACCATTGAAAGGCTAATGGGAGGGGTCTCTTACTTTTCCTTGGATAGTGGTCGTGTGGATTCTTTTGAGCAGGCCAAGTCCCTTTCTTTTGGGGATTTTGCCGTGCTTTACCGACTCAATGCCCAGGCCGATGCCCTACAAGAGGCATTGGCACGTCGCGGAATTCCCTTTGTACGATCAGGTGAATCCCCCCTCATTGAGCGTTTTCCCGTGGACCTCATTTGGCGTTTCCTCCAGCACATATCCACGCCTAATAGTGCATACTATGCTGAGGCCTACGAGGAGCTGTTACGCTGCTATGACATTACAAGGCCTGAGCAGAAAAGTGGGGCAGCACAAACCGGGCTTCATGGATTGGTGGTAAATGCCATTGAGGCTCACGGGCTGGGAGATATCTCTGGCGATGCAGAGGAGGCCCTTCGGCGATTTGAGGCACTTACAGCAGAATGGGAAGGAGATATGGTAGGATTTCTGGATTTTTTGTCCCTTGAGCGGGGGATAGATCACCACTATCTGATGGGAGACAGGATCGCCCTCATGACCCTTCATGCTGCAAAGGGGCTGGAGTGGCCAGTGGTGTTTATCACAGGCTGTGAGAACGGCCTTATCCCTTACAACCTCTATAGCACAAGGGATGATGAGGAGGAAAGGAGGCTTTTTTATGTGGGCATGACCCGTGCAGGGACAAGGCTTATCTTATCATGGGCGAAAAGACGACGCATAAATGGAAGGACCCTGCAAGCAGGCCCCTCCCCTTTTCTGGCCCAGATCCCGGATACCTTAAAAGCAGAATTGGACCGCCGGGGGTGGAGGCCTAAACCAAAGAGGCATCAACAGCTTACACTGTTTTAGTGTTTAAAGGCCCGTTGGCCTGTAAAGACCATAGTCACCTTTGGGTTCGCCTCATTACACGCCTCAATTACCTCAAAATCCCGCAGCGACCCCCCTGGCTGAACCACGGCTGTAATTCCCTGGCGGATGGCCACATCCACACCATCACGAAACGGAAAAAAGGCATCGGAGATCATACAGGCCCCCATGAGACCTCCTTTGTTCCTTTGGGTTTCTTGGTCAATCTCCTCCAATAGGGCCTTGTCCCTTTTTCCCTTTTCCACCTCCAGTTGCAGGTTTTTATAAGGGATGCCGTGTTTCCTGAAGCAGAGGGCGTCTGCGTATTTTGTATATGCCTTGAAGATGGCAATCTCTGCAACGCCCACTCGGTCCTGCTCCCCAGTTCCTATTCCCACGGTAACGCCATTCTTCACATAGATAACGGAATTGGAGGTGATCCCCTGTTCCACCTGCCATCCAAATAGCATATCCTCCAATTCCTTTTCCGTTGGTTCCCGTTCAATGGCATAGGTCTTTCCCTTGTATTCGGTTCTGGCCAGGGTAAAATCCTTGGCCGACTGGATGCGGTTCAAAGGGGATTGCTGCACAATGATGCCGCCATCAATAAGACTCTTGAAATCCACAAAGCGCATTGTGGCGTATTCTGAGAGCCGATCCATTCTTCGTACCCGGATAATCCTCAGGTTTGGCCTTTTGGTCAAGATGTCAACCGTGCCCTCTTCAAATTCAGGGGCTGCTACCACCTCCAGGTAGTTTTGGGAGACGAGCTCTGCCGTATCCTTGTCCATGGCCTGATTAAAGAGGGCGCACCCCCCAAAGGCGGCAATACGGTCGGCCATGTTGGCCCTGTCATAGGCCTCTGCCAGGGTAGGGCCATAGGCCACACCACAGGGGTTGTTGTGCTTCACAATGACCACAGCGGGCCTGGACACCAGGTACCTCATAATATTAAGGGCATTGTCCACATCCGTGAGATTGATCTTGCCTGGGTGCTTGCCACTCTGAATCATGTCTTCCTCTGAGAGGGAAGAGACCAGACCTAGGCCAGGGGAAATAAATTCACATTCCCCGAGTACCAAATTGCCATTGACCAATTCGTAAAGGGCTGCCTCCTGACCCGGGTTTTCCCCATACCGGAGGCCCTTTTCAATGAGCTCTCCAGTCTTTTCATCTGGAATCTTCCACGATCGTTTCTGGTAGACCAACACTTGGTCCCCAAAGGAGATGGTCATCTGTGGGGGAAAATGGTCATCCATCACTGTGCGATACATCTTTTTTAGGTCTTCGGCCATGGGTCCTCCGTTTTCTATTCCTTATGCTTTTCAACATAGGCATAAGCGTTATGATTATGGATGGACTCGAAATTTTCCGACTCTACTGCGAACCAGGTAATGTTGGGATCATTATTGAGCTTGAGGGCGATTTCTCTAACAATGTCTTCTACAAAACGGGGGTTTTGATATGCCTTTTCGGTTACAAATTTTTCGTCCTCCCGCTTTAGGACTGAATATACATCGCAGGAGGCAGACTCTTCCACCAGTTTGATCAGGTCCTCAAGCCATACGAATTTCTTGAATCTCACTTGAAGTCGGACCTCTCCCCGTTGATTATGCGCCCCAAAGTCGCTTATCTCCTTGGAGCAGGGACAAAGGGTGCAAATGGGGACATGGATCATGGCCACCAGGTCACTGCCATTGCTGTTCAGTGACCCCTTGAATGTGCACTTGTATTCCATGAGTCCTTCTGCCCCAGTGACCGGAGCCGGCTTGCTGATAAAATAAGGAAAGGTGATTTCCATGTGAGCGCTCTCGGCATTTAGCCTCTTTTTCATTTCCTCCAGGATATTGGAAAAGTTTTGGATGGATATACGGCGGTTATGCTCATTGAGGATTTCCACAAACCGGCTCATGTGGGTTCCCTTATAGGTTCTTGGCAGGTTTACATACATGTTGATCTCTGCCACGGTCTGCTGCTCACCCATGTCCTTGTCACGTACGGTAATGGGGTAACGGATCCCCTTCACGCCTACCTGGTCAATATCTATGTTCCTGTAATCTCTATGGTTTTGAATGTCTTCCATGTTAGCCTCGCATGTGAAAAAATGTACTTTTTGAACTATCCCATTTGCCGGCCAAAGTCAATAGGTGGAGCAAGTGAGAACACCTCTCATTTACCTTGCTTCCAGACAGGTTTGTGTGTTAAAAGATTTCTTATACTGCATTGGCTTACAAATAATATCCATAACCATTCATTTTTGTGATTTCCAAACACTCAGGTCAAGAGGCAAGCTGGAAAACCTCACGTGATTGCCACAAGAATAAAACCCACAGCGTTTTGCATCAAAGCAGCATTTATGGTGGTGGCCCTCCTGGGCCTACTTACCGTGTTGGCGGGGCATGCGGAGACTCCTTTCCCAAGGCCCAGAGGACTGGTCAATGATTTTGCAGGCGTAATTCCACCCTCATATGAGGCCAAGATCCGGTCCATCACAGCCGAACTTCTTCAGAAGACAGGGGTCCCGGTGGTTGTGGTTACCATGCCTGAGATCGGTGGAGCTGAATATAACGATTATGTCAATCGCCTTTATAGTGCATGGGGCATAGGCAAAAAGGGTGAAGACAAGGGCGTGCTGATATTTGTGACCGTGAAAGAACGGAAGATGAGGATAGAGACGGGCTATGGCGTGGAAGGTATCCTGCCCGATGGATTGGTAGGGGAGATCAGGGATCGATATATGATCCTCTATCTTAAGAAAAACCGATTTGGCCCTGGACTTCTCAATGGCACAGTGGCAGTGGCCCAGGTCATAGCCAAACATGAGGGTGTGCAGTTAACAGGGCAGGTGCCTGTAAGAGAGCCGAAAAGGCGCAGCCGCGGCATTTCGGCCCTACCCATCATCGTCATATTTCTCATAATAATGTTCATTTCCCGACGCCGTGGTGGTTCATGGATCTTCTTCCTGCCCTTTCTCATGGGTGGTGGAGGATATGGTGGTCGTTACAGTGGCGGTGGCTTTGGTAGTTTTGGCGGCGGGTTTGGTGGTTTTGGAGGAGGTATGAGTGGAGGGGGTGGGGCTGGTGGGAGCTTTTAGAAAGGAGGCTGTATGCCAAAAGGGCCAAGGGATCCCAAAGAGATATTTCCAGAGGTGATCTCCGATTCTAAGGAGGTCTTTGGAGAAGATCTGGTAAGTATTATTTTGTATGGCAGTGCGGCCGAAGGTCACTACCGGCCGGGCAAGTCGGACATCAATTTCTTGATCGTGCTCTCAGATACAGGGATTGACCAGTTGGATCGGGCCTTCCCAAAAATGGGCAAATGGCGAAAGCGAAAGATCGCCACGCCCCTTTTCCTCACAGAGGACTATATTCAGAGCTCCGTGGATGTCTATCCCATTGAATACCTGAATTTTCAACACCATTACATTCTGGTATATGGCAAAGATCTGCTTAAGGATCTGGTAATTGATCCCAGGATGCTCCGGCTTCAGTGCGAGCGGGAGATAAAGGGCAAGCTTCTCCTGCTTCGAAGGACATTCCTGGAGACAGAGGGAAAGCCCCAGGCCTTAATGCAGGTCATCGCCTATTCCCTGACCGCATTCATGGCCATCTTTGAGGGGCTCCTGGCCTTACAAGGTCATGAGGTGCTCTTGGACCGGAGAGAAAGGATCAGAAAGGTCTGCCAGGTCTTTGGCCTGGACCAGACCCTGTTTGAGACCTTGATGGATGTAAGGGAAGAGGAGGTTAAGTTGAAAGGGGCAGAAATAAGGGAATTGTTTAAGGGATATTTGAGGCAGGTGAGGGAGCTGGCTAGAAAGGTTGATGCAATGGAGGTCTGATATGGGAAGAGGTCAAAGGACGCTTTGGATTGTTATCGGTATCCTGGTTGTGGTGGTGTTGATACCCTTTCTTTATGTCAAAAGCACCTACAACACGCTTGTTCGCATGGATGAGCAAGTCAAGGCCGCATGGGCCCAGGTGGAAAACCAGCTTCAACGCCGGTATGATTTGATCCCCAATTATGTGGAGACAGTAAAGGGATATGCCAAGCATGAAAAGGAGGTCTTTATCAAGGTTACGGAGGCAAGATCCAAGGTAGCCGGGGCAGCCAGTATCCCTGAAAAGATACGGGCCAACAATGAGCTCTCGGCTGCCCTGTCCCGGCTCCTGGTTGTTGTGGAGCGCTACCCGGAGCTGAAGGCCAATACCAATTTCATACGCCTTCAAGACGAATTGGCGGGCACAGAGAATAGGATTGCAGTGGAGCGTAGACGATTCAATGAGGCAGTCCGAGTCTATAATACCAAGTTGAGAACCTTTCCCACAAACATTATTGCCACCCTGTTTGGTTTTGAAAAGGCGACCTTCTTTCAGGTGCCAAAGGAGAAGCAAGAGGTCCCCAAGGTCAAGTTTTGACAAAAACAGATGACAACTCCTGTACAGATACCCATAGATGGTGTGCTCGATCTTCACAGCTTTTTGCCCGAGGAAGTTGCCTCTTTGCTGAAGGACTATATCATGGCTTGCCAGGAAAAGGGGATTCTGGAGCTGAGGATCATTCACGGTAAGGGTAAAGGGGTACTGCGGAACACCGTACATCATATCCTTGATAAACAGCCCATGGTAGCCCATTATCATGACGACTACGGCCCGTCTGGATGGGGGGCCACGGTGGTCTATCTGCGGCGGGGCTGATCTGATTGAAGGAAAAGGGAGAAAAGCCCATCTGCCTTTCTGTTTGGTGGGAAGGCCCGTTTTTTTGGTGGAAGGGAGTTTAGGAAACCTTGGGGAAAGGAGTAGACAAATGAACAGTGAACGGTATGCGAATCCCTATCTCATCGGTGCCCTTCTTGGCCTTGTTCTGCTGCTTACCTTTTACACCAGGGGAAGGGGCCTGGGCTCATCGGCCACATTTGCCAGGATATCAACGGCTGCGGTTCATTTAGTGGCCCCGGGGCATGCCAAGGCCAATGCCTATTTTTCCAAATACCTCTACGGAGGGCGCTCGCCCCTTATGGCATGGTTGGTCTTTTTGACCATGGGTGCCGGATTGGGAGGTCTGTTTTCTGCCTTCATTTCCAGACGGATTACGGGCGAGGTGGCCAGGGGGCCGTCAGTTGGGGTTTCTGCCAGGCTTTGGTTGGCCCTGTTTGGTGGCATATTATCGGGGTTTGCGGCCCGTCTGGCCAGGGGATGTACCAGCGGACAGGCGTTGACCGGTGCCTCTGAACTGGCCTTTGGAAGTTGGGTGTTTATGTTCTGCATTTTTGCAGGAGCTTATGCAACCGCCTATTTCTTTAGAAAGGAGTGGTTATAATGGGCCCCCTGTACAAATATGGTTGGTTTGATTTTGCTTACAGTCTTCAGCTGGCAGGCCTCATAGGTTTTTGTTTCGGGTTCTTGCTGGAGCGGGCAGGGTTCGGCAATCCCAGGAAACTTACGGCCATTTTTTATCTCAGGGATTTTGCTGTGCTGAAGGTGATGTTCACGGCCATTGTGGTGTGTTTGCTCGGCCTGCTTTATTTTTCCGTGTTCGGATGGATTGATTTGGCGAAGGTATATATTTTACCAACATACATCTGGCCCCAGATTGTAGGCGGGCTGGTTTTGGGTATAGGGTTTGTAATGGGTGGATATTGTCCCACAACTTCTGTTGTGGCCACAGTCTCAGGCAGATTGGATGGCCTGATCTTTATTATTGGCATGGTCCTTGGCTCATTCATATTTGGCGAAGTGTTTCCCCTGCTTGAGAAATTTTACTCCTCCGGCCAGATGGGGGTTGTTACCCTTTCCCAGGTGCTTGGCCTCCAGTCCGGCTTGGTTGCCCTTTTGGTTTGCTTGATGGCTATCTTTGCCTATTGGCTGGTGGAGAAGGTGGAACAGAGGTTCGGTGACCCTGAAACCTTGCCAACGGGCTCCAGGAAAGTGAAGCTGGCCGCGACAGCGGTCCTTGTGGCGCTGGGCCTCATCTTGGCCGTTGTAAATCCAGATAGTGTAATATCCATGCGTAAGGCCACCGCTGAACAAGCGATAAGGCAACCTCAGCCTAGTGCGCATCCGGCACCTGTTAAACCCCAGGAAGAAAGTGGTTTTACGATTGTAGAAGATGAGGGATGTTGATTTGATTCCAAGATATCGGTCATAAGTAGGTACTGGATTTGCCGGAAAGTGCCCTCCCTTGACAAGAGGTGATGAATTATGTAAACTATTTATATGTTTTGCTTCTGCTTCCCAGATCGCGTAAAGACAAAGTTCAAGTATCACCTGGCCAGGACCAAGGCACTTGAGCCGCCATAGCTTTCTTGCCTTTTTAATTCCCATCCCTGTCCATTGCTCATCTCTAGAGCCCCCTTGGGTTGAGGGATCCTTTTTTGTTGATGCTGAAAAACGGGAAAGGGGGTATTCCGTATTTGGAGGTGATTTATGAGAGAGATAAAATATATAAGTAATATTGATAGGTTAGATGGTATTCCAGAATCAGAAAAGGCCTCTTTAAAAGAGGTCACCCAACAATATATATTTCGCTCTAACAACTATTACCTCAGTTTGATTGACTGGACCGATCCCTCTGATCCCATACGGCGACTTATTATTCCGGACCCTAAAGAACTGGATGACTGGGGATATATTGATCCCTCAATGGAGGATCAGTATACCGTGCTCCCGGGGCTCCAGCATAAATACGACTCAACCGCTCTGCTCCTAGTGAGCAAGGTATGCGGAGGTATCTGCAGGTATTGCTTTCGCAAGCGGCTATTTTTGGGGAGACAGTCGGACATATTACGGGACTTTCCTGCAGCCCTTGGTTATATCCAGTCCCATAAGGAAATTACCAATGTGCTTTTGACCGGCGGAGATCCCTTGATGCTCTCCACGGGGAAACTGGAGCGATTTATCAAGGCCCTTTTTGCAGTGGACCATATTCGGATCGTCAGGATTGGCACAAAGCTCCTTTCTTTCAATCCTTTCCGGGTCACAAGGGACCCATCACTGTTGGAAATGATAAAACGGTTCAATGAGATGGGAAGGAAAATTTACATTGTGACCCATTTTTCTCATGTAAGGGAATTTACCCCTGAGGCGGCAAGGGCTGTGGCCCTCCTTCAGTCAGTGGGGGCTGTGCTGATTAACCAGTGCCCTTTGATTAGGGGGGTGAATGATAACCCCGAGCAGTTGGCTGAGCTATTTCGCGCGCTGGCCTTTGCTGGGGTTCCGCCATACTATGTGTTCCAGTGCAGGCCTGCCATAGGCAACAGGACCTATGCCGTACCTATTGAAGAGGGCTATGAGATCTTTGAAAAGGCAAAGGCCATGGTCTCTGGTCTGGCAAAGAGGGCCCGTTTTGTCATGTCCCATGCCACGGGCAAGCTAGAGATTGTGGGTAAAACCGAAGAACTCATGTTTTTCAAGTACCATAGGGCTGCCAGGAACGAGGATAGTGGTCGATTCCTTATTATGGTACGCAACCCCCAAGCCTATTGGTTTGATGATTATGAGCAGATAGTGGATGAGTATCCCCTGGCCTGGCCGCAAGGGGCCCTTGGAGGGCTTGACAGTGCCGTCCTATCTTGAAGATGGGGACTACAATCACGAATTCATTTGCTTTCCGTCCGTTTTTCTCCTAAAGTTCTCTTGAAATGGGCCCGAGTTCAATATAGGGGTGTCTTGGGGAGAATAGACTTTGAGGCCTAGGACGGGTGAGATATGTATAATGTGGCTATTGAAGAGACTTATCAGGACGGGCAGATCATATTCAAGGAGGGAAGCTCGGGCGATTGGGTATATATCATTCTTTCCGGATCAGTGGAAATATCCAAGAATGTGGGCGGAGAGAAGTACATTATAGAAATACTCAAGCCAGGAGACGTGTTTGGCGAGCTGGGATTCATAGGCGGCATCCGTCGTACTGCTACGGCACGGGCCATAGGCGAGACTACCCTGGGAATTATTGATCGCGAGTTCTTGGATGAGGAGTTTAACAAGCTGTCAAGTCAGTTCAGGGCTATCCTTGTGGCCATAACCCACAGGTTCAAAAAGATGCTGGACCGAGCTTGCGACTATACCCTCAGATCAGAGGCAAGGATACCCAAGGCGCTCAGCCTGATCTTTAAGGATCGTGATTCCTTTGTTCGGGCGTATACGGGAAACATAAGTACAGGAGGACTGTTCATTAAAACGGAAAATCCCCTTCGCCCAGGTCGTCAATTTTTATTAAAACTCCAACTGCCTGGCCTGAAGGAGCCACTTCAGATACAGTGTGAGGTGGTTTGGGCCCGAAAACGCGAAGGAGGAGCCTCTGATAAGCCTCCAGGCATGGGGGTAAAATTTTGTGAGATTTCGGAAAAGGATTATCAGCTTCTTAAACAATATGTGGCTGGATTGGAGACCCACTAGGCATTTGTGGCCTGTGCCGACTGATATATGAGGTCCAATGCCCGCTGGACTCCTGCCGTTGGAACCACACCGCAGCCTTTTGCTAGCCGGATACGCCAGCATTTCTCTTCCTTAGCGATCTCCACCCAAAAATTTTGTATATAATTCCCTTCCACAACAAGTGCCCTGACCATGGCCTTCTGCCTTAATGGGTCATAAAGGGTCTCCTTAAATTCTACAACCACACCATCTCGGCAGCCCTTGGGATGGAAGAATTCCGGAACAAAACGTGGGATGCAATATGTCTTCAAGGTGATGTCCTCCTCTACAGGGATACTCATATGGGTAGTCTTGCGCATAGTGATCTGGAAAAACCGGCTTTGTCCTAGATCGAGCCACTTTTTTTCATATTTGGTAAAATATCGGGGCGGGCATAACTCGGCATCCACCACAAAACCGCTCCCCTCTGCCTGCTCCAAGACCCAATGGTAGTAATCTTTATGATCTGTGACTATGAGCACAGTGCCTCCATCGCCGAGGCGGCTGTTTAGGAGCCTTAAGAATGGCTGATCAAAGAGCCTGTGCTTTATATGTCTTTTTTTTGGCCAAGGGCACGGAAAAAGGGAATACACGGCTCCAATAGATTTTTGTTCAAAGAGTCTTTTAAGAAGGACCCGAGCGTCACCCTGGAGGAGGCGAACATTTCGGACCCCGGAAAGGGCCAGTTTTCTGAGGGCGTGTTTGATGGACAGCCATCCTGTTTCAATGCCAACAAAATTTTTTCCAGGGTGCTCAAGGGCCAGCTTTACAAGATAATCGCCGGAGCCAAATCCGATTTCCACCTCTGTGGGAGCGGATCGGCCAAACAAGGGGTCTAAGGGCAAAGGCCTTGGCATTTGGGTCCAAGGGAGGAGTGGGTCAAGGGATATATAACGCGGCCTCATTTTGCTTTTTTCCTTCTATTTTAGATTCTTGTTAGGCATTGACTCCAAGGGGAAGCTAATTTTGTTTAAGAATATCGTATTTCCGCACGAATGCAAGTTGTTATCCAGTTGTAATGGGGATATGAATTATGCTATTAACTCCCGTTACAGCACCAGGGCGGATAGTATCTGGGTGGCAGTAATCCAAATTTCAAAAAGCGAGGTCAAATGGCTGTAAGCAACCTGCCCGCCTGTCTGCAGCAGGTAGGCGGGCTACGGGGGCAAAACAGGGGACCCACCCGCAAGGGTGGGGAATCCCTCGCAAAGCGTATGGACAAAACAGGCCTGCTTTGGGAATGTCTCGTCGCCCTGCGTTCCCTGTTAGTTAAGAGGCAGTGACAGTTTAGGAAAGGAGCTTGCAAGAAATGGCATCCAAGAGTAAGGCAGCGAGATTGGATCAAAAGGCCTATTGGGAAGGTAAACTCGAGGAGCGGCTGAAGGTCCTATCGGATTCCGGCCTGCCTCCCCAAAGGGTAACTTCTGATCCTGTTGTGAGAAAGATCAGGGCCAAGATCAGAGAAACACAAGCCAGGATCAGGGCCATTGAGGAAAAGGAAAGAAAGAACGAGGAGATGGCCAGGAAAAAGGCCCAAAAGGCCTCGGAACCTAAAAAAGAAAAGGCAAAGAAAAAGAAGAAAGAGGAAGAGAAACAAGAATTGAGCAAGAGGCAGCAGAAGAAACTCAAGAAGAAGGAACAAAAAAACAAGTCTTAGCATGGAAAGAAGGGATCTGATCGAAATCATAAAGCGCCGCTTGGCCCTGAGCGAAGATGAGTTCCAGGCCATAGAACAGAATGCCAAATACCAGCGACTATTTAAGAATGCCTTGGAGGCAAGTCGATTCAAGCTGATTGCCGAGGTGGTGGAATCAAAGGGTTGCCATTCGGGCCACAAGGTGGGTCAGAAGCTTGTTTTTGATTCCACTGGGAATCTGCTCACCAGGGAGTCACCGGAGAGGGTGTGCGCCTTTTTGATGCCGAACCTCACGGTCCTAATCAATGTCTTTTTCGAAAATTTGATGAATGGTCGGGACCCGAACGAGGTGATTTTCAATCGTACCGGTTGTTTTGATGTGGGTGTAGGCTGCGGAGGCTGGGGGCACGTGGTAGTGGAGATGAGGGCAGTTCCCATAAAGTGAGCCAGGCCACATTTTAGGAGATTGATATAGGTGGCTCCACAGGGCGGTTTAGATTCAGGTCATGAGCGGTAAGAAATTGACTTTATTAAAAGGGTGCCTATCTTTTTTATAAGTTTGGCTCAACTGGTTAATAGCTAGGGCCTAAGTTTGTACTCATTTCAGCAAATGAGCCCATAGGGTGGAGGTGACAAAAGGGGTAATGGATTGTGCAGTAGAAAGTGAAGGCATGCACTATGAGGGCACATGTATCCGTCCTCCCAGCGAGGCCTTTAGCATCTTGCTTCAGGTGACACTGGGCTGTTCGCACAACAAGTGCACATTTTGCGGGACATATAAGGATAAGCGTTTCCGCATCAAGGACAATGACATAATTTTGAGTGATATCCTGTTTGCCTCCAAGTATATGCGAAACCAGGACAGGGTGTTCCTTATGGACGGCGACGCCCTAATTATCCCACAGAAGAGGCTGGTATGGATCCTAGATCAGATAAAAGAGTACCTACCTTGGGTCAAACGGGTGGGGGCCTATGCCAACTCCAAGAGCATTCGGATGAAATCTCTGGAGGAGCTTCGCGAATTGCGGGAAAAGGGGCTGGGCATCCTATACTTGGGTGTGGAGACAGGAGATGATGAGACCCTGAAAAAGATCAACAAGGGAACCAGCGCCCAAAACCTGATTCGGATGGGTAGAAAGGTCAAGGAGGCAGATATCAAACTTTCTGTAACCGTTTTGCTGGGAATAGCCGGTACAGAAAGGTCATTGATTCATGCAAAGGCAACAGGTAAATTGCTCAGCGATATGGACCCTGACTATGTGGGTGCCCTTACCCTGATGTTAATCCCGGGCACCCCTTTGTATGAGGATTACGTGAATGGAAAATTCACCATGCCCGACGAAAGGGGCCTACTGTTGGAACTGAGGGAGATGCTTTACCATACCAATCTTAGCCGGGGGCTCTTTTTCTCAAACCATGCATCCAATTACCTTCCTGTTAAGGCCCGACTTCCTAGGGGCAAGCAACAGGCACTCGACCTTATAGACAGGGCCTTAAAAGGGGAAGTGGGTCTCAGGCCTGAGTGGATGAGAGCCCTCTGAGATTTTTGGCAATGGATTACTTATCTTGCCTGCTCAAGCACTGTATATATATCTTGGGGGATGGTTATTGCCCTGAATTGATGGGGATTAGAGATGTCCAAACAAATTCTCTTTTCAAAACCTTCCACGAGCAAGGTACTGTCACAGGACCGAACAATATGGTGATGTAGTTCCAAGGTTTTTTTGGTAAGAGATGCCAGTTCAGTTATGATTTGAATGTCGTCATAATACCTTCCAGGTGTTCTATGTTTACAGCCACTTTGGATAAGCGGGAACTGGATGTTTCTTTCTTCCATTAGCCTGCCGAGATTTAGGTTTATGGCATCGAAAAAAAGGTGCCCTGCAGCATCCATCCACTCATAGTATCTCGGGTAAAACACTATGCCAAGGGAATCCAGCTCGCCCCACAAGATCTTCCTTTGCATGATACTTTTCATGGTTCTTGCCTTTGTCTTTTTCTAGTCAAAAATAGCTCGCACAAGCTCTTCAGGATCAAACGGACGAAGGTCTTCGATTTTTTCGCCAATTCCAATATATCTAACTGGGAGTTTTAGCTGGTGTGAGATGCCAACCACAATGGCTCCTTTTGCGGTCCCATCCAATTTGGTAAGGATTATGTCTGTGACACCCAAGGCCTCATGGAACATCTGGGCCTGGGAAATGGCATTTTGGCCGGTGGTGGCATCCAGGACCAGCCATGTCTCATGCGGTGCTCCAGGAAGTTTTTTCCCCGCCACCCTCCGGACCTTTTGGAGCTCATCCATAAGGTTCTTCTTGGTGTGAAGCCGACCGGCAGTATCAATCAGCACCACATCGGTTTTCCGGGACTGCGCTGCAGTGAGGGCGTCAAAGACTACAGCAGAGGGGTCGGCCCCGGAGTGCTGTTTGATGAAATCAGCTCCAACCCGTTCGGCCCATATCTCCAACTGCTCTATGGCGGCTGCCCTGAAGGTATCAGCAGCCACCAACATTACACTTTTGCCTTCCTTTTTGAAAAGGCTGGCGGCCTTTCCAATGGTGGTTGTCTTCCCAACCCCATTGACCCCCACCACCATAATGACTAGGGGCTGTCCGGGTGCGGGTACTAGATGCTCTACTTGAGGCGCTTGGAGGAAATTAAGGATCTGTTCCTTCAGTGTGGCCTTTAGCTTTTCAGGGTCCTTCAACGATTTTCTGGCCACCTTTTCCTGTACCATGTCGATTAGGGTTTGAGTTGTTTCCACCCCCAGGTCTGATGTAAACAGGATTTCTTCCAGCTCGTCCAACAGCTCTGGGGTAATTTCCTTTTTTCCAAGGATGAGCCTGTCTAACCTTCCGGCGATACTGGTTCTAGTCTTTGAAAGGCGCTCCCTGAGCCGTGTAAAGAGCCCTTTGTCCTCTTTGGTGCCCGCGTTTTGGCGTGAGGCATCTGCATCTGATTCAGGGTGCTTGTTTTTTGATCTAAAAAGTTTCATCTACTCCTTCCCATAACCTCCTTCATGTCATAACCATGAATTTTTCCGGTAGTTCACGGCATATGGCCAGCGAAAAGGCGGTCGAGTTCTGCCTAACAAGCCACAGACTCTGGATGTGGGGGTTCTTCCTTTAGATGGGCGATGTCAACAGAGACGATCTTGGAAATGCCCGCTTCCTCCATAGTGACCCCATAAAGCCGGTCCGCTATTTCCATGGTCTTTCTATTATGGGTGACAAGTATAATTTGAGAGGACTTTTTGATTTCTTTAAGGAGTTCATTGAACCGATCAATATTCGCCTCATCAAGTGGGGCATCCACTTCATCTAGGAGGCAAAATGGACTCGGCTTGATCATGTAAATGGAAAAAAGAAGGGCCATAGCCACCAATGCCTTTTCCCCGCCAGAAAGCAAACCCATATGACTCAGCTTTTTTCCAGGTGGCTGCACCTCCACGAGCACGCCGCTGTCCAAAGGCCTTGCTTCGTCCGTAAGCTTAAGGCCTGCAGTCCCTCCATTGAAAAGGATAGGAAAGACCACCTTAAGCTTTTGGTCCACGAGGTCAAAGGTTTCTCGAAATTTTTCCAGTGAAGTGCGATTGATCTTCCGAATGGCCTTTCTCAGGGACTCAATGGAGGCAATGAGATCTTCTCGTTGGTTTTTTATGAACTCGTAGCGTTCTTTAAGGGCCTCGTGTTCCTTAATGGCCGTCAGATTAACCTCCCCAAGCCTTTGCCTCAATTCCTTTTTGTGTTCAAGCTCCTTCCGAAGTTCTGCTTCTGAGAAGCCCTCCTCCAGGTAGTCCTTGTAGATGGTCTTCAGATCAACATCGTGCTTTTCCCGGGCCATTTCCACGAGGCCATTCATTTTGATACGGATTTCCGAGCCTTCCATCTTTGCCCTGTTTATCTTCTCTTTGAGATCGCTGAGCACGATGCGGGCTTGCTCCAGACGGCCTTCTTCTTCCTTGATTCGGGCCTGCAATTGGTGCCTGTCCCGCTCCGCCCGTTGCACCTTTGCGGCCTCCAGCTCCAGATCCTCTCGCAAATCCTCCAACAGGGCCCCTATTTCCTTTTTGTCTTCCATATAGCGGATCTGCTTGTTCTTGGACGTCTCGATTTCGGCATCGATTTTCTCAAGGCGTTCCTTTGTCTCTTCCACGTAAGATCTTACCCGTTGCAATTGCCTCACAAGGCCTCGCTGCTCTTCCTCCACGATGCGGTAGTCGGCCCGAATGGCACCAAGCTGTTCCCTGGCCTGTTCCAGCTCTTCCTCGCATTCCCTTAGTTCCCGTTCCTTTTCCTGGAAATAGAGTTCCTTGTGGGCTCGCCGGGTTTTGGATTGACGGAGTTGCTCGCTGAGCTCTTCCAGTTTTGTTCTGTGGCGGTTTTCCTCGGTTTTCTTTGTTTTCAATTCCTTTTGGATTCGCTCCTGCAACCTTTCGCATTGGTCCAGCTCTTGGCTCAAACGAAATATGACATTGTCAATCTGGTTAATACGCTGCTGGCACTCCCATTTATCTTCGAGCCGGGCCTCCACAAGCCCTTTTCCTTTTCTAAGTGCCTTTTGCAAGACATCATACTTTTGTCGTAGGGTCTCTACCTTCTGCTGGCCTGCGGCCACCGCCTTTTCCAATTCCCCGATTTCTCGTTTCCTGGCAAGCAACCCTCGTGAGCTTTGCAACACTTTACCGCCGCTGATTATCCCCCTTTCATCCACCATATCGCCATCCAGGGTGACCATACATTGATTCTTGCCATTACTATGCCACGCCGCAATGGCAGTATCCAGGTTCTCCACCAATACCGTATCCCCTAACAGGGCATTAACCAGTGGCCTGAACGCTTCCGGGGCCGAGACCAATTCCTGAAGGCGTGGAAAGGCCCCTTGTCGGGAAGGGCGAGTTCCATTTCCGTTTAATTCCTTAATGGGCACAAAACTACTTCTACCCCTGGCCTTGGTCTTGAGGTAGTTAATGGCCTTTTTGCCGTCTTCATGGGACTCGACGATAATGTATTGGAGCTTATCCGACAGGACTGCCTCAACAGCTTGTTCATACCGGGGGTCAACCTCGATCACATCTGCAACCAGTCCCAGAATTCGGCCCTTTTGTCGAGGCTCCAGATCCTTGGCCTTCATGATGGTCCTGACACCAATTTGATAACCCTCGAAGTTCTCGGCCAAGGTCTTAAGGGAGGTCAGTCGGGATCGGTGCGCGTTCAGCTCTGCCTCGGTCTTTTTCAATTGAGCCTCGACTGCCTCCTTTTCCTCCTCATGCTGCTTGTTCTGAGCAGATTCATAGGCAATGGCCTCTTCTATCTCCCTTAGTCTTTCTGCCTCTGCTTCCCGGAGTTTGGCCTTTCGTTCCGAGGCCTTGGTGAGTTCCTCTTTTCTTGCTCGTGTGTTGGCCAGTTCCTCCTCTAAGCGCCTCTGGGCATCTGTGATCTGACCCAACAGCCTTTCCAGATATCCTGACTCATGCTCTAGACCTGATTCCTTTTCCCTGGTTGTACTTAGGGATTCTCGGATCTGCTCGTATTCTTCCTTCACCTGATCCAACTTATGACGCCGGCCACGTACCCTTTTCTCTTGCGCTGAAATATCGCCCTCCAGGGCCTGAAGCTTCTCTTTAATTTTCTCGATCCCTGTGTGCAGTTCCGCCTCCTCAGTCCCCAAGGTTGCGATCCTGTGTTCGCAATCCTTTTTTTCCTCTTTCAACCGAGCTTGGATCTGTTCTTGGAGCTTCAGCTCATGGGATAGGGTCTCCAGTTGGGACTCCTTGCGCTGAAGCCTGTCCTTTTTAGCAAGGTAGGCCTCCCTAAGTTTTGCCAGATTTTTGTCTTTGTCCTCCAATTCCATGCTCAGTGTCTGGATTTGGGCCTGCAAACGGGCCACTTCAGCCGATTGAGCGACTTCCTCTTGAATGAGCCCCTGGACAGTCTCCTCTTGAAGCCCTGCCTGGGCCTCCAGCTCATGGTATAAATTGGAAAATAACTTCAGTTCCAGGACCTTGATGTCATCACAGAGGGCATTGTAGCGTCTTGCCTTGGATGCCTGTCTTTTCAGGGATCGCATCTGGCGCTGGACCTCTCCGAGAATGTCCTCCACCCGCTGGAGATTAGCTTCTGTCAGGCCGATCTTTTTTTGGGATTCTTCCACCTTTTTTCTGTACTTGGTAATGCCTGCGGCTTCCTCCAACATGAGCCGGGTCTCTTCAGGCCGTTGCTCCAAGATAGCGCCAATCATTCCTTGGCCGATCATGGAATAGGCTCGGTTGCCCAGCCCTGTATCCATAAACAGTTCTTGAATATCCTTCAGCCTGCAAGGCATATTATTGATCAAGTATTCACTTTCGCCGGAGCGGTACAGACGTCTGGTTACAGCGATCTCCGGGTGTTGCAGAGTCCCTATGGGAATATCGGCTTCGGGATTGTCCAGCACAATGGTCACTTCGGCCATCCCCATGGGCTTGTATCCACCCGCACCACTGAAGATGACATCCTCCATCTGCCGGCCTCGGAGTTTTTTGGGGCTCTGCTCCCCCATACACCAACGGATGGCGTCCACAATATTGCTTTTTCCACAACCATTGGGACCCACAATACCACTGATCCCCTCTGGAAAGGAGATTTGCACCCTATCCATGAAGGACTTGAAGCCCAGAATGGAAAGTTTCTTGAGTCTCATCACATGCCTTGGGTGTTATCTAACCCGTTGGTGCGATTATACCTTGCGGATTCAGATTAAGGGAAAAATTCCACCTATTGCAAAAGATTAGCAAATCCAGAGGAATATGTAAAGAAATAATACCATATAATGTATATAGGATGTTCAATCTCACCAATATATAGTAGCAGAAGGTAGTATCCATAAAATAGGTTGACATTATTTGAGCAAAATTTTTATTAGTTATATTTAAATGGCTTGTTGTCCGAAAAAGTCAGCCGTTTGAGAAGGTATTTGTTCACCGTAAAGCGGATGTGGTGGATATTTAGGGGTAGGCAAGGAGTGCTAATGACTTTAAGCTGTAAGGGCATCGGGTAACTACTTTTTATTCTTGGTGGTTTTTTGATGGGCAAAATTTGCACAAACGTACGGAAAATGGAGATATTGGGGAGGTATCTCAGGTTCCAAGCCCTTTTGTGCCTTGTTTTTGGGATAATATGGTTTTGCGTACATTCCTCCATGGCCCAAGAGGAAAAGACATACACCATTTCGTTACAAAAGACGGCCCAGATTGCCCAAGAGATTCACAAGCTGGGTGAAAAAAAGGTGCTGGCCGAACCCCACAGAGTTGTGGAGGGGGAACATATTTGGCAGATTCTCCGAGAAAAGGGGCTATTGGCCCGTAGAGACTTGCCTGCATTGCTTTCCGCCTTGAAGGAACTCAACAGTTCGTTGCAGAATCTGGATCTCATCCATCCGGGCCAAAAGATCTTGATTCCCTTGAAGATAGTCCCTGTAAAGGGACTGTATACACAAAAGGCCCAACCCGCCCAGGTAAAGGCCTCCGTGGCTGAGCTAAAGGGGGTGAAGCTGGAAAATTATACGGTTCAGCCGGGTGACAGTGTGATAAAGGTCGTGACTGGAAAATACAATATTCCACCTGCTAGACTGTATGATGAATATCTGAATCTTGTGCGCAAACTGAACCCTGAGATCAAGGACTTGAACAAAATTTATCCTGGCCAAAAGATTCGGTTGCCCATCTATTCACCCCAGGTGGTGCGAAAACCCGTCGAGAAACCACTGTCCAAGAAGGCCTCGCTCACGGAGGAAAAAGAGGCTCCCAGCCCCTATGTGCCGGCCCTCCGCACCATTTTTCGCAATATTGGCGAGGAATGGGTGGACACCGGACAGCACTTTATCCCTCTGCGCTCAGGGGGCCAGATTGATTTAAAGGCCTCTTCCTTTCCGGTAATAGCGTTTTTGAGCGGCCGGCGGGTCATCCTTGATATCTACGATAGGCTTCCTGAGAAGATCACCAAGCTTATTGAGGCAAGTTGGGGTAATTACAAGGTGGTCCACATTAGCGGACAGAAAGACCTGAGAACATTGTTGGATGAAATCTTCTCCTTGGCTGGCTATCTAAGGGTTGCAAGCCAGGGTGAACCCATCGAGGTGGAGGACAAAATCCCTCTGTCCATATCCGGCGACTGGGTTTTGGTGCGCTCTGAGAAGCCGTTAGAAAATGGCTTTCGGATGGTTGTACTGAACCTTACTGAGCAGGAGAAGCAGGAAGGCATTCCCTTGCCCTTAAAGAGGTTTCTTGAAGGGTTGGGCATCAAGGTGGTGGATTATCCCGAAGTGCGACCTGCCCCCATGGCTGAACCAGGTGCAGTAGAAGAAATTCGTGCTGGAAAAGATGCCAAGGATCTGGTTAAGACCCTGCTTCGGATCACGGGGCACCGGTTCAGGGAAGATGTGGAGATTCCCGTAGTGGGCAATGAAAAGAGCGATTTCAATCTCGTGATTAAGGCCGATTTTTTTCTCAAGACAAAAGGCCAGGACAGCATCATTGATCTCACGGGTCTGGAGCCGACCGTCATCTCCTTTCTCACTGAGCATGAGTTTCGCGTCTTGAAGTTGGCCGGCACCACAGACCCAAGCCAGGTGGTGGCGGATACACTAACGTTTCTAGGTATTCCTTTTGATAAGGGGGTGCATGCCTTAACTGCTATGGGTGGGCAAGGCCCGCAGATCACGTTGAAGATTCAGGGGATCGTCTTTGCAGATGCTGAGAAGCGGGCGGTTTTCGCCACCTCACTGACACTGCCGCGGGAACTGGAAGAATTCCTGACCCAAAAGGGATTCCGGATCCTGCTACTTACCGCTTCCTGAGCCCTATGGGTGGCTCAATTCCCGTCAAACCGTGGTCGAGTTATTTTTCCCTTTTACTCCAAGAGGCACGGACAGATTACCCCAGAAAGAGGTATGGATTTCTTGTCTTGTGAGATCAAGGGTGTGGAGGATTTTGTGATCCTTGGTTATCCTAAGATGCCCGCCGGAGTTCATCTGTTGGGCATTGATAGCCCAGGGCTTACATCTTGTCTTGCCATAGCAGCCAGGGTGGTAGAGGCAGTAAGATGGTAGCAGTGAAAAAATCATCTCCAACCAGAGTGGGGGTTGTCTTTTCATCGGGTTTTTTTGGTTTTTTTGCCCACGCAGGGTTTTTAGAAGGTATCCGTGAGCTGGGACTGCGGCCTGTGGCCTATGCAGGAGCAAGCTCGGGGGCCATTGTGGGGGCCATGGCAGCCAGCGACATGGAAGACAAAAGGATAAAGGAGATCCTCTTTGGATTGAAAAAGGAGGATTTCTGGGATCCTGATCCATGGCCAAGGATAGTGGTTGCCTGCCTCAGACTCTTTCGGGGCTACACGGGGTACCTGAAGGGAGAGAGGTTTTACAGGTTGCTTGGGCGGCAACTCCGGGTGAGGAGCTTCGAGCAATGTGCTTGGCCTCTTGCCATTGTGGCCACCAATCTGTCCCTCATGCGGGAAGAGGTCTTTACCCAAGGGGATCTCTTGCACGCGGTTGCAGCTTCAGGGGCAGTACCGGGTTTTTTTAGACCTGTACGGTATAGGGGTTGCCTTTTTGTGGATGGTGGTGTGGTAAATAAGGCGCCGGTCTTGGCCCTTTGCCGACTGACAGAGCTGGACAAGGTGATTGTCCATTTCATGGACTCTGGCAGTTTTTCCGAACCGAGGGAGCTTTTTTTGAGACGGTGGCTTACCCCATGGCATATCCACATACATGCGGTGGATATTGCACGGAAGGAATCCTACAGGTGGCAGTGTGAGCTTGCAACAGCCAGTGGCGTAGAGGTGGTGGAGGTAAGGACAAGGCCCCCTTCCTTAGGGCCAAACAGCCTGGATCAGGGTCCCGAGGCCTTCTACAAGGCAAAGGCCGACACTGTCCACATCCTGAGTTCACATTTGAATCCTTCAAGATGACCCCATGAAAAGATTCTCGTAGAGTTCCTGAACCGATCCTACTTCCAGTATTTCCATGTCAAAGGCAGAGGGGCTCTTTGCAAGGCTGTTCTTGGATACAATACACTTAGTGAAGCCCAATCGCGCAGCCTCTTTTATACGGAGTTCGGGTTGGCTTACGCCTCTAACCTCACCAGCCAGCCCAACCTCCCCAAAGATCACCATATCCATGTCCACTGGTCGGTTCAGGAAGCTGGAAAGAAGGGCGGAGACGATCCCCAGGTCTGATGCCGGCTCTTCCAGTCTAAGCCCTCCGGTGACATTTACAAAGATATCCTGGTCCCCGAGTTCCAGTCCAAGACGTTTTCCAAGGATGGCCACCAAAAGAGAGACCCGATGGGGGTCAATTCCTATACATGTTCTCCTAGGTACCCCAAAAGAACTTGCCCCCACCAGGGCCTGCACCTCAAGGAGCAAGGGTCTGGTCCCCTCAAGGCATGGTATGACCACGGATCCTGATGCCCCTTCCGGTCTTTCTTGAAGGAACAGGCGGGAGGGATTGCCAACTTCCTCCAGGCCCTTGTCACGCATTTCAAAGACCCCGATTTCATTGGTGGAACCATAGCGATTTTTCACAGATCGCAGTATTCGGTAAATGTGGTTGGAGTCTCCTTCAAAGTAGAGGACCGTATCTACCAGGTGTTCCAATACCTTAGGTCCAGCAATGGCACCTTCTTTTGTTACATGGCCGATCAAGAAGATGGGTGTCTGGGAGGTCTTACCAAAGGCCATTAACTTTGCGCTCACTTCCCTGATTTGTCCCACCGTACCCGGGGTTGAAGACAGATCCTCGGTGTACATGGTTTGAATAGAGTCAACGGCCATAATGTCTGGCTTGAGTTCCTCTATTTTGCGGAAGCAGTCTTCAATACATGTGGCGGTGAGGACGTAAAGATGATCCGAGGAGATTTGCAGTCGGGAAGCCCTCATTTTTATCTGCTGCAAGGACTCTTCCCCAGTGATGTACAGGGCCTTCAGTCTCCTTTCAGCGAGCTGGTTTAGCACCTGGAGCACAAGGGTGGATTTACCTATGCCCGGTTCTCCCCCTATAAGGACCAAAGAACCAGATACCACCCCGCCGCCCAGGATCCGATCAAACTCGGCAATACCAGTTTGGATGCGTATTTCGGGATGTATTATGATTTGATTGATGGCCTGGGGCTCAGCACAGGAGATGTTTTCCCTGTGGCCTTTTGAGGGGTGCATGACTGTTTCCACCAGGCTGTTCCACTGCCCGCAGTCAGGGCAGCGCCCCATCCACTTGGGCGCCTGATAGCCACATCCCTGACAGATATAAATGCTTTGGGGTTTCTTTCCCATGCTGGCTCTTTAAGTACAGTTGTCTTTCATCCATAAATCGGGGGCTTATGAATGGGGCGGTCAGCCCTCAGCCTAACACTGTTTTTTAACCGCTTTAGCTCCTGAGAAACAGCACGATTTTAATGTCAAATACCAAATGAATATCAAATGACCAATGGCAAAAATGTCATTTCCCTGCCCGCCATACGGTCAGGCGGGGACGAGAAATCTTTTTGAGCTTATTATCATTAAGATTTCTCCCTTCGCCTGCCTGCCGATTCGTCCGCCTATATGATTTGTGGCGGACAGGCAGGGTCGAAATGACAACCATAGAAGGTGCGCAGGAATATAGGGCTGTTTCTTTTATGACCCGAAAGCGCAGCGCTCGGGTCGGTTGCTGAAGACTGATTGCCAAAAGCTCTCATTTTGTAGCAGGGCCAGAGTATGGTGTCAATCCGGATCCTCTTGCAAGCAGGCTACCCGGAATCAGAATGTGATTTTCCTTTATCATCGTCAAACCACCTCCAGACTCGGATGACCCCCTCTTCGATCATGTCTCCCTTATACTGTCCTTTTTTTGCAAAGGTCCTAAGCATGCCCACGTTGTCCTCAAAAAGATAGCCTGCCGCGCCCTTAAAGCCCTTCTTTTTTGCATAGGCCTCCAGTTTTTCCTGGAGAATAGTCCCCAGGCCAAGCCTCTGATAGTCCTCATGTACGGTATAGGCAACCTCCACCATGCCAGGGTGATCCTTTTCCGCCGCATACCTGCCGACCCCTATGATCCGTTCAAAGCCTATCTCTCCTATGGTGGCCACAAAGGCCATATGGTCCTTGTAGTCCACGTTAACCAGTGCTTGGGCCCTGGAGTGGGGCATTGATCTTACGGACCTGAAATAACGCCTGTACACGGTTTCATCCGAATGGGAATAGAAGAAGTCCTGAAGCAGCGGTTCGTCCGTTGGTTTAATAGGCCTGATGGTGACCACGGTCCCATCGGCCAGAAGGGCCCTTGCCTCCTCTTCTTCGGGGTAGGCATGGGTCTCCGTGTGAATGAAGAGTTGATCAGGATATACATAGGCGTGTTCCTTGGCCTGCTCCAAAAGCTGTTTGCGGAACTTGGGATGAGCTATGTTGATCAGTGCCATGGCCCGTTCGCGAATAGACTTGCCGTGTAGGTATGTGATACCGTACTCGGTTACCACATATTGCACATCCCCCCTTGTGGCCACAACTCCAGCACCTTCTTCCAAGTGGGCCCTGATCCTGGATCGGGTGCCATCTCGGGTCGTGGAGGGAAGGGCAATGATGGATTTGCCTCCCTTTGACATGGCAGCACCACGGATAAAGTCAAGCCTCCCACCGATGCCACTGTAAAAATGAAAGCCCTTGGACTCAGAGCAAATTTGCCCACTTAAATCCACCTCCAAGGCACTGCCAATGGAGACCATTTGCTCGTTTTGCGCAATAACCAGGGGACTATATACATACTCTGCAGGATAGAACAGGATCCTGGGGTTATTGTCTACATAATCGTACACCTTTCTTGTCCCTATGCAAAAACTGCACACTACCCTCTCAGGGTGGAGCGTCTTGCGTGCGCCAGTGACTATACCCCTTTCAATAAGATCCATGTATCCGTCGGAGATGACCTCCGTATGTAAGCCAAGGTCCTTTTTGTCCTGAATGTGAGAGAGGACCGCGTATGGGATATGGCCGTAGCCGATATGGAGGGTATCGCCGTCATGTATGAGTCTTGCCACATTGGCTGCTATTTTATGCCCCACCTCATTGGGCTCAGGGTATTGAAATTCGGCCAGGGGTTCGTCATGTTCTACAATGTAGTCAAGGGCCTCCACTGGTATGAGGCTGTCTCCCATGGTCCACGGCATAAACCGGTTCACCTGGGCAATGACGATTTTTGCGCTATCCACTGCTGCTTTGACAATGTCCACCGAGATACCCAGGCTTACAAATCCGTGGGAGTCAGGCGGTGAGGTTTGTACCAAGGCCACATCCAGGGCAATGGTGCCCTTACGGAACAACCTGGGTATCTCGGAAATGAACACCGGGGTATAATCTGCACGCGCCTCATTGATGGCCTCCCGTGTATTAGGTCCCACAAAGAAGGCGTTGTGCCGAAAACGGGTGTCAAAACGTTTGTCCGTATAAGGTGCATCACCCAAGGTTACAAAGTGCAGGAGTTGAACGTCGTGCAAGGTGTTGGCCCTTTCAATAAGGCCCTTTACTAGGTATTGGGGCTCTGCACAGGCCGTTCCAATGAATACCTTTGCCCCGCGCCTTACGGCCCTAAGGGCCTCCTTAACTGATGTCTTTTTTTTCTCATAAATGCGTTGCCAACGACCGGACATAATGAAACCCTCCAAGACCAAATCTTTTTTGAGTGAAGTTTATGGATCCCTAACTGGCGAAGGCCTCGCAATCATTTGCAGGATTGCTTTCCAATCCTATGGCCCAAAAGAAAAGGGCCATGAGCTTTTCATCGCCCATGGCCCCTGATTACCGGTCTTTAGAAAACCGTCTCACCCTCCCCCGGGCCACGGGCAGAGGAGGCCATAAAAATAAAAAAAGCCGTATTCCCTACCCAAAAGGAGGGCAATGCTGTTTGGATATTTTACTGTTTCTATAGTTATTTTACCTTGATATTGCATGCTGAAAAACCGCCAGGTTTTGTTTGAGATCACAAGGGCTAAGTCCTTCTTTCCTGTCCCCTGTCTGAAAAAGATCATTATTATTGCTACCTTGTTAATTGGGAAAAGTCAATCGGTAAATGGGGCGGAATCCACTTGAGAAGGTTCCAATTTCCAGGAGGTTTCCTTTGATGGTGCATCGCACCATACCATGTTGGTCGGTCCTGAACACGCGGCATCCCAACTTGCTCAAGCGGTTTAGTGTTTCCGTGTGAGGAAAACCAAATCGTCCGCGCCCTCGACATGAGATCACGCAGATCCGTGGTTTGACTGCCTGCAAAAAGATTTCCGAGCTGGAGGACCTGCTTCCATGGTGGGGTGAAAGGAGAAGATCGCTTCGTAATCCGTGTTTTTCATTTTGAGCGAGGATCTTTTCTGCCCCCTTTTCAATGTCCCCTGGAAAGAGGATACTGTAGGGCCCATAACGAAGTTTGACAAGGAGAGAGCGGTTGTTCAGGGTGTCAGCCTGGGGCGAGGGGAAATCTTCGGAAACAAGGTGCATCATGTTAACAGAGACGCCGCTTATTATGTACCCATTCCCTTTGCTTGCTGGGATGACTATGGGAATGTTCTTGTTGGTGATAATGTCCATGAGGTCCAAAAAGCTGGGCTCTGACACCCAGTCGCCGTTATACCAAAAGGCCTCTGGATTGAAGACCTTGGCTATAAATCGAAGTCCATTCATGTGGTCGGCCTGTGGGTGTGTCAAGACCATGTAATCTATCTTGGAGATCTTTTGGCTCCATAGGAAGGGGGCCACCACCATTTTTCCCACGTCAAATTGGTCCCGGTAAAAGCCCCCTCCATCAATAATCATCTTCTTTCCCATGGGAAATTCGATCAATGCACAATTGCCCTGTCCCACATTTAAGAAGGAGACCCTGAGCTCTTTGTTGAAATGGACCCTGTTGATCCAATAGGCTGCATCTGCCGCAAAGGCAACACAAAGTGCCAGGAGGCCAACTCTGGCCAAGGGGCTTTTCCACATAAAGGTCATGCAAAGAATTGCTCCATAGAACATGCCCATTTCTAATGTATTGGGTGTTGGTACCCATATGCTGGCATGGGGAATCTGCCCAAGCACACGCACAATCCACATGATAGCATGCATACCGCCCGTTCCCAGAAAAAGAGCGGCCCGGGCCAAGTCCGGCCACATAAGGCAGAGCAATGCACTAAGAAGCCCTGAGGGGATAACACACAGACCTAGTATGGGTACAGCAACCAGATTGGCAGGGAGCGATACAAGTGAGATACGGTGAAAGTAATACGTTGTAAGGGGCAGAAGGAAGAACGTGGCCACGGCTGTAATGAGCAAGAGAGAGACCAGGTAGAGGCAAGATGTCTTGACCGTCTGGGGGGCATCCCTGAGTCTTTCCTCCAGCCACGCAGAGACCTTTCTCATCACCGGAGGGCAGAGCCAGACAAGGCCAACAACGGCTGTAAAGGAAAGCTGAAAGGATATTTGAAACATGGCCTCCGGCTGGATCGAGAGGATAACAAGGGCTGAAAGGCAGAGGGTTGACCATATTTCCTTTTCTCGACCTAGGATCAAAGACCAAAGAAAGGCAAAGGCCATAATCATGGCGCGTGTAGCCGATATTTGATACCCGGAAAGACTCACATAAGCTACTATGGGAATACAAGTAAGCAGGGCTGTCACCTTTCGAATGTCCGTGTAAAGGTTTAGATGATAAGATAGGGAGAGGAGGCCTCTGATGATGAAAAAGGAAAACCATGCCACCAGGCCGATGTGTAGACCCGAGACAGCAAGGATGTGGCTGAGGCCTGTCCTGGAGAAGGCCTCTTGCATGTCTTGGGTGATTAGGTGACGTTCTCCCAGAACCAGGGCTGAAAAGAGCGCCATGTCTTGGTCGCTCAGGGTATTCCTGAGAAATTGGCGGATGGGTCTTCGGATCCATTCAACCATGGCCCGAGGCCAAGGAAGTACGCCTTTTCCCATGGGTACAATGCGTCTGCCGTCGGACACCGAGGCTGCTAAGACAAAGCCCTTCAATTTCATGGCCGTTTCGTAATCGTAACAGCCTGGATTGGAAAAATTGTGAAACCCTCTGGGTATAGAAGCAAAACGGACCTTCTCACCAGGCCGCAGCGAGGGCACATTATCATAGACTGTGACCCTCACCTTCCAGTTCACGGAGCGGGGGCAGGACTCTACCATAACCCTTTGCACCATTACACTAAGGCGGCCTATTCCTTTTTGAAGGTGAACAGGTTCAAGCAATGTGCCTTCAAAAACGACCCTCTTTTGTTGGACCAAAAGGGAATGGAGAAAAGGATCTGGCTTTTTTGGCAGTGACATAAAGGTGCCCACTGCAAAAAACAAGAGAGCCAGGGATATATATTCAATCCTTCCCGAGGATTTTACGTGGGCAATAATAAGCAGGGTAATACCTGCCCCAAGAACAGGGGTCGCAATATGAATGTCAAGTGACAGATGATGGTTCCAGAAGATGCCCCCTATGGTAGATAAGAGGATCAGGATAAGGGGACGGTGTAACATGCTAGGCCTTTTCTCTCCAAATCCTGGCCCCCAGCTTTTGGAATTTTTTTTCGAGGGCCTCGTATCCTCTGTCCAGATGATAGATACGGTGAACCTCGGTGAGCCCCCCCCTTGCCACCAGGCCTGCGAGGACCAAACAGGCACTCGCCCGAAGGTCCGTTGCCATGACCGGGGCTGCAAGCAGTTCCTTCTTTCCTCTCACCAATGCCTGCCCGCCATTTATCTCGATTTCAGCACCCAGGCGTCTTAATTCACTTACATGGATGAAGCGGTTTTCAAAAATGGTCTCCCGAATCATGCTCCACCCATCCGCGATACACATGAAGGCCATGAACTGGGCCTGTAGGTCCGTCGGGAAACCAGGGTAAGGCATGGTCTTTATGTCCACACTTTCTATCTTTTCTGGTCCGCGGACAGAGATGCGGTCTTCCTTGAAGGTAATGCGGGCCCCGGCGGATTCCACTTTTTCGATTACAGCAGTAAGATGTTCGGACCTACACCCCGTTATGGTTACATCTCCGCCACACATTGCAGCAGCTATCACAAACGTTCCAGCCTCAATTCTGTCTGGTATGACCGTGTGATGTGCGGCATGCAGTTCTTTTACACCTTCAATGGTGATGGTATCGGTCCCATCTCCGTCGATGGAAGCCCCCATAGCACGCAAAAAAGAGGCCAGGTCCTGTACTTCGGGTTCCTTGGCGGCGTTCCTGATAATGGTCACCCCTTGGGCAAGGGTAGCAGCCATCATGATATTCTCGGTGCCTGTTACGGTGGGAATGTCTAGGAAGATTTCCGTGCCTTTTAGTTTCTTGGCTTCAGCATGGATGTACCCATGATCCAGATACATCTCCGCGCCCATGGCAGCAAGGCCCTTGAGGTGGAGATTTATGGGCCTTGCACCAATTGCACAGCCACCCGGCAGAGAAATTTTGGCCTTTCCATGACGGGCAAGAAGGGGGCCCAATAGCAGTATGGAGGCCCTCATGGTCTTAACCAGTTCATATGGGGCCTCGTGATGGGTAATCTGTTCACAGCCCACAGCAAGGCCATTGCCCTGAATCTCAAAGCTGATGCCCAAGCGGCTCATTATGCGTTTAATGGTGTCAATGTCCCTTAAGGCGGGCACGTTGTGGATTACACTTGTGCCAGCACTAAGCAGGCTCGCGGCCAGAATGGGAAGGGCGGCATTTTTGGCCCCGCTGATTCTTACCTCTCCAGCAAGAGGAGATCCACCTTGGATGACAATTTTGTCCACTTTGCTTCCGCGTCTTTGAAAAGTATGTCTGGGAACTTGATTACGTCTACATCAAATCCTTGAAGTTCGTCAATGTGTTTTTGGGCCTTCTTGATACCGCGTGCCGAGTCCACCGGTGCCGCAGCAGAAGTTCAGTGGTTTAATGACTTGATAAGTGGATACTTAAGGGGATAATATAGCAGCTAAAAGTGCTTTATGATGCATATAGTTTTGGGGCAGGCGAGGCAGAGGGGAGTGTGGATGAATTTCATTGCCGATTCAATGTTGGGGAGACTTGCCAAATGGCTTAGGGCATTGGGATTTGATACCATATATCAATCCCGATACCGGCCTAGTGAAATCCAGCACCATGTGGCTGAGGGAAGAATCTTTCTGACCCGCAAGGCAGAGCATACAAATACTTATCCCTCCGCGATCTACATTCATTCTGATCACGTAGGGAAACAACTGGCCCAACTGAAGGCCGAGGGGCTTTTATCACCCCCTCCATTGCCGTTTACCCGATGCCTAAGGTGTAATACTTTGCTTGCAAAGGCCGATCTGGATTCCGTTCACCCAAGAGTGCCCGATTATGTATTGTATGAAAATGCCTCTGCACTCAAATATTGCCCATCCTGTGGCCGATACTATTGGCCCGGCACTCACCGTGACAGGATGGAGAGACAACTCCACCTCTGGGGACTACTCCCTCTCGGGCCCCAGTCCCCAGGTGTGGCCGGTGATGGAGAAGGGTAAAGTCAAGAGGCCCATCAATTATTATTTATTTTTTGCGTGATGTCCTCTTGGTAGGCTTTTTCGCCTTTCTTGGTTTCCTTGCCTTTTTTGCCTTGGCGGCCTTTTCAGCTGCCTTGGCCTTTTTTAGCTGGCTTTCTAATTTCTTAATCTTACTTGTGGTGGCCTTAATGTCTTTGTTAAGCCTTGTCAGGGTTTTCTTGGCAAGCAACAACCTGTACTGAATTTGTTTAACAGTAGCCATACGCACTCCTTTGATTTATGGTTAATAATATTGCCCTTCGCACGTTATAATAAGCAACAAATGCGTGAGAGTCAAGAAAATATGTGTGATTGATCAAAGATTAATAGTGTAGTTTATGCTATGGGCATAGTTATGTCCCTTAATTCTAATCAGGCAATTCTTCTTTCTGAGAGTTCTTTTTTTTGTCCTTTATGGTTAGGGAAAGGAATGCATGCCCTGTTTTTTTAGGTGAAGTGCTTTTTGCCTGGAAAGTACCGCTTGACTTTATGGTTGTGCAAAATATAATCAAGAAAAAAGGATAAAGAACTTTTAGTGCCGGTTAGTGCCCACCCATGAATTTACTTCTCCTTTGCCTTCCAGTGGGAACAGGTAGGAAGAAGGAGCGAAGAATAACATAAGTGGTGAAGAAAGGAGGTGAGAAGGTATTAGGCTGGCTGTATGTTTTATTTAACCTTATGACTTTAAGGAGGTTTCCATGGGAAGCACGTACAAGATCATTGAGTTGGTGGGCACGAGTGAAACGTCATGGGAAGATGCGGCCAAGAATGCAATTGAAACGGCTTCTGAAAGCCTAAAAGATCTTAGAATTGCCGAAATTACAAGGCTTGATATGACCATTGATAATGGAAAAGTTTCTTCCTATAGGGCCAGGGTGAACGTCTCATTTAAGTATTTGAAAGAATAGTGTGGAGCGGAAGATTCCCCGGGCAAGTGCCCCGCCCCATTGCTCCAAGGAAAAAAGAGGAACAGAAATGGTAAATGCCAAGCTTAGGCTTACGGTTCTGGATCAAATTGCTTCTAAGGATAAGGTGAGGCGTCGGATTATCGATGCAGCAAGTGCCCTCTATGCCAGAAAGGGCTTCAGGGCCACGGCCATTCAGGAAATAGCCGAGGAGGCTGGTGTAACCCTCCCTGTGGCCTATCAGTATGTAAAAAATAAGTCCGAAATTATGAGAATGATCATGGAGGACTTCCTGAACATCTTTCAGGAGAGTCTTTTGCCTCAAATAAAGGGAATAGAAGATCCTGAAGAGAAACTGGCTATTGCATTGGTGCTGTATTTTCGAGTGGTAGATCAACAGAGAGAGAAGGCCTTGCTCATTTATCAAAAATCCAGTTCCCTTGATAAGGCCTCGAGGTCCAAAATTATGCAACTGGAAGTGGATGTGAGTAATATTTTTGGGGAGATTATCAAGGAAGGCATACAACGGGGGGTCTTCCAAGAGGTGGATGTCGACCTGATGGCATATAACATCCTCATGATGGCACATATGTGGGTCTTGAAAAGATGGCATTTTAAGAGAAGATTGACCCTTGATAGATATATCAACCTGCAGTTAGCAACTATCATGAGGGCATTGAGGAAGTAAGAGCCTCGTCAGTTGTCTTTTTTAGGATGGCGATAAAACGGGGTTGCGCCATTGCCGGGAGCTGATAGGCCTGAAGACGATAGATTGCGAGTCGGGCCTGCGCTATTTCTTTTGAACTTCTCTCCAGGATCACTTTCGCGTCTTTTCCCAAAAAGAGGAAAATTAATCCTCCAGGAGCCAGGATAGGAGCACATGAGCTGAGGAGCTTTTGTGCAGGCATGGCTGCCCGGGAAGTAACGCAATGGTATGGGTGTTTAGATGATCGCACATGGGCCTCCAGCCTTTTCCTTAGAACACGAAACCCTTCCAGGGACAGGGTCCGTTTGAGGTGTTTAAGAAAGCTTGCCTTTTTTCTGTTTGGTTCCAGTAGCACTAGGTCCAAGTCAGGTCTATAGATTTTTATTGGTAGGGCAGGGAAGCCACTGCCTGAGCCCACGTCAAGCAGCTGCCCCTTTTCGGGAAGCTGGGCAGCGCAGATCAAGGAATCGAGAACCAGATGCCTTACTACTTGGTGACGGCTCCGAAGGCCTACAAGGTTAAAACTTTTGTTCCACTCAAGGAGCTCGTTTAGAAAGAGATCCAAAAGCCGAATTTGGGACTCGGACAGCCTTACTGCATGACGGGATAGGTACGAGTCGAACGAACGGATATCTATTGTTTGCGCCCTCACACCACAACCGTCTTGGTAATGATCTCTATAAGCTCTTCGGGCTTGTCCACAACTTGAAAGATATTCAGGTCTGGTTCGGATATGGTTTTTTTCTTGAGGAGCGTTTTTTTGAGCCAACCTACCAGGCCATTCCAGTAAGTGGAGTCAAACAGAACCACTGGAAAGGACCGTATGCGTTTTGTCTGGATTAACGTCAATGCCTCGAACAATTCATCAAGGGTACCGAATCCTCCGGGCATAATGACGTAGGCTACCGCATATTTGATGAACATCACCTTTCTGATGAAAAAGTACTTAAAGGCCAGGCGCACGTTTGCATAGGGGTTTGGCTGCTGCTCCTGGGGCAGTTGAATATGTAGTCCCACGGACTTTCCACCTGCCTCTGCAGCACCTTTGTTGGCTGCCTCCATTATGCCAGGGCCGCCCCCTGAAATGATATTAAAGCCATTTTCCACAAGCATCCGAGCGATAGACTCAGTGGTTTTGTATAGGGTGCTTTGAGGCCTTATTCTGGCAGAACCAAAGATGGTTACAGCTGGGTAAACCTCTGGCAAGACCTCAAAGCCTTCTACAAACTCAGCCAGGATATGAAACATCCTCCAGGTATCCTTGAGCGTTAATTCATCAACCACATATTGTCTTTCTTTCATGGTATAGTCCTTTCCCCGCTCATCGATTATCCTTAAATGGACCTGTTGATATTGCTACCAATAGAGCCAGGACCAGGGAAAATTTCGTTGATTTTTTCCCGGCGATTGTTTAGCCTTTTGGCGCACTTGGGACGATCATAAGTGGAGGTGTATGCTCTGTCAAGAGATTGATCCCTTTTCTTGGTATCGCCGATCCCATTGCAGCCCGGCAGGTCACTGATCGGTTTGTTATAGCGTCTTTTCCATTGGACCATTAATGTGTGTAGGAGGAATGAGATGGAACGCATTGCACGGGTATCAGAAATCATTGCTGGCTCGCCCATCAGCTTTGATGAGGCCATTAAGGCAGGTTTTAGGAGGGCGAATCGCACATTGCGAAATATTACAGGGCTGCGCATCCTGGAGCAACGGGTGGCTGTTGAGGATGGAGAGATAAAGGAGTATCGGGTTCGTATGGAGGTCATTTTTGTCCTGGAAAGCTGAAGGGGGCCGTGTAAAAAGGATATCCTGGCGTAGCAGAAGAATCAAACTGGCCTGCCAGGTTGCCAAATGGCCTAGGGGGGAGCTTTGCCCCAAGTTGAGGGAAGGATTGAGTAGGCGGATTGGCAGGAGGCCTTGACCCTTGTGGATATAAGATGTTAGATTAAATAATGCATAACAAAAGCAAGGCAGAGCACAACAGGGATTTGAATATATCTTACTGACTGGAGAGACCAATGGAAGACAAACATGAAGAAACCCAAAAGAGAGACCCTTATCAGGATTTTTTGAGCGACATAAGCAGCCAATTTGAGAGCAAGGATGAGGAAGAGGCATTTATGGAAAGTCTGGGTAGGGAGGTCGCTCAAGAAGGGGAAATCGAAATCAAGGTGGGGGAAAGGGTAAGGCAGGTCAGGGAACAGAAGGGTCTTACTCTAGAAGATGTGTCTCAGCGAACCGACATTGATCCTTCCTATTTAGCGCAGATTGAAACCGGAGAGGTGGCCCCTCCCTTAGGCGTAGTTATCAAGCTGGCAAAGGCCTTGGAGATGAGGATGGGCTATTTCATATCAGGAGAGGAGAATCGCCCTTATACCATTGTAAGGCAGCATGATAGGAAGTTGGTATCCCGTTACGACTCCAAAAGGGGAAAGCACTATGGGTATGAGTATGAATCCCTTGCTCCACACAAGAAAGATCGGCACATGGAGCCTTTCCTCGTAACGCTCGTATCCTCTGCTACAGAGGAAGAACGGTCTGCTCACGATGGCCAGGAATTTATTTATGTACTAGAGGGAAAGATGGAGGTGCGGCTACAAAATGAAGTTCACGTATTGGAGCCCGGCGATGCCATTTACTATGACTCGACCGTGCCTCATCTGGTAAAGTGCCATGGGGAGGAGAAGACCAGGATTCTAGCCGTTCTGTATACCGAGAAATGACATAGCACCCCGGAATGCCCGAATTTTTTCCATGGGTGGATTTTCTTGCCTGTTGTACTGAAGAGAGGAACAATATTATTATGATCGTCTTTGATCTGGAGTGCACAAAAGGTCACTGTTTTGAAGGCTGGTTTGATAGTATTGAGGCATTTGAAGAGCAGAATCACAAAGGACTCGTTAGTTGCCCCGTATGTGGTGACATCCATGTGAGGCGTGTGCTATCCCCTGTTGCCTTGAAGAAGGGTACAGAATCGGCTGTGCACTCAAATAATGCGCCTGAGGCCATTGATTACAGGCGCCTTGCAAAGGAAATCGTGAAGTATGTACAAGAAAATTTCGAGGATGTGGGGCCTAAGTTTGCTTCAGAGGCCTTAAAGATGCATTATGGCGTGACTGAGAAACGGAACATACGGGGATCAGCTACAGAAGAGGAAGAAAAGATCCTAAAAGAAGAAGGTGTTGAGTTTTTTAAGATCCCCTTTCCTAAAAAGGATGACAAGAAAACGAACTAGGTTCATGTTCAGGATTTTCTTCGAATCCACATAATCCTGCCAAGAGGCGTCTTGTTCCCAGATGCTGTCAAAGTACAAGATTAGATATCTCACCCATATTTTCGCAAACGCAGGCAGCAAAACCAGAGCAAGATACTTCCTTGGCATCCCCCATAAGGCGGGCAAGGTCGTAGGTAACGGTTTTTTGGGCGATGGTTTTTTCAATGGCCTTTTCAATAAGGGCTGATGCCTCCCCCCACCCTATGTATTGAAGCATCATAGCGCCGCTGAGGATCAAGGAGCAGGGGTTAACCTTGTCCAGCCCAGCATACTTGGGTGCGGTGCCATGGGTGGCCTCAAAAAGGGCATACCCATTTTGATAATTGATGTTGGCTCCAGGGGCCATGCCCACACCGCCAACCTGGGCTGCAAGGGCATCAGAGATATAATCTCCATTTAGGTTTGTGGTGGCAATGACATCAAATTCATTTGGCCGCGTAAGAGCCTGCTGGAAAAAAATATCTGCTATGGTGTCTTTTATTAGAATCCGGCCTATAGGGGGATGTCCATTGCATTCATCCCAGGTGATGATGCGATCCGGATAAAGCTCCTTAGCAAGGTCATAGCCCCATTGGCGAAATGCTCCTTCTGTGAACTTCTGGATATTTCCCTTGTGGACCAAGGTTACACTCCTTCTACCATTGTCCAGAGCATAGTCAATGGCCGCCTGAATGAGCCTGCGGCTGCGGGCGCGACTAATGGGCTTTATCCCTATACCTGTGTCAGGAGGGAGGTGCCAACCATATGTTTCTTTCAGGTGGGCAATAAGAGACCGGGCCTCCTGGGTTCCTTCTTTCAGCTCAAATCCGGCATAAACGTCCTCTGTGTTTTCCCGGAAGACAACCATGTTTACCTTGTCTGGCTGCCTTGTGGGAGTGGGTACTCCGTTGAAATATCGCACGGGTCTAACGCAGGCATAAAGATCAAGCCTTTGGCGCAAGGCCACGTTCAGGCTCCTGATGCCCCCGCCCACTGGGGTGGTAAGGGGCCCTTTTATGCCCACTCTATGGATGTGGAGAGCCTCAATTGTTTCTTCAGGAAGCCATGTTCCGGTTATCCGATGTGCCTTTTCCCCGGCGAGCACCTCTTTCCAAATAATTTTCCGGTTTCCTCCCCACACCACTTCCACTGCCCTGTCCAGAACGGTCTTGGTTGCCTTCCAGATGTCTGGGCCGATGCCGTCTCCCTCTATGAAAGGGATTGTTGGTCTGTTTGGAACCGTGAGTTTTCCGTTGCCAAATAAAATTACATCACCTTCGCTCAATGTGTACCTCCGTTTAAACATAGAATTTAGGAGCTAGGACCTAAGAGCCTGACAAAAAGAGACCGAAGTAAAGAACAGTATAGCCAGGCGTTAGGGTCGGACCTTCAGCCCTGCGCGCCATAGGGTCAGGCAGGAAATCTCCCATATTATGGACAGAAACTGGCTATGTAAAAATAGCATCATCATCGTGGAAATGAAAGACATAACCATAGGAAAAGGAAAAAAGCAGCCTGCTTCTTGGGGCTTGATTAACCGTCCTGTTTCCATTAAAAGGTGAGAAAGGGGGCAAGAGACAGAAAGATTTGTCACTTGGGATGGCTTAGGGAGTTAAAATGGTCGATGCGAAGGAGGAATGAGAATGGGCAAAATCCAAAGGGCTATTATTAGTGTTACTGACAAGTCGGGGATTGTGGAATTTGCCAAGGCCCTGGAAGGCTTGGGAGTGGAGATCCTTTCCACTGGTGGAACAGCTAGGGTTTTGAGGGATGCGGGGGTGTCTGTGAAGGATATTTCGGAATACACGGGATTTCCCGAAATGATGGACGGAAGGGTCAAGACCCTGCACCCAAAGGTGCATGGTGGACTGCTGGGGTTGAGGGATAACCCTGACCACGTAAAGGCCATGGAAACACACGGGATACAGCCCATCGACATGGTGGTTGTCAACCTTTATCAGTTTGAAAAGGCCGTAGAGAAAGAGGGCGTAACACTGGACGAAGCCATTGAGAATATCGACATTGGGGGCCCTTCCATGTTACGGTCCGCTGCCAAGAATTTCAAATATGTAACTGTGATTGTGGATCCCTCTGATTACGGTCCTGTGCTGCGAGAGATGGAGGAATCCGGCGGGAAGATCACCCTGCGGACCCGTTTCCACTTGGCCCGGAAGGTTTTTAGTCTGACCTCCAAGTACGACAGCGCCATCAGTGGGTATCTGTCCTGTGTGGAGCTCTAATAGTAAGAGCTGTTCGTCAAGGGCTTTTGTGGCACTGGAGCGCGGTGTGGGCCCCGAATTTGACCATAACCAAATTTTCATAGTTTAGCTAGATCCAACTAGGACTTAGGGAAAGGGGCTGAGACTTGGTGGTATGTGTGATCGTTGTGAGGGGCCGTAAACAATGTTTTTTACTTGTCTTCTGGTTGTATTTGGTATATTTAGGAGCACCGGATATAAGGCTGACTCTGCCAATGAATTGCTGGCACAAGAAGGGCGATGCTAAAGATATTTTGAAGGGAGGTGAGACGGACTTTGTGATTGTCTGGATTTAACAGGCTTGGTGATCCACTTCAAAAAGGAGGACGTGCTATGAAAAGAAGCTTTTTCGTATATGCATTAACTTTGGTAATTGGTGTGGCTTTTGTCCTCGTGGGTGGCACGAACGTAAATGCTGGCCCCATTAAGCTAACCTATAGCAATTTTTTCCCTCCAACCCATATTCAAAGTAAGTTAGCCGAGGCATGGTGTAAAGAAGTTGAAAAACGAACCAATGGGCGTGTCAAGGTTGAATATTATCCGGGTCAGACTCTCACAAAGGCTAGACAGTGTTATGATGGCGTAGTGACAGGCCTTTCGGACATAGGCTTATCATGTCTTGCTTATACTAGAGGACGATTTCCTGTCATGGCAGTGGTAGATCTGCCCATGGGATACACGAGTGGGAAGGTTGCAACGGCAGTGGCCAATGCCGTTTATAAGCATTTTATGCCAAAAGAGCTAATGGACACCAAGGTCATGTACCTTCATGCCCACGGACCAGGACTGATTTTCACGAAGGGTAAGGCTGTGCGCAGGATTGAAGACATGAAGGGGCTTAAGATGAGATCCCATGGAACCAGCGCCAAGGTGATGAAGGCCCTAGGAGCTGTGCCTGTACCCAAGCCTATGCCTGAATGTTACCAGATGTTGCAAAAAGGTGTTGTCGATGGAGCATGCTACCCGTTTGAGGCTAACAAAGGGTGGAAGCTAGGTGAGGTAACAGATTACGGTATCGCGGCTTATTCTGTAGCCTATACAACCACATTTTTTGTGGTCATGAACAAGGATAAATGGAATTCTCTGCCCGCTGATGTCAAGAATATTATCGAGGAGATCAACAAGGAATGGGCCGTAAAGCACGGAGAGGCCTGGGATAGCAGTGACATGGCTGGTATCACTTTCTTCCTGAACCAGGGTAACCAGATCATAGGTCTGGACAAGAAGGAGCAGGCCAGGTGGAAAAAGGCTGCAGCACCTGTAATTCAGGAGTATGTGAACGCGATGAACAAAAAAGGCTTTAACGGAAAGGAAATCGTGGATTACACGGTTAAGGTGCTTGAAAGCCTGAAATAGGGGATATGCCAGTAGGGGCCGGAGGCCTTTTAGTTGTTCCGGCCCCCCTTTTTTATGGGTGAGAGATGAAGGGATTCTGGAGTATCATTGAGTGGACCCTGGACAAGCAGAAGGTCATAGGCGCATGTTGTTTGGTGGGCATGACCTTTCTCACGTGTGTGGACGTAGTGGGCCGATTTTTCCGGCACCCCGTTTTTGGCTCTGTGGAGCTGGTGGGATACATGTCCACCCTCTCAGTGGCCATGGCCCTTCCCTACACCCAAAAGGTCAAAGGTCATATTGGGGTAGAGATCCTTTTTCGGTTACTGAAGCCTAAGGTACAGGCCTTGATAGATATCTGCACGAGCTTGTTAAGCCTGGCATTTTTTATTGCCGTGACATGGCGTATGGCAGTGTATGCGCGTACACTTCATGAATCGGGCGAGGTTTCCATGAACCTGGAGTTCCCCGAGTATGCCATTGTATATGTGGTGGCCTTTTGCTTTTTGGTATTTGTCCTGATCATCGTCAGAGACGTGATTGAGAACTGGAAGAAGTTGAAAGAATAAGCCATGGATCCGACCGTAGTAGGTATTGTTGGTATTGGTATTATGATTATTATCTTCCTCACGAGGATGCCGGTGGCCTATGTCATGGCGCTTGTAGGCTATTTGGGATTCAGCATCATGGTATCTCCAAAAGGTGGACTGGCGCTCCTCTCGAGGAATGTGTATGAGGTATTTTCTTCCTATGGGCTGACCACCATTCCCCTATTTGTACTCATGGGCCAATTGGCCTTTAACAGTGGTATAAGCCGCAGACTCTATGATGCAGCATATAAATACCTGGGAAGCATCAGAGGTGGACTGGCCATGGCCACGGTCTCGGCCTGCACCGCATTTGGCGCGGTGTGTGGCTCTTCTCCTGCCACTGCTGCCACTATGGCCACAGTCGGCCTTCCGGAGATGAAGCGGTATAACTACGCTGACGAGCTAGCCACAGGGGCTGTTGCATCAGGCGGCGGCCTGGGCATGATCATGCCTCCCAGCATAGTGCTCATTGTCTATGGAATTCTGACAGAGCAGTCTATTGGGAAACTTTTTGTGGCAGGAATCGTCCCGGCTATCCTGGTTACCATCCTTTTCATTATTTCCATTTACATTCGATGTCGCAAGAATCCACGACAGGGTCCACCGGGGGAGAAGTTTTCGTGGAGTGAACGGTTTCGCTCACTTTGGTATATGAGCGAAACCCTGGCGGTTTTTATCTTGGTAATTGGTGGTCTGTTCTTCGGTCTTTTTACCCCAACAGAGGCGGCTGCAGTGGGAGCATTTGGCGTTTTGGCCCTATCTGTATTGCGCAAGCAATTGACCTGGCAAGGATTCGTCAAGTCCCTATACGAGACCCTTAGGACTTCTTGTATGGTTATGATGTTAATCGCCGGTGCCGTAATTTTTGGGAAGTTTCTGGCTGTCACCCGAATCCCCTTTAACATAGCAACATGGGTAGGAGGCTTTGACCTTCCCCGGTACATGATAATGGCCATTGTGGTCTTGATCTATTTTTTTGGTGGGTGTTTTATGGATGCCTTGGCCTTTGTCATGTTGACAGTGCCGGTTTTCTTCCCACTGGTAACCAGCTTGGGGTATGATCCTATATGGTTTGGTATCATCATCGTGATGGTCACGGAGATGGGTGTGATTACCCCACCTGTTGGGATTAATGTGTACGTGGTCTTTGGTGTGGCGAGGAGTGTAATCGGTGAAATTCCTCTTGAGACGATTTTTAAAGGGATTTTACCCTTTTTACTAGCGGTTATTGCTGGTGTCATCATCCTGATTGCGTTTCCTCAGCTCATTTTGTTTCTCCCGAATCTCATGTATTGAGTACAACCATGGCATAGATTTACAGCGCGTCAACCCTCTCCTCCTAGGGAACAAGCGCTAACCCAAGATTGACCCAGCCATTTCTTTTAACAGTGATGCCCATGCTACTTGCCCGCCCTGGGTGGGCTTGGAGTTCGTCTTTTGAGCACGGGTGGGCTATTTCTGGTCCTAAGGATTTTCCTTGACAAGGCATCCTGTATTTTCTTTAGAAGATAATTATTCACTATAAGCTTGCCTTATATGCCCATTGAGTCAAAAAGAGGTCAGAGGGGGAACAGAGAAACTAGGCTGCGCTTTGGAGGGCAAAGGTAGGGGGGGCCTGCTTTTAATTTAATTAGTATTAGTAAGGGATTGCCATGTTATTACCAAAATTTGACTATCATGAGGCCAGCACCCTGGCCGAGGCATGTGAAATGATGGCGGAGCTGTCTGGAAAGGCCAAGGTGCTTGCTGGAGGAACGGACCTGCTTGTGAATATGAAAAAAAAGATTTTATCTCCAGAGCACTTGATTTGCGTGGAAAGGGTGGAGGAGATGAAGGGTATTGATGTGGTCGATGGCCACATACGTATCGGTGCCAGTCACAAGGTAGCTGACATTGCAGCCTCTGCCCAGATATCGCGATCATTGAGCGCCTTGGCTCAAGGGGCGTGCAGTCTTGGCTCTCCCCTTATCCGCAATCTGGCCACCATAGCAGGAAATATAGCATCTGCGCGGCCTGCAGCGGATCTGCCTCCTTCTCTCATGGCCTATGATGCTGAGGTGTCATTGCGCAAAAAGGGAGGGGAACGGCTGGTAAAGGTGGAGGAACTGTTCAAGGGTCCAGGAGAGACTGTGATCGGCCCTGATGAGATTATCTCCGAGATCCGTGTCCCCAGGCCCAGTGGGCCGTATGGAGCCCATTATATCAAGCTGGGCGTGAGGCGGGCACTGGAGATATCCTTAGTTAATGTGGCAGTCTTTGTGTTACTGGATGAAGGCGATGGCAGCATAAAGGATGCAAGGATTGTGCTGGGTGCAGTAGCCCCAACACCCATTCGGGCGCCTTCGGCCGAGGCCCTTTTAAGGGGTGAGAAGCCCGAGGACATGCTGTACGAAAGGGCTGGGCAGGCCGCTTCGTCCGACAGTAAGCCCATTAGTGATTTTAGGGCCTCTGCAGAGTATCGCAGGGACATGGTAGCCGTGCTTACCAAAAGGGCCTTGAGAACAGCCTGCAAAGCTGCTAGTCGATCCTAAAAACCTTATTTGTCTTTAAAAAGGGATAGGGATGAAAAAGTTGATTTCTTTAACGGTAAACGGCAAAAGGTATGAAATGGCCGTAGAACCCAATCAAATCTTGGCCGATTTCCTTCGGAACGATTTAGGGTTACTCGGAACTAAAAAAGGATGTGAGGTAGGAGATTGTGGTTCCTGCACTGTATTACTGGACGGCAGGCCAGTTAATTCCTGCCTTGTATTGGCAGTTCAGACAAATGGCAGAGAGGTGCAGACTATTGAAGGCATGGAGACAGCTGAAGGGCTCCATCCTCTCCAAAAGGCCTTTGTGGAGAAAGGGGCCATCCAATGTGGTTTTTGTGCGCCTGGAATGATTGTGACAGCCAAAAGCTTGCTGGAGAAAAACCTAAGCCCTGATCAGGAGGAGATCAGGAAGGCCATATCAGGAAATCTTTGCAGGTGTACGGGATACCAAAAGATTATTGAGGCCATTGCATCGGCGGCTGAAGAGATGGTTGACCAATAAGATAAGGCGTACTGTATATGGCTGTCGAGGATAAGTGCGAACAAAGGGACCATAGAAGATAGGTCAGTGGAAGTCTGGGAGGACAGGTTATGAACCATCAACAGTATTGGAATCCTGTTTTGGAGACGTTGCCTCAGGAAGAGATCCGAAGGATTCAACTGCAAAAATTCAGACGAATCTTTAAATGGGCTTATGAGAATTCCAGATTTCATCGTCGCCTGTACCAGGAGGCAGGTATCAAGCCAGAGGATATCCGTTCCTTTGATGACATCCGTCATGTTCCCACTGTTGAAAAGTCCATGATGCGCCCTATTCAACGCAAGGATCCATTTCCCTATGGGGATGCCCTTTGTGTTCCCTTGGAAGATGTCACGGAATTCCGCCAAACAAGCGGGACCACGGGTCAACCCGTGTATCAGCCTGATACCTGGGCTGATTGGGAGTGGTGGGCCGAATGCTGGGCCTATATCCTTTGGGCCCAAGGGTATCGACCTACTGATAGGGTCTTTATCCCTTTTGGATATAATGTGTTTGTGGCCTTTTGGGCAGGGCACTACGGGGCAGAGAAGATCGGATGTGAGGTTGTGCCAGGGGGTGTGTTGGATACAAAGGCCAGGATCTTAAAAATTCAGGAACTGCGCCCTACTGCCATGATGGCCACACCCACCTATGTATTGGGAATGGCGGATACGGCAAGGAATAAGATGGGGCTGGATCCCAGCAAGATGAACATAAATAAGATCACATGCGCAGGAGAGCCTGGTGCCAGTATTCCCAGTACCAAGAGAAGGATGGAGGAGGCATGGGGAGCAAAGGTATACGACCATGCCGGTGCAACAGAGATCGGTGCGTGGTCGTATGAATGTACGGCCCAGTCAGGAGGACTCCATGTGAACGAAGGGTTTTTCCTGGTGGAAATCATTGATCTTGACACTGGTCAGCCCATTGAGGAGCCGGGCCGACAGGGCAAGATGGTTATCACGGCACTTGATCGAATCGCCCAGCCCTGCATACGGTTTGACTCTAAGGATATCATCCAATGGGCAGAGGAGCCCTGCGAGTGCGGAAGGACGTTTCGATTAATCAAAGGAGGCGTCATAGGAAGGGCAGATGATATTACAAAGGTAAAGGGGGTGCTCCTTGCGCCTTCAGCGATCGAGGAGGTGGTACGTTCTATCAAGGGCCTGAGTGATGAATATGAGGTGATTGTGGATAAGAAGGGGGACGTGGACCAGATCACTCTGAAGATTGAGCTACTTCCGGGCTATGAGGCTGAGCGCGAAAGGGTGGAGGCAGAATTGAAAGATCAACTTCGGGTGAAGACCAATTTGGGATATCGATTGGAATTTCACGAATATGGTTCCTTGCCGAGGTATGAGGTAAAGGCTAGGCGGTTTAAGGATCTCAGAAAGATGCATTAACCTTAGCAATATATCTGAGCCATAGGAGGGTCTTTTATGGATACAAAGCTTAATCTAGAAGAACTCAATGAAAAGATTATAGCAATGAAAAGCGCAGCAATTGAGCTTAAAAAAATGGCGAATTCCTTCCCGGCAATGGAGAGAAACCTGGTTAGAATCTTGGCAAGCATAAAGATGCTGGAGCTGAATGTGTCAGACCTCTTGCCTCAAAACAGTCCCGCCAGTTCCTCCCGCACATAGTGGATCCTGTCCAAATCTTCCTCGGTGAGTTTTTCTTTACGTTCTTGTGACATGAGGAGCCTTTTCAACTCCTTGAGTTCCTTTTCCAGATCCACTATTTCATTAAAAATTAATGTGGGGATGTCGGGGGCGGCCTCAACCTTGGCCTCCTCCACGGCCACTTGCCTGGGTTTAAGGATGAGCCGCTCTTTCCACTTGGGTATGTGGACTTCCAGGTGAAATCGGTCTTGGATCAAATCCCCCAGGGCCTGACTTGCTACTGGCTCCCCATGGACAATGAATACCTTGGGCCGAGACTCAAAATGGGATACCCATTCCAACAGGTCATCTTGATCTGCATGGGCAGAGAAGCCCCCGATGGTGAATACCTTTGCCCTGACAGCCACATTTTCACGAAAGATCTTCACCCGCTTTGCACCGTCAACTATCTTCCTTCCCGTGGTACCCATGGCTTGGTATCCCACTATAACAATGCTTGCCCCTTCCCGCCAGAGGTTATGTTTTAGATGGTGCTTGATCCTGCCCGCAGTACCCATACCATTGGCAGCGATTACGATGGCTGGCCCCGACCTTTCGTTGATCTCTATGGACTCCTGGGTAGTGACGGTGAATTTGAGATGAGGCATGTCAAAGGGATCGTAGCCCTCATTGACAATGGCCTGAGCTTCCTCATCATAATACTTCTTGTTTTTTCGAAAGATCTCAGTGGCCTTGATGGCCAGAGGGCTGTCGAGGTAGATCGGGATGTTAGGTAGCATACCTGCTCGATGGAATTCTCCGAGGATATAGAGGATTTCCTGTGTCCGTTCCACTGCAAAGGCAGGGATGATGATCTTTTCCCCATGTGAATAGCTGTACTGTATGGCCTCCAGCAATTCCTTTTTACTGTCATCAAAGGACTTGTGTTTCCTGTTTCCGTAGGTAGACTCCAGGAACAAATAATCGGCGTCAAAGATCTCATGGGGATCTTTAACAATGAGTTGGTTTTTCTTTCCCAGGTCGCCTGAGAAGACCAGCTTGGTTTTTTCCCCATCCTCCTCAATCCATAGCTCCAGAATGGACGAGCCCAATATGTGACCTGCGTTTCGAAGCCTGAATTTCACGCCCGGTTCCAGCTCTAATACTTGGTCCCTATCAATGGGTTGGAAGTGGCCCAATGTGGCCTGGGCATCTTCAGTGGTATAGAGAGGGATGACATCTGGTCTGCCGTTGCGCCTATTTTTGCGGGTTTGCCACTCTGCATCCATCTCTTGAATGTGAGCGGAATCCAGGAGCATGATTTCACACAATTGCGCAGTGGGTGGCGAGGTAAAGATCTTGCCTTTGAATCCATCCTTTATCAGCTTGGGAAGCCTGCCAGAGTGGTCAATATGGGCATGGGTCAGGAAAACTGCCTCCAGATCTTTTGGTGAAAACCCCCAAGGCTCCCAGTTTCTACTTTCCATCTGCCTGCCGCCCTGGAAGAGTCCGCAGTCCACCAAAAGCCTTTTGCCACCAGGGGTTTCAAGAAGGTAACAGGAGCCCGTGACCGTACCCACTCCTCCCAAACATGACACTCGAATCATGTGCTGCTCCTTTCATCTACTGCAATAATGGTTTGGTTTTATGTATCATCTCTATAGATCGGATAAGTAAAGGGGATCCCTTCAAAGTTTTTGACAATGAGGGCATCTTTTTCTGCCCTGCATATGTATTCAGGAACCAGAGGAACCTTTCCGCCACCATCGGGCAGGTCAATGCAGAAGTGGGGGATACAGAGCCCAGAGGTGTGACCTTGAAGGGCAGAGAGTATCTCCAGCCCCTTTTCCAAGGGCGTCCAGAAGTGGGATGTCCCCAGGGCATGGTCCGATTGAAAGAGGTAATAGGGCCTCACCCTGATCATGAGGAGGCGTTGCATGAGCTCGCGCATGGTCTCTGGATCGTCATTTACACCCCTGAGGAGCACTGTCTGGCATCCCAAGGGTATCCCAGCATCAGCAAGCATGGTGCATGCCCGGGATGCCTCCTTTGTAATCTCGCGGGGGTGGTTGAAATGGGTATTTACATAGATAGGGTGGTATTTCTTGAGCATGCGTGTCAAGGAGGGCGTGACCCTCTGGGGCAGGGTACAGGGCACCCTTGTGCCTATACGTATGATTTGCACATGAGGGATCTCCCTCAAAGACCGCAACACCTTTTCCAGATCCGGGGTCTCCAGCAACATGGGATCCCCGCCGGACAGCAGCACGTCCCTGATCTGTTTATTGGCCTTGATGTATGCGATGCCCTCTCTTATGGTTTCTTGTGTGACCAGCCCCTTTCGGCCCACCTTCCTCTTTCGGTTACAGAACCGGCAGTAAACTGCGCATTGATCGGATATCAAAAAAAGGACACGATCCGGATAGCGATGGGTCAGCCCGGGCACTGGTGAAAACCGCTCTTCGGCCAGGGGATCAACCAAGCCTCGTTGATCTTGCAATTCCCTAGGGTCCGGGATACATTGCTTGAATATGGGATCATCCCTTTCTTGTATGAGGCCCAGATAATAGGGATTGATACGCATGGGATACCGTCGCACCACTGCCTCCAGGTACGGAATCTCTGCGCCCAGCCACTCTTCCAGGTCGCTGGGTTTTTCCAGGCTACGGGCAAGGAGCCGCTTCCAAAGGGGGGCTGAGTACTGTTGGGCCAGGGAATTGGGTAGATGATTCACGTTTGTTTATAGACCTCCTATAGTGTTAACACGTCTAGTTAGTATGGCAAAAGACGAGGCCACCATAATGCAGAAACGCTTGCATTTCAAGCATTTCCGATTTTACCCTTGAATAAGGCCACACCCGTGGTTACATTCTTTGATCAAAGGATTTTCTGCTTACCAGGCACTTTTTAGATACCAAACGGTAGTCACCACTCAGCCTGAAAGGGGGAAGTGATGGAAAAACATCATAAATTTTCCATATGGTATGTGCTTATCGGTGTTTGGATCGTTCTTTTGCTACAGCACTATCTCGTGACCATGCTTGCCATCCGCACCATTCCTTACAGTGAGTTCCTCAAGCTGCTCAAGGCGGGAAAGGTCACGGAGGTGGCCATTGGAGCCAATCAGATCCAAGGCCGGCTTGCGGCTGATGTTTCTCCCACGGGCCGGGCCCAGCTTTTTCGAACAGTCCGGGTGGACCCGGAGATCGCTGATCTTTTGGCAAAATATAACGTCACGTTCAAGGGAGAGGTGGAATCTACATTCTTAAGAGATTTGTTCTCCTGGGTGGTCCCCATTTTTCTCTTTATCGGTGTATGGTACTTCTTCATGAAACGCATGACAGGGCAACAGGCAGGATTCATGACCCTGGGCAAGAGCAAGGCTCGGGTCTATATGGAGGATGATCTTCAGGTAAGCTTTAAGGATGTGGCAGGCGTGGATGAGGCCAAACAGGAGTTGATTGAGGTAGTGGAGTTTCTGAAGGAGCCGGCGAAATTTACTGAACTGGGAGGGCGCATGCCAAAGGGTATCCTTTTGGTGGGGCCTCCGGGAACGGGAAAGACCCTGTTAGCACGGGCCGTGGCAGGGGAAAGCCATGTACCCTTCTTCAGTATGAGCGGCTCGGATTTTGTGGAGATGTTCGTGGGCCTTGGAGCAGCGCGGGTGAGGGATCTCTTTGATCAGGCAAAGAAGAGGGCACCATGCATCATTTTCATTGATGAGCTTGATGCCCTTGGAAAGGCCCGAGGTATGGGGGGCGTGGGGGGACACGATGAAAGGGAACAGACCCTCAACCAGCTCTTGGTGGAGATGGACGGATTTGATCCCATGGTTGGTGTGATACTGATGGCCGCCACCAACAGGCCTGAGATACTGGATCCAGCATTGCTCAGGCCAGGCCGCTTTGACCGCCATATTTTGGTGGACCGACCTGACAAAAAGGGCCGCGAGGAGATCCTAAAGGTCCACTTGAAAAATGTAAAGGCATCGAGGAACGTGGATGTGGAGGCACTTGCAAACATGACCTCTGGCATGGTGGGGGCGGATCTGGCAAATCTTGTAAACGAGGCAGCCTTGCTGGCCGTAAGGCGGAAAAAGAAGAGCATAGGCATGAAGGAATTTGAAGAGGCCGTGGAAAGGGTTATTGCGGGTTTGGAGAAGAAAAACCGCTTAATCAACGAGGAGGAAAGGAAAATCGTGGCCTACCATGAAGTGGGTCATGCCTTGGTGGCCCTTTCCTTGCCTGGGACAGATCCGGTCAGAAAGATTTCCATTATTCCAAGGGGCATTGCCGCCCTTGGCTACACCATGCAGGTGCCTACAGAAGACCGGTTTCTCATGAAAAAGACTGAGCTGCTCAATAAAATCGCTTCGCTGCTGGGCGGACGTGCGGCCGAGGAACTGATGTTCGGAGACATTTCTACTGGCGCACATAATGATCTGGCTAGGGCCACGGATATTGCCCGGAGCATGGTGAAGGAGTATGGAATGAGCGATAAGGTGGGTCAGGTATATTTTGCCAGGGAACAGAGGGCACAGTTCCTCAATACCGCCATGGAAGGGGGTGGAGAGTACAGTGAGGCCACGGCTGAGCTGATAGACAGTGAGGTCAGGGATATCATCAACACCCAATACGACAGGGCCCTGAATATCCTAAAAGAGAAGAAGGAGACCTTGGTCAAAGGGGCTGAGCTACTCTTGGAAAAGGAAAAAATCGAGGGCGAGGAACTCAAGGCCTTGATGAAGACAGAAGTAAGGAGCCAATAATTAGCACTCCTATCCGCCTGTCTGCACCAGGCAGGAGTGCTGCGCTTCCGGGTAATTCATAAAACACACAGAGAATCTTAGTAGCCATTACTCCGGGCGACGCGGCATTCCCTCCGCTACGTCAGCTACGCCATCCCTGGCTCCGCTGACTGCCGATTTTACCCCCTTCACCATCCTGGCTACGGGGGCTAAAATAGGCCCGCTTTGGGAATGTCCCGTCGCCCTGCGTTCCCTGAATATGCGTCTTGCCACAGAGGCGGCCATGAGGCTCGTGATCACTGTTGACGAATTGGCGAGCAAGATTTTTCCAATATAGCTTTTGCCTTTGGCCCGCAGTTAAAGAGAAGGTCTAATACGGAGAGGTTAGGGAGAAAAGTCCCCCAAAGCTGAGGGTAAACCGGAACTTTGGGCCGGAAAAAGGTAAGGTGGATTCCTTTGTTTTGGAACCCCTCCTGATCCAGGTATTTTCTTGCTGTGCTTTGGGCAAGGAAATGGGTCGCGCCCAGCGCGGCCGCCACCTTGATGGACAACTCCGGCTCCTTTGCCTCAATGCCCAGCTCGGATAGGGTCACGATATGTGTTTCAATGGCCAATTGGGCCAGTACGTATCGAATAATTCTCATATTAAGCTCCAACAAGGAACTCATTTGTTCAGAGAATATTTTTTCTAAAAAGCTTCGGTGGTCTTCAAAGAACGGGGCATTGGCGTAAGCAGAGCTTAGGCTGGCCATATGTTTTTTCTGCCAGTGGCCTTCATAGCAGATCTTCACCTCATTAATCTTCTGCAACCCAAGCCCTTTTTTCCATACCGGTATGGTCAGCCATAGTGTTCCCTGATCGTTTTTGAATCGGTTGCGGGTCAGCCATGTGGTTCCTCTGGGAAATTGGACTGCATCCATAATTACCAGCACGTCCGAGCGCATTGCCTTTTCAAAAAATCCGGCATATGGGGCAAAATAGGGCTGATGGGCAGATATGATCTTCATTTCCTGATGGCCTCAAAAGAACAGGCGAGGGTCTTTGCGTTTGAGCTCCCGCACCTTGGCCAATACGAGCTTACTGGCAAACTCCTTATGGGAGAGGTAAGGGAGAACATTACTTTTAAGGAGATCCAGAAATTCCTGGAATACCTTGTGCCTTTCCCTTTGATCAACAAAGTGTTTTTCCTGTCTGTACCTGTAAGGGATCCTGTCGCCATAGGCCTTTTTGAGGGCCTGGAGCGCCTTTTCCTTATCCTTATCCTTTAAGGCCGAGAGCTGAGCCATGTCAAGTGGAATATCTGCCCGTGCTTCAAGGCTCACCAGCCACCGATCACCTGCAAGCACCCGGCTGTGATCCCAGACTTCCACAACGATTCCATTGTTTAATTTGATGGTTTCAACGGGTTTTCCGCCCATAGGAATCTCTAGGCCTTGGCACCTTCCTCTCTTGATTCGGGCACAATAGCAAATCCCAAGAAAGAGTTTTAGTTGCAGGAATATAACACTTTTAGGGTGCGGTGCCCAGAAATTCAATGATGGCCTTGGAGGTATATTCTGCCACGTCGGCAAGGCCGTCTAGGGGCATAAAAGATAGAGCATTAGACGAAAAAAGGCAAGTTGCAGAGGCAGGGAACTCCTCATCTGGAAGATAACATATATAAGCCAATGCTATTTTGGGAAGGGGGTAAATCACGAAGGAAATGTCCCCCCTGAGATCAGGGCTTGCATCATGGCCGTCAAAGTGCCTTATGATGAGATCTCGTTGTTTTGCCAATGCAGGTACATGGGGTACCAAAACCCTCTCGGCATTGGCCGCAAAAGCGGCCTGATAGGGCATGCTGTTGGGGAGATCTTTGAAGGCCCGAAACGGCTCCAGTTTTAAGGGGTCTGGACCCACGTTCAGGGCATAGAGGGTTATCAAAACGCCTACAGGCCCGTTTTCCACACGGCCGGAGAGCAGAATTTTCTCTTGGGTCAATGTGCACTCTTGCCCGAAGGCCTTGAATACGTAATTTTCCCCCTCTTTTCTGGCAGGTAATCTCTCAGTAAGGTCACTAGGCCCCTTTTTATAAATAGCCGAGAGGTTTTCTCTGATGATGGTTGTGTAATTGTTGCTCATTGCTATGTGTAAAGTAGAGCTGAGACCGGCACAAACTGGACCTGGTCCATGACCGTATCGTAGGATTCTAGAAATTTTGTAATACCCTTCAAGGTGGAAGGGAATGGATGCCCTATGCCTATGGCGCGGCCATGGCTCAAGGCACGTGTGATGAGCCTTTTCATCTGACGGACCGTGCCCTCAACGCTCATCTCACAGTCCAAGAAGACGTTCCTATGGGCTGCGTGAATGTGGAGCCTCTTTGCCGTACCATAGGCAAGGGAACGGCTTGTGGTCAGGCTGTCCACAAAAAAGAGCCCTTCTTCTTTTATAACCTTGAGTGCTTCCCTGATTTTTGCCTTGGTGGCGGTGAACTTGGATCCCATATGGTTGTTCACGCCTCGGGCAACAGCGACCTGGGAAAGATTCTTTTTGATAGTGTCTTCAATTTGCGTCCGAGAAAATGAAGTATATACGGCCCCTGGGCCCGGATCTATATCCCTGCGAAATGGCTCCATGGGTTGATGGAGCAGGGTCTCATGGTCCCGAGATACGATTTCCTCTAGTACGGCCTTTGAAAAGGGCCTAAAGGGAAGAACTGAAAAGGTAATGGGAAGGGGGATGTGCAGAAATGCCCTGGCAAGATGCATGCTGTTGCCCATGTCGTCGATGATTAAGGCCACTTTTGGCTTATGAAATCTCCTTGCTCTGGACAATGGTGGCCTTTTTGGCATGGGAAAGATGAGCTTTTGGGCGGCAAGACATGTGCTTGGAAATGCGGATCTTGCCACTATCCCAGCCAGAAGAAGGAAGCCTGTGCGGAGAAACCCTCTCCTTTCTTGTGCAATGGATTGAGATTGCTGATGCATTCCACGCATTTGAGCGGGTATATACAACCAATTGGGGTCAAGGTCAAGAAAAAATACTATATATTGAATCTTTCCCTTGCACCCGAGGAATAACTCTGGTATACGATAACCACCTCTGAGTACCCGGATTGAATTGCAAAGGAGGGCGAATACGGTGGACCCCGGAAAAAGAATCCACAGGGAAGAGGAGGTCCTTTTGCTCCTGAAGGATGCCCAATAATGACCTAAAGAGGCTATTCCGAGGATGATGTCCTGAGGCGAGGAGGCAGCACCATAACCTTTCGCCAACCCTCTTTTAGGGAGATGGCCTCTTCTGGGCAGAAGCGTGCACAGATCCCGCATCCAAAACAGGATGCCTCGTCCCGTTCCGCCTTTCCCTCATCATTCAATCTTATGGCATCGGTTGGGCATCGCTCTGCGCAGATACCACATCCAGTGCATACCTCTTCGTCGATTACGGATAGGTAATATGTGGAATTGACCAAGGGGAAGGCGCCTTCGCGCCACAATCGCAGGGTGTCGCAGCAGTCCTTGCAGCAGTTACATATACTTGTCTCAGGCCGTGAGACCTTGGAGTTGGGGTGAAAGGCCTTATGCACAAGACCAGCTTCCTCGGCCTCCCTCATGATCTTAAGGGCTTCTTCTTTCGTAACCATGCGGGCAAAGCCCTGTGCGGTGGTATGGCGGGCCGATTTTCCAAAGGTAAAGCAGTTCTCCAACGGTGCATTTAGGGAACAGGAGCCTCCTAAGGCCATTTTCCGCTGCCGACAAAAGCAATGGCCTACGGCAATGTCATCAAATTTTTCAATGATTTCTTCCACGGATTGGCTTGGAAGTACAGACTCAGCAGGAGGCTGGAGGCTTCGGTCAACAGGGATAATCCTGATGGGTTTTCCCTCTTCAGTGCGGCGCATGGGCACAGTGCGGTCTATGGGAGGCATTTGCTTTAGTAAAGGAACCATACTGTCATAGTTTTGCTGAACCTGATCCCGCATTTCATAGATAAGCCTTTGAAAGAGTTCTGCCAGTGTTCGCTCCTCCTCATTACCTTTGAGTTCCCCCATAAATTTGTATTCCATCAAGCCCACCGTCATCAGCGGAAGCAGGCGATAGACCATGATGCCGGCTGAACTGGGCTGGTTGAACAAGAGCCCTTTCTTGGCAAGACTTGATGTGATGCGTTCAAGGTCCTGTTCTGATAAACCGCTGGAGGCCTTTAGTTCCTCCATGGTTTGGGAGGGCTTGTCGTGAAATGCATAGATGAGATCCAGTTCTTCTTCATTGTCTTTGATCACCTGTTTGATAATGGAGATGGTGATTTCATTTACCGGAAAGGGCACGATACCCTGTTTGCATACAACACCTGTGGCTCGTTCGTATTTTTGATCCAGTGACAGATCTCCCATGGCCTGTTTCCCTCCTTGTATTGTTTTGTGCTCACAAACCAAAACTTAACCCATTTGGCGTTTCAGTTCCAGAATTTTATCTGTTCTGTTGTTTTTGTGGTTTTTCGGCCAAAAGTATCGTAAAACAGAAAAAAATGCAAAGGGACCAGTATTATCATTTCAAGCAGGGTCATTGGCAAGAAATCTAGTTATGCGGAGAGCCCCCCTCATGCTGGTGGGTATAGGGGTATTAGGGTAAGGAGGGATGCTCATGACCATACAACAGATGCGAAGGGATGCTGAAGATATTTTTCGTAAGGCGGTTCGGGCCGTGGATCCCTTTGAGGCCGTGAAGAGGACGGTTTTGTTGGATGGCAAGGATCTCTTGGTGTCTTTGGCCAAAGGGGGAGTCGATCGGATCAATCTCCCAGAGGTGAATCGAATCTTTTTGGTTGGTGGTGGAAAGGCCACCGCCCCTATGGCAAAGGCCATGGAACAGATTTTAGGCCAGAGGATCACCAAAGGTATTGTCATTGTAAAATATGGCTTTGCCGAACCGCTGGCCTATGTGGAGGTGATCGAGGCAGGTCACCCACTTCCTGACCAAGAAGGGTTGAAGGGTACCAAAAGGATCCTGGAGCTCCTTGCCCAAGCAGGGGAAAAGGACCTCATTTTTTCATTGATATCCGGCGGGGGGTCGGCCCTTTTACCATGTCCTGCTGATGACATCACCCTTGAGGAAAAGCAGACCGTCACCGAGATGCTGTTGGACTGCGGGGCAAGCATTGATGAGATGAATGCTGTGCGGAAACACATCTCTTGTTCAAAGGGCGGGCAAATGGCCAGAGCGGCCTTTCCAGCCAAGACCATCAATCTCATGCTTTCTGATGTGGTAGGGGATAACATGGATGTGATAGCCAGCGGTCCCTTTGTGCCTGATGCTTCCACCTTTAAGACGGCCCTAGATGTCTTCAGAAAGTACGGGCTTCAAGGAGTTCCTTCCCGTGTGGAGCACTATCTTCAGGCAGGGGTAGAGGGCAAGGTCCCCGAGACTCCAAAGCAAGATGATCCCATCTTTGATCGCGTGCAGAACATTATTGTGGGAAGCAATATGCTGGCCTTGGAAGCCGCAGAGACCAGGGCAAGGGAGCTGGGTTATAATAGCCTGATTCTGTCTTCTATGGTGGAGGGGGAGACAAGGGAGGTGGCCAAGGTCCATGCGGCCATTGCAAAGGAGATTGTAAAAACCGGCCGTCCGGTTCCGGCTCCTGCATGTATCATCTCCGGCGGGGAAACCACTGTTACCATCCGGGGCCAGGGCTTGGGCGGGAGGAATCAGGAGTTCTGTCTTGCAGCGGCTATAGAGCTAAAAGGGCTTTCTGCAGAAGTGGTCATGCTCAGCGGTGGCACTGATGGTAATGATGGTCCCACGGATGCTGCTGGAGGCCTAGTGGATACGGATACACTCAAGAGGTCGGAAGAAAAGGGGCTTGATTCAATAGCGTTTCTCCAGAATAACGACGCCTACCATTTTCTTCAGCAGACCGGGGATCTTTTGATCACTGGCCCAACCAGGACCAATGTAATGGACGTACGCCTAATCTTGGTCAAATAGCAGGGCCAAAGACCGAGTGTAACTATTTTTTCTCCTTCCAGCGCCTGAGCAGATAGGGCTTGGTCATTTCAAAGGTCATGCAATCTTCTTCAATGGTGTCTTCTGCCTGCTTTATGGACATCCTTTTGGTCTTGCGCACGAAAGAGAGGGTCTTGCCAAAGTAAAGGGGGATAAGGGAATCCATCATCAGATCCCGGTCCACAACGCTGTCCCGGTAAGATATGGCCACATCAAAAAGGAGCCGTGCCCAGAGGTCTGTGGGAAAATTGAATTCGTTTTCTTTAAGGCTCCGTATTTCCAGGAGCTTGTTGAAAACGTCGCGACTCAATATTTTTTGCCACAGGTCTTGGTATTCATCAAAGCCTCCGTGGAATTTTTTGAGCAGGTTTTGGGTATCCACCTCGACCTTTGGAGGCATCTCCACTTCGCCCAGCCCGAAGCCGTAAATGGCTGTGGGTCTGCTGTATTTCACCTTCATCCAGATATGGCTGAAGTGGGTCATCAGGGTAAATATCGTTCCTACCACCTGTCTGAACATAGGGCCTAGATGGGCTCCCGGGTCCTTTGTGCGATGTATCTTAGGCCTTCCCATGAATGACTGGCAGATCCTGGCTTTGTTGGTGATAGCCAGGGTTGTCATCCAGATATCAATCCCGAAATGGCCTACGGCATCGTCCCAGGTGTCGCTTTTAAGATAAACGGCAGCTAGTTTCCCCGAGAAGCCAAAATCTCCTCCAATGGGTTGGCGCACCCTTCTGCCATATAGTGTCCTTGTCATTGGATAGGCAATACCGTTAGTGATGGTCCCATCATATTTGTGCCGTATGTATAATGGGGCGACATAGGAAAAGCCATTGTAAAGGGGCTCAGCCAGATGTTTGATCCATTCCGGCGTGATACTTTTAAGATCGGCATCCACTACCACTACCGCCTTGGCTTGAAGATCTAGCACTTTTTGGAAGAGATTCCTAAAATTGTTTCCTTTACCCTTTATTCCAGGTGGTGTGCAAAGGCAAATTTTTGGCGTTTTTGTGGGTGTATTCATAAATACTTGTCCAGTCCCATCCGACGAACTGTTATCACAATTTATTATTACTGCCCTTTTTTGGCCAAAGTATTTAGTCAGGCCCTCATCCGCTTGAGAAGTTGGGAAGGCGATAGAGTCAGCTTCATTGTAAGAAGGAATGCATACCACTATTTCGGCCTTTTTCACACCATAGGGGTTTATTTCAGGTTCAAAGTTATTTAACATCAACGTATTCCTCCCTGGTTTTCAGAAAGTTTAGAATCGCTTGATTCCAGCCCTTTGGACCCTTTTCTCTCGGTACCAAAATATCCTGCACCCTTCCTTTTGCATCATTCAAGGTTTGAGGGTTTCCTACAAAGATCGCCAGATCCACAACTTCCAACATAGGCAGATCGTTCTCGCTGTCTCCTACCCCAATTGAAAAGACATTATGACCAATTTTTCTGTACAACTCAATTAACCATTTTGTGGCTCGACCCTTATCTGATCTCCCATGTAAATGATAAAATCGGCCTCCTTTTGTGATATGAAGGTTTCTCCTTTTTGCGGCTTCAAAGAGGTCTAACTCAGGAGCATTTCCCTTATCCAGGATAAGAAATGGCTCGTCATATTCCCGTTGGGCCGCCCTTATGGCCTCATCAATACTGAGACCCGTCAGCCTGGAAATCTCTTGGGGGGTCATTTGGGAAAAGCCCTTCATTTTCCAACCCAATTCTTGAGCCATATCTTCAAATGCCTTTACAAGCCTGGAATAAGGAACTCCCAGTGACCACCTCCATAGGCCATCCACCGAGTCAGCCCCCTCAGAAGGCCGATTAAACCGTTTTTTTGGAAAGAATACCCCTCCACCGTTTTCGGTCACAAAAGGATCGAATATGCAAAGGGCTTCTCTGAGTACCATGAGCTCTGCTCGGGTCTTACTGGTGACCAAAACAATGGGAATCGAGTGGCGCCTGCATTCTTCTACAGCACTTTCGGCCTTCTTCCAAGAGTAGGAGACATTGTCTAACAATGTTCCGTCAAGATCGGTAAAGATGATGAAAAAAGGGGAGTGCGCCTCCCCACCATAGGAATCTGCCATTTGATCCTTTTCTCCTACTTATGCAAAGCGCCGCTTTTCATCCTCCACAACTTCCACGATGTCGTAAAAGATACGGGGTAATTTGTTGTTCACCCGCTCCCATGATACGGTTTGGGGTGTTTCAAAGATTCTTGCTTGGCTTTTCTTTTCTACTGCTAGTATGGCCTCTGCAAGCCCGTTTTCCAAAAAGGGTTTGAACTCGGGATAGGAATTGACAAACCGGAGGAACCTCTCGGTTATACGGTAAGGCGAGCTTAGGATTTCGCCTGCCTGAAGGATACAATTTCGGAATACCTCTCGTACAAGGAATTCCTCTTGATCCCTATTGTAGTGCAGGTTGCTGAAATCAGCGTCATCGGAGTATTTTCTTATTTGTTCTTCTGCAATGGCCTGATAGGTAATGGCCAGATCCCTGAAAAAGGTATCTGAAATTTCAAGTCCTTCTTCAATAATGAGTGCATTCATCAAGGTCGTTACAATGTCGACTGCCATTCGGTTGAGACCCTTGTGCTGATCTTGGACAGAGATCTCTTGGTGTTTGTGGTCAAAGGGTTCTTCTGAGAACATGACCTCTGCGGCTGAGGAGGCCTTACGATAGACCTCGATCAATGTGAATATCTCTACCCCCCAATTGGTTGCAAACCGCATCTTTTTCAACAAATCGGTCCGAAATGCCACCTCTCCAGAGAGTTGATACTTGAAGCTGAGCAAAAATTCAATCAGCCTCAAGACCTTTTCTTCCTTGCTTTCGGTGAATTTTCTTTTGAGCGCCAGGAGAAGTGGATCCAAAAGCAATCTTTTGACCCGTCCATAGATTTCCCTATTGGCAAGACGTGCATAAAATGCCTTGGCAAAGTCGTAATCCAGCACTACCACGGGGAAAAGCAACCTGTGAAGCTGAACCCGCTTGAACGTTCGGATATCTGCATCAATTAGACCAATGGCCTGGGCGCCAAGGGCAATGGCAATGCCGAAGCTGAGGAACATGTTTTTGCCCTTTCCCGGATCGCTGATATTAAAGCCTGCCTGACCAAGCTGGTCGTATATGGAGGAGAACCCAGGGCCGTCATTCCATTGGATCAGGTAGTTCCTAATGCCAGCAGTGCGGATGAGATCTCTTAATTGAAAGGCCTCCTGCTCTGAGGCCCTGTCTAACCCAAAGATAATGGTAGCCAAATAGGTTACGTCTTTGAGCTGTCTCAATATGTTATCGAAAACAGGGCGATTTGTGGAATCCATATACTCGCTGGCAAGAAGGGGGATGACAAGCACGGTCTTTTTCCACTTGGAGTGCAATCGGAGCTGAGACATGAGGTGCTTACGATCTTGCCGCAGGATATGAAATGTGGTTATTCGCCCGCTGTTTTGAGAGAAGTCTGAAATGGTAAATCACCTCCGATTGATTTTGCCCGACCGTCTTAGCAACTTGAAAGAAGATAACCAAATCCCTCTTCTTTGTCAACAAGGCTGCGGTGGGTGAAGGCCCCTCCAAGACGGAAGGGACGAAGATATGTCAAAGGGTTTACAAGGATCTGTCTATAGGACCTTTTTCCTGACATGACCTCCATCATGCCTTCGCACATGCGCTCCCCGTAAATCCGAAAAAACAAGGCCCCCACCCTTGGGTGGTCATAAATACATCTGGCAGCCTTTCTGGCCCAATTTAGATCATTCAATATCTTACGATCTAATAGGGTCTCATAGCATTGTTTGACCTTTTCCTCCACAAAATTACCAAATCTGATGGCCCTTGCGGCCAGTTGCCCGCTCAGAATCGCATTGGATATACCTTCAGCCATGAGGGGATCGGCAAGCCCTGCAGCATCGCCTACAAGAAGGACACGGTTTTTCACAAAAGTAGAGGTACGTGGTCTTAGAGGGATGACAGAGACCTTCTTTTTCATACCCTGGATCCGGTCGATCCCAAGGAACCGAAGGTAATCGTCAAATAGCCTTTTGAGGTCAATGGGGCCTTTGCGCAGTCGACCCACTCCCACTGAAAGGTGTTTTTCCTTGGGAAAGACCCAGCCATAGCCTTGGGGAACAAAGCCTATGTCAAACCGAGCAGCACGGTTGAACCGCTGAAACTGGGCCCTGTCCAGGTATAGTTCACACCCTAACGCGGGTACCAAGTCTTGAGGACCTCCAAATCCAGCCCTCCTGGCAGTGATACTCAAGGCGCCGTCAGCCCCTATAACAAAACGGCAAGTGAAGCCACCATTAGTAGTTATGACCTTTGTGTGTTTGGGGTGAAAGTCCAGGTCTATGACCTTACAGGAGGTAAGCACCCTTGCCCCTGTTGATTTGGCCGCCTTGATTAGGGCCAGATCAAAATTTTCCCGCATTGCCATGGCAAGGATGGGCTCTGGTTTTTTGGTGATCAGACTGAGATTGCAACTGAGGATATTTACCCTAGTTTCATAACAGTAGCGTTCTATTGCTTGATAAACTGACCTCGGCACATGGTCAAGCCCTCGGAACACCAAACCGCCTGCACATGGTTTGGCCCTGGGCAAAGGCGTCTTTTCCAGCACCAAAACCTTTAGGCCGTAAGATGACAGCTCCCTGGCCGCTGATGCGCCCCCAGGGCCTGCTCCCACAATTATTATGTCGTAATTTACAGTCATGTGATCTTCTAATCACCCTATAGTAAGCCTCCAATTTTATACACCATTTTAGGCCTTGAAACACCCAAAAACCCCTGAATCATGGATAGAATTCCCTTGAAAGGGGAACCTGGAGCTGATAATTTGAAAAACACCTTGTGCATTGGTTACTAAAGGATCACCTTAGAGCATGCTGGTATGAAGCACCATGAGAGAAGGGATCCTAGATAAGAACATGAAGCTGGCGAGGCTGAGGGATGAAGAACTTGAGGCCCTCCAGGAGTTGGAGAGGCGTTTGGGAGATATCTGTCTGATTGCTGTTGAGAAGACAGAGGCGTTTTATGTGCTTGAGGCCAAGGTCGGGCCAAATACTTGGAAACCGGTCGCTGAGGTATACACGGAGATCGAAGGCCTCAGGTCCTATTATTTTGATGAGGACAGTGCGCGGCTTTCAAAGGGTGCATTGAAGAGCCTGCTGGCTTCTACGGATTCCCTCAAGCGGATAAAAAGACCGATCCGGATCCGAAAAATCAAGGAGTAAAAACGGCTGTTTTGAGGGCCTTTGTCCCAATATAGGCGATATCTTTTTTATATTTGACTAAAAAATGATACCCTCGCCCCAAGAATGCCTGAGGATAATGGATCATTATGGAATGTGGGATAACATCAAGGCCCATTCCCTTCAAGTGGCCAAGGTGGCGCTACTTATTGGCCAGGGCATTTGGAAGAAGGGCGAGGACATCTCCTTGCCCCTGGTGCTGGCAGGGGCCCTGCTCCATGATATCGGCAAGACAGAGGCCCTAAGGAAAGGAGGAGACCATGTGGAAATCGGAAAGACGATTTGCGTTGAGCAGGGCCTCAAGGAGGTGGCCCAAATCGTGGCTGAACATGTGCGATTAAGGTCCTTTTGCTCCAATGGAGTGGTCCAGGAAAAGGAGATTGTTTACTATGCGGACAAGCGGGTGAATCATGATCAGATCGTAAGCCTGGAAGAACGCCTGGATTACATTCTCAGCCGTTATGCAAGGAAAGATCCCAGGCTGAGACAGGCCATTGTGAAGAACTTTCACATGTGCAAGGAGGTGGAGAAGAAACTTTTTACCTATCTGGATTTCCATCCTTGGGAAGTTAGGAAGCTTGCTCTTAAGCAAAGTATCTTAGTGAAGTAAAAAAAGGAGATCTAGGATGATTGGAATAAGATTATTGGGTGTTATTTTTATAGGATGGTTTTTGGCAGCGTGCCAAGGTAATGCATTCACCATTCATGTTCGCTTCCCCGATGTCAAGGGCCTGGTAAAGGAAGATCGAGTCCTTTTGAACGAGCAACAGATCGGAAAGGTGGCAGGTGTGAAATACACGTCAAAGGCGGACTTTCTTGTAGATATCGCCGTGGCAGAACAATTCAAGGCCAAGTTGACGGACAAGGCCCGGTTTTATGTGGTTCAAGATACAGGGCGGCCAGGGAGGGCAGCGGTAGAGGTGTTTGCCTCAGGCGAAGGGGGTAATCCCTTGCAAGAAGGTGCCGTGGTCCAGGGCTCCACAAAGACCGAAGACATGGTCAATGATCTTTTTGCAAGCATGCAAGAGGGCTTGAGAGAACTGGAAGGTCAGCTGGAGGAGTTCGTGGACAATTTGAAAGAAATACCCCAAAAAGAAGAGATCGAGAGATTGCGAAAGGAACTTGCCCGCCTTGCTGAACAGATGAAACGGGCGGGGAAATCGGCCAAGGAAAAGCTTGAAAAGGAAGTAATTCCTCGGATTGAACAGGAGATCCAACGGCTGAAAGAAAAACTTAGAAAGCTGGGCCGTGAGGATGAAGCCAAGCCGCTTGAGGTGGAACTGGAACAACTGAAGAAGATCTAACCTCTGTTTATAAGGAAAGGGAAATTTTTCCTAATAGGATTTTTGCATTGACTTGGTGCCAATACACGCTCTTGCTGTGGCTCTGTGGTAAAGAACCTAGTAACATGCCCCATGATAGGCGCTGTGATTTACCAGAGTTATGAGAGAGGTGGGGTTATTCCACCATGTCCATAAGGATGATCGCCAAGGATCTTTACCGGTTGCAGAAGGAAGTGGAGCGGCTCGAAAGGGAATTGGCCCACTGCCCTCCTGAAAAAAGGGCTGAACTGGAAGCAGCCCTTAGGGAGGCCAAGGCTGAGAGGGATAAGGCTCGTCAAGCCCTTGAAGGCATTAAGGAGCCACCCCCCTATAGGAAACCCTGGTGAGCAGGATTATCCCTTTTTCCTGTATGGCACGTCCTATCTGAGTGCCTTTTTAATATTCTTGGCTGCACGGAGTAGATTTTGGTCCCAATCAGGTGCCAGGGGATCAAGGATGATTATTTGTGCGCCGATGGCCTTGGCAATTACCTGAGGGACTTGAGTGGAAACTTGTGGCTGAACAAAGAGGTGCTTGAAACCGGATTCCTTGGCAAACTGAATGAGTGATTGTAGATCCTTGGGACGGGGCTTTTTGCCTTCCCGCTCAATTGCTATTTGCCTCAGCCCGTAGGTTCGCGCGAAATAACCCCACGCAGGGTGATATACCATAAATCGGTTCTTCCCATCCGCATTGGCAAATAAATCTCGGATTTTCAGATCCAAGTCCACTATGTTCGAGGCGAGCTTCCTAAAATTGGCTTCATACATCTCTTTGTAGTTTGGGTCAGTTTGCAGGAGCCCTTCCAGAACATTTCTGGCCTGCAAAATGGCAAGGGGAGGCGAAAGCCAGATGTGGGGGTCCATGGCACTTTTTTTTACTGTAAATGGCTGATAGGCTGTGGATTCCATTGGTACTCGCTCGATTCCTGTATAGACGGGGCGGATGAGGATACGGGGGTGGGCGCTCAAGAATCGGGACAGCCACGCGGATTCAAAGGGTACACCAATGGTAAAGTAGAGCTTGCACTTGGAAAGGGATGCCATTTGCCTCGGTTTTGGCTCATAGGTGGCTGGATTGCCTCCAGGCGGAACCATAACCAGCACTCGGACACGGTGACCACCTATCCTTTTTACAAAAAATGCCTGGGGCAAGATGCTTACTGCCACGGAGAAGGGTTGGGAGTTAGTTGCCATTGCAGGACAGATGGGCCCTGCCAAAATAAGTGCTAGGAAAAGCAAAAGGAATTTTGTAAGCTTATTTTTCATGATGATGCCCTCTCATGTAAGCCTGGTATCCAATAATATAGTCAATCTAGTTTATCTGAATTGGAAAAGTTTATCCAGTATTATTGGGTTGTTTAGAGTGCTGTAATGTCACAAAACGCCACGATTGCAAGACGCGCTGGCCAAATCACTGGCTTACTGGTATTGCTGGTGTTACTTTCTTCTGTTGTCCATGCGGCTACGGCCACTGTTGAGGTGATTCAGTCTCAAGATCATTATATACCTGGAAAGACCTATCCCATTATCTTTAAGATTCAGATTAGAGAAGGTTATTTTTTCCACGGCCCCGAACCAAAAAAGGGAAAGATGATCATACCCACGACCCTGAAGTTTCAAACAGAGCCGGGTTTATCCATTGAGGCCCTCCAATTCCCCAAGCCCAAGAAACTCAGGACGAAATATCTGGATGAGGCCATAGAGGTCTATAGTGGAGAAGTGCAAATTCGTGGCAGAGTCCGAGTCTATGACACCTTGTTGCCGGGACGCCACAGGGTAAAGGGCTTTCTTCGTTACCAGGCCTGTACCACTGGTAGTTGTTTTGCTCCAGAGAATGTGCCCTTTTCCTTTTCTGTCCTGGTGGCGGCATCAGGGCCACCAACTAGGGCCATCAACACTGGATTATTTGAGCGGGGCTCCAAAAGTGTGGGAGGGTCAACTTCAACCGATATCAAGGGCATTCGATTCCATGGAGCCCTTTGGCTAACCCTTATAGGTATTTTCCTGGGGGGCCTGGCCCTTAACCTAACCCCCTGTATCTATCCTCTTATACCCATTACTGTTTCCTTTTTCGGCGCCCGCAGTAACCAGGTTCATGGGAACCGATTGGTCAATGCTGGTTTCTATATGATCGGTCTTTGTGTGACCAATTCTGTGCTGGGGGTCAGCGCGGCACTGAGCGGGGGAATGCTGGGCGCAGTACTTCAAAACTCCCTTGTGCTGATCATAGTCTCCGGAATTATTCTCACCATGGGTTTGAGCTTTTTTGGGTGGTGGGAGCTTAGGCTTCCCACAGCAGTTGTGAATGCAGCCTCCAGGGGTTTTGGGGGCTTGTTCGGTTCCTTTTTCATGGGACTCACATTGGGTGTGGTGGCAGCCCCTTGTCTGGGGCCTTTCATCCTGGGATTGCTTACCTATGTGGGGCAAAAGGGCGATCCGGTCTTGGGCTTTCTCTATTTCTTTGTGCTCAGTATTGGCTTGGGACTTCCACTTTGTATCTTGGCGGTTTTTTCAGGGGCATTGGACAGGTTGCCCATGTCAGGAGATTGGCTTTTATGGGTAAAGAAATGCTTTGGTTGGATATTAGTGGGCATGGCAGTCTATATTATTCGTCCTTTGCTCCCTGGAGCGGCACCAAAGGCTATGATCATGGCAATCGTCTTGGTGGCAGCGGGCATCCATATCGGGTGGTGGGACAAGACCCAAGCGGACTCTAGGCGTTTTGGAACAATTAAGAAGGTTGCAGGCATCCTCCTTATTGTGGCCGCGCTATTGATGGGTTCCGGGATTCGGCATGTCCGGGAGGGTATCTCCTGGCAGCCTTATAAGGAAGATTTGCTCATCCAGACTAGAAATGAAGGAAAGCCAGTCATGATTGACTTTTATGCGGAATGGTGCATCCCCTGTAGGGAAATGGATAAGAGCACGTTCAAAGGCAGCTCAGTGCAAGAATTGGCTAACCACTTGGTTGCTATTCGAGTTGACCTAACCCGAAAGAGCCCCATTCATGAAAAACTTGTGAAGCGGTTCGAGATCAGAGGAGTGCCCACCATTGTATTTCTCACACGGGAAGGGGAGGAGGCCAGAGATCTACGGATTGAATCCTATGTGGGTCCAGATGCACTTGCAGACAAGATCAGGCGCTTGTTAAAGGAGGAACCAAAGCCTTAATATGTTGGCAGAACCTTTCCGTCCGACCCCAAAATATTTCCATTTTTCACACAAAGCATATCGCCAATCAACTTTTACCCAAAACAGCCTTGAGCTGATTTGGGTAAAAGTTTTGATCGTGACGCTGGACGTGGATTATGTTGACAATTTTCTATAATTGGTTGTCAATTGAGTCACATAGGTAAAACTCCTAAATAAAGGAAAATTATTATGAAGACAATTGGGCTTATAGGTGGAATGAGCTGGGAATCCTCACTTGAATACTATCGGATTATCAACGAGGAGGTAAAGAATAGACTCGGTGGCCAGCACTCGGCAAAGGTCTTGCTGTATAGTTTGGATTTTCATCCCATAGAGGAATTTCAGCGACGAGGCCGATGGGAAGACATGGCCCTGATACTTATAGACGCAGCCAAACGACTGGAGCGGGCAGGTGCAGATTTTATTCTGATATGCACGAATACCATGCATAAGGTAGCGCCGGAGGTGCAGGACTCCATCAAGATTCCTTTGCTTCATATTGCTGATGCAACGGCTGAGCAGATCAAGGCCACAGGGATTTCGGTCGTAGGACTTCTGGGGACCAAGTACACCATGGAACAGGATTTTCTCAAAGGTTATCTTTCATCAAAGCACGGATTTGATGTAATTGTCCCGAATGCGGATTCCCGCGATACCGTCCATAACATCATCTATGACGAACTCTGTATCGGAACCATTAGGGAAGAGTCCAAAAAAATGTTTCTTCGGATAATACAAGATCTTGCAGCAGAAGGTGCTCAAGGTGTCATCCTAGGGTGCACAGAGATTCCGCTCCTTGTTCATCCTGGAGATACTTCGCTGCCCCTGTTTGATACAACAGCGATCCATGCAAAAAAGGCCGTTGAAATGGCCTTGGAGGATTCAGAACTCCAATAGAGTTTCAACTCTTGAGTTAAAAGGAAGCTATTATGACTTCTGGAAATGAACTAAACATGAGAAAAATAATGATGCCTTTACTGATTTACCTGCTGAAAGGCCAAATCAGATATCCCAGACTCTTTCTTCTCAAGTGCGTGCTGACACTTGGAACCTTTAAGAAGAGGATTCACAAAAGATTTCCTCCTGAACTTGTATCTCTCACTGCCTTACCCCTCTGGATTTATATAAACCTCAAGGATGCTCTTGGGCAGGAAAAGGCATATGAGATCATAAGGATTCCCGCTCTTACCGCGGGCATAGCCAAACAAAATCTCCTTTTCGACCCTATCAATAAAGGGAGGGGGGTTTAGACAATTCATAGAGCAGGAGTTCGAGATCAATAAGACCGGAACCACGAAATGGAATACCATTGAAATAAAGGAACAGACAGAAAACAGACTTGAATTCGTGGTCACCAGATGCATGTACCATGAACTCACCCAGTCCTTGGGTATCCCGGAGGTCACTACCTTAATCTGTCAAATTGACAATGCAGTGTTCAATTCATATATGCCAGAGAGGCTAATTTTCCATAGAGGAGGAGTGGGCAAGAGGATAGCCGATGGGAACGAATGCTGTCATTTTGTGTGGGAATTTGTGTGACTGCGTTTATTAGAAAGGGCCTTAGCTATCAAGTGATGATTACCTCCTCGTCTTTTGAGAATCCCTGCCCCGAGCCAGAGATTTTCACATTCTTGATACACTTGTCACAGACAAAGTAGAATCGGACACTGTCTTCCATATGGTCGATGGTTTTATCGATCCTCTCTTTCATTCTCATGAATTGCTTGGGGCTCAACGTACATTCAAAGACGCTCTTGAGTATCCTCTCTCCATAGTCTTTCATGAGTTTCCCGATTCGCTGTAACCGTCTCTCATCACTTATGTCATAAGTCACGATGATATTGTCCTTGTGCCGTGCCATTTCATATTACCTCAAAACCTTCATCTTCAGAGATTTCACCCCACCCAGAGATCACAACTCGGCCCACACATTGCTTACACAGGGGATAGTACCGAACGCGGTCTTCTTTCCTGTTAATCAACGCCTCAAGGCCTTTTTTCATTTTGGCGAATTGCTGCTCATCCAGGTCACATTCAAACACACTCTTTTGCACTCTGGTTCCAAAGTCCTTCAGGTATTTGGAAACTCTGTTCCTGATCTTATCGTCAACAATGTCGTAACTCACAAGGATGTACATGGGGCTACCTCGAGGTTATCGGCTGGTACCGGTCTTCTTCATCCCTAATGACCCTCGCATACTGTCTTATCTGCTCCCTGATGCAGTCCCTATAACTCAACTGCTGGCCAGTTATGTGGTGCTTGACCTTTTGGCTCATCTTTCTTTCGAACTGGAGGATGAATTTGCGAAACCCTGAATTTGTGAGTTTGATGGGAAGCGATGACCCTTCCTGATCATTTCCCTCATTTGTGTTTGAATCGTCCTTCTCATTGACAACATCGTGTATATCAACATCGTCGGTCGTATTCCCCTTCTCGAAGTCATCAAGGGTAAGGGTCTTCATGTTAAAAACACTCAACACCAATGTATCCACAATTAGTGGTCTCCACTCTTCCATTAGGTCAAGGGCAAGGGAAGGTCGACCGTAGTCCACCGAGTGCAGCGCCCCCAGATATGGATCGAAACCCACAAGGCTCACAGCTCCCATTACGCTGTTGAACAGAAGGGTATAGCCGAGGCTCAGCAATGCGTTGACTGGGTCAGTTGGTGGCCTGCGTATGCGTTTCTTGAAGGTTACTCCTTCGGCGAGGAAACCCCTGGAAAAGCCCTCAAAATATACGGCAGAGGCCTTGCCTTCATAGCCTCTTACAGCATCCAGGTCATCGGCTGCGGGAACCTTTTCGGCAATTTTTTTGATGCCCAATATGTTGTCGTCAAGCCTTGCCTCTTTTCTGTTTCGATTTATCCTCATTAAGACTGTTCTCATGTTTGCTAATTTTCCGCCTACGATAGCCTTGGCCATCTTTGTACTGAAGACAGGATCACTCATTTTCTCGTATTGCTTGCACCGCAAAGTGATGTTCTTACTGAATGGGGATTGAAGCCGGCCAAGATACCGGCCATTGCGGCTCATGAACACCGTGTCAATACCTTCTTTCAGGAGGCGCTTTATCACCGGTGGGGTGAGAGAAACATTTCCAAAGAGCACCAGTTGGTCCAACTTAAATATATGAATGGTATGAAGCACATCCTTTTTCCTTTGCACAAGGAAGCGCTCACCTTCCATTCTTATAAAGGTATTTTGCTCAAGTACATAAGCTACTGCCATTATGTCTGCTCCAGATGCCAGGTGATATGACTATCTTTCTTGTAAAGTTTGATCTTGGCCTTATCAATGGAACATTCCTGAATGCCTTTTCTTTGAAAATGTCTCTCAAGAATTTTCTCAAGCCGTCTCAAAGTCGTCTTTTCCTCCTCTATGTGCGTCCGGAGATACGCATAGCGCTTGGCAGCCTCCTTTAAAGGCAATTTGTCAGGAATTTCTATTTCCTCAGAAGCGGGGACCAATTGGGGCATTACATGGAGCAAAGGAGAGGGATATTTGCCACCCCTTAGGTCAAAAGCACATGTACAGCCTACGCTTCCTGTAATCTCAGGAATCATGGAGCGGATCCTGAGGCAGCTTATTGGGTTTTTCTGAAGTCTTTGGAGCTGTTTCTTGATCTTGCGGTAGTTATAATCTGGAGTCGGCTCCAGAATTTGGTGAAGGGAATCCTCAGTGCTGTCAAGCAGTCCCACTGTGTAAAAAAGAATCACTTTTTCTTCCCGCCTAAGCATGTGGCCAGAAAGTGCACGATCAATTAGATATCCTAGCACGCGACATTCGTGTCTCAGTTTTTCCACAAGTCTAGGCAATGAGCGTGGTTCCCAGTACTTAATTTCTCTCGCTTCAGTTGTTAATCTGAGTTGCCTGATAGCCAGCTTAAGATCCAGCGTGCGGACTTTTTTAAGGAAAATTAGTTGGTTGTCAAAAGGCCTTCCATTCTGGTCCAGGAAGAAACAGCGTTTATTTGACACGGGGTCAACCCCTAGGGGAAGGGGTATACATCGCTCTATCCAGCCTATGCCCACAGGCTTGGTTGGCAACAAGAATTCCACTGCAATATGGCTGTCACTTGGTTCAGTTCTTTCCATAAACAAATTGAGGAAGTCTTTTGCTTTCAAAAAGTGCACGAACTCGGTAAAGAAAAACCATACCCTATAGCCCCTTACTCCAAATTCCTCTATATATACAGGCACTCCAAAACCCTGGGCTTGTTGTACCACCTTTATGGCTAAAGCACGCGCCTTCTCATTCAAAAATAGAAGATATCCGTGTTGGCGGGCATACATTTCTCTCACTCGGCTTGGAACATGGAGCAACAAAGTTGCATATCGAACCGTATTGTCCGAGCGCAGAGGATAAACCGCCACACTGATTTCACCCAAAAGATGGGCCTTTACAACTTCCTCGTCAAGCGGTTCAGCACGATATTCATGGTGTACCTTACCCGTATCAGGATCAAGTGTCTCCAGTGCATATCCCAGTTCTCTGCCTGAAAAGAGTTTCAGAAAAATTTCAATTTGTTCCTTACTGATACACGGAGGGAAATATCTCTCATGTGGGGACTGGGAAGAGCCTTTCTTTTTAGGGATCACTGCCTCTGCTTGCCCGACAAGGCCAAGGGCCTCATAGTTATTATATAAGAGTTCACGTGCCTTTGAATGATCAGGCCGTTGCTGGAGGAGTTTTCTCAAATAATGATTTGAGTTCTCGAATCGGCCCACTTCGCTTAGGATATTGCCTAAGCTGAACAAAGCATCATGATTCTTGGGATCCAGCTTTAGGGCTGCTTCATAATGCTCCATTGCTTGACGGGCCATGCCAAGTTCCTCGCACAACTCCGCCCACTTTATATGCAACTCTGGATCCTCGGGCGCATGCTTCCTCTGGGCCAGCACAATCTGCTGGGCCCTGTGTTCGTCGCCTTTATGCAGGTATTGCCAAGCCAGATCAAGAGGCCTGGTAAATTCTTTCCTTCTCATGAGCTTTTTGATATAATATTAAGTAAAATTACATCCGAATTTCTGCGAGGTTATCATGATCAACTATACCGCCAAATATACTAAAATCCAATCAGGGTATATGGGCCAAATCGTAGAGTGGCCGGAGGTTATCACGGAGGGCAAGGATCTCGAAGAATGCCGGGACATGCTCCGTGACGCTCTACAAGAGATGATTTTGGCGTATCGCCAGCTTGGAAAAGAAATCCCTTTAGGAAACGCATTACTAGAGCAAATTCCAGTAGAGATTGAGAATGTCGGTCAAGCGGCGTGACCTTATTCGCTATTTGGAAAAGAACGGATTTTACCTCCTGAGAGAGGGAAGTAATCATTCAATTTTCACCGATGGTAAGAAGGTGGTCCCGGTAAAACGGCATAAGCAATTTGATAGAGTCACAGCTAACGAACTTTGTAAACAAGCAGGATTGAACCCAAAATTCTAATTGAGCGAAGTTCTGCTGAAATGTATAATGCTTTTTGACCATTACGTTTTCAAAACAGGGAATCTTACTTTCCTGCTCAGGCCTTCAAAATTATCATGGCTTTTTATCAGCGCTTCCACGTGCCCCAGCATGTCCTTGTAAGTCTTCTCCGATATGGGGTTGAACCCATGCGCCAGGATGGAATTGTTCCTTAGCCCCAAAAGCTTTTTAGAGAGTTCTTTATCATCCAGGAATCTTTTTCCAACTCCTTCGCCCAGATCAGATAAGAGCTGATATGATGCATATAGGGGCAACTTCACCTTTCCGTCTTCTTTATATTTAGAGTATTTCTCTTGTAAGGAAGCAGGGATGGTGGACAGATCTACGTTGGAGGTATCCCACTCCTTATCCTTGAATACATAGAGGCCCTTTTTATGGAGGTGAAACTGGGCTATATATTCACAAAGCCTGTAGAGCCTCGCCACCGCATCGTCGAACTTCTTTTCAATGTTCCCCCGCCGCCTTGCATTTTCAAGGAGGTCGGCAATTCGTTCTTCACAAAATTGGTTATCTTTTTCGCGGCACAGTGCTTGAAGATTCTTTTCAACAACTCCTTTTATATGGAATGTATTTAAGTATTTATTCTTTTTTAGCTCTTTAAGGCTTTTAAAGCCCTGGGCAAGGTTGAACCTATCCCAGTTGCGGTAGACCTTGCAAAGCCTTTCCAGAAAATCAACCCTTTCCAAAAAAGATGGAGACTTCAACATACCTTTTGCTTTGCCCAGGGAGTCAAGAGAGGCATCATATTGATATTTGTTAAAAAGGGCTATAGCCTCTTCCACTAATGACTCTGCAATTATTTTATTGGGCTGGATAGGTATAGGTCTTTCTGTTCCTGAGATGACCCGGCCTCCTTTCCCTCGTTCTCCGGTTATGTAGATCAGGGTTCCTACTTTGTTGTTAATAGCTGCAATGGTCAGCCCTGCAGACATGGCTTTTGTGCCCGAGGTGAAATCTGCAACTATGTCTGCCGGCTCATAGCCAGATTTGACCAACTCCCTAATTGCCTCTTGACACCGCAATGAAATATCCTCAACATCATTGGGGTCAGGGATATTGAGTTCACCGAACCGCATGCCCTCCAAAATCGAATCAGATCTTATATAAGGCATGGTTTTCGTGTCACTTTCCTTTGTCTTTAGAAAAAGTACATAATCCGGGTGCTGTTGCTTTATGGATATGCATATAGCTCCTGCTATATCCTTTCCACTTTTTCCAGTGCCCACACTAATAATCATTGCCTTTTTCATATCTGTACCTCGAACAGAAAATGTTGCACGTAACCTATAGTCTTTGATGGATGATCAGCTTGTCGCAATCCCTTCATTATCAGGTCATTCCTTCCAGCCTGGGACTTCGAGAGTCCCACTGAGGAAGAATTCGAGTCGCAATCCCTTCATTATCAGGTCATTCCTTCCAGCTATGGCATGGGTCAGAGTAACGTCGATCGTGAGACAGGGTCGCAATCCCTTCATTATCAGGTCATTCCTTCCAGCTATGCGGACGTAAGGGTAACGGGTTAGGAAAAAACGGTCGCAATCCCTTCATTATCAGGTCATTCCTTCCAGCGGGACAAGAAGGATCCCCATGACGTAACTCTGCAATTGTCGCAATCCCCTCATTATCGGGTCATTCCTTCCAGCTTATCCCAGTATCCCACGTTTCGGGATTTTGGGATTGGTCGCAATCCCCTCATTATCGGGTCATTCCTTCCAGCAGACTTCCAGTTGGATCATCTCATGATTATGAAATTCTGCGTCGCAATCCCCTCATTATCGGGTCATTCCTTCCAGCACACAGCAATTGACATAATTCCTGGCAGTATAATTCTGTCGCAATCCCCTCATTATCGGGTCATTCCTTCCAGCTCACAGGCCATTGGAGACATTAACAATCCATAGATTTCAGTCGCAATCCCCTCATTATCGGGTCATTCCTTCCAGCTTCAGTCGCAATCCCCTCATTATCGGGTCATTCCTTCCAGCCCAAACCCTAGCATCAGATTACTTGGATTACAGGTATGTCGCAATCCCCTCATTATCGGGTCATTCCTTCCAGCCCGATGGGTTGACGAGGGCGGGGATGAGAAGTACATGTCGCAATCCCCTCATTATCGGGTCATTCCTTCCAGCCGTGGCCCTATATTTCAAAGATCTTTAGAAGACTTGGCATAGCACTTCCGAGAAGCCTTCGTCACAGGGGGGTCTAATTCCCAGGGATTTATTTTAAATGATTTGCAGATATAGTGTAACATACTGAAATTTATGAAAGTATTGTCTTGCGAGAATTGTTTTCGACCACAAATAAAAACCTATGGAGTATCAGTTAGTTACAAAACTAACAATTCCACCCGAAGGTCCTCGCATTTTTGAGTATGACTTTGCCCTTAGCTTGGTCCAGAATATCCAGTTTGCTTGAGTACTTCACCGGGTCTGGTATTTTTACTCGAGTATTTCCTTAATCTTTTTAACTTTCTTTTTTTGTTTATCGCTCAATTTGCCTTTCCACTTCCCCTTACCAACCCAATATTCCTTTAATGCCTGGGCCAGCTCCTTCTTTTTTGCCTCTGGGAATTGATCGATTCGATTGAAAATCTCCACGACCTCTTGTTCGCTTGTGGTCAAATCTCTCACCTTTGCTATAGCTCTATCTTCTGGAGATAATCGCTCCCATGCTGCCTTTTTCTCTTCTTCCTCCCGTCTCCTTTGCTCTTCCTCGGCCCTTAGTCTTTCCAGTTCTCTGGTTCTCTCAATCTCCTTTTGTTGCTGCCGAGCTGCCTTTCGGGTGGCATCAGCTTTGTTTCTTCTTTGTTCCTTCTCCCAAAGTCTTTGTTTTTCCTGTAATTCCTCTAAAATTTCCGGGTCAGGGACAATTAAGACTGCCCACCCAAAGGGCTGAAGACCTCCTTTGTCACTAGGTCTCGCACTATGAGAAGCCAGCCACAGGGTGGTAGCCTCCTTAGCCCATTTGGGCTTTTCACCTGGTTTTCCCATAATCTTGATTGATCTGTGCCCCTTGATTGTTACACTTTCGGCCCCACTGTGTCGCCCCAGCCGAATAAGGGCTCCTGACCCATTAGGCGAGTAAGAGGCCCTCTGGACTCCAAGTTGGCTTAACTGATTTTCTTCTCTCTTCCTTTCTTTTTCATAGAAATATTTCAGGCTATTGAGCAGTGTCTCCATTGAGATCGGATTCTTGATCCCGGCTTTGGGATGGGGCTGCGCCACTGTAATATATCCTTCAAACATGTTACCAGGTTCGATAACCTCCAAGATCTGAAAGGGACCTCTTGCTCTAAACCGAGAAACAGCCTTTTTCTCATTTACAGCATAGACTATCTTTGTTTTGATCCGACCGACAGGCCTGAAGTCTGATACCTTGATGCACCTAAATGGATCAGTGGAGAACTGGCCTCCTTCCAACAGTATCCTTTCTAGCCTTTTGGCATCCCTTGCCTTAAATGGGCCCAGTTTTTTCTTTTTAGGAAGGGCATTGAGGTAGGCAGTGCGCAAAGAGCCCTTTATCGCTGAACCGGGGATGTAGGGACGCTGATCTTCAGTAAGAAATGCAGTTCTCCATATGGTGAACTGGTTAAGCTCCCGCTGGATTTTTCTCTCGTCATTGAGAGGGATACTTAGGGTCTTCGAGTAATGTTCTACGAACCCAGTGGAAACTTTAATCCTTCGCCCTTCCATTTCCACGTCGTCCATAAACTTATAGATTTCCAATAGGGAGGATACAGTCCCTTTTTCGCATATAGCCGAAAATTGGTCGAGTTTCTTTGGAGGTAACGTTGCCACAAGGTCAATTGGCGAAAATGCAATAATTTCCCGATTCCTCTTATCTACCCGAAAACCCAAAGGCTCATATACTTCATCGCATCCTATATGAAGTGGAGAAACAGTCCTTATAACAAACCGAAAAGTATTACCCATGGTCAACCCCCCATTACCAACGGCAGGTATGGCGCATAACCCTGAACAACAGTATTGGGCTCGGCTTTGGAAACATTTCGTACCGCTTTGCCAATGTAGGGCCTGTCAAAGTCAATGCCTTCCGCGGGTATAAAAACAGCTCCTTCATCAGCCATTATGACAGGGTTTTTGAACGGGTTCTCACTTCTCGCTAAGTCCCCGCCGTGTCTGCCGAACCTGACAAACGGCGTGAAGAAGTATCTCTCGAACCGTCCCTGCTCGGGCACACAAGGAGCGAGCGTATAAAAGGCATGTGCATTGTCTCTCTTAGGGATTTCCAGTTCTTTCGTGTCCTTAACCTCGAACCTCCCCATTCCCGTGGAGGCATCCTTACCGAACCCGAATTCTCCCATCCTCTCCAGGCCTTTTGTCACACGTTCAATATCTGTCACAGATTCCTCCAAAAGGATGAATATCACAAGTTCCAGTCCGGGCATATAACAGCCGACTTGAATATTATATGGGGCAAAGGGTGGTTCCCCTGTGCTCGAGCTTAAACGGTTTATTGTATTATGAGACCGGGTTGTATATAAATGAAATCGCCTAGGCCCCCAAAAGGAGGCCCGGTCTATTTCATCCTCTGCCCTTTGGCACCTCTCAAAAAGCTCTTCATCGTTCAACGCTCTCATATTTCCTGCCCTTATGCACCCACTTCCATATTCGTATATAACCCACTGCCTCTTTTTCTCTTCTTTGCGCTTTTTTAAGCTTTCCATGCGCCTTTTGCTATCAGAAAAAGTTTCCAAAGGAGGAGATAAAGCTGGCTTCCTTAAAGCGCAAACAAGCTTTTCGTTCTCACTCTTAAGCTTGGGAACAGCTGAGGAAAAAATTACAAAGGGCCTTTCATGGTAAACTACCAACTGGCGATCAATCCCTCCCTCCACAAGAGAGCTGTCCCAGGCTGCCTCCCAGCAAAACTGGCCGAAAAGGGTATCTCCTTTAAGGGGGGTTCCAAAGCCCGCAGTGGGCTCAATAATTATGGCATAGAGTTTCATGCCTTGCTCCTTCATGAAAGGGGTTGTATAGATACAAATCTTTGCTGGATTTTGGGGTCGTCAAACTCAAACTGTACTCGCCCGTATCCTCGGCTACCGTTTCCTCCGAGAGCGTCCATTTCTAGCAACTTCATGCCTTCTAGCAAAAGACCCTCCAGGTCTTCATCTTTATCCGCATCCATTATTTTGAGGGTAACCGAAAACCTAAACTCGGCACCAGCGGGAACCCTCTCTGTAAAACGTGGATTTTCAGCAGTCCCACTGATTCGATTGATGGAATTTTCTGGCTTTATTTCAGTAAAGGGTAGGTGATCTTCTTGGGCTCGTTGCTTCCAGTTTTCATCAAGCGGACAATCAGCGAACGAACACCTTGTTGGGCCGAGGTTCTTGGCCTCCTCTTCATCCGCCCCGCTAGTTCCAAACAACTTCAATATCTTCAAGCCTTCCGCTTGGGCAGATTCGTCTGCTCCATCTAGTACCTTGTAGGAAAGCGGCTTACCTTCGGTTTTCCCCATCAGGCCGGTCCTTAGCTCTAAAAGTGAGCGGATTTTGCCTTTTAGAGAAGAGCCAGGGATAAATGGTTCCAGCGTGTGGGGGTGCTTAATGACAGTATTGTCAGTACCACCTATCTTCATTTCAGTGTCACCGGCTCCAATATGCAAGCCACTCTTCAAAAAGATTTTTCCCTTGATCTGTTTCATTCTTACGAGTTGCATTTTGTATCCCTCCCATCTAGTTTGATGGACCATGTTGTCTGTAAAAGCCCATTAGCGCCTCAAAAAAGTTGGCAAATACCATGAGGTCTTTTTGCTCTTGAATTTGACTAACCGAATCTTTTATGAAGGTGAGGAATGTGTTGGAGACGAGGTCTCTTCCTTTGGCGTAAGCTGCTTTTGCGGTTAGCATATGCACAAGAGGAAGAATACGTTCCCACTGTGTCTTGCCAGCCCTTGCCTCAGAATCCAATCTGAGGACTTCGTCATAAAACTTGCGCAGTTGGGTCCTCTTGTTGGCCTTTTTCCCTTTGCTCCCTTTATGGTCGTCAGCAAGGATCCTGGCAAGCTTTTCTGCCTTTTCGGAGAAAAGCTTCGGGTCTATGGTACTTTTTTCCTTGTCTTTCCAAAATTCAACAATCTTGCCCATATTTTCCCTCCTATCGTGTGTTGTAGAGGATATCCCATAGCGGAACCTTAAGCCAACCTCCGTATGTTTCCAGCCAGTGAGCCAAAGAAGCAGCCACTTCGTTTACAATTTGGGATCGCGCATCCTTGGGAAGAGATTTGGCCACATTTCTTTCGGTAAAGTAAGAAAGCAATGCACGCCACTTGGTGCAGTGCATATCTTTTAGAAATATCTCACTTTGGTTCAAAACTTCCTTTTCATGAGCTGCCATATAAATGAGTTCATTGAGCTTATAGAGCATGGAGCGGGTTACGATATTGTCCTGATACCACTTCCAGATTTTGTCCTTAACCTGGAACAAACTTTTCACCTTGAGCCATGGAAGAGTCTCGCCAAACACGGTTACTTTGTTCTTTTCCCCGCTCTTGGAAAGTTCCAAGGCCTCTTCTGCGTGCTCAGCCATGGTGTCCAGCGGGGTATTGGGCTTGCAAAATATTATGCCTGCAGACAAATGGATCTGGGGGTTACCGCAACAATAACGCCTAAAATCATCCGACAGTTCAGACGCAAGATTGAGCATTACGTTCCAGGGGCCTATGAGAAAAAGGTCGTCCCCTCCACCGAACACTGTGTAAACTTCTCCATATCGCTGATTCTCTTTTAATTTGTATGGGAGGTAGCAGGCAAAAAACGCATTCAACTGGCGACTGAGGCTGGCAAGGCGCGAAATGGTAAATCGCTCCGGTTTGAGTCCGCAACTCATTATCACCCCAAGGTTGTCCACATCTGCCTTTAGGATTCCCAATGCGTCGATACCTGCACAGCCCTTTGAATCCTCTGTAACATTAAGTGCTTTAGCTGCAATATGAGTAAAGGTCTTAGGTTCACCTACGTTAATTTGATCAATAGCGTCGAGCTTTTTTTTCTCCAATTTTTCTGAGCACAATATGCGCTCATCGTATCTGTCCTCTTCCATGTAAACAGGTACATAGCCGTTCAGCATCTTCACGGTTGCCTTAGAGGCTATGCTGTCGCGGGCCCAAGACTGTATATCCCAATATCCCAGCAATTCTCGGTTTTGAGCAAGAGAGTCGACGTTTGAATCAAGGAATGCCACTTGGTAAACATTGTAGATAGGCTCGACAAGATAGTTGGACAAAGAACTACAGGGAGCGTCTTTGCGAAGAAGGGCAATGTGCTTGTTTTTTACTATCTTAGTCCCCAAGAATATATGGTCGCGACATAGCTTACAGGCCGACATGGTTTCCTGATCAATGTACGGAGAACCCTCCACAACGTCGTTTGAAGGCCTTTTTCCGCAGATGGGACAAATGGGGCTCTGGAGGTCATTATTGAAGCGATCCAGATAGTCCTGTACAGCCCCTCCATGCCGGTCCAGGTCAATCTTTGAAAACTTCTTTTTTTCTGTCTGAAAGGAGATCCTGTCCCAAAGCTTTTGAAAGGTTCTCTCCACAAAGTCTCTAGGTTTGGCTGTTACAACGGTAATTCCAAGCGCAGTCTCTCCCAGGGACACATCATAAAGCCAGTCGTTGACATCGCGATCTACTTCATTAACAGCATTCCAGGCTTTTTCAGTATTAGGAGCAATAATCAAAAATTTTCCCGCAGCATTTAAAATCGAGGACATGCGGTGGAGGCCTATCCTTCTGCAAAGCATGTCTGCAGCAAGCTCAGAAAGGAGGGAAACATACAGAGAGCGACCCCTCAATAGCTTGGAGCGGTGTTTCCTGGTGTCACCGTAACCCTTGAATATGAAATCTTGGATACCATAAAGGTCTCCTGACACGATAAGGAACTTTTCAGTGTCATAATCTTTGATGCTGTTTTCGTTGAGGGAATTATTTTCCTTGTGATAAAGATATAAGGCTGTTGCCAGGGCTGCAGTAACACGACAGTGATCGTATAAAGACACATCTGGCACTACCTTGCCCACTCGGGCAGCAGGTATCGCCGACATGTAAACCATCATCAAGCTGTCAAAATGTTCCAGCCATAGTTCGACATTTTCATTCCGATGAAGAAGTTGAGATAGTGAAGCAAGAAACTGATTATACAGATCCTCGTACTCCTGAGTGAGGCTTTTGCTTCCCTTATCTTCTTGGTTACTCCGTTGCACCGGAAAAAGGTTTTTAGCGGTCATCCCTGCCAACCTGTAGTGGTACTGGAAATTATCTGCTGAGTCATATTTGTCTTCTTCTGCCAAAAGCTGCTCAAAGAGTGTAAAAAGCCTTGTTTCCAAGAAATCCTTTACCGTAATTTCATCTTCCTCCTTCTCAAATGTGTCCCGATCCCATCCACTACTTATGCGATCGGCAACCGCAATCACCCATTGAAGGGGTGTGGAGGGGTTGTGATGCCCGGCAATAAGATTGATGAAAGTGTCACCCTCTCCCCATTCGCGGCTTGTAAACTCCAGGGGAAAGAGATCAGCATTTTTTTCAATAATGGCCGCGCTGTATATCGCATGATGGTGGGAGTAACGACCATTTCTGACCGGGAGGTAAACATTTTCGTGGTGGCGTATATATTCCCCATCTACACCCAACGTGGCTCTTGTTCCAGCTTTGCCCAGATCATGCATCAGGCCTGCGGCATGCACTTTCAATGTGGTGGGGTCCATTAGATGTACCCTCCGAAAAAACAGGAATTGTGATTAGCACTATATGCAAGAAAACTTTCCGATTAAATCATTGCAACGTTGCAATGGCACAAAAAAGCCCGCGCTCTTCTCTTGGAAGAGGCGGGTCTTTTGTTTTCCCCGTTGTTTACACTCCACCTGCGCCCCCGATTGAAAGTTGAAAACGAAGGCCAAGTTGACAGTCTTTATATTAAATACAAATGATTAAGTCAAGAAACGAAGAAGATCAGTGTATTACCAGCTTGTTCGAACTGGATACTGTCGGATTAATTGGTCTGGAGTTAGGATTACAAGACCATTCACTATAGCTTGGCAAACAAGCATCCGGTCAAAGGGATCCTTATGGTAGTAAGGAAGTTTTGTTAGATAAAGGGTCGACTCTTCATCCAGAGGAAGAGGCTCAATACCGTGCATTGCTCTTTGAAATGGAATAAACTTTTCAGGGGCTTCGGGAAGAGGCAGCTTTCCAAGCTCGTATTTAATAGCTATCTCCCATGTGGAGACAGTGCTGAGATACACCTCGTTGTCAGGGTCAGTGAAAAGTTCTATGGCTTGCCCAGATAGCTCGGGGGCATCAAGAATAATCCAAAGAAACGGGGAGGTGTCGAGAAGGAGTTTCATTGGTTGTTGGAGTAAAAACAATCAATAATTTCTGGGGGGAGTGTCTCATAAAAGTCCTTGGGTATCTGAAACAAGCCCTTTGCAAGCCCCAAAGGGCGCCGGGATTTTCTTGAGGGCGAAATGGGGCGAATTTCAGCTACGGGGACATTTCGTTTGCATAGAATTATGGTTTCCCCCTCCGCTACCTTTTCCAGGTATTTAGAAAGATGTGTCTTGGCCTCGTGTATGTTGACCCTTATCATGCCTTAATACTAAGTCTAAAACTAGACTAAGCCAAGAAAAATACACTAGACAACTCCTGTCAACAGCAGCTTGCCTCACCGGGATTGCTAATACAATATTTCAATCCTTTCCTTGTCCATAAGTATCCCGTAGCGGGTGTTGGGGCGGGAGCCGTGGGAAGCAATTTCGAGCTCTTTCAGGGCATAGGGACCGAAACGCTGTAGTATGTCCCTTTTTATTTTCCCTTTGTAGCTCATAAAGTTTTCCGCATTGAGCTGGGTTATACCCGTATCACTCATTTCATCGATTGGTCTTGTACGGGATAGCTTCCTATATATTTCGGTGATCTCATCCTGGCTATTCAGAACTTGTCCCACGCCCAGGAAACAGTCCCTGCAATTGCCGCATGTTTGGACATCCCCCTTGGGGCAATTTTTCTTTTGTCGGGCAAAGAAGGTGTACAGCGCCATGCGAGCGGGCATAAAATCCAGCTCCAGTGTCTTGTATATAATCTTCCCATAGACAAGATTGATGGTCAGGCGGCGCTCTTCCTCCTTTATCAAGGAAAGCATCAGGGTGCCAGGGTCTTTTGGGGCGTCAAGAAGTTCACTGCTTAACTGGTCGCGAATGGACACGAAAGGAATGTGAATAAGATTGATCTCGGCATATTTTGTTTCTTTAAACAAAGGCCGGCCCTTGTCATCGTGCAGTTCTATAAGTTTCGATACCTTGGGAGGGTAAAAGAAATCACGATTACTTTCGAATTCAGGGGAGACCAGTACGTGATAGAGCCGGTCCTGGGCCCTCCCGTACATCTGGGCCGCAAGGGTCATGCAAGAACTCATGGTCTTTCGGCCACCTGCCACTGAAAAGAATACGGCCGTGTGCCTATCTGATGTAAAGTGAAAGGCAAGTTCAAGGCATTTCTTCAAGAGATATTCATTGTCCTTTTCATCCCTTATGTCCGGGATCTCAATACCATGTTCATCTGTTATGGTGTGGACGTTTTGAGGGCCGAAATCTATACTTGAAGGCTCAATGCCATATTCTCGGAGATAACGATGATAGTGTCCGCCTCCGTCTGCCAAGAGCTGGGCTAAAATTTTCTCTTTGCCGTCCCTTGTGGTAATCACATGGATGGTGTGAACTTGACGTTGACTGTGATGCAGGGCATAGAGGGTTTCCGTGATTACCTGGGGACTGAGCCCTGTCACTGCAAGGAGCACGTTTTTCACTCTAATACCTCCATGGCGAATTTCCCCAAGCCAAAGGTGGTCTGCTTACCCAGGTGAACCTTTTCACAGAAGCGTATCAGGGGCAGATAGGGCCCTATCAGACCCTCGTAAACTACGCTTCCCACGAGTCCTCCCATGAGCATTCCCCTGTCTTGGCGGTTTGAATAACGCCGCCAGTCAAACCAGGACAGATTCCTTTTGACCACTTCTATCTTTTCCGCATTCTTTACAAGCCCTCGGTAGTCAAGGGAGGGCTCCCCTTTGCCGTAATGTTCCATAAGAGAGGAAATTCTCCTGAGCATTGCCCTGGTTAGTACATGAAATGGCAGATCCGCATACAGACGGTTTCGGTATTTCAACCTGAGGGGGGTTATGATCCTGATTCTGAGACGAAGTTCGTCCTTAGAAAAAGTATATTGGTCCTCCAATCGGAGTGGGGCAGCGAGCTTTACCCTGCTGATGGTTTCGCTGGAGGCGGAGTAGATGACCGTGTCTTCATTCAAGACTTCATCTAAGGAAAATTTGCCTCTCTGCCCATTAACTTTCCTACCTATCCCTATTTTTCCCATTTCTTTAAAGGCATAGATGAAGTAAGGGAGACTATCGTTCACTTGTCCAAACAGAAGCAGGTCAAATGCAAAGGAACTACCTGCAGAAAGATATGTTTCATTGCTAAGAGGCGGCTCGATCACAAAGGGATGGGGTGAAGTTTTTGTCTCAAATACCTCCATGTAAAGGCAGCGCTCTTTTAAGAGGCATTTTCCACATTCTTCCAATTTTAGTGCGCAGACCACCCTTTTGAGCGCTCTTCCGAACACTCCCCTGAAAGTAGATCCCTTGTAGGATGGAAGATGGCTTTCTGTCTCAAGGTGGCATATGAAATGGTATTTTCCAAAAAGCATGTCTAAAGATTAATATCGCAGAATAAGGGAAGGCACTGTTGCAACGTTGCAAAGGTCGCGGGTCTTTATGTTTCGTTTATTTGCACTATACAGGAAAACTGCAAGTGTGTCAAAGCGCGGGAGACGACCAATTTTCTCTAAGTGGCTTTATGATGTAATAAATATTGAAACCGCCTCATTAAAAGGTCTATGTGCCTCGATCATTACCATGTGTCCGGCTGCTGGGATAATGGTGATCTTGCTTTGCTTTATCTTCTCCTGAAGTTTTTTGCAAAGCGAAGGTGGTGTAAGCTTGTCTTCCTCGCCGCAGATTATGAGGGTGGGCAGATCAATATTGTGGATTTCGTTGCGAACATCAAAGCGGTCACAGGCTGCAAAATCATTGTAGAGTGCTTTTTGGCCTACCTCCTTCATGAGTTGTGCGCCTTGGTTGAGCATAATGGGAGGGGCAGACGATGAATAGGCGTATTTCATGATTGCGTCAACAGTGTCGCTAAAATTTTTTTTCAATCCTTCCAGAAAGACCGGGGCCACCTTAAGTCGTGGGGCAGTGCCTACCAAGATCAGTGCCTTGATCAAATCTGGTCTTTGAAGAGCCACTTTTTGACATATGGCCCCACCCATGGAATGGCCCATCAGGACTACAGGGGTCTCAAAACAGGCCTCCGTAACCTGTGTGAGCCACTGAGCATATGCGCTGATGTCTGCAAGATCATTGCGTGATGTGTTTCCGTGCCCGGGAAGGTCAATGGCTATGGCATTAAAGTTGCGGCCTAGGGGTCTTATCTGTGCGTTCCAGACCTCGGACCGACCTCCTGCCCCATGAATCATCAGGATTGTGGGCCTTTGCGGGTCAAATGACTTCGGCCATGCCCGATAGCCCACATTATGCTCTTTAAGCTTGTTCAGAGGCATGTCCTGCCCCTAAGCCCACTTGATCAGGGCACTACCCCAGGTGAGCCCTCCTCCGAAAACTGGCATGCAAATCAAGTGACCCGGCTTAATGCTCCCATCCCTCACGGCCTCATCAAGTGCAATGGCACAGGAGGCAGATGAGATGTTGCCATATCTATCAAGGGTCACATAGAATTTTTCTATGGGGATTTTCAGGGTTTTAGCCATGGACTGAAACATCCTCAAGTTGGCCTGGTGAGGAATAAACCAGTCTACGTCCTGTACTGCTACACCATTTGCATCACACGCCTCTTTTATGGATTCAATGAAGTGCCTGACAGCTACCCTGAAGCTGGCATTGGCCTCGATCATGTTAAGGGTGTGGAGCCCCTTGTCCACGCTTTCGTGGCTGATGGGGGTGGTTTTGGAACCCCCTCCGGGGAGGAGAAGGTCTTGTCCGTTTTTTCCATCAGTGTGGACGTGGGTGGAAAGGAGCTCAGGACCTTCATCTCCCATAGTCACGATAGCTGCACCTGCTCCATCGCCCCAAAGGATGCAAGTGGTCCTGTCCTTCCAGTTAAGGGTCCTGGTCATTACCTCTGAAGCGGCCACAAGGATCAGTCTACATGTTCCTGCCTTCAAGTACTGCTCAGCTACGTTGAGGCCAAAAATAAAGCCGGAACAGGCGGCCGTCACGTCAAAGGTAATGGCCTGGGGTGCATCCAGTTTGGCCTGGAGCCAGTTGGCAGCAGAAGGACAACAGGTATCCGGTGTAATGGTGGCCACTATTATGAGATCCATATCCTTGGCTGTGAGGCCGGCCATTTCAAGGGCCTTCAGGGAGGCCTCATAAGCAAGATCAGAAGTGGCCACGTCCGGCTCTGCAACGCGCCTTTCTCTTACCCCTGTCCTTTGGACAATCCATTCGTCCGTGGTGTCCAGCCCCATTTTTTTCAAATCAAAATTGGTTAGCACCTTGGGTGGCACGTAGGAGCCCGTGCCCAATATTCTTACTGCTTTCATATTCTATGCTTTCTCCACCTCGATTCCCAATTCCTTTTCTTTTTTTGCCACAAGCAATCTGGTCTTAATCACCGTATCCGGGATAAGACTCATGGAGTCAATCCCGCATTCCACCAAGAACTCCGCAAAGTCCGGGAAATCACTCGGTGCTTGTCCGCATATCCCAATCTTGCGGCCTTTCTTTTTAGCTATATCTATGACCTGTTTGATAAGTCGTTTTACAGCCGTATTTCGCTCATCATATATGTGGGAGACCAGTGCAGAGTCACGGTCTAGTCCCAGTGTCAATTGTGTAAGATCATTGCTTCCAATGGAAAAGCCATCAAATATTTCTGCAAATTCATCCGCACACACAACGTTACTGGGGATCTCGCACATCACGTAAATTTCCAGACCATCTTCTCCTTGGGTAAGGCCGAAACGCTTCATAAGCTCAATGACCTTGCGGCCTTCTTCAGGCGTCCTGCAGAAGGGCACCATGACTTTGATATTAGTCAGGCCCACCTCGCTGCGGGCCTTGTGCAAGGCCCGGCATTCAAGCTCGAAGGCGGGCATGAACTTTTCGTCATAATATCGAGATGCCCCCCGCCATCCGATCATAGGGTTACTTTCTTGGGGCTCATACAGATAGCCCCCCAAAAGGTTTTCGTATTCATTGGTTTTGAAGTCAGAAAGCCTGACAATCACGTCATTTGGATAAAATCCTGCTGCAATACGGCTTATCCCTTCTGCCAGCTTGTCAATGAAGAATTGTTTTTTGTCCTCATAGACACTAGTGATTTCATCGATCTTGTACACAACCCCTGCAACCCTTTGATCCTTTTTGGCCCTTTCTTTCAGCTTGTCGTATTCCAGTAGGGCCAATGGATGGATTCCGATGTGGGAGTTTATGATAAATTCCTCTCGGGCCAATCCTACCCCATCATTGGGGATCATTCCCTGGGAAAAGGCCTGTTCTGGAATCCCCACGTTCATCATGATTTTGGTTTTGGTCCGAGGCAGTTCCTCCAGATTCAGTCTTTCAACTTCATATTTGAGCAGTCCATCATAGACATTACCAGTTTCACCTTCGCAACAGGATACAGTGACCTCTTGTCCTGTTTTGATCACTTCATCGGCGTCGCCCGTCCCGATGATGCAGGGAATTCCCAATTCCCTGGACACGATTGCTGCATGGCAGGTCCTACCGCCTTTGTTTGTCACTATGGCCGCGGCAATCTTCATGACTGGTTCCCAGTCCGGGTCGGTCATGGTGGTTACGAGTACTTCACCTTCTTTGAATTGGTCCATCTCGGCCGTTGAATTAATAACCCTTGCCACCCCTTGGCCGATTTTTGTGCCCACTGCAGTACCAGTTACAAGGATAGGGCCCTTTTCCACCAGGCGATAGGTCTCGTATACATTACTGTCCCTCTGGGAGTGAATGGTCTCTGGCCGGGCTTGTACAATAAAAAGTTCACCAGTGCCCACGTTCACCCCATCGCCATCCTTGGCCCACTCTATATCCATGGGTTTAAAGTAACCGGCCTCCTGGCTGTAATGGTCTTCAATAATACAGGCCCATTCAGCCAATTTCAGGATTTCATCATCATCCAACACATATCGGTGTCGCTCAGCCAAGGTAGTTGGAACGTTTTTGACCGTGGCCTCATCGTCCATGGAATATATCATCTTGATATCTCGGTCTCCTACCTTACGGCTGATGATGGCCCGTTTTCCCTGCCTGAGTGTGGGCTTGAATACGTAATACTCATCAGGGTTCACAATACCTTGCACCACGTTTTCTCCCAGCCCATAAGCGGCTGTTATCAGCACCGCATCCTTAAACCCGGTTTCGGTATCAATAGAAAACATGACGCCGGAGTAAGCTGAGTCGCTGCGGACCATCTTTTGCACCGCAATGGAAAGGGATACGTCGAATTGCCCGAATCCCTTGTCATGACGGTAGGATATGGCACGATTAGTAAACAGTGAGGCAAAGCATTTACGGCAGGCATCCAGCACACTGCGTCTTCCACGGATGTTCAGATAGGTGTCTTGTTGCCCTGCAAAGGAGGCGTCAGGGAGATCCTCTGCTGTGGCCGATGACCGGATGGCCACGTCAAGATTGTCTGTGCCCGCCAAGCCGAACTCCTCAGCAAGCTTGTCATAGGCCGTGTAAATGGCCTGGGTAAGATCTGGAGGGAACTCGGCATGCCGGATCACATCCCTCACCTCGCGGCCCTTACGCATGAGATTGTTCAGATCATGGGTGTCCAGATCCTTGAGGATTTTTCGTATTTCATCTTCAATGCCAGCATATTTCAGAAAATACCGGTATGCGTAAGCCGTAATAGCAAAGCCGTTTGGGACCTTAATCCCTTTGCTATGCAGCTTTTGGTACATTTCGCCCAGTGAGGCATTCTTACCGCCTACGAGGGGCACATCCTCAATACCTATTTCGTTAAACCACAAAATAAACTTTTTGCTGTTGTCTGCCGCCATGGGTCCTCCCTGCTCAACAGTTGATCAGTTGAAGGCGCACAGGCCAAAGGCCAAATCCCCAAAAATATGATGCACCTACAGGTATCACTAACGGCAATGGTTGTCAATCCGCAAAATATGGTATAGATAAAAGGGATATTTGCCTGGGGCAATTCGTAAAGACACAGTGGCCGATTGCCATTTCCAGTCAAACGAGGAAATTTCCTTCTCTACAATGCCAAACACATGTGCCCGCCGAGTTCAATATTTAAGATTCCCACACTAAAGGCGGCCATGAACAGCAGGAGGAGCAAATGACATACATGCCGAAAAAATACATATACCTGGACCACAATGCCACTACGCCTGTAGCACCAGAGGCGGCAGAGGCCATGTTGCCTTATATGAGGGAGAAGTTCGGGAACCCTTCAAGTGACTATGCCTTGGGCCTAGAGGCCAATGAGGCAGTGGAAGGGGCCCGTGAAGAAGTTGCACAGCTCGTTGGTTGTGAGCCTGAATGCATTGTTTTTACTTCTGGGGGGAGTGAATCCAATAACCTTGTGCTAAAGGGTGTGGTAGATTTCAGGGTCCCGGAAAAATCCCATATTATCACCTCCTCGGTGGAACATCCGGCCGTATTGAATCCTGCCCTGTACCTGATGGAATTGGGGGTCAGGGTTACTATATTGCCTGTGGACCGTTATGGCCGGGTGGAGCCCGCAGACGTGGAAAAGGCCATTACGCCTGATACCAGACTTATCAGTGTTATGTTGGCCAATAATGAGACAGGAACGCTTCAGCCCATAAGGGAGATCTGTGAGGTGGCCAAGGGCTATGGAGTTCCTGTGCATACGGATGCAGCCCAGGCGGTAGGAAAGATAGAAGTGCAGGTGGACGCCTTGGGCGTGGACTTCTTGTCCATAGCAGGGCACAAGCTTTACGGACCAAAGGGTGTGGGGGCGCTGTTTATAAGAAAGGGCAGGGAGCTTACACCTTTAATCCATGGCGCCTCTCAGGAAAAGGGACTGAGGGCCGGAACCGAAAACGTGATCCTCTCCGTTGGCCTTGGGGCAGCATGCCGATTGGCCCGACAAAGGCTCACCCAGGATATGGCCTTTATGCGGAGGCTCAGGGATAGGCTTCAAGAGCTACTTTTTGGTGCCCTGAAAGGGTTGGTGCTCAACGGACACCCAGTGGAAAGGCTCCCCAATACCCTAAATGTGTCTGCACCGGGTATTGAAGGATCGGCCATTCTAGGGGGGATCCCTCGCATTATGGCCTCAACAGGTGCCGCATGCCACGAAAAGAGTGTAAGGCTTTCTCATGTACTCTCTGCAATGGGGGTGCCCGAGGAGGTTGGTATGGGTGCTCTGCGGCTGACTGTTGGCAGGACAAACGACATGGATCAGATAGAGGAAGCGGCAAAGCTACTTATTGCGCGGATAAAGGAGATGAGGAATGGAAAATAAAGACAAACCAGCGCTGCTCATCATCGATATGGTCAAGGATAACTTTGACGAGAAGAAGGGACTGCCAATTACACCTTTGGCTAAGGCCATCATTCCGGCAATCAATAGAACCATTGACGCGTTTAGGAAGGCCGGATGGCCCATTATTTTTTCAACAGATGCCTTTCATAAGGAGGACTTTATCTTTAAAGGAAGGATGAAACCCCATTCCCTGGCCGGCACAACAGGGGCAGAGGTCATTGATGAGCTCCACAGGCTAGAAGAGGATTACTGGCTTCCAAAACCCCGATTTTCGGCCTTTTTCAAGACAGGACTTGAAGACTGGCTCAGGGCCAAAGGAGTGACCCTTTGTGCGGTTGCAGGCATTGCCACTAATTTTTGCGTGCTTACCACGGCCATGGATGCACTATGTCATGACTTCAAGGTGGTGATTCTTGAGGACTGCACGGCTGCGACATCCACACAGATCCATGAAAACACGCTTAACCTTTATCGTAAAAACCCTCTCTTTCCCCTGTTTCGGGTGATGCAGAGCCAGGAGTTTGTGGATTCGTTGCTATAGCCAGAGAAAAGGGGCCCGTTTTTGCCCTTTCTAAAAGTTAAAGCGCACTGTGAAGGTCTGATCTGTATCCTGGTCGATCAGCTGAAGCCGCAGGCCCTTGGCCCCTTTTGCTTCTCCAGGGAAAAAGAGAAAACCATGGGCGAGGGTTCCCGGTGGTATTTCTTTGTTCCTCAGTGATTTCCTACGCAAGTCTCTTACGATTTCATGGCGTGCCTGTCCTGAACCATAGGCCGATAGGCCCCCGCCTGTGGCCCCTGCGGCTGCTCCGATGGCAGCGCCCTTGCCCGCGGACTTAAGTACGCTTTCTCCCGTTACGATTCCTATTGCAGCCCCTATGACAGCCCCTGCTGTGCCTGCGAGGAAGCCGCTATAGGCGCCTTTCTTGAATATATGTTTGGTTTCAGCATATTTGGTGGCTCTATCATAGGCCATCCTCTTATCCAATATGGGCCAGAGGTTGCCCTTGGTATCCTCCAAGAAGGTCTGTTTTGGGTTGACCATGATCCGGTCTCTGCCCTGATTGTCAAAGATGATTTGCACGGGCAGGAGTCCCGCTCCGAGGACGTCAAAGCCAAAGGCCTCTTTTGCCTCTACAGGGTCGTCATAAGCCTTTGCTGCCACCACGGCCCCAGCCACCTTCATGGCGTTGGGATAGGATGAAGGGGCCTTAAAAGGTAAAGGCTTGGCCTGATAAGTGGAACAGGCTCCCCAAAGTAAGAGCGAGCCTATGAGCATCGTAATCAGTAGGGTCTTTTTCATTAGATTGCCTCCTTTGCATAGGATGGTAACCGGTTACCCAACCTTCTTGAACTTGCCTTTGACTGCCCCACAGACAGGACAGTTTTCAGGTGGGCTGTCCTCAGCAATGTAGCCGCATACCTGGCACACATAATACTCGGTCTGCCGGTCCGAGAGCATATCATTCATGGCCTTTTTATATAGTTCTGCATGTGTGTTTTCCACATCCCTTGATTGGGAAAAGGCCCTTTCCACTTGCTTGAGCCCTTCCTCCATTGCGTCCTTTATCAATGGGGGGTATTCGTCCACATTCGCCTTGATCTCATTTTGAAAGGCAGCTTCCAAATTTTCTTCTGTAGCGCCTATCTTCCCGCGCATCAATAAAAGGTAGCGTCTTGCGTGTACTGATTCAGCATCTGCAACTGCCCTGAAAAGCCTGGCAATTTGAGGGTAGCCGTCCTTTTCAGCCTTTTGGGCAAATGCACTGTTTCGGGCCGCTGCTTTTGACTCAGCAGCAAAGGCAATGGCCAAATTCTTTTCACTTTTGGAGGGCATGTATCTTCTCCTTTTTTTAGTGTTTGCTCTAACCTATTGTTTAAGCCCTGAAAGAGGTGATTGCAACCTTTTTTGTGGATTTCGCCTTCAATATGGCCTTTCGGGCCCTCATGCCATGCCCATTAGGGCATTGAATATGAGGGGCCCCTATAGATATCAGTTTCAGCTTATTATAACTCTCTTCCGTGACAATTGTGTCACTTTTGTGGTAGTAAAAAAATATAGTCAGTGGTACACAGCTGCTCAAAGGGTGATAGGCAGTGAAATTTAAGGATGTCTTTCGGCTTCTGGTGGGTTTCTTGGAAAAGGAAGGGATCGATTATGCCCTGATAGGTGCCTTTGCTTTAAAGGCATATGGATATACAAGGGCTACGGAGGATGTGGATTTCATTGCCAGGACAGGAGATCAAGTAAAGATCATTGGATTTCTTGAGTCGCTCGGATTTGAAACGCTCCATTGCTCAACGGGATATTCCAATCATATGCATCCGCTTTCAGGATTGGGCAGGATCGATCTTGTCTATGTTGAAGGTGACACAGCGGATTCTATCTTTGCCGATAGTAAGAAGCTTTTAATTTTTGGGGATATGACGGTGCCTGTGGTCAGTCCAGAGCATCTCATTGCTCTTAAGGCATTTGCAATGAAGAACGACCCCGAGCGCTTGTTGTCTGAAATGGCGGATATCAAATTTCTTGTAGGCTTAGAGGGGATTGATCTGGAGAGGGTTCGCAGGTATTTTGACAAATATGGCCTTATGGAGAAGTTCCATGAAATCATGGGAAAAACATAGTACAGGCGATGATTTGAAATTGGAAAAGGGAATGCTTCTAACTCCTGGAGATATGGCCTTTATGAAGAAGAGCCGACACGGACAGATCAGCCGTGACCTTGAAGAATACCTGGATTTTCTCGAAGAGATAAAGGCCTTCGATAAGAAGAAAAGGCGGTTGGTTGCCTTCAGGGAAAGATTTGAGCTATAAACCAATAATTTGAGCTGTGGGGCCTTGAGAAGATAGGGAATAAGGGAGGTGGTCGGGGCGAGAGGATTTGAACTTATCTACCGAGTAATGATTTCAATAACTTAGAGGCCATCTGATACTTACCTGATACTGATACGAGAGGAACTGTTCTTGTTTGGGTTCAAATTTCTTTCAGTTCCAAACTAAATTAGTTTTCAATTTTCCTAGAATATTGTTCAATTTCCCAAGTGATTTTAATTTATTCTTTCTCAGAATTTTTACACACTAAAATCACCCTAACCCCCTGAAATCATTAGGGATTTAGCCCATTTGATAAATGGGGTTATGGTAAGTTTAACCCTGTGCACCTGACCTAACCTATTGATATTATTAAATAAAACACGTTTTTTGCCATTATGACCCGTGGCAAGATTAAGTTTAATTAAGGAGTTGTTAACATGAATGACATTAATTTAGAAGAGCTGAAACAGAAGTATCTGGACTTGGGGGGAGACCCAGCAACTTTAGAAGAAGTTTCACCTGACATTCTTCAAACTCTTGTGGATGCAAGAGAAGAAGCGCAGAGGCTAATAGAGAGGCATAAAACTGATTTATATGTAGCCGAATTAAACAAACCTGTTCCTGAAGAGGAAAAGCCAAATATCAACGAAGCAATTACAAAATTGCGCAAAATTCGCGAACGCGAAGTAGATTTCAATGACCCAGCAAGACCGTTAAAGCGGAATTTAGAAATAGATTTTACAAACGCAATACGAGAATACTTCGGTTTGGAGAGGCTCCCATTCGAATATTCTGACGCAGACTTAGAAGTTCTTCTAGAACTGGACCAGTGGACTATAGGCCCGACTTGCAGAGAATTTCTTAATAACCAGAACGAAATGAGGAAGCAAGATTACAGACAGCGTATGCAGAAAATACTGTTTGTCAGACATAGCCAAAAAGAGAGAGAACGAAAAGAACAAAAGAAACTTAACGAAATCGTCAATAAATTCGAACACTTACGCCACGTTCCTGGTAAGATAAAAATGCAGGACGGCAAGCCCGTCATTTCAAATGAGTATCAGGAATGGAGGGAAAACATAAAGGAATTCAGGCACTTATTGCAGATTGAAAAGAAGTATATCGACAGCATTCTGAAGGAATTCCCTAATACCGAAACTAAACAAAAATATGCCCCATTTTTCAAAATCTTCAATGAAATCAACGACTTATGCGATAGGGAGGGCATTTAATATGGCTCGTGGTCGAATTACTAAAGAGAAACAAGCAGCACTTAAAGCGAAGGCTAGGCCGTTATTGCTGGACGGTGTCCCTTTGTCTAAGGTTGCAAGACGCCTGGGTATCTCTTATAACACTGCAAGCGCATGGAAAAGGGAATTGGAGCAAGAGCTGGAAAAAGTTGGCCTGGCATCCGGTGCAGATTTCGAGAAGCGAATATATCTTGATTTAGACCTGACAAGGACTCGGTTAAATGAGGAACTTGTAAAAAAAAACGCAGATAGCCTTCTTATACAGCGGCTAACAGATCGGGAGAGTCTGCTTCGAGCTCAATTGAGCGCTTGCAAGATCAACTCTGAAGAGACTTACCTTTGCCAAGACGACTTCCTTGCAATCGCTAAAGGTGATGTCACAAAAGCCGAAGACATCAAACAGCAACTTGCAGACATTATCGCAGGCCTCACGCTTGAGAATTTACCGAAACTTCTGAAGAAGCACCACTGGGCAAAATACCTGAAAAATCAATAACTTGCTGGCCTCACCGTCCTTTTGGAGTTTCGTTACGTTCGCCATCCTTTGTGTGATCTGCGAAATTGCCATTTGGTGGCCAGCAAGTAAACCCATTACGTTGCGTTGCAACGTCTAGCTGAAGCATCCGCTTCCATCCTACCTACGGGGAGATGTCCTTATGCGCCTCCAGACATCTCCCCATTTTCTTTCAGTCTTTGAAAAACGAGCCCATAAAATTGCCCTCAATCAACGATTTTTATCTGACCTATAGGTTAGTATACCCTAAGCCGTTTCCACGCAAAATTGGCCTATTTTTTTTTTGGCCTCAGCTGGGGTTTAGGTCCATAGACCCCGAATTTGGCTCTGAATTTCCTCAGTCGTAACGTCGGCATACACAAGTGTGGACTGGATCGAACGATGCCTAAGCTGTCTCTGCACTGTTCTTAAATCACGTTCTTTGCTATATAAAGCCACTGCGTAACTGTGACGCAAAGCATGAACACTTTTACCGTTTTGGTAGAGATTCAGTTGCTTTAGATACTTTTTAACGATTTGCTGAATCGCCTGGCTAGTCCATTTCCCTCTTTGGCCAACAAAAAGAAAATCATCCTCACAGGTTCCTTCGCCTTGTTCTTTTTTCCATCGTAGAAACTGCTTTAGGTGTTTTTTGAGATTTGCTGGAATTTCCACTGTTCCAGAGATATTCCCCTTACCATTGCGAACGAAAATTGAGCTATTGCCGTATGAGATATTCAGGTCTCCAATCTTAAGGTTTGCAGCCTCCGACACTCTTAAGCCAGTGCAAGTCAAAAGGTCAATCGCCATCCATTCACGCACTGCCGTTTTTCGGCGACATTTTAAATCTGCCTCTGCCTTTTGTCTGACATGCCGTCTGAGGAGTTTTATTTCTTTGGCACTAAAGAATTTGATTCCATCAACATTTGTTGGCTTAGCCTTCTTTCTTGCCTTTCTGTTCCTTTCCATTGCAAGATTAATTACTGTCATGACAGACCCCTTTCTTGTTTCAAAAAGTTTTATATTGAGTTTTCGCTCAATTCTTCTGTGATATTTCGGTGAAACACCTATTGAGTTTCTCTCAACCCAATAGAAAAGATATAGTATGTTTTGGGTTTTTCTTTGCCCTAACCCATGGAAATTGTCTCGGTCCATCTGCAACGCAAGGACTTGCCCAACCCTGCCCACTAGGTAGCAGATAGAACTGCATCTAGTAGACAGCCTTAACCTGTTCCACATATAACTTAACAAGAAACAGGCTCCTAATATTCCTTGCTGGAAATATAGGACAGGCTAATCCAGGAGTGATCGGCACTCAATATCTCATTGTCAATGAACAAGTCTTCAGGAAGAAAAAACTCTCTATAAAATTGCCTCTAAAACCTAACATATTCATCGGCAAATGTCAAGCATTTCTTTAGTTTTTTTCATGCGTTAGGCTATTTGACACACTGTTTTTCAGTGTCACTTTTTTGGTGTTTTTTTGCCGGTTCATTGACTGTAAAACAGACTGAAAGTCAGGTCTTTGATATGCCACAAAGTGGAGTTTGAAAAGGATCTTTGAGAGATTGCCAAAATGTTCAAAGAACAATCTAACTAATGGCATAGTTTTGCCCAGCTTTTGGTAACACTAATCCCTAGTAAACTTGTATGATACAATCATAGTAAAATAGTATGGTATAATCATAGTGAATTCGTATGGTATATCCATAGTATTCTACTAGACAATACACCCATACCACAAAACGGATAGGTTGTTCCGATAGGTGGGGGTGGGGGTGTCTATCAAGTTAAGCCACCAAAATTTTCAATAAAACCAAACACTTAGGAAGCCTATGCAAGAGCTGACCCATGAATTAATTGAAGAATTAACAAAAAAATTCCTTGCTAATGGTGGAAAGGTGCTTATGTTACCGTCAGATCCCAAACTTGCTGATCCGCCCCACCCTATTCAATGGCAGACCGATGGCCTCAATCGGATTGAGTGGATCTACGTTACTGAGATCATTGAAGAAATCCGCAGAAGGGAAAAGACGAATTAGAAGCACTAGAATACGCAGTTCACAATCAACGTGACAGGCGTAACCTATCGGACGCAGAACTTTTGAAACTGGTACAGTTCATAGACAAGAGAAGAAAAAAAGGGGAAAACTTTGGGGTGTATCCAAGGAATGAAAAAGGACATACGGTTAAAACCGGATGGGAACATGTGTCCCCATCCGGAAGAAGTGCAGAAGAAACTGCAAAAATACTAGACACCAGCGACAGAAAAGCCAAAGAAGCCCGAAAAAATTTCTCTAATAATTTCAACTATTTTCGGTATCCTACTTTTTTAGTAGGAAATAAAGTCTATTCCACAACTCAGCAAATTCAATTAACTCATTGAAATTACAGAAGATTTTATTAAAAATTTTTTTTGAGAAAATTTGTCAAAAAATGGTGATAGCTACTTGATTTTGAAGTTTTGAAAAGAATACATGAGTGAGTTTTACAAAATTTTAGGGGAATCTCAATTGAACGAAAGGTGATGTTGTTCAATTAAACCCCTTAAAATCGTTAGAAGTTTTTTTATCATATATTTGCCTTGGCTCGACTGGGTAAAAGCCCATAGGAAGTTTACCAGCATAACTTTCCTATCATGGCACCGGAGCCCGCTGGCTGCTATTGAATAGCAGAAGGCCTTTTACTTAGTTAAAAACCGCACTAAGGAGGATTCCTGTCAATAAGTTCAGGGGGAGTTGATTCACATCAAAAAAGATGAATTAAAACAACAACTTAACACGTGGCCTTTGAGAGAGGAATTGCTTAAAATTCAGTGGGACTACCTACTGACTATTAGCTGGTACAAGTACAGGGCCTATTCTAGCCTAAACGACTTTTTTCGCTCATTTATCAGATACCTATCCAAATCTTTAGATACCCCAGTCACATACTTTGCCATCTCCACAAGCGAATCTTTCGCATCTGGAAGTCGCACACACATACACGTCTTGCTTTCTTTCCTCAATAGCCCACCAGTTGATTACCAAGATCTAATTGAGGCTATCCTATTGTTTCTTGGTTCAGCACGTGACAAGTATTTCATCCAAGAAAAACATAAATATTTCAAGAACTTACAGAAACACGCTATTGTTCTAAAGAAGTGTAGTTCTCAACAACAGAGGCGAAGACTGCAGCAGGACCTAGAGATAGCAAAGGTTGAAGATCAAATTATGAATATCCATAGAAAAAGTTTCAAGTATTCTACCAGATGTTTCTGTTCTTTTTACTTATCAACATCAGATCCAGAACATGCATACAATTTCATCAACTATTCTCTTCAACCGCACCACCTATTAAATGAGTTTGATTTCTTTTTTTCACCCACCTTAAAACACAGAGTAAAGAAATACTGTAAAAGTTCAGCTTGACTTCGCAAAATTAATATTTATTTTTATTTAGACTACTTTACCAGAATACCAAATAACTAATAATTTCAGATACTTATGCACAACACACTGACACCAAATCAATTAAGCAAACTTCAATCGAACCGCGCACTTTTACAGTTATATCTATCTGTTCTTTCAGCCAGAACATATGTTCTCAATGTCATTGCTGCGAAGGAAAGAAAAGAGAAACAAACCCTTGCCTCTGCTTTTCAGATCCTTGGCAATCAGCAAAATAATTTGACTTCCCGCCCCATTTCCTCTATCTCAGAACCCAAGAATGAGGAAACGGAGGATCACTGCATGCTTGGGGGAATTTATGAAAATACGGGCAAGTATGGGGCCAAATACATTGTGAAGTTTCCGCCTAATATTTTTCGCAGATTTGAAAGTAAAAAGGAAGCGGAAAGATTTCTAAATCTTCTGAGATACAAAAAAGATATTGGAGAGTTCGATCCCAGAGAGTTTAAAGAGCAAAATATCTTTCTATTTGAAAATCTCGCTTTGCGCTTCATCTCACTAAAAAGAGACATCATCAAGCCTTCATCTTTAAAGAAAATAGAACAGAACATGAATAAAGCTATTTGCTATTTTCAGGGTATGGACGTCAGAAAGATAGAATACGCCCATATCGAAGATTTCCTTTTCAACTTGAAAAAAACTAATGGTGAGCCTATTTCAAGCAAAACACGGGCGAATCTGAAATCGACCTTGCATGACTTCTTTACTTGGTTAAACAAGTCTAAATATATCAAAGAGTTACCAGAATTTCCGACTTTCAAAGTAACTATGAAGAAAAGGAAAGTGATTAGGAAAGAACTACAAGAGCAGGTACTTGATGAAATCTATAAGAGATCCTTTCATCTCGATCCTAAAATTTGGTTTGCTTGTAAATTACTTTGCACATACCCAGCAATTAGACCTACTGAATTGATAAATTTGAAAGAAAAGCATGTTGACTTACAAAGACGGGTTCTTATTTTCCCGAACCCAAAAGAGGGGAGGCCAAAAGAGGTACCTTTGTTGGATGAAGATGTAGAAATTTTTAAGCAGTTTCCTAAAGGACTCCCGAATTTGTTTTTCTTTAGACATCCCAATAGAAAAGGGTGCAAAGCAGGACAAAGGTATGATGAAGAGTTTTTACACAGAAAATGGTGGAAACCTACTTGTAAGGAACTTGGAATTGAAGGGATTGGCCTTTATGCAGGATCAAAACATTCAACTGTTACAGATTTAAGAAAACAAGGGCTTTCCCCAGAAACAATAAAAAAAGCGACAATGCACACGACTTCAAAAGCGTTTGACAGGTACCTGATTACCGATACAGACGATTTGTTGGAAACATATAGAAAAGCGAAGCCGAAGACTAAGTTAATCCCCACCAAATAACTCAACAATCTGATACTGACCTGATACTGTTTTTTGACGGGTTTCAAAACATTAACATATTGAATTTATTACAAAAAAATGGTCGGGGCGAGAGGATTTGAACCTCCGACACCCTGCTCCCAAAGCAGGTGCGCTTCCAGACTGCGCCACGCCCCGAATATTTTCCATATTAGTCTATTTCCCTATCCAAATTCAAGTCTATTCTTCTTCTCCCTTCGCCACCCTGCGTGGCGCCCGCCTAGCCCCCGGGCAGGGCAGACAGGAAATCATAGGCGGGTCTCCTGCAGGCAGACTTGAAATGACAGAAAGGTCCAAAACAGTATTAATATTTTTAAGCCATACCCTACAGTCACGGGTCAGACAGGGGTGATCCTGCAGGCAATGCCCTTGAGGTTTGGTGTGCCGAATTCCCTGCCCACGTTCTCGGCCGAGGTGAGCATATTGGCATTGGATCTTTTCCAATCAAGTTTTTCAGGGGCGCTGTCGCTCAGCCACCATCCATGGGAAACCGACACCACTTTTGGATGAATATTATTGGTCAAAGAGGCCCTCTGGATGATACGTCCCCACCTGGTTTCAATAATGATTTCCTGCCCATTCTTGATACCATATTGTGTTGCTGTATCCGGGTGGATCAGGGCGGAGGGCAAGGGTTCGCGATTTCTCAGTTTATCTACCCATCTATAAGAGGAATGAAGATAATTGGGACTTTTTGCACTTGTGAGCACCAGAGGATATGCCTCATCCAGCTCCTCAGGCGGGCCGTCGAACCGAGGTAAGGGGGATAGGCCATATTTTTCGGCCTGGCTTAGCCGGAGTTCCACTTTGCCTGTCGGGGTCTTGAAGCCGGATTGTCGGTATTTCCAAAATTTTTCTTCGCCTTTGAGATAGCCCTTTTCCACGAATTGGTCATAGGTTAAGCCACTTGGTTGTAACACCAGATTCAGCATGTCTTTATAGTCTTCAAACCACAATGTAGGGTCTGTGATGGCCTTTCCCAGCTCGTTCAGGATCTTTATATCTGGCCAACATTCTTGCGGGGGATCCACGATCTTGGGCCGTGCCAGGATAATACCATGCCCTAAGCCATAATGGCCTATGTCGTTGAATTCAAATTGCGTGGCAGCAGGAAGAACCACATCAGCCAGAGATGCAGTGGGCGTCATGACCAGATCAGAGACGGCCAGGAAATCAACTTTCATAAGGGCTTCAAAGGTCTTATTGCTTTCTGCATGGGCCAGAAGTGGATTGGCACATTGGACGTAAGCTGCCTTGACAGGATAAGGTGTACCACGAAGCACTGCCTCCCTAAAAAAGGCGGGAGGTACTGTCATCAATCGGGGTATGGTGCCATGATAGGCATGAATCATTTCTTTGCGTTTGGTGGGTATTAGATCGGCCCGCACGAATTTTCCTAGGGCCATGATATTGGGCTCAACCGCATGTATATTCCCGCCAGGCACATCCAGGTTTCCTGTGATGGCCATGAGACAAATTAGGGCCCTTGCCGTATGGAATGCATTGGTGGTTTGCTCTATAGGATTTCCCCATTGAATGGATGCTGGCCGGGCCGTGGCAAGCAAACGGGCGGCTTGGCGTATCTGTTCCGGAGGAATCCAGGTGGCCTCGCTCATGCGCTCGGGCGTATATCCTTTTACATGCTGATGGAGTTCGGAGAAACCGTAGGTCCACTGCTCCACAAAGTCCTTATCATACAAATTTTCTTCAATGATAACGTTTAGCATGGCAAGGGCCAAGGCATGATCTGTACCAGGCCGGATCTGGAGCCACATTTTTGCCTTGGAGGCTAGTGCTATTTTCCTGGGATCCACCACAACCAACTGGGTCCCATTCCTCACTTGCTCCAAGAGCAGGTTGCATATTTCGCCTTCCTCGTTGGTGGCAGTGATGTTGCTTGCCCAAAGAACTACCAGCTCACTTTTATGATGAAAATCAGCTACTGGATAGAACCCACATGTATGGACTCCACTGATCTCTCTTGGTGCATGGCAAACATCTTGGGTGGCCACTACGTTCGGGGAGCCGAAGATATTGGCTAGTCGAATCAGGACGAAGTGCTCCAGGCCCTTTGGCATCCCCTGACAAAATGCCACACTCCTGGCTCCATATGCGTCTCGAATTTGACTGAGATTATCGGCTATGATTTTAATGGCCTCTTTCCACGAAACCCTCTGCCATTTCCCTTCGCCTCGATCACCCACCCTTCTCAGAGGATACCTGAGTCTATCTTTACTTCCTAATTTTTCTGCGGACAAGATCCCTTTGGGGCATGCATATCCCCTGTTAAGGAACCCTTGAGGATCGCCTTTGATCTTCACAATCCTGTTGTTTTTTACCCCTACCATGAGGCCGCAGCCTCCATGGTCCATACGGGCACAATGGGTTTTTATCCAGCGAATGTCATTTTCTGCCACAACATATTCTCCTTTTTCGCAATGTGTCAAAGCGCGCCTTTATTCGTTGTGCAAGGCAACAAGGAACAAGGTGAGGCCTAATGATTCTTTTCCTTTTTCTTGGATTTCTTTTTCATCATTTGCTCCAGGGTGATCTTGTCCAATTCCTTATACATGGCCTTTGTGGCCGACTCCCATACTTCCCTTGTAACACATGCGCTGGATTTTTCGCAAATCTCTGGCTTTTCCACGCAGTCGGCAAGCTCTGTATGGCCTTCTACAGCTCGTACAATCTGTCCTATGGTTATTTGTTTTGGAGGCCTTGCCAGCCGATGTCCTCCCTTGGGCCCTCGGACGCTCGTGATTAATTTGGCCTTCTTGAGGGAGATGATAAGCTGCTCCAGATACTTTACTGATATGCCCTCCCGCTTGGATATATCGCCTGCTTGAACTGGGCCATTCTCATAGTGGAGCGCCAAGTCCAGCATCATTCTTGTACCGTAGCGGCTTCGGGTGGACAGTTTCATTGATCTACTCCTCACATTGACTTGTTAAAAGCGGGTTTTAGGGGTTTATGATGCAGTCAGGAAAATTGGGCAATGTCCTATACTCAAGTTCTATACTCTTTTGCTAAAATTTAAATAATTCACCTTGTTTGTCAAGCAGAATGGCAAAGGCAAAAAAATCTCACAAAAGGAGCAAAATGCAATCTTGACATGAATGAGTTTTCCAACTATATGTGAGTGCTATTGGAGGAATGGGCAATCGTTATAATTTAGAAAGGAGGTAGTTATGAAGAAAGTAGCCATTGTTCTGACAGTATTGCTCTTTTGTGTGGCCTTTGTTTCCGGGGCCCTTGCCCAGGAGATCAAGGTGGGAACCCTTCTAGCCCATACTGGGCCCTTGAAAGAATTTGGACCTAATATCCAAAATGGTGTCGTATTGGCTGCTAAACAGATGGCAGCTGCTGGGTTTAACATCAAGCTGATTCATGAAGATAGTGAAACATCTGCCATCCCGGCCACCAATGCTGCCAAAAAGCTGGTGGAAGTAGATAAAGTGGTTGCCATCATCGGTGCCTTGGCCAGCGGAGTGACCGTTCCTGTGGCCGAGTCCGTCACTTGCCCCAATGGTGTCATCATGATTTCTCCTGCATCCACTTCGCCCCTTATCACGGTTTTGCCTGCGGACAAGGGCAGGGATTTTCTGTTCAGGACCTGTCCTTCTGACGCCCTTCAGGGATTGGTGGCAGGAAAATTTGCTGCTACCTACAATAGGACTGCGGCGATCCTTTATGTGAACAACCCTTACGGACAGGGTTTGGCAGAGAACTTTAAAAGGGCCTTTGAGAAAAGACACGGTAAGGTCATTGCAATGGTCCCTCATGACGAAAAGGCTGCTGAATCATATACAGCTGAGCTCAAGAAGGCCCTGGCAGGTAATCCGGACAGGCTCTGCGCTTACAGCTATCCTGAACACGGCAAGGTTTATCTTAAGGAGGCCATTGAGTTCTTCAAATTTCGGAGGTTCCTGTTCTGTGACGGTACCAAGTCCATGGATATCGTGAAGGCCCTCGGTGCCAAGAACGTAGAAGGCCAATATGGCACTGCTCCTGGATCAGCAGGTGGGGAGCCTTATGTGATTTTTGCTTCTGATTACCGGGCCGAATTCGGGAAACTTCCTCCTTTGCCTTTCATAACCAACGCCTACGACGGCATGGCCGTGATAGGCCTCGCTGCTTATAAAACCAAGCTCCAGGGCAAGGCACTGACGCCTAAGAACATCAGGGACAACCTGCGGTTTGTTGCCAATCCTCCAGGAGAGATCATCAAACCCGGAGAGTTCAAGAAGGCATTTGCCCTGCTGAAAGAAGGTAAAGATATTAATTATGAAGGTGCGGCTGGATCTGTTGATTTCGACAAGAACGGCGATGTGGTCACACCTGTTGAGATCTGGAAATATTCCAAAGGCAAGATTGTCACAGTAAGGGTGGAGCACGTGTTCTAGAAAACTTTAAATATATACAAAAAGCAAAGGGGCCTCGAGAGGGCCCCTTTTTTTCTTCAGGTATGGCCCAAAAAGGAAAAAGGCGAAAGGTTAAAGGGAGCCAGTTGACAATGATTCAGTGCACTGCCGAGGAGAATCCATGCGATAGTCTGATAAAAGAAACAAGAGGAGGGGATTTCTTGTCAATCACCAGTGAAAACCCAGCATTCCATCATTCCAGTAGCCCTAACGAACACCAGGAAGGGTGGCCAAACCAATCATCATGCAAGGAATAGAGCTGGGTTGGACACAGAGCGTCACTCAATCCATTTGGACACCCTTTTTTCCTCTCCAAGAAGCCCTTGTGGTCGATAAAGAAGGATGATTTCAAGCAGGATACCTATTAGGAGAAAACGAATATAAGGGGCCCGTGCCTTTAAGGTATATGGGAGAAGATCCGTAGCAAATTTGGTCCCAATCCATATACCCCAGATAACATACGCCCCCACAATAGCCCCCTTATTGTTTCCGCTTCCCCCCGCCATAAGCATCACCCAAATGATGAAAGTTCCGTAAAGGGGAGTGAAGACATTGGGCGAAATGGCCTTGGTATAATGGGCATAAAGTGCACCTGCAAGGCCCATGACCATGGAACCAAAAACCAGGGACTGCATTTTGAAGTGAAAGATATCCTTGCCACTCATAGCAGCAGATATCTCGTCCTCCCTGATGGCCCTGAGCACCCTTCCCCAGGGAGAGCGTATGCCTTTTTCTATGGCTATATAAACCCCTATCATTACAAGTATCACAATAACGAGATATACATAGTTATAGTTGCGAGGCTCAACCAGGTTTTGAAACGGCTGGGGAAGTCCCATCAGGCCCCTAGGGCCATTTGCCAGCCATGGCTCATTGTTGAATACAAGGCGAAAGGCCTCGGCAATGCCCAAGGTAGCTATAGCGAGGTAGTCTTCACCAAGGCGAAGGGTGGGAATACCAATAAGATAGGCGATAAGCCCGCACATCACAGCAGCCGCCAGTAAGCCTACAATGAAAGGCATGTTAAGGCCAAATAGCTGATGTACATATTGGGCATACACCCCTTTGGGCATGGGTGTGGTCACCAATGCCGAAGTGTAAGCGCCTATACAAAAGAATCCCGCGATTCCAATATTGAACAGTCCTGTGTATCCCCATTGGATATTCAAACCAAGGCTAAAAACGGCATATATCCCGGCCATTATAGCCAAGGAGACCAAGTATGCGATGATCCCACTAAGTTCCATTCTAACTGCTCCCTCCAAAAATCCCTTTAGGCCGAATGAGCAAAATCAGTATCATAATAACAAAGGCTACGGCCGGTTTATATGTTGGCAGCAAGAAGGCGGTTGACATCTGCTGGGCTACCCCTATTACAAGGCCACCCACCAGTGCTCCGTACATATTTCCGATGGTGCCGAGGATAGTTGCAGCAAATATGGGGATCAAAAAGTTCCATCCCATATAAGGGTGAAGTTGAACATCGATACCGTAAAGCATTCCGCCTGCTGCTGCCAGGGCACCTCCAATGCCCCAAGTCCAGATGATAATCCTTTCTGTGTCAATGCCGGATACGAGGGCCAAGTCCATGTTATCAGCGGTGGCCCTCATGGCCTTACCCATCTTTGAGTTATTGAGGAATATGTGAAGAGCAGCGATCAAAACGCTCACGGCTACCAGTATAAATATCTGGTCAGGCCGGATCTTTACATGAAGAGGCAGATCAAGGGCTGGTCTCAACACCCCAGGCCTATAAAATAGCGAATCGGCGCCCCAGATTATGAGAATAATCATCCTCATAATAAAAGCTGCACCCAGCGAAGACATGGCCATTATAACTGCACTGCTCTTTTTTTCTCTTAACTTTTTGAAGAGAATGCGATCGGTGATTATGGCCACACAACCTATCAGAAACATTGCTATTGGAAAGGCAATGACCATGCGCACCCCGAAGGATAACGGCGAAAAGATGACATCAGGCACCCCGATCCAAGAAAGGAGCCCTGTTACCAAGAACAGAGCTATGTATGCTCCTCCTGTCATCAAGTCGCCATGGGCGAAATTCGCAAAGCGGATTATTCCATAAACCAGGGTGAGGCCCACTGCACCCAATGATATGATGCCACCCAGTACAATCCCGTAAATGAACAGTTCAAGCACAGCTAACCTCCCAAATAGAGGCGACCTACCTCTTCATTTTCCAGCAGGGCCTGTCCGGTATCATCCAGTACATTGCGTCCCATAGCGAGCACATAACCGTGGTGGGCCATCTTAAGGGCCTCTTTGGCGTTTTGCTCGACAATAATCATGGAGACCCCGGTTTGATTGATCTCAATGATTTTTTGAAAGATGTCTGCTACTATGACAGGGGCGAGTCCCGCGGAAGGCTCATCCAGCAAAAGGAGCTCAGGATCCAACATCAGTGCGCGGCCCATTGCGACCATCTGTCTCTGCCCACCTGAAAGGGTGCCTGCCTTGTGCTTCTCCCTCCCCTTAAGTGCGGGGAACAGTTCATATATTTCGGCTATCTTATCACTGTAATCGTCGTTTCGAATAAAGGCCCCCATCTCAAAGTTTTCCTGGATGGTAAGGGAAGGAAAAACGTTTTCCACCTGGGGAACGTAACTGATCCCTTTCTTGGCAATCCTGTCGGGCTTCAAGCCAGTGATATCTTCTCCGTTGAACATAATTTTTCCATTACGTGGCTTGAGCAACCCAAAGATGGTTTTCAGAAGTGTTGACTTACCGGCGCCGTTGGGCCCAATAACTGAGACAATTTGCCCTTTTTCCACCTGAATGTGGACATCATGGAGTATATCCACTTCCCCATAACCTGCTGTAACGTCTGTCACCTTTAAGATGCTCATCGGTATTGCCCGCCCAGATAGGCCTCCAGGACCCTCTCGTCGCTTTTGACCTCTTCCGGGGTCCCTTCGGTCAATTTTCGTCCCTCACTCATTACAATAACCGGGTTGCAGAGGTTCATGACCAGGTCCATGTCATGTTCAACAATGAAAAATGTGATACCCTTTTCCGTACAAAGCTTTCGAATATTGTCCATGAGCTTGGCCAGCAATGTCCGGTTTACACCGGCTGCAGGCTCATCAAGCAAAACTATTTCCGGGTCTGCCATCATGCTCCTGGCCAGCTCCAGGAGTTTCTTTTGCCCCCCCGAAAGAGAGCCGGCATACTCGTCCTTAAGCTTGATAAGCTCTACAAACTCAAGGACCTCCAAGGCCTTGTCCCGGATTTCCTTTTCCTGGTTTTTTACGGTATTAGGCCTGAACCAGGTATTCCAAACCTTCTCACCTGCCTGGCCTTCAGGCATGACCATCAGATTCTCCAGCACAGTCATCTGCGTAAACTCGCGGGTAATCTGAAAGGTACGGTATATCTTTTTATTGAAGATACTATGGGGAGGCAGGCCTGTGATGTCTTCGCCCCGGAAGATGACCTGACCGGAATCAGGTTTCAAATGGCCGGTTATGAGATTGAAGAGGGTGGTCTTACCTGCACCATTTGGCCCGATAAGGCCGGTTATGGTGCCTTCCTTTACCATGAGGGAACATTCAAAAACGGCCATGAGGCCGCCAAAACTCTTGCTGACTTCTTTGACTTCAAGCATAATTTTTCCTTTGGAGGCGAAAAAAAGCTTGCAATCCAGCCGAATTTTTCTAATCGGCCAACCATAAGTAAAAGAAGCTCTATTGTCAAGAAAAGATTAAAATTTTTCGCCAGGCCGCGCGGAAGAGAATACCTTTCATAAATCGGGAATTTTCTTGATGCGGCTGTTCAATTGACTCACAATGGGGGCTATGGGATCTAGGGCTATACGACTATACGAACTGAGACAGAATAACCTGAAGGGTTTTGACCTATCGCTACCCTTTCATAAGGTCATTGCCATTACCGGTGTGTCGGGTTCGGGAAAGTCAAGTCTGGCACTGGACACACTTTATGCAGAGGGCCAGCGCCGCTATGTGGAGACCTTTTCTGCCTATGCGAGGCAGTTCCTGGAGCGTATGCCAAGGCCAAAGGTCAGGCGCATTGAGAACATTCCCCCTGCCATTGCCATTGAGCAGGTCAATCCAGTGAAAAATTCCCGATCCACTGTTGGAACCCTCACAGAGATCAATCACTTTATAAAGATGCTTTTTTACCGGGAGGCCACTCCCTATTGCCCTAATTGCGGCAGACCGATCATTGTGTCCACCCCACAGCAGGCAGCAAGGGACCTTATGGACAAGGCCCTGGATAGGGCCGTGGTTGTCACGGCGCCAGTAAGGGTGAAGAAGGATTTTCGTTTTCTCGTGGAAGGCTTGGTTCAGGCAGGGTACTACAGGGTATGGGAAAAAGGCAGGATTCAACCACTCCAGGAGCTCAGTGAGAGAGAGATGGTAGAGGTGGTGATTGATCGGCTGAAACTAAACATGCACTCTGAAGGGAGGCTCCTGGATTCCCTGGAAAGGGCGTTTGCCCTGGGCCGGGGGGAGGTAATGATTTATGAGGGCCAAGATGTGGTGGAAAAATACTCCGCAGAACATGGCTGTCCATACTGCGGTACCGTTTTGAGTCCACGAAATCCTAATCTTTTTTCCTTTAATAGCCCTGTGGGGGCGTGTCCGGAATGTCACGGATTCGGTCGGGTTATTGATATTGATTGGGACCTGGTGGTTCCTAACCCCAAGCTCAGTATCAAGGAAGGCGCCGTAAAGGTTTTTGAAGCACCGGCGGCATGGGAGGAAAGGGAGGATTTACTGCGCTTTTGTAGAGGGCAGGGTATCCCACTGGGGAAGCCGTGGGAGACCTTGCCCCAGGAGGCCAAGCAGTCCATTCTTTTTGGAAAAGGGCATTGGTACGGTGTGAAAGGATTTTTCGATTGGCTGGAGACCAAACGATACAAGGCCCATGTGCGGATATTTCTTTCAAGATACAGGGCGTATCTGACCTGCCCCCAATGCCACGGGACCAGATTCACTAAAGAAGCACTCATCTATAAGCTGGATGGATGCAACATTGCAAAGCTCTATGGGCTGCCTATTGGGGATGCATTCCAATTTATGGAGCAACTGGCTGGGGAACGCTTTGACGTGGCCAGTCGTCTTTTGTTCCAGGAGATACGGCGCCGGCTGCTATACCTCTGCAATGTGGGACTTGACTACCTCACCCTTGACCGGCAGTCTCGTACCCTTTCCGGGGGCGAGGTGGCCAGGGCCATGCTCACCCGTGCCCTGGCCTCCAGTCTGGTAGAGACCCTTTATATCTTAGACGAGCCTTCTCGGGGTTTACATGCCTGGGATGTGTCAAGGGTGGTACAGACGCTTCGGCGACTTTCTAATCAAAAAAATACGGTTTGCGTGGTAGAGCATGATCCTCAGATCATTTTGTCCTCTGACTTTGTGGCCGAGTTGGGCCCAGGTGCAGGAGAAAGGGGGGGCAGACTTGTATTCACTGGAAGCCCTTCGGACTTGCTCCAAAAGGAGACCATCACGGGCTCGTATCTGGCGGGAAGGTCTCGGCCCACTCATACGTTAAGCCAGACCCAAGGGCCTCCCGAGTCCTTTATCATCATTGAGGGGGCCTCTGAAAACAACCTCAAGGATATCAACGTGAGTATTCCAAAAGGTCGTCTCACGGTGATTACCGGGGTGTCGGGCTCGGGTAAGTCCACATTGTTGGAGCTGGTACTGTTTCGGGGTGCCACCAGGCAAAAGGGGCTTCCCACTGAAAGGCCTGGCCGCTGCAGGCAAATCAAGGGGCTTGAGGATGTCCAAGAGGTTATCTTGGTTGACCAAAGCCCTGTTGGTAGAACTCCCCGTGCAAATCCGGCCACATACCTGAAGCTTTACGATGGGGTACGCAAGGCCCTTGCAAGTACAGAGGAGGCCAGGGAAAAGGGACTGTCCCCATCGGCCTTTTCATTTAATGTGCCTGGGGGGCGGTGCGAGCAGTGCGATGGCCAGGGTTACGAGCGCGTGGAAATGCAGTTTCTCTCCGATATCTATCTCCCATGTCCCGCCTGCCACGGTACCCGATTTAGGCCCGAGATCCTTGAGGTTACATACAAGGGAAAGAGCGTAGCAGATATCCTAAATATGACCTTCAGAGAGGCCCTGTCCTTTTTCTCAGACAATGGAAAGTGGGCGTCAATGCTTGAGGGGCCGGTCAAGATAGGTCTGGGCTACCTCCGTCTGGGCCAACCGATTCATACACTCTCAGGCGGGGAGGCCCAAAGGCTGAAGCTGGCCCATTTTCTTTTCACCTCACCCAAACGCAATGCATTGATCCTCGTGGACGAGCCAACCGTTGGGCTGCATCTGCACGACGTGGACCAACTTATGGATGCCCTTCAATGGCTCGTGCGCAGGGGAAATACAGTGGTTGTGGTTGAGCACAGCCTGGAGGTGCTGGAAAGGGCCGACTGGGTGATTGACCTTGGCCCTGAAGGCGGTGAGAGGGGAGGTGAAGTGGTCTTTCAAGGGCCTACGCAGGACCTGGTGAAAACACATCGTTCGGCAACGGCCCTTTGCTTCAGGCAGTACCTGGAAGGAAGGGGGCAAGAGGGTTGGATTCAAGAGAGCAGGGTGGAACAGGAGGCCCCGGAAGGTATAAGGATCGTGGGGGCAAGGCACCATAACCTGAAGAATCTGGCCATTGAGATTCCCCGTAACCAACTGGTGGTAATAACAGGAGTTTCAGGTTCAGGCAAATCCACCCTTGCCTTTGATATCATATTTGCCGAAGGTCAACGCCGGTATGTAGAGTCCCTATCCACCTATGCCAGGCAATTCCTAAGGCTCTATGAAAGGCCGGAGGCTGACCTCATTGAGGGTCTGCCCCCTACCGTTGCCATTGAGCAGCTCATGAGTCAGGCAGGCCCCAGGTCTACGGTGGGAACCCTCACCGAGATCTACCATTACCTTCGACTTCTCTATGCAAGGGTGGCCGAGCCCTATTGCATCTCCTGTGGAAGGAAGCTTTCCACTGAAGGGCTGGATGAGATGGTGGCAAGACTCGTGCGTCAACTGGATGGACACAAGGCAGTGGTCCTTGCGCCCAAGGTCAGGAGAAGAAAAGGGTTCCACAGACTTGTTCTTCAAAGGGCCCGCAACATGGGCTACGATCAGGTGCGCATTGACGGTGATATGGTATCCCTTTCCCAGAGGATCCCCGAGTTGGCCCGCTACAAAGAGCACACCATTGAGGTGGTAATCGGTTCCGAGGTTGTAAGTCCCCAAAGGGGGGCAGATTTACGTGGGTTGATCAAGAAGGCCTTCACGGAGGGAGATAGGGAGGCCATAATACTGGTTGGAGGGAGGGAGATCTTCGTCAGTGAGCGCTATTTCTGCCCAGAGTGCAATATGGGGCTCCCTGCACCTGATCCCCTGTTGTTTTCCTTTAATGTGCGTGCCGGTGCTTGCCCAAAGTGCGAAGGGCTTGGAAGACGGGAAACAGGCCGTATCTGTACCTACTGCGCCGGAAGCCGCTTGAGGAAAGAGGCCCTTGCATACAGAGTGGGGGGCCTGAGCATCGCAGAGCTTTCATCTCTTCCAGCGGATAAGGCCCTGGGCTTTTTAAACAGATGCAGGTTTCGAGGAAAGGATGCGGAGGTAGCCGGCCCCATCCTGGATGAATGCCGCAGCCGGCTTGTCTTCCTCAAGGAGCTGGGTTTGGGTTACCTGAGTCTTGATCGCAGTGGGGACACATTGTCGGGTGGGGAGGCACAGAGGATACGGCTTGTATGCGAACTGGGGGGGAACCTCACCGGGGCCTGCTATGTGTTGGACGAGCCCACCATTGGGCTTCATCCCAGGGACAACGCCCGGCTGATCCGCTCCTTGCGGCAACTCCAGAAAAGGGGAAACACGGTAATCGTGGTGGAGCACGATGAGGAAACCCTTCGTGCGGCCGATTGGATTGTGGATCTGGGTCCAGGAGGAGGCGAAAAGGGCGGTGAAGTGGTCTATGCAGGAAGGCCCAAAGGACTGGCCTCCTGCCGGCAATCGGCTACTGCCATGGCCTTGGCCAACCACGAAAGACACACCATTACCTCGCGAGACCGCGCCACGCAGGCAAAAAAATGGTGTGGTATTAAGGGGGCCCGGGCAAGGAACTTGAAAAACATCTCAGTGCAATTTCCCCTTGGTGCGCTCACCTGTATTACCGGGGTGTCTGGCTCTGGAAAGTCCAGCCTCCTTATGGAGGTAATCCACGCCAATCTGACCGCGTTGAGCAAAGGGCGGCGCACTGCCCTGAAGCATTGTGAAAAAATTACAGGATATGGTGACATAAAGAAGGTCATGGTGGTGGACCATTCACCCATAGGGAGGACGCCAAGGTCCACGCCCGCCACCTACATTGGTGTGATGGCTGACATTCGTGGCCTGATGGCAGGGTTGCCTGAGGCAAGGGCCAGGGGGTGGAAACCCGGGCGCTTTTCGTTCAACGTAGCAACAGGGAGGTGTCCGGCCTGTGCAGGACAAGGGACCTTGAAGGTGGAGATGCGGTTCCTGCCAAAGGTGTTTGTCTCCTGTGAGCAGTGCGGCGGTGCCCGCTATAATCCCGACACCCTGTCTGTGAGATACAAGGGAAAGAATATGGCTGAAATCTTGGACATGACCTTTTCCGAGGCAAAGGATTTTTTCTCATCTGTGCCCAGGATACGAAGGGCCCTTGATGTGGTCAATGACCTGGGTCTTGGGTATCTACGCCTAGGACAGGCAAGTCCCACCCTTTCAGGCGGGGAGACCCAGAGAATTAAGCTGGCCAAGGCCTTTATCCGGGATGCATCAGGAGGTGCCCTGTATCTCCTTGACGAGCCAACCACAGGGCTTCACATGACAGATATCGAAAGGCTTTTGAGACTTTTCCATTTGTTGGTTGAAAGGGGAAATACCATTGTGGTGATCGAGCATAATGTGGATATAGTAAAAGAGGCAGATTGGGTCATTGATCTGGGTCCTGAAGGGGGAGATGAGGGAGGAAGGCTCCTCTTTCAAGGGCCACCTTCTGAACTGCTGACGTGTACCGAGTCTTATACAGCCGCTTTTTTGAGGAAGTTCCTTTCTTCTGAGGGCCAAGGCAGGCCAGGGGCTATGGCTAATGAGGTGGCCATGTGACAAAGGGGCAAGAAAGGAGTGGGTGAGATGAAAAGGGAAAAGGTCATGATCATGCGGTGCGATACGTATGACGCAGACAGGATCAGGGGTATCATTAGGGAAGGAATGCAGACACTGGGTGTGATCCCAAGGGGCAGGGTGCTCTTCAAACCCAATGTGGTTTTGGCCCACCCCGAGCTCTTTGCCTATGCCTTTACGCGAAAGGAATTCCTAGATGGGGCCATTGGGGCGGCAAGAGATCTTGGTGAAGATATCAAGGAGATAGGTGTAGGGGAGCGCTCGGGCATTACTATTCCCACCAGATATTGCTTCAAGAATGCAGGATACCCGGAGGTCATCAAAAGGCATAAGGCAAAGGTATATTACTTTGATGAATGCAGGCACGTCCCTTTCAGGCTCAGGAACCCGGGAAGGCTCAGGGACTTGATCTATGTGCCCCGTCAGGTGGTGGAGACAGACTTCCTGGTGAACCTTCCCAAGTTCAAGGCCCATCCCTGGACAAGGCTTACCCTGAGCTTGAAGAGTTATATAGGGCTCCAGGATGATCGACAGCGCCTTGTGGATCACAACACCTTTCTGGAGCAAAAGATTGTTGACCTTCAAGAGGTGATCCAACCTGGCTTCATAGCCATAGACGCCATTGAGGCGGGGCAGAAGATGATGCTCACCCCGACCCCTTTTCATATGGGAGCCATTGTCATGGGGACCAATCCCTGCGCTGTGGATACGGTCTGCTGCCACATGGTACACGTGGACCCCCGTGACCTTGTGCACCTGCGCTTGGCTGCGGAAAGGGGCTACGGCCCAATGGACCTGGCGGCGATTGACGTTTTGGGGGATTATCCTTTGGAGGAGGTCCAGGAGCAAACCAGGGATTTCCAGTTTTGTCTTGAGCGGATCGATGCATACTTTGGCAAGGGAAGCAATTTGTCGTGCACAGTAGGTGTGTTCCCTGAAGCACATTCGCCGGATTACTGCTGGGGGGGATGTCCCGGCGCCCTCCAAGAGGCCATGCATATCTTTCGAGGCTTCTATCCAGATGTGGATAAAAACATGAAAAGGGTGAGATATGTAGTGGGAAAGGTGGAGGGACCCCTTGAGCTTGAAAAGGACGAGCGGGTCATCTTTGCAGGGGATTGCACTTCGTGGCAAGGCACGTTGAATGGCCGTGTGGTGAGGATTCGACCCTCTTACAAGGGGAAAGCAGAGGTTGATACAAGGAAGACCAAATCCAATGACCTGCTTCTAAAGACCTTCCAATCCCTATGGAAATGCTTTCGCAATAGGAATGCCCCTTATGTGCATGCTCGGGGCTGCCCTGTATCTGTGGCCGATCATGTCAATTATCTTGCCTCTGTGGCAGGGATCAAGAATCCCAACTTTGACTCCAGGCTTCTTATCCCCGTAAATGTGGCCTACTGGAAGATGCGCTTGATGCGGTTCTTGAACCGTATTTTTAGTTGAGGATACTGCAGGAGGCCGAACCAGTGCCTGGCTGTACAACTGCAAATCGATCTAATAATGGGCCTGAAGCGTTTCAATGAGGGCAGTTAATGTGTGGTTTATCGGCGTATTTATTCCCAGTTTTTCGCCTTCCCTAACCACAAAGCCATTGATTGCCTGGATCTCGGTTTGTCGTTTCCTGTCCACATCCTGACCCATGGAGGAGCGGTTTGATGCAGTGGCCCCTGCCACCCGAAAGACCTGCTCAACCATATCATCCCTGACCTTTATGCCTTGGGCTTCTGCAACAGCCATGCCTTCTTCTACAGCTCTACGGCAAAGTTCTTTGGTGACATTCAGGTCAAGGATTTGGCCATTTTTGATACCTGTGAGTGCAGTAATGGCATTAATACCAATGTTTATCAAGAGCTTGGTCCACAGCACGCTCCGTACATCCTCTACAACTTCGGTCTTTATGCCAGCTTTGTTGAATATTGCAGCTATCTTGTTGGCCTGAGTTTGGTCAGAGTCAGCCCACATACCTATGGTAGTGGGGCCTATTCCGGCATGGAGAATGCTTCCCGGACCAATTAATGTGGCGCCGTGAGAAGTGGTACCAGCGATAATGCGGCGAGGCTCAATGGCCTGAGCAATGATATCAGTATTGCCCATCCCGTTTTGTAGGGTAAGTACCACACCGCGTGGCCCTGCAAGCTCGCGAGCAGTCTTGGCTGCAGAGGCAGTATGGTAGGATTTCACAAAGACGATGACTAGGTCCACCATGCCGATTTGACTTGGATCTGTTGTGGCATTGACCTTTACTACTCTGGTTTGTGCTTCGCGTTGGACACTCAGTCCCTTTTGCTTCATGGTGCTGATATGAGGCTCCCATATGTCCAACAACCATACATCCAGACCAGCTTCAGTTAAGAGGGCACCAAAGAGGCTGCCCATGGCACCAGCCCCGACAACTGCTATTTTCATCACTGCTCTCCTGTCATAAGATATATAGTTCCCAATTATAAATGGACCTTCATGAGGTTCCCTTAATGGCCTCTTCATTTATCACGATTACAAGACATTCGCTTTCCTGGCTGGTTGCATTTTGACCTCTATGGGGAAATGAGGGATCAAAATGAATAGCATCACCAGCTCGAAGCCTTATTTTTTCCTTTCCGTAGACAAGATCAATTTCTCCCTTTAAGACCAACAGAAATTCTTCACCAGGGTGGTCAAACAGCGTAGAGGGCTCCCTTTTGATTACGGGATATTTTACGATAAAGGGCTCTATCAAGTGATGCGCCTTATAGCAACTGAGGGAGAAATATGTAAAGCCGATCCTGGTACCCGGCCTGATTACCAGTTTGCGTTCTTCTTTCCGTGTTACCGAATATTTCTCGGCCTCTTCTTCGGTCTCTTCAAAAAAGATGCTTATGGGCACCCCAAGACCTGCTGCTATCTTGGAAAGCGTGGCAATCGGGGGAGAGACCTGGCTGTTTTCTATGCGGGAAAGCAGACCCTTTGACAGCCCAATTTCTTCGCCCAATTGTGCCAGAGTAATGCCTTTACTTTTTCTGATTCGCCTGATTTTTTGGGCTATCTTTTTTTCGAGCATGGGTCAGTCCCTTACGGTTTTTTCCCGTAACAATTCAGTCCTATAAATTTTTTCCTGTAGGATTCCAGAAGGGGAGTAAGTGACCTTTCCGGGGGTTGGATGGATGAGAGTCTTCGAGCAATTTCTTCTTGATTGAGTCGGAGATTGAGAGTGCGGTTGGGCACGTCTATTTCAATTATATCGCCTTCTCTTATGACCCCGATTGCGCCCCCATTAAAGGCCTCCATCTCCACGTGCCCGATGCAGGGACCAGTTGTGGCTCCGGAAAAGCGGCCATCCGTGATCAGTGCAACCTTCTTAAAGCCAGCTCCTTTAATTGCATCGGTAGGAGTTAGCATCTCAGGCATGCCAGGGGCACCCGCAGGACCCTGAAAGGGGAGCACCACCACGTCTCCTTCCTGAATCCGCCTTGCTTCAATAGCATCCAGCAGTTCCTTTTCCGTGTAGAAGACCTTGGCCGGGCCGCTGTGACGAAGCATCTCTGGATCTACTGCTGTTTGCTTAATAACCGCGCTGTGGCCAATATTCCCTTGCAGTACCGCAATGCCACCTTCTGAGTGGTAAGGATTGTCAAGGGGCCTTATTACCTCGGCATCCAGTACCTCTGCCTGGTCGGCTATATCTTTTATAGAAAGCCCATTGACCGTAAGGGAATCTTTAATGGCGTCCCGAAGCCGCTTCAGTACGGCGGGTACTCCTCCTGCTTGATCAATGTCTGCCATTTCATAGGGGCCAGCAGGGATAATGGAACAGAGATGAGGCGTTTGCCGCGATATACTGTCAAACATGGTTACATCTATATCAATACCTGCTTCTCTTGCAATGGCTGGGATATGAAGGACCGCATTTGTGGATCCCCCCATGGACATGTCCACCCGGATTGCATTTTCAAAGGCATCTTGGGTCATAATATCCCTTGGCCTGATTCCTTTCCTTACCAATCCAACAATCTTTTTTCCTGTTTCATATGCCTGTTCCCTTTTTCGGGGGTCAATGGCAGGGGTGGTGGCACACCCCGACACAGACATGCCCAGAACCTCACTGACCACCGCCATGGTGTTTGCCGTATAAAGCCCAACGCATGAACCAGCCCCGCATGCCATCATGGGAAGCTGGGCTTCGGCTTCCTGTTCAGTAATGCGGCCTGCTTTTACCTGACCCACTAGCCCGAATCCTTCAATGGGGTGACGCCTTTTTCCATTGATCACGTTGGCCTTCATGGGCCCGCCAGTAAGGATAATGGCAGGTATATTAAGCCGGCCGGCCGCCATCAGCATGCCGGGGGTGATTTTGTCACAACTGGTCACCCCCACCCACCCATCTAGGGAGTGGGATAGTGTCATGATCTCGATGTTGTCGGCAATGTGTTCGCGGCTCGGCAGACTTAGCCTCATTTCCACATACATGGCCACGCCGTCACATACTCCCGGAACCCCCCATTCAAGGGGGACCCCCCCAGCGTCTCGAATACCTTTTTTTACTAGTTCGGTCAGCTCATTAAGATGAATGTGACCGGGGATAATATTGTTATAGCTATTGGCTATGCCGATGAAGGGCTTGTCTGGATCAAAATCCTCCTTTTTAAGACCTGCTGACATCAAAAGGGCCCTATGGGGTAGGGTCTCAATCCTGGTTTTGAGAATGTCGGAACGCATTTTTTCCTCCTATGAATCCAAATATCGCTTTAGCGCCTTAATCCTACCTCATCATAAAGCGCGGGAGCCAGGTTACCAGGTCAGGGAAGACAGTAAGCAGCGCCAGGCCTATTAATTGAAGCCCTATAAAAGGAACAGTACCTCTTACTATGTGTTTGCCGAAGTCTATTTCCTCAGGGGCCACTCCCTTGATGTAGAACAGTGCAGGTGCCATGGGAGGGGTGAGAAAGGAGGTCTGCATAGTTACGCAAAAGAGCATGGCAGCCCAGAGGGGATTAAAACCTAGTTCAGCCAGTATAGGGGTAAAGATGGGCACAAGAATTGGCACAATACCCACCCACTCCATGAAAAGGCCGAAGAAGAAAAAGGCTGCCATCATGATAATCAGGACACCCCATTTGCCCAGGGCCAGGCCCAGCAATGTCTCTTTGACCAGATCTCCACCTCCCACGAGCATGAAGGTCCCGGTGAACACAAAGGCCGCTGCCACAATGATCAGGATCATGCTGGATATTACCATGGTTTCATAAAAGGATTCTTTTAGGTTTTTCCAGTTAAGCCTTCCATAGCATAAGGCAAGTATTACGCTTACAAAGGCTCCCACTGCTGCGGCCTCAGTGGGTGCGGCAATTCCGAAAAAAATAGTTCCCAAAACAGCCAGGATCAAAAGAAGTGGAGGGAGGAGGGATGTAAGTACCATGTATAACTTTTTCTTTGTGGAAATCATTCTTTGTTCCAACGGCAACGGAGGTCCTAGACCAGGCTTCAACTGGCATCGGATAATAATATAGAGGGCATAAAGGGCTGAAAGGATTAGACCTGGAATAATTGCTGCCATGAACAACTGACCAACGGAGACACCTGCCATGGGGCCATATACGATTAACATGATACTAGGAGGAATTAAGATGCCCAGTGTGCCCCCGGCACAAATGGTTCCACAACTGAGGCCTGAGTCATAGCCCTTTTCCAACATCTGGGGAAGGGCGAAAAGACCCATGATGATCACAGGAGCGCCCATGATTCCAGTGGCCGCTGCCATGATAGTGCATACCACTACAACCGCCAGGGCAAGACCTCCTTTCAGTCCTCCTAGTATCATGTGGATGGATGAGAAGAGCCTTTCTGCGGCTCCGGAGCGTTCCAGCATAATTCCCATGTAAACAAACAGGATGATAGAGGCCAGGATGTAATTGTGCATGGTCTCAAATACCCGGAGGATCATCATATGGAAGAACCCTGGCCCTACACCCAGCAGGCCCACTATCAAGGAGGAACCTAGCATGGAAAAGGCCACAGGAAAGCCTGTGGCCAATCCAAGGATCAAGCCGGCAAAAAGGATGAGGATAAGCAGCTCAGGACTTTGGATTAACATTTTCTTTTCCTGCTATTACCTGGACGCAACGAATAAACTGGACGATACCTTGCATCAAAAGTAGCAAGGCCGCCAGGGGCAAGATGGTTTTAAAGGGATATATGGGAGGCTGCCACATGCTTTCTCCTCCAACCTCCCACATCTTCCATGATCGTAGTGCGAACTTACCTCCAAAGTAGACCAGGGCGATCATGACAGGGAAGTAAAGGATTACATAACAGACGGCATCCACCAATGCCTTTGCCCGGAGGGAAAGTCTTCCATAGATGGTTTCGATTCTTACGTGTTTGTCCACTCGAAGCGTATGGGCCGACCCTAACATGAAGATGGCCCCATAAAGCATATAAGATACGTCATAGGACCATTCAGTGGGGGCATTGAATAGATACCGTGCAATGGTGTCATATACCAGCTCAAGGATCAGAACCGGCACAAACCACGCAACCGCCTTCGCCACCCAATCATTTAAGCGGTCCAGGAATTCCATGTGGCATTTATCCCCCTTTTATTGATGTACATTTGCCCGATTTTTAGTGACGGCCGTGCTACTTAGCATAAGGATATGGCAAGCGGACCAAAGAGGCATAAGGCTCCACCAACTTACGAAAATCGCGCTGGGATTTCAGTACCTTGGCAAAGAAGGGGTCCTTTTTTGCATATCGGTCCAGCTCTTCATTGCCTATTTTGACAATACCTTTAATCATCTCAGGAGAGAGTTTGGATACGTGCAGACCCGGATAATGAAGGAAAAAGTTCATGGCCTCGGCATCTTGTTTCATGGCAAGATTGATCGCATGGAAGCAGGACAATTTCAATGCATATTTGACCTTAACTTTGAGGTCATCAGGCAGTTTTGCCCATGATTTCTCATTAACCAAGGTTTCCAGCGGTGCACAAGGCTCATGTATCCCTGGAACCTTCAGGTACTTGCAGATCTCTTGAAACCCCAGTTTCTTGTCAATGGCTGGTGTAGCAAATTCTGCTGCATCAATTACTCCTCTTTCCAGGGCAGGGTACACTTCACCGCCGGGCAGGCTCACCACCCGAGCTCCCAGTCTTTCAAGGCACTTCCCCCATATGCCCACCGTACGGAACTTCAATCCTTTGAAATCTGCCAGCGAGTTGATAGGCTTTCGTGACCAGCAGAAGTTTTCCGAACCCAGCATACCATAGGGAGGCAGCACCACTACACCGTGGCCCTTGTAAAGCTCATTCCAGAGCTCCAAACCACCCCCGGTGTAAATCCATGCGAGCATCTCTTGCATCTGGAGGCCATTGGGAAAAGAGTTGCCAAACAAGACAGAGGCCGGGAACTTTCCGATCCACCAGCCTGCCCAGGTGCATCCCAGATCCAGTATGCCAGTGCTTACCGCATCAAAGATCTGCTTAGAGGGGACGATGGCTCCGCCAGGATTCATGCGGACGGTGAGCCGTCCGTCTGTAATTTTCTCCACTAACTTGGCAAAATGCTCGGCCGGTGCATAAAGCTGGGGCAGACCAGCCGGATAACTGGATTGGGCCTTCCATACTATCTTGCCCGATGCTGGAAACGCCGTATTTCCAAGGAAAAAGATCGTCAAAAAAGCGGCCACACCAATAATAAACCCTTTCTTTTTCATTGTTCACCCCTCCTCATGTCTATGGGTTTCCCTGGGTAATTTATTAAATTTGTTGCACGATATTAAACAAAGAAGGCAAAGTCAAGAATAATCGTTTTCGTAGAGGTTATTGAAGGTTGGTCATATAAGAAAGCCCTAAATGAAATTGAAAAGATTTGTAAAGGGGTGTAAAAACAAAAAATGATGGATAGGGGGCAAAAAATAATATCGATTTTGCCGTGGTTTTTGGGCCTTTTCTTATTACTTTCTTTGTCAGCGCCTTGGTTGCCCGGTTTCTGCCATGCAGGCGAAAGGGAGGTACCTTTTTCAGAGGGAGAGAGACTCAAATTTTTGGTGAACTGGAGTCACATTATTGCGGGAGAGCTCACATTGGAGGTCATGCCCATGGCAAAGGCCAAAGGGCTTACATGCAGGCATTTTGCTATGACCGGTAAGACCTCTAAGTTTATTGATATATTTTATAAAGTAAGGGATCGGATTGATGCCTACACGGATGTGGGGGTAACACATTCCATATTCTATACAAAAAAGAGAAGGGGCTCCAAAAAAAAGAATGAAAAAATTGATTTTGACTGGAAAAGACAGGTGGCCATTTATACAAAAAATGGCAGAAGACGACAGACAGTCAAGCTCATGCCCGGCACCTTTGATCCCCTTTCTGTTTTTTATGTGTTTCGACTGCATCGAATGGCTGTAGGTCAGACGATTCGGGTGCCTGTCTCAGACGGCAAGAAATGCGTGATGGGCGAGGCAAAGGTAATCAGGCGGGAGACCATACAAATTGCCAATATGCCCTATGATTGTTTTCTTGTGATACCTGATTTGAAACATATTGGAGGGGCATTTGAGCACGGCAAGGGCTCTAAGATGAAGATGTGGTTCACCTCGGATCAGAGGCATATCCCAGTAAAGGTTCAGGCCAAGGTCAAGGTAGGGACCTTTACTTTGGAACTGAAAGGGGGCCAGGGTGGATCAGCATATAGAAAGGCATCACTGGCCGGTAGTATCCCTGGTCAGTGAATCTTTAGGGGTTGTCCATTTCAGGAATTTCATTCAGCCCTAGACTTTTCAAGTAGCCCCTGTGAGGGGCTCCTGTTTCAAGGTTCCAGTTCATCACCTTATAAAAAAGACGCGCCAGTTCTTGAAAGTCCAATGTAACGTTTCTTGCCGGCCCCTTGGTTAAGGGAGGGTTTCCACAAAGGCGCGGATGGGGGGCAAATGAGTTGGCAGGGTTAATCCCCTCACGCACGTTGAATGCATGCCGGAGTTGAAAGACCCTCTCGCCAATAGTGAGATATTCCTCAGGACTCAGATCCCATCCGGTTGCTGCATTGAGCCATTCGCAGAGAGGCATGTTACCTCCCACTTGTGTTCCGAATAGACACACCCCGGCACAGTCAATGAGCATCTTGAAAAATGCATCTACGGCCAGGGCCTCCACCTTGGCCTCATCATATTGAAAGCGTCTCTTTCTGCTTGTTACGAACGGGATCTTGGGTGCCCTATTAAATGTTTTTTCAAGCTCCTGGAGTTCTAAGTATTGATAACTTATGGCGGTATGGCGTCCTGGAGCGGGCATCAGACAATATGAGGCAAGGAAACCTGGGTCGAACTTTGGATCATGCATAGGGGCCTCGATTCCACCACAATGGACCGCATATTTTTCAGATCCCTGGCCGATTTTTTGGGCAGCAACTCTTACCCCGTCAGCGAGCAGCTCCCCGATGCCTTGTCGTTGTGTCATTTTTTCCACCAGCCCTATGATGGCCTCAGAGTTGCCCCAATGAAGTTCGAGCCCATCTGTATCACGAGTAGTAAGTAACCCATTTTCAAAACATTCAATGGCAAAGGCCACGGTGGCACCGCAGGAGATGGTGTCCATGCCCGCCCGGTTGAGCATGTCGTTGATGAGGAATATGCTCTCGAGGTTGTCATTTAAAAGCAAGGTGCCAAAGGCGCAGCAGGTCTCATATTCGGGCTTGTGAGTCTCTTTGCCTGAGTTCGAACCTCCTGGAATGGTGGCGATACCACCGCACTTGAGTGGGCATGAGGCGCAGCCGTACTTTTTCATTTCAAATCGAGTTACGGATTCAGCGCCTATCCTTTGGGATTTGGCAAGGGGAAAATCCTTGAACCCTATTCCCAACCAGTTTTTCACCGGACTATCGCCGCTGTGCGCGCTAATGGCGTTGAGAGAGCACGTGCCGAATTTGCCCAGGATCAGCCTCCACAGATCCGGTGGCTGACGAGGATATGCATACCCGAAGCGAGTAAGACGCCCCATTACTCCAAAAAGTTTGTCGTTCAGATAGGGCCTCAACCAACTTAGGTGCTTTAGCCGGGCGGAAAATTCTCTGCTCAACCGGCGCATTCCCTCCCTGTCCCACACATCAACCTTACGCCCGCCAAGAACTACAATAGCCTTTACCCCCTTGGCCCCCATCACAGCGCCAAGACCTCCCCTTGCAGCGGACCGGCCTTTATCAGTAAAGATGCCTGCCATAAAACTTTTTTTCTCTCCAGCCGGACCGATGCATGCCACTTGGGCCTTGTTTCCATGCCGATTTTTCAAAACAGAGTCGGTCTTCAGGGTATCCAGGCCCCAGAGATCACTTGCATCCAGAATCTCGGGTCCTTGTTCTGTAAGTAGAATATAGATAGGCGTAGAACTACTACCGCTCAAGAAAAGGCCATCAATGGCGCAGCGCTTCAAGGCAGGCGAAAAATAGCCACCACAGTTGGCATCGGCCCAGGTATCAGAGGCAGGGGATTTTCCGGCCACCGTGAAACGGCCTGCGAACAACGCGCCAGTGTCTGTGAGTAGCCCTGGGGTAAATCCCAGTATGTTTTTGGGGCCCAGGGCATCGGCCCCTGGTGGCATCTGGCTCCATAATGTCTCGGCGCTCAGTCCGATCCCGGCCAGCCATTTTTGGTAGTGGGACTCATCCAGTTCCCGCCAGGAATGCTGCCCTGAGCTAAGATCCATGTGAAGCGTCCTTCCCCAAAATCCCTTTCCTTTCCCCTTGTGCATGCCCTGAGACCTCCCCTATTAGGAGTGGTTTTCTAGCACACTTACCGGATACGGTCAAAGACTGTCCGTGTGGCTTGATCTCTGGGGCAAGGGCGGGTAAAGTTCTTGGTGATGCCCGGCATGAGTTTTTTATTGTAAAGTGCAGAGATTTGGGCTTTAATATGTGAGAGTTAAGGGGATTATTGGATAGGAGGTTCCTGTTATTAGTTCAAATAGAGAGGGCAAAGGGGTGGATTTTGAAACCATGAAAACCCGGCAGTTATTGCTAAGGGAAGGTCTTTTTATGGCCTTTGTGGTTTTGCTCCCATTTCTTGTAACCCAGGCCTGCTCAAGAGAGGAGCCATCAGAGCCCCAGAGCCCCCAAAAGATCGTGATGAAGATCAAGAAGCCGAAGCCCCAAAAGGAATCCGTATCCCCTCCCCCTCCAAGGGAAGAGGAAAAGAAAGGCCCTTCTATCCAGATGGTCAAGCCGCAGGAGACAAGGGCGCCAGAAGTTAAGATATCGGATGTAAGCGCTCAGGTGGCAATGAGACCCGATAAAGCCAAGGCCGTGCCCCAGGGCGACGAACATATTTATATTGTACAAAACGGAGATAGTCTTGAAGCCATAGCTGCACGGCCTGAGGTTTATGGTGCACCGCTTAAATGGACTAGCCTGTACTGGTGCAACCAACAGGCCTTGTTAAATGTAATAAAGGGACCGGAGTTTGAAAAAGGGACACTTCCTACCGGAATGAAACTAAAATTCATAACCCAGGCCGAGGCCGAAAAAAACCGTGCCAGCCAGGGCAAGGCCTTGTGGGTGATAAACTTGTTTTCCGACAAGACCATGCGAAGGATTTCTCCCTTGGCTATCAAATTGATTAGGGAAGGCTTTCATCCCTATATAGTGAAGACTACGATCCATAATGAGCCATGGTACAGACTCCGGGTGGGATTTTTCAAGAGGCCTTCAGAGGCCAAAGGGGTTCGAGAAAGGATCCTTCAAACAACCGGTCTCAAGCAGGTATGGATTGCCAAGATAAGCGAGAAGGAATTTACTGAGTATGGAGGGTATTGAGTGCTGATCAAAGATAAAAAGATTGTGTTGGGTGTAACCGGTGGAATCGCGGCTTATAAGGCCGTGGAGCTGGTTCGTCTCTTGGTTTTGGAAGGGGCTGAGGTACAAGTGGGTATGACAGCCCATGCCATGGAGTTCGTGGCCCCTCTCACATTTGAGGCCCTGTCCGGCCATAAGGTCATATGCCATATGTTTGAGCAACACCATGTGGTGATGGAACATATCGAGTGGGCACAGGGCTCGGATCTAGTGGTCATCGCTCCTGCTACAGCCAATTTTATAGGAAAGATGACCCATGGGATCGCCGATGATTTCCTCTCCACGCTGGTATTGGCGGCAACTGTGCCGATCTTGCTCTGTCCTGCAATGAACAATAAGATGTATGAGAACGTGGCCGTGCAGGAGAATCTGGAAATCCTAAGAAAAAGAGGTATCCATATTATGGAACCTGCCCAAGGGTCACTGGCCTGCAGATCCGAAGGCCGCGGCAGGCTGCCTGAGCCTGTGGACATTCTTGAACAAATCAGGATACTGCTTGGCCCCAATGATATGCAGGGGCTGAAATTTTTGGTCAGCGCGGGACCTACTGCTGAACCCATTGATCCTGTTCGCTATATAACAAACCGATCGAGTGGCAAGATGGGGTATGCGTTGGCCAGGATGGCGCGGGCAAGAGGGGCCGAGGTAGTCTTGGTAAGCGGTCCCACGAGCCTACCTCCTCCTGTGGGGGTGGAGGTGATAGGAGTGCGAACGGCTGAAGAGATGAAGGCCGCCGTGCTGGGGCGTGCCAAGGCATGCGACGTGGTTATCATGGCTGCAGCGGTGGTAGATTACAGGCCCAAGCGATACGAAGAACATAAGATAAAAAAAGAGGATGAATCACTCCGGCTTGACCTGGAGAAGACCCCCGATATACTGAAAGAATTGGGTAAATCAAGGGGTGAAACACCTCGGGTGCTGGTGGGCTTTGCGGCTGAGACCCAAGACTTGCTGAACCATGCACAGCAGAAGCTCCAGGAAAAAAACCTTGATATGATCGTGGCAAATGACGTGTCTCGAACAGATGCGGGTTTTGATGTGGATACCAACCTTGTGAAGCTGCTGTATAGGGACGGGGTGATAGAAGATCTCCCTCTAATGTCAAAAGATGAAGTGGCTGGCTGGATTCTGGACAGGATAAAAGGGCTCTTGGGCCTCTAACTTGCCCGTATGTCTTTTGGTTTCTGCTATTCCTTTAACCCTGTCCGAAGATTAAGGGCCGCTTTGGGCCCGAGAGGTTACAGGAGGGAACTAGAATTAATGGTATCTCCAAGGCAGGAGTTGGAGGAGGTTTTTTCCTGGATGAAAGAGCAGCTCACACAATTTGAGGAGCTAGGTCTTGATCCACCTCCCCTGTCAGCCCAATGTATGGCATATTTGGACCAAGAGCCAGTTGCACCGGTTTCAAAAGAAATGGACCTTGACCGGATAGAGACCCTGGAAGAGCTTTCAGCATTTATCGGTAAATGTACCAGATGCCCACTTCATCGGGGTAGGAAGCATTTGGTTTTCGGGGAAGGTAGCCCAAAGGCCCGTCTCGTCTTTGTGGGAGAGGCCCCTGGCAGGGAGGAGGATCTCATAGGCAGGCCTTTTGTGGGGGAGGCAGGCCGGCTGCTGACCCGTATCATAGAAAACGGTATGGGTCTCAAACGAGAGGATGTGTATATTTGTAATGTGGTAAAATGCAGGCCGCCGAGGAACAGGGACCCGGAAAAGGAGGAAGTGGAGATCTGTCTCCCTTTCTTAAAAAGGCAGATACAGATCATCAGACCTGAGGTGATTTGTATTTTAGGGAGGGTCGCGGCGCAGGCATTGCTGGGAAAGGATTTCAAGATCACTCAAGATCGGGGAAAATGGAACAGCTTTGAGGGGATACCGGTGATGCCCACATATCATCCGGCATATGTGCTGCGGAACCCGAGGGCAAAACGGCCCGTGTGGGAAGATGTGCAGCAAATTATGGCCCGTCTCGGCCTGGAGGTCAGGAAAAATGCTTAAGGCGCGGATGCCAAGCAGATCTGTCTTTTTCTTTTTAGTTGTTTTCTTGCTGGTTGGGGTTCTTTGTTTTGGCAGGCAGTGCTTGGCTCAGGGCAAGGTGCTGGTAATTGACCTAGAAGGCGCCATTAATCCTGCCTCAGCCATGGTGCTTGAAAGGGGTCTGGAGAAGGCCCAGAAACTCAACGCAGCCGTGGTGGTGGTAAGGTTAGATACACCTGGAGGCCTAGCCTCATCCATGCGCACCATGGTTAAGTCCATCATGAATTCCCCCATACCAGTGGTGGTGTGGGTAGGCCCCAGCGGCGCTGGAGCGGCTTCGGCTGGTGTGCTGATTACCATTGCAGCACATGTGGCAGCCATGGCACCGGGGACCAATATTGGAGCAGCACACCCTGTAATGGCCGGGGGCAAGGACATCGGCAAGACCATGTCGGAAAAGGTGGTGAACGACATGGCGTCATATGGCCGAGGAATTGCAAAGCAAAGGGGCCGAAATGGCGAGTGGGTAGAAAAGGCAATTCGCGAAAGTGTGTCTATTACAGCCGAGGAGGCAGTAAAGAAACACGTGGTGGATTTGGTGGCCAAGGATCTGGACGAGCTTTTAAAGTTGCTCGATGGCAAGGAAGTGGAGGTGGCTGGGAAGAAGATAATCCTCCATACTGTGGGTTTGACACGGGAGGAGTACCGTCTGGGCTTCCGCGACAGGGTATTGCGGGTCATCAGTGACCCGAACATAGCCTATATACTGATGATGATTGGAATGGCAGGGCTTTACTTTGAGCTGGCCCACCCGGGAGCCATCTTCCCTGGTGTTATCGGGGCCATCTCTCTTATTCTTGCCTTTTACTCCTTTCAGACACTCCCGGTTAACTATGCCGGGCTCTTGCTTATCGCCCTTGCCATAATATTCTTTATTGCAGAAGTAAAGGTGACCAGTTACGGTATTCTATCCATTGGAGGGTTGGTATCCCTTACGCTGGGATCCATTATGCTTTTTGAGGATGCAAAGGTTTCTCTGAAACTGATGATGCCGACCGTTGTATTGGTTGGGGGCTTTTTTGTGGTGGTGGCGACCCTGGCCTTCCGGGCCTATCGCTCCAAACCAAGGAGTGGCACTGAGGGGCTAATGGGCGAGGTAGGTGTGGTCAAAGAGCGCATTGACCCTGAGGGTCTGGTATTTGTCCACGGGGAGTATTGGAGGGCAAAGGCCTCCGAGCCTGTTGAGGAAGGTGAAAAGGTCCAAGTGGAGGGAATGGAGGGGCTGGTTTTGAGGGTAAGAAAAGTGGACAACCAATAGAGACACAAAAGGGGGAGGGCATGTTTTATATACTAGCAGTTGTATTGATCGTAATGTTTCTTGCCTCTGCCATCAAGATTCTCAGGGAATATGAAAGAGGCGTGATCTTTAGGCTTGGAAGGGTGATCAAGACAAAAGGGCCTGGGGTTATTATCCTCATCCCGGTGATCGATCGCATGGTCAAGGTCAGCCTGCGGTTGGTGACCATGGATGTGCCATCTCAGGATGTGATCACGCGTGATAATGTATCCGTGAAGGTCAATGCAGTGGTCTATTTTAGGGTCATGGATCCCACAAAGGCGGTGGTGGAAGTGGAAAATTATCTCTTTGCCACTTCCCAGTTGGCCCAGACCACCTTACGAAGTGTTTGCGGCCAGGTGGAGCTGGATGAACTGCTGTCAGAAAGGGAGAAGATAAACACCCAACTCCAGACCATACTAGACCACCACACTGACCCATGGGGCATTAAGGTCACCACTGTGGAGGTCAAACATATTGATCTGCCCCAGGAAATGCAGCGGGCCATGGCCAGGCAGGCAGAGGCAGAAAGGGAACGAAGGGCAAAGGTCATCAATGCAGAAGGTGAATACCAGGCTGCCAACAGACTGGCAGAGGCTGCCTCCATTATTGAAAAATATCCAGAGGCACTTCAATTGCGATATCTACAAACACTGCGGGAAATTTCTTCGGAAAGTAACTCCACTACCTTTTTCCCCATACCAATTGAGATGTTCAAGCCCTTTATGAAGAAAGAAGACCGGTGACATGAGAGGACCGGAAAGAGGACTATTTCAATAAGGAGAGGAAAAGATGGAAGAAGAAGTGAAAAACGAGGAAACACAGGAGGAAGAAAAAAGGCCCATTGAAGAGGAAAAACCTCTGGACAAGATGACGGCGCCTGAGCTGAGGGAGATCGCAAAGGAGATTCCGGGTGTGACAGGTGTCCACGCCATGAAAAAGGATCAGCTCTTGGCCATTATCAAAGAGCATAGGGGGATCAAAGACGAGGCCCCTAAACGAAAAAAGGCCAAAAAACCAGTGGGTGTCACACCAAAGCAGTTGAAGGAAAAGATCGCCCAGCTAAAGGCGGAAAAAGAGGCTGCTAGGCAGGCCCAGGACAAGAAAAGGGTTGATATCCTGAGGAGGCGTATCAACCGGCTCAAAAAGCAGACCAGAAAGGTGGCTCTGGCCTAGGGCTTGGTAAGGGTTTGGTAAGGCCTTTGGGGTAGTGTCATCCCCAAGGGCCTTTTGATAATCAGTGAATGCCCCAGGATTAGGCTTTTTATGAGCGAAGGAGAAGGGTGCCCCTACAGGGCTGTTGCCATTATACCCGCAGCCGGACAGGGTAAGCGGATGGGGGCAGAGCGTCCAAAGCAGTTTCTGGAGCTCAAGGGCAAATCCATATTGGCCGTTACCCTGGAGGCCTTTGAGCGGGCCAAGGGCATTTGTGGTATCGTTGTGGTGGTCCCGGCCCAAGAGGTGGCGTTCTGCGAAGAACAAATCGTCAAACGCTTTGGCCTCAGCAAGGTTGTGGCGGTTGTGCCCGGGGGCAAGCGCCGGCAGGATTCGGTGCGAATCGGTCTTGAGGCCGCAGGCAGTGACTATGGGCTTGTGGCGGTTCATGACGGGGTAAGGCCTTTCGTAAATCCTGAGTTTATTGACAAGCTGCTCAGCGAGGCAGCGATCAAGGGTGCGGTGGTGGCGGCAGTTCCGGCTACAGACACGGTGAAAGAGGTGGATCAGGCAGGCCATATCACCAAGACCTATGACCGCCAAAAGCTTTGGTTGGCCCAGACCCCCCAAGTCTTTCCTTATGAGGTTTTGCTCAAGGCCCACCAGAGGGCGCTTAGAGAGGGCTGGGACGAGGCCACTGACGATGCCTTCCTGGTGGAGCAGATGGGGGTTAATGTCACTCTTATTGAGGGTTCGCCACTAAATATCAAGGTAACCACGCCCTCTGATCTGATCCTTGCCCGAGCAATAATGGAGAATTGGTAGGAGGCGGAATGCAGTGTTTACAAAGGAACGGATGATGTGAGGCTTAATTCATGATTTTGAGGATCGGTACACGGGGGAGCAAGCTGGCCCTGTGGCAGAGTGAATGGATTAAGGCCCAGATCGAGGCTGCATATCCGGATGTGCATGTGGAACTTGTGAGGATAAAGACCACAGGGGACAAGATCTTGGATTCTCCCTTGAGCAAGATCGGCGGCAAAGGGCTTTTTGTCAAGGAAATCGAAGAGGCCCTGCTGAGCAAACGAGTGGATCTTGCTGTGCATAGCATGAAGGATGTGCCGGTGGAGCTGCCTGACAGGTTGTCCCTGTGCTCTTATCCGAAGCGCCATGAGCCTAGGGATGTTTTGGTCTCAACGAGTGGGGCAGGTCTTCAAGAGCTTCCCAAAGGCGCTAGGGTGGGCACAAGCAGTCTGCGAAGGGCCGCCCAACTGCTTCATCAGAGGCCGGACCTCCAGGTGCTTTCCTTGAGGGGAAATGTGGACACCAGGCTTGGTAAACTGGACAGGGGCGATTTTGACGCTGTTATTTTGGCAGGGGCAGGTCTTGCGAGGTTGGGCTTTGCTGACCGTGTTACCCAATATCTGGATCCAGAAGTGATGTTGCCGGCCATTGGCCAGGGGGCCCTGGGGCTAGAGGTGCGCGCTGATGACACCAGGACCATTGAGATGCTTGCTTTCTTGAATGATATTGGCACCGAGGCGGCGGTCAAGGCGGAGAGGGCCTTTTTGAAGGAGCTGGAAGGAGGGTGTCAGGTCCCTATTGCCGCCCATGCCACCATTGAGGATGTTCGATTAAGGCTCAGGGGAATGGTGGCAGAGCTGGACGGGAGCAAAATGGTCAAATCCGAGGCCATAGGGGCGCCAGAGCAGGCCCATGAGGTGGGCATAAGGCTTGCTAGAGAGCTTCTTGAGGCAGGGGCAGCCGAAATCTTGCAACGTATTTACAGGGAGGAAGGGTTTTAAAAGGCCAAATGGTGGGGTACATATATGGGTAAAGGAAAAGTCTATTTGGTGGGCGCAGGGCCAGGGGACCCGGGGCTCATTACATTGAAGGCCATAGAGTGCCTGTCAAAGGCTGATGTGGTGGTTTACGATAATCTGGCCAATCGAGTGTTTCTAAAATATGTGCCCGAGAATGCAGAACTCATTTATGCCGGGAAAAAGGGAGGGAACCATACCCTGTCCCAAGATAAGATCAACAAACTCATTGTGGACAGAGCCCTTCAAGGAAAAAGGGTAGTGAGACTGAAGGGAGGCGATCCCTTTATCTTTGGAAGGGGAGGAGAAGAGGCTGAAGAACTGGCCAAGGCGGGTGTAGCGTTTGAGGTGATTCCTGGCGTGACATCAGCCATTTCAGTCCCTGCATACGCGGGTATTCCCCTTACACACAGGAACTATAGCTCCACAGTGGCCTTTATAACAGGTCATGAGGATCCCACAAAAGACAAATCAGGTATTGCCTGGGATAAAATTGCCCCAGGTATAGGCACTCTGGTTTTCCTGATGGGGGTGGGCAATCTTCCTAAGATAGCAGAGGCCCTTATGGCCCATGGAAGGGACCCTTCCACACCCGTGGCAGTAATCAGGAGAGGAACAGGGCCAGATCAACAGACAGTGGTGGCAAGCTTGGATCAGATTGCCGAAAAGGTCAGTGCTTCGGGTATTACACCGCCTGCCATAATTGTGGTGGGCGAGGTGGTGGGCCTCAGGGGGCAGCTCAATTGGTTTGAGACCAAACCCCTTTTTGGTCGTCGCATCATTGTGACCAGGGCCAGGGAGCAGGCCAGTGAATTTTCCAGAAGACTGGCCGAGCTGGGTGCCGAGTGCATTGAATTTCCCACCATCCAGGTGGTGCCCCCCGGCAGTTGGGAGGTATTGGACAGGGCCATTTATGCCCTTGCGGATTATGAATGGGTGGTTTTCACGTCGGCAAACGGTGTAAAATTCTTTTTGGAGCGGCTTCGTGCCCTTGGCAAAGACGTGAGGGCCTTAAGTGGTATCCGGATAGCGGCCATAGGTCCCAAGACAGCCAAGGTGTGGCAAGAATTGGGTATTGAGCCTGACCTTGTACCCGGGGAATATCGGGCAGAGGCCGTGGTAGAGGGGTTCAGGAGCCTGGGTGTAATCAAGGGTAAAATCCTCATACCACGGGCGGCCAAGGCCAGGGAGATCCTTGCAGAGGAATTACGGAAGATGGGCCTTCACGTGGATGTGGTTCCGGCCTATGAGACGGTAAGGCCTACTGGAGATGTGGATCGGGTCAAGGCCATGTTGCAAAAAAGGCAGATCCACATGGTCACCTTTACCAGCTCTTCCACAGTGAGTAATTTTGTGGAAATGTTTGGCAGCCACAAGCCTCAGCTCTTGGAGTGGATGGAATCAGTGGCTGTTGCCTGCATAGGCCCCATTACTGCACAGACAGCCAAGGAGCATGGCTTCTCAGTAAATATTATCCCCGAACAATACACCATCGAAGCCTTTACCGATAAGATTAAAGAATGGTTTTCATCTAGATAATAAGCCAAGCTACTTCCTTTTACATTTTTACCCAAATCAGCCTTGAGCCGTTTTGGGTAAAAATAGTTCTTTTGGACTGGACGAATCTATTGTCCAGTCCAAAAAGATAATCATGCCTTGGGTGTACATCACTCCTTAGGGATATCATACTCTACTCTGACAGGTACAATCTTACCATTGGAGTATTTCCAGATTTCAATAGGAGTTATTACATCACCATATGAATCAAAATCGATGGAACCAGCAGCACCCTCGTAATTTATCTTTTTGCCTTTCTTCAACAGCTCAAAGGCCTTTTTGAATTCACCTGGCTTGACCACTTCTCCCGGTGGACAGGCAACCTCTCTGAAATTATCCCTGATGTTTTTGGGAGTTAGTGCAAGACCTTTTACCTTTGCAGAATATGCTGCCAGGCCTACAACTGCCAGAGCATCATAAGCGTTCGTAATAAATGGCAAGGGGGGAAGTTTTCCAAATTCTTCCTTATAATCTGTTACGAACACAAGGTAAGCATCTCCTTTTGCTGAGGCAGGGGCTGTACCATACTGTGCTTCAAGATTTTTGGCGCCGATCGCCTTAATAAGATCTTGGGACTTGGTACCGTCACAGAATAGGAAGCTTTTATATTTGAAGAACTCTATTGCCTCCTTTATGAAGATTCTTGCGTTCCCCACCCAGCTGAAAGCACAAAGCACATCAGGTTTGTTCTTGAGAGCCTTTCTTAGCTCGGCTGTATAAGATTCTGCTACTTTTTCATCATGAGGTACCCTGGCCAAAACTTTGCCACCTCGTTTTTCAAAGGATTTTGTGAAGTTCTCCGCAAGGCCTTGTCCGTATGGATTGTTGATGTACATGATGGAAGCTGTCTTGTACCTGGTAGAAGCGAATATGCCAGAAACAATTCCTTGTAAGGCATCAGAAGGACAAGTCCTAAACACGAAATCTTTGCCTTTGTCTGCAGGTAGGACAGTCAATAGGGGCGAGGTGGCAGATGGCGAGATAATAGGGATGCCCTTGCGGCATGTCACGGATTCAGCCACTGCAACTACGCCAGGGCTGGTCATGGGACCAATTATTGCCGCCACATGGTCGATATTAACAAGTTTTTTTGCCGCATCGGTAGCGGCAATAGGAGAAGTTTCCGTATCTTCATGAATCAACTTGATTGTTAGACCAGCTTCTTTTAGCTGTTTGGCCGCAAGGACGGTCCCGTTTCGAATATTTGGGCCGAATTCTTTAAGAGGTCCTGTGTAGCAAAAGAGTGTTCCCACCTTCAATTCTGCTTTTGCCCTAGGGGCCAAAACTAGAAAAGTTAGCAGAAAAATTGCTACAATATAACTTGCTCTCCACAGAAATCTCTTCATTACTCTTCCTCCTTTCTAATTCAATGGATTTCCAAAGTCTCACTATTGCATTAATCACATGGAGCCACTCTGCATAACCCTATCATATTTGAGTATTGCCAGCAACGATTCCGTAAAATGTACTTCCAGGTATGAAGCGATGAATATCAATTTTGCGGAAGCCGCATTGTTTCAGAAGTGATGTAACCTGATCCAGCTTGGGAAGAGGTGCCAATCCTTTCAAGGAGCAGTTGACCATATTCAGATTTGCGGCGGCAATATCTTTTCCCATACTATGAAAGTTCATCACCACAGCCAATACACCTTGAGGTGAGAGCATGGCGCGTAGTTTGTTCAACAATTCAACCCAAATTATGCGTGAAGAGTGAAACGTAATTTTTGTGCTCTATTTTTGCTCAAAATGTTGCCGTATCTAAGGGTGATATCAATGAAGAGGCACGGATTTAAGGCTACTGGCAAGACCGAGCACATCAGTGAAACGCACTTAGGGCGTACCTCTACCTTGAAATGCCCCTCTAAGTTGAGTTTTGCTCTTCCTCTTTCAACCCACTCTGGCAAGGGCTTGCTCATATTCCTCTCTATAAGCCCAAGTGGCCTCCAGTTTGAGCACCCACCTTCTGGCAGTGTGGACCAATTTCCCTGGTATCAGAAAAAGCCTCTCTCTAATGGTGCAGATCATGGCCTTAGCCCTATTGTGATTCAATACCTCTTCCTTGAAAGTATTCATCAGATTGTATCCCAGCATCAGCAGCTCAAACCATGTGCAGTTGCCCGCATATCTGTGAGATACCACCTTATCCAAACCAAGGCTGTAGATACCCTCTTTGATGAAGTTCTCACAGCAGGCCCTCTGGTTGTAAAAATGTCAAACCCCCTCAGGACTTTTCCCACTGTTTGTTACGATCACCTGATAGTCATATTTGACCTCATCAATATTGAGAAGTCTAAGCTGTTTCCTGGGACCCCTATTGGCTCTTACCCTCTGACGCACTACAACCATCCTCAAGGTGGTATTGGAATTAACGATGTAGTCGCATTGCCCCACCCCAATACCCCATCCAATGCTGGTCCAACTCGTCATATGTTGTATCTTGCGCTGTACCCATGGCTGCATGGGAACCACAATGGCAAACTCAATACTCTCCTTGACCAAATACTTGATCAACTCGGTATTGAAAAATCCACTGTCTGCCCTCAATCGGATCCTCTTGATATGGGAGGGAAGTTTTCTGACCACCCCCTTGATAAACTCAACACACCCATAACTGCTATGGTGCTTACCGCTGCGAAGCATCCCTCCAATGTAGTCCCTGGTCTCCCCCACAAAACACACCAGGGGATGGTAGCTCTTCCTCCCCCTCTTCTTGGGGTTGTATCCCGTGGCAGCCCTTTGCTGATCACCATACACAGGAATCACATGAGAGTCCAAATCAAGGGTGATCTCCCTATAACCCTTGTAGCGCTTCCTCAGCTTCATAATAAGATCAAAGTTCAAAGCACCAATCTGGTGGGCCACCGATACCCTCACAGAGGACAAGAATCGGCTGATAGTAGATTGAACAGGAAAACTACAAAATCCAACGATCTTCTGAAATACCTTATCAGCACGCAGTGTTTTCATCTGATATGGCCGGCTATAACCAAGCAACATCCCGTACAGACAGCTCACAAGCAGCTTACTGACACTGTACTTGCCCCTTCTACGACCCTCTATCCTGATATTCCTATCGAGTATCTGCTCAACGTTATGGCGGCGGAAAAATCGTCTGATCAGACCAGCACCACCAAAACGAGTCAAGTTACTCCCGGTGAATTGTTCTCTTACCTCAACTATTTGCCCTTTGCTTTTTGTGGCCTTTTGCGATATATTCTCTTTCACCTTTTCAGTGCCTCCTTTGTAGTTTTGTTGGTTCTTCAGATGCCTATCTATTACTACATTCGGAGGCACTTTTCTTTAGAAAATCATATCGTTAGTGCATAATTTGGGTTCAATTCGATCTTTTTCATGGAAGTAGTATAGGATGTTAAAGAGATTAATAAGATCGAAAGGACCTACGATTTTCTCTGGGGAATGACGAATGTCTCCATGGAAAATATCGAACCGATCCTTCAGTCTCCATGCTGCGATGTTATCCTTTGCCTGTTGGACCACTGCCTCATCAATATCCAGGCCGATGCCCGTGGCATTTTGGTTAGCGTTATAAGCGCTTTGTAAGAAAACACCTGAACCACACCCCACATCCAAGATGCGCATGGGATTCTTACCAGCAACAATGGATGCAATAAAGTCCTTGATAATGGGTTCACCGATTCTTGAAAACCAGGCCACTAAGTCGCCTATTTGATCCAAATAATCACCCAGTTCTCCACCCTGCATACGATATGTCGCGTGGCGGTAAGCATCGCTGTAATAGGTGATATTGGCATGTATCATGGCCGCAAGTATATCTCCCTTGTCATTCATGATCGCTTTGGACCGTTTTCTGCTAATGAAAAATCGTTCATTTTTAATAGCCAATTCTTTGGTAGCCAGCCCCACATCCAGAAGGGCATCGAGAAGATCTGGGCGCTTTATACCAAGCTTTTCGATCAATGTCTGCCTATCGCACGGTGTGGTCAAGGCCTTTAACAAGCCTGATTCATAGGCAGCAAAAATAAAATGCATTCACACAAACGCCTGCCAGTCCTTCATGATGGGAAACAGGCCAGGTATTTAACGAAAATGTGTACCGTAGTTTCAATGGATCACCCCTTTTCTGATATACCCTTTGTCATATGGGGATATGACAAGGTGCATTTGCCGTAACAGGCCACCTTTCTGATGGCCAGACAAGCAGGCAGCGTAGTACTGGAAGGTATTTATTAGCGGCTGTTTTCATAGGATGATTTCTCCAATTAGGTAGTGCCCATCCATAAATAGGGTATATTGGGCTACTTGCTGAGATGGGCGTACCATCCCGACGTCAAACCTCATGATAACAGGACGTTTTTGGTGCCCCCATAAATGAGAATAA
>JAFDIV010000030.1 GCA_019307815.1 Deltaproteobacteria bacterium
CTGCCGCACCTCCTGGTTTAAATTCACAGGCCTCAGCTCGCTCTTCACCTTGCGGCTGAATGCCAACAACTGCTGTGTCAACTCCCTAGCCCTTTCGGCAGCCATCTCTATTTGCCTGAGGTTACTCACATCCGGATCATCCTTGTCCTTGCCCATCAATAGTATCTGTGTGTAGCCCAGAATCGCCTGCAACAGGTTGTTAAAATCATGGGCTATACCTCCTGCCAGTGTCCCCACCGCCTCCATCTTTTGGGCCTGGATTAACTGTGCCTCAAGGCGTCTTTTGTCTTCCTCCGCCTTTTTGCGTTTTGTGATATCCCTTGCTACGGAAACTACCCCAATGATCTTGCCGTCTCGAATTATCGGGTGTCCACTCACCTCTCCAAACCTCACTTGACCGTCTTTTGTGACAAAGGCATATTCGGCTGAGTCGATCCTTTCTCCCCCAAAGACTTTCATTGCATCCTGAACAGCTTTTTCCAAGTAGTCCGGAGTCACAATATTCAACTCATGAAAAGACTTCCCAATCAGCTCTTCGGGTTTATAGCCCAGGAGTCTTTCTACAGATGGGGATATGTCAATAATTTTTAAGTCAGAACCATATGAGAAGATAACATCATTTACACTTTCAAAATGCAGTCGATACCTTTCTTCTGACTCTCTTAACGCCTCTTCCATCTTCTTCCGATCTGAGATGTCCACAAAGGATGCAATACTCTTTCTTGTCCCTGGGATTATTCCAATCTGGATAAGGCCGTATTTTTTCTTTCCATGTCTGTCTATCCATGCAAACTCGTATTCATTGGGAACGCTATTTTCTTTTATCCTCCGGGCAGCGTGGTATGTTTTGATTCTTTCCAGATCTTCAGGTGCAATGAAATCGGTTATTCTCATTTTGCCTTCCAGTTCTTCCCGTGAATAACCCGAAAATATTTCGCATCTCGCATTAACTTGAGAAATGGTCAAGTCTTCCTCAACGACGAATGTTGCGGCCCCGGTATTCTCAAAGAGGCTGCGGTATCTTTGCTCGCTTTCCTGTAAGGCCCTCTCGGCTTCCCGTCTGAAAGTAATATCCAATAGGGAGGCGATACTTCTTTTGGTTCCGGGTATTACCGTAACCCTATTAAGGACATACTTTACTTGGCCATTTCGGTCCACAAAACGGAATTCATATTGTTGAGGAGCAGCTTCAGGCTCCTTCCTTCTTTGATAATGGTAATGCTTCATTCTTTCTAAATCCTCGGGAAAGACGAACTGGGTCCAGCTCATTTTTCCTTCTATTTCCTCTTTTGAGTACCCACTAAGTCTTTCAAACTCTGGATTTGCTTTGGAGATGGTGGTGTCATCCTCAATAATCACGGTAGCTGCTCCAGCATATTTAAATAGGGTACGGTATGCCGCTTCACTCTTTCGTATTGCATCTTCCACCTTCAAGCGCTCACTGATGTCGCGGATTACCTCAACCGCACCTACAATATTGCCCTTCACATCATATAGGGATCTTGCAACATTCCAGAAAAGGGAGCCAGGTTTCTTGAAAGGCGGATTCAGTGTTTCGGAAAATAGTGTATCTCCGTCCCTCTTTATGTACTCATACGACCTCGCAAAGTTCTCATCCCAATGGAGGACAAGATCGATGAGACACGGTCGCCTGGTCCCCCACAAGGGGATCGAATATTCATAGTTGCCCTTTCCGATAATATCTTCAGCCTTCATGCCCGTAAGCTCTTCCATAGCACGATTCCAGGCAGTTACTCTGCCTTCTGCATCAATCGCAAAGGTGGCATCAGGCAGAAAATTGATGATTTGGGCCAGAACCTCTTTTTCAACGGCTATCAAGCTTGTCCCTTTTTCCGAGCATTTTGAGCCCCTTTTGTCCCGACGGCTCATCTCTTGAACTCCTTAGAAAGAAATGTCAAAAGGATCACCAACGCCCCCTTTTACCTTCCTGCTTTTTCCCTATATAAACCACCATGAAAACAGGAGCTTCAGGATCTGCAATATATTATCAGGCATGCCAGCTTCTGCGATACGTCTCAAGGGCAGGTCAGCAGCGAGGTCATGATTCCTTGTAATATAAATAGCATTTGTCGAAGTAAAAATCAATAGTCTTGGAAAACATTTACCGTTTTAAGCCAAATAAGCATACTTCAATAAAATCGAAATAATTTTTTAAAACTATACAAAAGGTTACCGTCCCATATCAAAACACCGAATCCCTGAATGCGTAGGCCTTCCACAACCTTGTATTTTAGCCCCCTTTTACCACCTATATCTCTCCCCCTTTTGATAGGATAATCGGACTTGAACTCAAATATTATGAGGGAGTCTTTAATATTACAGAAACCTGTCAAGTTCTGGCTCAGGGAAACGATAATACTACTAGATCTAAGGATGACGCATAAAACAAACCCCCGATATATATGATGGATACGGCAAATTCTACCAAAACATAACATAGAATTAGTCAAAAATACAAATACCCGAAGAAATATATGGCATATCGCTTGCACTGGGCAATTTTACATATGATTATTGATTAGCCCTATTCACATATGCTTCAATAATTCCTTAAGGAGGACGAGAGATGTTGAACCTCGGTCGCCTCAAAAGATTGAGTCTAAGGGGCCGGATACTCGTTTTACCCCTTTTGGGCATCTTGGGAATAGTCTTTGTGAGCGCGGTGAACTGGTATGTAGGGGAAGGTAAAAACCAGCAAATGATGATAGGCAACAAGAGCCAAGCCATCTCACACTCGGTCCTCAAGCTCCTAAACCTTGAAGAGCGATTTCTTCAAACCCATGACCCGAACCTCATCCCTCAACACAAAAAGACTCGGGAAATGCTTGCCAATGCCATTACTCAATTGTCCAAAGGGTCAGACGATAAGGAACTAAAGGCCGACGTAGAGAAAATAGCAAAACTTTACGAAATGCACATGCAAGTATTCGAGCAGATGGTTCAACATCTTTCCTTGATGGACAAGGCGAGGACTGGCCTTGCCGATATATTTCGAACTGTAGATAAACACCTGCAGTACATCATAGGTACAATCGACCAGGAAGAGGCTACCTTGACCATGGATGGCAATCTATTGGACTCCAGTAAGATATCCGCACGGCGTGAAATAAAGGATCTGGCCTTGTATGGTGACAAAAAGATGCTCGCAATCTATGACCTTATTACCTTTGGAAACGTGAAACGATATCAGGAGACCGTGAGCAATCTTTCAAAGAAATTGCAACTCAAAGTAAAAAATATCGAAACCATCCTTTCCGCCATCAATTCTAATGATCTCAGCCAAAGATGGGAGGATGCAAAGGCCAATATGGCTCAAGTGGAAAAATTGGAAAAGGATTTTTTCTTTCAATGGCAAGAAAACGCGGCTCTACTTCCTAAGCTTCGCGAATCGGCCACGGCAATGGAAAAAACCCTTCAGGAGATCCTTAGGCATTTCCAGGAAATTATACAAGAGGAAGATCGCATAGGGAACTGGGTAGCGGTCTTATCATCTCTTGTAGGAATTATTTGTTTGGTATTCCTGGGCTATCTTATTTCAAAGTCGATCACCAAATCCCTCAGAAACATCATGGAAACATTGACAGAAGGGGCCATACAGGTTGCCTCTGCATCAGAACAGGTCTCTTCTTCCAGCCAGTCTCTGGCTGAAGGGGCCTCAGAACAGGCTTCTGCTATTGAAGAAACCTCTTCCTCTTTGGAAGAATTGTCTTCCATGACAAAACAGAATGCCGAAAATGCAGTACAGGCTGACAATTTGATGAAAGAGACAACGAGGGTCGTGGCTGATGCCAATACTGCCATGGCTGATGTTATCCAATCCATGGAAGAGGTATCCAAAGCAAGCCAGGAAACCCAGAAGATAATAAAGGATATTGATGAAGTGGCCTTTCAAACCAATTTGTTGGCTCTCAATGCCGCAGTTGAGGCCGCCCGGGCTGGTGAGGCTGGGGCGGGTTTTGCGGTAGTAGCTGATGAGGTTAGGAGCCTTGCCATGCGGGCCGCCGAAGCAGCCAAGAACACCGCAACTCTTATAGAGACTACCATAAACAGGGTAAACACGGGCACTGAATCGGTCAATAAAACCAATAGTGCGTTTTCTCAAGTCCAGGAGAGTGCCTCCAAGGTCGCTGAACTTGTGAGCGAAATCGCTGCCGCATCCAATGAGCAAGCTGAAGGCATAGAACAGATAAACAGGGCTATCAATGAAATGGATAAGGTTATACAACAAACAGCCGCAAACGCGGAGGAATCTGCTTCAGCTTCTGAGGAAATGAGTGCACAGGCCGAACAAATGAAGGCAGTGGTTCATGATCTAGTAACTCTTGTGGAGGGGAAAAAGGCAACTAGGTTTCAGCTCCAAGAGAAAGTTTCCCGATCTACTGATGCAGAAGAGCGTTCCAAACTTAAATCTGAGGGAACTCGTAATCCACCGGTTTTGACAAAGGCCGAGCCCGAGGAGGAACAACCCTCCCCAGAAAAGGTCATTCCGATGGACGAAGACGAAGATTTTGAGGAATTCTAAAAAATTACAAATCCAGGGAGGCAAACCCACAGCCTAGATCATATCTCCAAAGGTAAAACCGCTCGATCCCTGAGTCGCACATATCCATGATGGGTGATACGAAGATGAGGAATGGCAGCGGTGCCAAGGGTATTCAATGTAAGTAATGGTTTTTCCCACGGCACCCCTAAGCGTTTCAGTGACTCCTCGAGATGTTGGAGACGGTTCCGCGCTGTCTCCATGCTGTCCAAGGTCACCACACCACAAAGGGGGGCTGGATATTCGGCGATCATCTGAGCCTTTATAGCCACTACAGCCCCGCCTCCCAATTCCCTTAGGCGTTCCACAACCATTTCCATGGACTCAATATCTCTTCCAATCACGATCATATCCGGTGTATCCCAGCACATGGTAGAACCGCACGCCCCTTCTCTTAGTCCAAAGCCTTTAATAAGCCCCAAAAATGTCCCTCTACTGCCCGTCCTCTCCAAGGCCAATAAGAGATTTACATCTTTCCAGTCAGCCTTATCCCCTATATTCATCACGCCCTCTTTTGTGACAAGTCTAGAGACCAATTCCATCACTCTGGCTTTTCCCTTTTCGGGGAGCGAGGGGATGGAAAAGGAGTCAATCTTGACCGTGTCAAACATGTGCCGAGGATAACTCTCTTTGCGGGGCCTAACCAAGGCCTTCCCATCTCGATAAATAACTTTCCCCCTACACATGACAAGTTCGGGTAAATATTTCTCAGCACCTGGTATCATTACTAGATCCGCCTGCTTACCAGGTGTTATTGAGCCAATCATGCGATCCAGCCCAAAGTGCTCTGCTACATTGATGGTCACAGCCTGATATACCTGAGCTGGCCGGATCCCAAGCTTGATGGCATGCCGCACTGCAGCATCCAAATAACCCTCTGAGATAAAACCTTCGGGGTCCATGCTATCTGTACAGAGAATGATTCTTCTCGTATCAATGCCTTTTTTAAAAACGCCAGCCACCTCATCCAGCTCTTTGCGGATGCCACCTTGCCGGATCATGACCCAATACCCAAGTCTGAGCCTTTCTACCACCTCCTTTTCCGTAATCGGCTCGTGGCATGAACTGACCCCCAAGGCTGTATAAGCCTGGAGTTTGTTATCAGATGCCCCTGCTGTATGACCTTCCACAAGCTTTCCATAGGACCGCGCCATGGCTGCAAGATCCCTCACCCTCTCTCCTTGTTCTCCCTCCAAAAACATATTGGCCCAATAGACCTCGCCAAGGCCCAGACATTGGGGATCACGAAAAAATTGGCGATATGCTTCGGCCCGCGGAGCATGGATTTCTTCCTGGGAAGTAAGACCGCACAGGGGCGCTATGGTATGATAAAAGCGAATAGGCTGATCCCTCATGGCATTGATGAAATATTTGAACCCATCTATACCAGCCACTGTGGCCAGCTCTATGGTCTCAGTGATCACTGTGGTGGTGCCAGAAGGAATTACGTGACGGACAAATTCCTCCAACCCGGTCAAGTTCATTATGTGTGTGTGCCCTTCGATCAAGCCCGGAAGGATAACTTTTTCCTGAGCGTCGATAACCTGGGTGTTATCTCCTATTACAGGATCTCGTTCAGGGCCCACATAGGCGATCCATCCATCCTTGATCCATATGGATTGGCCTTTCAAAAATTCACCTGTGATGGAATTGAATACTGTGGCATTGGAGATAACTATATCAGGCGGCACCTTTTTCAATGCCACCATGCAAAGGATTTCGGATAATTGATTCGAGTCCATGTATACCTACCTCTATTCCTCCAATGTCTCTCTTACCTTTTGAGCCAACTCCTTTATCATCAATGGCTTCATCACGAGGGCCCTTATTCCCATATCCTTCACCTTTTCATCTGTGAGATTGTCACTATATCCGGTGCAGAGGATTATAGGAATGTCAGGCCGAATCCTTAACAGTTCTTGGGCCAGTTTTTCACCTGGCATTCCAGGCATTATTTTGTCCATAATTACTAGATCAAAATCCAAAGGCTTGCTCCTGAAAAGCTCAAGGGCCTCAAAGGGGCTGGTAGTAGTGCTAACTTGATATCCCAAAGCGGAAAGTATCTTGCCCCCTATTTCCACTAGGCTGGGCTCATCATCCACGAACAGGATTCGCTCATGGCCACTTAGAAAGGGTGTTTCTTCTTGAGGGTGTTCAGTTTCCACTTCTTGTACAACTCGTGGAAGATAGACATCAAAAACGCTTCCTTTGCCTATTTGGCTGGCTACTGCAATGCCTCCATCGCATGCCTTTACGATCCCATGTACCACAGCTAGACCTAGGCCAGTTCCTTCCCCTGTGCCCTTGGTTGTAAAGTATGGATCGAATATGCGATCCACCAGTTCCGGAGGTATTCCATGTCCTGTGTCCTTAACCCTTAACTGCACATAATTACCTGGCTTCAATTCCCTTCCGTGGACATGGAGTGGCCGTTCTATACTTGTGTCTTGAAGGCCGACTTCCAACACCCCTACCTGGCCTTCCATAGCATGGGCCGCATTAGTGCAAAGATTTATCAAGATCTGATGGATCTGGATGGGATCTGCCAAAATAACTCCATCGGAATTCATGTGCTCTCGAATCTCAATGGTTTTGGGTAAGGATGCCCGCAGCATCTTTAATGCTTCTTTTATGACTGGCTGGATGCGCAATGGCCTGCGTTCTTGCTCTGTGCCACGGCTGAAGGCCAAGATTTGCTTAATCAGATCACGTGCCCTAAGCGCTGAGTCAAGGGCCTCCTTAAGGTTTTTTCTGGCTGGGAGGCCCTCTGGCATATCACACAATGCAAGCTCGACATAGCCCACAATGGCTGCCAAGATATTATTGAAATCGTGGGCAATGCCTCCTGCCAGAGTGCCGATTGCCTCCATTTTTTGGGCTTGGCGCAATTGGGCCTGCATCCTTTCCTTTTCAGCCTCAGCCAGTTTCCTCTCTGTAATATTGTCCATCACTGCCATGACTGCTGGTCGGCCCCTATAGGATACCAAGGTTGATCGCACTTCCAAGGTAATCCTTTTCCCACTCCTTGAGATCACCTCAACTTCATAGGGAATGGAAGCTGATTCACCCCTGAGCCTCTTTTCATGTTTCTCTTTTACCAACTGGCGGTATTCTGGTGCCACAATCTCTAGGAAGCTCTTCCCTTTGGTATCTTCCAACGTATAGCCTAACAGTTCTTCATAGTATGGATTACGATAAACTGTCTCTCCGTCTTGAATCATCACAATGCAGGCCTCTGCAAACTCCGACAAGGTGCGGTATTTTTCTTCTGCCTCCCGCAGAGCCTTTTCTGTTTCTTTGCGTTGGGTGATATCAAGCAGGGATGCAACTGATTTCTTGGTGCCTGGGATCATTCCAACCCGGTTGAGTATGTGGCGAATCTCTCCATTCTTATTGATAAAGCGAAATTCATATTCTTCTGGGACATCTCTTTCCTTTTCTCTACGCTCGCTGTGATATCTTTTCAGTCGTTCCAGATCTTCTGGCACCACGAATCGGGTCCAAGACATCTTTCCTTCTATCTCTTCTCTGGCGTACCCACTTAATCTTTCGAATTCTGAATTGGCCATGGAAATGGTGGTATCCTCTTCCATTAGCACGATGGCGGTACCAGTATGTTCAAAGAGGCTTCGTAACCTTTCAGTTTCCTCAAAGAAAGAACGCTCGGCTGCCACCTGCTCCGTGATATCATAGTAGTGTTCGATGCGTCCACCCTGCAGTGGGCCTTGCTCAATAGGACAACTCCGGTAAAGGAGCCATCGTTCCTTTCGCCCATTTGAGGGGAGCACATGGCATCGGAAGTGTTCCATATATGTATTATTCTGATATGCTGAGATGAGCTTATTGCCAAAGGCCTCAGGGTCTTCAAAGAAGTGCATGATCTTTTCTTCTATTAATCTCCTCTTATCCTTGCCTATTACCTGATGCCGACTTATCCCGAAGAACTCTTCAACCGCTTTGTTTGCCCAGAACACTTGAAACCGAGGATCAAGCACAAAGAGGGCTACATGAATATTGTCCAGAATCTCCAAGCCAAGTGGGCTGAAGCCGAATTGCTCGTCCGGCCTCGTATTTTTAAGGGCATCAGTAAGCATATGGTGTGCAATGGTTTCAAAAATTTGGCCTTGGAGGTCTTGATTGTGTGAGGTATTGACCCCATGGCGTGGCTGACTCTTTTTCATCACTAGGCTCCTCTCTACTTTGAAGAGACACTATTTTTCCACAACCATTTCACCTTTTCCATAGATGGCTGGATTTCATGAGGCCTTAACTCTAGGGTTATAGTCCCTCTATATCCAATGGTGTTGAGTTCATCAAAAATGGGCCCGAAGTTAACTAAACCTTCCCCGATCGGGAGGTGAAGGTCATCCTCAGGCGAACTCCCTCCAAAATTGTCGTGAATGTGCACATGCCGAATCCGTTCCGGGTACCTCCGAATAAACCCTAAGCTTCTATTCTCCGAGGTAAGAAGTTGTGCATGACCAATGTCCAAGGTAAAACCTAGTTCAGGGAGTGCCTCAAATATTTCAGCTAAGTCCCCAGCCTTCTCGCTCAAATTTTCTATATTCACGGGCACCTGATATTGAGCCGCCTGTTCCAATACGCGTCGCAAGAAACCAATTTTATATACTATCACCTCCTGTTTTACAAATCTCGGGTCCATCCATAGGTGGACAGTGAGTACTTTGGCATTAAGCTTTCTGACCAAAGGAAGAATCCTTAGCAACTTTGGGAGGTAAACATGCTCTAAGGAATATAAGTCGTTGGGATTCCCTTCCCTAGGGCCATGACAAAGATAAAAAAAATCGCTTCCTCGGAGCAAATCTTGATATTCTCTAACATGGTCTTTAGAGCTAAACGCCTCTGGATCTGCAATGGAAACCTCAGCAAATTGAAGGCCCATGGCCATTAGTTGTCTAACGTCCTCTACAGATCTCGCCGTACCCCCCAGTTGCATGTTGTTTTATCCTATTCCTAAGGCCAATTAAAACTACGGAATGGTCAGTGCCTAATGCCTTCGCGCATTGCGGACAAAGGTCCAGGCAAGTCCCAGTGCACGCACCCCCATCTCTGGGGTTGGAAAAACAGGAAAACCCATTTCCTCCAACCTCTTTTTCAAGGAATGAATAGCAGGGACACTAGGTCCATATACCCAAGTGACAATCGGTTTTTTAATTTCCCTCCCGATTTTATCGTAACCCTTTAAGTAGATGGGTTCTGAAACACGAGTTGGATCTGCCCAAAGCACGTTCAAAAGGCTATCAACGTTCTCATCATCCAAGACCTTCTTCAACAACACAGGGTAAATCTCGGAAAAATTCTTTACCGCCGCGGCCATGGGACCTATATCTACGGGCATTCTTCCCAGCATGGGAAAAATTTGTTCAAGAAACCCCTGTGTGACAGGGCTAAGCCCTGGGACAGTAAGTCCATATTTTGCTCCTTCATCAGTAGCCAAAACCCCTACTCCACCTGTATATGTGATAATGGCCATGCGGTTGCCTTTTGGCAAGGGCATGGCAGCAAAGACCTTTGGCATCTCAAATAGCTCACTGAATGTGTTAAGTCTGAGAATACCACACTGCAGGCAAACCGCATTAAATATCTTATCATCAATGGCCATAGACCCGGTGTGAGATGAAGCCGCTGCCGCACCTGATGGGGTCTTTCCAGATTTCAGTACCAATACCGGTTTTCTTGTAGCGACCTCGCTAGCTATCTTCATAAAACGTCGGCCGTCTTTAATGCTTTCAAGGTACATGCTAATGACACGAGTCTCATTATCTTCCTTTAGAAACTCAAGAAGATCACACTCGTCCAGATCACTCTTGTTTCCAAAATCACATATTTTACTTATCCCATAAGGCATTTCAGGATAAGGAAAGGCCTGGGGATTGGTCATACCTGTCTGGGAACATATTGCCACTGGTCCTCGTTTCAATTTGTAATATCCCGCATCATAAGGACAAGGATTAAACCCACTCCAAGCATTCAATACGCCAGCAGTATTTGGCCCAATAATTCGTACCCCCAGTTCTCTTGCGGTTTTTACCATTTCCCGTTGGAGCTTTGCACCCTCTTGGTTGCGCTCAGCAAACCCGTCTGCAACCACTATAACAGCTCTTATCCCCTGGGAAGCGCACTGCCTGATGACCCGTATGACGTTTTTTGCATTAATAATGAGAATGGCAAGCTCAACCGGATCCGGAATTTCCTCGAGCGAGCCATAAACACGAAGATTCAAGACGCTTTTATAGCCTGGATTGACAGGAAAGATCTTACCAGCGTAACCTGATTTCAATAGGCTCTTGACCACCACATAACCGCCAAAGATGCTTTCCCGGAACGAGCCTATGACTGCCACTGCAGAAGGCTCGAAAAACGACGAAAAAATCTTTCGTGTTTCCAGACTATTGTTTTTCATCGACAATCTCTGACATCCCTTCAGGTCTTCCCGGCAAATGTCAAAACATAACCATAGCTTTCACCAAAGGACAATCTCTACACCTCAGTGTTCATGCATGAGATGTGCTTAGCTTTCTGAGTTGCAAAATCACTTCCTAAAAATTCCATCCTCATAGATCACCATACTGCTCCCGTCTGCAAGATAAGCAGTTACCCTCTTCCTTTCCGTATTGACCAGATCCCAATGAAGGGCCGAGTCATTAAACCCCAATTTCTCTTTCCTTTGCTTTGTAAGCCTTACCGGGTTCCCGTCGTAGGTATCGGTGTAAGAGGCCCCTAGGGCCAAATGACAGTTCCCGTATCTGCCGCCATAGTTTTCATCATACAGGGTATTGGCCATGAATCGGTCAATGCGTGAAAAACGCCGATCCGTTAAGGAAAACTCCCCCACTCTTCTTGCCCCCTTATCCATGGCGAGCTGTTTTTTCAGGAATTCCTCTCCCTTCCGCGCCTCTACCTTGACAACACGGCCCTTGCGAAACGTCAGCCGCACACCTTCCACCAGGTTACCACTTCTATACGAGGGCTGATCAGCATAGTATACACCCTCTGTGCCTCGCCAATCAGGGGACATAAAAAGCTCAAAGCTGGGGATATTATGTCCAGAAATTCCGATCCATTTGCGCCGTGCCCCTTGTTCCACCTTGAGGTCCATGTTGTCCGACTCGATGTGGAGGGATTTGATCTGTAGATCATTGAGCCATTTCTTAATGGTAATGGCCCTCTGGTATACTTCTTTCCATTGGGAAACCGGATCCTTTTTGTCAAGGTAACATGCACGGATGACCTGCTCAGCATATTCCCTGACATCAAGATGCGCCTGTCTTGCCAGTTCCTCGGTGGGAAAGGCGCATAATGTCCAGCCGAATAGCCCCTTTTCCTCTCTTTTTTGAAGGATATCACGCAACGGTTTCCGGGCCACCAAGGCCTTTCCAATCTTTCTCGGGTCCACATCCTTCAAATGGGTTAAGGACTCGGGTGCAAGGAGGTATATGCTTCCATTCAGGCTCCTGCATAGCTCCTTTTCCCCGGGCGGTTGAAACACGAGCTGGCGTGCATTGGATTTTGAATAGAAGTTATGCTCCATGACAGGGGTCATGGTCTGCCTTATGACTGGATTAAGACCCATATCCAGGAGTTTCCCCTGTAGGATTTCTGCTAGTCTGATGGCCGGCAAATCATATCGGACAATAACCACTTCACCCTTTTTGAACGATATCCCCCTGGCCGTGGTAAGCCCCCATAGCAACACATCTGCGTACTTTTCCAGCTTTCCCTTTGTGAGCATCTCTTCCCTCCTGCAAGTGTAATGGTCAAACCCGAGATCACGTCATAAACATCTCTTTACGGAGCTCTTTTTTGGGGATTTGGGACCTCAAACGGCCCTTGGCCCAGAACCCCACTCCCACAATCGGCCCTTCCTGTAAAGAAAGAATCACATATCCATCCTCCAGGGGTAGATCTATGGTCAGTTTCTCACCACTGGCGAGCCTGCCCAACTGCGCCCAGTTGACCCGGACAATCCCCCTTGTGGCCAAATGACCAAAACACTGGACCATCCGCGTAGTGGGCTTGATGAATCTGCCTACTTTATGAAAGGCCCTTATTCCCACCGCTTCCACCTTTAGTTTTGCTGCCTCTGGGATATGTGGTGATTTTCTCAAAAGCCACCAGCTCTTGTTCCTTTTGAACAGCACATGGTCATCAAAACACCTCCGGGAGAGCCCGAAGCGTTGTTCCATATATGAAAAGATGGCCTCTTCATCATTCCGGCTTGCCAATCCTGGCCATGAAGAATCCCACTGAATTGACTCTATGGGGATAAAACCGGGCTGTTTTCCTGACCCGTTGGTCATAGCGCTTTCCTTTCCACTCCTCTATTCCTGGCTCAAAAATCATATCCGTGCTGATGGGCAGCACCTGTGCGTCAGACCTTTCAAGAAGATAGGAGATCACCTCTTCATTTTCCTCGGGATTGTATGCGCATGTGGAATAAAGCATCTGCCCTCCTTTTTTCAGAAGCTCATATGCCCTTACGATAATCTTCTTCTGAAGTTCAGGGAGTCGGGCCTTTTCCGGCGTCTCACGGTAGACCGATCGAGCATCTGTCTTTCGGAAGGTTCCCTCACCAGAGCATGGCACATCAGCCATTACATAGTCGAACCGGGTCCTCAAAGGAAATTGCTGTGCCTGGTATGCAGTTATTACGCTGTTTGAGACCCCAAGCCTCCATAAGGTATGGCCCAAGGGCACATGTCTGTTGGGATAGAGTTCGTTAGCCACAATAAGCCCGGTGTTTTCCATGAGCTGGGCCATATGCGAGGTCTTGCCACCAGGGGCGGCACACATATCCAGTATGTAAGAATCCTTTTGGGGCCCGAGGATGAGTGAGGCAAGACAGGAGGTGAGTGCCTGGGGGTGAATGTATCCCAAAAAATACTCCAATAGGTTACCGGGTAACGACAGATCAGGTGCAAGTATTAGTGTGGGATCGCTCGGTAGCACTCTCTTCAACCGAATGCCCTTGGCCTCCATTGCAGCAATGGCCGTTTGCACATCCACCTTTAGGCTGTTTATCCGCAAATGGGTGGGGATAGGACCATGGAGGCTTTCTTGGAAATCCGAAAAATCAGTAATAAATTCTTGGTACGATTCAAACACCAGCTCCATGGACAAAACATCCGCGGCTCTTTACCCTGCTTACTTGCCAATCAAGTGCCTTGCAATAACTCGTCTCTGGATCTCAGAAGTACCCTCATAGATAGTCAAGACCCTTGCATCCCGATAATACCTTTCCACTGGAAACTCTTTAGTATATCCATATCCGCCATGAATCTGGAGGGCCTGGTAGGCAACCCGGTTGGCCATCTCTGAGGCAAAGACCTTTGCCATGGAGGCTGCTGCTGTGAAGTTTTCCCCCCGGTCTCGCATAGCTGCGGCATTAAAAGTAAGGAGTCTAGCCGCCTCAATCTGTGTAGCCATATCCGCGATCATCCAGCGGATTCCCTGAAATTGGGAAATGGGTTTGTTAAATTGGACCCGCTCCTTTGCATATGCTATGGCTGCATCCAGACAGGCCTGGGCCAATCCCACGGATTGTGAAGCAATCCCAATCCTGCCCCCGTCCAGCGAGGCCATGGCAATTAAGAAACCATCGCCCTCGTTGCCCAGGAGATTCTGGGCAGGTACTCGGCAGTCCTCAAAGATTAGCTCCGTGGTGTCTGAAGAGCGAAGCCCCATTTTTTCTTCCTCTTTACCCACATGAAAACCTGGGGTCCCCTTTTCCACCACAAAGGCGCTGATGCCTCGGTGCCGTTTTTCCTTGTCCGTATAAGCCGTCACTACCGTGAGGTGAGAATTTTTACCACTGGTGATGAACATCTTGGTTCCATTAATAATATATGAATCCCCATCGCGCACGGCCCTTGTCTTTTGGCTAGCAGGATCTGACCCAGCACTGGGCTCTGTGAGGGCGAAGCAGCCCAGCTTTTCCCCTGCTGCAAGGGGCTTTAGGTAGGTTTCCTTCAGATAGTCGGACCCAAAAAGGTAAATGGGGCCACATGCCACAGAGTTGTGCACTGACATGATCACGGCGGTGGAGGCATCTGCATATGCAATTTCCTGGAGAGCCACTGAATAACTTACCGTATCCACGCCAGCACCATTGTACTCTGGGGGCACATTCATACCCATGAGGCCCAGCTCCCCCATCTTCTTAATGATTTCCTGGGGAAACTCACAGGTTCTATCCCTTTCCGCAGCACTCGGCATGACCTCTGATCGTGCAAAGTCCCGAACCATTGCTTGGATCATCTTCTGCTCTTCTGTCAAGTGCCATGCCATTTTGTCTCCCCCCCAACTGAACTCACTCATAATACCCCGTACCGGGGAAATGGGCTCCATCTTCTGGGTGAATTGCACTCCTTATTTGTTGGACTATGGCAAACCAATTCCTAATCAAGGCGTGTAAAGTACCACCAAAAGCTCTGCCTTTTTGCTGCTCAGATTCCTCAGCTTGTGGACAATGGAAGAGTTAAAGTGTATGCATTGACCCTCATCCAGAACATTCTTATTATCTCCGACCATCACCTCAATCTTCCCTTTCAATACATAAATGAATTCCTCTCCCAAGTGCTGATAACTTACTCCCTTGTGATGGGATTTGGGGTCAATAAAAACCTTAAAGGCCTTGAGGTGCTTGTGCCGCGCCTCTGGGGTAAGTGTTTCATAGGTATATGCCTCTGTCCTTTTTTGGTAGTCCTCGTCGATTTTTTTGCCCGCCTTTGCGCGTTCCTCCTGAAGGAGGATACTGGAATCCACCTCCAGCGCCCGTGAAAGCTGTAGGATAACCGATACGGGCGGCACCACTTCACCCTTTTCCACTTGAGAAATGTATTGGGTGCTGAGGCCTGTTTCATTGGCTAGGTGTTTTAATGTAAGCCTTTTCTCCCGCCTCAATTTGAGGAGCCTTTTCCCAATGGGTTGGGGTTTTTTCTTTGATACCATAGTCCCTCCATAGTTTGAGTATTACTTTTATCCCCTCCCAGGCACACAAAGGAAAACAAGGGTCCCTATAAAAACATCATTTTTGTTTTGCGGACTTGTATCTTGCTACCATTCGTATTATGAACCCCAACAGCAGGGTGGCACTGATGAGAATTATTAGGCTCGATGCAAAAAAGGTCAGAACAAACCAGTAAGGGTTATCCAATCCATATGCAGCTATAAGTAGATGCACACCAAAAATCAGGAAAAACACGCACGCGAGCGAGAACAGACCTTCTTGTACCCAGGCAATCATAGACTTGACTATTCCAGAAAGGGTTTGATTTTAGGGAGCACTAGGTTGTCGCACGCAGAATAGGGATCAATTTTCCCTTCTACAACCTCATCCACTGCCCTGTCGAACTCGCCGGTTTCAGTCAGCTTAGTCAATACCTCCTCTATGAGCCTGTTTTTGACCATATCATAGAGTTCTTCCCGAACCTTCTCTTTTCTCCTCCGGGGCACAAGTGTTCCACAGGCCTGTTCAAGGTACTTCCGGTGCTTTTCAATCTCATCCAAGAGTTCCACTACACCCTTATCAAAGACAGCCTCTGTCTTCAAGATGGGAGGTCTCCACTTCCCGCCCTCATATTTCTTTTGGTCCATGTCCAGCATCAAGCGCAGGTCAGCCAGGGTCTTATCCGCTCCTTCCCGCTCGGCCTTATTAATCACAAAAATGTCTCCTGCCTCCAGGATGCCTGCCTTTATGGCCTGGATATCATCTCCCATACCAGGTATAACAACAATTACAGTGGTATGGGCACTCTTTACCACATCCACTTCATCCTGGCCCACCCCTACGGTCTCTACTAGGATGTAATCCTTACCCATGGCGTCCAATACATCTATTGCACTTCGGGTGGACTGGGTAAGACCGCCGAAATGTCCCCGTGTGGCCATAGATCGAATGAAGACCCCGCTGTCCATACTATGGCGTTGCATCCTGACCCTATCGCCCAGAATCGCTCCTCCACTAAAGGGGCTTGTGGGATCCACCGCCAGCACGCCCACGGTCTTTCCCTCTTTCCTTAGGTGGGCAACCATCTGATCCACCAACGTGCTTTTTCCCACGCCTGGAGCGCCTGTTATTCCGACTACATAAGCATGTCCCGTATGGGGATAAAGCCTTTTCAATACCTCTCTTACTTCAGGCATCCCGTCGTCAATATCCCGGATCAGCCGGGCAACCGCCCTCACATCACCTGCCACGACCCTTTCAGCAATATCGTCCATTATCTTTCTCTTGGTTTCACGTTCTCTTTCACCCAGTCAACGATTTCCTCAAGTGAGGAACCGGGTGTGAAGACCTCCTTGATACCCGCCTCCTTTAGCTTGGGGATATCCTCGTCTGGGATTATTCCTCCCCCGCACACGACAATATCATCCGCCCCTTTTTCCCGTAACAATTCCACCACCCTGGGAAACAGGTATCGATGAGCGCCTGCCAAACTAGAAAGCCCAATCATATCCACATCTTCCTGTATTGCGGCTTCCACAATTTCCTCAGGCGTTTGATGTAGCCCCGTATAAACCACTTCAAAGCCTGCGTCCCGGTATGCCCTTGCAATGATCCTTGCGCCCCTGTCGTGGCCATCCAAACCAGGTTTTGCCACCATCACGCGAATCTTTCTCTCTCTTGCCATGGTTGTACTCTCCCAATAGCTTATTCCTTCAACCCATGCGCACTCACTGGAGGCCAATCAGTTTTTGATTCCAAATCACGGCAAACTACTACTAATAGATGCCTGGATCCCTGTAAACCCCAAAAACCTCCCTGAAAACGTCACAGACCTCTTGCAATGTGGCGTAGGCCTTTACTGCATCGATAATGGGCTGCATCACATTGCGGTTGGCCACACAGGCCTCGCCCACCGCCTCCAGGCACTCTTTTACCTTGGCCTGGTCCCGTTCCTCCTTTATCCTATTTGTTTTCTCTATTTGGAGCTTTTCCAGTTCCTCGTCGATCTCCAAAATTTCCACTGGAATGTCTTCTTCCGTTACATATTTGTTTACTCCTACAAGGGTTCTTTCCTTTGAGTCGATCTGGCGCTGGAAATGATAGGCAGCATCGGCAATTTCCTGTTGAGGATAGTTCTTCTCTATGGCCGCAAGCATGCCACCCATGTCGTCAATCTTATGGATAATTTCAAAGGCCTCCTCCTCCATCTGGTTGGTGAGTGCCTCCACGCAATAGGACCCTGCCAGGGGATCTATGGTATTGGCTACTCCTGATTCCTCTGCAATAATTTGCTGGGTTCGCAGGGCAATGGTGGCTGCTTCCTCGGTGGGGAGGGCCAATACCTCGTCCAGAGAGTTGGTATGTAGCGACTGGGTTCCTCCCAAGACGGCAGCAAGCGCCTCTAATGCCGTGCGTACAATGTTGTTGTAGGGCTGTTGGGCGGTAAGGGAGCAGCCGGCCGTCTGGGTATGAAATCGCAGCCACCATGATCTGGGGTTTTTCGCCTTGAACCGTTCTTTCATGATCTTGGCCCACATACGTCTGGCGGCCCTAAATTTCGCAATTTCTTCAAAAAAGTCGATATGGCTATTAAAGAAAAATGAGAACCTCGGGGCAAACTGATCCACATCCAGGCCGCGGTCAATGGCTGCTTGAGTATAAGCAATGCCATCGGCAAGCGTGAAGGCCAACTCCTGTACCGCCGTGGAACCTGCCTCCCGGATATGATAACCGCTGATGCTTATGGTGTTCCAGTTGGGTACTTCATAGGTGCCGAACTCCACCGTGTCCGTAATTAGGCGGAGGGAAGGTTCAGGGGGGCACATGAATGTCTTTTGTGCAATAAATTCCTTGAGCATATCATTCTGAATGGTCCCGCCTAGGACCTTCCTGTCAATGCCCCTGTTCTCTGCCATGGCAATATACATTCCCCATATGACCGGCGCGGGAGGGTTAATGGTCATAGAGGTGGTGATCCTATCAATGGGCAGGCTTTGGAACAAATCCTCCATGTCTTTAAGGGTATCAATGGCCACCCCACACTTGCCCACTTCTCCCCTGGCCCTGGGTGAGTCCGAATCATAACCCATCAGGGTAGGCATGTCGAATGCTGTTGACAGCCCGGTCTGGCCTTGCTCTACAAGTAAATGAAACCGCTTGTTGGTGTCTTTTGCAGTGCCCAGGCCTGCGAACATCCTCATGGTCCACAGCCTTCCTCGGTACATGGAGGGCTGTACGCCTCGTGTAAAAGGGTACTCGCCAGGGAATCCGAGATCGTTCATAAAATCCTGATCCCTGATATCCTCTGGCGTATAAATGCGTTTTATCTCCCGGTCTGAGACGGTTGAAAATCGCTTACGTCTCTCTGGTCGAAGAGAAAAGGCATCTTCAAGCTTCTTTTCCCATTTCTTATACCCTTCCTCAATATCATCAAAAATATTAGGGTTGAATGTCTTGGCCATGGGTCTACCTCCCTGTTAAAGGTCCTACCCCACCCTTATCTGCCTCTAATAAGGTTCCTGGCTATCACAAGGCGCATGATCTCATTAGTGCCTTCATAGATCTGACAGATCTTGGCATCCCTCATATGCCTTTCCATGGGATATTCCTTGCAATATCCATAGCCACCAAGGATCTGTATGCCTTCTATTGAGGCCCTCATCGTAACATCAGAGGCATACATTTTGGCCATGGCAGCCGCCTTCTCATAGGGTTTGTGATGATCCTCTAGCCATGCGGCGCGCAAGGTCAAAAGTTCGGCTGCATCTAGTTCAGTTGCCATATCCGCAAGTTTCCATTGGATCGCCTGAAAAGAGGCTATGGACTTGCCGAACTGCTCTCTTGTTTTGGCATACTCAAGGGCCTCTTCCAAAACCGCCCTTCCAATGCCCACTGCCTGGGCTGCAATACCGATCCTTCCACCGTCAAGGGTGGTGAGCATCTGCTTAAAGCCTTCTCCTTCTTTTCCAAGCAGCGCATCGGCAGGTAAACGTGCATCTTCAAAAACAAGCTCGGCCGTGCCAGAGGCAAGGATACCCAGTTTTTCCTCTAGCTTTGCCACACGAAACCCTGGGGTATTCTCAAGGTCCACCACAAAGGAGCTTATGCCCTTGTAGCCCACTCCTTTCTGGGTTACGGCCGCCAAAACGCAATAAGAGGCCACATTTCCATTGGTGATGAACTTTTTCTCACCGTTGATGACCCATTCATCCCCATCTCTGACTGCAGTTGTCCTCATGTTGGCCGGGTCAGAGCCAGCACCCGCCTCGGTCAGCCCATAACAGCCAAGCTTTTCGCCAGAGGCACAGGGATAGAGATATTTCTTCTTTTGTTCCTCTGTGCCATAAGCCATAACTGGAAAACAGTATAGGGAATTGTTTACAGACATAATCACCCCTGTGGATGCACAGGCCTTTGACACTTCTATGAGGGCCAACACATAACTTACATTATCCATCCCTCCGCCACCGTACTCCTCTGGCACCGCAACTCCCAGCATCTTCAGTTCGCCCAACTGTTTGATGATCTCTGCCGGGTGCTGGTGGGTCTTATCTAATTCAGCCGCCTTTGGCTTGATTTCTGCCTCGGCAAAACGCCGCACCATATCCTTGACCATCTGTTGTTCTTCAGTGAGTTCAAAATCCATCTCAGCTCAACTCCCCTTTGAATACAGGTTTGCGCTTTTCCAGGAATGCGGATAGGCCTTCTTTACCGTCAGGGCTTGCCATGCAAAGCCCAAAGGCATCTGCCTCCAGAAAACAGCCTGACTTCAAATCCACATCCAATCCTCTGTCAATACAGTGTTTGACTGCCCTTATGGACACCTTTCCTTTTGAAGCCAGGAGCTTGGCGGTCTTCATGGTCTCCTCCCACAGCTTGTCCGGTGGAAAGACCTTGTTCACCAGGCCGATCTCCTTTGCCTCTTGGGCGCTGATCATCAACCCACTCATGCAAAGCTCTTTGGCCATGGCCTTGCCCACAAGCCGGGCCAACCTCTGTGTTCCCCCAAAGCCCGGAATTATGCCCAGGTTTATCTCCGGCTGACCAAACTTGGCATTTTCCGAGGCATAGATGAAATCACAGGCCATGGCTATCTCAGTCCCTCCCCCAAGTGCAAACCCATTGACACATGCAATCACAGGAATTGGTAGGGCCTCCAGTTTAAACAGGAGATCCTGCCCCTGTCTTGAAAAGGTATAGGCCTCAAGGGGACTAAAGTTCACCATAACGGAGATATCTGCGCCAGCCACAAAGGCCTTCTCTCCCTCGCCCGTCAACACCAAAACACGAATGGCCTTGTCTTTTTCAATTTTTTCAAGGGCATCGTTCAGCTCAGCAAGCACCGCTGGATTAATGGCATTAAGGGCCTTGGGCCTGTTGAATTTTATAATGGCCACTTCACCGTCTTTTTCAAACAGTATAGTCTCATATGCCATGATCCCCCACCTCCTATACGCTTTCCAGTACCGTAGCCATTCCCTGGCCCCCGCCTATGCACAGGGTGGCCAGGCCCAGGCTGTGGCCTTTTCTTTTCATCTCATTGGCAAGGGTAAGGATGATGCGGGCTCCAGTACATCCAATGGGATGGCCAATGGAAATCCCGCTTCCCAGGACGTTGGTCTTTTCTATGTCCAAATTCAGCTCCCGCAAACAGGCAATGGCCTGAGCCGCAAAGGCCTCATTTAACTCTATGGTACCAAAATCTCCCACTGAAAGATTCTCCTTTTTCAATACCTTTCTTACTGCAGGAATTGGCCCAAGTCCCATATAGGCCGGGTCAATGGCAGCGGAAGCATAGGCCCTTATCTTGACCAATGGCTCCAATCCCAGATCCTTGGCCTTTTCCTCGGCCATGAGCAGAAGGGCTGTGGCTGCATCGTTGATTCCTGAAGCATTGCCTGCGGTAATAGTCCCATCCTTTTTGAATGCAGGCCGGAGTTTGGCCATCTTCTCAACGCTGGTATCCATGGGCCGCTCATCCGTATCAAAGACAATGGGATCACCCTTACGTTGGGGTATCACCACAGGGACGATTTCGTCCTTGAAAACGCCATCGGCTATGGCCTTTCGCGCCCGCTGGTGACTCAGGGCCCCCAGCTCATCCTGTTCCTGACGGCTGATTCCATATCTTTCGGCAATGTTCTCGGCCGTAATACCCATGTGGTAGCCGTAGAAAATCTCAAACAGTCCATCCATTATCATAAGATCTACCAATTCCACATTGTTCATGCGGGCCCCCCATCGGGCCGAAGGGACGGCATAGGGAATCATGCTCATATTTTCCATGCCCCCTGCAAGGATCACATCCGCCTCCCCGTACTTAATGGCCTGGGCAGCCAAAGTAACGGCCTTCATGCCTGAGGCGCAGACCTTGTTTACCGTAAGTGCAGGGGTTTCCTTGGAAATACCCGCCCGAATCATGGCCTGCCGGGCCACATTTTGTCCTTGTCCCGCACCAACCACATTCCCCATAATTACTTCATCGATCTGGATTGGTTGAGCACCATCGTCATAGTCATAACCCTCTTTTTCAAGATCTATCCTTCCTCTTCCCTTGATTCCATCCGGCTCAAAACTCACCAGTTCGTCGCTGGCCTCTGGCCTCAGGTTAACCTTCTTGAGCGTCTCCTTTAATACAAGCGCGCCCAGTTGCACAACTGGTGTGCTCTTCAACGAGCCCCCAAAAGAACCAACCGGAGTCCTTGCACCTGACACAATTACCACATCTCTCATATCCTCATCTCCTTTTCATAATATTAGTTTTTAACTCTAACTCACCCTTATACTTGGCCGGCTTATGGTTCATTATATACCACCAACGTAACAGCCTCGCCTCCACCAAGGCAAAGGGTGGCCTGTCCTATCTCAGCGTCTTTATCTTTCATTGCATAAATCAAGGTAGTAAGTACCCTGGCCCCACTTGCGCCAATGGGATGACCAAGGGCAACAGCTCCCCCATTGATGTTTACCTTGGCAGGATCTAGGCCCAACTCCCTATTTATCGCCACAGACGAGGAACTGAATGCCTCATTAATCTCGTGGAGATCCACATCTCCTACTTTGAGCCCGTCCTTGGCCAAGACCTTTGGAATGGAATAAATGGGAGCCACCAGTACATATTTCATATCAATACCAGCAGAACCTTGGGCGCCTACCCTTACCAGGGGCTTGCAACCCAATGCCTCGGCCTTTTCCCTGGACATGACCACAAGGGCTGAGGCCCCATCACTTATTTTGGAGGCATTACCTGCGGTGACCCGGCCATTTTTTTTGAAGGCTGGTCGAAGTCTGGCCAGGGCTTCGGCACTGGTCTTGGGCTTCCTCAGGGGAATTTCATCCGTATCAAAAAGCTTGGGTTCGCCCTTCTTCACCGGCACCTGCACAGGGATAATTTCATCCTTGAATTTTCCTTCTTCAATGGCCTTCCATGCCTTTTGATAAGAATTTAGCGCAAATTCGTCCATATCTTCACGGGTTACACCATATTTATCAGCTACTAGTTCAGCACTCATACCCATATGAAAATCGTTCACATGATCCCACAATCCATCATGGACCATACCATCGATCAGGATACTATTGTTCATCCGGTAGCCTGTACGGGCCTTTTCCAGCATGTAAGGGCAAAGGTTCATATTTTCCTGGCCGCCGGCCACAACCACATCCGCATCCCCACATTTGATGGCCTGGGCCGCGAGCATCACCGCTTTAAGTCCTGACCCACATACCTTATTTACTGTTATGGCGCCAACACCCCAAGGCAATCCAGCTCGGACCATTGATTGCCTCGCCGGGTTCTGTCCCAGTCCATGAGGTAGCACACACCCCATGATAACCTCATCCACATCATCGTTTGTAATGCCTGCCCTTGATATGGCCTCCTTAATGACCAGCGCACCCAAATCCGTGGCAGAAACAGTACTTAGCGAACCAGCGAAATCCCCTACAGGAGTTCTACAAGCACTTACAATGACTACGTCTCTCATGTCGCCTTCCCTTTCCTTCGATGGACCTAATTTAGACAACTGGTTTCTAAACCGAATGCCAAAAGCATCAATAAAAATCCGTTGATATATAAATGGAGTACCATGAGCAAGTCAAGCATAAACGGTGTCCAGTTTTGCTTGACAAGGAACCTTTGTCCCGATAAGTAAAGAATCCATTTTTTATGTCATGCACCGAAGGCATAATCCAAAATGCTAAATTGTTGTCAGTTGCTTAAACTGTCCACTAGCAATATTTAAGGAGTAGAGTCATGAATTCCATTGCCAAAGAGTTAAACGAAACAATTAAAGACAGTAATGTCCACATATACCAGATGTTATCCCATGTGGGAAAATCCCTATTTTTCCCCAAGGGGATCCTATCCCAAAGTGCTGAAGCAAAGGAAAAGGCACACCGGTTCAACGCCACTATCGGGATGGCAACAGAAAATGGAAGGACAATGCACCTCAAACCCATCATGTCCAAGATAGCTGGCCTTGAACCTGAACAAGCCCTCACATATGCCCCATCATTCGGCATCATGCCCCTCAGGGAAGCATGGCGGACATCTCTATACAAAAAAAATCCCTCTCTCTCTGAAAAGGAAATCAGCCTGCCCATAGTCACAAGTGGCGTGACCCATGCCCTTAGTGTTGTGGCTGACATGTGGATTGATCCCGGAGACATTGTGGTCCTGCCAGATAAGATGTGGGGGAACTATAATCTTATCTTTTCTGTCCGGAGGGGTGCACAAATTGTCCACTACCCCCTTTTTGACTCAGGTGGACGGTTTAATTTGGAAGGCTTCAAACACGTTCTGGAGTCAGAGGCCCAAGAAAACGGAAAGGTGACCACGATCCTGAATTTTCCAAATAACCCAACTGGATATACTATTACCCCTGACGAAGGCAAGGCCATGGTGGAAATCCTGACAGACATTGCCTCCAGGGGTATAAACGTGCTTGCTGTCACAGATGAGGCATATTTTGGGCTCTTTTTTGAAGATAATGTCCTAAAAGAGTCATTGTTTTCCCAACTCGTTGGAGTTGATCCCCGGATTGTGGCCATAAAGTTGGATGGTGCCACAAAAGAGGATTATGTATGGGGCCTCCGGGTAGGATTCATCACTTACGGCTGTTGGGCAAAAGGCCCTGTCCGTCCGATTTACGATGCCTTGGAAAAGAAAACAGCTGGATGTGTGAGGGGTTCCATTTCCAATGCCTCTCATCTGAGTCAGGAAATCATCCTAAGCGCCATGCAAGACCCTGCCTATGAACAGGAAAAAAAGGCAAAATTCCAAATTATGATGGATAGGGCTGCTGAGATCAAAAGGGTCCTGGCTAATCCAAAATATGCTGAGGCCTGGGACCCTTATCCTTTCAATTCCGGGTATTTCATGTGTCTAAGGTTAAAGACAGTGGAGGCAGAGCCCCTAAGAACCCATTTGCTTAATGAATATGGCGTGGGACTCATCTCCCTGGGGAAAACAGATCTTAGGGTTGCATTCTCGTGTATAGAAAAAGAGGATATCCAGGCCCTGTTTGACATCATATTCCAAGGTGTGAAGGATTTGGAAGCCAAATAGGCCAACATGGCCTCGTCAAAATAGTGACGTCATTTTTCTGGAATCAGGTCAACACTAGTACCCTATCCCAACGGCTGTGATGCCTAATTTCAGCCCTTGCCTTACTATTCCGCATATGGCCACCTGATACTAATACCTCTGCCCCTTGGCATAAATTTTGAATACTTGTCCGTAATAACGCTCACTATAATCAGGAGGCTAAGTCATGAATGATACTGTGTCTACCAATGAGAGCCAGGGGCAGGAGACTATAACAAAGGCGGGCAAATATTTGACTTTCATCCTTGCAGGTGAGGAGTATGGCATCGCTATTCTCAAGGTAAAGGAAATTATTGGCATGATGCCGGTGACCCCTGTACCTAAGGCCCCATCTTTTGTAAAAGGGGTCATAAATCTAAGGGGCAAGGTAATCCCCATCATGGATCTCCGCCTCAAATTCGGAATGGAGCCGCTGGACTATAATGAGCGAACCTGCATTATTGTGGTGGAGGTAACAACGGCCGAGGCAGGGGTAACAATGGGCCTTATTGTGGATTCCGTATCCGAAGTCCTGAATATTCGGGCCGAAGACATTCAAGAAACCCCTACTTTTGGGGCTCAGATCGATACGGATTACATACTGGGAATAGCCAAGATGGATGGAAAGGTAAAAATCCTTTTGGATATTGATAAGGTTCTCTCCCTCAGGGAACTTCACGATATGGAGAAAGCGGCCTAGGCCGAGATTTCTCTAGGAACCCCCTTCCATATCAAAAAGAAGAAATTGACCTGTTCTGGGTGCAGCTGGCCGGGGGCTGTATTGATGGGGTTCTGTGCCTTCTCTAAAGGCCTGAAATACAGTCTTTTTGGAAAATGGACTTGCTAAAAGCCCTGTCTCTGCATCGATTTTTGCAAAAACCACCCCTTCTGGCACAGAAAAGTCCTCTACAGGCATTTTTTTCAGGGCTTCCTTCATGAAGTAAAGCCATATGGGGCTGGCAGCCCTGGATCCTGTTTCACCTTTGCCCATTGGTGTACGGTCATCATAGCCAACCCACACACCAGTGACCAACTGGGGGGTGTAGCCCAGGAACCAGGCATCCCTCAGGTCATTGGTCGTCCCTGTTTTGCCGGCTGCAGGCCTATGTAGTGCCTTTATCCTCCATCCAGTTCCCTCCTGAACAACCGCCTTCAGCAGGTCAGTCATCACGTACGCCGTCTGCTGAGATATGACCTGCTCAGCCGTGGGCTGGTTCTCTTCGATTACCTGACCATTTCTATCCACGACCCTTTTCACAAATATGGGCTGAGGTAGGTATCCACCGCTGGCAAATACACAATATGCGCGGGTAAGCTCCAGAAGGGAAAGCCCTGAAGAACCAAGAGCCAGTGAAAGATCAGCATTCAATGTGGATTCAATACCCAACTGCCGCGCATAGGATATCACATAGTCAACGCCAATTCTCTTCAGTATCTTGACTGTAATTACATTTCTGGACTTTGCTAGGGCCGTCCTCAATAGTGTGGGACCGAAGAATCTCCCTTTGTAATTTCGCGGTTTCCACACCTTTTCATCTTCCCCATTGTCCGAAACAAAAGGGGCATCCACAATCACATCGGCCGGACTCATGCCCTTGTCTAAGGCTGCAGCATAAATAATCGGCTTGAAGGCTGAGCCCGGTTGCCTTCTGGCCTGTACAGCACGGTTAAACTGGCTTATGGTGAAGTCCCGCCCGCCCACCATGGCCCTCACCATACCGGTGTCAGGTTCCATGCAAAGCAGAGCCCCTTGTATCTCCGGCGATTGCTCAAGGGACACGACCCAAGAGAAGGGTGACTTTCCAGGTTTCTTAAGCCTAACCAAAATCACATCTCCCTCTGATAGGGCTTCGGAGACATGCTTTATACCCGCACGGTAATATGGGACCTTTGGATCAGGTTTTCGCGCCCACTTCATCTCTGAAAAGGGCAGCACCGCGCTCTTACCACCGATCCACACTTCGGCCCAATTGTGCTGATGGTCAATCTTTTCCACCACTCCTTCTACAATTTGACCTTGTTTTAGCTCATTGACTAAAAACTTTTCCTGTTGTTCCTGCTTGTAGGAAGTGATTTCATCAGGTCTCAGGTGGCGTAATGGTCCACGATACCCCTCCCTTTTATCCAGCTCCCTCAACCCTTTGTTCAGGGCTGCCTGGGCCGCCTTTTGCATTTCCAGGTCAAGGGTAGTGTAAACTTTCAAACCGCCCCGATAAAGGCGCTCCCGACCGTATTTCTTGAGCAGATATTGGCGTACATACTCTGTAAAATAAGGGGCCCTGTGAAAGTAATCTTCCTCACTTCCACGGATCTCCAACTCTTCATTATAGGCCCGGATCTCCTCTTCCTTTGAAATGTAGCCCTCTTCCCGCATCCTTTGAAGGACATAACGTTGCCTTGCCTTTGCCCGCTCAAAGTGGGTCACAGGCGAATACCGGGCCGGTGCTTGGGGAAGACCTGCCAAAAGGGCCGCCTCTGCAAGGTCAAGCTCACTAGCGGATTTTCCAAAATAGGTGCGAGCAGCGGCCTCCACACCATAGGCCCCATGGCCCAGGTAGATTTGATTCAAATAAAGGTACAGGATCCGATCCTTTGAAAAGTTTTTTTCTATTTGAATGGATAAGAGGGCTTCTCGTGCCTTTCTGCGATAAGTTCGTTTTGTATTCTTCAGCAACAGTGACCTGGTCACCTGCTGGGTAATGGTACTACCTCCCTGCTCGATCTTACCAGCGGTTATGTTTTTGATCAGGGCTCGGAGTATGCCCATGAGATCCAGCCCCTTGTGTTCAAAAAAACGGGCATCTTCTGCAGCTACAAAGGCGTAGATCACATGCTTTGGAATCTGTTCCAGAGGGATAACGATCCGTTTTTCCTCCCAGAAGCGCCCAATAACTTGACCGTCACTGCTATAAATAACTGAAACAATAGGAGGATTGTATTCCCTCAATGACCCGATATACGGCAGATTACTTGACCATAGGTACCATAAGGCAGCAGCACCACATGCCAAAAAAAGCCCTAATACCACCACCAAGACAATCATCCACTTCAACAGCTTCTTCAACCTTTACCTCCCAGACCAAGCCATACTCATATTATAACACAAGGGTTCTATCCAGGCTCCTGTATTGAATGGCTTCAGCAATATGGTTAGGTTGTATGTTCCTGCACTGGTCCAGATCAGCAATAGTCCTTGCAATCTTCAGGATTCGGGCATGGGCCCGTGCGCTCAATCCAAACTTTTCCATCGCCTTTTCCAACAACTCGCTGGATCTGGAATCAATCTTACAGAATTCTTTGATCTGGCGGGTATTCATCCTTGCATTGGTATGGATAGGCGTGCCTCGAAATCGAGCGGTTTGTACCTCTCTGGCCCTCATCACCCTCTGGAGCATTTCTGCTGAGCTTGCGCCTTCAGACCTATCGGCCAGCTCCTTATAGGGCACAGGGGGAACTTCGATATGTATATCTATTCGGTCCATCAATGGCCCTGAAATTTTTGAGCGATACCGTTGGATCTGCAAAAAGGAACACCTACATTGCCTCTTGGGATCGCCCAAAAATCCGCATGGACATGGATTCATGGCTGCAACCAGCATAAAATTTGCTGGATATGTCACCCTTGAGTTGGCCCTGGAAATGGTTACCTGGCCATCCTCCATGGGTTGCCTCAACACCTCTAGAACATTTTTCCTGAATTCAGGTAACTCATCGAGAAAGAGAACGCCGTTATGGGCCAGGCTCACCTCGCCGGGCTTGGGGTTCTGGCCCCCACCTATTAATCCGGCATCCGATATAGTATGGTGTGGTGAACGAAAGGGCCTCTGGGTGATTAGACCATGACCTTTGGGCATTAGGCCCATTACACTATAGATTTTGGATGTCTCTAAGGCTTCCTCAAAGCTCAGCTCCGGCAAAATGGTATATAGCCGCCTTGCCAGCATGGTCTTTCCTGATCCCGGTGGTCCCACCATGATAAGATTATGCCCCCCTGCGGCTGAAACCTCCAGGGCCCTTTTTGCGTTTTCCTGTCCCTTCACGTCCAGGAAGTCCTCTTGTGCAGGTGGCTTGTGAAACAGGGGGCTTACTCCCATGGAAAAGGGGCTGATCTGGATCTGGCCCCTCAGGGCCTCTATGACCTCAGATAGAAACGAGACTGGATAGATATCGATGCCCTTCACAACCGCTGCCTCGGCCGCGTTTTCTTTTGGCAGGAAGATACCCTTCAGCCCGAGGCTCCTGGCAGTTATGGCAGTGGGCAAAGCCCCCTTGACGGGTCTAAGCAATCCGTCAAGGGCCAATTCCCCTAAAAAGAGGTAGTCTTGATAAGAGGCCCTTTCAAGCAGCCCCGTGGCCGCAAGGATACCAAGGGCCATGGGAAGGTCGAAGGCAGAGCCCTCTTTTTTTACATCTGCTGGTGCAAGATTTACAGTAATTCGGTCAGAAGGAAATGGATATCCTGAATTTTTTATAGCTGCTTTAACCCTGTCCTTACTCTCACGAACTGCGCCTTCAGGTAAACCCACAGTGAAGAAAGATGGAAGCCCTTGGGAAATGTCCACCTCCACTTCCACCACGTACGCATCAATACCTATGACAGCGCTACTTAGTATCTTTGCCAACATGAGGGTTCCCCATACTGATGTCTGAAAAGGTAACTGGAAATGAAATAAAAGATATCTTTAGGCGTAGGGTGCATAGCAAATAGATGTAAAATCTCTTTACATCTAACATAACCGGTGTTATAAAGTAAAGTTTATTTATATGAGAAGGGATTATTCGGATTTCAGGATTAGTTTTTTTATCCTACTTGGTATAAGTGAAACCAAATATAAACTTAGGAGAAGACCATGGCAAGAATTACTGTTGAGGACTGTTTACAAAATGTGGAGAACAGATTCGCCCTAATTCATCTGGCCGCAAAGAGGGTTCGCCAACTCCGCAAGGGAGCAGAGCCCCTTATAAATGCAAAGAACAAGGACGTTGTTATCGCCTTAAGAGAAATCGCGGCTGGCAAGGTCTATCCTGTTACCAAGGAAGCCGAAGTGCAGATCGAAGAGGGTGCCCAGGGGAGCTCAGCCGAGAGCCTGCCTGAACCTGAATCAAAATCCGAGAAGGCTGATGATGAGGCGAACTCAACAGGTAAATAGCCATGTATAAGAGAGACTACTATGAGGTATTGGGCGTTTCCCGAGATGCTGGAGAAGAGGAAATTAAGCGCGCCTACCGTAAACTTGCTCTGAAATATCATCCGGACCGAAACCCAGGAGACAAGGATGCCGAAGAAAAATTCAAGGAGGCTGCTGAGGCTTACGAAGTATTAAGAGACCCTGAAAAAAGGGAAATCTATGACCGCTTTGGTCACGAAGGTCTGGAGGGTCGAGGTTTTACGGGCTTCACGGGATTTGAGGATATCTTTTCCAGTTTTGGTGATATATTTGAAGAATTCTTTGGGTTTAGCACCGGACGTAGGCGTAGACCGCGGGCCAGACAGGGAAACAGCCTGAGATACGATTTGCAGATCAGCCTTGAGGAGGCCTTCTACGGAAAAGAACAAGAGATCGTATTTCACAAAACAGCCCTGTGCGACTCGTGCAATGGATCCGGACTCAGGCCCGGCAGCCAACCAGAGATCTGCCCTACTTGTCAGGGACGGGGGCAAATAATTCGTTCGCAGGGCTTCTTTCAGATAAGTTCTACGTGTCCTTCGTGTCGAGGCCAGGGTCAAATTATACGTGATCCCTGCCCAGATTGCGGTGGTGCTGGTAAGGTCAGGGTCGAGAGGCGAATTAATGTGCGCATCCCGCCTGGTGTGGATACGGGCTCTCAGCTCCGCCTCAGGGGGGAGGGGGAGCCTGGAGAGTATGGCGGTCCCCCTGGCGATCTATATGTGGTAATACACGTGGAAGAACACCCCTTTTTCCAGCGCCAGGGAAATGACTTGGTCTGTGAGATTCCCATATCGTTCGTCCAAGCCGCCCTGGGCGATACAGTAGTGATTCCCACTTTGGGCGATGAGGAGGGAACGGAATTACATATACCGTCTGGATCGCAACCCGAGGAGATCTTGAGGCTTCCAGGAAAAGGAATGCCTACTACACATGGCCACCGGCGAGGGGATCTTTATGTAAAACTTCAAGTTAAAATTCCCCAAAAGCTGAATCCTAGGCAAAGGGAACTTCTTGAGGCCTTTGCTGAGACCGAGGGAATACAGATATTACAAGGCAAAAAGAAAGTAAAAAACTTTTGGAAAAAGATGAAAAGATAGCATTTACAAGTCTAATATTTCATGCTAAAAAAATAAATTTCTACAATTTGAGGAGTGGACGCAAGAGCCTATGTTGACAAAAAAGAAAAAGGAATACTTTAGAAAACTTTTGAACGAACGCCTTGAGCAGCTTCTTCAAGAGGCCAGCAAGACAGTAAGCGGGATGACGGATCAGAACGATAATTTTCCTGACCCGACGGACCGGGCGGCCCTAGAGTCTGACAGAAATTTCTTGCTTCGAATAAGGGACCGAGAGAGGAAGCTCATTGTTAAGATAAAAGAGGCACTGGAAAGGCTGGATAATGGCACATTTGGAATCTGCGAAGCATGCGGCGAGGAGATTTCGGAAAAACGTCTTAAGGCCCGCCCCGTGACCACCCTTTGTATTGAATGCAAGAAAAAGCAGGAAACCGAGGAAAAGCTTAGGGGGCTATAGGCACTCGCCCTATTTCCAATCCTTAAATGTGTCCCTTCAGGCCGGTGCACCGTGTATGCCCGGCCTTTTTTATATCTTAAATAAGGTGGGTTTTACCCTCTGTAACTCCTGATGTGGCAATCCACCAAGATTTGGTGGACAAGTTTGGTATTGGTCATTTAACATTTGTCATTTCAATACAATTTAGTTATTGAATTAAGTGTGTTAAGGCAAAAATTTAAATCGTTACTTTTAGATGGTAGTATTTGCTGTGGCATCACGCGCTAAAACTATGCTAAGATCTTGACCATGAAGTCTTCACCAGACAAAAATAATGAGACAATAGATTCGGGCCAGTATCCTGAAGAGGTGATCACCACCCACATCAATGCAGACTTTGACGCCCTCGCCTCCATGATTGCAGCCAAGAAGCTCTATCCCCAAGCAGTGATGGTCTTCCCCGGTGCCCAAGAAAAAAATCTTCGAAACTTCTTTCTTCACTCGGCTTCATACCTATTCAACTTTGCCAAACTCAAGCAGATAAAATTAGAAAAGATCAAGAGGCTTATTTTGGTTGATACACGGCAAAGGTCTAGGATTGGGAAATTTGCCGACCTACTTGACAGGCCAAATGTGGAAATTCATGTATATGATCACCATCCTGGCTCTGAAGAGGACATACACGGAAATATGGAGATCATCCGTCAATATGGGGCCAATACCACGATCCTTACCCAGATAATCCGTGAAAAGGGCATTCCTGTGTCCCCTGATGAGGCCACATTGATGTGCTTAGGAATCCATGAGGATACGGGCTCTTTTACCTTCTCTTCAACCACTCCCGAGGACTATGAGGCAGCGGCTTGGTTGACTAAGCAGGGAGCCAACCATAATATCATTGCTGACATGCTCACCAGAGAACTCACGGCCGAGCAAATATGGTTGCTGAATGACCTCACAAAAGCTGCCTCCAAGAAGGTTGTAAACGGTGTGGAAATAGTTACCACCAAGGTGGTCAGGGACGAGTATGTTGGAGACTTCGCTGTCCTTGTGCACAAGCTAATGGAAATGGAGAACCTGAATGTGGTCTTTGCCCTTGCCCAGATGGAAGACCGCATTTATCTGGTGGCCAGAAGCAGGATACCTGAGGTGAATGTGGGAGAAATTGCGGCTGCCCTGGGCGGAGGGGGACACCCCCAGGCAGCCTCTGCAACCATCAAGAACAAAACGCTTGCACAGGTGGAACGATCCCTCAACGCCCTTTTGCGCAACCGCATTCAACCCACAAAAAAGGCTCGAGACATGATGTCCTCGCCCGTGATCTTTGTCCCCCCTGAGGCTACGGTCAAGCGGGCTGCAAACCTCATGACCCGGTACAACATCAATGTACTTCTGGTCATTGAGGATCATACACTCAAAGGGTATATCACCAGGCAAGTGGTAGAGAAAGCTGTATTTTTCGGCCTTGAGGATATAAGGGTAAGCGATTATATGAATATTGAGTTCTCCAGTGTGCCACCTGAGGCCCCCCTGAAAGAGGTCCAAGACCTTATTATCAAAAATAAACTTCGAGTATTGCCCGTTGTGGACCACGGTGAAGTAGTAGGTGTCATTACCAGAACAGATCTCCTGAATATCCTTGTGGGAGAGCCCCTGGTACCTGATCTCCTCATAGAGGAAAAGGGCTCTGGTCGACTCAGCAGAAAGAAAAGTGTTGCGGGGCTCCTCAAGGAACGACTTCCCAGGAAGATTATCGAGAGGCTCAAAAATTTCGGCCAGGTTGCTGACATGTTGGGCTACAATGCCTATCTGGTGGGGGGACTGGTTCGGGATGTATTGCTTCACCGGGAAAATTTTGATGTGGATATTGTCATCGAGGGAGACGGTATCGTATTCGCCCACGAATTTGCAAAGCACTTCGAGGCGCGGGTCAGAAGCCACAAGAAATTCGGCACAGCCGTGCTCATCTTTCCTGACGGCTTTAAGGTGGACGTGGCCACAGCACGCATGGAGTATTATGAATCACCGGGCTCCCCCCCCATCGTTCAGACAAGCTCCTTAAGAATGGACCTCTACAGACGAGACTTTACTATCAATACCCTGGCTATCAAACTAAATAAAAGGGACTACGGCACCCTAATTGATTATTTTGGAGGCCAACGGGACATTAAGGAAAAGGTTATACGTGTGCTACACAACCTTTCTTTTGTGGAGGACCCTACCAGGGTCTTCCGGGCCATTCGATTTGAACAGCGTTTTGGGTTCAAGATTGGAAAATTGACCCTGGCCCTAATCAAAAACGCCGTAAAAATCAATGCCCTCAAAGAGATTTCGGGTCACCGCCTGTTCATGGAACTGAAGCTTATCCTGGGCGAGTCCGACCCCATTAAGGCCATTGAGAGAATGAATGAGTTTGATCTATTGCAGTTCATTTCCCCGGAAATCACCTTTACGGCAAAACTTAAAAAACTCCTGGAAGACATAAAGAGCGTTATCTCATGGTATAGATTACTCTACCTTGAAGAACACTTTGAGGCCTGGAAGGTCTATTGGTATGGCCTTACTTCCTCATTAGATCCCAAAGGGTTCAGCCGGCTTATGGAGGGCATGGGCATGGCGGATACCGAGAGCAAGGCCATGGTATCGCAGCGGGAGCGATTAATGGATCTCATTAATGCCTTGCATGCCTTCTCTGGAGACAATTATACCCTCTATACATTGCTGAGCCCTTATGATACAGAAATTCTCTTATTTCTCATGGCCAAGAGCTCCTGTGAAAAGGCGAAGCGTTTGATCTCCACATATTTTACCAAGCTAAAAGGCACTCACGTGGAGCTCTCTGGAAAGGAACTGATTCAGCTCGGAATGAGGCCAGGGCCCATCTTCAAGAAGGTGTTTGAGCAAATTTTGGAGAGGAGATTGAATCAGCAAATACAATCCAAGGAGGACGAGATAACATTTGTGAAGGAAAGATACAAATCCTACCTCCTCGACAAACAAAATGAATACAGACATAATCAGTAGCCCACCAATGGGCCATATACATTAGGAGAGGCGTGAAAGGAGAAAGAGGAGATGTCGAAAAAGAGAATTGTGAGCGGCATGAGGCCTACTGGCAAGATGCATCTGGGGCATCTACATGGTGCCCTTCTCAACTGGAAAGAGCTTCAGCATGAATACGAGTGTTTTTACTTCATTGCTGATTGGCATGCCCTCACGAGCGAATACAGCAATCCAGATATCATCAAAGAAACTACCTATGAAATCATCATGGACTGGATTTCCATGGGCCTGGATCCAGAAATTTGCACATTCTTCATCCAGTCGGAGATAAAGGAGCACGCAGAATTGCACTTGATCTTTTCAATGATCACCCCCCTTCCCTGGCTGGAACGAAATCCTACTTACAAGGAACAGCTTCGGGAAGTTACCCAGCGGGACCTCTATACCTACGGATTCCTTGGGTATCCGGTACTCCAGGCCGCTGATATTCTGATGTATAAAGCTAATGGGGTTCCAGTGGGGGAAGATCAGGCCCCTCATGTGGAACTGACCAGGGAAATTGCCAGGCGGTTTAATCATCTTTATAGCAAGGTTTTCCCTGAGCCTGATGTATTGCTCACCCCCACATCCAAGTTGCTGGGCATTGATCGCCGTAAAATGAGCAAGAGTTATGGAAACGCCATCTTTCTTACTGACTCAGACCAAGAAATCGATCGTAAAGTGAGCCAGATGATCACTGACCCTCAAAGAAAGAGAAAAACAGATCCGGGTGACCCGGCAATATGTAATGTGTTTTCCTTTCACGAGATCTATTCGGAACCTGAAACAGTAAAGCAGATTGATGGAGCCTGCCGCAAGGCGGAGATCGGGTGTGTGGAGTGTAAAAGGATGATGGCTGCGAGCCTTAAAAAGGGCCTCCAACCTATTCGTGAAAAGCGGAGAGAGCTGGAAGCGGATATTTCCATTGTCAAACAGATTATGCAGGAAGGTTGTCAGAGGGCCAGAAAGGTGGCAAGTAGGACCATGGAAGAGGTAAGGGAGGCGGTAAAATTGCCTTAAACAGGCCTTAAAAGCCGTTTACCGTTGACCGTTCACCGTTAGCGGCCAGTAACAAGCGCTTCTAAGTATTTTTTCTGTTAATTTCGATAGATTGGCATGGAATATCAAGTAAAGCTTGAAATATTTGAAGGTCCCCTTGACCTCTTGCTTCATCTCATCCACAAGAATGAAGTGGATATCTTTGATATCCCTATTGCCACCATTACAGATCAATATCTAGAGTACTTGGAAATGATGAAGGCCCTTAACATTAGCGTAGCTGCTGACTTCCTTGTGATGGCCTCCACCCTTATTCACATCAAATCCAAGATGCTGCTCCCCGATTATAGTGAAGAAGACGAAGAAGACCCAAGGGTTGAAATAACAAGGCCCCTGCTTGAATATATGCACCTTAAATCCGCAGCCCAGGACCTGGCTGAAATGGAGATCCTGGCCCGGGACGTGTTTACCAGGCCAGGGGACATTTCTCTTCGAAAACAGTTAGAAGAGGAAGGGCCAGAGCTTGAGGCCAATATCTTCCTATTAATCTCAGCATTCAAGCGAATAGTTGAGGAAGAGGGTCTGGACTCCCGCCTCAGAATCGAGCCCCCCCGGTGGTCCGTCAAGGAAAAAACAGCTTACCTCCTTGCAGAACTACGGGCAAAAAGGATGCTTTACTTCAGAGATGTATTCAAAAACCAATCAAATCTCTCAGAGTTTATAGTAACCTTTCTCGCTCTTTTGGAACTGGTCCGAGCAGGATTGGTTTCCATATCCCAGCCCACAGAGGAAAGTGATATTCGCCTGCGTGCCCGATTTGATGAAGAGGAGGCCGAGGAACATGAATAAGTCAACCAAACTAATCGTGGAGGCCCTGCTATTCTCTTCAGATAGACCGTTGAGTGCCAAAGAGATTCAGGCCTGGATACCCGATTCCACACTAGCTGATATCAAGACCGCATTGACTCAGCTTGTGGAAGACTATGCCCATTTAGAGAGAAGTTTCAGCCTCAAGGAAGTAGCAGGCGGATACCAATTTCGCACCCACCCAATGTTCGCACCATTTATTTTGAGAATGCTGAAGACCTCCCCTACACGGCTATCCAAGGCCGCACTAGAGACCTTGGCCATTGTGGCTTACAAGCAGCCTATCTTAAGACAAGAAATTGAACGATTGCGTGGTGTGGATGTAGGTGGTATCCTTAGGTCACTGATGGAAAAGGGACTCATCAGAATTGTGGGAAGGAAAAATCTCCCTGGCCGCCCCCTGATATATGGAACTACAAAAAAATTCCTAGAGGTATTCGGCCTCAAGGATCTTAATGCCCTCCCAAAACTAAAAGAGATTAAAGAGCTGGCCCCAGATGAACAAGAAGGCTCCCAAACAAAAGAAATCTTCAGGCCCGAAGAAAGCCACAGGCAAGCCCCGTCAGCCGAAAACCAACCGCAATAGTATGGAGGGGGGTCAGGGACCTTTACGCCTGAATCGGCTCCTCTCACTTGCAGGCATCACCTCCCGCCGCAAGGCAGACGAGTTAATTAGCTCAGGAAGGGTGCGGGTAAACGGAAAGGTAGTGCGGGAGCCCGGTTTCCGTGCCGTATGGGGCAGAGATAAGATTCACGTGGACGACCGGGAGGTGCCTGGCCCTCTTGAGAGGATCTATATCATGCTCAATAAGCCTTTTGGTTACATTTGCTCCATGAGCGATCCTTTAGGCAGGCCCCTGGTAACAGATCTGCTGGACAATGTAAAGCAGAGGGTGTATCCCGTGGGCAGACTAGACTTTGATACCATGGGTTTGCTGCTCTTTACCAATGATGGAGAATGGGCCTACCGTCTTACCCATCCCCGATTTAAGGTACCTCGCACTTACAAGGCCACAGTAGCAGGATACATGGAAGATGCAGCAATCGAACTCTTGAGGGTTGGTGTCCGGATTCCAGGTGCTGTCCGGGCCAAGGCCAAGGTGACATTGCTTGGTCGAAATGAGCGCCAGACTATTATCCGGATTACCATTACCCAAGGAATTTCCCGCCAGGTGAGGAAAATGGTGGAGGCCGTGGGCTACCGCGTGGTCCACCTAATCAGGACAGGTTTTGGCACCATTGCCCTAGGGGATTTGAAGGTGGGAGAATACCGGTATCTGGAGACAGAAGAGGTAAACAAGATGAAGAAATTGATAGGAATGAAATAATACAAAGTACTGGCATGCTTATTCGGACAGACTGGGCCAAAAGGCATTGGAAGGCAACTCAGATTGAACCCCGAATTGGGCCCATTTTTCTGTTTACAAACACCCCCTGAATAATATATTCTGCTTTTATATAGTGGGCGGTTAACTCAGCGGGAGAGTGCCATCCTCACACGGTGGAAGTCGCGAGTTCAAATCTCGCACCGCCCACCACGAAAATTCAAAGGCCACGGTCTTTGCCATGGCCTTTTTTTGGTTTTTGGGCTCTAACAGAGCCTACGCCTAACCGATCCTATATTGCTCCTCAACCCAGAGATAGGGAACCTAGAACATAACTCTTCTTTGAAGGCATTTATCAGGTAAGCGTCTAGGCTACCCATCTTCCCATGGCCGGTGTGAGCTGGTACCGTTGCTCCGAGAGTATTAATGCAAAGAGAAAGGAGCGACGGTTATGACAAGAGAAGAAAGAGTCA
>JAFDIV010000048.1 GCA_019307815.1 Deltaproteobacteria bacterium
CGATAAGCCAAAGATGGACAATGACAATTGGCTATGCTTCGTCAATTGCAAGTGGGATCCTGCCACAGGTGAGTGGGATGTGTTCAAGAAAGACATTTGGACTATGCCAGGCGTTTAATGCTTAACCTTTAGCAAATGCTCCGGATGTCCTATTAAGGCGTCCGGAGCATTTCATTCCCAAGTTTATCCTATGATTCATCTAATGCGCATTTTGTGAATGGCCAGGTAAAGGGAATCAGCAGGTGTTTCCCAAAATGGCTATTGACGAAATGCGCATTTTATAATATTAGGACAACCCATATTTACTTCTAAGAAAATCCTTATTCTGGAGGAGATGATGGTGGAAACACAAGCGAATACCCAGAGTATTTTGGTGGTGGGCGGAGGAATGAGCGGAGTAACTGCCGCCCTGGAGGCCGCAGAGGCGGGATACGATGTGGTTCTAATTGAGAAAAACCCATACTTAGGTGGAAGAGTCACCCAATTGTACCATTACTTCCCGAAATTGTGCCCCCCTAATTGCGGCCTAGAGATCAACTTCAGGCGCCTGAAACAAAATCCCAGGGTTCGTTTCTTCACAATGGCGGAATTGGTAAAGGTCTCTGGCGAGGCTGGTAACTACGATGTTACCGTCAAATTATCACCCAGGTACGTGAATGAGAAGTGTACCTGCTGTGGGAAGTGTGCTGAGGTTTGTGAGACAGAGATAGATAATCCCTTTAATTTCGGCATGGACAAGATAAAGGCTGCATATCTTCCCCACGAGTTTGCATTTCCTATGAGATATGTCCTGGATCCTTCTATCATAGGCACAGAGGATGCCAAGAGATGCCAGGAGGCATGTGAATACGGCGCGATAGATTTGGATATGCAGGAAACTACATTTGACATGAAGGTAGGGGCCATTATATGGGCCGCAGGGTGGAATCCTTATGATGCGTCCAAGATCGAATATTACGGATTCGGTCAATATAAGAACGTGATCACCAATGTGATGATGGAACGTCTGGCTTCTCCTAATGGCCCGACAGGGGGTAAGATTGTTAGGCCTTCTGATGGCAAAGAGGTCAAAAATGTAGCGTTTATTCAATGTGCTGGATCAAGGGATGAAAACCATCTTCCTTACTGTTCTGGGATCTGCTGCCTTGCATCCATGAAACATGCAACGTACATAAGGGAGCAATATCCTGATTGTGAGGTGACCATCTTTTTCATAGATATAAGGGCATTGGATAGGCTGGAGGATTTTTATGTAAAGGTTCAGCAAGATGAAAAGGTCCATTTTGTCAAGAGCAAGATAGCTTATATCACGGAAGACGAGGAGACAGGGGACCTTACGGTGGAAGGAGAAAATACCAGGACCGGCGAACAGATTAGGATGTCATTCGACATGGTGGTGCTTGCCACCGGAATGGTGCCCAACAAGATGAACGGGGTGGGACCATCGGATGTGACTTATGATGATTACGGCTTTATTGTTTTGGATCCCGAAAAGCCAGGAATATACGGCGCTGGATGTACTAGAAGGCCGACAGACGTGGCTACTTGCGTACAGGACGCCACCGCAGCAGCGTTGAAAGCCATTCAATCAATCGCCAGGAGGTAGCTCAATGGATAAGAAAACAGCAGTCTATATATGTACTGGATGTGGAATAGGAGATGCCCTGGACGTGGACAAGCTCTCAGAAATAGCGAGTGATGATTTCAGCATTCCCATATGCAAGGAACATCCTTTCCTTTGTGGCCCTGAGGGTGTGGAACTGATAAAAAAGGACATAGAGGACGAGGGGGTAAACACAATTATTATTGCGGCCTGTTCCCCTAGGGTGAATTACGACGTCTTTAATTTCGGGGCAGACAAGATTGTGGAGCGGGTAAATCTCCGTGAGCAGGTCGTGTGGATGCAGCCGCCTAATGAAGAAGACACCCAAATGTTAGCTGAAGACAATCTCAGGATGGGTTGCTCAAAGGCCAATGATACTGAGCTACCCGAGCCCTATAAGCCAGAAGAAGAAATTTCAAAAGACGTGCTTGTGGTAGGCGGCGGACTGGCCGGACTGACGGCTGCCCTTGAGACAGCAAAGGCGGGATACAAGGCCATCTTGGTGGAGAAAGAGGATAGGCTCGGAGGTTTTATGGCCAAGATGAAAAAACTTGTGACCATGCCTTATAAAGAGCTATCCGATACAGGGCTTGAGGAGCTTGTTAAGGCCGTTGAGGACAATCCCAATATAAAGGTTTATACCTCTTCTACGGTGGAGAAGGTCAGCGGTGCACCGGGCCTGTTTTCCGTGGAAATCAAAGGGAATGGGAGCAGCGCTACAGAGAAGGTAGGGGCGATAGTGCAGGCCACGGGATGGGTCCCCTATGATGCCAACAAGCTGGGTCATTTGGGTTACGGAAAATTTAAGGATGTGATCACCAATGTAGAGATGGAGGAGATGGCCGCTGCCGGTAAAATTACCCGTCCTTCTGACGGCAAGGAGGTCCAAAATGTGCTTTTTGTTCAGTGTGCAGGATCAAGGGATCCTGAGCACCTGCCATATTGTTCTTCGGTCTGCTGTCTGGTATCACTTAAGCAGGCAACCTATGTGAAGGAACAAAATCCAGAGGCAGTAAATTATATTCTTTATAAGGACATGAGAACCCTTGGTCAGGCGGAGGATTTTTACCGTAAGACACAGCAGGACGGAAACGTCTTTATTCGTGGGACCGTAGCAAATGTTGGTGAGGAAGGCGGCAAACTATTTGTGGAGGCAGACGACGAACTCCTTGGTGAGAAGATCAAGGTTGAAGATTTAGATCTTGTTGTCCTGGCGGTTGGTATGGTCCCCAGCACTCAGCCAGATGAAATCCCTAGAATTCCTGCTCCAGAAGGGGCCGAGGGTGCTGACGAAGAGGGCATGATAGAGGTGACCCCTGATTCAGGTTTTTATGCCACCAAGGCCCTAGGCCTGGAGTACAGGCAGGGGCCGGAACTCCCTACTCTTAAGTATGGCTTCCCTGATAGCCATTTCATTTGTTTCCCCTATGAGACGAGAAGGACCGGGATCTATACTGCGGGCTGCGTAAGAAGACCCATGGAAACGGCCAAGGTAATAGACGATGCCACGGGTGCAGCCATGAAAGCGATTCAATGTACTGAGGCTACAGCGGTTGGTATGGCTGTTCATCCTAGGGCAGGGGATATGACCTATCCAGAGTTCAATATGCAGCGTTGCACCCAGTGTAAACGCTGCACTGAGGAATGTCCGTTTGGAGCCATTAACGAAGACGAGAAGGCCAACCCTCTTCCAAATCCCACTAGATGCCGGCGCTGTGGGGTCTGCATGGGAGCTTGTCCCGAAAGGATTATTTCCTTTAAGAATTATTCCGTGCCCATGATCGGAAATATGATAAAGGCCATTGAGGTCCCAGAAGAGGATGAGGAAAAACCCAGGATTGTGGCCCTGGTGTGTGAAAACGACGCCTATGCTGCCTTGGATATGGCGGGTATCAGGCGTCTGAAGATCAGTCCATATATCAGATTCATACCTGTAAGGTGTCTGGGCTCGGTCAACCTGGTGTGGATCGCCGATGCACTTTCCAGGGGAATTGATGGTATCCTTCTCATGGGATGTAGATACGGAGATGACTATCAATGTCATTTCATCAAGGGGAGCGAACTCGCCAACACCCGTCTAGGCAAGGTATCTGAAACACTTGATCGACTGGCTTTGGAGTCTGACAGAGTCAAGTTTGTGGAAGTAGGAATAGCTGATTACGAGAAGATCCCCAAGATAATAGAAGAGTTTATGGAGACTATAGAGGAAGTGGGTCCCAATCCATATAAGGGATGGTAGAGAAAGGGAGAACAAGGGGAACGCTGAACAGCCAAGTGATAAAACCTTTAGGAAACGTTCAGGAGCGGGGGAATATTATGACAAACTACGATTCCTCTTTTGCCCGTGAGGTTTTCGAAAATGTGGATTATGGCGAAGAGATAAAAATGTGTATGCAATGCGGGGTGTGTGCGGCCTCCTGCCCCCTAAGCATGCAGATGGATTACTCACCACGCAAGATCTTTCTAATGATCAGGGCGGGTAAACGAGAGGAGGTTTTAAACTCAAATGCCATAATGTTGTGCACTTCTTGCTATTCATGCAAGGTAAGGTGCCCTAGGGGGATCCCAGTTATAGATGTTATGCACGGTCTCGCCAATTATGCAATAAGGCAGGGGTATGTGCCCAGGAAATATACAGCCACATTTGGAAGTGAATTTTGGAAACAGATTTACCGGCTTGGCCGCATTGATGAGAAGGATCTGTCAAGACGGTATTTTTTTTCCGATGGCTTTGTCCAAGGAATTAAGAATACCCTGGAGATGGTGGATATGGGGATTACCATGTTTTTGCATAGAAGAATGAAACCTCTTCCTGAAAGACCGATTAAGGGGATTAAGGGCCTGAGGAAGATGCTGGATAAGGCCGCCCAAATGGGGAAAGGGGGTGCTAGCGCATCATGAAATACTTTCTTTACTGGGGTTGCAGCCTCGAGGGAAGTGGAGCCAACTTTCTGGTTTCTCTTAAGCCTGTCATGGAAGAACTTGGTGTGGAATGGGAAGAGATTAAAGACTGGAACTGTTGTGGCGCTAGTATCTCCTATGTAGGAGCAAACGACCTTTCCATTAAGGTGCTGAATGCCCGAAATCTGGCTATTGCAGAGGCCAGTGGTGCATATGATATAATAGCTCCTTGTAGTTCCTGCTATATCCAGATGGTGAAGGTCAACCACGAGATTCAGGAAGATCCCGAGTTGGCCTCCAAGGTTAATCAGGCCCTTGCAGAAGGAGGGCTCAAGTATAATGGAGGAGTCAAGGTGCGCCATGTCTTGGACGTGTTATACCATGACATAGGCGTCGACAAGATCCGAGAAAAAGTGGTCAAGCCTCTCACAGGTCTCAAGGTTGGAGGCTATGTGGGCTGTCAGTCTGTCAGACCATATGGTGAATATGATAGCGTAGAGAGGCCCATTACCCATGATAGAATTATTGAGGCCCTGGGTGCTGAGGCGGTCCATTTCCCTAAAAAAATGCGCTGCTGTGGCTCTGGTATTTTCCTTCCTGAGATGGAATATTGCTTCCCTCTTGTGAGGGATATTCTTGAGGATGCTCTCAGCCATGGTGCGCAGCTTATTTCTACAGTGTGCCCCATGTGCGCCATGAATCTGGAGGTTTATCAGCCACGGATAAACAAGGCACTTGGTACGGATTTTGATGTGCCAATTGTCTATTTGACTCAGCTTATGGCCGTGGCATTTGGTGGAGATCTCAAACGCGATGCAGCACTGCATTATAATATTATTCCACCGGAGACGGTGATAAGGGCTGCTGTGGAATAGATAAATGCTTTGAGGCTAGAGAAAACCAAATCCCTGGTATATAGTTAAGAAGGGATTTGGTTTTTCTTTTTGTAGCGGAGGTATAATCATGAGTGATCAAGAAAGGCCTAAGTGCCCCTATTGTGGAAAGGAAATGGAAAAATGGAAGACCCCCGAATACTCCACTTGGGGTACAGAGTTCCAATGGGTCTGTTTCAATGATAAATGTTCCTATTTTGTAAGGGGCTGGGATCATATGATGAAAACGCAAAATGTTAAGGCCTCTTACAGACACCGACTAAATCCTGTGACCGGTGAGCAAGGGCCGCTTCCCTGCTGGTCCTATGATGCCCATAAGGATAGAATCATCAAGGACTAAGCCATATTACAAGGTTGCGCTATGAGAAAGATTGGCAGAAACGATCCATGCCCATGTGGGAGTGGTAAAAAATTCAAGAAGTGCCATTTGGGAAGGGAAGATGAGCTTTTTTCGGACGGTATGGCCGAGTTTTCCGAGGAGCAGAGCAAGCGAATTACGGAGTTGCCGGAGGTAGACTATGGCCGATGTCAGGAAATCCTCCAAGCCCTTGACATAAAGGCCTTGACAGGTCGGTCTGAAGGGATTCGTTTTATTGATTTGAAAACCTACCATGGGCTAGAGCTGTTCGGTCAGAGCCCGCCTTCTGGGGAAGGGAAAAAAGGCGAGGGTGGTGTGGTGGTCAATATCTACAAGACTTCAAAATCAGATCCACATAACATCTATATTGCCATTTCCTCGGGGATCAGTGACAGTGCCTTGATCCATGAGGTAGCCCATGTACTGGACTACTTAGGGGGCTCTGGACTTATGCCTGGCATTGTCAAGCCCCTAAGTTTTGAGTTGGGTATTCCCGTAGAACATTTGGAGCATCCTAACGAATATGGCTGTTGGTTGGAATACCTCCGTGAGAAATTTAAGATTCAATTGGATGCCGATGATACTATTATTTCCTACCTTTATCAGCACAAGATGCTGATACCTGGTGAAATTATTCAAAGGCAGGACACCCAGCTCATAAAGAGCAAGTCCACACAAATTCTGAAATTTCTATCCAATAAGAGCGCTGAAATTGACAGCCTCATCTGCGAGCTGCCCGGTTATATCGGATCCAGGGTGGGGAAAGACCACTGACCGTTCACTGTTCTGGCCTTAACCAGTTCCCATCCATCCTGCCCGATGGTCAGGCTGGATGGAGCCGTCAGCTTGATCTGTTGTTATTTCATTGTCTTTGCTGAAACTTGCTCCCGGTAGACAGGGCTGAATGCTTCTATCCGAAAATAACAATTTTTGGATAGGCACTAACTAATTCTTTCGGCTTTGCCGACCTTTTCCAGGTGGGCAAGCCCTATGGGGCGGCCAAGGTCATGGTTTTCTCTCCGAAAAGACTGAACCTCAACCAATCAAAGCCGAAATGCATAAGCGCCACGTCATCGTGCGCCAGCATTTCTTTGACCTCAGAGTCCACCTCAAACCTCTCAAAAAAGGGGCTTTGGAAGAGGAAGGTCCGAAACCGATCCAGGTTATAAGAGGCCATAAAGAACATCTTGAGCTTTTGCGTAAGTTCCTTCCCTGTGCCCAATGGCTTTGAGGAAGTAACGATTCTTACCCACGGATCGTTCATGGCATTATAATGATCCACCCCCTCATGGGTAAGCCATTGATCAATGGTCCAAACTTTTTCCTCTTTAAACCCAAGGCAATGAGATTCGGCCACAATAAAAAATTTTTCCCTGGTCTTATCGCCTCCGCCTGGGAAGGTAGATGCCCTTCCAATGGGATATAATCTACAGGCCCCCGGTCTATCCTCATAAATGGTGCAACCCTTTTCCGTTACAAAAGGACAGCGGCCTTGTTCATCAGGGGTCATTTTGAGTCTTACAAGGGGAAAGCGGAGGCCTTCTTCGAACAAGGTATCAGTGTAAAGGTCGAGGAATTTTGAGGAAGAAATCCCCAGGCGATTCTTGATCCGCAGGATATCATAGGGAGTGAGGATAAGCCTCAATTTGGCGCAGCATTTGGTAAAGCAGGCGATTTCTGGGTAACAATTAAAATGGAAATGCTCTTCTGATAAGGGTTTGAAGACCTCCTTATTATCTGCTGGTTCTGTCACTCGTTGTCCCCCTTTGAAGGTTCAGGCTGCTTTACTTGGAATGTTTTTTGGCCAAACAGGCCAAATTTAACCCAATCAAAGGCAAATTTCATAAGTTCCACATCGCTCCGTTTTATCTTTTCTATGGTTACGGGATCCACATGGAAACGTTGAAGAAAGGTGCTTTGAAAGACAAAGTCTCGAAAGCGATCCAGGTTATATAAGGCCATAAAGGTCATTTTGAAAATCTGGGGGTTGTCGATATCCGGCTCTTGGGCCCGCAGAGGCCCTGTGACCTGGGAAAAGAGGATGTTCATCTGGTCATAAATGGGTACACCTTGGTCCACCAACCAATCCCCGATTTGCCAGGTTTCAGTCTCCTTTAATCCCAAGCACTTGGAGGGGTCGGCAATGATCCGAAATGTACCATCATCATTCATATCCAGTGGATACATCCGACATGCCCAAGGCCGGTCGTCATAAACAGAACAACCTTCTCCTGTGACGAAAGGACACCTTTTATCCTCTTCATTCATCTTCAGGACCACTAAGGGAATTAACCGGTTTTCTTTGGTGAGTGTCAATGTATATGTGTCCAGGAATTCATCCGACCGCAGACCCACGGCCTTCTTTAGTCTCACCACGTCGTAAGGTGTGAGGGCAATGGTCACGTCTTGGCAGCACTGGGTGAAACATGAGATGCCAGGTCTGCATTGAAACCGAAATTGATGCTCAGGATCCAGTCTAAGTGGTGCTTTGTCTTGTTTTTCCATTGTGCTAACCTTTCGTTGTTTTTGTAATTGCTAAACTCCTTGACATACTGCCTCTATTTGATAAGAGATGGACAGCATTTTTCAAAGAGGAGGATGTGATCTTATGAAGCAACAAACGCTTGCAATCATTAAACCTGATGGTGTAGCCAGAAAGTTAATTGGGCCAGTTATAACCCGCATCGAAAATGAGGGATTGGATATTAAGGCCATGAAACTCATCAAGATGACGAAGGAGCAGGCGCAGGGCTTCTACAAGGTACATAAGGGAAAACCCTTCTTTGACAGCCTGACCGATTTCATGTCATCAGGGCCCTGCGTGGTCATGGTGCTGGAGGGAGACGATGCCATCGCAAGATATCGCAAGCTCATGGGGGCGACCGATTACAGAAAGGCCGAAGAGGGAACCATCCGAAGGGAATACGCTACTGATATTGAAAAGAACGTGGTACATGGTTCCGATTCTCCAGAGAGTGCGGCCTTTGAAATAGGCTATTTTTTCAATGCCCTGGAGATCATGTAGCTTCAATATGGGCTTACCAGAGGAGAGGGGGCCCCTGTAGCCCCCTCTCTTTGCAAAAAATCCTTATTTCTTGTCTTCGGCCTTTTCTTCTTTTTCTTCTGGTTCTTCCTTTTTCTCTTCTGTTTGTTTTTCTTGTTTTAGTTCCTTAATCTCTTCCTTTAGTGTTTCCACCTCTTGTTTGAGGTCTGCAGAGGATTCCTCAAAGCTCTCGGCCGCCCTTTTATCCTTTATCTCCTCATAGCCCAGATAGGCAGCCAAAGCACCTCCCAATATAAATAGTACAGGGAGTGTGCCCCTCAAGATATCGAGAAAATCGCTCCACCAGATTATAATGCCGATGATCCCCAAGATAAGTGCAGCAACACCTCCAGCTAATGCGGCCATCTTCTAACCTCCTTAAGCAGCAATGAATTTCCGCAAATTTAGTCCTTATTAACACAAAGAGCATATTGGTTCAAGTTTTTTTGGTTATAGAGAAAATGGTCCGTAAAGGTAAAGCTGGTATAAGGACTTAATATACTACACGAGCGCAAATGTCCGAATAAAGGAAAAAGATTGCATTTTTTGTTTATTAGGGTAAAATAGTTTTTTAGATATAAATATGAATATTGGCGGATTTGGGAGCAAGCTAAAGATTTTTTAAGATTCTAGAAGGAAATTTAATATGTTGATAACTTAGCGTTGATTATGATATAATTTAGATCTTGAAAAAATGTTATTTGAGGAATATCCTTTATATTTACTTTTTGGTCATGATAAAGCCAGCGTAGCTCAGATGGTAGAGCAACTGACTTGTAATCAGTGGGTCGGGGGTTCGATTCCCTTCGCTGGCTCCATGGCGAGAAACAATAAGTTGTGGCTATCTCTTATAACGCGAGAGGCCCCACGTGTTGTGGAGAGGTTCCCGAGCGGTCAAAGGGAGCAGACTGTAAATCTGCCGGCTCAGCCTTCGGAGGTTCGAATCCTCCCCTCTCCACCACTATGGTGTTTGCCGCATCGCAGGGCATAGGGATGCCGAAATACTAGAGAGGGAGCCTGCCGTTATAGAAATCCAACGATAAGGATCGTGAGCGTCAACGGGCGGGAATAGCTCAGTTGGCTAGAGCGTCAGCCTTCCAAGCTGAGGGTCGCGGGTTCGAATCCCGTTTCCCGCTCCATGGAAATATAGGGCCCACGTAGCTCAGTAGGTAGAGCACATCCTTGGTAAGGATGAGGTTCACCGGTTCGATCCCGGTCGTGGGCTCCATAGAAAATGGACGTTTTGGATCACATTGTTCCGCACCCAATGGGGACGCAACAAGGAGGTTAGAGATGTCGAAGAAGAAATTTGAGAGGAAGAAGCCGCATGTGAATGTGGGTACGATTGGGCATATAGATCATGGTAAGACGACGTTGACGGCGGCGATAACGAA
>JAFDIV010000074.1 GCA_019307815.1 Deltaproteobacteria bacterium
TTATAACGCTCGCCTTGTTGAAACAACCGTGAAAACGGGTCACTATCCGTATCTGGGGGGGATACACGGCGGTGAAGACCCTCTGTTAAACTACCCCATTGGTCGTTCCGGTGGAAGGCCTCCTTTGTTCAATATGATTACCGTGGGTGTCGGCGGTCTCCTTTCGCCCTTCGTGGGGGAAACAGATGGTCTGGGTTACGCTATGCAGTTCTTGCCCGCGATATACGGTGCACTTCTTGTCATCCCGGTATACATGATAGGTTCCAGGGTATTCAACAGGAAAGCAGGCATACTGGCGGCATTCATGGTTGCCCTCATCCCCATACATCTCAGTTCGGGTCACGGCTCGGCATATTCCCTTTACGACCATGATTCCTTCCTTCTCCTGCTTACGACCACAACAATGATGTTTCTGATATTTAGTTTGAAGGAAAAGGATGCAAAAAGGTCCATGATTCTCGCGTTCATGTCGGGCATTGGTATAGCAGGAATATCCATGACATGGGTTGCAGCCCAGTACATATATGCGGTCGTGGCTGTTTACGGTATAGCACAGGTGCTTGACATCGTAACTTCAAGAATGGAGAATTCCGTGCCCAGAACCCTGCTCATTGCGATGTTCGGCGGTTACCTGCTGGCATTTCCCGTATACTGGGTGAAATACGGATTTTCCATGACAACGCCCCTTGCCATCTCCCTTATTGTGGCTGCCTTCAGCGTGATTTACATATGGCTCGGCAGGCACAAGATACCCTGGGTGATATCCATACCGTCCATATTCGGTATAGGTGCTGCGGGTGCAGTCTTCCTTTATCTTATAAGAAATACGACAAACAGCGTGCTGAAACCATTGACAGCCATATCAAATGTACTTTTCGGAGCCGGCATATACGGCAAGAAGGTATCCCTGACCATCGCAGAGGCAAGCACTTTCGATTTCAGCAGGACGGTCATGTCCTTCGGTCCAGCTCTGTACTGGCTCGGCTGGATAGGCTTTGCGCTTATCATATACTTCTACTACAAGAACAAATCTTACAGGAGAGACTATGCAGTACTCATGGTATGGTTTTTGATAGAGGTATGGCTTGTGCATACCGCAGGTCGTTTCCTGAATGACATGGTGCCTCTCATGGCGATTCTCGGGGGATGGACTTTGTGGATTGTGATAGACAAACTCGACTTCATAAGCGTCATAAAGACCGTAAAGGGCATAGGGGGCGGCTGGTACGGACTTAAGAAGGGAATAAAGTTGAGGCATGTTATCGGGGCTTCATTCGTTGTATTCCTTGTCATCATGCCCAACGGATGGCTTGCATTCGATGCGGCTATACCGTCGACGATGAAAAGCGATTTCAATACGGACAAACTCGGTGCATTCGGTCTGGGCGTCCACACCGAGGAGTACTGGACAGATGCATTCTTGTGGCTCAAGCAGCAGAACGAGGGAATAAATGATACTGACAAGCCCGCATTCATATCATGGTGGGATTACGGGTTTTACTGCGTGGAGATGGCAAGAAATCCCACTGTGGCAGATAACTTCCAGGACGGCATAGAGCCCGCTGCAAATTTCCAGACAGCACAGAGTGAAGATGAGGCGGTTGCCATCTGGATAGTCCGGCTGGCGGAGGGGGACATGGCAAAGAATGGCGGTAAGCTATCGGACGGTGTGAAGGGAGTCTTTGAAAAATACTTCGGAAACAGAAGCCACGACATGGTGGCAATACTCGAAGACCCTACCGGATATGCGAACACGTCTTACGATCAGGTGATAGGGGCGGAGTACGGTGGCAAGAAATACCATGTTCAGGAAAAAAATGCCATGTACCACGATGCAACAGCCATGATAACCAGGCTGGATAGCGAAAACATCACGTGGCTGTATCATGACATGCAGGACGTGACCGGCGACAGCATACGCTATTACGGCGTGGAAGGTTACGATGTGAACATATTCAACGTATTCACGTTCCTTGCAGACAAGGGTGTTTTCGGGTACGAAACCAACGATGATGATTTCTTCAAGCTGTGGTATGTATCCGAAAGCGGACAGAAATACACTCCTGACGAGGTGAAAAACATGACCACGCAGGAGAGGCAGGCGATAGGTCAGCTCACTCCCCAGACCGTGAGAAAGGACCCGTTCTACACCAGCATGGTTTACAGGACGTATCTTGGCGCATCCATATCCAAGCAGCTTTTCGAGAACCAGACGCAGTACCGTCAGTATCTCTATATGATGATGCAGCCCACTCTCGGATTGAAGCATTTTGTGGCGGAATACGTATCTCCGATGAATGCCAACAAATCTCTCTATTTCGCCCGTGGCAGTCTGTGTTTCGGCTGCCCGGCAGTCGTTATAGCAAA
>JAFDIV010000010.1 GCA_019307815.1 Deltaproteobacteria bacterium
ATCATCCTCAGAGGTGCAGGAAATGCCTTTTCTTCACATGGTTGGGCATCATCATCGAGTACGCAATTTCGTAAACCAGTTAATTTTCCCCATTTATGGATGGGCACTAGTTAGTTAGTCGAATAGTTGATTGGTTAAATAGTTGACTAGTCGAATAGGTAGGCAACGTTTATCCCCAAAGCCTTTGAATTGGTCGACTGATCTTATCTTATACCTGTCCCCAAATAGTCATTACCCAAATGTGGTTTTACCACTTTTGGGTAAAGAGGATCTCACAATGAAGGTGCTTTGCGCAGAATGTTATAGATGGTCTTTCGTGACATTCCCAATCGCTGGGCTATTTCTTCTCTTTTGTAACCTCTTGCAATGAGCTGCTCTATGAGGAACCTCCTGGCTTTGAGCGTCTCAGGCCTCTTGCCCATTGGGTCTTCTCTTATCTCTTTAATCTTTTCGTCTAGCTCCTCTATGCTTATAAGGTTAATCCCTATTTCAGCAGGGAACTTGTTTATCTTGAAAAAACTGCCCAAGGATGAGGGAATCACCCCTCGGAGATGGGTCAGAAAGTTTTCAATAACTCCTTCCTGCTCCATAACTTCCCCTATCTCCAAATCTGAGGCTTTTCTTAGAATATCTCTGTAGCGCTTCCTTTGCTCCTTTCTCGCTTTGCCATCCTTAGAAGAGATAAGCCCTAGTACCGCCGAAGTTTTCACAAATGATTTCCTAGTGCTACCCTCACAGTATAGTCTTGTTGTTGCCCAACGATATTTTACAGGATCAGAGACCAACCCGGCCCTTACCGGATTAAGGTGAATATACAACGAAACTGCCAGCACATAAGCGTCCTCCAGGCAAACCGCTTGGCGGTAAGGTCCTCCGAAAAGGTGGCCTTTCCTTTCGTACTTTCTGTTAAACCTTGCAGCATATCGGGACAACATGTTGCGCATAAACTCTGAAAGATTCCTTTGAAGAGGTCTTAGCAAGAGATGAATATGATTTGGCATGAGGCAGAAGGCATGCATTTCAATTTCATGGCGGGCACATGCTTCTTTCATGAAGCCGAGCATTTCCACATAGTCATCCTCTTCGATGAACAAGGGTTCCTTTCCAGCAGCCCTCTGCGTTATGTGATAAAATAGATTTGGGATGTTCCATTTCCTTCTGGCCCTAAATACCCGCTTTATTTTTCCCTTCTCAATGAGATCAGCAACATCCATGACAATCTTAACCTTTTTGATTCCCTCGAATTCAATAAAAAACGACCATGCGTGTCTTCTTTACGGGATCATGAATAAAGGGTCAAGTGGTTTTTACACAAAAGTGGTTTGACCACATTTGGGTAAAGGGGCTCAGATTACCTATAGGTGGTTCAACCGGTCTCAGGAGCTATTCTGCGGTCAATTATCTCTTCGGCCTATCTTCAGCAGTCCTATATATGCCAATCCGATCCCCATCAAAAATAAAGTTGCGGGCTCTGGTATTTGAGCAAGTTCATACGGCTGAGTGGAGAAAGCAGGTTCTCCGCCCTTCATTCTAACTCCCAAGCTTTCAGCGCTATCAGTGCTCGCTGCCTAGTAGTTTTAATTCATTGACATACGAGGTAATTGATTGTAAAATTTAATAAAATTAGTTTCTTTTGTAGGTGCCACGGGCAAAAGGAGACAAGCAATGGGACTCTCAACAATAGAAAAACAAATAAACGGCCAAGTTTCAGGCCTCTCTTTAGAGAAGCAGCAACAGGTGCTTAAGTTCATCCAGTCACTTGCTAAAGAAGAAATCGTGGGAGTCCCGGGAAATTCTCTAATAGGTTTCGCTGGCACTATCGATCCAGGGGAACTCAAAGTTATTGAAAAATCAATTGAAGACGCTTGTGAACGAGTTGATTTGAATGAGTGGTAAATTTCTCCTGGATACAAACGTCATAATCGGAATCTTTGCAAATGACGATTCCATCCTAACTTCTCTTGCCGAGGCGGAAGAGGTATTCGTGCCCATTGTAGCACTAGGAGAGCTTTACTACGGAGCATATAGGTCCAGAAACCAGAGGCAGAAAATAAAACTTAATCAGTCTCTTTTTTTTGAAATCAGCTTTAAATCGCACACTCACAAAAACTTACAAATATGGAGTCCGCAATGAAAGAGTTGCTTGAAAGAATAACATTTGACAAGGAAGTACTTTGCGGAAAACCCATCATACGGGGATTGCGGATATCCGTAGACATGATCCTTGAACTTCTTGCCAAAGGCGCCTCTGAAGAAGAGATTCTAGAAGATTATCCTGAACTCAAGAAGGAAGATATCAAGGCAGCCCTTCTCTATGCTCACTCAATAGTTGCTAAGGAAGAAGTATTCGACCGCATTGCCTCTTTAAAGCCATGAAATTTCTTATAGACGTTAATGCTAGTGGCTCTGTGGCTACATGGCTCATTGATCAGGGCCATGACGTGGCTTTTGTCAGCGCCAAGGATCCGCGTATACCTGATGAGGAAATCTTGAAGTGGGCAGTCTCGGAGCAACGTATCATTGTGACCACTGACAAGGACTTTGAAGAAATGATATGGCATCAGGGTAAAAAGCACTGTGGTGTACTTCGTTTAGAAAACCTCCCTCGTCAACAACGGCTTACCTTATTGCGTGACGCCATGAATCTTTATGCTGGTGAGCTAGAGTCGGGCGCGATAGTCATAGCGTATTCTTATAAATACCGGATTCGCCACCCAGATTAACTTCTTCTATTCTTATTTTACTCCATTTCGATTCTCCAAGACCTATCTAGCACACCCTACTTGCTTACTACCACACCCTCCAAAAGCCCAATAAATCTTAGAGACTATTTTTAAGGGATAATGCCTGAATTGTTGATAAGAGATTTTAATCCTTTGGCCCTTTTTCCCAATGCAGAAATTATGTGGATCAGGCTTTTTTGTTACCCACAAAGCGTCTTACCAGTTTTGGGTAAAGATGGCCGTAACATATTGATATTAGAGTGATATCACGTCAAACGAGGTAACCCAAATGGGAGTTTGTGTTCATCTTGTTACACAAAAGTGGTTTGACCGGATTTGCGTAAAGGGAGATGGAGTTCATTGGGTCTTTTGGGTTTGTTGAGCTTGCCCGCCTACAGGTTGTGGCGGGTTATTTGGGTCATACAAATACGCGGGAAAAGTTTATTGAGGGTTGTAGTTTTTTACATTTTATGCATTCAGATTTTGTTGACATTTAATGCTTAATATGCATAATATCAATATGAAATTTGAGTGGGACAACAATAAAAGCTCATCAAACAAGCTCAAACACGGAATAGATTTCCAAACGGCAACTCGGTTGTGGGACGATCCTGATCGAATAGAGATTGATACTCCTTATCCTCTTGAAAACAGGTACATTCTTATAGCAAAGCTTGATCAAAAATGTTGGGCTGCTGTTTTTACCAAGAGAGGCAAAGCCATAAGAATTATTTCCGTGCGTCGAGCAAGAAAACGGGAGGTGGAATTGTATGAAACGAATCGCTAAAAATAATGAAGAATTTGATAAACGATTTGATGAAGGCGAGGATATACATGACCTTATAGACATGTCCAGGGCCAAGATCAGGCGCTCTGGTAAAAAGGTTCGCATTAGCCTGGATATTGGCGAGGAATTGCTTCGTGAGATTGATAGCATCCGAGCAGTCATAGGGGTTGACAGGTCTGCACTGATTAAAGTTTGGTTGCATGAAAGAATTCAAAAAGAAAAAGCCCTGAGAAATGTAAAGTAACAGTCTCATGGTTTTCCTATGGTAGCTTTTCTTTTTTCTCTCCTGTGCGCCTGACTAACCTCACGTTTCACATTTCACACTTACTTAGTCCTCACCCCTAGCATATTTTGACATGAGTAATGACTCAATTGACATTAAGGTTTTTTTATTTACTTTAAAGTAGAATATGCACGCTCTGTTGCAGAGGAGGAACTTCCAAAACATGCTTGAGGAACTTCATGATATCGTTGAGCAAATTATCGCAAAATATAAGCCTGAAAAGGTGATCCTTTTCGGTAGTGCTGCACGCGGTGAATCAGGTCCTCAGAGCGATGTCGATCTTTTAATTATCAAAAGGGATACCCCTCATTTTGGTGCCGATAGGATCAGGCAATTAAGCAAAATGATCAAGCGGAATATTCCCGTGGATTTCCTCATATATCGCCCTGATGAACTGGAGAAAAGGCTTATGATGGGTGACCCGTTCCTTAGGATGATAATAGAGGAAGGCAAGGTCTTGTATGGTTGATCCACAGATCGTCCTTGAATGGCTTGTCAGGGCCAGAGATGATTTTGAGTTCGCCCGGATTAATTTCGAAGAAAAAAGACCGTATTTTGCTCAAATCTGTTTTCACTTCCAGCAATCAGCAGAGAAATTCCTCAAGGCCTTTATCGTCGCCCATGAACTTGATTTCAAAAAGACTCACGATCTCCCCTTATTGCTAACAATCTGTGAATCTCATGATAGCTCATTCTCTCAACCTCTTCTCAAAATGACAGAGTTGCATGTTCTGGACGTACTTTGGCAAGCTTTGCAAAGATTTCGAGCCCTTGAGAGTTACCCAAAAGGCGTCTGACCGGTTTTGGGTAATGCAACCATAACTATGGCGAAATTATCGGAGTAATTGATCTAGAATATCTAGCCTGTATTTGCTTCGTGGGACCGTGTTACCCGAAAGTGCTTTGACCAGTTTTGAGTAAAGGGGGACTGTTTTTTGAAGTTTGATGAGATCGAGCTTGACTGGCATACCGCCCGACGCTCGGTTCTGGCTACCAGCACGCTTAGCTAGGCAGGACTGGGTACCTGCAAGGTCGCTACAACAGATTTCAGAGGATCTCATTAACTATACCCACCCCACTGCTCCGGACTTGGTCAAGTGCACTACAAAGTGGGCTCATTTGTTACCCAAAAGGCGTTTGACCACTTTTGGGTAAAGAACTGTAACGTGCCGATATTATGTGAAAACTGTGCAGGAAACGCAAATCGGAAATAATAAAATAGCATGTTGTTACCCAAAAAGCGTCTGACCGGTTTTGGGTAATGAACCATACTATGGCGAAACTATGGGAATAATTGATCTAGGATATCTAGCCTGTGTTTGCTTCGTGGGACCGTGTTACCCGAAAGTGGTTTGACCAGTTTTGGGTAAAGGGGGACTGTTTTTTGAAGTTTGATGAGATCGAGCTTGACTGGCATACCGCCCGACGCTCGGTTCTGGCTACTAGCACGCTTAGCTGGGCAGGATTGACTACCTGCAAGGTCACTAAAACAGGTTTCAGAGTATTCAATCATCAAGGCTTATCCCACTGCTCCAGACTTAGCCTAGCGCACTGCAAAAGTCTCCTGTTGTAGGTGACAGAGGTCTGCCTCGCTTACGTAGTTATTGGCTTGATTGGAAACGAGTTGGGATGGGCTTTATCATAAATCCACATCCTGGGGACCATATACGTCGATTTCTTTGACTCTTTCAAACGCCTTATCGCCTGTCGCCAATACATGAATCCCTTCCTCTTGCATACTGGCAACAACCAAAGAATCATTTACCATTAACCCCCAGGCCAGCCTTACTATATGACTCTTGATAATCGTCTCGAATGTAATCGGCCTAACCACAACACCCATCTCTGGTATCTTATCGGTATTAATAAAATACTCATTGAGGCGTTTAAGCTTTTGTGGGGCCTTGTTGAGCTTCCTCACTATATTAGGCGGTTTTACCAAACCCTTTCTCACCGCCTCTACCATCATCAAACGATGTAGAACCTCCAGTACAACATTAGCTGAAGTTACAGCAGCTAATTCGCCTCGCTCGCATCTTTTGAGGAAATTACTGCACTCTCCGCTAACACCCGTAAAATGATAAATGAAGATGTTCGAGTCAACGAAAACCTCAGAGCCCTCCTCAATCTCGTCAAGATTCATAAACACCTTCTTCTTCCATTATGGCTTTCAGGGACGCTGGCGATATACTCATTGCCCCACGAGTTGTCTCTGATACCTCCTTGCGGTCAGCCTTGTTCTTTTTTTCTATAGACTCCAAATAGAACCTAAGAGCATGTTCCAGCACTTGGCTAAAGGCTTTCCCTTGTGAAATTGCAACCTGTTTCGCCCTGAAAATCAAATCCTCATCCAACATTGTCCCGAGCTTCTTTTTCATGGTTGGCCTACTCCTAATTTAAATCCTATGTTATTGCGGACCTTACTAGAAGTCAAGAAATATAGGCTATATTCTTGAATCCTTAGTTACTGCATGTCATGAGCGGCCTTGGTCTCGGCAACATCAACAACCAGGCTTTCCCACAGGTCTTCTTGAACAATCCATTCCGCCTCTTCTCAAAACGACAGAGTTGTATGTTCTGGACGTACTTTGCCAAGTTTTGCAAAGATTTCGAGCCCTCGAGAGTTACCCAAAAAGCGTATGACCGGTTTTGTGTAATGGAGCCATACTATGGCGAAACTATGGGAATAATAGATCTAGGATATCTAGCCTGTATTTGCTTCGTGGGACCATTTTACCCGAAAGTGGTTTGACCTGTTTTGGGTAAGGGGTTCCTTTTCAGAAGTTGTGGGGGTTGGTTTAAGTGCGGTCCCGCCTAAGAGTCGGGCACAAACGCCGAGGTAATTAGCTGGGCAGGACTGGGTACCTGCAAGGTCGCTAAAACAGATTTCAGAGGATCTCATTAACTATACTCACCCCACTGCTCCAGACTTGGTCAAGTGCACTACAAAGTGGGCTCATTTGTTACCCAAAAGGCGTTTGACCACTTTTGGGTAAAGAACTGTAACGTGCCGATATTATGTGAAAACTCTGCAGTGAACGCAAATCGGAAATAATAAAATAGCATGTTGTTACCCAAAAGGCGTCTGACCGGTTTTGTGTAATGGAGCCATACTATGGCGAAACTATGAATAATAGATCTAGGATATCTAGCCTGTATTTGTTTCGTGGGACCATGTTACCCGAAAGTGATTTGACCAGTTTTGAGTAAAGGGGGACTGTTTTTTGAAGTTTGATGAGATCGAGCTTGACTGGCATACCGCCCGACGCTCGGTTCTGGCTACTAGCACGCTTAGCTGGGCAGGATTGGCTACCTGCAAGGTCACTAATACAGATTTCAGAGCATTGCTTCTCAACGCTCGTCCCACTGCCTTAGGCTTGTTCTGGTGCACTGGAAAGTCCTCCTTCCTTAATAGTTTAGACAAGCATACAGTACATGGTATAGGTCCGAAATATCATAGACCAAGGCTTAATAGCAGTGCTATCTAACTCCATTATTATTACATATTCCTCTATCCCAAACGGTGCCCTAAGAATTTTTTTATTATTAGTCTGTCCTCAGGTAGTAGCAAAAAATACCAAGTTATAACGAAAAATGCCGCCATTCCTAAGCCTGAGGTCACAAGCTTTACCGTTAGAGTAAGGAGCATAGACGGTAGTGTTAAGAGGAATAAGGTAACTAATGAAAAAAGTAAAATCCGTTTTGCGTTAGGAGCAGTGGCGGGCAACATTCGAGGGACAATGCAAAAGAGGAAAGCCCCATCAATTGCTACCCTCCCTACCCAAGCAATCGCAGTGCCTTGAATTCCTAGTCTCGTGGTCAGGAGCCAAACCCCAATCGCATAAAATGGAAGCTCAATGAGATGCAATGTGGTCGTTATGTGGGGCCGCCCCGCTCCTTGAATAAGAATAAATGGTACCATAGCTAAGCTATTTAAGAGAATTCCAATTCCTAGCCATTGAAGAACGACTGCACTATGTAGAGCGAAATCAACACCAACCCATACTTCCAGCAGCTCATGTGCGAATAAAATAATGACGAGTGACATTGGAAAAACCACAATAAAAATATAGCTCAAGGCTCTTCCGAAAAGGCGAGCAGCACGGTCTGAGTCCTGGACTAAGACAGTGGAAAAAGTTGGAAATAAAACTCCGATCAAGGCCTCCGGAATTATTAAAAGGCGTGTAACTACCTCGTATGGAGTTGTATAATACGTTACAGCAGTCATGGATAGAAGAGCTCCGACAACAAACCGGTCGAAGTGTGTCATCAAAGGCCTTACTATGTTGCCTACCGTAACCCAGCCCCCAAAAGTCAAAAGTGGCCGAAGCATTTTACGCCCCACCCGTATTTTTGTCCGCAACGAAGGAACGTATTTCATACATAACCAGAGATGTATAAAACAGGCTATTACACGGCCTATAACAAGGACGCCAACTACTGTGTAAAGGTCTCTTGAAAATGGTAATACTATCAGGGGACCAAGAAAGTTAAATAGACCGATGAAAATCCGCACAACGTTTGTCACGTCAAAGCGCTGATATGCTTGTAAAATCCCTCTAAAGCTAGTAGTACAGAGTATTACAGGTATAGAAGCAGAAAGTAAATAAAAGGACTTAAGGGCTTCCCCCTGTAATGCAACAGGTATTTTTAAGACGCTGCGCACGAGATAAGGCGAGAAAAATAGCGCCAATATCGTACTCGTGAATCCTAGTATGATTATGAAAAGGAGAGCTGTCCACACCAATACTGGGATCTCATTATGCCTGCCTGCCCCCAGCTTCTCCGCTACCAGCATAGTAAGAGCTCGGCCTACACCCAAGTCAAAAAGGCTAAAATACCCCACTACCATCCATGTTATCCCCAACACTCCAAAACGCTGCGTCCCCAATCCATTAATAAGTATGGGGATCGCAAGTAATCCCGCTACCATAGGTAATATAGCGCCCAGGAAATTCCACAGAGTGTTTTTCGTCAACCGTTTAGCGCTTATCAAAGTACTACTATCGAAATCTATCTTTTTTCTGTCATTCACGATAAACTTTCCCTGATACGGTTTGAGACCTTTGAATCCTCATCTAGGAGAAGAATTTTTTGTAAGTGTAATGCCGACACAAATTCTACCTAGACTTACAATAAGGCATAAGCTGACTCATGCAGTTGCCAAGGCGTAAGAATTTGTCACTCCCACTGGAAATTTTAGGTGAGTATCCTTTTTTCATTGCTACTGGAGAACCTTTTATATTTTAGGTAATCTCGATATCGGCTCAAGGTGGGGGTAGTAAGAGGTTTCGAGGGTTATCAAACTCATCTGGAGGCGAAACTGTCGGTTGCCATTGAAGATTGTATAAAAATCCGCACTTGATTTATACAAAATAGTACATTTAGCAACTCTAGGTTAATTAATTCTGAGGTTAGAGGGCGGTTCAGGTGAAAGTTGACTTCCATTAGCACGGAACTCGTAGGCTCCAATATCCCATGCAGAACTTTGCGGGCGAGGAACTCCGTCTTTATCTGTATTGAAATAAGGGGATAGATCTATACCCGCATCTACCCCAGGGGAAGTGTTGTCTCTGAAATGATAATCATTTGATGCTGACTTCTCAGAGTAATACACAAAACTCGGGGCTCCCGCAACGCCATGTGCTTGCGTGTAGGGAACTCCATCAAGTTGTATCCTGTCTGAGCCGGAATTACCAGCGTTAACAAGATTATAGTCGAAATGCCAGTCGGATTGATCTGCGCCTGAATTGGGTGAGTCTATGGCGTATGAAATTCCACAATTGTAAAACAGATTGTTCTGAATGTATACATCTACCATTGTTCTAGGGGTACTGCCACCACCAAGACGCAATGGATAATGATCAAAAAGATCAACAAATGTGTTGTTCGCAATTAACACATCTACCATCTCCGTTATGTCCTGACTGCTGCTATCGTAGAACCGTATTCCTTGGGGGTAAGTGGAGGTATGAGCTTGAACTGCAAAAACATTATTATATATATGAACATGCTTTATATAGTGAGTCAAAAAAGCATCAAAGTCTATCGCAGCATCTCCTATATCAATGAAATCATTGTTATAGATCTTCCAGTAACCATTCTGTGCCTGTATGAAATCAGGATGCTGTCCTCCAACAACTACTCCTGTATCCATCCCACCATCCATGCCGATTACTTGGTTATTATAAAATTCTACAGAACCAGTCGCTTGGATTCCGTCAGGTCCTTTTATTGAAGTTCCCCCATTGTATTTCTCCCACACCGGCTTTATAATATTATGATGAATCTTGAAATGGCCGTGAGCAGCTGGCGTCTGGCTACTTCCCATCGTGAAATCGATAGCACATTGCCCTCGAATATCGTGAATATAGCAATAGGCAACCTCTGATTTGGAACTGGAAGTTTGAGAATTCTGTCTTATCCCTGTAGCTGCAGTCTTTAATTCTAAATAATAGTATTTAATATTATTTGCCCCTGTTGCGTAAATCAACGCATCGTAACCGTCGCCCAGACTACCTCGATACAATTTAATGTGTCGCTCTCCATTATATTCACCGTTAATAACTATATTAGAGCGCGGCCCTATTCTAATAGCTTCTCCAGAATACCCCATATCAATTATAACAATCCCATTATGCCCAGGATCTTGCCCGGGGCGAATGGTAATGGGGTTTTCAGGAGTACCACTTGCTTGAATCCAGAGTTTTTCTGTATATGTCTTGGATACACTGCCTCCGCTAATGTACAGTGTGTCGCCAGCCACAATCCCACCTGTTCCCCAAACGATATTCGAAAATGATGTCCATGCGTCTTGCCATGAGGTGCCATTATTAGCACCAACTGCATCTTTGTCCACATACCAATTGGCAGCATCCGTATTGGCTCCTAACATTGTTAAGCTTACCGCTAAAGTTAACAAAACTAACAATAGTTTTATTATTTTCATCATAGTTCCTTTCTCCTTATCCTGGTCGTCAAGCATACTAGCAAGCCATTAAAATAGTTTTCATATTCCCATCGTTTTTCAATAAATCCTTTGAGCTTGTCTAGAAAACACTTAATATTCTCTTGCAAGCTGTATGCCAATATTTTCCCAAAATTCAGCAGATATACTTTCTTGAACTTGAGGATAAACACAGACGGTCAGTAGCAGTGAGCTTTCTCTAATGCTTTCCGGAGAGTGTTGATACATCGCCAAGGCTGCTAATAGCCGCTAGTTGCATATAATATAATACACTAGTTTGATCATAATAGGTAACCCCAAACCAGTTGATCACATGAACGAGAAGCATCACACCCAACCCCCATAGGATAAATTCTTTTTCAACCGGTTTAGAAGAAACATCACGGACTGCTCTTAATGCTATTCCAATGGTACGAAAAGCCCTAACCAACAGGAGGGTAAATAAACCTATTGCTGCAAGGCCAGCAGCAATTCCAAATGATATGTACTGGTTGGTAATGTCTGCGCCTCCTGATACAACAGTATATGGGAACCAGTCTTTTGTCTCGCTTATACGCATTCCACATAGCCACCACTTGCCGAGGTTCTTGAATGCAATATCCATTAGATAGGACCTGTGCCACCCATGCCCTCCGGTAATCGAACTCAGTTTATCTGGAAGATACCAGATAGGCGCTTTCATGAACAAAGCTAGTATAACAAATAGGGCCACGATGCACCGAAGAATTAAAGATGTTTTTGTCCTGAACCTCCAAAACACCCATCCTCCCGATCCTACAGCAGCAGCAATCACAGGTCCTCCTGAATTTGTAAGCCACACAATAGCTAAACAAAGGAGTATGCCAATCGCACCCTTCACCCGGTCAGGGCTTCCAAATGCCAGTGCTATGTATAAGGGGAGGAAACTTGCCCCCAACGTGCCCAATAGGTCGGGGTGTCGAAAGCTTCCTATACAACGAGGAATTCCATGCCGAAACCAAAGCGCTTCCGACGACCCTCCGACAATGCTGAAAGGGTTATAGGCCGTTAATCTCTCTACAAATAACAAAATAAGAAATGGAACTAAAAGTGCAACTAGGGCTCGTAAGAGCCATTCAAGGTCTTCGTAGTCCTTTATAAGCCCCCTAAAAGTAAAATAGCAAAAGATGGCATCAACTGTCACTCCTATTCGATAAACTGGGAATTCTGAAAAATGCAGTAAAGAAACAATCATAGTATAAAAATAAAGAAATACAAAAACTCTGTCTACGTTATTAATCTCATCAAGAGAAAATTCCTTTCGAAGCGTCACTCGGATGATTCCAGCTAATTCCAAAAACCTCATTGCAAAGAAATTGATGCCAAATACTTCTACTCTTGCGCCTTGGGTAAGATATAAGACGCCTGCTATCATTCCAAATAACGACCACCTTCTAGGTTTCCATAAGATAAAGTAAATGAGGACAATTAATATCAGTATTGAGAAAGGAGTCACAATTTGAATCGTTAAGGCCTTTGAATTTTCCAGTTTTGGGCAAGGACCTTCCTATTAAACCGGGGTTCGGAGAAAACACCCTAAACTGACGTAACTGATCAAATAGTTAATTTCTCAATAAGTGGATGCCCAGAGTGGTGTATAACCACCTTAATTGGAAAGAGAATCGGTTTTCTTCTTCATATGATAGGCTTTCTCTGGAGAAAACACTATTAAGGACTGCGCCATTATGTAAGTAAGTTGAATATGTTATCCTTTTTTGCAAAATAAAAAAATCTATCTCTATCAGCATCTCTGATTTTCAAGCTTTTTCTCTCCCAGCATTCTTCATAATTTTTATTGGTAGGTTTTGCTAAGGTCTAGGTGCTTAGCGGAAATGGCTGATAGTGGGCAAGTAGTATAAATTCACATTAAAATTGAGTCTCCCAGCCTCTGGGCCTTTCTTATCTGTAGTTCTCTTAAGGGTTTCATTGAACTATACAAGGCCTTTGAAAAGTACTCTCGATTGTCATGTATTTCAAGTATCCTGTTCCACGCCTCCCCAGCGTCAAACATATCAGTTCGTATTAGAAAATCTCCTTGGTCTATAGATAGCATGTAATCACGGCACTTCGGTCGATACTCCAATGCCAAAGATGGGACGTATGAGCAGGTTGCCAATACAACTGAATGTAGCCTAGTACCGACGAAAACACTGCAAGATTTAACCAAGTCAATGTATCTGACCGCGTCTGTATAAATACGACAAATCTCATCCAATGTTCCACTAGCGCTAGCAATTTCAATAGTAATCTCAACGTCTGCCGGGCTTACAATAAACCACCTAACTTTCCATCCCGCTTCCCTTGCATACGAAGCCAGTTTCACAGCCCGAGCGTATATTTTCTCTTCTGTGCCCCATTGCTTCCACCGATCCCAACCAACGTTCATTCCCAATAATTTATGTCGGTAACCCTGGGAGGCCGTTCTAAAATCATCAGATGCGAATACTAACACGGGATCCCCAACTACCTCAACACTCTTGACTCCTGCATCTCTCAAAAGCTCAGCAGATAATGGCCCTCTGACACCCACAAATCTGCACTGATTCAGGAGTCCCGCCCATTCCTTTCGTCGGTCTGGCCAAAAGCATGGATGGCCAACGCCTGTGCCAAATACAATAAAATTTCGAATTGCGCTCATGTAAATCGAGGTTAGTTCAAGCCACAACGCCCTTTGATTAATTAATGTGCCACCCGACAAAAGCCCATTTGAAACTGGAAAAATCAGCTTGGCTAACTTTGCAAGGTTTTTTTTGCGCGGAAATTCCAGCAAAGTGCATTGAGGGAACAGTGCTGCTGCCGACTGTCGTAGAGCTTCATCTCCAAGATTACCAGTACCGTAAACGCCTCCGATATAACCAATTTTAGGACCGCAGATATTTACGTAGTCCAGAAAGAAACGTCCATACTTCTTCATTCTATTAAGCATAGACTGCCCTTTGTATTTTTCTCCAATCAAAAATTTTTCTTCTGATTCAATCATACATAAAAACACAATAAAAAGACATCAACTGATCAAATGGTTGCCTGTCAAAGTGAACTCGCCCATTGGAAGTCCAACCACCTCGAGCGAAATGAAAACTATATTTTTCACCCCATTCGAGAACCTTTTTCAAGGTGTAAACGCATCTTGCAAACAAGTAAAAAAGGATGTTATTAGACCTTTGAATTTTGGGCTTGACAGCAAAAGATGTCCTGTTGAAGTGAATTTTTGACAAATTACGCCCGAGGCGCACAAGTTGCGCCAAAGGCGCATAAATTTGTCACATTATTCCGAGCATCTTAGATGGATATCAGTTTCCTCGTGGCCCTCAGCAAGCCTCTAGTGGCCTATCTGGTCTTTTTAGTCTATTTGGTCCATTCAGGCTTTTTCTTTACATAGATTGTCCCCGTCTGCAGCTAGAGATCATAACCTCTAGTCAAAGGTAGATCTTACTTGCGCTACCAATCTTCCCAGCGAACCCTCCACTGAAGTCTTTATATTTCCCCGATGAAATATGCTTTGAATTTCATGGACTAGACACTTCGTCCCCCGTTTGATTGCTCTTGTTGGGAGGAAACTCTATATTGCATATGATACCATTTTGCATGTAATTTAAATATGTTAAACCACTTTCCAAAATCATCAAAAATCAATATCTATTAGCACTTATCGTTTTCAGGCTTCTCCCTCTACCAATCTTTTTCACAATTTCCCCTCAAATGACAATTTTTGGCAGGTTGTGCAAAGATCTCACCTCTTTCAACCATAGCCTGGCAATCTCCTCCGTTCCAAAATTGCTTGTTAATAGGCACATTCCAAAATACCACGGTAGGCAGTCACCAAAGATCTTCCCGCTGCGTCCCAATTAATCTTTGATATATTTTGAATTCCTGCTTCGCGGAGGTTAGAGAGAAGATCTCTATCTTCATACAATCTAGTAATATGCTCAGATAGAGCACCTACATCTCCTACTTCATGCACCATTGCATTCTCCATGTGCCGACATAGGTCGGTGCATGCATCAGAAACAAGGGGTACACAGCCACAAGCCATGGCTTCGGTACAAACCAAGCCGAATCCCTCTTCAATACTAGGCAATACGAAAATATCACTTTTCCTCATAAGTTCTGGCACGTCATTTCGATGTCCAAGTACACGCACACTCGGATGATCCAAAAGACCACTAAGCTTTTCTCTGTAAGCTGGCAAGAAATCGCCTACTATATAAAATGTTCCGTCTCTGCTAGCGGGAGATCGGTGCCACGCTTCAAGCGCAAAATGTAGTCCTTTTCGTACAGCGCATACACCGACAAATATCATCGTAAGCGGTCGCCCGTTGATAGTCTTTCTCTCAAAACCTGGGTAAAAGACTTTATCATCGACGCCGTAAAAGAATCGAAACAATTTATCTTTTGGAAAACCCTTATCAAGAAATGTCTTAACAACAAAATCTGAAGGACAGAGAATCGCGTCAGCCAATTCATATTCTTGCTCTTCCCTTTTTAGAATCGACTCATTATAAGCATGCTCATGGTCTTTTGGCAAGGGGACCCCCAATCGTTTGCATTCCCTTTGAACTACTTCATAGGCAAATCGTGTGTGAGCATTACATCGTTCTAATGCTACAGGGATTCCCAGGCGTTTGGCAGCCTTTATGGTGTGAAGAGCACCTAATGGCCATGCATGGATTATATCTATCTCGTCTGCCAGTTTGGGTAACATTCGGGCCACCAAGCGATCGTGTAATTCACACGCTCTCAAGCGGCCAAGAAGGCGATAAGGTATCCTCAACTTACCGCGAGAAAGCGTTGTCTTAACCTTGACCTTGTGCTCAAATGGCCTGACAGAATCTCCTGCTACGGCAAGCATATCTGCCCCTGCCGCGGCTGCCATATCTATCTCATACCACGCCGTTGTGCATATTCTGTCCATCCCTAACCGATGAGGGAAACTGTGAAGCACTCGAATAATTTTGCTATTACTCATTATATTGCCCCCTCCTTCCTGAAAACCCAGCAGGTGCATTCTGCTTGTGTCCTCCTAGATAAACACTCGATGCCATATTTCTAGCACCAATAAAGAGAAGACTTCTTTCGAAAAATTTGCCCTTTTAATGTTCTCAGTAATTATCCTACGTACCTCGCGCTTCGAAAAGTAATTAAACAATCTACTGTTACTCCCCAAGCAAGTATCCATAACAAAATTCCTCAGCTCTTTTTTTAGCCAGTATTCATAAGGGACCGGAAAGCCTGTTTTTTTTCTATTAAGAATTTCACGGGGGACGGACTCACTTAGGGCTCGCTTAAGTATCCGTTTAAGGCTCCAGCCATACACTTTGAAGTTTTGCGGTAAGGAAGCTGCAAACTCTAGCAAATGAAAGTCTAGCAGAGGAACCCGCAATTCAATTGATGTTGCCATTGTCATTTTGTCTGCTTTTATTAGGAGATCGTCTGGGAGCCATGTTTTAGTGTCTAAATAGAGCATCTTGTCGAGATGAGACATATTTTTTATGCGATCAGCTAATACCGCTGTGGGTAGCTTTACAGGCTGGTGATTCAGCACCTCCACAAATTCATTAGTATAAAGATCTTTTTTGAGTTTATTAAAACCAGTTCTTGGAGTAGCAGTACGGCTCAAATAGTAGTGCTCGATTGGGAGATCGACCAACTCTGCATACCGGGTCAAATTGTGTTTTCCAATTTTCCCTAGAATCCTAAAAACTAATTTTAGCAAGCCCTTTGCGGGACCGAGCCCCGCTTTCAGTTGCTCAAGAAAAAGGATATTACGATAATTCTGGTAGCCCCCAAATGCTTCGTCACCTCCTTCTCCAGAAAGCAGAACCTTAACCCCTGCTTCACGTGCCAATCGTGAGACATAATACAATGCTATTGCCGGAGGCTCGCATACTGGTTCTTCCATGTACCATACATAGTTAGACAGAAAATCTCGGAATTCCTCGGCACTTATTGTGATATCCTGATGGATGGTCCCATATCGGTTGGCTGCCAAACGTGCGTAAGGTCTTTCGTCTTGGAATCTCTCGCCTCTAAATCCTACGGTGAATGTCCTTATAGGTTCGTCAGTTTCTTCAACGGCGTATCTTAACACGCCCGTAGAATCTACTCCACCACTTAGCAGGACACCAACTGGAACATCGCTTATCATGTGAGCCTTAACAGTTTTACGAAGCAACTCTCTGAGTGATTCCACCGTTTCGTCGAACTTCATCGAACGTGGAGACCTTTCAAATTCAAGGTCCCAGTATTGGTGGATTGAGATTTTGCCATTACGCACTAGCATATAATGGCCTGGATCAAGCTTCCAGATCTCTTGAAAAAGTGTTTCATTGCCAGGTAAGTAATTGTATGTGAGGAAGTGGTCGATAGCATGCGGACTTATGGATCCGACTACGCTGTCGTCAGCCAATATTGCCTTGATTTCGGAAGCAAATACAAGTGCTTTGCCAGTATTTGTATAATAGAGGGGCTTGATTCCCACGCGGTCTCGAACTAGCAGAAGAGTGTGTTTGCGTTCATCCCAAAGAGCAAAAGCAAACATTCCCTCCAGTTTTTCGATTGAGTCAACCCCACATTCCTCATATAAATGAACTATGACTTCGGTGTCAGATTCTGATCTAAATATGTGACCTTTGCTTTCCAAATCAGCTCTTAATTCCTTGAAGTTATATATCTCGCCATTATAAACCACCCATACTGTGCCATCCTCATTAGCCATCGGCTGATCGCCCGTTGACAAATCAATGATACTTAAACGCCTATGCGCCAGTCCCACTGGGCCAGAGCGATACTGCCCCCCTCCGTCAGGGCCTCTATGGTAAAGGAGCTCCATCATCTTATTAAGGAGTCCCTTACTTACCGGTTCCTCAGAGTCAAAATTCAGTTTTCCACAAATCCCACACATCAGTCTGCTGATCCTATTATGTCTGAAGTTGGCATATCAAGCCTATCGTATTCCTTCACCCACTTTTCCAGACCTATACTCCACCGCAGTATTGCAAACCATTTCGTAATTGCGTTACGGAATGTTTCTCTTTTCCTTCGATCCAAATATCTTGCTGACATTAAGAGCAAGAACGTAAGTCGTAATGTAGCGCTCATTGTCATTGCACACCGATAAGAATTGGCATATGAAGATCCACGCCACTTGCGTAAGAACCGACTGACAGATTCGCACATCATCACAGCAGAAAATTTATTAATACTTCTCCTAGAGCTGCCACCCCCGTGGTGGATGATAACCGCCTCACCACAGTAGTAATTACGTAGTCCAACTTTTTGAGTCTTGAAACATAAGTCGAGATCCTCTGAATACATGAAATAGTCAGTGCTGAAAGCGTTAATTATGTCGAAAACCTCATGTTTGATCATGAGACAAGCGCCCGATATTACCTCCACTTCCACTGGACCGTTAACGTTTTCGAAAATAGCGCGATTTCCCCAAAGTTTGCTATGAGGAAACCAATGCCGAAATATTTCCGCATCGAGGAGTTGATTGAGAATAGTTGGGAATGGTTGTACGCAACTCGTCTGAATCGATCCGTCGCTGTTGAGCAATTTCCCCCCCAATGCTCCAGAGTCCGGAAGGCTTTGAATGCACCTAAAAAGGCGATCTATTGCATTATTTCTTACTTCTGTATCAGGATTAAGAAAAAGCAACACTGAACCTGATGCATACTTGGCTCCAAGATTGTTACCACGCGCAAAGCCCAGGTTGTATTGGCTTTGGATGAAAATAACGTCGGGGTGGAGATCGGATAGACGGTCCCTACATCCATCAAAAGATGCGTTATCCACAACGATAATTTCATAGTCAGTATCAAGGGTCTGTTCCTTTATGGTTTGTATACACTTCAGAACATAATCTGCTGAATTCCAATTTACTATAATGATTGAAAGCTCAAGCATGGGGATATGGTCTACTTGGAAGGATATGCTTCTTTAGTACTATCCGTAAATACTCCGTTGCATCAACAGACGCCGGACTTGCTGATTTCGAAGGTAACGAATCGCCTCTAGACCTTGGGTTCTAGGGATTTTTTTTATGTACCCGGAACAGAATCCTAGCCAGAGAGCCATCGAGGCGACAAAAACTGGTCTTCTAAGTGCTCGTTTGAGGCACTTCGCAAGCATGAAAGCCGGGTGATATCCAGCGACATAATTAGCCAGACCGTTTTTGTACCAGTTGCGCCATATCCCATCTGCTCCTCCAGTGGCTTTGAGTTGAATTACCTTAAGATCCTGGAAAGTTCGAGTAGTCCAGCCGTACATATTTGCCTTTACTTCATCGACTGTATCCCAGCCTGGTGCTTTTATCAGTGGAGCTATCTGCTCCCAGCACTCACGACGATATATTTTAGTAGCTCCGCGCACATGAAAAGGAGGATCACTCGGGGAATCAGCGACGACCTTGCCGTCTTTTATCAAGCACACCGTTCCCCCTCCGATTCCAAGTGTTGGATCTAACTTAAAGTGCTTGAGACAATTCTCAAAGTAGTCCGGATCAAAAGTTAAATCACCATCTAGTTTAACCAAAAACTTCCATGCTTCTAACTTAATTGCATTATATCCCTCGTAGAAAGCCTCAATAACACCCGTACCTGGATGTCTGTACCCCCTATTTTTTCTATGCAAGGCTTTGATCCAAGAATATTTTTTTGAGTATCTTTCGATTACATCTCCTGTATTATCAGTAGAGCCGTCGTTGACAATCGCCCACGCTAAAGGCCGTAGAGTTTGCAAAATCATTGACTCAATGGTACGGGCAATATGGCTTCCCTCATCCCTGACTGGAGTAATCACAATGTATTTACTTTTATTTATCACACTCATCAAAGCCAACTCCCTGAAAGCTCTTCTACTACTAAGGCAATAATCCCGCTACCCACTAAGAGGAAACCACACTGGAATGATTTAAATACTTGGTTCCTGATTCTTGGAAAGGGCGAAGAGAATCCAGCCCAAATGATATGGTCGGCATTCTCTATTAAGCATTAAACGATAGTTCTCTTTGTCATCTTCTGACCCTTTAATCATAGCTAGCATTTCGTGATAGTACGTTTCAAATTTGCCTGGAAACACTGATCTCCAAATTAAAGATTTATCAAGTACTACCATGTTTCTTGACAGCTCGTTCGTTCCAGTTAGCCATTCTAAGCTTTTTTGAATGCTTCCCCTGAATTCACCCCCAATATTATTGGCAGTAGCGTTTAAAGCCATGGGGGCCATTCCGTCCTGGTGAACTGAATATACAGGATACTTGCACAATACGTTTCCGGTTTTGCTATCGTAATGCCACCACCACTGTCCTAGTGGCCCTTGCAACTGACATATACGCTCTGCACATTGAAGAGCAACTAATTTAGACTCATTTTCTCCGAAGACATTTCCATATTCAACTAGAGCAAGGATAGGATATACCTGATCAGCAAAAGTCCCAATTCCTGCTCTTAGAATTCCCTTTAACGATTTTCTATTGCTGTGTCCGAATATACCCTTCCCCCCATAGTTATGCATCAGTAGGCTATACGCTCTCTTAGCTATATTTTCTAGAATGCCTTTGTTTCTATTAGACTCACGGAGTGCATAACATAAGCCGGTTAGAAACCAGGCCATTTCCATCGTTTTATTCTCCCTGGCACTTTTAGAGGCCCGCAGCATGCCAGTTAATGTGGACTCGTCAGTGAGCCCTGGTAGCATTTGCGGAGAAATGTTTGAAGTAGTCCATAAGAGAAGGCCATAGTCCCCAATATCACTAATCTCTTTCGAGAAAACTAGTGCTCTTTTGAAAAGTTCCTCCAGGTCAAAAGGTATCTTCAGGCCACTTCTTCTCGCCTTCTCTAAACCTAGCAATGTGATAAGAGTATAGCGCAGAGAAAGACCTTCTCGTACGCAATTTCCGTTTCTCTCTACAACCCGGAAACAAAAAAGGCCTTTTTCTTCGTCATACATATTCCTCAAACCTTTTAGGGCCAAATCTATTAATTGAGCTCGGATGTCAGACAACGATTCGACTTTTTTGCTGTTCTTGTTCAAAATATGTAACCTCTCGACTGGAATTTCATCTATAGTCACAATCACCGAAAACGGGCCTAGGGCCGCAGCTTCTTGATACCTATGACTATTCCATTCTCTTTACTGTTTTCCACTCCTAGTATCGTATTTTCTCTTGCACATCTTGGTTTGCGTTGAAGATCTGGCTAACTTTGGTTTTTAGATCGGCCAGGATGCATGTTTCGATTTTTCCTTTGGTGTAAAGAGAAGTTTGCTGTAACTCGATATATCAGCACTGCGACCTCATCAGCGAGATGAAATGCTTTCAACTTTGTATAATCACGCATGGATAGACTTTACTACCTTCTACCTTCGTGCTTCCACCCATCGCCTCTCGCTCACTACCTTCTACCTAGAGCCTTCTACCTTCTAGCTTCTACCTTTTACCTGTTTCTTTTCCAAGACCTCAATTATATGTTTTACTATGGTGTCGAGGGCGGCGCGGTTTTTTTGGGGAACTGAGGTCCCTTTTTTGCGGCGTTCGATTCGCATCTTGGTGTGCACGTCTTCCACGCTCTGCAGAAGGGTCAGCCTTCCTTCCTGAGACAGGTATCTATCTACTGCACCGATTTTTCCTCGGAAAATGCTATAAACGGGGACCTCAAGGGCGGCAGCTTCGCGGTTCATGGTGCCGCCTCCGCTAATCACAAAATCGGAGAACCAGATAAGGTCAAGGCCATTTACCACATGATCGGGAATGATTATTTTTCCATTCTCGCACCATTCGGGCCAGTTGTCTTGCACATACCCAGTCTGTTTAGTTTCATTACGTGGCAAGATGACCATCCTTACATGAGGGTGCTTGCATAATACGTTTACCACTTCATCAAACAAGATCTCGCTCTCCGGGTTGTGATAATGGGCCTCAGTTGCTGGAGGGCGGATAGTAACAACAAAATCATCTCTATCCAAGCCCAATTGGGTCATAGTATCTGGGTTAGGCTTGAAGCCGGGGACATATACATCTTCTTTAATTCCAGGGTATTTAAAGACAACTTGCTGAAGCCTCCCATAACTCTCTGACGAAACCATGTCTGGAGTAAGAATCCTTGCTGGTTTGACAAAGGGAAGAAGTTCAGCAAATTCATAGTCTGCTATCAGCAATATGGGTATTTTGGACACAGCTGCAGCTATCATTCCAGACCGTGACCCATGGGAAACCATTATCCCAGGTCTTGAATTCAAAACACGAGGAAAAAGTTCACATGCCCTAACAAGCGTTCCGGCCACTTTTAGGATTTTGTTTTTTCCATAATGCCTGCCAACTTTTTTATATGCCATATTAAAATAGTCTGCGAGTTCACATACCTGGAAACAGTCTCTTGCAGTTAAAATTACCTCATGGCCTAGGGCTTCCAATTCTTCTATAATAGGTCTGAAAAAAGGGACATGGGGCGAGTTATCCAAATCAATCCAAATCCTTTGATTCTTGGGCCTGTCTCTATAATGAGTATCGATCGAAGCCATTATTAATTACCTCTTGCAGTTAACTCCTTGGAACGCATCAATTTGTTTTTGCTCCAAATCGGCTTTATCTATGCAACTTCACAACTTCTTTCACGTGCGCCTACTCGATAGATCCTACGAGGATCTTTTACCAGGCTACGTAACCATACAAGTAGAAATCTGCGGATTTTGATAATGGCCATATGGCTCAAGACCATTGCCTTTATGAATACCGGCCTTCTACTATTGAATTCCACTATTCTTGAGTTCGTCAGAAATCTCAAAAGAAACCTTGGAAATACCCCGGCCCTCCATTTATTGCTCTTCCCTGACATAAGGAAGATTAGGCCATTGAGATAAAGCTCTTTCTGTTTCCATGAATGCCGCCTATAGTCCAGGCCCGCCAAAAAGTCCATCTCGTAGCCACTGTCATCCTTACTTGTTATAATGCCATCCTGCAAAGCCATTTCATAAAGGAAAGAACCAGGGAAAAAAACCAGATTATATGCCCGTAAAAAGTAAGGTGTTGGTAATTGATTAATTAGGTCTATAGTTTCCAAAAGATCATCTCTATTCTCATAAGGATTCCCAATAATAAAAAAGTAGTAAGGAACCACCTGGCGATGCTTATTTATGATTTTTGCTGCACGAAGCACTTTTTGATTATTGATAGGGCGATTGAAGACTTCCCTCTTCGTGCGCTCACTGCCGCTTTCAACACCTAAGTCTATCCTCCACAGGCCTGCTTTTACCAATAAATCCATTTTCTCCTCTGTGACCATGGGAGGAGATGCCATACATTCAAAAGGCAGCCCAACCTTGGCAGGGAATTCTTTGGAAAATTCCCTTAACTCCTCCACGCTCCTGGCCATGAAATCCTCGTCAACCAAGTAAAAGTAACTAGCCTGTGGCCATACTTCTTTCAGAGCTGATGCTTGCTCAACATACTTTTGGATGCTCATTTTTCTTACATATCGTCCTGTGCCGGAAAAAATCTGCTTAAGTTTGGCGTTTGAACAATAATTGCAATGAAAGGCACATCCTCTTGACCCTGTAAACATAATGGGTTCACTTTTGTTAGGCTGGGTTACGATGCGATTGAATCCATTGGAGTCCAGGTGATATTCGTCGGAACGAGTGTAATCTGGAATAGGGAGTTCATCAAGATTAGAAATTAAAGGCCTAAACTCGTTGATAATGAATCTACCATCTTTAAAATAAGCCCCATTCTTGACTGATTTCCAGTTGTTTCCATTTTGTAAAGATTCAATTACATCTAAAATGAAATATTCTCCTTCCCCAATACAAACTAAATCAGCTTCTTTACCACATTCTTCAGGGAATAAAGTGGCATGGACACCACCCCATATTGTTATCTTTCCTATGCTCTTTGCAGCGTTGATAACTTGCTTGGCTTTTTCAGAGCCCCTGGAAAAACTGCTAACACCAACAATATCAGCGTCTGAAATCAGTCCCTTTAGGGCGCTCAAAGTATCTGGAGAGTACTGTCTCTCTGGTGAACCCATAAGGATCAGTCTGGAATCATGCCCTTCTCTTTTCAAAACCGCAGAAATGATTCTAGATCCAAGAGCCCAGTAGTCAGTTTCAGTGTGAATCAGTGCAATATTCATGTACGTCCTTTCGTAGTTATTTTGTTTGGTTATAATTCATGGTTGACTGTCGTTCATGATCCTTTCCAACCATTCCTCTCTCCAAAAGAAAAAGCAGCCCCGGTCACATGGGCCAAAATCTTTTGTTCCCTCGCAGCAAACCCCTTCGAGGATAACAATTCCATTACATTTCTTAATAAGATAGTCGCGTTCATCCAAAAATTTATTTACCCGTTTAAAAACACGCTGGGTAGTCCCACAATAGGGCCTCATTTCTTCCATAAAAGAACATCTTTTGAACTGATTCCATCTGTCAAGAGTTGCCCTGATCTCCTCCCATGAACGCACACGAACAATATCACCTGGCTGAAGCCCGGCAGCCTCCACTACATGGGACTGGTGAATATGTTTTTTCTTTTTATCAGTTATTTCTCGGAACAAATTTTTTAAGTACGCCCAACGTCTCTTAAGTATCCTTTTAAGCCGATTGCGGCGCTGCCAGATTCTTACACCTGTGCCAAGCGGTTCTGCCATAGCAGGCAAGTCCAATAACTGGCAATGGATTCTGTTACGCATGATTTTTCCTTGACCTAGGCTCAATAAATATTATTGGTGTCAATGTTCCAAGGGTTCAGACTTTCTTCCCCACATATACTGTCCTGCTTACAATTCTATTAAGTAAAGGTACTGTATTTAAAGCGCCAAAGATTCCTGGATAAAAGGGTGAGATTTCCAAGGTCCTAAATCCCGCTTTCTCACAAGAAAACTGGAGCGTGGAGGGGACAAAGGCATTAACATGATCATACGCATCATATCCAGAAATATAGTTTTTTAGCCTTGGAATGTGGCTCATGATGGGTAATAGCGGAATCGTGGGTACATAGAGAGCCATGATTCCACCAGGCTTCAGAATAACATGCAGTCTTTTCAAAAAAGTATGCGGGCATTCAACGTGCTCCAATACCGCAGAACACCAGATCACTTCCACCTTTGGGAGGTCTGCTACGCTATCTTTCTGAATATCAAGTTCATAGACTTTGAGACCTAAGCTGCGCGCGAACCTGGCGCGATGCTTGTCAATCTCTATGCCGTAAGAATCCTTGGTACAATACAGTAAATTCGTTCCATAGGCACATCCAACGTCACATAATGTCTTTTGCGAGATATGATATTTATTGTCTACAGCTCGGAATAAATATCGAGGCCCTGAGGCAAACCATCTCTCATAAATTTGTTCGTTCTCCTGTGGAGAAAAACAGCCATTATTTATGATGAATTGCTTGAGTCGTCCTTGATTGAAGACACGTGAATCCTTATGCAATTGCATGTTTTCCAGACTGTACTGTGCTCGGCTGTATCATCCCAAGTGCCTGTAGCAAAAGTTCCCGATAATCCGCTGAAAAGAATCCGGGGCTCGGTCACATATTCTTGTAATGAGTCTGAATTTCCAGGACTCTTCACTAGCCTCTATTTCACCTGCTGCCGCCTTTGGATAGATAAATTGTGGCAGATCAATGACTTGCGTGCCCCAGCGCCTCTTAAAGTCCATGAGTGATTCATTGGTTGGAGAAGTCCTTCCAAAATCAAAGATTTGGAAGCCATCCTGATAGGCAATCTTAATGGCTTCCCAAAAGAGGAAATGATTAGGGCTTATTTTGACAAAGGATTCGTCAGATGCTGCGTATTCTACGGAAACGCGGTTCTTAAATTTGAACAAAATCAGGGCTGCTAGGATGCGATCGTCCTTCTGGGCAAGAAGAAGCGAAACCTTGCCATCGCTGTGAAATGTTCCCCATAAATTCTTAAAAAAACGATATGGCTGAGGGGGTAGTGCCCGGCGCTTTCGGGTCAAAAGGTGTAGCTTGTAGAACTCTTCGAGGTCTGTTTCGGCCTTGCCCATTCTCAATGTAAGCTCGCTCTTTAAGGCACGATTTATCCGCTGCCTCACACAGGTCCGATGAAACGTTTTTTTTAATTTTTCAGGGTCTCTATCCAAAAGGATAAAATGGTGTTTGTAGAATTTGATGGCTACAAAGTCATTGTTTGTAAATAAGGACGGGCTAGAAAGGGCCCTAATTTCCAAATGTGAGAATTTTTTGCTTTGATATAAAGACAAAACCTCCCTAATCAGGGAATCAAGCTCCTCTGAGGTGGATACCAATGGATCGCAGAGGGTAGCAAATGGGATACTGACAAGCCTGTTGCCCGTGAGCCAACTGCGTACTTCATACACTGGAAGGGCGGCTTGTATGTTATTGCTCGACTCGTTCACAAGCACAAAATAATGACCTCTTATGTGACTAAACGTATCTTCGAGAAATCTTTTCCAGCCGGAAAGATGACAGATCCAGCCGTAGGGGTGCTCCTCCACGAACCTGTCCCAACGGGGGTCGGTGAGGGGATCTATGAGTTCTACGTGAAGGTTACTTGTGTTTATTGGGTTTGTTGGGTTCATTGGGTACCTTAGTTTATTGGGTTACCACGGTTTATTGGGTTTGTTGAGTTTGTTGGGTACCTTAGTTTGTTGGGTTACCACGGTTTATTGGGTTTGTTGAGTTTGTGTAAACGCGAGAAACGTTGAACGCGAGAAAAGCGAGAAAAGTTGAAAGCGAGAAAAGCGAGAAAGGCACGGCAGCTAGGCGGCTAGGCGGCTTTGGCTGCTAAGTTGATGACCTCAAACTCACGTTGTCCGCTTTTAGCTTCTTGAACAATTTCTTCCACAGAAGATGCCACAGAATCACTAAGCCAGGCCTCACCACATTGTTGACACACCGTAGCAGGGACGTTTCGAAAAACAACCAGCCCCGATCCAAAGTCCACAGTAAACGTGGTTTTACCCGGCCCCATTGTTCCCTTGCACAAAGGGCAAATGCTTTCTTTAGTCACGTGTGGTCTCCCTTTTTCTGCGAGTTTTTAAATCCTCTTCGAAATGTTTCAAATTCGGCGTGTAAACGGTAACAACATATGCCATCTTTTCCAAATCATTCCAACCAATTACAACATGATACACTTTACCTTTTACCTTACCAAAGATGAGACAACTCGGCAATCCTCCTGAAGGATGATATTCTTCTATAATTTCCCCCTTCTCGACAATTTTCCCTATATCTTCCCTTGAAATATTTCTTTCCAATAACCTAACAAGGGCATGTTGCCTCCATTCTACTTGACCTTCAGAAAACGCGTCGCGTATGCTGGCAATATCTATAGGCACTTTAGGTCTGTTCCTCGAGGGTTACAATACCTATATACCTAAATTTTGAATTCTTAATGTTGAATAGCATAAAAGCTAGGAGGCCAACTTCAATTTTGAATGATGAACCTGCCCAAGGCAGGTAAATGTTTAATCTGCCAGAGGCAGATAAATTTTGAATGACATAAAAGCTAGAAGGCTGGGAACTTGGGCGGCTGACCAATTAGGCAGATGGACAACGTGCATTATTCAAGCTCTTTCTTGACAGATTCGTAGAACTTTCTAGCTTCTTGGTAAAATTTTTGTGCGTCTTCCAGCGACGGCTTACCATTGGGAAGAAGTCCTAAATCGCTCGGATAACGCGAATCCAAGTATAACGAATCAAGTGTTTTAAGCAGATCTTGATCCAACATCACAGGAAATGAGTGTTTAATCTTTGAAAAGAGGGTTCCCAAATTATGAGTTTTGGTGACCTTGATCTGCTTTTCCTCCATCACCGCTTTAATCGATTTCTCTATGGCCTGCTGTGCATGGAGTGCAACCATATGAGTTAAATGTTCTGTATCCATAATCCTCTCAATCACCATTAGGTCGTCTTGCGCTGCTTTAAGCCACTCTTCAGTTATTTTCCTCATAGATCACTTTTCCATTGTCAACTATCTCTTTCGAAAACATGCTACCAAGTTCCATAAATCGCTTGTGCATCCCTTTGGTATGAACTATTAGATCTATAGGTATTCTCTCTTCGATAGTTCGCAGTGATTTTGCCACCTGCAAATAAATTTGATTTTTTTGTTTGAAATCCTTAGGGATAAATTCGTGTTTTGTTACGACCAGCAAGTCAATATCACTATCAGCACGGGGCTTCCCTGAAACACTTGATCCAAATAAAATCACTTTATATGGATCAACCGCCTTTAAACATTCCAGTATCTCTTGTATCGTTTTGGGTTCCATCAGAAACCTAAGTTCAATTTCGAAATCTCTGAAGGATTCTGCCTATTTTTGATCCAGATATCCAATACGAGCTAAAATGTCAACGGGTTGTCACTAAAAGGCGGGGAAGTTTATCCGCTTCCGGCGAGCTGTGAAGCTGGGCAGCTAGGCGGCTAGGCGGCGAGTTCTAGCTTAAGTCTCTCTATTCTTGACCTTACCGGTTTTAGCTCAATGATAGTTACATACACTACCGGAGTATTGGGTTCGGCAGCAGCTCTCGCAGCCTTCCTTGCCCATTCATTAAATTCTTCATCCCCTTCGATCTGCATGACAACTAGCGAATTATTGGGAATCTTTTCGGCGAATCCTGGGTGCTCGAGGATATATTTGTCAAACTCTTTTACGAGCATAGTATTTTTTTCTAGAAATGGCTTATCCCTTTTCATGGGAAATCTCCTCTCAAAAACTTCTCTCTGTAAGTCTGCCAGTTTTCGTTTATATCCTCATCTGCGTAAGTTAGAGCGTCCTCATAATCAAGGTAAAGTCTCTTCTTCCTTGATTCGCCTTTTAGATTATAGCAGTCTCGATGAGTAAAGTCATGGGCACAGTCGTAACGTAATATTTCCTTCCATTTTCCCTCGGTCTTGACCTCTAGCTGAACAACGAATTTGATAATTTTTCCTGCTCTAGATACGTGATAATGCCGCTTCCTAGTATCAAAATCAAGGAGTATCAGATATTCTTTTTCGGGCATAGGGTGGAAGCACCAATAGCTGCCAGCGATCAGCGGTCAGCTAGGAAGCTAGGAGGCTAGGATGCTAGGAAGCCAGGAAGCTGGAAAGCTGGACAGCTAGGCGGCGAGCCCGCCACAAAGATGGCGGGTAAACCTGCCAAAAAGATGGCGGGTAAAGCAGCGGGGCGGCAGAACATCACGAATTTACTGTTTCAGCCCAGTCAGGGTCAGGGATACTAATTGTTGTCATCACCGCCTCAGGCTCAAACGGAACCTCGGTAGCCAGCATTTCCTGTGCCCCGATTTTTAAGGATTCAATGAGTTCTTCTTTGGTTTTTTCCTGGGCATTAACTCCAGGCAAATCAATAAGCCAGCCAATCCACCAGTCTCCTACTTTCTTGATTACCGCCCTATATTTCATAACCCTACCTCACGAAAGGTATATCCAGATCTTTACAAATCTTGCCTGCCAGTTCGTCCACAATTTCGTTGTGACGGGGAATCTGGGATTTTCGGTCTCCCTTCTGATATATACTATGTTTTTTGCCCTCTCGAAGCAAGAATGCTCCGTGATTTTTCAGATGCCTTAGAAGGTGACTTCTTTTCATAGGTTTATCCGACTAATGCGAGAACTGTTGAAAGCGAGAAACGCGAGAAAAGCGCGAAAGGCACAGCAGCTAGAAAGCTAGAAAGCTGGGAGGCGGAAAGGCTAAGCTGTGGGGCGGTAGGTGTCAAACTTGCCCTTTCTCCCGCAGGTATTTAGTAACCAACTCAACAAATTCTCTACCATATTCCAAAAAGGGTTTCACTTGTTCGTAAGTCAATTCCACTTTCTCCCTATAGTCGCCTCGCTGGCGAAGATCAAAGGCTTTATTTACGGCCCTTCCTAGCTCCTTCGGAAATTCCCCTGTTTTAATGAACCGTCTATTGAAATATGATATGACACCTGAGTGTTTTGAAGATGAGTAGTGTTGTTACCACCTAATACCTTCTGAGACGGCATTCTTGTAAACCGGAGATTCACTCATAGGCCCAGTTTCAATTTCTTCCTTCCCAAAATAGAGCGGTGTTATCAAACAATCAAATTCGATATTTAACTCATATACAAGGTCGTCAATTTCAGATTCTATACTAGGATTTGTTTCGTTAAGAACAATAAGTACGTCAAGATCAGTATGACCGTGTGCAGTGCCTTTGGCTTTAGAACCGAATACCCGCAAATCTACCAATCCAAACCTTTCGCTTAGCTTTGCCTTTAAGATATTCAAAGCTTTTTTTTCACTCGGGGATATTGTCATAGTAAAAATTTCTCCCACGGACTCTTAAGCTTCATGTGCCACAACACAATTAATTATATTCTACAAAAAATTGCAAGACTGAACAGCACTCTGGGACGCCGCCAGAAGTTATATGTCACAGGGTACTAGTTACAGGTCACTAGTTACAGGTTAATAGTTATAAGCGTTTAGCCGACATGTTTGTAAAGTAGTGTGCCTGTGAGGTTCAGGAGCCAGAGGGGCATTCGCCTCAAAAAATTGTAGGATTCCCTTGGGTTGCCCGTGTCCTTGATAAAGGCTTGGTTCCGTAAATCATATCTATGGTACTTCATGCTTCTTTCTTCAGGATTCCAGCCTCTTTTGAATTGAAGGAGGCCTTCATTTTGGGGTTCTGTACGGCCGAGGTTCAGTGTTTCGCGACCTTTATTAATACATTCTTTAATTGCTTCCCACATAACCAGGTTATTGGCTCTTAAATGCTGGTATTTCATGTCTGAAGCACCGTACTTGTAAATGGCCTTTTTCCCAAAAACAAGAAAGATTACTCCGGCAATGGCTTTTCCTTCATACTGGGCCAAGCATACAAAACCTTGTTCCTTGGAGATAACATGCTCATGGAGTTTCTTGAAAAACCGAAAAGGCTGGGGAGGAAGCCCGTGGCGCTTCCTGGTCTTGCAGTTGAGAAAAAAAAAGTGCCTCACTGAGTCGAGACTATGGGAAATTTGGACTTTTACTCTCTCTCTTACTGCCCTCTTTATATTGCGCTTGGTGCTGTTTCTGAATGATGCCAGAAGACCCTCTTCATCTTTTGTTAGGTCAAGGTCATGGGTGTAATAGGTTAATGAGGGCGGTTCGTTACGGAAAAATTCCTGTCCTCCTCTAAATTCAATGTATTTCCACTTGGCCTGTTTTCCGTGTTCTACGATTTGGTGAAATAATTGAGTAAAACGGCCTTCGTCAGGTGAAATTATGGGGCAAGAATCTGTAAACGGGAGAGAAACCCCTCTTTTGCCTGTTATGAAGCTATTGATTTCCATAAATGGAACCAGTGTTTCCAGTTTTCCGTTCACGATCTCCGCGAAATACAGAGGCGTGTATCCATAGGATTCATAAAGCACCCTGGCCCAGGCAGAGGTGTGGAAGAAGGAATAGTCTGGGTGAGTGAGAAGGAGGTTGTCCCAAGAGGGAAAGTTTATTGGGTTAATTGGGTTAATTGGGTTTATTGGGTTTATTGGGTTTATTGGGTTAATTGGGTTTATTGGGTTTATTGGGTTTATTGGGTTTATTGGGTTTATTGGGTTTATTGGGTTACCATGGTTTGTTAGGTTCATTGGGTACCTTAGTTTGTTGGGTTACCACGGTTTGTTGAGTTTGTGTAAACGCGAGAAACGTTGAATGCGAGAAAAGCGAGAAAGGCACGGCAGCTTGGCGGCTGGGCGGCTTAACAGCCTAAAAACTGGGATCCTGTTTAGCATAATTACTCAGATACTGGAATCGAATCTATCACATTGAGGCTTGGGATTGAAAATGTCATTTCTTCAAATGAAACAACCTTGGAAGCATCCAGGATTTCAATCTCAACCGGATTCCCCTCGCTGTCAAGATGCAGGATAACGCCTTCCTTGAGATCAATTGAGTCGGCAAGGTTACCTTCCCTCAATTGAATAACGCACACATCAGCATCCTTAGAATATTTTATCTTCATAAATCCCTCCTCCCTTATAGTATCGTTTGCTATAAGGGTAGTATACCGTAATTACCACTGGTAAGTCACCATCGTATTCATAGACAGCTCGTATCAGATGCTCCTTGGAAACTTTGTGGGCGATGTATCTCCCTGAATGCCCACGCAGAACTTCGTCAGGATTCAACAGAGACTCAGCTACATCTTCCAGTCGCAGATTCCATCTATTGCATCTTTCAATTGAGTGGTAAGTAAATAGTATATCGTGCTCTGTACCAGTATATTTGATGGTGAGCAGTTTACCTTTTGACCTAGGGAAAGACTTGATTATTGTTAGGGACATGATGCTAGAAGGCTAGGATGCTAGGCCCGCCAAAAAGATGGCGGGTAAAAAGCTGGAAAGCCATAGACCTTAAAGACCAAGGCAAAAGGTTCAAGGACAAAGGTGAAACAGTAAAGAAGCTGGGCGGCGATCAAGAGTTACTTGGGTTTACTGTGTTTATTGGGTTCTTTGGGTTTGCTAGGTCACAACAGTTGGACACCGAAAGCTCCGTTTGGGTTAATTGTTGGTTGACATTAGCAGTTATACTATGATATGTTTTGGGTATAACTCATGCTTTCATTAACAAGAAAAGGGAGGGACGTAATGGACAACGCCACCAGCGATCCTGTGACAATGAAAGTTTTCCAGAAGGGACAGGTCGTAATTCCTGTCGCGCTAAGGAAAAAGTACGGAATTGAAATAGGCAACCATGTTGAGATAATTGAAACTCCCCAAGGTATCCTTATTAAGGCGAAACCACAGAAAGAGGACAAAAAATCGTTAACTCAGAAGTTATATGGCATCTTCGCTGACGTTGCCACTGCAAGGCCATCTTTGAAGAAGGACGACATAACAAAAGCAACAGAGCTTGGATACATAGAAGGGTGGAAAGAATGACTCCATTGATCGATACAAATGTCATTGTGCGTTTCTTAATAGGTGATGAAGACCCAAAGTATAAGAATTTGTACAATTTCTTTGTGCAACTAGAGCAAGGGAAGATTCAGGTTGAATTGAAATTAATAGTATTGTTTCAAGTAATTTTCGTGCTTACCAGCTTTTACAAAATACCTAGGCCACGAGTAGCAGAGGTGCTCACTGACTTACTCAAATACCGAGGGATCAAGATCAAAGAGAAAAAAACTATCAAGCGCATGCTCTTTCTTTGGAAGGAACACTCATTAGACATTGTCGACTGTTACCTTCTGGCACTCCTGGAAGCAGAACCTCAAAACGTGCTTTACAGTTATGATAAGGATTTTGATAGATTTGGTATAAATCGCAAAGAGCCATGAGGGACAAAATGCTAGGATGCTAGAAAGCTAGGAGGCTGGGAGGCCCTCCACCAATGCTGAATTCTTAATGTTGAATTTTGAATGAGACAACAGCCAGAGAGCTAGGCGGCGAGCCCGCCAAAAAGATGGCGGGTAAAGCAGCGGGGCGGCAGACCATCACGAATTTAATGTTTCGGCCCAGTCAGGGTCAGGGATAATGTTGAGTTCTGAATCTTGAATGGAGTGATAGCTGGAGAGCCAGGATATCAAGTAAATAGCTCATAAGGAATATGGGATTTCGATAAAACTATGTTTTGCTGGATCAAAATCTTTGGTGTTTCTTGTTGTAAGCTTGATGTTATTGTTTATACTTATGGCCGCCTGAAACGCATCTGGAAGCTTCCAAGAATGGTTTCTTCTCAACGTTGCGGCAAGGTCCGCAATATCTTTATCGATACCAAGCAGATGGTATTGGTCCAAAAAGGCTTTTACCAGCCCCTCATCAGATTCCTTGATCCCCACGAGTATTTCCGCTCTTGTAATAACAGAGATAGCCGTTTTCTCAGGATCAAGGCTTAGGATGAACCTGGTAGCTTGCTCGATGCTATTCAAATGATCAATGAGAATTACGGAGTCCAGAAGTCTCTCCAGCACTACCTATCCCACTCCTCTCGAAGTCGCCGCTGATACTTGAGCCCATCACCCATTTTCCAGAGCCCTTTAGTCTTATCAATAATGGAACGGTACGTGTCGCTGCTTTCATTTTCTTTCAGCTTTCTAATACCCTTCCTAATAGCTTCGGCAAGGGAAATGCCGTGGGCCTTTCCGTAACTTTCTAGCCACCTTTTATCCTCCTCTGAAATTGTGATAATTGTTCTCGTGTTTCCCATATTTGGCACCCTCTTGGTGATATCATGTATTATATATCAACTTCTAAGAGATTGGTCAAGAATAACAGGCTAGGAGGCCATAGACCGAAAGGGACAAGGCAAAAGGTTCAAGGATAAAGCTTGGCGGCCAGGCGGCGTTCCGCTAATTTTGAATTTTGAATGTTGAATTTTGAATGGGACAAAAGCGATCAGCTTTCAGCTGTCAGCCAAACCAGAGAAGCTAGGATGCTAGCAGGCGAGGCGGCTGATTCCTAAAGGAGATCCTCAACGTTAAGTTCTGTGTCACGCAAGATTTTGCGCAACAGGCCTCTTCCGATGTTCTGCCCCTTATGAACAGGCACTGTCGTTACCCGACCATCCGGATGTTTCATGCGTACATGGGTGCCACTTTGTCGAATCGCTTCAAATCCATGTTTTTCTAGTATGGCAATGAGATCTTGCCCCTTAAGAAGCGGTAACTTGGTCATTGACCATTACCTTTTGCACACCTACAAACTCTGGTAAAGCCTTATCTTCGTCCCCGAGTTCTTCCAGACAGAGCGAAATAACTTCTCGCATATTTTCTAACAACTGATCAATGCTCCGTCCTTGGGAATAGCAACCCCGAAGCTGGGGCACTTCTCCAACAAAGTAGCCATCTTCGTCTCTTTCTATTACCACATAGAATTCTCGGCCCATCGTTGTCTCCTCGCTTTTTATTTCACAATATATCACAACTGCTTTTCTTTGTAAAAATGACGGAAGCTAGACCGCCCGTAGGGCGGGAGGTGCAAGGTACAAGGTGCAAGGTACAAGGTAAAAGGTTCAAGGCACAAGGTAAGATCAAAGAACCAAGAAGCCAGGAGTTAGAAGTCAGAATTATCAAGCTATCAGCGGTCAGCCCGCCAAAAAGATGGCGGGTAAAGCGGCGGGGCAGCCGTAGTTACGTTATTTGTTATACGTTATTGGTTATTGGTTTATGGTGTTAAGTGTTATGTGATTATGTGTTAAGTCTGAAATCTCCAGTACGAATGCTGCAATGCTAGGAGGCTGGGTTACAGGAAATCGTGCAGCGTCAGAACTTCAATTTCTTTCAATCCCTTCAGACGGTCATCGTTTGTGAGAAATTTTTCTGCTCCATACAATTGACCTATGCTGACTTGTAACGCATCAGGAGTTCTCAAAGAGTAGGTTGCTCTGAGATTGGCAGCCATCTGCGAAGCTTCATGACCTACTTCATAAGTGGTCAGGCCCTTAGAACCCAAGAGTATTTCTCGGTACCTTTCGGCCAGTACCTTATTACCCTCTCGTAGGGGCTTCACCAGTACCTCCAAAAGTGTAATAGTTGAAGTAATTGCTTCGATTTCTCCTGCGTCAATCATCTGAAAGACAGGTCTCACCAATTTTCCATATTGCGGATGCTTCTCCATAAAATAAATGAACGGAGAAGTATCGATAAAAATCAGCATCCCTTTCAGTTCTTCCGCTAGGCCCAAGATTTGCGCTCCTCATCAACATATCGTTGTGCATCAACGCCATTCCACAAATCGGCCCCAAGACCTTCCAATTCCATAAGGCTATGTCCATATCTCTTGCCAGAAAGAGCCCTTTTCAGACTGGTTGCAATGAATTCCATTAGCCTCAGCTGTTCCTCAGGCTTCAACCGAGGTATGCCTTTTAAATAATCCTCATATGAAAGGATAGTTTCTTTTGGATCCATTAATATTCCTCCGTTGCATTAACCATCCTCAATTAAGAAATCTTATCAAAAGCTAGGAAGCATAAAAGCGATCAGCGGTCGGCATTCAGCTGTCAGAGAAATCAATGACACATGCTAGAAGGCTAGGATGCTGGAAAGCTAGGCTGCTTTGGCAGATAGGTTGACGACCTCAAACTCACGTTGCCCGCTTCTAGCTTCCTGAACAATTTTTTCCACAGAAGATGCCACAGAATCACTGAGCCATGCCTCACCACATTGCTGACACACATCGGCTGGAACGTTTCGAAAAACAACTAGTCCGGACCCGAAGTCTACTGTAAACGTGGTTTTACCTGGCCCCATTGTTCCCTTGCACAGAGGGCAAATGCTTTCTCTAGTCATGTGTGGTCTCCCTTTTTCTGCGAGTTTTCAAATCCTCTTCGAAATGTTTCAAATCTGGCGTGTAAACAGTAACAACATACGCCATCTTTTCCAACTCATTCCAAGCAATTACCACATGGTAGACTTTATCTTCTACCTTACCAAAAATGAGGCAACTGGGCAATCCTCCTGAAGGATGATATTGTTCTATAATGTCACCCTTCTCCACAATTTTCTCTACATCTTCCATTGAAATATTTCTTTCCAACAGACGAACAAGAGCATGCTGTCTCCATTCCACCTGACCTTCAGAAAAAGCATGACGGATGCTGGCAATATCTATGGGCACTTCAAATCGATTCCTCGAGTGCTACGATACTTGCATGCAATTCCAAATTTTTTAATGGTGAATATTGAATGAGACAGCAGCTAGCCCGCCACAAACATGGCGGGTAAACCTGCCAAAAAGATGGCGGGTAAACACTCCACAAACATGGCGGGTAAACGATCAGTCGTCAAGTTGGAAAGATTTGTAAATTAGAAGCCCCTCGATTTTTTCCATAGCGTACCGTTCCACTTTGGGCCTCACCAGATGCGTAACCAGGACGGGAATAATTTTACCTCTAAAAAAGGTGCTAAGCCTCCCTAGCCGCTTGAAAAATTTATCCACATCCTTCTTTCCAAGTCGGGATCTACTCTCTCCAATAATATAGATTAAGTCACCATTGCTTCGGCCTTCGCCGTAAATATTGATTTCTTCTTCCTGGCCGTCAGGGTATTCAATAAATCTCCTGTCCATTAAATCAATGCGAATGCCAAAATCCTTTTCTAAAATCTTGGGCAGCCTGGATATTGCTCTATTCTCTAAGGTATATCCAACAGTAGCAGAAAGGCCTCCTATCTCTTTTTTCATATTTTTCTGCTCTTTTAATACACCTTGTAGAATCTCCTCAGTCTTTTTCTGGGCTTCGGCTAACTCTTCAACGCGGGCCTCAGTGCGTTTCTGGGCCTCGGCAAGCTCTTCAACACGTGCCTCAGTGCGTTTTTGGGCCTCAGCAAGCTCTTCGACTCTCAGTGCCAAGGAGTCAAGACGCGTTTCAGTGCGCTTCTGGGCTTCGGCCAGCTCTGCAAGCCTATCCTCGGTTTTTGCCTGGGCCTTCACCAGCTGCATTACTACAGAGCGAAGCTGGTCGTATTCCTCACGCGCCACCTTGATCTCGCCTACGCGTTCATCGACTATTGCAATAATAGTCCTGTAAAGCTCGGGAGTTATTTGTTGTCCAGAAGATTCAGCCATTTTTCAACATCACATCTTTAGTTTATAACCCTTATATCTCGGTTCAGAGATTATTGTCAATATCACGCCCTCCCTGTTCCCCTAAAGGAGTCAGGAGATAGAAGCTATGCAGCCAGACGGCTAAGCAGCAAAGGTACAAGGATAAAGGCGAAAGGTTAAAGATACAAGGTTCATTGAGTAGATGAGTAAGAAGCCCTGATTGCTCATAACTAGTGGATTAGGCATGTTGTTCTTATATTTTTCCTTTTCTGAAAGCTTGTTGACGGGCGATTATGTGAGCGGGGAGGCTTTTTCTCAATTTATTGCCATAAAAGAGCCATTTTAGCTTGCGTTGCGCAGGCCAGTACCTATAACGCTCAATTTGGTCCTTCTCAACGTAGTAACTGAAACCCTTGTTCTCTTTAACCATCCTGGTCATCCAACAGCTTTCGCAAGTGCTCAATGTCAGACAGATCCTGTCTTCTCCCAGAACCAAGCTTAAGCTCAATTAAATCTGGTATTGAAGCCACTGGTACTTTAGTATTGCCAATCTCAAACATTATAGCTCTCTGCTTTATATCTTCGTAAGGAATACAGGAGTCAATCAACAAATCTATTTCTGCAATGGCCTGGTTAGGGTTCTGGAAGGTGAAGGCCTTCATATTTTTTTCTCGGATCCAAGTCTCCCTCGCCTTCTCATCTACCAGATCTTCAGATGATACAGGTACCCTAGGAGTGTCCCTAACCGTTCAAGTTTTTTAATGGTTTTCGTAATATTCTCTTCCTCAAACAGGATCATTAAATCAATATCATATGTCATTCGTGGAATTCCATGCAGATTAACTGCTACGCCACCCACAACTACGAAATCGATCCCTGCGGTCGTCAGTTCGGTAAAAATGTGCTCAAAGTCCAGATACATGGGGATAAAAAGCGAGAAAGCTAGGATGCCTGGACGCTAGGGAGCCATGGTGCTGCGCCAGAAGCGGGCAATATCGCGGGGCAATGCATGCCAGTACTGGCCTCGGTATTTGGTTTTCACATAGGTCAAAAAATCCAGGTAATAGCTGGCTGGGTATTCTTCCAGACCGTTTTGTTTGTTTCGAAAATTCATATAGTCAGGATGCGAGTTAAGGAGCGCCATGCCTCCCTTTTCAGCGACCCAGTCTAATTTCTCTTTCCAAATAGAGATGTCCTTCTCTCTCATTATCACAAATAGAGTATGATCCTGGGGAAGAGTATAAGGGAGTTCGATGTAAAAGTTAGAGTGGTTTGTTGGGTTTGTTGGGTTTGTTGGGTTTGTTGGGTTTGTTGGGTTTGTTGGGTTTGTTGGGTTACAAGAGCTGGGAAACCGGGACGCTGGGACACCAGGACGCGAAACAGGGCGAGCTCTGAATGATCGATGCTGTTGGCTGTTTTTGTAAACGGCGTAAGGGAAGATGGTTCCCACGCCGTCGGGCTGGGGCTCGAATGGGTCAGTATCAAACGTTGACTGATCATACTCAATATTTAGATCATGGATCCACTCAAGGTTTCTATGCATGGATGGGGAGTGAAACCCTACCGCATCCCATTCCTCTAAGTAATGATTTATGCGTCTGGCCCGTTCATCAAAAATCTTCCTTGACCAAAAGAGCTTGCCATCGTGGACCAGACCATGAACTGCCACCTCAAAGCCATTGTCTTTGAGATATTGCCTCAGCTCGGTTGGGGTAGTGTAACGCTCGGGCACAAAATTAAAGGATGATCTAAAACCCAATCTCATCTCGGCCTCAGCCAGGTCTCTGACTTTTGAGGCTCCAGAGGCAGTGTCCACGTCGTGGCTCAGGCACAGGGCAAAGCGTTTTCTCTCGGGCCACCCTCTCCAGCCCTCTGGGGGAGATGCCGCTGAGGGATCTATTGGCCAAACCGCTCTCTTACGTCTTCTAATGGCTGCAACCATGAGCCTGCGCAAGGCCAGTTGGACTGAGCGGGGGATGAGGGGTTTTATTCTATAGTAGAAACGCGTCATGGAAGAGGGTTACCTGGGTTTGTTGGGCTCCGTAGTTTATTGAGTTCAATGGTTCTTTGGGTTCGTTGAGTTCCGTAGTTATTTGGGTTTGTTGGGTCTATTGAGTCAGAGAGTCGAGAGTTCGTTGGGTTTGTTGAGTTACAAGGGCTGGGAAGCGAGACAGCCAGACAGCTAGGCAGCGAGACAGCGAGGCGGCACAATGGCTGTCAGCTATCAGCGTTCAGCTGTCAGCAAAAGCAAAGAAGCTAGAAAGCTGGGAGGCTGGGAGGCCACCTTCAATTTTGAATGTTGAATTTTGAATTGTCCTGACTTCTGGTTTCTGACTCCTAACTCCTATTCCGCTATCTTTCTGATTACTTTTGCAGGATTGCCAGCGACAATTGTGTTGTCTGGCACATCCCTTATCACAACACTTCCTGCACCGATGATAGCCCCTTCTCCTATGGTGATTCCACAAAGGATTGTGGCGTTGGAGCCTATGGAAGCCCGGTTCTTGACTATAGTGGGAACAACTTCCCAATCCTCTTCGGTCTGGAGCTCCCCAGACCCACTGGTAGCTCTAGGGTACTTGTCGTTTATAAACATCACACCGTGACCCACAAAGACCTCATCGCCAATGGTCACGCCTTCACAAATAAAGGTATGGCTTTGAACCTTGCAGCGCTTTCCAATAAAGGCGTTTTTCTGGATTTCGACAAAAGGGCCAATGCGGGTCTCATCGTCAATGGTGCAGCCGTAAAGGTTGACGAAGTCTTGGAGGACGACACCTTTGCCGAGGGTAACGTCAGGTGCGATCTTACGGAGGTTACTTGGGTTTGTTGGGTTCTTTGGGTTTATTGAGTTTGTTGAGTTTGTTGAGTTTGTTGAGTTTGTTGAGTTCGTTGAGTTTATTGGGTTGCAGGGTTTGTTGGGTCCGTTGGGTTTATTGAGTTTGTTGGGTTTGTTGAGTTTATTGGGTTGATTGGGTTGGTTGGGTTTGTTGAGTTTATTGGGTTGATTGGGTTTGTTGGGTTTGTTGAGTTGATTGGGTTTGTTGGGTTCATTGAGTTTATTGGGTTGATTGGGTTTGTTGGGTTTGTTGGGTTTGTTGAGTTTATTGGGTTGATTGGGTTTGTTGGGTTCATTGAGTTTATTGGGTTTGTTGGGTTTGTTGGGTTTATTGGGTTGGGAGTTAAGATACTTTATGAAACCAGAACACATTCTCGATACTGTCTCTGCCTGCTTATAGGTCTCCTGGAATTCTTCCTGAGAAATATATCCCTGATCTAGAGCTACGTACAAATGGCTCTGCACTTCCGCGGCTGAACTCTTGGAAATGAATAGAAATTGAGTAAATTCTTTGTTACTTCGCCGAGAAAACCCTTCTGCGATATTTGCCATGGCTGAAACCGAAGCGCCTTGGATCTGATTGGTTAGGCGAAAATCTTTTTGGAACTTCTCACTGCTATTAATCGAATCATAAACGAGTTTAACCAACTTGCGGGCTTCTTGCCAGGCGTCTATTTCTTCAAATTTCGTTATCTTCATAGTTAAGAACTTTAGGGTTTGTTGGGTTTGTTGAGTTGATTGAGTTTGTTGGGTTTGTTGAGTTTATTGGGTTGCTTGGGTTCTTTGGGTTTATTGAGTTACCTCAGTTTTTTGGGTTGCTTGGGTTCTTTGGGTTTATTGAGTTACCTCGGTTTGTTGGGTTACCACGGTCTATTGGGTTTGTTGGGTTTATTGGGTTTTCAAAGAGGTCAAACAATATAACTAACTCAATTGACACAATGAACTCAAGTAACAATTTTCTCACGAGATATCTACCGGTGTACCGTTGGTATCCAGCGACTTCTTTGATGCAACAAGTATTTTTACGACTTCGAGACCAGCCTCGCCATTGGTTATGGGTTTGTGCCCATTATTAATGCAATCGACAAAGTGGTTGGTCTCAAGGGCTAGGGCCTCGTGGTCTTCCAGCTTGGGTGCGTACATGTCGCCCACTCGGTATTGCACCTTAAGATGATAAAGATCTTCCTTGGTCTCGTAAAGCTCAACACCCTTGTCGTAGACCTTCACCTTCTCGCTGGGTTGAGTGTCGTCGTAAAGAATCATTTTGGAAGTTCCCGCAATAAAAGTATCCCTTATCTTCACTGGAGACACCCAACTAACGTTTATGTGGGCTATGATGTTGTCTTCCATATAAATGGTAAGCAGCGCCTTTGGCACAATGCCATTGCCATAGAAATGGGCACCAGTGGCAGAGACTGCAAGCTTTTTGACAGGCATGAGATAGTCCATAATGGAAATGTCATGGGGTGCAAGGTCCCATATGACATCTACATCTTGCTGGAACAAACCCAAGTTGGCCCTTGTGGAGTCGTAATAAAGGAGATCTCCCAACTCGCCCTTTTCAATGATCTCCTTAATCTTCCTCACCGCCCCTGTATATACAAAGGTGTGGTCCACCAACATGGTCCTGCCCTTGGCTTCAGACAGCTCTATCAATTCTTCTGCCTGCTCCACCTTTTCGGTCATGGGCTTTTCAAGCCACAAGTGCTTGCCTTCATCAAGGGCTCGTTTTGCAAGCTCATAGTGTGTGGAGACTGGGGTGGCAATGGCCACTACATCAAGGGCAGTGTCACGGTAAAAATCTTCCACATTGTCAACAAGACGTGTTTGGGGATATAACCTGCCTGCCACTTCCAGGCGGTCACCTGAGAAATCGCAGATAGAATGGAGCTCGAGATCCGGGTGAGCGTTGAAGTTACGGGCAAGGTTTGGGCCCCAGTAACCGAATCCTATTAATCCTATTTTGATCATGGCTTACCTCCGAAAGGGGTTTGTTGGGTTACCACGGTTAATTGGGTTAATTGGGTTAATTGGGTTACCATGGTTTGTTGGGTTCATTGGGTACCTTAGTTTGTTGGGTTACCACGGTTTATTGGGTTAATTGGGTTTGTATAACCGCGAGAAAAGTTTAAAGCGAGAAAAGTGAGAAACGTTGAATGCAAGAAAATTTACCGCGAGAAAAGTTTAAAGCGAGAAAAGCATAATAGCTGGGCCCGCCAAAAAGATGGCGGGTAAAAAGCTAGGCAGCCTGTCGGCCTTCCGCTAATTATGAATCTGCCAGAGGCAGATAAATTTTGAATGTTTAATTTTGAATGACATCACTGCTGGAAAGCTAGGAGGTTTACCCGCCTCTGGCGGACTGGAAGGCTAGCAAGCATACCTCTAATTTTCAATGTTGAATAAATCATTGCTTGGAAGCCAGAAAGCTCGGAGGCTAGGAAGCCGGACAGCTAGACTGCGATGAATTGAAAACTTAAAAAAAGCTGATAGCTCAATTCGTATCCATAAATTCCTTTATGCAGGTAGTTACATACTCAATTTGTTCCCGGGTTAATTCAGGGAACATGGGAAGGGACAGCAACTTCCTGGCTGCTTGTTCTGCAACTGGGAAAGAGCCCTCTTCATACCCGAGATGTCTATAGGCCTCCTGCAAATGAAGAGGTACGGGGTAATGGAGGCCAGTGGCAACCCCCTTTTCCCCAAGAAAAACCTGCAGTTCATTGCGGTTTTCTACAAGGATTACATACAGATGGTAAACTGACCTAGCATAGTCAGCCTCAATAGGGGCTTTGACGCCTGGAACTTCAGACAAAAGTTCATTGTAATAAGAGGCATTTCTGCGGCGAGCATTATTCCACTCCTCAAGACGCCTCAGTTTAATCCTTAAAATGCCTGCCTGGATTGCATCCAGTCTCCCATTATATCCTTCAAACTCATGGTAATATTTTTTTGCCTGACCGTGGTCGCGAAGCATTCTAATCTTTTGGGCAATGGACTCATCCTGTGTTACTACTGCCCCACCTTCACCATAGGCCCCAAGGTTCTTGCCAGGGTAAAAACTGAAGCACCCAATTCGCCCTATGGAGCCAGCTTTTCTTCCCTTATAAAGAGCCCCATGGGCTTGGCAGGCATCCTCTATGACCACAAGGCCATATTTTTCGGCCAGGTCCACAATGGGATCCATATCCGCAGGCTGGCCGTAAAGGTGGACGGGGAGAAGAGCCCTAACCGGGCGATTGGTTGACTGGTTGACTAGTTGATTTGTTGAGTCGTCAAAAAAGCATTTCTGTTCAACAAACGTAGAAAGCTTTTGAGGGTCCATGTTGTATGTGTCAGGATCGATGTCAACAAACACGGGCTTGGCTCCCACTTGGGAAATGGCCTCTGTGGTGGCAATGAAGGTGTTGGGAACGGTGATCACCTCGTCTCCCGGGCCAATACCAGCAGCAATCAAAGCAAAGCGGAGGGCATCAGTACCAGAGCCTACGCCAACACAATATTGGCTGTCACAAAATTGAGCGAACTCTTCCTCAAATCCTGATACCTGAGGGCCACCCACAAAGGCAGCATTGTTCATGGCTTCAGTAAGCATGGGAAGAACTTCTTGTTCGATCTGTCTGTATTGAATTCTTAGATCGAGAAATGGCACATTCATGGATTAGACTCCTAGGTTTGTGGGGTTTAGGGTTATTTGGGTTGCTTGGGTTTATTGGGTTTGTTGAGTTTATTGGGTTTGTTGAGTTTATTGGGTTTGTTGAGTTTGTTGAGTTTGTTGGGTTTGTTGAGTTTGTTGAGTTTATTGAGTTTGTTGAGTTTGTTGAGTTTGTTGAGTTTGTTGAGTTTATTGAGTTTGTTGGGTCCCATAAGTTAGGAAGCTGGGAGGCTGGAACCTAGAAAGCGTTTTTTGGTCTATTCGGTCTGTAAGGACGCGAGAAAGGTTGAATGCGAGAAACGTATAATGCGAGAAAAGCTAGAAAAAGGTTAACGCGAGAAATGCAAGAACACTAGGCCGGGTAGCTTCATGATCCTTGCCTCTGGAGAAAGCTGTGTAGTGCCAACCTGACCAACTCGGCGATCTCTTTTGCGACCCTATCAACGATCTCGAGGCTTGGGTTGTTCGATGTATCCGGCCCTCCCATTTTCTCTTTGATCTCAGCAAGGCTCAAGCCTTTGCTTTTTAAGTCCTTTATCTCTTCAATGATAGAGAGGTGCTCGGGCCCATATCGCCTTTGCCCTCCTTTGGTCCTCAAGGGAGTCAATACACCTTCGAGTTCCTTTTCCCAAAAACGCAATGTATGTTGGGAAACGTGGAGCTTGCGACTTACTTCACCAATGGTGAGAGTGGGGAGCATGGGAGGAAAGTTAGGAGTTTGGACGCTTGGCTGCTGAGCAGCCTAGAAGCCAGGAAGCTAGGAAGCTGGGAGGCTAGGAAGCTTTCTCCTTAAAAACACGGAAAGCCACCTAGCTGCTTTGCGGTCTAGCTGTCAAGCCGCGGGCATATTGCCCGGAAGGGCAGGCTCCGCCCCCTTCGGTTACATTTGACCCGAATACGTAACATATTGATTTTTCAGTTGTAATTGTCCTCTCACAAAAATATTGCCGCCTTACATAATCAATTCGGCACCAAGCAGCGACAATCAACATTTTTACGTTAACTCTAAGTTCAACTCTAGGTAAGCAAGACAGATGCCAAAACGTAATCTTTATGCCAATTTCTAAATACCCCTTTTATTTCATATAGTTAAATTGAAATCGAAGTGAGTAGATAGGATATATGTGTGTGAAAATGATTACTATAGTTGGTAAATTTTTACATATATCATTGGGTAAATTTTTACATATATTTAAGCTATCGGCAAATGTCCAATGTTCAAGCCTGCCTGCTGTAGGCAGGGTTCAAAGTTCAAGGTTTAAATCAGCTACCAGCGGTCAGCCAAACCAGAGAAGCTAGGATGCTGGGCCGCGGGCTAGCTAGACAGCACTCAGCTATCAGCAAGGCTGGAGAAGGTCAGGAGTCAGAATACAGAGCTTCCATGAGTTATAGCACTCATCCTACCCCCTAAACCCCATATTGCTTATAGTATCTCTTATAATACTTTCTATAGCCCCTGTAGCTTTGATTATACCCATTGAAAACAACCCCTAAAATCCTATCCTTTCCCAGGTTATCAATGCTGCGCTGGATGGCTTCCTTAGGAGCGCGCTCTGCCATTACTACAAAAATGATCCCGTCAACATACTGGCTCAGCACGTTGGCTTCAGCAGTAACCTGAGCCGGGGTTGAATCAATAATTATGTATCGGTCATCGTAACGGTTCTTTACTTCTTCAAGAAAGTTGCGCATCGCCCGGGATGCGAGCAATTCTGAAGGGTTTGGAGAAGGGCTCCCAGCCGTTAGCACTGATAGTTTTCCAATACCTGTTTTAAAGATAAGATCTTCGAGAGGAACATGCTCTATCAAATGTTCATGCAGCCCCCTAGAGGCCGAGATCCCAAGCATCCTATGAACCGTTGGTCTTCGGAAGTCACAATCCACCAATAAGACGTATTCGTCGAAGCCAAGGGCGATACTCACTGCAAGATTTGATGCCACAAAGGTTTTGCCCTCCCCTGGAAGAGCGCTAGTAACCATAATCACCCTAGGTCTCTTGCCATCTTTGGGAAACAATATTTGGGACCTTAGAATCTTGAAATTCTCTGCATCCATAGAATCGGGGGCTGACAGCACAACGAGCTTGGGACTGTACTTGCCTGCTTTTATTATCTCTGTCGGAGAAGAGGGGCCTAGCTTTTCTCTCCCAGAGGAAACAGGTTGCCCCAATGGCACACGGTCCACTTTCAGCTTATTTTCTTTTTGATGCTTTTCCAATGCATCGGAAATTTTGCCCATGGTTTGCTCCGCATTGCTTCGCAAGAAGTCAGGAGTTAGGAATCAGGAGACAAGAGGCAGAACTAAGGAGATAGGAGCCAGCTGTCTACTTTTCCATTCCTGCCCTTATGGAATTCATGTACCCCCACAACAGTCTGCTAATCTCAGAAAGTGCCTTTCTTAACTCCTTTGTCTCAGCATACTCCAAGTCTTCGGCTAAGATCAAATAATACTTTACTTCCTCAATGGAACCTTCAGCAATGTTAAAGAATCTTAGTTTATCCTGTTTGCCAGCTCTTCTAAATCCTTCGGCAATGTTGGCGGGAATTGAAACAGCAGCCCGCCTCATTTGCGGCACAAGTCCAAACAGCTCTTCCTTGGGGAACTCCTTGGTGAATTTGTAAATTTCAAGAACAAAATCGTGACTTTTTCTCCATACTAGTAAGTCCTCAAAACTCTTTGCTTTGTTGTTCGTTTTCCCCTTCTCCTCTAACAAATTATTACCCTTCAGTCGTGCTTCTTCAGTACCCTCTTATTGCTATGCTCTTTCCAGAATACAAAATTCTTCCTTCTTGGCTTCTATCTTCTGCCTCCTGACTCCTGCGAAACTTATCTTACCTCCAACTGCATTGGTTTGGCGTAGTCGGTGACTCCGTTTTGGATTAGAGTAGCTGCATAAGTATTTGCTTTCTCCAGGTCATCAAAATTGCCCAAAGTGATACGGTAAACCCTACCTTTTTCAGCATCATTGACGGGTATGATATAGGCCTCATAACCTTCAGCCGTAAGCCGCTGAAACTCTTCCCTTGCTGATGCAAAGGGTCTATAAGAGGCAATATGGACTGTGTAAATCGGGGCTGCCTCCGTAGCTGACAAAGGAGGGAAAAAGATCTTCTGTCCAATCCTGATCTGATTAACATCACGAATTTCGGGATTGTGCTTTTGTATCAAATTCAACACTTTTTGGTCCGCCCATCCGTATACCTCTGTTGCCAATTGGGCCAGAGTATCGCCCCGTTTGACAACGATGGTTCGTCCAGACTGAATAGGGCTCTCTTCTTCTACAAGGCCTATGGTCTGGGGTGGAGGGCCTTTCGGCGACAGCTCAGCCTCTAATTGTTTTTCTTGGGGCAAGTCCGCGCTTAATTGAGCTTCCTCTTCACTTATAGGCCCCCCTTTTTCATCGATCTTTTGCGGTTGTTCTTTAAATGTTTCGGGTAGGGGCCTTGCAGGCATTTCCGTGACGGAGGGCTGTGGCACGGGCTGGACGTCTTTATGCGGGGGTAAAAGCATTCGGGCTTTTTGACCGAGCTTGTTTACCACATCCTGTTTCAAATAGGCCGCGAGTACTCCTATTGCCGCAATGAGTAACAGTATTGCAGCCCATTTCCAAAACTTGTACCTAGTCCTGGAAATGGGCAAGGCCATCTTATCATCAGCTATCTTTTTTATGACCTCTTTCCTGGGATGATCCTTGAGCCTAATCTCCTCATAGCATTCTCGAATCATGCCCGGCGTGATCTTGTGCTTTTCTCGCGCATAGCCCAGCAACAGGGCATTATCACCCAAGATATTTATCATCCGAGGGTAGCCTTCAGAGTACTCGTACAGGGCCTTAATAGTGGACCTGGGAAATATTTTCCCTCCTTCATGACAACCGGCTATCTTTAGCCGAGTCATTATATATTCCCTCGTCTCTTCCAGATCCAATGGCCGTATATGGTGCCTCACGCTAATTCTCTGCAGAAGGGCTCGGCAGCGTGGCTCTGCAATCCTCTCGTTAAGCTCTGGTTGTCCCACAAGAAATATGTTTATTAGCTTCTCATCAGCAGTCTCCATGTTTGAAAGGAGCCTGATTTCCTCTAATAAGGAGAACGAAAGCCTCTGGGCCTCATCAATAATCAGGAGAAAAGTCTTTTGATGCTGCAAGCACTCTTTTAGGAACTGTTCAAATTCTACAAGGAAGTCCGCCTTGGACTTGAACCGAACTTTTCTCTTAAATGCAGAAAATGCCAGATAATCGATAAAATCCTGTGTAGAAAGGAGAGGATTAGATATATATACACGCTCCACGTTCTTGTCCAGGTTAGCAAGCAGGGTCTGGACCATGGTGGTCTTGCCAGTGCCAACCTCTCCCGTAAGAAGGATGAAACCCTTTCGCTCCACAACCCCATAAGTCAAAAAGGCAAGCGCCTCCTTGTGCACCTCGCCCAGATATAGATAACGGGGCGAAGGGGTGAGGTTAAAGGGTTTTTCGGTTAAGTTGTAAAAAGCTGTATACATTTTTAGCTATCAGCTGTCAGCGATCGGCAATCAGCCTACAAGGTAAAAGGCCAAAGGCTAAAGGTTAAAACGTTAACCGTTCACGGTTCACTGTTCACGGAATAAAAACTTTCAGCAATCAGCGGTCAACTTGCCCACGGCGCGGGAGGTGCAAGATTAAAGGAAAAAAGCTAGCTATCAGCAAAATCAAAGAATTCAGAAGTCAGGAGCTAGAAGTTCAATAACCCTTTTTGTGGTATTCCTTTCGTATTTTCTCTCTGGCAACAGAAGGTAGTTGTATCCCTGCAAAAAGCTCCTCTGGATATAAATAATCTTCTCCAGATTCGTCCACAACGCGGATTAGACCTAAGGCCTCCTCCTTACCTACCAAAGGATATATTTTCCATTTTTCCAAGGAGGCTGGATACTTGCTATTGTCAACACATATTACAAATTCTAATATTCTCATGAGTTCTCCAAAATATGCTTGATTTTAAACTCTTTCTTCCCTATTCCATGTGCCTCGTACCAATGAATTTCCACTAATCTTATTGTGCCATTTGAAAATCTCACCCTTGCTCTTCCCTTCAATTTCCTCCATTGTCCTTTTCCATAGACTCTTTCGAGCCGTTTGAGTTCGCGAATTGATGTGCCCTTGGCGATGAGCTCTTGGCTCTCTATTTCTCCGATTACTTCAAATGTCAATCTTCGCTTCTCCTACCAGCGTATTCTAGATGGTTTCCTGGAAGCCCATAATAGAAGCAACGCTCCATGCAATCAATCGCCCAACATGCATACAGAAAGCGCTTCACCCGCCAGGTAGCCCTAGCGAAGCCTAAACCCAAGAGCTCAAATCTCTATTGCATCTAACCTTAAACTCAGCGCAGCCGAGGGACCTTATAGCATCAGGTCCTAAGTTCTTTTCTTCTGTCTTCTGACTACTGACTGCTATTTTGTAAGCTATCAGCTGTCAGCGATCGGCAATCAGCCTACAAGGTAAAAGGCCAAAGGTTAAACGTTAACCGTTCACAGAATCCTTCATGCCTTTCTTCCTTATTTGCCTTCTGCCTCGAGGGCCGAGAGGCCCAGTCCCAGCGCTTGACTACACTTAATTCCTTTGTCCCCGCCAGGAAGACGGCGAGCAAGCTTCTTTGGTTTGTCATTTGGCCTTTGACATTTGTCATTAAAAGGCTTACCGCTTCTCGTTTCATCCTCCTGTATGTCCTATGAAATCAGTAAAAAACTGAATGCTCTTCTCCAGCCCTTTGGTAGCCACGAGGATACCGAATACTGATGCAAGGAAACCGATACTTACCGACGCGTAGGCCAGAACCTTTTTCGCTTTCATGCGCCTCAGTTCACGTTCGGTGTACCGGATTGGGAGGCTCAGCAGCACGGGAAGGCCTAACTCCTTTTCCACTTCCTCCGGATCTTTAAATGAAGTGTCCATCATTTCCACAAAATATGCCAGGCCACCTCCCAAGCCAATAGCCAGAACAAACGTCATGAGCACGATCTTTTTTATATCTGGTTTTATGGGCTTGTTCGGTACCTTTGCAGGGTCAATCACACGGAACTGTTCGCCCTTTTGCTTTTTTTCGAGGCTGACAGCAATCTCGGCTTCAAGTTTCCTGCTCAAAAGAGAATTATAGAGTTCTTTCAGATTTTCATAATCACGATTTAGGGCAAGTAGTTCCTGCTCACGTTTTGGGGTTTCCTCGACTCTCTTTTGATACAGTGCAATCTGTGACCGTGTGTCCGTGATTTCTGACTTCAACCGCTTTATCTCCAAATTCACCTCATCTAACTGTCTCCTGAGCGTTAGGGTGATGTCAGGTGTGGTGGATGAAAATCTGGAAGGCTGGACCTCATCAGTTTGGGCATTTTCCTGCGAAGCTTCGAGCTTCTTAATAGTTTCCCTTAACCGAATCACATCAGGATGATTAGAGGTATACCTACTCTCCAGCATCGCAAGTTGCCTTTTCAAGGCTGGCAAGTTATTTTTTTCTGTTTTGCTGGGAGTCGCTAATCTTGAAGCTTCAAGACTCTGAGAAGCTTTAGCGTCAGCTATCTGTTGTTGCAGCAATATTTTTCTGTTTTCAGCGTCCCGCAAGTTTTCATTGTATTGATCCAATTGGGCCTGCAGCCTCTCCAAAATACTCAAATTTGTCTGAAGCTGTTCCGGGAGTCCCCCCATATACTTAACACGATATTGCTTTAGTTCTTCTTCTTTCTCGGCCAAACGCTTTTTCACCGAAGCAAGTTCATTGGCCAAAAATGAGGAGGTTCCAATGGCCTGGGTTTCTCTCATCTTTAGGTTTTCAGATATAAAATTGGAGGCCAAAGCATTCGTGACTTCTGCGGCTTTTCTAGGATCTGTATACTGAAAAGAAATGGTGAAGGAATTTACTTCACTTCCCCGCCTTCTGCTTGGCTGGCTCACCTCTACCTTTATTCTTTCTCTCATCAGTTGAACTTTATCCTCTAAATGCAATCTTTTTCTCTCACTGAACAGATTAAACCGCTTGATGATATTTTCCAAGTTAGTCCGACTGGTAACTTGTTGAGTTATGGTCTTAAGCCGGTCTTCAACGCTTGTGGTAACAATAGCACGGACGTATTCCTCAGGAACCTTTTGGGGTTGAATAAAAATCAATGTCTCTGCCTGGTACACCTTAGAAGCACTCAGAAGATATGTCATCCCGCCAAGTAATACCAGAAGAAAAGGGATAATAATCCACCACTTCCTGCGAAGAGCCATGTCAATGTATTTGGTAACATTAAGTGTCTGTTCCATAAGTAGTCCTTCTAAGATATTTGTAGCAAGTTAGGATGCTGGGACGCTAGAAGGCTAGGAAGCTAGGATGCTAGGAAGCTGGGAAGCTGGGAAGCTAGAAAGCTGGGAAGCTGGGAAGCTGGGAAGCTGGGAGGCCGGGAGGCTTGGAAGCCTTTAGCTTCGAACAGCTTCGTAGAATTTCCATAGCTTCCTACCTAGCTCCTCATACCCTCTACTTAATTCCTCATAATCATTCTCATCTAACAAGGCTAACTTCTTCGCAAACTTCAGGAGATATTTTGTCTCAGCCAAAGAACCCAAACTAATATTTATGAACCTGCTTAACTCCTTGTCCCCTTTTCGAGAATATCCTTCTACAATGTTGCTAGGGACAGACAGAGCTGCCCTCCTTAACTGGGAAGTTATTCCATATAGTTCATCTTTCGGGAACCCCTTGGTTACCAGATATAGTCTAAGTGCAAGATCATCTGCCAGCTTCCATATCTCCAGATTTTCCCAACGTTCCATTAGTATTCCAGCTTTCCAGCCTACAACCGTTCAAGCCTTATAGCCTGCTAGCCTGCATGGCTTACCACCTAATCAACTTACTTGCGGAGACCGTGAACATCACGCGGTTGTTGGTATAATCATCGGCATTGACGTCGTCGTCCCTCTTGGCATAGGCATACTCAAGACCTGCACTGAACCACCGCAAGAAGGAATATCTAAGTCCCACATTTCCCCTTGTTGTCCTCCAGGTGCGTCCCGTATCGTCCTTATCCTTTCGGTAACTTCCTCCAAAATAAAGGCTCAAAGGTTCCAGAATCTGGCGCTCAATCCTGGCATTGCCGCTCCAGTATTTGCTGAACCCTCGCCTTTCTGCCTCCAAATAGGCTTCATTCCATCCTCCAGCACCGCCTACCACCATACTGGTATATTCTCCTATCCTCCGGGTAACAGATAGATCATAGGAATACCCTTTTTCATTATCAGAGACGTCATTGTCCTGGACAAAGTATCCAATACCTAGGGAAAGGCTCAAGTTTGGGGAAAAGCTTTGTTCGTAGCCAAAGTTCCCTTCGTGAATCTTATAGTCCTCTGTGTCTCCATCAAAATCCCGATCTGTATAAGTATAGCCGAGCGAGATGGTAATATGAGGGCCAAATCGATGGAGGTACGTAATAGAAGCACTGTTGCCGGTGTAATCATCGCCAGCCTCACCACGCTCCCGCCAAAAATCAGCCTTTGTATATTCATAGCCAAGTTCTATACCATTGGCCTCATTAATCCAAAATATAACATCGGCAAAAGGGCTCTGTTCACGGCCATCATCCACATCTGGATCGTCATTTTCGAGATAGCTCTGGCGGTAACCCAGTGAAAAATGATTGTCTGGGCCAAACTGGTAGCTGAGACTCGCCTCTCCGCTATTTCTCTTGTAACTCCTTCTTGTGTGTCTTACCCCAACGATGCCTTCTGTCTCTTCAATAGGCTCTTCTGATCTATAAAAGGTATCAGTCAAGTCAAAACGCAGGTGGCTTCCTAATTGCTGGCCAAAGGTCAGTGTGGCCGTATGTCTCGTGGTGTTATTATCATCCTCATCCTGATACCATACAAAACTGGGGGCATAGGCCAACTCCACCCGTGTGTACTGCTTCACCAGGGCCAGGCTTATCCGAGGCGTCACTGTAGTAATATAATCGGACGTTTCGTGATCAGGGTCCAGATAAATATTGTCATCGTAAGTCTCTGACACAGCAATGCTGGGAGTGAAATCGAAATGAGATTGAGCAAAAGAGAGCGTATTCACAACCAATGCAAGAAAAATTACAAGAAAAACGAATCTTGGTAATCTTTTTGTCATTTGATCCTCCTTTCAGGGCCCACACCTAACCACTAGCCATTTAAAAACAAAATTGTTCCAGAATGGTAAAATGTCAAATGCCAAAATCCAAATGTCAAATATCAAAGCTCCTGAACCAGGAAGGCCCTTCCCAACCACCTGAAATCAAATCTGATCTCAAACCACAAAAAATCTATGTCTTTTTCGGAAGTACTATTTCTCTTTCTTGTTTCGTCTGGAAGAACTCAAAATCGACGAAAATATCAATGTCAGTTCTTGGGCCTCTTGCCAAAGAACACGGCATTGCTCTTTTCTTTCTGGATTTGCCTTGACGATCATCCTCAGCCAGTGTTTAGTTTCCTTCGCCTCCTTCTTACAAATGGCAATCTTGTGGCGAAAATCCTTTTTCGACTCAGCACCATCCGCTTCCATATAGTTTGCACCAATACTCGTCCCAGACCTCACTATCTGCTTCACTAACTCCAGGTTAATAACGTCTTTAGGCAAAGACCTGGCAAATTCTATGACCGCCTCTCCGAACAAAGCCGTCCTCTCTTCCAGGTCGTACTTATTATTCCTGCTCACCCTCTCTGTATTTCCATACGTGTCACACATAACAGATGCGTAAACCTATCACCCATAGTTCGCCACAGATTGCTAGCAGGTAGGGCTGCCACACATAATTAATAGGGAGGATTAACCCCTATCCCATGATGATGTAGCCTAGACCTAAGCTCCCATGGCTTTTTATTTGATATTTGGATTTTGTCATTTGTCATTGTTTTTTATGGAACCACTATCGTATCGTTCGGTTTCAGGAGGATGTTCTGGCTGAGGTTCTTACCAGAGATAAAGTCCTTGTAGTTGAAATGCAATTGGACTTCCTTGTTTCCCTTGCGTCGAACAATGATGATGTTCTTGGTATCGGCCCATTCGGCAAAACCGCCTGCCGTAGAAAGGGCCTGCAGCACAGTCATCCCAGGAACAAGAGGATAAGGCCCGGGCCTGTTGAGCTTCCCAATAGTATAAATAGTACGGCTGCGACTCTCATTAACAATAACCGTTACCTCAGGAGCGGTCACGTATTTCTTGAGTTTCTGAGTAATAACCTGCTTTAACTCACCCACGGTCTTGCCTGAGGCCTGAATTTCTCCAATCAAAGGAAACGTGATGCGGCCATCGGCCATCACCGTTACATCGCGCGTAAGGTCAGGCTCCTTCCATACATAGATATGCAAAATATCATTGGGCCCGATGCGGTAGTGGGAAGACGTTGCTTTATCTCCGGCCCATGTGAGTCGCGTGAAGAACACTCCCAATACCAATATAAGTACAGATACCGGAATTCTAACGGACTTGTTAAAAGAATGCATTTTCAATCCTCCATGAGAGTCAGGAATCACCCACCAGCAAATCGCGTTCAATGTCAAATATCAAATTGACCAATATCAAATGAATTCCAAATGTCTTAATGCCAAAGTTTTTCTTTGCCCTTTATTCTGTAGCCTTCTAACGTCTGACTCCTTGATTTCACTGACAGGTAATGGCTGAAACCTGATTGCCACACTTTACCTCCTGCCTCCTTGTCCTAGCGGTTTCCTCTTGTCATTTGGATTTTGGCGTTTGACATTGCCACCTCCTGTCTTACCTCCTCAAGTACCGTGCAGCGGAATGATCATAATGCCTACTGCTGCCTATTTTCAATGCCCAGATCTTTCATTTTATAAAACAGCGCCTTGTAGCTGATCTTAAGAAGTCGCGAGGCCTTTCTCTTGTTCCAGCCTGTGGCCTCTAGGGCGTGCCGGATCACTCTCGCCTCAATATGCCTCGTTGCCTGGGCCTTAAGGTCTTTCAATGATCGCAAAGATTCAGGAGCTCTGCTTTCTTCCTCGGATGAAGGTTCTACAATTTCCCTTGGAACCGATATGGTATTCTTATCAACGGGAAATCCATCCGCCTCCATGTTCCGCAAAAATTCCAATCGTATGGTATCAGGGTCATCTCCCACAAGCAGGCGTAACACCGTGCTTGAAAGTTCGCGCACATTGCCGGGCCAGTGATATTCATGAAAGAGCTTTGAGAGATCTCCATCCAGTTTGAACCTTTCCTTAATCCTTAATACCCTTCTGTGTTTCTGAATAAAATAATCGGTGAGTAGGGCAATATCCTCTTTTCTCTCCCGCAAGGGTGGAATTTCAATCCTGATGATATTGAGGCGATAGAAAAGGTCCTCTCTAAACCGCCCCTCGCGCATATCTTTGTCAAGATTATGATTAGTGGCAGCAATCACCCAGGCATTCACCTTTACATCCTTTGTACCCCCCAGCCGGGAGAACTCTCCACTCTGGAGCACCTGGAGAAGCTTGGCTTGCAGCACCAGAGGCATGTCACCTACTTCGTCAAGGAAGATAACCCCATCCGAGGCTATCTCAAATTTTCCGGGCTTAAACCTCTCAGCCCCTGTAAACGCCCCTTTTTCATAACCAAAAAGCTCGCTTTCAAGCAATGTGAGGGGAAGAGCGGCGCAATTAACTTTAATAAACTTTCTATTACGCCTGGGAGAGGCTAAATGAAGAAGGCGCGCAACCACTTCCTTGCCTGTGCCGGTCTCGCCTGTGATAAGTACATTAAAGGCCGTGTCCGAGACTACAGTTATGAGCTCCCGGATTTTCTCTATAGAGGGATGGTTACCTAATAAAACATATTCCATAATGTGGAAAAGTTTTACATACTCATCTATATATGTCAAAGAAATTTAGCTATTAGCTATCAGCCTCCTTTGGACCAATAGATAATAAAAGGTAAAGAGACGAGGCCAAAGGCAAGGCTCCTAGAAATATAGGGGGTAGGAGCCGGAATAAAAGAAGGCAGGGTCGGTACGATTCAGTACTTCACCTGCCTCTGAATTCATGCAATGTTTATGCTGCGAATGCGCCTCTTCTGTCGATCCCTCTCCTTCGCTCTTCTCCTGCCCTCCGGTCTTTACCGCTTCTCCTATCCAGGCCGCTACGCCGGTCTTTACCGCTGCGTCGCTCCCGCCCACTCCTCCTTTCGGGGATATGGCTGGAGTAAGAAAATCGCCTTCTATCAATGCCTGAGCGGCGTCCCCCGTGGTCGCGGATCAGCTCCATATTGTTCACCGTTGTCCGTTGAGTGTTCACTGCATTTAAGCTGTCAGTATTCAGCTATCAGCTAAAGCAAAAAGTTAAAAGTCAGAAGATGTTCGCCGTTCACTGTTGACTGTTCACAGATCACCTTTCACCTACGCCCGAAGGGCACCCACTATGAGCTTACTTGGATCCCAGCCTTCCAGTCCGCCAGAGGCGGGTAAACCTCCTCGCTTTCCAGCATCCCGGCCATCTAACTACACATTCGACACAAAATGCTTAAAAATCATCTTTTCATAAAGTCTGCAAAGGAATCGAGCGGTTCCTTTGCCAAGTCCCATGTCTCGGAGGCGGCAGTAGATATGTAAAGGGTTAAAGTAGTGTTTGAGAAGTAAAGGCATAGTTAGGTTGTCCGTTCACTGTTGACCGTTTACCGTTCACCGAAAAATAGGAGCCAGGAGTCAGAATAAAAAGCTTTCAGCTCTCAGCGATCAGCAAAATCAGATCAGAGAAGTCAGGGGGCAGAATGATATGCCCTTCGAATCTGAAAAAAAGGATAAAGGTGAAAGGCCAAAGGTCCGTAAGGAACACTCGCCTCCTTTTCTCCTTTATCCTTTGTGCTTTATCCTTTAATCAGCTTCTTCCTTCCAACAAAAGCCAATCCACACAGTCCTATGCCGAAAAGGAGCATGGTGGCTGGTTCGGGAACGGGAGTGAGATAGTTTTGAGCCTTGGTGGCCTTACTACTGTCTACGAAACCTACTGCCAAGTACCAGCTTGGATTATAAGTGCCCACCACCGAAGCATTATTATAAATCTCTTTGGCAATCCCACTGAGGGAACTAGAGGCCACCATACCCATGATAGCCCATACAGCTTGCTGGGCCTGACCCTTGATCTCATCAGTTGCACCCCAGTCGGTCCAATTATCAGCTATCCAGCCTGCTTTCGCTAAGTTACTCTCCGGGCCTATCGTATAAAACTCTACGTATTCCGTGGACTGCCCGGAATCCTTTGATACACAAAAGATTTCTTCCCAGTCGGTAGTATATCCAAAATCAGAACTTACGACTTGGCCGTCGTAATCGGCATACCATCCGAAAGCTACAGGCTCGGACCATCCTACCTTAAGAGTTCCTGTTCCCAAAAATGTAGCATTAGTAGCAATCGGTACAGCCAAGAAAGATAAGATTGCTAAAAAGAAAAATAACTTTTTCATTAAACATACCTCCAATTCAGTTTATCGAGTTTATTGAGTTAGTGGGTTTGTTGAGTTAATTCAGTTTGTTGAGTTTATTGGGTCTGTTGGGTTTATTGGGCTTGTTGGGTTCCGTGTTACGATCAGTTCTGAGTACTATCCTGAAACTTATTCTCACCCCCTCCTCCCAGCTTGAGTTCTCGATCCGCTCTTACGTCTTACTCTTATTAAGATCTCAACTCCCTTCGTACCCCCAAGGAATTCAGATCTTCTTGAGCACAAATAAAACCAAGTCGCTCTCTTTACACAGCAAGGGGCGTGCCCTTTTGACATCAATTGATCAAAAAATTGGAATTTTATTTCCGCTGGCATTTCAATATGTTATAAGAGGCAAAAAAGCCCTAAAGACTTTATCCACAGTCTACAAGAAAAAGTGTGTAAATCGTTGCCAAATTATGTGTGTAATTTTTTGCCAAGGTGGAAAGAGATTACATATATTTGGCGGTCAGCTTTCGGCCGTCAGCTATCAGCAAAAGTGAAGGAGGGAATGCTAATTTTGAATGTTGAATTTTGAATTGGGGATGATGAAGACTGGGAGGCTAGAAAGCCTGCCCGACGGTCAGGCGGGCTAGAAGGCTAGGAAGCAATAGGCGCCTCAGGGCCTGAGGGTCGCTCGACGGTGTTGAGCTTGAGGTAATAGGCAGTGGCAATTGTGAATCTGCCTGAGGCAGATAAATTTTGAATTATGAAAGAATGCACTGCTGAAAGGCTTAATCGCCCTGGGTAGGTTGGAGTGGTGGAATAATGGCGTATAGGGAAAAGAGATTACAACCAATTCTCAACTTTTAACCCTTTTATCCGTCTGAATTCCTTCTCGTTATTTGTTACTAGGGTAAATTTGTGAGCATGGGCTATTGCGCCAATGAGAAGGTCCATTGGCCCGATTGGCTGGCCTCGTTTCTCAAGTTGATATCTTATGATCCCGTAAGAATTGCAAGCAAACTCGTCAAAAGGGATGATTTCGAAAGGGAAGACGAACCTCCGCACAATTTCCATGTTCTTCGAAGCTGCCTGACTTTTCTTTGCTCCGTAGTATAGTTCTGCAACCGTTATGGAAGAAATTTTTAGTTGAGAAGGCCTGACTTTCCTGAACTTTTCAACAATGTTCCGGGAGGATCTGTTGAGGAAATATATGCAGATATTGGTATCCAGCAGATAGGGCATCAGTTAATCTGCTCCCGCTTTTCAAACAAATCAACCCCTTCTCTAATAGAGATCATAATTTCCTCAGGGGTCTCGGATCCCTCCCATGCTCCAGCTAAATCAAAAAAGCCCTCTGGCCAGTCATCTTCCAGTCTTGACTTGATCAGGTCCGCAACCCACTTTGATCTAGATTTTCCTGAGGCCTGGACAACTTCATCAAGTTTCTTTGCGGTCTTTTCATCCAGATAAATAGCTAACTGAGGCATGTTGTCTTCCTCCATTTGCATGGATGTAAATATATTCCCAAATATATGTGAATGTGTCAACAGATAAAATGGGCTGAGAGGTTTACACGCCGATGGAAGGCTGGGAAGCCTGCCCGACGGTCAGGCGGGCTAGAAGGCTGGGAAGCCTGCCCGACGGTCAGGCGGGCTAGGAGGCGGGGCAACTGGGCAGCGTGGCGGCGAGACTGCGAGGAGTAAGGATAAAGGATAAAGGAGAAAGGAAAAGGGAAGAAAAAACGAAATGACAAATGCCAAATATCAAATGACAAATGAAGGAAGGCAGAATACAGGAGTTAGAAGATAGGAGACAAGAAGTAAGAAGGGAATAGTGGAAGAATGGAATATTGGAATGATGGGATGAAAAAGATGGAGATTAAGAGGGATGTCAAATGCCAAAGGACTGAGCCAGACTGAAGTTGGTTCATGGCTGGGGCACCTTTTCATTTGTGCTCTCCCCAAAGAGAACGAATGGACATATTTTGTTATTGACTCAATTGGATTTAATTTGACATTTACCTGCCAATGGCAGGTTTGGGTTTTGACATTTGGCATTTGATGTTATGCGCCTATATCTTCTGCCCCCCCAACTCCTAGCTTCTTCCAACCGTTAGGTTGGCCTAAGATTCAATTCCGCAATACGGTTCAGCAGCGTCTTGTAGCTCACTCCTAGCAGCCTTGCTGCCTGCCGCCTGTTCCAGTGGGTCTGCTTGAGGGCCTTGATAATTGCACCTTTTTCAACCTCAGCTACATACTTTTTGGCAATCACTTTGAGGGAAAAGTCCTTTTCCTCCATAAACCGCCTGACCGTACCCTCGCCCCACCTTATCAAAGCTGAGCCCTTATCCAGAGGCCATTTCTCGTCGGGTTTGTCCAAAGCAAGATCAAGATCCAATTCCTTGAAGATAAAGTCCCATTCCCTAAGGACAATGGCGCGTCTGACAACGTTTTCCAATTCCCTTACGTTCCCAGGCCAGGCATATGCCTTAAGGGCATCAAGCACATGGGAGGAAAGTTCTAATGGCTCTCGTTTCAGCTCATAACAGTATTTGTTCATGAAATAGTCAGCCAGAAGAGGGAGATCCTCCTTCCTTCTTCTAAGTGGAGGAGCTACTATGTGGACCACATTTAGGCGATAGTACAGGTCTTTTCGAAACTTTCCCTCCCTTACCATTTTCCACAGATCTGTATTGGTAGCTGCGATGACCCTTGCATCCACGGTCTTATCCTGCACACTGCCCAGCCGGGAGAAGCTTTTGTCCTCCAACACTTGCAAAAACTTGACTTGAAGCGCAAGAGACAGATCCCCGATCTCATCAATAAAAAGGGTTCCACCATGGGCTAATTCCAACCGACCCGGCTTATTCTTATGGGCCCCAGTAAAAGCGCCTCTTTGGAATCCGAACACCTCACTTTCCAAAAGGTCGTCAGGAAGGGCCCCGCAATTGATCTTGAGTAGGGGCCCATTTCTTCGTGGAGAATGGTAATGGATCGACCTTGCAATAAGTTCTTTGCCCGTACCGCTCTCGCCAGTGATCAACACTGTGATGTCCTTATCAGAAATGCGATCAATTTGGGTACGGATTTTCTGAATTTCATGGCTGCTTCCAATAAGCACAGGAAAATCCAAAGAGGGTTCCGTTTCAGCCCTCTTGGCCATGGCACGGTTCAAGATTTCCCCCAAGTCCGAAGGGCTCATACCAAGCCGCACTCTGTAGACCGCTTCAAAGGGGCCGCTCAGGCTTCCCCCAGTAAGGGACTCACTTTCAAAAAAGACTAGCACAGGCATGGCAGGGTCAACAATCTTCAACTTTTGAACACATTTCATGCAGCCATGTAAATCAAGAGAAGCCCCCACGATACCCACTGCAGGCTGGTAGCCTTCAATATACCGCACAGAAATACCCGGCTCGGTGACCACCAGTCTATAACGCCCGATCTTCTCTAAAGCCTCTTTCAGTTGAGAGGAAAAAGTAGTATCTGGTTCGATGATCAAAATTGTGGGTTCGGGTTCAGTCATTTTGGTTATTGGGTTTGTTGGGTTTGTTGGGTTTATTGGGTTTATTGGGTTTGTTGGGTTTATTGAGTTTGTTGGGTTTGTTGGGTTCTCGGTTGTCTACTCTCACTACACAAGTTTAAAGGTTTATACACATTTGGCAAGAGTAGCCTTGGCTCTTTTTCCTTTAGTCCATAAGCTTTCAACTCCCGGCACCGATCCCGGACCTATTCAATACAGCCGCCAGAATATTGCTCAGTTCTTCAATGCCGCACGGTTTAGTCATATAACCTCGTATTAAATCTCTGATAGAATCATCGATCCCGTTAGGGCCTGATTCCTCATAACCCGAGACAATCACCACCCGCGCCTCTGGGTCAACCTTCAAGATCTCCTTTGTGCAAGATATTCCATCCATCCCGGGCATGTTTCTGTCCATCAATACTACATGTGGCCTCCACTTTTGGTAAACCTTTATGGCTTCCTTGGCTTCTTCAACTGGTTTTACCTTATAGCCAAGCCGCTCTGTCATAGAGGCCAACGCCCCCAGAATATTACGTTCGTCATCAACTACAAGAACCTTCTCACCTTTCCCAAATTTTAAGTCCCTGGGCAAGGGTTCAAGTTCTTCGTTTACGCCGGGCTGCCTTACCAATGGAAAAGACAATCTAAACGTTGTCCCTTTTCCAGGAACTGATGACACAGTGATTGTGCCCTTGTGCTCCTCAACAATGCCATGCACAGTGGATAGCCCCAGACCAGTGCCTTTTCCCACTTCCTTTAGGGTAAAGAAAGGGTCAAAGATCTTTTCCAATGTAGCTCTGTCCATCCCCAGGCCTGTATCGGAGACCCAGGCCACCACGCGGTTTTGGGATCGCGCTCCTTTTATGCCAAGCTTTCCCCCTTCGGGCATGGCGTCTTTTGCATTATTAAACAGATTCATGAAAACCTGGCTTAATAAGCCACGATTACCTTTGATGAACAGATTGTCTTCCAAGTCCAATGTGATTTCGATGCGCTTGTCAAAGACCTTTTCAATAATCCTATATGTGTCTCTTATTACTTCGGCCAAGTCCAGTATTTCAAGCTTAAGCTCCTCTCCTAGCTTTGAAAAGTGCATCAGGCTATGGATAAGATCTACCCCTTTATCCACGGAATTGTTAATATTCCTCACCGCCTCTTCCACTACCGCGTCGCCATGCTTCACCATCTGAAGGTACTCTGCATTGCCCAAAATGGCCTGGAGAATGTTTCTGAAGTTGTGAGCTACACCGCCAGCCAGTCGCCCAACGGATTCCAGTTTCTGGGAATGCATCAGTTTTTTTTGAAGCATGCGTTGTTCTTCCTCGGCACGCTTTTCGTCCGTTATATCACGATATATGATTACGAGTTCACCCGAAGGGAGACGGTGGATATCAAACTCCCGCCATCCCTGCGCATGCCCACCTTCATACAAACAGGGAGGCACTTGTTCAGGCTTGCCTGATTCCCACACCCTATGAAAAATTGAGAGCAGTCCCAGAGTCTTGAAACCGGGAAATGCCTCCTCCACCCTCTTCCCAAGAATCTTATCTTTACGCACCTTGTCAATACGCTCTGCCGCATGATTAACATCAATTACCACAAACTCTTCCCCTTGTCCCTCTGCCTCGCAGACCACTACTCCGCTCTCCATGTTGTCGAAAATGGCGCGAAAGCGGGACTCACTCTTCCTTAATCTCTTTTCTGCCTCCTTAAGGGACTTAGTGCGGCTTTCCACCATTCTCTCAAGGTTCGAATACATCAGGGCATTCTCTATAGCGATGGAGGCAGGGCTAGCCAGGGCCATGAGCAACCGAAGGTCTTCCTTACGAAACCCATGGGGTTCCTTCAGTGAGTCGACATAGATCACTCCTTTTACATGGGAGCGGCTAATCAACGGGACGCACATCACTGACCTGATCTTCATAGATCTTATGCTGTCAGACAAGTCCGCGTCCTTATCTAAACTAATATCCGTCATTACTACGGGTTTTCCCTCATTGATCACACGGGTTACGATGCTCTTGCTATACCGAATGCTTTTTGATCGTTTGTTCACTCGCGATCTGGTAATGATCTCCTTTAGCCCCTCAGTGCCATCTTCGATCAAAAGGACAGCCCCGCGCTCGATCCTCTTAAGACACTCAAATAGGGAATCCATAAATGTTTCCAATATCTCCTGAATATCAAAGGACTGCATGAGGGCACTTGAGACCCTGTAGATCAGCTCCAGGTTCTTGAGAGCCGTCATAGGCCTGTCCTTTGGAAGACCTACCTCCTTCACCTTCTCCACCTGCCTCAAGTCCCTTGAGGCCCGATGAATAAGAGTGCCACTCAGAGTAAACTCAGCATCCAAGGAGATTAGCGTGTTGCCAACGGTGATGAGATCGCCCTCTCTCACTTCTACCGGATGGCCGGAGATGATGCTCTGGCCATTCAAAAAAGTACCGTTGGTACTATCCAGATCTTCAATATAAATGGTATCCTTTTTCTTTTGAATCCTAAGGTGTCTTCCAGACACAGAAGGATCATTCAAGCGGATATCATTCTCCTTACGCCGGCCTAAAAAAAGGATATCCTTTCCAATAGTCCATGACTCACCCTTATTGGGGCCATCAATCACGTGCAACTTCACCATGGTTGTTCCTCTTGAAGGTTATGATGAAGCTGTCAGCAATTAGCTGTCAGCTATAAGATTAGTTTCACTCAGCCGGGTTATTCTTCTCCCAACAGGCGATTGATATGTCCTTTCAGGGTGGCCAGCCTCACCGGTTTTGCCAGCACTACATCGGCCTTTTTCTCCAGGGCAGCGGCTTCTGGTTCTTTGCCATATCCAGTGATTGCAATAACAGGAATACCCGGCCTTTTGCTCTTTAATGCCGTTACTACACCTACACCGCTTACATAAGGCATCACGATGTCGGTAATGACTAAATCATACTCTTGGGTATCTAGGAGTTTAAGGCCTTCCATACCATCTGCTGCGCTCAATACATTATACCCCAAATATTCAAGGTTCTTGACGAGCATAGAAAGCACATCAAGATCGTCTTCAATCACAAGGATGGTTTTGGTCTTACGGCTTTCATTCATGGCCTTTCCTCCTAAGCATAAGAGAGAGCTCATAGCTGATAGCTCGTAAAACAAAAGCGATTAGCTAATGTCAAAATCCAAATGTTAAATGCCAAATGAATATGCAATAATTAATGTTAAACGACTCCCAACTAAGAGGTTGGCAAGCTACAAATCCCCCAACTCATACTCTGAACTGATAGCTTATCACTGAAAGTTGGTGGCCCACCCCTATCCTTTGACATTTATCATTGGTCTACTCTGCCCTCTGTTTCCCCATTCTCTTTTTCTTTTAACCTTTCTCCTAGAATTCACAAGCTTACAGACTCCAGATACCCCAGATCCTTGCTCTGAGTGTTCTTGGTCCCAACGGCAAGGACTTTGACACAAAAGCTCGAATTCCGCTGAAAGTAGATTCTTCCGGAGTATGAAAAATGCGTCTCTAGAATATCCATTTTTCCGCCTTTCCCAAACACCTTCCTCTTGACCTGGACCTGGGAGTGATTCTGATTCAATTTAGAAATAACCTCTTCTGCCTTAAGCTGGAACTCATCAGGCAAGGCAAGAAATCCTTCTACTGCCCTGTCTGTAAAAATCACATTCTTATAAAGCACCTTAAAGCGTTTTTTTATTAATTCTGGCTCTCTTTTTTTCTTTTTCCCTTTTCCTCGGAGCTTCCTGAGGTGTTTCAATTCTTCTCGTACCTGATCCATCTCGCTCTGGATTGCCTCTTTTACCTGTTTTTCCATCTCCAAGCCTTTTTCCAGTTCTTCCATTTCTTCTAATAAGCCATCCATATCTCGACAAAGCTCCGTCTTCTCCTTGCTAAGGGCATCGATCTTCTTACGGTACTCTGATTCTTTGGTGCTCACCCCCTCAAGTTTAATCTTGGCTGTTTGGAGTTTTTCCTCAAGTTCTCGGATGCGTTGCTCCTGCTGAGCTTCAAGGGCCTCAGACACCTTGACACCTTTTCTGATAAAATGCTGCAGAATCAAAAGTGACAAGAGCACATAGCAAACCAAAATGCTATTTGAAAGCCAACTATTATGGCGCACGTGTACAGTAACGGATAAATTCAACCCCCGTTCTAGAATACGATAATTCTCTGCTGCCACTTCCACATAATTTAGTCCTTTTTCCTCATTACTCTCAAGGCCCATTTCAGGTGAAAGAGGGTAAAGGATAAGACCACCCTTTGTCTTCACAAGTATACTTATCCTCACACCCACTTTGGATAACCAGCGATTTTTGAGATAGTCACTCAAATTTCTAGTGATCTCTTCTCGCACAGTATACCGCCCTTGCAAAAGGGCGTCCATATCACGAATCAAGGTCTGGGTAATTTGGGAGGTCTCGTGTTTTTGGAAATATCTCTCAAGCCCCTGAATGGTCAAAACATAGCAGACCGGAGGGAGAAAAACACACAAAAACAAGATTCTGTAAGGGAAGGTTTTCATAGGTTATTAGAAGTTTCCATTCTCTAATTATAAACCATCAGCACGGTCAAAAGCTCACCCGCCTGGGGCAGGTTAATTTGGCATTGGAAGCGAGCTGTTTTATAGGAGCTATAAACTGTGAACTATAAGATTCCTCTCTTTTTTCCTTTCACCTTGATCCTTTAGCCTTTATCCTTTCACCTTATTCCTAATGGGATTGCTCGATCTCCTTTAGTACCCTCCTCGCTTCCTCTGCACCTTTAAAATTAGGGTTCAATGCAAGTGCCCTTTCAAGATATTCTTTTCCTTTTTCAGGTTCATTATTTTTCACCAACGCCATACCCATATGGTAATTGATAACCGGATTGTTGGGGTCCTTGTCAAGTGCATCATTCAGTTCTGAAATGGCGTTTAAATAACTTTGTTTCAAATAGTAAAGCCACCCCAGGGTATCCATTATTGCAGCATTCTTTGGCATATTTTCCTTTGCTATCTGGGCAAATCCCAGGGCCTCATCAATATTTCCCCCGTGTTCGGTCAGTAACCATGCTAGGTTATTGGCTGCAGGGGCAAAGTCGCTCTTAATCTTTAGAGCGTCTCTATAGTACTGCTCCGCCTTTTTCCAATCACCCTTTTGATCATAGAGCATACCAAGGGCCATGTATGCACCCAAGAATCTGGGACTCTTCTTCAATAAATTCTGGTATTGGGCAATGGCCTCATCTACCCGCCTTTCACTCACATAGAGTCTTGCCAAGGCCACATATGGCGCAATCATATTTGGGTTGGTATTAATGGCCTTCTGAAATTGCATCTCAGCCTTTTTTGACTTGCTCTGTACCAGTGCCAACCCACCTTCGAGATACTCGACAAGAGCCAAATGTGCCGGGCTATCACCAACCTCCGCACGTATTGACTCACAAAGCCGAAAGGCCTTGTTATATTTTTTGTTCCTTGCGTAGCTTTGAACCAGGAACGTCAAGGCGTCTGCCTGTTTTGGATTGATGTCTAGCGCTTTCCTGAACATGGTGATTGCCTTTCTTGGCTTTCCTTTAAGATTGTATAGGACACCCAATTTCACATAGGCAGATACATAACGCGGGGCAATTTTAATCACCTTTTTAAGTACTACTTCCGCTTCCTTTGGGTCCCTTTGCAACATCTTTAAGCGGGCCTGTAACATCAGGACATGGGGGTCCTTTGGCGCCATTTTCAAAAGGGCGTCGATTTGCTCTGAGGCCAATTTCTCATCCCTCTGTTTTAGAAAAAGCTCTGCCAGCAAAAGCCTCGCCCGCACATGCCTAGGATTAAGTTCAATGGTCTTTAGGAGATCTTTTTTTGCAAGTTCTATGTTGCCCTTCCCCAAAAAGGCCAGAGCCCTGAAATAATAAGCCGGGGTAAAGCTGGGGCGCTCTCTGATTACAAGCCCTAGCTTACTGATACTACTATCAAATCGTCTTTTCCGCAGCTCCAGTCTTGCTTTTAGGTAATTGGCCTCCAGGTTGGCCTTGTCATTCTCCAAAACCTGGTCCACCACCGCCTCTGCCTCGTTTGATTTGCCGAAATCTAAATGAAGGCCGGCGATTCTGGTCAAGATATTGAGATCACCTTTTCTTATGGCTGCTGCCTTTTGCATCTGCTGGAGGGCCTTTTTGTAATTGCCTCTTCTGGCATAAAAGGCAGCCAAATTCATAAGAGGAGCCACATCGTCTTTGGCCGCTGTCTCCACCGATCTTTGATAAGCCTTTTCTGCCTTTTCCCACTGTCTCCTTTCCTCATAAAATCGGGCGAGTATAAACAGGCTCTGTGAATTGTTCCCTGATTGGTCTACCAAGTGTTTCAAGGTATCTTCTGCCTTAGCCCACCCCCCCTGCCTGCCATACAGGCGAGCTAATTCCACATAAATCACTTGGGAATCAGATTTTATGTTCAGGGCCTTTAAGTAATGTTCCTCGGCCTTTTTAAAATTCCCCTTGATTCCATACAGTCGGCCTAAGGAGAGATAGGTTTGAAAACGGCTAGGGTCCAAGGAAAGGGCCTTTTGAAGGGTCTTTATGGCTCCATCAATGTCTTTTTCTTGGATCTGAACACCAGAGAGAAGGAGCAGTGCGTCGATATTTTTTGGCTCTTTTTCCAGTACCAATACGGCCCTCTTACGAGCCTCTTCAGTTTTCTTGGCCAAAAGGTAGATCTGACCCACTTTCAATTGGGCCTTGAGGTTATCTGGGTTGGCTGAGACGGCCCGGGAAAATGCCTGAAAGGCCTCTCTTCCCTTATGGAGCTTAAGATAGGTATCGCCCAACTCATAGTAGGCCTTGTCGTTTTTGGGGTTAAGCTGAACCACATTTCTGAGCTCTATCACCGCCTCCTTGTATTTTTTCTGCTGGAGGTAGTTGTGGGCCCTGCGAAGATGCCTTCCTTCTTTGTCCTCTTTGCTAGAGCAGCCTCCTACCAATAAACCTGAACAAAGAACAAAAGCCAGTAGTACCTTTCCTGCGGTCTTGAATGATGACATATTACATTTCATGGTATAGTTTTCCTTTATTCTGTGTGCGCATCCGGAGGCCTTGCGAGAAACAACTAGCCAACAAACTGTGCAAGTACCATACCAGAGTTAAAGAATAGATGTCAAACAAGCCTTCCCGGACTTGCATTTGCAGATCTCCTTTATTATGCTTCCATCATAATCGAGTTGAGTCCTATAAGATTTCTCGTTTCGCCTGCTTAACAGCAGGCAAGCTCGAAATGACAAATATGGAAGATACATTGGAGCTTAACGCTATCTCTCTCATGAATGGTTTAAAGGCACAACCATTAGGCCGATTGTTGAAGGCTAAAGCCTGCCTCCTATGATTTCCTGTCTGCCGTCAGGCAGGGCTGAATGCTGAACGCTCCCATCTGAAAAGGCAATTTTTGGATGAGCACTAACCATATGGTGACACGGAGAAATACAATGCCCAAAAGACTCAAAAAATTCCCTTGCAATAAGAGGTTTTCTGCCTCTGCTCCTTGTCGGATAGATGCTGGTGGCACATGGGATATCAAGGCTATGGCCCTCCCTTTTGAAGTCATCAAGCCCACTACTGTCAACATTGCGCTTAACCTTAGAACCACTGTGACCCTGGGTCCCTATAAGAAGGATCGGATAAAAATAGCATCAGAGGGTTTTCCAAGGGGCGAAGAAGCAGATCCCTGGGATGTCCCTCTTACAGGCCCCTTTGCCTTGATCTTTGCTGCTATCAGGTATGTTGGATTGCATGGGGTTGAGGTAAACATTCACTCTGAGGCCCCTGTAAAATCGGCCATGGGAGGGTCAAGTACGGCACTGGTTGCGACACTCAAGGCCCTGTCCAAGGTTATGCTCCACTTAGGACAAAAGCCCTTGGTCAAGGGCCAGATTCTCCACCTGGCATATCACCTGGAAGACGCCATAAGTGGCGGGGGCTGTGGGATGCAGGATCAAGCGGCTGCAGCCTACGGAGGGATAAATCAATGGGTGTGGCAATATTCCCATAGAACCATGCCCTTTCAAAGAGTAAAAATAGGTAAACGTGAGCATATGAAGGCCCTATCCTCCCGCCTGCTTGTGGCCTACAGCGGCAAGACCCATGCATCGTTACGGATCAACCATAAATGGTTGAAAGACTTCCTCTCTGGAAAGACGACAGAAGGATGGATAAAGGCCAATGAAGTAGTTCACCGCTTTGCCCGCTCCCTTCAGGACTCAGACTGGGCCGGCTGCGCCAAATGGCTAAGGCAAGAAATGGCCATCCGCCGCCAGATAACTCCTGAGGCACTTATCCCTGAGACATCCCTACTCATAGATCAGGCAGAACAGGTAGGATGCGGTGCCAGGTTTGCCGGTGCAGGGGCAGGAGGAGTAGTCTGGGCTATTGGGCCAAAGGAACGGATAAACAAGCTTCGCAAAGTATGGACTCAAACGCTAGCAGGGATAAAGAGCGCAAAGTTGCTTGAGTGTAGGGTGGATGGGAGGGGGGTTAGTTAAGGGGCTAGGAAGCTGGGAAGCTAGGAGGCGAGGAAGCCAGGCAGCCACAGGAGGTGAGGAGCGCTTGACAGAGTCGGACGGTCCTTACGCCCTAATGAGGATTTCAATACTTGACACTGTAAACATTCAGACTTGTGATTACTGACTTCTGACTCCCGGCTTCTATCTCCTTCGGTATTTGACATTTGGGCTTTGGCATTTGGCATTCGACTGATGTCGTTGCTCAGGAGTGAGCACTAAGAAGTTAGGGAAAAGCTGGAATCATGCCGAAAAATCCTTCGCTAGTTCTAATAAATCCTTGGATTCATGACTTTGCTGCCTATGACCTGTGGTCCAAGCCTCTTGGGCTGCTTCAACTAGCTGCGTATTTGAGACAAAAGGGCTATTCTATACGCTTCATTGATTGTCTGGATGTATACCACCCGGCAATGCAAGTCAGGGCCGGCCTTAAGCCCCCTAAACGACGAGCATATGGGACAGGGAAATTTTGGAAAGAGGCAATTCCCAAGCCCCCACCACTGCGCCATATCAACAGGGTGTACAGCAGATACGGCATCTTGCCAGATATTTTTAAAGAGGAGCTGCGCAAGGTATCAAAACCAAAGGCCATACTCATAACCTCGCTCATGACCTACTGGTACCCTGGGGTGAGCGAGGCCATACGAATCGCAAAGGAAGTTCATCCCTCGACCCCCGTGATCTTAGGAGGCATTTACGCGAGGCTTTGTACAGACCATGCCCGTGGACACTGCACAGCGGATCATGTGGTTACATCATCCGATCCTTCGGATCTACTGGGTCTTTTGAATGATTTGAAAATTTTTCCTGATGAAGTAATGCAAGGTACGCAGCCTCCCCATTCATATCCTGCCTTTGATCTCTTGACAAAAATCGACTATATCTGCCTGCTCACCTCCACAGGATGTCCCTACAGATGCCGGTACTGCTCAAGTCGCTTCCTATACCCTCAGTTCCGACAAAGGGACCCTGATGATGTCTTTGAGGAAATCCTCTATTGGCATAGGCACTACCAAGTAACCGACTTTGCCTTTTATGACGATGCATTGCTCATCAATGGGGCTCAACATTTTGTCCCACTTATGGAGCGCATCGTCTCATCCGGACTCAAGCTCCGATTTCATACCCCCAATGCCATACACATCAGGGAAATTGACCTGGAAGTAGCCCGGCTTATGAGGCGGGCCGGTTTTGCTACATTACGGATAGGTCTTGAGACAGCGGATTTCGCTCTGCACCGCGTCCTTGACAACAAAATCAAAGAAGGGGAATTCGAGCGCGGCGTAAGGAATCTGCTAAAGGCGGGTTTTCAGTCTTCACAAATAGGGGCTTATATAATGGTGGGACTGCCCAATCAATCAGTTCAATCTGTAAAAGAGACCATTGACTTTGTAGCTGCAAATGGCGCCATGCCTTACCTGGCCGAATATTCACCTATTCCCCACACAGACCTGTGGAAAACAGCACTGGACGCATCAGAATACGATCTAGCTTCAGAGCCCCTGTTTCACAATAACACGTTGCTTCCTTGCTGGGATGAATCAAAAAGGGCCAAGTTGCCCGAATTGAAGGAGAAAGTGAGGGAGGCAAGGGGAATGACAGATGTCAAAGCCCAAATGACAAGTGAAAGAAGACAGAAGACAGGAGTTAGAAGTTAGAAGGATATAGAGGAGAAAGGATAAAGGACAAAGGGACTCAGAAGTCAGGAAGCGTGCCTCTAATTTTGGATTTTGAGTTATGAATGTTGAATTATGGAGTAGGACTGGCGGCAAAGATAAGCAATTACTTCGATAAATTCCCCCTATGCAAGCACCAGGAAATCCGTCAACACGACGGGCAAAACATAAACCTGACCTATTTGGCCGAAGTCCTCCTGGCATAGTATTATCCCGTATTCCACATTGTCCCTGTAATTTGAAATAAAATTCTTCATGACTGCCGGAATTGTCAACCTTTTCCTGAATTTGACTTCAATAGGTATCAAGCATTGGTCCTGCTTCAAAACAAAGTCTATTTCTGCCTTCGAAACCGTCCTGTAATAAAACAGCTCTGTATCATCATGCTGCTTTAACTGGGTAAAGGCAAAGTTTTCAATCAAAGCGCCCTCAACTGATTTGAAATCCTGCAACTCCGTCACAACGTAGTTTCCAATTATTCCTGCATCGTTTATGAAGACCTTGGGCATCTTGCTAAGCTCTTTTCTTACGTTAGTATAATAAGGTCTGACCAGAGTAATGACAAAAGTACCCTCCAGGATGCTTAAATAATGATCAAGAGTTTTGAAGTGAAGCCCAAGCGTGTTGGATATCTCTGATCTGTTCAAAATACAGGCCCTCTGGCTACACAAAAGCCTTATCAGACTATTGAATTTTGAGATGTTCTCAATCCGGAAGAATTGTGAGACATCCTTTTCAATGTAAGTCTGTATAATTTCGCTCAAATATTTCCTTTTTCTCTCGTCGCGTTTCTCCATGCAGACCTCTGGATAGCCGCCCCACTTGAGATATGATATTAAGTGATATTCAAGGTCCTTCCTGTAAATTTCATAAAACTCCTTTAATGCCTGAATATCTTGTGGGATCTTGAACAAATGGTCATACCTGTATTCACTGGCCGCCTGGAGATACTCCCTAAATGAAAATCGCTCCAAGGTGAATTCGATTTTCCTGCCTGTGAGAGGCTCCTTAATTTTCAAAAGCTCCAAGGAGGATGAACCCGTAACAATGAATTTAATCTTGCCGAAAGACAAGTCGTGAATAACCTTCAAAAACAGGGATGCATCAGGTAGATATTGGCATTCATCAATGAGGCAATACAACTTTCCGTCTTTTGGAAGATACTGGTCGGAGAGAAACCTGAAAAACAGCTTTGGATTTTTGAAGTAGGGAGTATCAAGCTCCTGATCTGCAGAAAAAAGGACGGTTGGCTTTCCGCTCTGCTCCAGGTGTGTTCTAATCTGCCCCAGCAGAGTGGTCTTGCCAGTTCTTCTAGCGCCCTTGATCAGCAAGATCCTGTGGCCATCGAGCCAATTAAGGACGTCTCCAAAGATGTTCCTCTTAACCAGGTTCATAGAAACCACCCCCCCTTGCTGTATCAAAAATTCCATCTATTTATTACATAGGCCTATAGCAAATTCAAGGAAATTTCGATTATTTCTCATCGGTGTTGCCATGCCCACCAGAAGCCTATTTCTAATGGCGATCGCATTTTGAGGCTTTGAGAGAATCTTGGCTTCTATCTAAAACGAAAGGAAGCGTTGGGAAGTGAGGATCTCCTTGCTTCAGGTGATACCTGATAGCCGAAAGCTGATTGTGGCAGGCTGAGAGGTAAAAGGAATGCCAAATGTCAAAGCCCAAACCTGCCATTGGCAGGTAAATGTCAAATGAAATCCAAGTGCCTCAATGACAAAATATATCTCTGGGCTAACAACAAGTGAAAGGAGCCTTACCTATGAACGAACACCGGATGTGGTTTGGTCATTTGTCATTTGACATTGATTTCACATTGGGATTTTGTCATTTGAAATTGTGCAACTAATATGTGCTAATTGCTGACTCCTGACTCCTAGCTCCTGACTTCTGGCTTCTTGTCTTCTAAACCGCTACCCGGTTAATGAGACTCGCTGCATAGCCCGCACCAAAGCCGTTGTCAATATTTACCACAACCACGCCCGAGGCGCACGAATTGAGCATACCCAAAAGCGCTGCAATTCCTTCAAAACTGGCCCCATAGCCCACACTGGTGGGAACAGCAATCACAGGCTTGTCAACTAGCCCACCAACCACGCTGGGAAGTGCCCCTTCCATGCCAGCTACCACGACGATGACAGAGGCCCTATCCAGTTTATCGCCGTGAGCCAGGATCCTGTGGAGACCGGCTACTCCCACGTCATAGACGGTCTCCACCTCGTTTCCCATAAATCTTGCAGTTACTGCAGCCTCTTCTGCCACAGGGATATCAGAGGTCCCGGCGCTCATGACCAGTATGGTTCCTCTCCCTCGCCCCTCTACCTGCTCCAATATCAGGGTCATGGCCCTGGCCTTTTCATAATAGGTTGCATCGGGATACGATTTCTTGATTTCTTGTGCCTTTTCCTTTGAAAGCCGCGTAATTAGGACATTGTCGCCATGGTCAACCATCCTTTTCATAATGCTTAGGATTTGCTCAGTAGTCTTACCCTGGGCAAAAATGACCTCTGGGGTCCCCTGCCTCAAGCCCCTGTGATGATCAACGCAGGCAAAACCCAGGTCTTCAAACGGCATGGCCTTGAGTTTATCCAGCACGGCGTGATAGGAAAGTTCTCCAGATTTAAAACGCATCAATAAATCTTTAAGGGTCGTCTCATTCACAATGTTGCTCCGATAAACCTTCTCCGATTCGCTCACGAAATGCCTGCAGCACCTTACAAGTAAATTTGTGCTCAAAGCCCGCGGAAAAGTTTTCTTGATGTCACATTAAATGTCAAATTTCAAAATCCCAATCTCAAGTCAATGTCAAATGATCAAACGAGGGCGAAATTGGCTTCCAGGCGCCTTGCTTCCTCTCATACTCCGATAGCAGAGAGTTATACAGGATATTTTTTGCCATTGAAGCATTTGGATTTCATTTGACATTTACCTGCCAATGGCAGGTTTGAGCTTTGGCATTTGTCATTCCCGGTTTATCCGGGCCAGGAGTTTTGCAATGTTGGAACAATGGATTATTGGGAAAAACCATATACCTATAAGCCTTTAACTTGCCAACTTCTTGGCTAGCTCTGCCACTCGACGCCCAAGTTTTCTGGCGTTTTCCTGGGTTTGATCATCAGGAGCACCTACACATGCGACCCCGTAGTGACCTGTTGCTGACATGGGGTCCCCCACAACCACCATCCCATAGATTAACATGGCCTGCATAATGGACATAATGGTGGTCTCCTTACCACCTGTGGGATCGCCTGAGGTGGCAAATGCTGCTCCCACCTTGCCCTCCATCTTCTTCCTTACACCCACAAAATCATCAAACACCTTCTTGAGCCCTGCGGCCATTACTCCAAAATACACAGGCGATCCGGCAATAATACCATCAGAGGCCAGGAAATCGTCCTCTGTTACCTCGCTAGTATTCTTGAGCAAGGCGTTGACCCCTTCCACCTCTTCCACGCCCTTGGCAATGGCCTCAGCCAGTTTTCTGGTGTTGCCGCCCTTGGAGTAGTACAGAATCAGTATTTGCATAAGGACCTCCTTTCTGATATTCGATATGCAGGATGATACTCGGCATCCTTAGATAAATCAAGATGTATGAGAGAAGTGGAGCTAATGCTGTTCACCGTTCACCGTTGGCCGTTCACCGAAAGGGAGGGGAAACATGAAGGGTTTTTATGGCCGTATGCTTCTGGTCAATCTTTCTGACAAGACTTACGAAATTATACCTCTGGCCGAAGATACGCTCTCTTTCGGCCTAGGTGGGAAGGGGCTGGCCACCCAGTTGCTCCTTGAGTATACACCCAAAGGTGTAGATCCCCTTTCCCCTGAAAATGCCCTCATATTTGCCACCGGCCCTGCTACTGGAAGTAGCATATGGGGATCATGCCGCTATGGCGCATTCACAAAATCGCCCCAGACCGGATTCTATTCAGAGTCCTACTCCGGGGGCAAGACCCCGGAGGCCCTAGACAGCACCGGATTTGATGCCATCCTTATAAAAGGCGCTTCAGAAGGGTTGCTCACCTTGGTCATATCACCCGATGGTGTTGTATTTCATCCAGCAGAAGACCTCCATGGCCTTTCTACCTACGAGACAGAGGATGTAGTCACAGAACGATACCGGCGCGATAGTAAAGGATGGAAGACAGGGGCCATTGTAATCGGCCCAGCTGGGGAAAACGGGGTGAGTTTCTCGGTCATTGAAAACGATTACTGGAGATCGGCGGGAAGAACAGGGACCGGCGCGGTCATGGGAGCCAAGGGTATCAAGGCCATCGTATTTACTGGGAACCGCAAGAGAACTCTGTACGATCCTGAAGCCGTCAAACGCCTAGCCAAAGAAATAGCAAGGGAAGGAAAGAATAATCCGGGCATGCAGGGATACAAGAAGTTCGGCACCTCCGGGATGGTGGAGGTCATGAATACTAATAAGGCCTTTCCCACACGGTACTGGTCTGAAGGCCGATTTGAAAATTGGGAAAAAATAAGCGCTGAGGCCTTGCATGCACGCCTTGATGTGATACCGCATTCCTGTCTTAAATGCTTTCTTGCCTGCGGAAGGCTTAGCACTGTAAAACACGGCAGACACGCAGGCCTTAAGATTGAAGGCCCGGAATACGAAACCATTTTCGCCTTTGGTGGGCTCTGCTGTATTGACCAAGTGGAAGAGATTGCCTATCTCAATGACCTATGCGACGCCCTGGGGATGGATACCATCTCGGCCGGCAATCTCTGTGCCTTTACCATTGAGGCAGTCAGGAGAAAAAGGGTGGACTTTCAAGTGGACTATGGCGATGTGGATGGGATCGCCAACCTGCTGAAATTAATGGCCCGCCGCGAGGGCATCGGCGACATACTGGCCAGAGGCATCCAATTCGCTGCAAAGGCCTGGGGACTTGAGGAACTGGCAATGCACGTAAAGGGGCTTGAGCCACCTGGCTATGACCCTCGCGTGTTCAAGGGCGTTGGTCTAGGCTATGCCGTCTCAGACAGGGGGGCCTGTCATTTAAGAGCCACCTTTTATAAGGCTGAGCTATCAGGCATGATAGATCGAACACAGACCCAGGGAAAGGCCAAGATGCTGATTGATTTCGAAGACCGGCTCATCCTTTTTGACACACTGATTCTGTGCCGCTTTTACAGGGACCTTTATCCTTGGGAGGTATTGGGTGACATTATCCATGCACTTACTGGTCTTAAGACTGACAAAGACACGCTTTCCAAAATCGCCGGAAATATTGCCACTGCGGTGCGCCGCTTCAACACAAGGGAAGGCCTTGCCAAAGAACACGACAGGCTCCCGTCACGCTTTCACCGCCAGGCCATAAACCAGGGCGACATCATCACCCAAGAGGAACTGGAGGCCATGGTGGCGGATTACTACCGCCTGAGGGGATGGGATGAGGAAGGAAGGCCGGTAAAAGAATTATGAATTTTGAATGTTGAATTATAAAGGGGGCAGGGGGAAGGGAGCAAGGTGGGCATCTCGTTGGCTCCTGCCTCCTTTGGAGCTTTTACCCTTCTTTGAGCATACCCTGCTCATCAAGGAATTGCATGGCTCTCTGGACTATGGTGGTTACATGACTGAGGGCAGTGGTCAGATGGGGAACCGAATCGGCCATTACGCCTGAATTTATCATTACCAGTGCCCTATCAATCGCCTTATCCACCTCGTCCCATATCTCATCCTTGGCAATTGCGCTGGCCAGTCTAACATCCTGCCGGATCATCTCCACCAGGGCCCTGCCCACCTGCTTGGTTTCGTTTCTTCCACTCCCAAATATGGAATCCACCATGCCAATAAGTTGGGAGGCCCATATAAGCCCTGCCTTTATCTTTTCGCCCTGAGAGAACGCAAATATTGCCTGTCTAGTATCCAATATCTTCACCTCATCATTATTGCTTCCCGTGATATGCCTTGTAAACTGGATCTGCCTCCATAAGCTGGCGTCTCATAACCTTGCCCACCATGGTCTTAGGGAGTTCGTCGCGAAACTCCACATAGGCCGGGACCTTGTAGTGGGTCATATTCTCCTTACACCATTTTCTCAAACCTTCCTCTGTAATCTTCCCTTTCCACTCGGCTTTCAGCACTACCCAGACCTTTATAACCTCGCCCTTTTCCTTGTCGGGAAGTCCAGATGCAGCCACTTCCACTACTGCCTCGTGTCGGCCAACCAGTTCTTCCACTTCCTTTGGAAAAACCGAGTAACCCTTTACCTTGATAAGCTGCTTTTTCCGATCGCTTATCACCACCCGGCCCAATTCATCCATGTAGCCAATATCTCCGGTATACAGCCATCGTTTGCCATCAAACTCTCGGATGGTCTCTGCGGTCTCCTCCGGTTTGTTCAGATATTCCACCATCACCTGGGGTCCTGCCACCACCAGCTCGCCCTTTTCACCAGGCGGCAGCTCTTTCTGGCCTGTTTCAATGTCCATAATCTTCCATTCTGTGCCAGGGAAAGGCAGGCCAATGGTACCGGTGGTTCTAAAATCGGTCAGCGGCCCTGCTGAGACCACGGGAGAGCTTTCTGTAAGGCCATAGCCCTCCACCAACACGGCCCCGGTAATCTCCTCAAACCGCTCCTGGACTGGTCGGTGGAGCGGGCCTGCTCCTGAAATACACGCCCTCAACTTTTTAGAAACCGGGTATTTGTCAATATTCGGGAAGTCTGCTATCCGCTGGAACAAGACCTCTGCACCGCAGTAAAACGTCTTCTTGTCAGGGGCAATGGCGCATATGGTCTTTAGCAGTTCCCCGGTCTCAGGGGGTCTTGGAAAAAGCATCATCCACATACCAGTGCGGATGGACTGGTTCATCACCGTGGTCATGGCAAATGAATGAAAAAGGGGTAGGACCCCAACGGCACAGCACCCGTGGCCTCCCATCCAGACCCACAGGTCGCACTGGATCGCGTTGGACACACAGTTAAAATGGGACAACACCGCTGCCTTTGGAACGCCAGTCGTCCCACCGGTCATGATATAGGTGGCCGGTTCATGCGCTGCAACCTGAACCTCTGGAGGATTAGGGGTAGCGGCCAACAGATCCTTGAACCGGATTGCGTCCTGAGGTACTGGGCCTGTGGGGATCTTTTTCAGCTTCATACCCAGCCACCTTTTCAAGGCCGACATCTTCACCAGGTCCACGATATTGGTACAAATGACATGCTTTAGAGGATATTGCGCGGCAATAGGTTCGATAAGGCTCTTATAAAGGGCATCCAGGGCAATCACGGAGGTGACCCCCGTGACCTGAAACTGGTGCAGCACCTCACCGGGCTTGTACGTTGGATTAACGCCAGTTACAATGAGCCCCAGACGGGCGCACGCATAATAAGAGATTACATATTGAAAAGAATTTGGCAGCACAAGTGCCACTACATCGCCTTTCTTCAATCCGAGCTTGTGAAGGCTGGTGGCGAGTGCGTTCACATGGCGCTGCATTTCCGGCAATGTCATAAAGGTATCCAAAAACCACATGGCCTTGGAATTACCATATTTTCGGACAGATTCGGAAAACATCTCATATAGTGTTATTTGAGGGAAATCATAATTCTTTGGCACCTGTTCAGGCCACCCTGCCTCTGGCTTGAACCATGGTTTACTTTCGTCCACATAATAGGGCGATGTCATAAAAGCTTTCCTCCTTCTTATTTAAACACTTCTTCAATGCTCCGACATTCCGGCCGAAGCCATCAAACCACCGGGAGCTTATAAAATTCCCACCCCAGATGGCAATAGTTTTCGTGGTTTCGTTGATCTCGTCTGTTTGTTTGGTTCGTCTATTTCGTCGTTTCGTTGATTTCGTGGGTCTCGTGTATTTGGTTGATTTAGTCTGTTTCGTTAGTAATGGGGGCTTCGGATGATTGGAGGAGAAATTGGCTGGTGTCCAGAACAGCATCAAGGCCTATAGGAAAGGGAATGTTCCTTTTCCCATGACCTATGGGAGCCCCGGAAATCACGGGGATGTCCATTAGAGAGGTGATATCTTCAAGCATGCGATCAATGTCTTCCTTTCTTCCACAAGAAACAAACTCTCCTGCCACAATAGCTGCAACTTCTTGCAATTGCCCGCTCAATTTGAGAGAGGTGAGCATCCTGTCCAATCGATAAGGCATCTCACCCCTGTCTTCAATAAAAAGGATACATCCTCTTAGCTCAGGCATGTATTCTGTCCCGGCCATATGACATAACAAACTGAGATTACCGCCAATCAATGGGCCCCTTGCCCTGCCAGGCTTGATGATTCTGCATCCCTCAAGACTCAGATTCCAGGGGGCAGGGCTACCTAGCATATCCAACAACGTATCCATATCGCCCTGATGGCCAGAGGCAAGGTCCTTCACCATGGGGCCGTGGAACGTGATCCAACCACTTTTGTGATACAGTGCCAGAAGAAGTGCGGTTATGTCGCTGTAACCAATAAAAGGTTTTGGGTGTTTCCTGAAAAGCTCGAAGTCAATGCGCTCCAGGAGCCTCATGCAGCCATAGCCCCCCCGGGCACAAAAAACAGCACCAACCTCAAGGTTCAGTACCATGCGGTGAAGGTCTTCAATACGGGCTTCATCATTACCTGCAAGATACCCCTCTTGTTCATAGAGATGCTTGCCCAGGATGACCGTATAACCCTTTGATCTGAGGTACTGGATGCCGGGGTCAAGCTCGTGAGCCTTCACAGGTCCTGCAGGTGCAATAATACCAATCCCTGCCCCGGGTTTTAATAAGGGAGGCTTGATGGGCTTTTCCGATTTGATACTCGAATACCTCTCTCTTAGATAGTACCCATCCACAAATAGTAATTTGCGGATGGCAGCTTTCAGCCCGCCCAGGCGGGTAAACTCTCAGCAAAAGCTCAAACAAAACAGTCCACTAATCTGATGATTGATTGCTCCTAACTGACAGCCCATTTGTGTCATTCCCGCGAAAGCCTGCCTACAGCAGGTAGGCGGGAATCCAGGAAATTGACTAGTATGGACTCCCGCCTACGCGGGAGTGACATTGCTGTTCTTCCATGAATTACCCGAAAGCATAGCGTTCCTGCCTGACCATCCCTGCCTTGCTGGCAGGCAGGGGGCAGGCAGGAAATCTCAAATTTATGGACGGATACTAATTAGATTTGTTTCTTTGGAAAATAATCATCAACCCCTCAAGAGTGAGGAATTCTTCCACATGGTCAATGGTCTCGGAAACCTCACAGATAATAGGGGCAAGGCCTCCGGTGGCCACTACGGTCAGATCTTCACCTGATTCCTTTTTCATTCTGTTCACAATCCCATCCACCAGCCCTGCGTATCCATAGATAATTCCCACATTCATACTGCTGATGGTGTCCTTGCCGATCACGCTCTTAGGTCTGACAAATATCTCTACACGAGGCAGCTTGGAGGCCTTCTGGAACAATGCCTCGCACGAAATCACCACACCAGGGGCAATGGCCCCTCCCATATACGCCCCATCAGCAGAGACATAGTCAAACGTAGTCGCCGTGCCAAAGTCCACGATCACTATGGCGGTCTTGTATTTTTCGTACGCCGCCACTGCATTGACGATCCTGTCCGCACCCACCTCCTTGGGATTATCGTACTTGATGGGCATCCCCGTCTTTATGCCCGGCCCCACTATCAGGGGGCGCAGATGAAAATACTTCTGGGCAAACTCCTCAACCGTGCTCAATAAGGGTGGGACCACGCAGGAAATGATCATATCCCTAATACTGTTCAGGTCGAAACGAGAGGCCTGAAACAGATTGCTTACAAGGATGGCCAGCTCGTCTGCGGTTATTTCCTTCTCGGTCCTGATCCGCCAGTGCTGTAAGATCCTATTGTCCTTTGCCACCCCAAGAACCATATTCGTGTTTCCAATATCCATGCAAAAAAGCATACCTACTGTGCACTCCCCCGCTTGATTGCATCCACCATCCTTACTGTATCTACAGCCATCTTAACATCGTGAACCCGCACCATATGGGCTCCATTCATGACCGCCACGGCCACCGTGGCCATGGTTCCAACAGCTCGCTCCTCTACAGGCCTTTCTAACACATGGCCAATAAAAGACTTATTGGACGTACCCACCAACAGCGGCCTGTCTAACCCCTCAAACCGCCTAAGGTCCCGCAGTATTACCAGATTGTGATCAAATGTCTTCCCAAAGCCGATCCCTGGATCCACTACCACGTGCTCTTTAGGTATCCCGCTTTGGGTAGCCCTTGCCACAGCATCCCGGAGAAACTCAGTGATCTCCCCCACCACATCATCATACTGAGGGTCCTTTTGCATATCCTCTGGTCTGCCCTTCATGTGCATGAGAATCACTGGAACCCCACGTTCAGCAACAAGGGGGCCTAGCTCGGGGTCAAACCGCAAGGCGCTAATGTCATTCACAATGGACGCACCGGCATCAAGGGCATATTTGGCCACTTCACTCTTGTAGGTATCAATACTGATGGGGAGATTCACTTCCTTATTAAGGGCCTCGATCACGGGCACTACTCGATCTATCTCTTCCTGGACAGAAACGCGCTGGGAAAATGGCCTTGTGGACTCTCCCCCTACATCTAGGATGTCTGCGCCATCCTCTGCCATTTCAAGGCCATGCTCTACTGCCCTGTCAAAGGAATAATATTTCCCACCATCAGAAAATGAATCGGGGGTCACGTTCAGGACCCCCATGATATAAGTCCTTTCTTCAAAATCCAGCTCGTACTTGTCCCATTGAAGTTTCATCTTTCGTTATCCGTTCACGGTTAACTGTTCACCGAATGACAAAGGCTATCAGCGTTCAGCTTTCAGGAAAAGCAAGAAGTCAGAATACAGAGGTCAGTAGTTAGCAGATAGTAACTGCATAATGTCAAATTTCAAAATCCAAATGTCAAATCAATGTCAAATGACAAATGACCAAAACACACCAGATGTTCGATCATAGATAAGGCTCCTTTCACTTGTTGGTAGCCCAGACAGAAGCAATAAATATATTTTGTCATTGAAGCATTTGGATTTCATTTGACATTTACCTGCCAATGGCAGGTTTGGACTTTGACATTTGTCATTTCTTTTGCCTTCCATTCTCCTAGCATGTTCCCTTTGTCCTTTAACCTTTCTCCTCTATCCTTCAGCCTTCTAACTCCTGAATTCTTGTGTTAGCTGAAAGCCGACTGCTGATCCCTGACAGCTTAGCAATTTGACATTTGGCATTCCTCTTGCTTTCTAACCTTTTGCACTCATCATTCATCATTCAAAATTCATAATTCCTCTAGCCTCCTAGCTTACGCCTCGGAAGGTGCTGTCTGTGTAACCCCTCCCATTATCTCATCAATATCCTTGCTGTCCAGTGTCTCCTTTTCCAAAAGGGCCTTGGCCATATGGTGCAAGGTATCAATATTGTCCTTTATGAGCTTCTTTGCCTTATTGTAGGCATTGGTAACAATGGCACGAACCTCTTCGTCTATCCTTTGAGCAGTAAGTTCGCTGTAATCCCTGTGTTGAGCGATTTCCCTGCCAAGGAAAATTTGTTCCTCCCGTTTCCCGAAAGTCAAGGGGCCCATTTTTTCGCTCATGCCATATTCGCAGACCATCTTACGGGCCAGCTCCGAGGCCTTCTCTATATCATTGCCTGCACCAGTGGTCTGAATGTTCAACACGAGTTCTTCAGCGGCCCGTCCACCCATCAATATGGCTATGTTGTTCAACAGATACTCCTTCGGATAGGTGTGCTTCTCGTCCATAGGGAGCTGCTGGGTCACGCCGAGCGCCCGGCCCCTCGGGATTATGGTGACCTTGTGAATAGGATCAGTATTAGGAAGAAGCCTGGCAACAAGTGTGTGTCCAGCCTCGTGATAGGCCGTCGTCTTTCTTTCCTCCTCGCTGATGATCATGCTTTTGCGCTCGGTGCCCATGAGGACCTTGTCCTTGGCGTCCTCGAAATCCTGCATCTCCACACGATCCTTGCCCCTTCGCGCAGCCATCAGCGCGGCCTCGTTAACCATGTTCTCCAGGTCGGCCCCAGTAAAGCCAGGGGTGCCTCTCGCCAGGACGGATATATCTACATCATCGGCAACAAGTTTTTTCTTGAGGTGAACTTTCAGTATCCCTTCCCGCCCCTTGAGGTCAGGGACAGGCACCACTACCTGCCTGTCAAACCGGCCCGGCCTCAACAAAGCCGGGTCCAGAACATCAGGTCGATTGGTGGCTGATATGAGGATCACCCCTTCATTGGATTCAAAACCATCCATCTCCACTAGGAGCTGATTCAGGGTTTGCTCGCGCTCGTCATGGCCCCCACCCAGACCCGCTCCACGATGCCTACCAACTGCATCGATTTCATCGATGAAGATAATACATGGAGCATGTTTTTTACCTTGCACAAAGAGATCCCGCACCCTGGAGGCCCCTACACCTACGAACATCTCCACAAAATCCGACCCACTTATACTGAAAAAGGGCACGCCTGCCTCCCCTGCAATAGCCCTAGCCAAAAGGGTCTTGCCAGTACCAGGTGCACCCATCAAAAGCACGCCCTTTGGAATCCTGCCTCCCAGTCGGGTGAACTTGCGGGGATCCCTCAAAAATTCCACAATCTCCTGGAGCTCCTCCTTTGCCTCTTCAATACCGGCCACGTCTTCAAACGTGACCTTCTCCTGAGAGTCTGTCATGAGCCTGGCCCTACTCTTGCCAAAGGATAGGGCCTTACCTCCACCCACCTGCATCTGTCGCATGAAGAAAATCCACACGCCTATGAGAAGCAACATGGGCACCCAGGATAAAAGTACCTGAAACCATGAAGAGTTTTCCTCAGGTTTGGCAGTGATTTTTACACCCTTGCTGCGCAGCAACTTAATGAGCTCCGGGTCCTTAGGAGCATATGTCTTAAATGGGCCCTGGGCCGAAATACCTGAGATATTGTCGCCCTGAATGGTCACCTGAACGACTGTGCCGTTTTCCACCATGGACAAAAAGTCGCTATAACTCACCGTAGATGAACCCTTGCCCGGCTGCTTGAAGATCTGAAAAAGCATGACCATCAAAAGGCTGATAACAAGCCACAGGGCAAGATTTTTATAAAAGGGATTCAACAAATATAACCTCCAACAAAGGTTATTCTTTTTCTCGATAGATAACTCGGAGTACCCTGGCGGGGCATTGGAAATCTATTGCATCTTTATTATTATAGCGCTATTTTTCCAAAATTCTATAAAAATATTGAGAAGCTGGAAAGCTAGAAGGCTGGAAGGCAGGGAAGCAGGAGCAAGGATGAAGGGGAAAGCTTAAAGGTCAAAGGGAACATGCTAGGAGAATGGAAGCAAAAAGAATGACAAATGTCAAAGCCCAAATGCCAAATTGCTAAGCTGTCAGGGATCAGCAGTCGGCTTTCAGCTAACATAAGAATTCAGGAGGTAGAAGACAGAAGGATAGAGGAAATCGGATTTGGATTTTGGCATTTGGCATTCTAGATATTTTGGCCCCTACATTACACAAACAGGAGAATCCTATGATTGCGTCAGATATATTCTCCAAAGAGGACTTGGAGCAGATTAAGGAACACGGACTTAGTCTTGAGGCCGTGTTAAGACAATTGGAGCAGCTCAACAGGCCCACTCCTTACCTTCACCTAGTGCGCCCCTGCAAAATAGGTGACGGCATAGAAAAGATAAATCCACAGGATCAACAGAGATACATTGAGTACTTTGAACAGGAGGTGCAAAAGGGTCGTTTTCTCAAGTTTGTGCCCGCCTCAGGGGCTGCCACGCGCATGTTTAGGGTGCTTCAACGATATTACAACAAAGGCGAAGAGATCAGTGTGGAGGCCCTATCTGCGCAAGCAGCACAGGGGGAAAAGGAGGCCGCCGAGTTTTTTCAATTTTTTAATGGCCTCAAAAAATTCGCCTTTTACCCCAATCTGGCCGAGGTGATGCACAAAAGAGGCTACGACATAGAAGCATTATACGATAAGGGGAAATACATAAATATCCTCCGGTTCATACTCACTGATGAGGGTCTTCAATACGGAAACATGCCAAAGGCACTTATCCTTTTTCATCGTTACAACGGAGAGGCCCGGACCGCATTTGAAGAGCATCTAGTGGAAGCAGCCCATTATGTCACGGATACAAAAGGACGCGCGCCCCTTCATCTTACTGTGGCTGATGAACACCTTGAAAGATTTCGTTCTTTTTTGAAAGGAGTTCGCGCTACTTATGAAAACCGCTTTAGAGTTGCCTATGATATTTCGTTTTCACTCCAAAAGAAGTCAACCGACACCATTGCAGTAGATATGGACAACCGTCCATTTCGACTTCCTGACGGGAGCCTGCTGTTCCGCCCAGGAGGACACGGCGCGCTTATTGAAAATCTCAATGATTTAGGAGGGGATCTCATATTCATAAAAAATATCGATAACGTAGCCCCTGACCACCTTAAACCCGAAACCTACAAATGGAAAAAGATCCTGGCAGGTCTTCTCGTAACCCTCCAGAGTCGTATCCACGGGTATTTGAGGATACTCCATAATGGGGTCATCACAGAAGAAAAGGAGACTGAAATTGTGGGTTTTATGAAGAAAACCCTTGCACTTTCTCTCCCGGAAGGAGTTGAGCATTGGAGCCCAGAGAAAAAAAGGGGCTTTTTCATATCCGCGTTGGATAGGCCCATCCGGGTCTGCGGTATGGTCAGGAATGTGGGAGAACCCGGTGGAGGCCCATTTTGGGTAAGAGACAAGTCAGGGCAAATCTCAAAGCAGATTGTTGAGGTTGCCCAGATTGATCCCGAGTCTGAAGATCAGCAGGCAATCCTTCGGGCATCCACACACTTTAACCCAGTGGACCTGGTCTGTGGGGTGCGGGACTGGCAGGGCAAGCCGTTTGACCTAAGGAATTTCGTTGACCATGATGCGGTATTTATCAGTCAAAAATCAAAGGACGGAAAAGACCTCAGGGCACTGGAATTGCCAGGCCTCTGGAATGGCGCCATGGCCAAATGGATCACCATCTTTGTGGAAGTCCCATTGATCACATTTAACCCTGTAAAGACAGTAAATGCATTATTGAGAGCAGAGCATCAACCTGTATAGGCCTTCCTTAAGCCTATTAATGCCCTCAACGTTGACAATAGTCTGCAAATTTGGGAATATTTAAAATAATCTTTTTGCCCTTGCATAACTTTAGCCTAAAAACAGTAGCGATCATTCATGGCATTCGTTCCAAAAATGAAAAAGGCTTCTGCACCTATTGACACCATAATTCAGGCATTAGAAAACGACGATAGAGTTATTTTCGCTTATCTTTATGGCTCTGCAACAAAGGATGGGAAGGCCAAAGACATCGATATCGCCGTTTATGCAAAAGGACAGGTGGATCCTAACCAACTTTCTGCCGATCTGAAGATTAGTCTTCACAAATTGTCAGGACTTCCGCCTGATGTCTTCGATATCCGGGTGTTGAACAACATTATTGCACACGGCGACATTTTCGCCCTCTTGTACTTAAAAAATGTCCTGACCGATTCCATATTATTGATCGATAAGCATCCGGAGGCCCGCTCGGATTTCCTGGAGCACTATGGGTGGAGATTTCGGGAGTGTGAAGGCCTTATGGAGGAGCTTTTGGCGTGAAGATTGATCCAATTCGAATCAAAAGCTATTTGGCTGAAATCAGAAGAAACTCCTCAGAACTGTGTGAACTAGTCGATCAAAATGAGCTTGCCCCTAACTCTCTACCTCTAAAAGCGGCCAAGTACATACTCATCGAACTTGCCGAGGCTATGTCCAACACCATCCAGCACGTCTTGGCAAAGGAGAAGGGTGTAGCAGTATCAGGGTACATTGATACTATAGTCAAAGGCCATGAACACGGGATTCTTTCAGAAGAGCTTTTCCAAAGGCTGAAACCGTTTTTTGATTTTAGAAACAGTCTAATTCACAGGTATTGGACCATTGATGAAAAACTTCTAATCGAAAACATTAAGAAAGGCAAAGATGATTTTGACCGGTTCATTGAAGAGGTTGAAACTTACCTGAACTTACAATAGTGGATTCTGAATGAGCACACCTTCGACAATCTGCCCGTGGTTCAAATCCTCGCTTAACAGCTTCACCGCGCCCGCCTGAGAGGCTGTTGCAGCCACCCGGTGCTTGGCACCCGCGTCTTTGTCATGCGCATAAATCAAGATATTCGTATCAACGAAGACCTTATCTTTCATGAAGTTCCTGCCGACTCGCAAGAATCTCTCCTCCTAAGCGATAACCCCTCCTCAGATTACCAAGGGCCTTCCTCTTGGCATCCTCGTACCTTTCATGACGCTCCACAATGTTTCTCAATTCCTCGGCCAGCATTCGACTTACGGAACTGCTCTTCTGGGCAGCGATGATTTTTGCTTTGGTAATTAGCTCCTTCTCCAAGCTGAGAGTGATATTCTGCTTCATAGTGTTACTCCCTTTGTGATTGATCACTTACGCTACGTGTACCACGTTTAATACGTGCTGTCACCTTTCTCGCTAGATAATTTTCTCTACTAAACAACGGCAAAGCAAACTGTCCCGGCAAATTTTTCCCTATTCCCACCGTCATAAACCTGACAGCTCTTATCCAGAGTTGAGAGCATTCTCGGTTATCTGTTTGATATTACTGCCAAATATCCCTTCTAGCCCTTGGCATGTATCTTGCTATTAGCTGCCATGTGATAAATCAGATTCAACACATGTAAGCCAGAGATAATCGGCTTTTTGGAAAAGCAGACGGTACAAAAAGAAGAAAAATCCAAATCATTAAAGTCAGTTATATGCAGGTATAGCATGTAACCGAAGCGGGCGGAGCCTGCTCACAGAGAAGTCATTCCCTATCAAGGAGTAAAGCTAAGGATATCATTATAAAATTCTCAAAAAATCAAATTTCAAAAGAATAGTTTCTGTTTTCATTTTGGTGAAGGGATATTTACATAGGACCTACGCTGAATCTTTCAAAGAATTTGGAACGCTAGTAGAGCTGAAAAACGCGGGTGCCTATATAATCAAGCGAAAGATAGGACAAGGAAACTGGTACGATGCTATGGGATGCTATCCACTATTTACTTGTATGAGCTGGGAAAAGCTAGGAGATGATTTGAACGCTTTGAACCGTAGCCTAGTTAGCTTTGCTATGGTTGCCGATCCTTTGGGCGACTATAGCCCAAAACAATTGCAAAAAATTTTTCCTGATGTCTGTTTTGCCTTCAAGAAACATTACATAGTGGATTTGCAAGCCTTTCGTGAAAAAAACTTACCGCAGAATCATAAACGCAACAGTCGCAAGGCACTAAATGCTTTGACTATTCATCGATTAAAAGAGCCCGAGCATCATTTTGGGGATTGGGTGAAAATGTATAAGAATCTTGTTCAACGGCATAGGATAAGGGGCATAGCGGACTTTACTGAGCAGGCTTTTCATACACAATTTTCAGTACCCGGTCTGATTGCTTACGGCGCATTTGATAAGGGTGCGCTAGTAGGAATGGCGCTTTTCTACGAAATGGGAGAGCGCGTTTACTACCATCTAGCAGCTTATCGGGACCAAGGATACAGGAAATCCGCCTCATTTGGTATTCTGCTAAAGGCGATTCTTGATTTTAGGCAACAAGGGTATAAATGGTTGAATCTCGGTGGGGGAGCAGGTTTGCAGGAACAACCCAATGATGGTCTGATTCGCTTCAAGAGAGGTTGGGCAAATACGATGAAGACGGCATGGTTTTGCGGAAAAATATTGGACAGGGAGGCCTACGCAACGTTAACGCATGATAGCAGAAAAAATAATTTTTTCCCTGCTTATCGGCAGCATTTCTAGGGAACTGTCAATGGATAACAAGAAAAAGACGCATTTTGCAGCGGCACATGAACGAAGCGGTAGTTTATTTGTGACACGGCCAGATCTTCCGCCTCTGGACGAGTTTGTGGATTATTTGAAAAAAATATGGGATCGGCGGTGGCTTACCAACAATGGTTTGTTTCATCAGGAGTTGGAACAAGCATTGGCAGATTATCTGGGGGTCCAGCATCTTAGTTTATTTGCTAATGGGACTTTGGCTCTGGTTTCAGCTTTACAGGTGTTGCGCATTACCGGCGAGGTGATTACGACGCCTTACAGTTTTGTGGCCACAACACATGCTTTGCATTGGAATGGCATCACACCCGTATTCTGCGATATTGATCCAAATACAATGAATATTGATCATACCAAAATAGAAGCTCTGATTACCCCTAAGACCACAGCGATTTTACCGGTACATGTCTATGGCATACCCGCCAACGTGAGAGAAATACAACGGATTGCTGACATCTATGGTTTGCGGGTCATTTACGATGCATGCCATGCATTTGGGGTAAGAATGAATAACGAGAGTATTTTGAATTTTGGTGACTTGTCGGTGTTGAGTTTTCATGCTACCAAAATTTTTACGACCATGGAAGGCGGTGCAATTATAACAAATAATCCGAAAATCAAAAAACGTATAGATTATATCAAAAATTTTGGTTTTGCCAATGAAACGACGGTTATGGCACCAGGCATTAATGGGAAAATGAATGAAATGCAGGCAGCCTTAGGGATTTTGCAACTGAAATATGTGGACGAATATATCCGCATACGAAAAAAAGTTTCGGAATTCTACGAAAGAGAATTGGAATCCGTTTCAGGAGTACGGTATCTGGAACGTCGACCCGGCATTCGACATAATTACGCCTACTTCCCGATTTTTGTTAATGAAAAGGAGTACGGGATTTCCAGGGATGAGCTATATTTCAAAATGAAAGAAAAGAACATTTACTGCCGCCGTTATTTTTATCCCCTAATCAGCGAATTTCCCATGTATCGGAACTTACCATCGGCCGGTGAAGATAAATTACCAGTGGCTACAAGGGTTTCCAGGGAGGTAATAGCGTTGCCACTATACCCAAGGTTATCACAGGAAGACCAGAGACGGGTTATCGATGTAATCAAGACCAACGCGAGACAAATAGATCACTACAATTTAGGAGACAATAAGTCTGACACATTCCTTTGCGATCACCCGTTGAGTATACCTCTGCAGTCTGTACAAATCAGTGGCTCCTAGTCGTGGTCATGCTAAGCTTTACTCAAAATGTTATTTTGGAGAGAAAATGAAGTCTTCTGAAAAAAATGAAAGTCTATTCGATTTTATGAAAGGTGCGATAGGATGAATATCAGAGGGAAAAAGGTATTGTTGAGAGCAATCGAAGAAAGGGATCTCCCTTTACTCCACGAATGGGCCAACGATCCTGAAATATGGGATTTCCTAGATTCATGGCACTTCCCCCTTTCCGAACGAGATGGACAGAAGTGGTTTGAACACCTTTCGGAGAAAAGTCTGGATCAGCGCTTCGCAATAGAAACACCTGATTTCGGCCTTATCGGCACAGCCAACCTAGTGAATATCAATTGGAAAGACCGTAACGCTTTTCATGGGATGATGCTCGGGAATAAGAATATTAGAGGTAAAGGTTACGGAACGGACACAATTATGACGGTAATGCGTTATGCCTTTGAGGAATTGGGATTGGAGAGACTAGATGGTTCAATGATTGAATATAATGAAGCTTCCCTTGCAGTTTACATTCGCAAATGCGGTTGGAAGGAAGAAGGCCGCCAACGCCGCCACTATTTCAGGAAAAACAAGTTTTGGGACAGAATCATTGTGGGTATAACCCGACAAGATTACTTCCAATTAATTGAAAGCAACAAATATTGGGATAAACGACTCTGATGGCTCGATCCAAAAAAATCATTGTTACAGGCGGTTCAGGATATTTGGGAACGGTACTTGTCCATAAGTTATTAGCGAATAATTATCGCGTAACGGTTGTTGACACAGAACCATTTGTTGGGCGAGGCAGATTTGAGGACAAAGCACTTGAAGTAATAAGGGGAAATTTTTCTGATGAGCATATCTTAAATCAATGCCTACCTGAAACATTCGCTGTTATTCATCTTGCTGGTATTTCTGATGGCCGTCAAGGCAGAAAACAGCCTGGATTTACGCGTGAGATTAATTTCAAGGCATCCAAAATACTTGTAGATGCGGCCAAAGCAGCCGGGGTACAACAATTTCTGTTTGCCTCCACGTTTGGCGTCTATGGGAACAATCATAATGAGCTCTTACGCGAAAATTTACCAGTTTGTCCAGCGGAACCCTATTCGCAATCCAAGGCTGATTTAGAAAATTATTTGAGTGGTCAAGCACACGAGACTTTTTGCCCGGTTACTTTGCGCCTTGCCATGATTTACGGCCTTTCGCCCAAAATGCGATACGATCTTATCGTAAATCAGATGATCCGCGAAGCTGTGGAAAAGGGGGAGCTTTTCGTTTGGGGTGGCGATCAAAAACGTCCGCAGATCCATATACAAGATGCAGCTAACTATTTCACAAGGTTACTGGAAGTTCCTCCACAGGAGATAAATGGCGAAGTCTTTAATGCCGGCAACGATAATATCGCAATAAGAGATTTGGCCTTTATAATCGCCGAAAACGTCCATCGACCAGTAAAAATACGTTTTCAACCTGCCCGTAAAAACGAGAATAGTTTTGAACTGGACAGCTCAAAGATAAGAGAAAGACTCGGCTTTGTTCCGCAATTTCACATAAAAGACGCGGTGGTAGAAATTGAACAGAATTTATTAATAAACAATCAAAATTCGGGATTGGTTGAATGAAATGGATAAAAAAAGGATTTATATTCAAACCAGACGGCTCAAAACAATGGGCTTTATCGCACGCACAGGTTCCGTTGGCCCAGACAATAAGCCATGACAGAGTACGTTTGTATTATGGCACGCGCGATGCCCATAACCGCACTCGAACTTCTTATGTTGAAGTAAGCGCCGACAACCCAAAAGATATCTTATATGTTCATCCCAATCCTATCCTTGAATTGGGTGCGCCCGGAGCGTTTGACGATAGTGGGATAATGCCTTCTGATATTATCGAACATAACGGAAAAATCTATTTTTATTACGTAGGATGGAATACTGCCAATACGGCCCGTTATCGAACGGCTTTGGGATTAGCTATTAGCGAGGATGGTGGCAAATCTTTTCACAAGGTATCAGATGGTCCCATTATGGATCGTAATATAGTGGACCCTATATCTGTTTCTTGCCAGAGTGTAATCATAGAAGATGGCATCTGGAAAGCTTGGTATATGTCATACACAAAATGGGAAGAAATCCATGGTAAGATGGAACCTTTCTATCACATTAAATATGCCGAATCGACTGATGGAATTCATTGGATTAGGACCGGTCAGGTTTGTATTCCCCTGAATAACGATGAGGGGGGCATTGCATGTCCTTGTGTGATCAAAAAAAACGGGCTCTATCATATGTGGTATTCAACCAGGAAGAAAAGAAATTATCGTAAAGACCCATCACAAAGCTACCGCATTGGCTATGCACAATCAAAGGACGGTATCCAGTGGAAACGTATGGATAAACTAGTGGGCATTACGGTTTCAGAACAAGGTTGGGATTCGGAAATGATTGCTTATCCGTTTGTTCTTACAAATGGAACAAGGACTTATATGTTTTACAACGGCAATGGATTTGGAAAAGCTGGATTCGGGTACGCGGAGTTAGAAAAATGACAAGTTACTTTATTGTAACTTCCCATGGATGGAGTGCAAGTAACTGGTTAGCCTATGTTTTGAACCACCACCAGGATATTATTTGCACACATAGCGCTCGTAATATTTTAGCTTCAAAAAAAGATATGAATAGTGATGAAAATTTAAGAAAGAATATTAAAAACTTACATCAGGGCTATCTACTACGGCAAAATCGAAGTTTGGATCGATGTTATGACGAGATAGAAAAGAATGGCAAAGCCAAATGTTATGGATCAGTTCATGTTTACCGCATGCGTGATTTACCTGTGTTGTACGAAAAATACGGGGCACCTAAGCGAGAATATAGTGTACTCAACTTGATAAGGCATCCAGTATCGCTAGTTTGGTCCGGATATGGTCAGTTCAGAGAGCTATTCAGATACGACCTGAATGAACTTTATTGGACATCAGGAAAGATTTTGAAAACGGCTAAGGATTTTGTCTTTGATCTTGCCGAAGAATACGATTTGTATATTGGCGATTTGGAGAACCTGGCCTTTATTGGGGCTTCAGCAGTGTTGGGAAGTTTACGGCTTGACTTTGATGCTGAAGAAAAATTGGGCGAACTACCAGGTATTTACTTTCTAGGTCATATAAAGATGGAAGACATTACTGTTTCTCCCGAAACCTTATCTAATGTGATCCAGATTTTATCGCATCAAGAATTAGATGCCGATGATAACTATTTACGCACAGTCTATAGCATGGGGATTGTAAACCAACATAAAAATGATCCGAATAAACATAATGCACGGGAGAAATATTTGAAGTTTACGGATTGGCAGAAAAAAGTCTTTTTGTACTTTATGAATTTATACGACCTAGTGAAACCTTATCAGCGCCTAGGCTATGATCTGTCATTTTTATGATTTAGGGAGCAGATAAATATGTCTACAAGAAACAAGAGACCACCAAAAATCAGTGTTGTAATATTTTCCTACAATTTTGAAAAGTTCATTGCTGAAGCACTTGAAAGTGTAATCAATCAAACCTTGCAGCCCTATGAAGTGATTGTCGCTGATGACCATTCAACAGATAGTTCCTGGAAAATCATTTCTGAATACGCAGAGAAGTATCCCAAATTGATCAAAGCCTTTCGCCATAGAAGAAACATTGGCCATATCAAAAATGGTAAATTCGGCAAAGATAGGGCGACGGGTGATCTTCTAACTGTAATGGATGGGGATGATCTTTGGCTTCCTGAAAAGCTAGAACTAGAATGGAAAGCTCTGCAAAATTATCAAGGTGCTAAGGTAGCTTATTCCAATGTTATACTTATTGACGAACATGGGAGACAAATTGGGATCTGGTATGACGGCAATGGCCCAGAGCCGCCCTCAGGCGATGTTTTTGGGCAGGTTTTCGCTAAACGGTTTTTCCCCAAAACTCGGAGTGTTTTTCGAAATCAATTAATGTACCGCGACGCCATACTTGAAGTAGGCTATGGGGACGAGGCCATTTCCGTACATGCCGACTGGGATCTGAAAATCCGATTAGCCGCCAAATATCCCATTGTTTACTCCGGTGCTGCCACAGTGGCCTATCGTGTACACGAGCATGGCATTCATCGAGCCAAAGCAGCAAAAATTTATGAATCGGCTCAGGCAGTGATTCGTAAGAATATCCATTTAATTGAATCACGTTCCGACGAAGAAAAACAATTTATTTTGGATAACTTGAAATCACTATTACACCAGGAATACGAATATAGTCGACGTGCCTGGGACCAAAATGTAACCCCCGAACAACACCAAAGGGAAAAGGCGAGCTATCAAGGCGACAACCTTCTTTTTCTTGTTTCACAACCACGCGCAGGTTCGACGTTATTGCAGCGGGTTTTGGGAAGTCATTCTCAAATTCACACGCTCGCAGAACCGTGGGTAATGCTTCATCCAATCTACGCGGCCAAAACCAGAGGCATTGAAACTGAATACGGCGCTATATATGCCCGTCATGCATTGGAAGATTTCATTAGCGAGCTGCCTGCCGGCTACGAAGACTACTACGACGGCTTGCGAGAAATGGCCAGAATTTGGTACGGACGGCACTTGGACAAAAGCGGTAAATGCTATTTTTTGGATAAGACGCCAAGGTACTATTTTATTATCCCGGAATTGATTCAACTTTTCCCCAACGCTAAGATTATCGTGCTATTGCGTAACCCCCTATCCGTGTTGATGTCGATTTTGGATACTTGGGTGCAGGATGACTGGCGGCGCTTGGCCCTCCATCGCCACGATTTGTTAACCGCCCCCTTTAAACTAGTTCAAACAATTCGAGAATTAAGAAACAGAGTTCTTGTACTGCATTATGAACAATTCGTAACGCAACCTGAACAATCTATTAGACGGCTGTGCGATCAACTGAAATTGCCTTACGAACATGTGATGCGTTATTATGGTATATTTCGACCCCCGAAAGGTCGAATGGGTGACAATATTGGAATAGAGAAATATATGGAGCCATCAACAGACAGTCTTGAAAAATGGAAAAAATCCATCCGAACGCCTGAAAAAAAGATGCTCGCGCAGCTTTATCTGACTTTGATAGGGGAAAATATAGTAACTAGCATGGGATATGATTTTAAGGCCTTGAGCGAAGAGGTATTTGCCATAAATGTTGGCCCCGAATATGTACCAAGGGAAACCATAAAGCAAATATTATCGGCCTTGAATCTAAATAAAGAACACTTGGAGCGCGTGGAACAGCTTGCCTTCCATTATAGAAATAAGCGGGAAAATGTTGAGTTCAGACCACCGATGACGGCCAGAAAAATGGAGAACATAAAGGAGGATCTAGCAGAGTCCAAGGACAACGAAGATACTTCTAAGGATTGCGTCTCTGGCAACCCAAATACTGAACTGAAAAAAGACGTCGAAGCTGGCAGCTTATGTCCTGTTCATAAACATTACTATGACTTACGAGGTGACCTTGACAAAGATTATGTCGTAAGCGCCATTGTTTCTGCATACAATTCTGAGCGTTTTCTGCGAGGCTGTCTAGAAGACTTGGAGGCTCAAACCATTAGAGATCGTCTTGAGATCATTGTGGTTGATAGCGGCTCGGAGCAAAACGAAGCTCAAATAGTCAGGGAATTTCAAAAGCAATATGATAATATTGTATATATTAGAACTGATCAACGGGAAGGGGTCTATGCTGCTTGGAACAGAGGAATAAAAGCAGCTCGTGGTAAATATATCACAAATGCCAATACAGATGATCGTCACAGGTCTAATGCCTTTGAAAAAATGGCTTTGATTTTAGATCAACGGCCAGATATTGCCCTCGTGTATGCTAATGTATGGATAACGGAAACTGAAAACGAAACATTTGAAAACCATACCCGGGTGGGAATTTACAGATGGGCTGATTATGATCCTCTATATTTAACATATGGTTGCTTTATTGGACCCCAACCGATGTGGCGAAAGTCCTTACATGAAAAATATGGATATTTTGATGAAAGCTTTGAATCTGCTGGCGATTGGGAATTCTGGCTTCGGATTTCTGAAACCGAAAAGTTTTTTCATATCGATGAGGTGTTAGGACTTTATCTGAAGTCACCATCAAGCGTGGAGCACCGCGATCCAATGTTATCCAGAAATGAAGCCATGCGTGTCTATAAAATATACTCGCCTAGGCGTATACGTCTAGAAAAAGAAATATCTGAAAAACTAAAACATGTTGAAAAGCTAGCCAATTCAGGAAAAATTGATAAGGCTGAAGAAATCTTAAAACAGTTGATTTCCATATTTCCCTACCATCCCAAAATAAGAAACGATTTTGCGTATCTCTTATGGCAAAGGGGCAGAGGCGAGGAAGCCTTAGAGCATTTTAGATTTGCCATAAATCGGGCACCTGATGACGCCGACATTGTATGGAATTGCGGACAAGTCTTATTAGAATACGGTTACCTAGAGGACGCGATGGCGCTATACGAAGCATTTCTTAACAAACATCCTGAAAACAATGACATCCAAGAAATTCTCTCACGTCTCAAGTCTTCAAGTAAAACCGCGGAAGAGGCAGTTAACGCATCATATTCTAGATAAAACCTTTCCTCCTATTAATATTTTCAATAAATGGACATATCGGCCTGCATAATCACAAAAAATGAAGAGGCCAACATAGGCCAATGTATTGAAAGCATTCTGCCTGTAGCGGGGCAAGTAGTTGTGGTTGATACTGGTTCTACCGACACTACTGCTCATATAGCCAAAAGAATGGGGACAGATGTATTTCAAGTCCCTTTTTCAGGTGACCTTGCAGAGGCTCGAAACTATTCCTTGAAAAAAGCTGTGAATGATTGGGTCCTGGTCATTGATGCCGATGAACGTATAGGCAAAGAAGACTATGACGTAATAAAATCACTCATTGAAACGGATGACGTTGATGGGTATAGAATCATAGTCCGAAACTACACATATGACTCATCTGTTGAAGGTTGGCTGCCAAATGACAATAAGTATCCAGAGTATGCCCATCTTCCAGGCTTTTTTCCGTTCAATTTGGTAAGACTTTTCAGAAAAAGTTCCCGTATTCGCTACGAAGGATTCGTCCATGAAACCAATGAAAAATCTCTTAAGGGGAGAAAAATCATTCAGTCCTCGGTCGCGATTCATCATCTCGGAAGAATTGATAAAGGCATAACAGCCAAAAAGGACCAATTGTATTTAGAACTTGGTTACCGCAAGATTAAGGCTGACCCAAAGAATCCGCGAGCATATTATGAACTTGCAAAGCAGTACATGGCCTTTGAACAGTGGGAAGAGGCCCTTGGTCTGTTGAGACAAGCCATTTCATATTCCATGAATGATGTGGATATCTTATTCGAATATGCCATAGCTCTCCAGAGGCTAGAAAAACCGTCAGAGTCCATAAAAATATACCAACGCGTTCTAGAGATCTCCCCTGATCACTTCGGGGCATTAGTAAATATGGGGGTTGCCCTGAGAGACCTCGGGCGCTTTGATGAGTCTGAGTATTTTCTGAATATGGCACTAAATCTGAAACCTTTCCACCCCCTTCCTTTGCTGCACCTTGGAATTCTAATGTCAAAAAAAGGAGACCATCATAAGGCAATAAGTTTGCTCTATTCGGCCTTTGAAAAAAACCCCCATGATCCAACCCCTTTGCCAGAACTGGCCAGATGCTGTGTATATTCCGGGAGGCTAGATGAGGCAAAAAGCATTCTTAAGCTAATGGAGGCATTTAATCAAAGAAAAACGGGGATAAGTTAGAATGGGAAAAAGGAAAAGAAATAGAAAAAAGGCCAAGACTTTATCCGCGAAACAAAGCAAGAAAAATAACGGCCATACCCTCAGTGTATGCTTGATTACCAAGAACGAGGCCGAAAAAATCGAAACGGCAATCCGTAGCGTTCTCCCATTTGCAGATGAAGTAGTGGTAGTGGACACCGGATCTACCGATGACACCGTCGAGATTGCCAAAAGGCTTGGCGCAAAGATAGGCTACTTCGAATGGTGCGACGACTTCTCTGCGGCCAGGAACGCCTCACTGGACATGGCCACAGGTGATTGGATCATGTGGCTGGATGCAGACGACATTATTCCTGCCTCTGAATGGTCTAAGCTTAGGGAATTGAAAAAGACATCTCTCGATAGTGCCTTTTTATTCAAACTGAAGAACAAAGGAACAACAGCGTCGGTCTTTTGGCAGATGAGAATGTTTCCCAACAGGCCTGAAGTTCGGTTCCGTTATCCTGTTCACGAACAAGTCTCTCTATCCATTATGGAATTAGGACTACCCATTAAGTCAGTGGATATCACAGTGGTGCACACTGGCTACACCTCTCCGGAGATCACCCAAAAAAAGACTGTAAGAAATTCGGAGCTGCTGCGCAAATACTTAGAAAAGCACCCCGAGGACTCCTTCTGTCGCTTATACTTAGGCAGAACCTACCTGAGCCAAGGCCGCCTTGAAATGGCGGCACGGGAATTGGAACGCGCAGTCTCTGACAAGAACCTTGAGAATCATCAAAAGGCCACTTTTGTTATTGCTTTGATAAACCTGGGCAAGACCTACCTAGGACTAGGTAAAACACAGGAGGCCGTGAAGGTTCTGGAGAAGGCATATGGCATGGATTCCCATAACGCAAACACAGTGGTGCCCTTGGCAGAGAGTTATAACAATTCAGATGAGCCTGAAAAGGCCTTAGATCTATTAAATCAATTAGAGGAAGTACATTATCAACCTTCCATGAATCCGGCCGACCCCCAGTTCTTGCGTTATATGGCCGAGTTCCAAAAGGCGGTGGCCCTGGCAAAACTGAGCAGGATTGAAGAGGCTTTATATGCCTGCCGTCGTGCCCAGAGGCTTTGCTCAAAATTCGATGATGCTGCAAACTTGGCAAGGTTACTGCTGTCAAAATTGAGAAAGTCGCCGGAGGATATCCATATTCTTGAACGAATCGCCAAGTCTGATATGGCATGTGGAGACGACCTCTACGAATACGGGAATGCACTTGTACGACACGGGAGAACGGGCGAAGCTCTTAAGTTCTATGAGAAAGCACTGAAATACGATTCTTCCCACGAAGGAGCTACCAGAGCCCTGGGGCTCATTTATCGCCGAGAGGGTCGCGTGGAAAGATCCCGGTCTCTACTTCAAAAAGGGCTTGATTTGAACCCTGACAGCGACAATCTTATCTGTGACCTCGCTGATCTGTACTTTGATCAAGAAGACTGGCAAGGAATCCTCAATTTACCTTATTGTGAGACCGCTCTTCCTACCCGCCTTGCAGCAAGGCTGATTAGCGGGTTAGATGACGGGATGGAACAAGATATCGTCGCCCTATTCCGCTCCTTGGGTGGTGACATAAAAGACCTTGACGCAATAGGTATCACTGCCATTTGGAATCTGGCCCAAAAGCTGGAAGATCCTCAGAGGTTTCACTTGGCCGTATCTTGTTTTTGGATAGAGCCTTCTCTGGCAGGAGCTGCCGAGGCCGCGGTGGAGGGATACTTATCAAGGGGCAAAACGGACAAGGCCGTGCAAGTGGCAGAAAAATACATCACCCATGTTTCCGGCGATCCTTTAGGCCTTAGGTTGGTGTCGCGATGCTATGAGCAGCTGGGGGCCACAGATAAATTTACAAAATCTCAGAGAACAACCAGCCTTGGGCAGCTGAAACCTGTCCTCTCCAATTCTGATTTGAAAAATTCATAGGATCATGATGCCAACAGTGGCCTTCATATCACCTCCTGAGCCCAGGGCCAAGATGCAAGGAGACTTTTTTTACAGGAACTATGCCCCAGCTTTGGCCCTCAGTCAAACAGGCAAATACAATACAATCTCATTGGATAATATTAGCACAGCCAAAGAGTTGATTCTAAGTGAAGCAGATCTTGTCATATTGGTTAATGTTGTAGATCCAGACTTATTCCCACTCATAACTAAGAGGAAAGCTGCTGGAAGACCCACAATCTATGAAGTGAACGACGATTATAAAAACCTACAACCGTGGAATCCAGTCTATAGTTTTTATTCTCAAGAGGAAAATGTCAAAACACTGGAAGACCTTGCTGGTTACTGCGATGGGGTCCTGTTTTCGTCTAGGGCATTAATGGATAAGTATTCCACTTTAAATTCGCGTCGGTTTCTATTTGAGAATCACCTTCTCAGTCCCCCCTCTTTACGGGCAAGGAACAACGCGCTCATCACTATCGGCTGGGGCGGGTCATTTGGCCACTATAAGGATATGGAAAATCTGAGCAAGGTACTTGTCTCCTGGCTGGCCAGGACGGAAGGCGTAAAACTGCACATAATGGCGTCCGAAAAGATTTGCAACTTATTCTCCACTTTGCCAAAAAACAAGTTTTCACAATTCACGCCCGGCTCGATACAGGATTATTATCGTTTTCTCACTACCTTGGATATCGGGATTATTCATTTGGAAGAGACCTCATTCAATATCTGCAGGTCAGATATAAAATTCGTCGAATATGCAGGTCATGGTGTAGTTCCACTGGTGAAAAAGTCCACTCCTTATTTAAAAAGCATGAGCCACGGAAATACGGGCTTTTTCTACCGAGACCTCAATGGACTAATACAACTACTAAGCCGACTTATTAAGTCCCCACAGTTATTGGCCAAAGTCAAACAAAGGGCATACCAGTATGTAATGGACAAAAGGCTTTATGAAAAGAGGATTAATGAACTAGTCAATGCCCTTAATACCCTCCCATATCCTGGTACCTCCCCTTCACCAAAATTTGGAGATTGGAAAAAACGCCACCTTAAGTCATCGAATTTTGTCTATTTACGCCACGGACACTTTGAAAAATTGCTTATTGCGATTTTAACGGAAATATCACAACAACAACCAGATATTCCGCTTATAAATGAACTATGCGCTAGGGCACAAATCCTTCAACCCGATTCGTATCTGCCGCCCCTCTACTCAGCACGTTTTGCAGAGGATCCTGAAGAATCCTACGATTTGGCTTTGACAAGAAATCCATTCTCTCTCAAGGCGCTAATCGAAAAGGCCAAGTTCTATTTAGAGCAAGGAAAAATTGTCCAAGCATTTCAAATCCTTGACTCAGTGGAACGCAATTTTCCCTTCTGGTCATTCCCCAAAACATTGGCCTATCAAATTGCAAAAAGGCTGCAACGGCAAGAATCAGGAGTTCAAGTCATAAATGTTTAGCCCCTATAAACCATGAAACGACTGCCTGTCGCATATTGACAATAACACGTTATCCTCGCAAAGGAACTAAGCAATAGGAATGCCACCAATCTCACTCTGCATGATAGTAAAAAACGAGGAGAAGAATCTCTCCCGCTCCCTCAGCAGTATAATGGGCCTTGTGGACGAAATCATCGTTGTAGATACAGGGTCAACGGATCATACCCCTGAAGTTGCGAAAAAGCTTGGAGCAAAGGTATATCATTTCGAATGGTGTGATGATTTCTCAGCAGCAAGGAACTTCGCACTGGAACAGGCTAGCTGTCCGTGGATATTTAGCCTGGATGCGGATGAAGAGATTTCGACCAAGGATCATTCCAGAATCAAGGAGCTGACAAATAATAAACAGATCTATGGGTTCCAACTGATTCAAAGGAACTATGTCTTTAACCTGAACATCAATGGGACAGTGCCCTGTCGAGGAGAGTATCTGGAGGAAAGAGATTTTAAGGGATACCTGCCTGTACCTGTAATACGACTGTTTCGTAACGACCCCAGGATCCGTTTCCGTATGCCCGTCCACGAGCTCGTTTCTTATTCCATGGAAGAACACGGCCTGCCTTATTCCAGCACCTCAATTCCCATTCACCACTTTGGCTATGCAATCACTGGAAATACTAAAAACAAACTTATCTTTTACCAGAAATTAGGGGAGAAAAAATTACAAAAGGCCCCCGATGATTTCATGGCATACTACGAGCTTGGTGTAAGTTGTCTGCGAACAGGAAATACTTATGAAGCCATAGAATTGCTTGAGAAGTCTGTACAATTAAAACCGGATTTCCATCAATCTCGAATGATGCTGGGCACTGCGTATATGAGCAAAGGGGACCTGCGATCAGCCATTGTTCATCTTGAAACGGCCGTTAAACTTTGTCCAAAAGACTTTGGCGCCTTGAACAACCTTGGAAATATCTATCGCTCCTTGGGGAAATACCCTGAGGCAAAATCATATTTAGAGAGAGCTATTGCTGTGGCGCCCGACAACCCTGTAATTCTTCACAATATTGGGCTTCTTTATAGAGATATGTGGGACTTCAAAACAGCAGAGCACTTTTTCATGAGGGTCCTCCAATTATCCAATGACTCCATAGAGAGCATGCTAGAGCTGGCAAAGCTCCTTGGAAAACAGGGAAGAAGAGAGCAAGCCAAGCAGTATGCAAAAAAGGCCATTGCGCTAGACGCTAGCAAGGGTGAGGCGACTCAGATCCTTAATATCCTGGATACAAAGCCTGTGAGAATCTCCTTGTGTATGATAGTCCGGGACGAAGAAAAAAATCTTAAAGAGCTCCTTCCATCGGTTGCAAATCTTTTTGATGAAATGGTTATCGTTGATACAGGTTCAAAGGACAGCACTAAACAGGTAGCACGAGAGTACAATGCAAGGGTTTTTGATTTCAAATGGTGCGACGACTTTTCCGCAGCCAGGAATTTTTCCATTGCCAAGGCCACAGGAGACTATATCCTTTGGTTGGATGCGGATGAGCGCATCTCCCTTGAAAACAAAAACCGCTTTTTGGCCTTGAAGTGGAAACTTTCAAGTCAAAAAGATCCCATTTCCTTCCTTTTCACCATCCGTAGCTCTTTCGGGCCGGAAATGCATGAAAGCGTGTTTCAACAGTTGAGGCTTTTCCCGCGGATTAAGGGTGTCCACTTTGAAGGCAAAGTCCAGGAACAGCTCTCTCCAGCCTTACATAAGATGAATATACCCGTAAGAAGTGTGGATATTATAATAGAACACACTGGTTACCAAGACGAAAGGAAAAGGCTTGAGAAAGTCAAAAGACGCTTGAATATCCTGGAAAAAGAAAAGCCCGGCCTGTTCACATTTCTTCATAAGGCCAATCTATTGGGATTTCTGGGTGATCAAAAGCAAGCCCGGTCCAACCTGGAGATGGCCCTCAGGCATGAAAAGGAATTGATGGCCCATACCGGCTGGTATGAAAAGGCGGTAACCGATTTGGCCAGGATCCTAGTAAAAGAAGGAGAAATGGAACACGCTAAACAACTTTTGACTAAAGCCTTGCAGTGCAAGCCTGATTCCTTCTTGCCTCTCGCAAAGATGGGAGAGTTATTATTAGATAAAAATGAGCCCGCAACCGCCCTTCCATTTCTTCAAAAGGCTGCCTCTGTGCCCCTTGAACTCGGCCCTGTTCCTTTATGTCTCCGTGAAGAAAAAAGTCATCTCTATCTCCTTTTGGGGGAGTGCCATTACGCCCTCAACAATTTGGAAGATGCCTTGGGCCTATACAGAGAATCACTCCGGTTCCTTTCCCATAACCCGCGGACTCATTCGTCCTTGAGGGATCTGGCTCATGCCTTCGAGGCCCGGGGAGACTACCATCTGGCCATAAGCGCCTTGGAGCTGCTCCCTAGTCCCCTAACCTTGAAAGATCAAGTCTCCCTTATGTGCCTTGCATTAAAAACGGGCAACAAAGACCTGTTTGCCCGTCATGCGGAATTATTAATGGAGCAACTCGGCCTGGACACCGATTTGGAAATCAATTCCTTGGAAGAATTGGCCCGCCTTCTTCTGTCTATAGCCGAAAGTTTCCCAAACACCCCTGACCGCCAGCAACTTATTGAAATAATTGGTAATACACTCCAACCCATCCGACCCCACATCTCCAGCCCCGACCCCAACCTTGCCCCCAACACACCAAAAACCATTCAAGTTCTGAGTTCCTAAGCCGATAAAAAAGCTGATGGCAGAATAAGAGAGAAAGGAGGTGAGGAAAGAAGGTTACTTCTTTGGGTGGCGGCAGGGAAGCCGCGCCTACAACACATAGGGTCTTGAGTTTAAAACTCAATACCAAAATGTGAAGGAACATGAGATTCCTTCGAATCCTACAACGACATCAAGGAGGATAAGATATGGGACTTAGAATCAACACAAACGTGGCAGCCTTAACGGCTCACAGGTATTTGACCATTACCGATAAGAGTCTCCAGAAGAGCCTGGAGAGACTGTCTTCTGGTTATCGAATCAACCACGCAAGCGATGACGCAGCAGGTCTGGCCATCGCAAACCGTTTCAGGGCATCCATTAGATCCTTGTATGTGGCTCAGAGAAACATCACTGAAGCTACCTCCGTGGTCCAGGTGGCTGAAGGAGCAGCCACTCAGATCGAAGGGATCCTGGAAAGATTGAAAGAGCTTGCTACCCAGGCGGCCTCAGATAACGTGTCTGATACGGATAGAAGCAAGCTGAATGCCGAGGCCCAGAAGCTTATTGATGAAATTAACCGGATTGCTGACGGTACAAGGTATCAGGGCACAACCCTCATAAATGGCCATTACGGTGACTATGTGAGCACAATGACCTCTAGCGTGAATGGGACCATGACCGTGCTCCTAAACGGTGCGGAAACTGGCACCTATACGATAACCGAGGCCGGCAACTCCATAACCATCACCAATGGGTCTATAACCGAAAACGTGTCCGTATCGAGCGCTGGAGATCAGGTGGTTACATTCGAGGCCCTGGGATTGAAGCTTCAGCTGTCAAGTGATTACGACTTAAATGACCTCGACGGTAGCACTTTCACGGTCACCTCCGGCTCGGGTGGTATATTCCAGGTAGGTGATAAGAATGATTCGAGCACTGACCAAATCACTTCTGTGGATTTGGGCGACCTCAATGCAAATGCAATTGGCGGGGCTACTATTGACAGTACCGTCCAATACGTCTCAGACATTCTTCTCACCAGCAGAACAAACGCACAAAACGCCATGACTATTTTGGATGCTGCCATTGACGACATCTCGACGGTGCTAGGTAATATGGGAGCTTACATGAGTAGGCTGTCCTACGCATCGGGGAGCGTAGCGGTCACTATTGAGAACTACTCAGCATCCGAGTCGGTGATTAGGGATGTGGACATGGCGTTCGAAATGACAACGTTCACGAAGAACCAGATCCTGCTGCAGGCTGGTACGGCCATGCTTGCACAGGCCAATATGGCACCGCAGCAGGTGCTGGCGCTGTTCGGTTAACCCCTCAACCCCCAACAAACCCCCTAACCCCCGTCTCCCCCGCCCCGGGAGGCGGGGTTTTTATTTGTTAGGAGACAGGAGATAGTAGGCAGGAGGCTGAACTGAGAATCAAAGGATAGAGGCGTATTAGAATAAAACACGTTGACATGTCCACAGTTAATGTGTACACTTAAATTGAGGTTTTTGAAGGGGGCCTATATAGATGCAGAGGGTAGGTATCAGGGAGACAAGGGAGCGGATAGCTCAACTCATTGAGGCGGTGGCCAAAGGCGAAGAAGTCTTAATCACACGTCGAGGCAAGCCTGTTGCCCGCTTAGTTCCGGTCTCGGGGAACACAAATAAGGTCTCCCAATTTCCAGACAGGGCACCCCTCCGGGCAAAGATCCCGCCGGCAAGAAAATCCTCAAGTGATTTGATAAGAGACAGGTTTTAAACTACTTTAGGCAGCTTCCCGCCAGTCGCAATTTTCACGGAACTAATGCCAAAAAGGGTTTTCGATTTTCAAGCCATCTATAACTTGGCCATGGTTTAAGTCTTCAGTTAATAAACGATTCGCCCCCGCACTCAATGCCGCTTCGATAATAAGCGAATCCCAAAAGGAAATCTTCATTCGGCGGCCACGCGCCATTGCACCCAAAATCCTTTCTACATCTATTTGTATGACGCGTAGTAAAGAAAGGTTTCTAACAACTTCTTCAGCAGTCTTGGGATCAAGTGGCACAGAAAGTTTTCGCGTAACGGTCACATAAAACTCTTGAAGTACCTGTGTACTCACAACTGCCCGCCCTGCCGAGACTTCTGTCTCAAATAGCCGACACGCATAGTCCTTTTTCTCGGGCGAGTCTTGGTCAAACATGTATACGAGAATATTGGTGTCAAAAAAACAGCGCATCACTTCCGCTCATGCAGTTCCTCACGGGTCCAAGTTCGCCCACCTCGTCGCGCCTTAGATCGGCGAGCCAATGCCAACACCTCGTTTACAGCTTCCTTGCGCGCTCTGTTAACTCCAGCATAAGCATCCAAATACTCCCTAAGCAAGGCATTAACCGATGTGCCTTCTTCCAGGGCTCGCAAACGTGCCTTTTTCAAGGACTCATCGTCCACTTTGATCGTAAGGTTGCCCATTTTTTACCTCCTGTGCTGCACATATTTAGTGTAGCACAGGATCCCTATTTGTCAAGAAATACTGAAAGACTTTTCAGATATTAGGTTAGTCAGCGAATTTACTAACTTACTCATTTTGAGGCATCTAGATGTCAGTTACTGCACATGGAAGGATCAAGGATTTCTATATTGAAGTATTTTCCTATGCGACGGTCTCGAGTAATCAGACCAAATCCAGCAACTGCAGCATGGGCACCAATCATAAAATCTGCCAGGATTCTCTGCCGTCTCCCACCTAAACGCCTGTACCGCACAAACGCCTTCCCTGCTAAAAACGCACTCTCCCAAGGAATCTGATCACGCCTGAACAAATATTCAGGAAGGAGCTGCTCAAGCTCTTCCAAGGTATCAGCCAGAGTTCCCACCTCGGCGTATATCACTGGATTTATAACCAAAACCCCTGAATCCGAACACTCAACAAGAGCCTTTTTCGATGCCTGCCCGTAAACCGGGTCGGCGCCGATTACATCCAACAATACATTAGTATCAACCAGCCATTCCTTCATTCTCGTAACAATCTCATTAGCTCGTCAGTAGTTTTACCAAATTTTTTCCTCCCATAAAGGGCATCGATCATCTTGCGTCGTGCCCTTTTGCTTCGAACAAGCTCTACCCTCCCGTCTCTAACAACAAATTCCACTTCAGTATTGGGGCCAAAACCAAAGCGATCCCGGATCTCCTTAGGTATGGTAACCTGCCCACGTTCACTTATGCGCATGCTGATTTCCTCCTAAAATACCACATAAATTTTTATCAGAATAAGAATACATATTCTTATCAATTCTATCAATAAAAAACTGCCTTCCTTGTCCCTTTCTCATCGCTTATTAAACTTCTCCCAAGGTGAGACAGGCGCTAGTTATCTCCTAGAAAGAATAACCTGCTCGATGGGCTTTCTTCTACCTTCCCCTTTTTCCTCGGCGGGCTTGCCAAGGGCTATCACTGCCATCAATTCACATGGCTCAGGGACGCCGAGGAGCTTCTCCACCTCTTTCCTTCTCTTGAGAATCTCCCCAAGCCACACACCGCCCAAACCCATGGCATGGATGGCCAAAAGCATATTTTGCAGGCAGGCCCCTATGGCCTGGATATCCTTAACACGATCGTAGCTAGCGGCATTGTCAAGGAACACCGCGACACACACAGGAGCATTTTCTATGATATGGGAATACTTCGTCTGCTGGGCAAGCTTATCTTTTGTCTCTTTCCCCTTTACAATCACAAATCTCCACGGTTGATTATTCAATCCTGAAGGCGCCCAGGTCCCCATTTCAATAATCTTTTCTATGGTGGAATCTTCGATCTTTTCTGGTTTAAACTTCCTGATACTGCGTCTGGTTTTTATAATATCCAACATGGCATATTCCTCACTTTTTTAGAATCGCTTCCGTGGCGGCCTTGGGGTTGATTTCACCTTTTTTTCGCGAAAACGAGCGCGAATCCACTCCTTTGCCTCATCTTCAAAGAGCATCCTCCCTGTAAAATCCACCTCGGCAAAGTTAGGCCCTTTCACCCAACTACCACTACGCCATGTCTCGCACACGAGGCTGCCATCCCCCTTTTGTCTAATCCTGCAAAGTTCCCCTTTGTATAATGCGTACCAAAGGACTCCCATGGTTTAGTCGCCTTGCGATTAATGCCAAATGCTCAATGACAAATATCAAATGAATGCCAAAGTCTTAATGCCAAAAAAGGGAGCTTTTTTGCAAGGGAAGAAAACGTTCCTCTTCAAGGCCTGAACCTCAGGGCCAATGGGCGAGGCGGCGTTATCAAGCACTCACAATTGCGTTCGGGACTTGGATAAAGCTTACCTGTCATTTCGACTAAAGGGAGAAATTTTAAGATTTCTCGTCCCGGGCCGCCTGACCGCTGGGCAGGCAGGGAATGCCGGAGTTTCAAGAATCTGACATTTGAAATTTGGCATTGATTTGGCATTTGGATTTTGTAATTTGGCATTCTGGATATCCTAGAAGTTGGCTTGGAAGCTCTGTTACTATCACGAATGCCCTTACAGTGTAGTAGCCAGCTCGGCTGTCATTTGTTCACAGCGGCGGCGACCACCTGTTGGTAGCCCCATCATAGGACCAGCAGCCTTGAAGGGCCTTTCTACAAGTGTACTGGGGATTTTCGGCCCAGAGAAGCATTTGCTGGTGAGCCTCATTCAAGATCTTGAACTTTTCTTCATCCCCTCCCTTATCAGGATGATAGAGCTTGGCCATGCGCTTGTATGCCGAGCGTATCTTGTCTTGCCGGGAATCTGAGGTCAATTCCTCTTTGTCAAGCTCCAGAATTTTCAAGTAGGTCTTCTGCTTTTGGGATAGCCGCAACCTGGTCTTCTTATCAGGCATAATGCTACTGGGATCAATATTCTCATTATGATTTTTCATAAGCAATAACAGAGATGCATAACTCTTGGAATTCTTTTTGTCCAGCAAGTGATACCATTGCTCCCCTGACTCAAGGATAAGGTTCTTAAGGTCTTCGGCTGGTTTCCGACCCAAAGACCGCCGATAAACAAACCTAGAGATCCCCTTTGCCCAAACAGGTAAGACATCCAGGATAACGTGCTCTTCAGTAAAAGAAAACGCGGCATATCTGGCATTAAAAGTCCTCAAAAGCCCCTTTGAAAGGGAAAGTACCCAGTGCATCTGTTGCCTACACTCTTTGCTACAATACCTTCTTCCAGGCTTTATCTTCTCCGTGCCGCAGGAAAGGCATCTATTAGTCTTCTTTTGTCCTACAGGCTGGAGATTCTTGCCATTATTTTTCTGAGCCACCGAGGGTTCCATTCCTGATTTCTTTCTATAAAAGGCGAATTACTAGCATCATCCTAAGATCTTCAGTCATCTGCTATGGGCCCGCACTGGGCGCGCTTCATGCCAGTTTTGTTTATACCTTGAACGCGGCTGATAATCAAGAGAGAAGAGAGTTAGGAGTGAGGAGTTAGGAGTGAGGAGTTAGAAGTGAGGAGTTAGAAGTGAGCTGTACTATGAACCACAATACTAAAAATGACAAATGTCAAAATCCAAATGCCAAATCAAGTCCAAATTCCCAAATGTCAAAAATTTCTATGACCTACTGGCAGGCTGCTGACTACTGACTTTCTGTCTTTTTGACATTTGACATTAAGTGCTACAGTTCTTCCAGTGCAAATGCTACGACTTCTTTGATGTCTTGTTTATCAGCAAGAACCATTACAAACCTATCTATCCCTAGGGCGATTCCCGCCCCATCAGGCATATGATCCACAGTCCCCAAAAACCGCTCTGGCAGTGGAAAAGTCTCTTTGCCCATCTGCACCCTGGCCTCCATTTCCTCTTCAAGCCGCCTTCGCTGCTCTTCTCCATTATTTAGTTCGGAAAAACCATTCGCAACCTCAAGTCCTGCGATATATATCTCAAATCTTTCCTCAATCCTCGGATCGTCACGTCTTGTCCTGGCCATGGCTGCCATTGGGCTTGGAAAGTCGAACAAAAATGTAGGCTTTCCACGTCCCAGGTGTGGTTCTATACTCTCAACTAGCAACTCCTCAAAAAGACCTCGCCTAAGGACATCATCCACATCTGCTCCGGCATATCGTTTAAATGCCTCCTTTACACTCAGCCTCTGCCACGGGGGCTGAAAGTCTATTTCCTCCCCCAAATACGTAATCCTATGGCCTGACGTCACGCGCATGACCACTTCGGCCAATAGCTTCTCGCAGTCTACCATTAGCCCCTTGTAATCTATCCCCACCTTGTACCATTCAAGCATAGTGAATTCAGGAAGATGGCACTGGCCCCGTTCTCCACGACGAAAACATTTGCAAATCTGGAATATCTTGGGATACCCAGCAGCCAAAAGCCGCTTCATGCAAAGCTCGGGAGAGGTATGAAGATAGCCATTTTCAACAGAAATGGGGTCAATGTGGCGCTCAGGAGCCGGTTGTGGGAGGATATAAGGCGTCTCTATTTCAAGGAAGCCACTTTCAGCCAGGTGCTGCCGGAATGCATAAAGAACCTTTGCTCTCAGGACCAAGGCAGGCTTTCGCCCCTTAAGCCTAGCTATCTCCTGGCTGGCTTCACTCTTTGACCCGGGTAACATACTCCCCGGTCCTTGTGTCTATGGTAATTTTATCCCCTTCATTAATAAAAGGAGGTACCCTAAGCACATAGCCGGTTTCCACGGTCACTGGCTTGGTATCACCTGCTACAGAATCCCCTTTGGCCCATGGCTCTGCCCGCGTGACCATGAGGTCCACAAAATTGGGCAGCGTAATGCCTATGGGTTTGTCACCGAAAAACAGGATCTGGACTTCCAAATTATCGGTCAAGAAGTTCTTTGCATTTCCCACCTGATCCTCATTCAAGAATACCTGATCATAGGTCTGGACATCCATAAAACAGTACTCATTTTCCTGGCTATACAGGAACTGCATGGCGCGTTCTTCCAGGTCAGCGGGTTGAAAGGTATCCCCTGACCGATAAGTCCTGTCAACAATAACACCAGTCATCATATTCTTGAGCTTGCAGCGATAAAGGGCCTGGCCCTTGCCAGGCTTTGAAAACTCAAAGTCAATGATAACATAAGGCTCACCATCAATCTGAATCTTTAATCCCTTTCTCAAGTCACTTGCAGTATACATCTGCAACTCCTTAACGATCTTGTTCCTAGACATTCAGCTCCTCATATCAACCCGAACGGGGTTTTCCTTTATACAAAAAAACCCAAATCGGTCAAGGCAAAATAAAAAAACCTTTTACAAATTGATTATTTCTTTACATTTAATAGGTGCATTCGGTCAATCGCAAAAAGGCCTCAGCAGCAGGAGAAAGTCCTGCGTCCCGTGGAAAGGCAATAACAGTCTGAAGCAAGATAGGACCTTCCTTAAGGGGAATATCCCGGAGCAACCCCTTTTCGATCTCTCTTCTGATTTCAGAGACATAAAGAAAGGAAACACCACGCCCCATAATTACATATTTTTTTATAAACTCTACGCTCCCGGCCTCAATAAGTACAGAAGGACTCACATTATGATCATGAAGCAAAGAAAGGATTAGATGCCTTGAACTCGCCCCCTCCTCACGAATGATGATCGGTTCATTTTCCAATTCTTTTAGGGAAACAGATCGTCGCCCTACAAAACGGTGATCATTTGAGGTAACTAAACGAAATTCCTCCTTTGTGTAATTAATGGTTTTCAATTTACTCCCATAAGGAAGTTCACCAATAATGCCTAGATCATACTTAAACTCTAAAAGGTCATCAGCGATTGCCTTAGAACTCCCTACCCTCAACGAAATCTTTACATTAGGAAATTGCTCCTGGAAATTGGAAAGAACATCGGGCATAAGATGCCTTGCAAAACTTCTGGTCGTACCAATAACCAAGCAGCCTCCAGATACGTCCGAATAGCGGGCCATACGGCCTTCCATCTTACGCACTATATCAAATATTTTCTCTGCATAACTATATAGATCCTTCCCCGCCTCGGTTAATTCAATGACATTTCCTCGCTTTCTGAACAACTTTATCCCTAAACCTTCCTCAAGCGACTTGATTTGCATGGTGACGGCGGGCTGGGTCACAAAAAGTTTCTCTGCTGCCTTGGTGATGCTTTTCTCCCGCACAGTCAGATAAAAAACCCTCAATTTATTGAGATTTATTTCCATTTTCGCCCCAGCGAAATCTTCATAAGATGATTTTATTTTACTATAAATTTAATTGTTTTGACAAGTCAACGTGATTTACTGATGATGCTTAGCGGGGCATGTTGGATTTTCATATTACTTATTCGATTTCAGTAATGATCTGCTAAGCCAAGGATACTGAGTACAATTTAATCCCCATCAACTATCAGCCACTATAACTTTCTGTACCCATTGATCTTGAACCCTATTGCTAGAAAGCGAGAGGATTTTATGGGAGCCCATCGTGAATTGTTCTGGCATATAGACGCTCAGTGGATCTTTTATCTAATCTCTATTCCAATAGTATTTTTTGTTATAGGGTCTTTTGTTGTGTACCTTTACATATGGCTAAAGTTATCAAAAAATGAAGGGATAAAGGGCTCTACTAAAGCATTAAAAGTGACAATATTAGATGTTTTTTTACAAAAACGCCTGCTAAAGGGACAATTCGCAGCAGGCCTGATGCACTTACTTATTTTTTGGGGTTTTCTTTTGTTAACCATCGCTACCGCCCTCCTCTCAATCCACGAACACATTCACTCCTTCCTAACAGGTAAAATCTATATCATCTTTTCATTAGTAACAGAAGCCGCTGGCCTGATGCTCCTTGCAGGATGCTTACTTGCATTGATAAGGAGATACGTGCAAAAGGTACCCCGCTTGGAACATAAGTTTGAAGACGCCCTGATACCAATATGGATTGCCATTATAGTCATTTCCGGTTTCTTCTTGGAAGCCCTTCGCATAGCGTGCACTCCTGCTAGTTCGAGACATTTTTCTTTTGTGGGATTGTGGATATCTGGATTCTTGAAGGGAACATCGGCTGAACCCACATACCCCTATCTATGGTGGGCACACACCTTTATAAGTTTAGGATTCCTCGCCATCATACCATTTACCAAAATGTTTCACGCAATAGGCGCACCTATAGCCATCTACATGCAAAACCTACCTACCCCGGCTCCGAGCGACACTGACCAAGATCAAGATGTAGACATCGAATCAGAAGCATTTGACTATAACGAATTCACCGAAACTGATGAAGACAGGTCCATATTGGTTAAAGATCTGGACTTACCTACAATGGCATTCTTAGACAGCTGCATGCGTTGCGGTCGCTGTGTAGAGGTATGTCCCTCTACAGGCGTTGGTGAGCCATACGCGCCCAGAGACTTCGTGCAAGCCATGCGCAGCTTGATATGGCAAACATACTCGCCCTTTGGTGATATCAGATTCTTGAAAAGACCTAACAAGGAAATGTTGGAAAGGCTCTGGTACTGTACAACTTGCAGGGCTTGTCTTGAAGTTTGTCCCATATATGGACCGACCTTTCAGCTGGTATTAAGCCAAAGGGAACTTTCAATCGAAGAAGGAACCTCAGTTCCAGACTTGCTCAACCAAACCTTAGAGAGGCTTTTTAAATATGAAAATCCCTGGATGTCTTCAAAAAAGGAAAAGTTGGGTTGGATAGAAGATGATATGGATATTCAATTTATTAGCCCATCCAAGCAGGATTATGAATTCTGTTATTTCGTTGGTTGCACAACTTCAGTTGACGCAAGGGCCCGCTCAATTGCTAAGGCCTTTGCATCAATCTTGCAACGTGTGGGGATAGATTTTGGTATACTTGGCGATAAGGAGCCATGCTGCGGTGACATTGCAAAAAGGGTAGGAGAAACAGGGCTTTTTGAAGAGAAAAAAGAGCAGTGCCTAACTATCCTTGAAAAATATAACATCCAAAAAATCGTTACATCCTCTCCCCACTGTTATTACACACTTAACACCGACTACCCTAAAGAAATCTTTGAGGTCAATCACTATACTCAGGTCCTGCATCACCTCGTAATGAACAACAAATTAGACTTCGCAAAACAGTTAAATGTAACCGTCACCTATCATGACCCATGTTACTTGGGCAGGCATAGCAGGATATTTGATGAGCCTAGAGAGGTTATAAAGGCAATTCCCGGTGTTAAACTCGTGGAAATGGCCCATAATAGAGAAAGTAGCCTATGCTGCGGAGGCGGTGGTGGTCGGATGTGGCAAGGCAGTGAGCTTACGGGAGAAGAAAGAATGGGCGAGAGACGAGCAAGGGAGGCAGCCGATACTGGCGCAGAGATACTAATAACGGCTTGTCCCTTATGCCTTATCATGATGGAAGACGGTATCAAGACCTCGAGATTGGATAAAAAATTAAAGGTAATGGACCTAAATGAATTTGTCTTGTCTGCAATGGATACAGCAACGAACGTATAAAGGCAAAAATAGAAAGGAGGAACGAAAAGTGGGTGAAATTTTAGTCCTAGCAGAAAGTAAAGAAGGGTCGCTAGAAAAGCCCACCCTTGAGTTGATCCACGCAGCCAAGGGAATCGCTAGTGATCTAGGTGTTGGAACCGCCGCATTGCTACTCGGAGATTCTATTACTGAACTATCCAATGAAATTGCAGGGTATGGCCTTGACAAAGTTTACATGCTTGAAAACTCGCTCTTCAAGGATTTTATTGGTGACGTTTGGGTGGCGGCCATTGAGCAAGTGTGTAAAAACCTAAATCCTGACGCAGTTTTAATTTCCCACTCCGACATTGGTAGGGAAATAGCACCAAGGTTAGCGTACAGGTTAAACTCAATTGCCACAACAGATTGTATCAGCTTATCAGTTAATCAAGATGACAAAACAATTATCAAAAATAAGCCTATTTATGGGGGTAACGCGATAGCAGTATTAAAATCTCTGAAGCAACCTGAAATAATAACCCTTAGAAAAAATTGTTTTCCTCTTGCTGAAGCTTCGTCTGACAAATCGGAGATAGTAGAATTACCGGTTGAAATTTCACAAGACATCGTTAAGGTCGAAATCCTTGAAAGAAAACAAGTAGATACCGTTGAACTCGACAAAGCGGAGGTTATTATCTCTGGCGGCAGGGGAATTGCTTCAGATGAAGACTTCAAGATGCTGGAACAGCTTGCAGATTTGATTAAGAAGGCAGGTGCAAATGCAATGGTAGGCTGTAGTAGGCCCATTGTAGATATGGGTTGGATGTCTTCAGATCACCAAGTAGGCCTTACTGGTACAATGGTAGCTCCGGGAATCTATCTTGCAATTGGAATCTCTGGAGCAATTCAGCACCTGGTCGGAATGGTGCGGTCCAAAAAAATCATTGCAATTAACACGGACCCCGGTTGCAACATGTTGAAGGTTGCGGATTATGGTTTAGTTGATGATTACACAGAAATAATTCCCCATCTTATAAAGAAAATGGAGGAGCTATCATGAGCGATCTAAAAATCATTGTGTGCGTAAAACAAATTCCTGATCCCGAGGCGCCATTTTCTTCTGTGACGGTCGACACTGAAAAAAAGAAGGTAGAAGTCGATGCACCTGATGTTATAAACCCCTTTGACGAAAATGCACTTGAAGCGGCCTTGCGTATCAAAGAGACAATGGGCTGTCATATTACCGTTGTGAGTTTAGGGGCATCTCTTTCTGACACAGTACTGAGAAAAGCAATCGCCGCAGGAGCTAACGAGTTGGTGCTTATAGAAGACCCCGTATTTGAAGAACTCGACAGCAATTCTACGGCTTACGCCCTCAGCAAAGCAATAGAGCAGCTCGGCGATTTTGATTTAATCTTGACTGGCAGACAAGCTGGTGATTGGGATGCAGGTCAAGTAGGATCAGTGCTCGCTGAAATATTGGACATCCCGTGTATAACCATGGCTTGCGGAATCAAGGTAGAGGACGGGCATGTGATCGTAGATAAAACAATTCCGGGAGCAATCGAAGTGGTGAAGGCAAAAATGCCCGCTTTGGTAACTGTCAGCAATGAAGTGGGAGAGCTTAGGTATGTTTCAAGATCAAAGCTTTTGGCCATGCTGAGAAAACGTATACCTATGAAAAAGTGGAAGGCTGACCAGCTCAATTTAGCACCTGACGCGCTCTCCCAAGTGGGACTGTCAGAATTATTAACTCCTCCGGATATGAGGAGAGACTGCGTGCTTATAGAAGGATCCTCACCGGAAGAAAAAGCTGGGGAACTTGCAAAGATAATAAAGTCGCTCATATAAGTAGGTAGGGGCATTCGACCCAACACTAAAACATACAAGGAGGATTATTATGGCAGACAAAGTTTATGATGCAGTGGTTATAGGAGGCGGGCATCACGGTACAATAATTGCGCCTTATCTGGCGAAGGCCGGGATGAAAGTTGGAGTATTTGAACGTTTGGACCATTTGGGGGGCGGAGCTATCATGGAAAAGGACCGTCCAGCCCAGGGTTTTACTGGTACGTTTTGTGCGCACTTTACACGCTTCTATGCGCATCCGGCTTACAGGGAGTTTAATCTCAGGGATGAGGGGCTGGAATATGTATTTCCGGACACTAATGAGGCAATCGTATTTGATGATGATACATCATATCTCGCTTATGCAGCCTTCACAGTTGTTGATCCCAAAACAGGAGAAACAAAATTCAACGAAGAAAATGTAAAAAAGACCTATGAACAAATTAAGAGATTTTCAAAGGCGGACGCTGAGACATATTTGGATATGACGGAAAAATATAGGGACAGGTGGCGAGTGGCATTTCACAAGCACAGATACTCCAGGCCTACACCTTGGGGGACTCCTGACCCCTTAGAAGAAGTGCTTAATGACCCAAAAAGTGGCCTTATCCCTGAGTTGCAATTTATGACATGCAAGCAGGTAGCAAGGTACTTCTTTGAAAGCGATGAATTGAGGATACTGACCTTGCGGGGCTTCTTGACATCGTGGGGTTGCTTTCCAAGTGACATTCCAGGCATTGCTACTATTTTGGCTACCATACATCTTACCCTAGGGTGGGAAACCGCAGCCATACCAATTGGCGGGACCCAGGCAATCACGGACGCACTAGTATCAGCAGGGAAAAAGCTAGGGGTCGAGTATCACCTCAACTCTGAAGTCACCAATATCCTGATTGAGAATGGTCAAGCAAAGGGTGTCCGACTAGCAGATGGAACCGAGGTAAAGGCAAAGCAATGTGTAGTCTCTGACAATGCCTCTCCTCAACTTTTCTTCCGCCTTGTGGGAGAAGATAATATTGATCATGAATTAAAACGTAGAGTAAGAACTTACACATTTGACCGAAGTGGGCAGCTCTTCTGGGGAGATGTAGCACTACATGAATTACCGGACTATAAGGCGGCAAAAGACAATCCAGATGTAAATGCTACACCAAGAACATATTGGGCACCCAAAGATCTCCAATTCATCGAGGACAAATATCTCCATGAAATCATGCTGGTCGGTATGCCTTCAAAGATTTTCTGCCTTACTGCTCCAGACAGCATTTGGGATCCAACGCGAGCTCCAGAGGGCAAACACTCTGTTTTAGTAGAAGAATTTACCTGTCCTGCAAGGTTCTTCTCAAGGCGTGAGTGGGATCAATTGAAAAATCAATTTGTTGAGGAATGTCTTGAACAGTGGCGTCAGTATGCACCAAATATGACAAAGGATAACCTAATCGCGGAAGGATTAACAACTCCCGCAGACATCAGAGATACCCACCTTGACATGGGCGAGGGCGGCTGGTGTGAAGGCGACACTTCGGGTGTTCAGAGTGGCCGTTTCAGAGGCATGCTGCGCGGCTATAGGACTCCAGTAAAGAATCTATATATGTGTTCATCTGGTTCTCCTGGAGGCCCGGGTATCGGTCGGGGATCCAGCTACAACTGTTACAACACAATAGCTGATGACTTGGGTTTGCCAAAGCCCGAAAATTAATTCACTTGTGGCCCTAGACGGAGGAACCCGCATAGGGCCACAATCCTTCAATATCTAAATATTCTTCAAGGCACTTTCCATCGGCGATCACATCATTAACAGGGAGGGTTTTACAAATGCGTCTCAAAGAAAAGGTTGCCATTGTAACAGGCGCGGCTAAAGGTCTTGGAAGAGCCTTCGCGTTAAAATTGGCTCAAGAGGGCGCCAAGGTCATGGTAGTCACACGAAAGGACATGGATAATCTCAGGCAAACAGTTAAGCAAATAACCGATAATGGCGGTAAAGCGCAACTTTTCCAAGCTGACGTATCTAAAGAAAAAGATACCAAAGCTATGGCAGAAGCGACTAACAAAGAATTCGGGAAGATTGACATTCTGGTGAATAACGCGGCCATATATGATGGAATTAAGCGTAGGCCTTTTTATGAAATAGATTTGGACGAGTGGGATTTGGTTATGTCTGTCAACGTCAAAGGTGCCTTTCTGGCAGCTAGGGCAGTCTTCCCATACATGAAAGAAAACAAGTATGGGAAAATAGTCAATTTGGCCTCTGAAGTCTTTTTCACCGGTTCACACGGCTTTGCCCATTATGTGGCATCAAAGGGGGGGATCATCGGCCTTACTAGGGCATTAGCTGTTGAACTCGGGCCTCACAATATTTGTATTAATTGTGTCGCGCCGGGCTTTACGGACACGGAGGCAAGCAGGGGCCTAGCAGACGTAACCAAATATGACACTTCAAGAACGCCCCTCCGACGATTGGAAAAACCAGAAGACCTCACCGGGGCAGTTCTTTTTCTTGTATCGCCCGAGAGCGATTTTATCACCGGCCAGACACTCCTTGTTGATGGTGGCCGTGCCATGCATTGAAAAGCTTTACCCCTTGAGGCCTACAAATTTGTTGGGAGGTCACGTATGAAGCCTGCCCCAGAGTGCGCACTCTGTTTACTCAGATGGTTCTATGATAAAGCCGCAGTGGGCCTCCAGCGTGAGCAGAAGTTCAAGTTGTTTAGGGAAATATCGAAAGTACTCGTGCAAAGCTTTTACCCCAACACAAATTTAGGCCGGGCCAGCAATACAATTATTGAGCAAGTCGCTGAATTTATATCTATGGCTGCTCCAGAATACAAAGATATCAAGGCCAAAAGCAATAAACTTGTGAAAGACGTGCTTTCACGTGCATCAAATTTCGTAATGCAAAGTAAAACAGATGAGGAAAGATTCTTGAAGGCAGTCTGGCTTGCTACTCTTGGGAATGTGGCCCCCCTTGCCAAACTCAAAAAAGCCATGACATTTGAGGATGCATTGAATGTCATGGAAGGTAAAGGGCCCTTGCCACATGTCATCGGGGACATATTTAACTGCGTGCAAACGTCCCAGAGAATCTTGTATATCTCAGATAATGCGGGAGAAATTGGTTTTGATTCATTGTTGATTTCAGAATTAAAGCAAATGGGTGCCAAAGTGACATTGGCGGTGAAGGCTAAGCCACTATTTGAGGACGCTACCCTTGAAGATGCAGAGTTTTTTCTTCTCCATAATTTGGCTGACGAAGTCTTGGGTATAAAAGGCTTTTTCGTACCGGATGCGATGGGCAATCGAATAGATAGGGCTCTAAAAGAAAGTGATCTCGTTATGGTAAAGGGCACAGGAAATTACGAGGCAGTGGAGGGGGAGCTAAAAGGCAAGGCTATAATTTATATGCTTAAGGTGAAATGTGGCCCTGTTGCTCATTCAACCGGGACAAAGGCGGGAGAATTTGTGGCAAGGCTAGACGCGCCAACTTAGTTATGGCACGGTCTTACGGTAATCGAGAAACGGCTATACGTCAAAAAGGGAAGAATTATTTTGGCTCTCAACTATTAAACTAACAATGAAAGGAGGATGTTATGGGACAGTGGATGTTTAAAAGGCATGTAAGGGAATTTTGGCCGGAAAGAGACTTCAAAAAATATCCTGTCTGGTTCACAGATTTTTCTCATTCTTTTCCTGCATGGACCCCACTATTCGAATGGACCTGGATCTTCAACCTGCTGCATGGCCACATTTATGGATGCAACGAGGCCTGGATACCTGAAACAAGGTCTTCTGATTGGCGTGAAATCGACGGTTGTGCATTATGCGTAGCTACTCCCATACCTAATAAAGAAGAGGTGGAGTTCAGAAAGAGGAAATTCTACGACTTCATAAAAAACGACTTCGAGCCCAATTATGAGCAATACTGGGAAAAAAGCAAACAAGAGATGTTAGGCCGGTATAAAAAGCTCCAACAGTTCGATTATCAAAACGCCTACCCTTATGACCTTTACAAAATATTCAACTATGCCATTGAGACGCACAAACGTATGTGGGAGGATCATTTCTTCTTTATGTATGCTCTCTATGGAGCCTACTGGGTGTTTGAAGACCTGTGCAAGGAATATGTGGGCATAAAGGAAACATCTACTGAATGGCATAAGCTTATCCGCGGTTACGACAATATGCTTTTCCGCCAGGACAAGGCGATGTGGGAACTCCGCAATAAGGCTATAGAGCATGGTATAGATGAAATTATTGCCAACACCTCCACAGACAAGGTAATAGAAGAACTCAATAAAACCCCTAAAGGCAAAACATGGGTGGAGAAGGACCTTCAAAATTTTATGCATGGCCTGCAATATGGCTGGCGAATGATTCGCATGATGGAATTTGTGGAACCTACATGGTGGGAAGTACCTGAAAACGCCATATTGCACATCCAGCAGTACCTGATTGAGGACAGGGAGGTTAGGCCGTTTCCACTTGATGCAATTCGTGAGCGTCTGGTGAAGGAAAGACAAGAGGTAGAGAAAGACGTAGTGGCCAAGGCCGAGGCCAATGGCTGTCCCGACATGGAATGGTTCAAATGCCTTCTTCGACTTGCTCAAAGGTGCAGTTCCTTTAGTGAGAGCCATGACTTTTTGTATGAACACCGCTGCTTTTCGGCATTCCGTTTCTGCATGCTCAATATCGGTAAGAGGCTTGTGGAAAAGGGCACAATCGACTCTCCTGACGACATGTTTTTCTTCATACCAGAAGAGTTGCAGACAATGATCGCAATGCCTGAAAACTACAAAAATGGCTTTATCGCCCGGCAACGACGCGCAGAATGGGAGGCCAATAAAGAATATATGTCTCGCCCACCAATCATCCCCAGGGACCCCAAAATGCAACCCCATGAAGCGGGAGCCTTTATGGCAGAGGCAAAAGATCCCATTATCGCCAAAATCACTATTGGGGAATTTGTAGAGCCCGACCCATCTAGTGGTGCACTCTTATTCGGAAATCCTGGAAGCCCGGGGATTGCGGAAGGAAGGGCCTGCATTGTCATCACTGCTGCGGATCTCAAAAAACTCCAACCAGGGGATATCATGGTATGCCCCTCTTCCCAGTCCGCATATACGCCCGTATTTCCCTTATTAAAGGGGGTCGTTGCAGATGGAGGTGGCAGTCTCTCCCATGGCCCCATTGTAGGAAGAGAATGGGATATTCCTGTTGTGGCCAATTGCATTCAAGGGACAAAATTACTCAAAGATGGCGACAGGATCAAGGTGGATGGCTTTACCGGCCTTGTTTATAAATTGGATTAATTAGTTGCGTGCTATATGCACCAGATACCTCTTTCCTATTAAAAAAGGAGATCGAAAAATGCTCACTAACGCTGACAAATTTTGGAACCCTTTACTGGAAACCCTTCCTAGGGAAAAGCTCCAGGATTTGCAGGTAAGAAAGTTCAGACGTATCATGGCTTGGGCCTACGAAAATTCTAAATTTCACCGTAAGCTTTATAAAGAGGCTGGTGTCCAACCAGCGGATATCAAGACTATGGAAGACATAGCCCAGGTTCCCAAGGTGGAAAAGTCCATGATGAGAAACATACAAAAAAAGGAGCCTTATCCCTATGGGGATATGCTATGTGTACCGCTGGAACGTGTCACCGAATTCAGGCAAACCAGCGGTACTACTGGGCAGCCCGTGTATCAGCCCGATACATGGCAGGACTGGGAATGGTGGGCTGAATCATGGGCATATATCCTTTACGCGCAAGGATACCGCTCAACCGACCGTGTCTTTATACCATTTGGGTATAACATCTTTGTGGCCTTCTGGGCTGGCCATTACGGAGCGGAAAAACTGGGCTGCGAGGTAGTTCCTGGCGGCGTACTGAATACGGAGGCTCGTATCTTAAAAATGCAGGAATTAAGGGCCACAGCAACTATGGCCACACCCACCTACGTCCTAGGCATGGCAGACACGGCACGGAGAAAGCTTGGGATCGATCCTGCCAAGGACCTCAACATTCAAAAAATAACTTGCGCAGGCGAGCCTGGCGCCAGTATTCCCGCCACAAAAAGGAGGATGGAGGAGGCTTGGGGCGCAAAGGTCTATGACCACATAGGTGCTACAGAAATAGGGGCCTGGAGCTATGAATGCATGGAGCAACCTGGGGGCCTTCACGTAAACGAGGGATTGTTTTTGGTCCAGATTGAAGACCCCGAAACAGGAGAAATCATTGAAGAACCAGGCAAACCGGGGAAAATGGTCATTACGGCATTTGACCGTATCGCCCAGCCATGCATTAGGTTTGATTCGAAAGATATTATTATGTGGCACGAAGAACAGTGCCCCTGCGGCCGCACCTTCCGGCTAATAAAGGGGGGGGTTGTGGGCCGAGCCGACGACATTACCAAGGTCAAGGGCGTGTTGCTAGCTCCAACAGCCATTGAAGAAGTGGTAAGGGCTATCCCTGAGTTGGGTGACGAATATGAAGTCACTGTGACAAAGAAGGGAGACACCGATGACATCTCACTTAAGGTTGAGCTTCTGCCTGAGGCGGAAAACAGGAAGGATGAAGTGATGGCGATCCTAGTTGATCAGCTTAGGGTCAAGACTAATCTTAGATATAACATTAGTTTTCATCCTTATGGGTCACTGCCCAGATATGATGTAAAGGCAAAACGTTTCAAAGACTTGCGGAAAATCCACTAAAGGAGGTACGAACACGTGGATGAAATAGATCTGAAGAAATTGGATAGCATTATAGGAGAAATTGAATCGGCGGTCAATAAACTCACGAAAGAGGCAAAGGGAATCCAGGCCATTGAGCGGAATGCTGACAGGATACTTGCCAGTACAAAGATGCTCAAAATCAATGTAAGTGACGTACTAGCAGATTTCCTCGGCTCATGACGTAGCATTTAACTTAGGCGTTCACCGAAAGGCGACCTTAATTTCACTTTTTGCCCCCTGGAGGCAATTTTCTCAAGAATTGGCTCCTTTAGTAACGATTTTGGAGATTTTGGAGGAAGTACTATGACTACTTTTGCAGGACAACTTCTCAGGATAAACCTCACTAACAAAACTAGTCGCATTGAGACAATCCCCGAAGAATATCTCGAAAAGTTTATATCCGCTCGCGGGTTAGGGAGCAAATATCTTTATGACGAGCTTAAGCCTGGGATAGATCCATTGTCACCTGAAAATAAACTTATCATGCTGATAGGCGTGTTGGGGGGAACAGGCCTTCAGGGATTTTCCAAATGGGCTGTTGTCACCAAAAGTCCTCTCACAGGGACGATTTTCCGTTCATATACCGGGGGAAACTTCGGAGTATGGATGAAGTTTGCCGGATATGACATGATCATACTGGAAGGTAAAGCCGAGAGATTATCATACGTACATATTGACTCTCAGGATGTCCATTTCCACGCAGCAGACGAACTTGGCGGGCTGGATCCAAGGAACGTACAGAGAATACTTAAGGAAAGACATGGGGCCAGAACCAGTTCCGCTTGTATCGGCCTTGCAGGCGAAAAACTTGTACGCTATGCGGTAATTACCTCTGATGAACGCACTGCATCCAGGGGCGGAGTTGGCGCTGTGATGGGCTCTAAGAATCTTAAGGCCGTTTCTATAAATGTGCCCGTAAGAAAATTCACACCCTTTGACGAACCGAAATTCAAAAATCTTATAAGGGCCCAAATAGAAATGCTTCGGGAAAATCCCAGGCGGAAAAATATGAATACATTTGGCACACCTTATATAACCCTGGGTCTGGAAAAAAAGGGCATCCTTCCAGTAAAGAATTTCCAAGAGGGAAGCATTCAAGGGATAGAGGAAATCTCTGGTGAAAAATTTTATGCGCTAAAGAGGGCTAAGTCAGGATGTTACGGTTGCATGACCAGGTGCGGTGGAATGCGTGATGTAACCGCTGGCCCATTAAAGGGAACCCAGATCGATGGACCAGAGTATGAAAGCATCTATGCATTTGGTCCAAATCTAGGCATTACCGATAAGCAATTCATTATTAATGCCAACGCAATGTGTGATTATTATGGCATTGACACAATCAGCACCGGAGTCTGTATTGCCTTTACATGTGAGCTCCTTGAAAAAGGACTCATTTCCCCTGCCGATGTCGATGGTCTCGAGCTCAACTGGGGTAACAAAGATGCCATACTTACTTTGACCGAAAAAATAGGTAAGAGGGAGGGTATCGGAAAGATTCTGGGTGAAGGGGTCAAGCGGACAGCTGAATATTTTGACAAGAACGCCTCAGACTATGCCGTTCATATTAAAGGTCTTGAACTCCCTGGATACGAACCCAGGGCTGTCAAAGGGTACGCCTTGAGTATGGCTACATCAAACATAGGAGGAAGCCATATGTACGGTCGTCCACGCCCTGAACTTGCGGGGAAAATTGACCCCTTTACTGAAGAAGGAAAAGGAGAGTCAATTGCTCAAGTGCAAAAGGAGCAGGCAATAGAGGACTCTCTGATTGCTTGCACCTTTGGAAACTCAGGGCTTAATATGGAAAAATATTCGGAATTTCTCATGGCTGCAACCGGCATAGATGCATATTCAAGTCCAGACAAGCTAATGAAAATAGGCGAACGGATCATCTGTCTCGAACGTTGTTTCAACATAAGGGAGGGGCTACGTCGCAGAGATGACGCTCTTCCTGTTCGAATGACCAAAGAGCCTCTGAAAAATGCCGGAGAAGCAAGCGGCCAAATTGTGAGCAAACTGGACGCGCTCCTAGATGAATACTATGAATGTATGGGCTATTCAAAGGAAGGCGTACCAAAAAAGGAAAAGATTAGGGAACTAGGCCTTGAAGAAGTGCTCCGTGACCTAGATTAAAGGCCACGGTTATGAAATATGCCCATTCTTTTGCCGGGTCATAAAGGTACTTGATACCTAATTGCGGCAAATGCCTAGCTCCTAGCTCGAATACCTGGGAGATGCAAACCCCCTCAGGCAAAGGAGACCGAGGTGGCCCTTAATCGCAATAGCAACAGATTTTTTTCTGGAATAACCTCCCAGAAAGAAATAAAGCATCTGGAGCACCGACTTAGAAACATAGTAAAGCCCTTACTTGAAAAAGCGAGGCCAGGAGACTACCGCCACACTCTCCGAAGCGTTGCGTATGGAAAGCTTTTGCTTATCTATGAAGACGGAGATCCGGAAATAGTCCTTCCCGCGCTCTATCTCCATGATATCGGGTGGAGCAAAGTTGATTTCAGAGATTTTATTGCTGCGCCCACATTTGCCATGAAAAGGCAAAGTCTAAGCTTTGATGCCCATATGAAATACGGAGCCGTCATGGCCAGGGATATACTTAGGAGGATTGGCTTTGAGGCTTCATCAATCGACCTTATTTCATTAATTATATCAATACACGATTACCCAGAAAAAGTTTTTGATATGAAAAACCCCTCTGCTACCTTGGTGGTTGAGGCAGATCGGTTAGACCGCTTTGGACCCGCCGGAAGAAAGAGGCTCAAAACGGTTTTTGGATTGGAAAATCATCAACAAGATAAAATATTGGCGCTTACTAAGGGAATGGAAGGGTTGGTGGACAAGTGGTTCAGGACAAAAACAGCCAAAAGCCTGGCCATAAAGATGGGAACAAAAAATGGGTTGCTATCTGCTCCAATATAACCCCCTGGACTTGAACTCAAGGCTTACTCGCTGACCGTGGTAAATTTATAGGGCATTTTCCATTACGCCTATTGGCATTAAAGGTATACAGCCAGCACCATGCGGTAGTGACATCTAAATCCGGGATAGCCCTAAAACTGGAGGGAGGAATGAAGGAGAAAGGATTGGTATATTGGTTTCAAGACCTCTGTAAAGACTATAATGAAATAGTGGGCAAAAAATGTGCCAATCTTGGAGAAATGTTCCAAATTGGGCTGCGTATTCCTCCTGGGTTCGCCCTATCCATTGAATTATACAGGAAATTTATTAGGGACACCGGCTTGGATAAAGGCCTTGAAAGATATATTAAAGGTTTAGGTAATCTCAATGGCGCCGGCATCAAAATCTTTGAAGAGATATCTCGCAAACTTAGAACCATGGTCGAGCAAAAGGAAATGCCCGCTACTGTAAGGGAAGTAATTATTAACAGCTACCATAAATTGTCTCAAACTCACGGAAAGAAAAACATGCCCGTGTCTGTAAGGTCATCAGGCACTGAAAGCAGGCCAGGTATGTTTGAGACATATCTCAACGTAACAGGTGAAAATGAGTTAATTGCCACAGTGAAAAAGGTCTGGTCAAGTTCATATACTCCTAGGGCCTTAGCCTTCAAAGTTAACAAGAGGCTCCCTATTATGGCAGACGAATTAGGAGTAGCCATCGTCAAGATGGTCAATGCCAGGTCATCAGGTATTTGCTTTACAATAGATCCTGTAACTGGAGACAACTCCAAAATTATCATAGAGGCGAATTGGGGCCTAGGTGAAGGCGTAGTTAGTGGATCAGAAAGCATTGATGCATTTATTGTTGATAAAAACGAACTAAAGATTATTGGTTCCCATGTAGGCAAAAAATCTAAATGTGTCGTTCAGGTAGACAACAGTGCCCGATGGGTAAACGTACCTTCAAATATGCAAAATATTGCATGTCTTGCCATGGAAGAAGTCGTGGAGATTGCAAAAACTGCAAAATCTACTGAGGAAAAGCTTGGTTGCCCTCAGGATATGGAGTGGGCCTTCGAAGAAGGTGTGGCCTTTCCAGATAATCTTTTTTGGCTTCAAACAAGACCAGCCAAGTCAGCCTATTCAAAAGCCCACACTGCCAGCAGTGCAGAAGTAGCAGATAGGATAACAAGCACATTCAGAGAAATCGATGTTTCTAAAATTAAAGGAAGACTAAAGGCCATAAAGTTCAAATTTTAGAAGGGGGGGTATAAGGATGATGCAAGAACGGTATGCTTCACCAGAAACAAGGGTCGGCAAATGGGAGGCACAAAATTTACGTGCAGAAAATGCCATATGGGACGCAGCACCGGGTTATGACCTTATCCCAGAAGTAGATTTACCCCTGTTTCATTCTCTTTTTTTGGACGGCACCCATTCGTCTCCTCCCGTAACTCCTCTTTACGGATATATGTGGGTTAGGCACTGCGGTTTGGGAAACAAATGGGCTAATATTTCCCTGTCCCTGCCGAGATGTTATGGCTGGGAATGGCGGTATAAAGATGGTGGCCTATATGTAGCTTTCCTCATAGTAGATGACGAGAAAGAGATAAAGGAAAGAGAAAAGAAATTTAAGCAAGCACTAGTTCCTTACATTGAAGATTTTGGAGGCATATGGGAAAACAATAAAAAAATACTCATGGATACCTACGATCAACTCAAGCAATTTGATCCTGACAAGGCCAGCCCGCTGGATCTTCAGAAACACATTTGGAAGTTGGACGAGGCATATCAGAAAATGTGGGAAATCCACTTCTTCGGACAACAAACATCTTATTCGGCATGGATACTACTCGAAGAAGAAATGAAAAAACGCTTCGGGCTAAATGATCAATCACCTGAATTTCAAAATATGATGAGAGGATTTGAAAATGAAGTGTATAGGATAGATAAAAAATTGTGGCTTCTGGCTAAACAAGCAGTGGATATGAATATTGACCACTTCTTTAAGGAATACGCAAGTGAGGAAATACTTTTAGAGTTAGGCCAAGACCCAAAGGGTTCTGAGTGGCTAAAAGAATTCATGACTTTTCTCCATACCAATGGATGGAGGATGGTCCGTATGAACGACTTTGTTGACCCATACTGGTTAGAGCAGCCCAATATTCCCATAAAACTTATAAAGGATCTAATAGTAGGCGGAGTAGCAGAAAAAAAGGATTACCCCCTAGATATTAAAAGAAAAGAGTTATCTATGGAGAGAGAAAAGACTATTAAAAAGTTGATGGACAAACTCCCTCCACAAGATAAAGATTGGTTTCAATCTTTAATTCAACTTGCCCAGTGGGCCTCTATCTATAGCGAAGAACATGACCTCTACTGTGAGCTATCATGTCAGGCTCTGATGCGAAGAGGTTATCTAGCCGTAGGCAAAAGGTTTGCTCAAGAGGGTACACTTGACAGACCTGACGATATATTCATGTTGAACCCATGGGAGATAGAGTCTGCTATCCTTTTGCCCAAATTTAATGATCTTAGGTGGATCGCCAGGCGGCGCCGCACCGAATGGGAAGAATGGGTAACACGTTTTACCAACGAAGGGGAGTTCAGACCTCCAGTATATACCGATCGGCCTGAGGGATTCGAAGAAGCAGTTGTAAAGGATTTATTACCTTCACTAGATCCAATATGTATAAAGATTATCATAGGAGATTTACCTGTACCCAAGCCCCAGCTTGATGCCGACCTTATAGGACTATGTGGGTCACCAGGTGTGGCTGAAGGCCCAGCCCGTGTTATTATAAACTACGAAGATCTTAACCAATTAAAGCCAGGTGAAGTCCTGGTATGTCCGGGCACAAATCCAGCATGGACACCTGCCTTCAGTTTAGCAGCAGCCGTTATAGCCGATAGAGGTGGCACCCTTTCCCATACTGCCATCATAGGTAGGGAATATGGTCTCCCCGTTATAGTAAACACATTTACTGCGTGTGATCAAATTAGGACAGGGCAACAAATTCGGGTGGATGCCACAAACGGTGCGGTTTTCATATTAGACAAATAGATGACTTTGATATAAGACTCAAACAAAACTTTCAATATTACTTGTTGATTATCTTGATTATTCTCACAATAATAGAATTTTCTTTTCCATTAAGAAAATCTTGAGAGCAAACGGAGCGAAAGGTGAAAAAATGGTAAAAAAAAGTATCTTAGATGGAAAAAGAGTTCTAGCAGTGGATGACGAACCCGATGTCTTGGATACAGTGGAAGAACTATTGGATATGTGTGTACTTGATAAGGCAGCAAATTTCGATACTGCATTAAATTTTCTATATAGTAATATGTATGACCTTGTCATCCTAGATATACAGGGAGTTGACGGAATTGAATTACTGAAACATTCTGTAGCGAGGGGATTTCCAACCGTGATGCTAACTGCCCACGCGGCAACCCCTGAGGCCCTTAAGCATTCAATAACTCTGGGCGCATCTGCCTTTCTTCCAAAGGAATACATCTCAAATCTACAAGAAATACTCGAGGATGTAATGTTGGGCAAACCCCAAACACTGTGGTGGCTCCATTCCATGAAATTTGTCACAAATTACTTTGATAAAAAATATGGGTCAGACTGGAAGGAAAAAGACGAGTTCTTCAAAAATTTTATGGAATCACTTAAAAAGGAAAACGACTGAAAACATATCTCCCTGCCACTAGTCAGGCACTAGTAAGTTTTTGGCCCTTTTGCCTTAACAGGGATATTCAATCCGAACCCCGCTGCAAGGGAGCGAAAGGCCTTAGTCTGAAAAGTTTCTCGTTGTTTTTGTGACTTTAACTACTTAAAATTACAGCCCTTAATCGCTAAAACCTATCTAGTTTGGACCCAACTGGCCTGCCATAAAATTTTATTTACAGATAACTCAGGTATTGGACTTTGAAAGGAGTTGATTGTGAGTGTAAAGGTGCATATTCATAAGACCCACAGGCAGTTTACTGATGGCTTGGCTTCAATAGAGGTGGAGGGGAATACAGTGGGAGAATGCCTGGACAACCTGGTGAAGAAGTTTCCAGGGCTCATGAAGGCCCTGTTTAAAGAAAAAGGGAAATTGGCCAATAACATTGAGGTCTATGTTAACCTGAAAAGCGCATATCCAAATGAGCTGGCCATACCAGTCAAAGACGGAGATGAAATACACCTGACAGTCATGTTGACAGGTGGGTAGAAACTATTTGAATAAATTTCCCCTCCCCTGAGGCAATACATCATAAGGGGGAGGGGAAACAATCATCTTTTGTGAAACAGAAAATAGATCACGCAGGACTCTGTAGTGTTAAGGCCTCTTTTTGTGCTGTATAAAGCCTTTCTGCAGCGGTCTTTTTCTTATATGTGCTAATCCTATCTGCATCAACGTAGCTTATAGCATGTACCTCACAGAATTTTGCGCACTGAGGATCGCCACCGCACAGATCGCACTTAAATACTTTCCTGTCAATAACATTATAGTTCATTGCACCAAACGGGCACACGGCCACGCAGGAACGGCAACCTATGCACAGGTTGTAGTCAATCATAACTGCGCCAGTATCTTCGTCACGGAAAATCGCTTTTACGGGGCACACATTCATGCAGGGTGCGTCGTCGCACTGCTGGCATGATACAGGTACATAAAGGCCCTCGGATTCCCATTTCATTATCTTTATTCGGCTCCTGGCAGGATTAGAAACGCCGTCATGCATTACCGAGCACACGAGTTCACACAGACGACAGCCAGTGCACTTTTCGTAATCTATCATCAGGACTTTCTTCATTGGTTCCTCCTCCGAAAAACAGATTAGAGTAAGTGAGAAGGCTCGTTCTCAAGGCCAAGCCTCTTCAGTGTCTCAGGTGTGGGGACACCGTTTTTGTCCCATCCATGGTGCTCATAATATTCGTCAATCATCTTTTGAAATTTCTTCCTGTCTATCTTGGCTCCTATGACATCCGGAGCCCCACGCCTACAAGGCTCATCAAAATACCTGTGGTTCAGCATATCACCCTTTTTCAGGTCATCTCTTGACAGGCCTTCCCTGAGATTAAATAACCTTTCTATATTATTGCACCTCTCGGCAATGTCCCAGATCTCTTTGGGTGTCATTTCAAGGCCGGTATTATAGTAAAGGACCTTAGGCCAGTCCTCAAAATTGGGCAAAGTGGCGCCCAAGAATACCGTATGGTATTTGCATATACCAAGGCAATCCACCGCCATATAGCAATTCTCTTGCCAGAATACCTCCCATGCCTTGCCCTCGTAAGAAGTATGCTCTGAACTCAATGGACCGTCATATGGCACCGGATTGCTGTATATCTTGCGCAGAACCTCTTCAGGCAGGTGATAGAGGTCTATTGCAGGTCTACTCCTCAAGTGATCAGAGCCCCTTGAGGCGGTTGCTACGTTCAAGGCCAGTGCTGGCGTGGCCCTTTCATCAGAATGAAGATTGCTCATACCCTTAACCTGGATAAGGTAATCAAAAGAATTCTTTCCAATCTTTTCCGCAGCCGGGACCCCCCCATCTGCAAGAATATCTCCCAGCCATCCCTTTCTATAGCAAATCCTTTCCACCATCTCGAGGAGGGCTTGATCATTACCGAATCTGAGATCAAGTCCGTCAGTATCTTTGCTGGTGAGGATTCCCAATTCGTAGAGCTCCATGGCCCACGATATGAGACTCCCAGTTTCCAGGTTGTCCATACCAAACTGGTTTACCAGGTGGTTGCCAGTTAGCAGGGTCTCCATGCTTCTACAATCAGGCTCGCCGCAGAAGGCCCCCTGGGAGGTGTACTCCGGGCCTTCGTCATATTTACCCGCATAAGGCCCTGAGGGAATTCTATACTGGGCCCGGCAATGGACCTGGCAAGCGAAGCAACCGGTCATATGGTAGGGACCAATTGTCTCGTTACATACTTCATCTATGGCCTCTGGCTCAATCTCATCAGCATATTCAAGCTGATTGAACTGAAAATTTCGCGTCCTTATACCACCCCAGGAGTTAGTTGCACCCCAGATAAAAGGAGTTCCAAGTGCACCTTGTGTCTGGTTTACCTTGGCGCTTGTGATTTGGTCTATGAAACGTTTGTTGTATTCAAGGGCTTCAATGGGGTGGGCAAGCTTTATATCCATTGTACCTCTAGCAGCGATCGCCTTAAGGTTTTTGGATCCCATTACGCAGCCCATTCCAGTCCTGCCGGCAGCGTTTTTTATTCCGGTCATCACATTTGCGAACCTAACTAGATTTTCTCCAGCAGGTCCGATAACTGCGCTTTTGATATCCTCGTCACCCAGTTCTTCTCTGATGGCCCACTGTGTATCAGTGGTGGTCTTACCCCAGAGATGCGCAGCATCTCTAATCTCGATCTCCCCGTTATGTATCCAAAGGTATACAGGTTTTTCCGCCTTGCCCTTTATCACAAGGTGGTGAAATCCTGCCCAGGCCAGCTCTGGTGCGAAGAACCCTCCCATATTGGCGCTACCAAGCAGCCCCGTCAGAGGGGATTTGGCCATAACATGGGTTCTGGCAGTTGCTGAGGCACAGGTCCCCGTAAGGATCCCGCCGCTTACCAGTAATGTGTTATCCGGGCCTAGGGGATCACACCCCTTTTTCGTATGATTATAAAGCAAGTAGGCATCGAGTCCCCTGCCGCCGAGGAATTTTTTCCTTATTTCAAGCGGGATAGGCTTGATTTCTATCTCACCCGTGGTGAGATCAATGTAGGCAATCTTTCTATCCAAAGCCATTCTATTTTCCCCCTTTCTTCGTTGACTTTTTGCTCATCTGCGATTCAAGCTCGGCCAGCTTTTGTTCCCTAATCTTACGGGCCACATCCCATACAGGTCCCCGTATCCTAGGAAGGCGTGGGTTCACCCAGTACAAGCGGTATTCCATTCCGCAGGTGGGGCACTTCACTCGATCAGCGCCTGGCTCGGGCTGAATCCTGCCCATACAACTGGGATTATGGCACCGAACCTTTCCATAGGTCCTAGTCTTGCGCAGGCTTTCTGCTGCTGATAGCTTTTTTTCATCTGCTGACATGGTACTCTCCTTTCCAAATAATCTCTGTTTTCTGATGCCCCTATCTACCTAACAACCTCTATGGTTGTCATGGTGGTGACATCGTCGTATTTCATAAGGTATCCGCTTGGGTTTGTGGTTTCAAGCTCCCTAGAGAACGAGGGCCCCCTCCCCTGTCAGAAGACCAGTCCTTTATGGGAAAGAGTTTTTCATAATCATCAAGTCTGCCAAGGGCCTTAAGCCGATCTATTATCAGTTGCCACGCACAATCAATCTCTTTACTTATTTCACACTTGCCTTTGCTGGATCCGCCGCAAGGCCCGTTAAGGAGATGTTTGGCACATCTGGCAATAGGGCATATACCCCCTGTAAGCCCTAAAACACAATTCCCACACCCATAACACTTTTCTCTCCACAACCCCGGTTCATCAAGAGACCCGAGAAAACTGGTATTCATCGCAGGAATGACCGGGAGGGAGTCGAAGGACTCCGCCAGTGTCTGAACGCCGGCACCGCACGCCATTGAAAGGATTGCGTCGGTGTGAGGGGAGATATGGAGATAGGCCTTCACGAAATCCCTCTCACATTGTCGCTGGATGGTAAGTGCATCAAGCACTGGGGGGCGGTCCTTGTAGTACATGGGATGAGACAGTTGCCTTGCCAACATATCCGCGCTTTTCGCCCCCCCTGTCAGGCATACAGATACACAGCCTCCACAGCCAACTATAGCGACTTTCTTGAAGCCAGAAATTGAACCTGCAATTTCATCTAAAGGCTTTAGGTCTGCTACGATCATACTTCGCCTCTCTAATATCTACTTTTTCTTAAAGCGATAAAGGCCTGTCTAGCCGCAAACTCGGATTCTCTGTGCTTTGGACAAAGGGGCTCTGGTTCACTACCCATTTTCTCGGATATGGTTCTTTTCAGGTCAGCGGTATACAGGGGTGCTCCGCAAATCTTGCAATGGACCAAATCAAGAGTCTTTACTTCATACCATTGATTTTCCAAGAAATGTTGAAACTCTATGGCGTGCTGAGGGCAAATTCTCCAACAGTTGGCACACCTGACGCATCTGGCCATGTTATGCAATATGGTGCGTTTTGGGCCTTCATCCTTCCAGGCCAGCGCGTTTGCAGGGCAATTTTCAACGCATGATAAGCACCCATTACAATTTTCATTCACCACAAAGTATGACATCTGACCTTTTCTCCCTTCAGTGCTCTTTGAAAAGACCTTCTGGACTGGTATCCTTTCTCAGGATCTTCAGATGGATGCTAGCTGATGTTGGGCCTGGGGAAAAGCCCACTTCGTTCCACTATTTCCGGGACCCGTTCTTCCCACTCTATGGCCATAATATGGAATCCCCTGACCCCTTCCACCTCTTTCAGCCTCTGGATGGTTTCAACACATATCTTGATTCCCTCTTCAGGCTGATTCTTTTTTGATACACTACCCATCCTTTTGATGATTTCATCAGGCACATCCATTCCAGGGACACGGTTCTTCATATATTTTGCCATTCCCACTGACTTCATGGGTGTCACTCCTGCCAAAATATAGACCTTCTCATGGAGACCCCGGTCCCGCACAAGCCGCATCCATTCCTCGAACTTGTCCACATTATAAATACACTGAGTCTGTATAAACTCTGCCCCTGACTCTATCTTTTTTGCAAGGCGGGGAACCCGGATTTCAAATGGGTCGGCAAAGGGATTGGCAGCAGCGCCCACAAACATCTGTGGAGGTCTGTCGATTTCGTCACCTCCCACAAACTTTCCCTTATCTCTCATGTGCCTTACCATGCTGATTAGCTGCATAGAGTCAATGTCATAAACATTCTGGGCCTCAGGGCAGTCCCCGAAGCGCTGGTGATCCCCGGAAAGGCAAAGTATGTTGTGGATATCAAATGATGCTGCACCCAGTATATCACTTTGCAGCGCGATCCGATTACGATCCCTCACGACCATCTGAAGAATTGGCTCAAGCCCCATCAATTTGAGATGTATGACAGAGGCCAAGCTGCACAGCCTGGTCATGGCTGTCTGATTATCTGTCACATTAATAGCATCCACATGGTCTTTGATCAGGTTGGCCTTCTTGGCAATAACTGCAGGATCACTACCCCTGGGAGGCCCACATTCAGAGGTTACCGCAAGATGTCCCTGGCTCAAAATTTTTTCAAGTTTGCTAGGTGTCTTTGTCTTCATTTTGCAGTTTCACCGGCTAAAATATTTGCCCTTAGAGGCATATAAAGAATGAAACATGGTTGTTCATGTTGATGAACAGCAGATACAAAGCAAATTAGCAGAAAAAATATGAATGTCAAGAAAAAAAGTTGATAAAACTATAAATATTAGTCGGTTATATCAGAGCGGACATAACGATATTAGTTGTTGACAAGCTCAACTGGAATATGTAAAAAAGGATATTGTTCAGTGAGGTGAACAATGGCAAAAAAATATCAAGCTCCTTCTGTAAAAAAGGCGTTCCAGATCTTGCAGCTTATCTCACAATCCACACATGGATTAGGAATCACGGAATTGGCCTCTCGTCTTTGCATGAGCAAAGGAACCGTGCATGGAGTAGTCTCGGCACTAGAGGAACTTGGAGCCACTGTCCGCAACCCTGCCACCAAAAAGTATCAGCTCGGCATCACTCTTCTGGAGCTGGGGCGGCTATCGTATTCACAGGCCGACATAAAGGATGTGGCCAGACCCATAATGGAAGAAGTAATGGAAAAGACCGGGGCCACGGTTTATGTGGGAGTGCTGAATAGAGACCACATTACTATCCTGGACATAGTGGAGTCTAGGGAGGATCTAAAAATCACCTCGCCAAAGGGTTCCACAATACCTCTCTTTGCAGGTGCCACGGGTAAGGTGATGTTGGCGTTCATGTCCGATGAACAATGTGAACAAATCATTAGAGAAAAGGGGCTACCTCGATTTACAGGACGCAGCATAACGGATCCAGAACGTTTCATGGATGAGATACGGCGTGTAAGAGAAAGGGGTTACGCCACAGACTACGAGGAGTACCTTGCCGGCGTCTGGGCTGCTGCTGCTCCAATTCAGGGATGGAAGCAGATCCCTTCAGCGATCTGGGCGGTTGGGTTCAAGACCAGCTTAAACCAGCACGGAATGGAGAATCTGATAGAAAATACAACCCATGCGGCGCGACAGATCAGTCGTATAATAAAAGATATGTCAAAGAACAATTAAGATGGGCAGCATCTACACACAATGGTTTGGAATTTGGAGTTAATCCCAGCCCTTCATTTCCTCCCCTGCCCACCTCTTGAAAAGATTGTGTCCTATTGTAAAGTAATCAAAGATCTTACCAATTGTCTGGTCCAGGATGTCTTCAATGGTCTGCGGTTTGTGGTAGAAAGAAGGGACAGGGGGTAGGATGTGGGCTCCCAGATCTGCGGCAGCAGCCATAAGCTGCAAGTGTCCCTTATGTAGAGGGGTTTCTCTCACCACCAGAACCAATTTTCTCTTCTCTTTTAGTGTTACATCTGCGGCGCGTATTATAAGACTGCTTGCGTAGGAGTTTGCAATGCCCGATAGAGTTTTTATGGTGCAGGGGACTATAACCATGCCGTCAGTGAGGAATGAGCCACTGGCCAAAGGGGCTGTCAACTCACTGTTACTGTAAACGTAATCTGCAAGGCCACAGACCTCATCCAAAGAGTAGCTGGTTTCTATCTGGATATTTTTCTTGGCCGCTTCAGAAAGGATGAGATGTTTTTCGAAGTTCTCGCCCTTTAGATGTTCAAGCATCCTGATTCCATAGATAACGCCACTTGCCCCTGTTATCCCAATCACAATTCGTCTCTTCATTCAGGCTTTCTTCCCCCTTTATCCTTTAACCTTTTCCCTAGCCATTTTTTTGTTGATCCGGTCCAATATCAACTCAATTAGGATCTGGCTGTTTTCCGTTACTTTGCGTATTCCCTCTTCACTGATGTTATGCCAGTGAATACCAGCGGTTACAACCACTGTCGTATTTATTGTAGCTGCAAGGATCTCCGCTACGGTCTTTGCAAGGTCATCCTCCTTGTGTCCCATGAGACAGAAAACTGACCCGGTAGAGCTGATCTGAGCTGGGTCCTTGAGACTCGGCCTCGGCTGGGCAATTGCCACTGCGCCTATATGTGGTCGTTCCCCGCCCCAAATAGCAACAAGCAGATCTTTCCCTACGAACCTGACTGATGCCTCAAGATCAAAATTTCCCTTATCAGTTTTGACCACAAATTCCATTTATTTAACTAGTGGGTCGGCCAAACAATTTCCCTTTTCTTCTCGTGTTTATGCACAAGGGTTTGGCAATTTTCCGCTCTAAACCACTTATCCATCATTTCACACAAGGCTTGGCGTATTGTTGCATATCAGCGAGAGAAGACCAATTAATCCCCTTTTGCCCAGCCACAGTTATGTAAGTAAGCCCTGTATTGAGCTAGATTTGATCCTTTAAGCCAGCGTAACGATCTTGAAATGGCCCCCTACCCTCATATTCTTCGTTGTCTTTTTGGGCCAGGATGTTCTAAAAAAGAACGACTTCGATCATCGAATAAATTCTCCTCAAACGCCAACAAATGCCGATGCTCAAAAAAAGAAAAAAAATGGCCATTCTATGCAGCTATTTCAAGGGGGAGACATACGGCCTTCTCGGGCCCCAAATGGCCGCCACAGTAATTGAGCAACACACCCCTTATGACTGCATTGTAATTGCTGTTGCCAAGGAAGATGACAAACAGGACCTGAAAAAGGCGCTCGCTAATTACTTTGGCCCCGATCGCCCCATAGTAGGCTTCTCCACCCTAAGCGGACGGCAGGATCTTTTTGAGCTATCCCGGGAACTCAAGCACAATGAAGCCATCACCATCCTAGCCGGCCCTCTGATCATCCATCACGCCTCTGCCCTCGGAGACTGGATAAGAAAGGTGGAACAAGCCCAGAACCGCAGATTTACCAGATTGGGATCAATAATAGAGTGGTGGTAAAAATGCGGCCACCACCCTCACCTCAAATATATTTACTGGCCAAACAAGGCCCCAGCCCCTCTCAGTCGCCTGATCACCCTATCTTTTCCCAGGATAACCAGCACGTCAAAGAGTCCAGGCCCCACTGCCTGCCCCGTTACAGCGGTCCTGATACCGTTTATGAGGATACCGGCCTTCACATCCAGCTCTTGGGCCAGATCGCGGATCACCTTTTCCACCCCCTCAAGGCTGAAATCTTCAAGACCCTCCAATCGATCCGCAACCAAGGCAAACCACACCTTAAGTTCAGGATGTTTCAGGATATTCTTTTTCAGGGCCTTGGGTTCCATCTCAAAATCATCGGAAAAGTAAGGTCTGCCCAATGTGGCAAAGTCCGTGAGCAAATGGTATCTGACCCGAAGCAGATCAACCGTCTGCAAAAACCACTCCCGTTTCGAACCAGCAAATTCTGGGTCCCAGATACCAGCCTTCTCAAGCTGCTCGCGCACATAGGGTTCAAGTTCCTCAAGCGGAAGGTTCTTGATGTAATGGGCATTGATGCTGATGGCCTTGGGATCTGTAAAAAACTTGGGATCGTTGGTTCGTATATCAAAAATGGAATTGGCCCTATTTATCCCCTCAAGGGAAAAGGCCTCAATCAGTTCTTCCTTTGAAAAGATCTGCTTGGACTCTGGGGTGGACCAGCCCAAAAGGGCCAAAAAGTTTACCAGCGCCCACGGCAAAAACCCCTTCTCCCGGTAAAATTGCACAGAGACTATCTCACCATGTTTTCTCTTTGATATCTTTGCCCTTTTGGGATCCAGGGTAAGGGGCATGTGGGCAAACTGGGGTATGGGCGCCTCAAGGGCCTTATATATTAGAATCTGTTTGGGTGTATTTGCCAAACCATCTTGCCCCCTTATCACATGGGTAATGCCGTCGCGGATGTCATCCACTGTATTGGACAGCACATAGAGGGGTTGGCCGTTTGATCGAACAATGACAAAGTCCTCAATATCCTCGTGGCGCTTTTCAATGACCCCATATACAATGTCTCTAAAGCGAACCGATCCACCGTCCCTTGGTACCTTTAATCTTATGGTATAAGGGATCCCAGCGGCCTCCTTTGCTGCCACCTGCTCTGGGGCCAGCTTTCTGCAGCTTCCGTCATAGAGAAGGGATGTTTTTCGCTTAAGGGCCTCTTTTCGCTTCTGCTCCAATTCCTCTTTGGTGCAAAAGCACTTATAGGCAAGCCCCTTCTTCAGTAATATCTCTGCTGCCTCTATATGCTCCTTTACAAACTGGGATTGAAAATAGGGCCCTTCATCCCACGTGATGCCCAACCACGTAAGCCCATCAATAATTCCCTTTATGGATTCTTCGGTTGACCTCTCGATATCCGTATCCTCAATGCGAAGGATAAATTTTCCGCCCATCTTCCTTGCAAAAAGCCAATTGAAGATAGCAGTTCTGGCCCCACCTATATGCAGATACCCGGTGGGGCTCGGGGCAAATCGTACAACAACCTGATCACTCATATGCAGTTACCTCGTGGATCTCCTGGGTCCATTTTACCCGTTTATCCATCTAATCCAAATCGTCTAGCCAATACCAGTAGCGGAATGCGGGACCTGGGGAGGTTGCCTTGAAAGCCTAGGATTTAGGCAGAGCTAATACTTTCAAGACCGGTCTTTTGTTGCGAGAGGCTGACTGTGATTATCCAAGCTATGTCAATCTTCATTCAATATCCCCATTTGCTATGGCAAATACCTATCGATATCCAAAGCTCCATGAAATACTCCTAGGATATCAATAATCGAAGCCGATCTGATCTGGTAAGCGATCCTATAATGACCATAAAGTAGAATACGGATTTCGCCATCTTCCTCGTCCCGGTATTTGTGACCTATCTCAGGAAACCGCCTAAGAATTTGTGCCTTTTCGTATATTCCAGAAACAACTCTCTGCGCTGCTGTCGGATTATCTGTAGCTATATAGTTATAGATATCACGAAGCCATTGATAGGCTTCCTCGGTCCACCTTAACTCTGCCATGCCTTTATCCGCTGTCCCATTTCTTCATTTGAAATTACTCTCCCTTTCCGAGCATCCTCTAGCCCCCTCTGAACCATCCGTTCAAAGGCGAGTTCTCGCATGATTTCCTCATAGCTAGCATCCTCTGGTAGCGACTGTATGACCTCTGTCATTTTTTCTTTTACGCTCGACATTCAAACCCCCTCGCGGCCAATTTGAATAACGTCCCATGGAATTTTTTTATTTTTAACATATAGATACGATCTTTAGGAAAGAAAATCAACTTCCTAGCCGCTCACCTTCTCCTTTTGCGTCCTTGGAGGCCATAACAACAGCTTATATGGGCCGTTTAGTCCCACTTTGGTTTTCCAGTGCATTTTTCTATGGACTCAGCGGGAGGGAAATAAAGTCTAAAGACCGTCCCTCCTGATGCAAAACAGTCTTCTCTTTTCTGGCAAAAACCGCACTTTGATATCTTACCTGGGCACATATCCTTCTCATGGGGTATAAACTTACAACGCCTTGAATCCATCTCGATCCTAAAGTTGTATCGCTCAGAAAATATCTTCATCCTGAGAAGGTCCGCGCCCTTTCCGCCCGCATTAAAATCAAAAGGCCGTTTGGACGAATAGGCGAATGTATCCTGCGTAGCAAAGAACCCTTCAAATATCCTGGCCTGGGCCTCTTCCACAATACCTATCCCATAGTCGCGGACAGAAAACTCGGTCCCTTCTCCCCTCGGCCGAATAACTATCTCTATCCTTCCTTCGTCAGGGGTATTCTCCACAGCATTTTTGATTAGGCCATCTACTATCTTTTCAAGAATGTCAAGAGGAATGCAAATGGAGGGTGTATGTTCAAGCCTCTGTACCAACTCAACATCTCGATGAGAAAAACGACCCTTGAGCTCCTCAAGCCGTGCTTGAACAAAAGAAGCCACATCAATCCTCTTGGGAACAGCCTCTTTCAGGCCAAACACCTCATCAATGCGCTGCCTGAGCTTCTCTACAATGCCTTCTTTGCCCACTTCCTCTTCTACCAGCACCTCCAGTTCATCCGCACACTGCTCAAGGAGCAAAAGAAGCATATCATAGGACCTATAACGCCGGTCTTCCATGATATCGCTCACCTCATACTGGATATCCACTATCCGCTCCAGGTTTCGCTTCATCCTCTCAAAATTTCGCTTCCAGCTCTCTTCAGGCAATTGGGACAGGGCCTTCAGCAGCAATCGTAATGAGCCAAGGAGGATGGAAACCGGGGTTTTCAGTTCATGGGAGAGATGATTTATCACCCTATCTTTAGCACGGTTCAGGCTTCTTACCTCTCTATAGGCCTTCTTAAGTTCTTCATTGACTCGTGCATTTTCCACTGACAGGGCCACAGTACCTGCAATAGTGTTCAGCAGCTCAACGTCTCTTTGCTCAAAATCACCCTCTTTCTTATTAAGGGCGCACACAACCCCTATGATCCTATCGCTGCTGCGAAGAGGCACCAAAAGAAGGTTTCTTGTCTTATAGCCCAGCTTCTTGTCTCTCTTTTTGTGGAGTTCAGCATCTTGTGTAGTATCAGAGACAATAATCGGCTCCCCACTCCTGATAACCCTGCCTGCAACAAGCTCATTCATCTTGAAGCGAATTTCCTTTACCCTCCGTTTGGTGGCCTGATCATCATAAGCAGCGCCAAGTACAAAAAGTTCTTGTCTCTCTTCATCTAGCAATATGACCACTGCCCCTTCTGTGTTCAGGGTCTTCTTGACCTCATCATTAATATAGTCCAGAAGATTCTCCAGATCAGGGTATTCGGGCAGGGCGGTGCTTATGCGTAACACCATCTCATTGATACGGGATATGCGCCTCTGTTCGGTGATGTCCCTGAAGATCATGAGAACCCCTGCAGGCTCATATTCAGACTCCTCGTAATAAGCGGCTCGCATCACCACATCGAGAATCCGGCCATCCTTGGTCAAACGTTTTGTCTCCCGCCGAATCAGTTTTTTGCCAGCAATCAATTCCTTCATATCCTGTTCAGCCTGTTCTTCCAGCTCCGGAGGAACAAAAGGAATGCGGCCTTGTTGAAGGTCATCCAGGGTCCACCCGAATACCTGTATAAATCCCGGATTCAAATAAAAAACCCCTTTGTTGATATGCATCACAGCAATTGGATAGGGCACAAAATCAAGGATCATACGCAGCCTTCTCTGGGACTTGCGCAGCGCCGATTCAATCTTCTTCCTCTCGGCGACTTCCCTTTCAAGGTCTTGGACCCTCTTTAAAAGCTCTTGAATCTGCGGGCTCGATACCATGGATAGCTCCACAATGAGTTTATTGTGTTCATTGAGTTTGTTGGGCGCTCGAGTCAAATCATTCGGTCTATCTCTTCCTTTTTTTGGCGCAAACGCTGGAGAGAAACAGGATAGGCTGTCTTGAGTTCCTGGGCAAAAAGAGAAACCCTAAACTCCTCTATCATCCACCTGTACGATTCAATCGCCTCCCTTTTCTCAGGAGTAGCTTCGTGGGAGAATTCATACATCATCTGCCTCAAATCCCGCAGAGGTCCTTCAAGTTGCTCCCGCTTTCTTTTGTCCTTTTCCAAATCATAGGCCGCCCTTTCCGCCCTGATAAGCATGGCCTTTATATACCGAGGAAGGTGCTCAAGTCTCTCAATAGTATAGCGTCCCAAAAAATCATTTGGCACCAATTCCGCCAGGTCCGATGTTATCTCCTCACATACCCGCAAAAGTTCCTTGTTCTCCCTACCTTCCCGAGCAATTGTGGATACCCTAGCCCTCGCTTCATTAAAGCTCTTAAGGATCTGCCTTGTCACCTCCACCAGTGAGCTGGCATTGGAATACAGCCTACTTTTAACATGTTTGAGATTATCATAGAAGGCCTGTCTTGTCCGAATATTCTTGGCAAAACAATGCCGCAGTAGGTGTTCAAAAAGGGCCTCTTCAACCACCTGAGCCCCTCCGAAATAAAGGGCCCCGGGCCTTGCATCTTCGGGCAATTTCATGGTCTTTTTGACAAATCTAAGTTCCTTTGCCAATTTGATGCAATAGAGCGCTTGAATGCCCTTCTGATGGCTTGCAAAGGCCTCCGCAGAGGTTCTGAACAGGCGCAGATTCACCCCGTCCTCCCCCTTCTCAAGGCCGGGATAGGCAATCAGGTACTCATCAATAGATATCCTCTCAGGAATCTCACCAAAATCCCATTCCTTAGCCCCTGTCTTTTCCCACCTCTCCCTTGCCTGCCTCCAGGCAACAGCCTCGTGGTCAGAAAGATCCATTTGGGAGCTAGCCTTCTGGAGCAGGGAGGGATCCCTACCCGAAACAAGCTCTTCTCCCTTGAGGTCTGTTATGGATATCCTCATCTTTAAGTGATCAGGAATCTCAAGGGTTGACCAGATCTTGACAGGCACATGGATCCCGAAGCGCCTCTCAATAAAGCGGGTGAGTGCCACGGCCAGAGGCACATCTTCCTGTCTCATTTCTTTGGCGATCACCTCTACAGTGGTGGATACCGGGATCAGTTGCCGCCGGTATTGCTTGGGAAGAGCCTTGATCAACTCCTTTATCTTTTCCCTCAAAAGCCCTGGGACCACCCAATCCAGGCGTGAGGCAGGAAATTCCGATGCCATGGACACGGGAATGGATAGGGTAACCCCATCTTCAGGAGAGCCTGGAGAAAAGCTATACAAACACCGATAAACATGTCCCTTCACTGAGACCGTATCAGGAAAATCGGAAATGATAGATTCCCCTGGCACACGGAGCAGCAGATCCTCCTCTTGCATCTTTAAAAAATCATCCCCGCCTCGCTCTTTGATTCGCTTCTTAAGGGTCCTTATGTCCCAGACACCTGTCAGCCTCTCCGAATAAAACCGGAAAATATCATCCTCTCCCACCACAATATCACGGCGCCGAACCTTATCCTCCACGGCCTTCAGTCTTTCCAGGGTCTCCTGATTATGGGTAAGAAACGGAAAGGCCTGTCCAACCCTTCCTTGTACTAGGGCCTCTATGATGAATATCTCATGGGCCTCTTTGGGGTTTATCTTCCCGTAGGACACGGTTCTTTTTTCAATAATCGGGAGCCCATAAAGGCTCACGCGCTCGTCTGCCACCACCTCTCCGCGGGTAGGGGACCATCGTGCATGGGAATAGCTGTACGTGCACCGCTGTCCTGCCAGGGGCTCCAGCCATACTGGGTCGATCTTGGCCACTGTCCTCGCATAAAGGCGCGATGTCTTGACCATTTCGGCTGCTACAATCCACTGCACATCCCTGTTAAAAAGCCCTGACCCTGGAAAGATCATGGCCTCTCTTCCCTTTGTGGTTCGGTAAAGGTTCTTCTCCTTCTTCAGGGCTATATTTGAAAGAAGACCGCTCAGAATAGACCTGTGGATACGATCATACAAAGGCCCCTCATAGCCCCCTCGATCTTTCCCCTTTCTTGAGATGCCGTATTCCTTAAGAATTTGATTGATCTGATCATGGACATAAACCCATTCACGCATGCGCGTAAAGGACAAAAAGTTTTCTCTGCAAAATTTCCGCATCTTTCCCTGGGTCCTAAGGGTTTTCAAGCGGCTGCAATAGTGATTCCACATGTTGAGCAGGGTGATAAAGTCCGAATCGGGATCTTTGAACGGACTGTGGGCCTGGTCCACCTCTTCTTGCCTGTCCAGCGGTCTCTCCCTGGGATCCTGGATGCTGAGCGCTGAGGCAATAACCGCCACTTCCTTCAGGCAGCCTTCCCTTTGCGCCTCCACAAGCATACGTGAGATCCGAGGATCCATGGGGATCCTCGCCATCATCTTACCTTTTCTGGTCAGCCGAAACCCTTGGCCTTCCCTTTCAATGGCCCCCAGTTCCATCAATAAGTCAAAACCATCCTTGATGCTTCTGGGACTCGGTTTGTCAAGGAAGGGAAAGGCCTGGATGTCACCGAGCCGCAAATACATCATCCGCAAGATCACCTCTGCCAGGTTGGCACGCAATATCTCCGGCACGGTGTAAGTTGGCCTATTTTCATAATCCTCTTCCGAATACAGCCGTATACAGACACCCCGCTGTACCCTGCCGCAGCGGCCTTTCCGTTGATCTGCACTGGCCTGTGAAATAGGGGATATGGGCAAAGATGTGGTCCTGGTGCGAGCCACGTACCTTGCAATTCTTGCAAGCCCTGTGTCGATCACATATCGAATCCCTGGTATGGTCAGGGAGGTCTCTGCAACATTCGTGGCCACCACAACCTTAGGGCCTTTGACAGTATATATCCTTCGCTGATGGGCGGCTGGGAGCCGGGCAAAAAGCGGCAACACATAGGTCTTATCGCCCAGGTGCCCCGTGAGTCGTTCGCAGGTCTCCAGAATGTCTTGCTCCGTGGGCATGAAAATTAGGATATCCCCAAAACGGTCCTCCAGGCGGATTTGCTCAACTGCCCTTAGTGCCATGTCAATGTATGTAAGCTCCCCCTTTTCCTCCAGATCAGGGTCAACAGGCATGTACTTGACTTCAACAGGAAAGATCTTTCCACTCACCTGGATCACGGGGGCATTATCAAAAAATGAAGAGAACTTCTCTGTCTCAAGGGTGGCCGAGCTAATGATCAGCTTGAGTTCAGGGCGAAGGACAAGCAGCTTCTTCAGCAGCCCCAACAAGAAATCAATATTGATACTCCGCTCGTGGGCCTCATCAATAATAAGGGTGTCGTATTCATAGAGGTTCGGATCTTTCTGGGTCTCTGCCAACAAGATGCCATCAGTCATGATCTTGATGTAGGCATCGGGAGAGGTCTTATCACTGAACCTAATCTTGTATCCCACGGACTTGCCTATCGGCTCGGCCAACTCCTCTGCAATGCGATGAGCAATGGTGGTGGCTGCAATTCTTCGAGGCTGAGTGCATCCAATAATGCCGTCAATGCCTTTGCCGGCCTCCAGGCACATTTTCGGAATCTGTGTGCTTTTACCTGAACCGGTTTCACCGGATATTATCAAGATCTGGTTTTCCTTTATGGCGCCAACAATTTCGTCTTTTTTCGATACAATGGGCAGGTGCGCCGGGTAGGAAATAAAGGGCTTTCTCGAGGCACGACCTGATTTTCTTAGAGCAGAGTCCCTTAATATCCTTGACAGACGATCTAATTGTTCTCCCAACCTGAAAGGGCTGCGCCTCGTTGTTTTGGATCTTAGGATTTGCTCCAGCTTCCTTTGAACATACTTCTGGTCCCTGAGCATTGCCTTGGGGAAAAGCGCTTCGACTTCCGCTAAGCCCCTCTTTGTTTCATCACCGCCTGAGTTCAGCGCCACCGCAACCTCATCATCTTTACTATCTCTTTCTCGATTAGTACTAATATATATTCCATATCTGATAACCAAGATCTATTTCTTTACTGGACCAAGCAGCGTAAAAAACTTCAGCATGGCTTCCCGCCTTTCATTGATATACACAAGTAGCCTCCCCGGTTGACTGAATACTGAACTCTTATACCTTTGGTCATCGTTTTGCATCCACCTCCATCAGCACCTTTATCCCGAGGCCTTTCGTAATAACTAATCTTTGGGTAGCATAAAAATCAAAGGGATGCCCAATGCCCCGAGAAACGAGCTGATAAAGTACGTGTTTCTCAGGCCCAATAAATCTCCCAAAAGACCAACAAGTACCACAATTGCAGAACGGGCAATAAAGGAAATCATCATGAACATCCCGTTGGCGGCCGATGGGCTTGCTTTGGCATATTCCTGTACCAGTGCCAACATAACAGGAGTGGTCGAGAGAATAGTCATTCCAGTGAACAGCAAGGCGATGAAACGTACCCAGCCCCCCAGCCAGGCAAACAGAAATAGGGTGACAGGGGCCCCAAGAACAGAAACCAATAGAATCTTTCTCCGGCCAAAGCGATCGCTAAAAGGGCCTGCTCCCAGCACCCCAATGACACCGGAGAATTCAAAAAGAGTCAACGCAGTACCTCCCAACCACAGGTTCCCTGTTTCACCCTTGATGAATGTGGGAAGAAAGGCGGTCATAGAAGCATGCATGAATCCGCGAGCAAGTAGGATGCCAGTCAACGGCAGAAAGAGGAACCTCATTTCGCGCCATGTCTTCCAAACAGACGTATTCTGTGCGGTTTCCACCGTGATAGACACACCTCGGAATTTCACAAATAGCCAGGCTGACGCCACCAATCCAACGATCATTACCGGATAGAATCCTTCGAGTCCGAACAGAGAAACAGCTCCTACTGCCGCAAGGGGCCCAAGTGTGCGGGCCAACTCTCCACCCGTCATAAAAAAGCTCATGCCTCTTCCAATTCTTTTCCCTGAGAGTCTAGAAATCATTACTGGGGCAGGGACATGGAAAAGAGAAACACTAATCCCCGCCACAAATAGAAGGGTTAACAAAACGCCATAGCTGGGAGCTATTCCTATGAGGCTCATGGTGGCGGCTGTCAGTCCAGGGGCTAGAACGATGAACAACCTGACACTAATTCTGTCAGCCAGTTTCCCAATATAGGGATTCATAAGTGCCGGTATCTGCATCACCGTGGAAAGAAAGCCCGCCTCTGAGAGGGACATGGAAAGTTTCTTGATTAGGAGGGGAAGAAGAGGTGCCAAGAAACTGGAATAGATATCGTGCAAAAAATGGGTAAAAGAAAGTGCAAGGATCAGACCGCCCCGGTACTCTGAACCTGTGGCAGGGGCGCTCTTACTGGCTGGGGTGGATTTTTCGTTATTGTTCATTGCTTAACCTTTTGAGTCACCTTTGCCCAACCTCAGTATAGGAAGCTCGAAATGACCAATGTATATGCCATCTTCTGGCCATAATGCTATTATACGGCCAAGAATAACCCTTCGCATTACAAGGACAATCGCAATAATCATTGACAATTGCTCCCGGCCAGAATAAATATTCCTCCTAAAAAAATCTACTACAAGTTTCGCACCCGCTATACGGTCCAAGGTATTGGAAATATGCCAACAAAATATATAGCGGTGCAAAAGAATCCAGAATAAAGGAGCGAACCTTTATGAAGCTACACGAATATCAAGCCAAGGAGCTTTTTGCAAAGGCGGGCATTGCCGTACCCAAAGGAAGGTTGATTACCTCTGCAGGAGAGCTTAACACCGCGCTGCAAGACATTCCTGGCCCTCCATGGGTGGTAAAGGCCCAGGTCCACGCAGGTGGCCGGGGAAAGGGGGGAGGCGTTAAACTGGTTCACAGCCGGGAAGAGGCAGCAGAGGCCGTTGAGCATCTCCTGACCAATCGTCTTGTGACCCCCCAAACCACTGCAGAAGGGGTTGCGGTACACCAGGTCCTTATTGAGGAAGGTGTGGATATTGATAAGGAATTCTACCTGGGCATGACAGTGGACAGGGCAGTTGCAAGGCCAACCATGATCTTCAGCCCATCTGGAGGTATGGAGATTGAAGAAGTGGCCCAGCAATCTCCTGAACTGATCTTCAAGGAGCCGGTGAGCCCTGCCACAGGCTGGATGCCTTACCAGTCCAGAAACCTTATATATAGGCTCTCTCCCCTGCCCTCTCCGGAAACGATCAAGGAACTGGCCACCACCATGAAAAAGCTGGTTGACCTTTTCATGCAAAACGACTGCAGTCTTTTGGAGATCAATCCACTTGTGATAACCAAGCAGGGAGCGGTCATGGCCCTTGATGCCAAGATGAGCATTGATGACAATGCCCTTTACCGACACAAGGATCTGGCAGCCCTTGATGACTCACGAGAAAAGGATCCTCTTGAGGTGATGGCGGAAAAGGCCAATCTGAATTACATCCGCTTGAACGGCAACATTGGCGCAATGGTCAATGGTGCGGGCCTTGCCATGGCCACCATGGATGTGATCAAACTGGCAGGAGCAGAGCCAGCCAACTTCCTGGACGTGGGCGGTGGGGCCAGTGAGGAAATGATCACCAAGGGATTTGAAATCATACTTAAGGACGAACGGGTTAAGGCCATTCTTATCAACATCTTCGGAGGCATCCTACGGTGCGACGTCCTGGCCAGAGGGGTTTTGGCAGCAGCAAAAAAGACAGAGATTCCCGTCCCTCTCATTGTGAGACTGGAGGGCACCAATGTGGAAGAGGGCAGGAAGATTCTTGAAGACTCTGATCTGGATTTTCTAGTGGCAAAGGACATGGCCGAAGCCGCCCAGCTTGTGGCCAGAGAAGCAAAGAGGAGTGTATTATCATGAGCATACTGGTAGATGAAAATAGCAGGGTGGTGGTTCAGGGCATCACCGGCAGGGAAGGGACATTTCACACCCAACAGATGTTGGCTTACGGCACCAAGGTAGTTGCAGGAGTTACACCCGGAAAGGGTGGACAGAAGGTGGAAGGGGTGCCTGTGATGAATAGTGTGGCCGAGGCCGTAGATAAAGAAGGGGCCAATGTGTCTTGTATTTTTGTGCCAGCCCCTTTTGCCCCTGATGCCGTGATGGAGGCTGCTGCCGCTGGCATACAAGTAATTGTCTGCATAACCGAAGGGATCCCGGTTTTGGATATGGTAAAGGTGGCTGCTTTTCTTAAGGAAAAGGATAGTGTGCTCATAGGGCCCAATTGTCCAGGGATTATATCGCCCGGGAAAACAAAGGTGGGTATCATGCCTGGTCACATCCATAGGCCTGGGTCTATGGCTGTGATCTCCAGAAGCGGCACGCTTACCTATGAAGTGGTGGACCAGCTCACAAAGGCGGGGCTGGGGCAATCCACATGTATTGGCATTGGTGGGGACCCGATTATCGGATCCAGCTTTGTGGATCACCTGAGGCGTTTCAAGGAAGACCCTGAAACCAAAGGTGTGGTTTTGATCGGCGAAATAGGGGGTACGGCAGAGGAGGAGGCGGCCGAATATATTGTGCAGGAATTTGACAAACCCGTCTTGGCGTTCATAGCAGGCCGCACAGCCCCACCAGGGAGAAGAATGGGACATGCGGGCGCTATTATATCCGGGGGCCAGGGAAAGGCCGAGGACAAGATCCGCGCACTCCAACAAGCAGGTATTACGGTGGTGGCCGATTTGGCAGAGCTGGGAAAAACCGCTTCCCAAGTAATGGCCAAATAGGAACACAACCACCACCTTTTCTTGACTCTGGGAAAACCGGGTGCTAGGATTGGATTGAGAAGAGAATAAACATCAATCCTGTAAAAAAGGTTAACCCAGATGACCAAAGTCTTTCGCCTCACTGACCGCCTTGAGACAAAGAAAAAAAAGGAGCAGGCCGAGACCTATCGCAACAAGCTCAAGGCCATACAGCGTACAGTACGATGTGCCTTCTGTAATCTTAAGTGTAGCATGTGCGGTCAGTATCTGAGTAAGGAAGAGGTGGCTCATTCCCTTTTCTCGTCCAGCGACGGCTTCAACCTATGTGAAAGTTGTGGGTCTGAATTCGAGGATTTTATCAGGATTTCAACAAATCATACCTCATCAGGCATGTTCTGGCATAAAGAGGCGTGGTTGAAACTCTGGGCTGCATGGGTCGATTACCAGGAGGCCCTAAAGGCGTTCAAGGATTCACCGGAGTTCCAAGAGCTAAGCAAGGAGCTTGAGGAATAACTATCTAGTCCTAGGGGGGTTACATGTTTGGTATAGGAATGCCCGAATTGATCATTATCCTGATCATTATCCTGATTATTTTCGGGGCTGGCAAACTGCCCGAGATCGGGAGCGGTATTGGTAAGGGCATAAAAAACTTCAAAAAGGCAACACAAGAGGCGCAAGAGGAGCTCTCCGCTCCCAAAGAGGATAAAGACTCTGAAGAAGAAAAATCCTGATACAGTACCTGCCGTATAGCAGCACTAATCTAACTAGTTCCCTTTTCGCCTAAAATGGTATGTCGTCATCTGAAATATCAGGAGGCTCTTCCACAGGAAATTCACTGGCTGGACCTCCGTCTTCCCTTTTAGATACAGGGCCTAACATCTGCATGGTCTTGGCCACGATCTCCGTGGTGTATCTCCTGTTTCCGTCCTTATCTTCCCATGATCGCGTCTGAATCCTGCCTTCTACATAAACCTGCTTCCCCTTATGGAGGTACTCTCCACAGATCTCTCCAAGCTTTCCCCAAGCCACCACTCTGTGCCACTCTGTGCGTTCCCCTTTTTCCCCTTCCTTCGTAGTCCACTGCTCTTTTGTAGCCAGGTTAAAGGTGGCAACCGCCCTCCCGCTGGGCGTATAGCGGAGTTCCGGGTCCGCGCCCAAGTTTCCGATAAGGATTACCTTATTGACGCTGGCCATGGGCTTCTTCTCCTTAAAAAGGGATTCAGGTTAATTCAGAATAGGCAAGAATGCATATTACCTATCACAGCCCTACCTTTCAGATCAAGGGAATTGTTAATCACGGTTGACTAAGGCGTGGGAAAGGGTTAAGCTTTTGTAAATTCACGGAATTCTTGTTCACATGAAGCAAACTCTACTAAACAAGGCAGACTCATAAATAAACCCTGCCCCTTCTCAAATAAGGGAGCAAGGGAAATCTATCTTAGGCAAAAATAAAGGATCAGCATATGTTGAAGGTTATTCCCCTTGGCGGCCTCGGTGAAATCGGCCTAAACATGATGCTCTTCGAGTATGATGAACGAATCCTGGTGGTGGACGCAGGACTAATGTTTCCCGAAGACTTTATGCCGGGAGTGGATCTGGTAATTCCCGATTTTCAATATCTCCGGGAAAACAAAGAAAAACTCTCAGCAATTATTCTTACTCATGGCCACGAAGATCACATCGGGGCCATGCCCTTTTTCCTTCGGGAATTTAATATCCCAATCTTTGGAACCAAGTTTACCTTAGAACTCTTAAAGGAAAAATTGAAGGAACACGGTCTGTTGGATAAGGCGAATCTTAATACAATTGCTGCAGGGCAGGCCATTTCAATCGATCCCTTCTGCGTGGAATTCATCAAGGTCAATCACAGTATCGTGGATGGAGTTGGACTTGCGCTGGAAACACCAGAAGGCATCCTTATCCATTCAGGAGATTTCAAGATAGACCCTACACCAGTCGATGGGCAGATCACAGATCTTATCCGATTCGCCCATTTTGGCCAAAAAGGCGTGCTTGCCCTGCTTTCCGATTCCACCAATGCAGAAAAAGAAGGCTTCACCTTGAGCGAAAAAGAGGTCAAGAAAACCCTTGAAGATTTCTTCCAGACATGCAAAGGGAGAATAATTGTTGCCATCTTTGCATCGAATATTTCGCGGATACAGCAGGTCATCGCCCTTGCATTAAAGTATAGCCGCAAGATCCTGTTCAGCGGAAAGAGTATGCTTACCAATGTTCAAATTGCCAAGAGGGAGGGTTTTCTCCATTTTCCTGACCAGGAAGAAATCGAGGAAAAACGTATTGATGAATATCCGGATGATAAGATCGTTATTATCACCACAGGCAGCCAAGGAGAGCCCATGTCCGCGTTGGCAAGGATGGTTCAGGGAACCCACAGAAACATCCAGATAAAAAAGGGCGATACAGTAATCCTTTCCTCTCGGTTTATACCAGGAAACGAGAGGGCCATAACCACTGTGATCAATAGCCTCTATAAGCAAGGTGCAGAGGTGGTGTACGAAAAGGTCTCAGAGATACACACATCCGGTCACGCCAAGAGGGAGGAACTGAAGCTACTCCTTGGTATTGTGCAACCTAAATATTTTATTCCCATCCATGGAGAGGTAAGACACCTAGTAAAACATCTCCAGTTGGCTACGGATATGGGCTTCCCCGAAGACCGCCTTTTGCTGGCCACAAATGGAGCCGTGATCTGCTTTGAGAATCAGACCGCCCGCCTTGATGGACATGTACCCACAGGACGCATCTTAGTGGATGGTAAAGGCGTGGGGGACATAGGAGATGCGGTTTTGAAAGACCGAAGACGCCTCAGTGAGGATGGAGTAGTTATTGTTCTACTGGCTGTCCACCAGGAAACCGGCACAATTGTATATGGACCCGACATCATCTCCAGGGGCTTCGTGTTTGAGGAGCAGGCTCGATATATACTGGATGATGCAAAGTCCTTAGTGCTTGAAATCTTGGAGCAGACCGAAGCCCCCTTGGACCAAGGGGAGCCATTTCTAAAGACAGAGATAGAGAGGCGTTTGAAGAAATTTTTCTACAATGTTATTGAAAGACGTCCATTGATCCTCCCACTCCTTATCCATGTGTAAGGAATCTAATGAGGTAAATTTTCGTGGCAAGGGGAAAGAATCAGACGGAGCAATCACATCCCATTTGGCATGAAATCCGTGCCATAACGGCCTTGCTTCTTGCAATTTTTGTGGGCGGTAGTCTACTGTCTTTTCACCCTTCTGACCCTTTGATTTGGAATGTCAGTGGCCCCCTTGGCCCTGTGCAAAACCTTTTCGGCACAGTGGGCGCCCATGTATCCGGCGCCCTTTTCTTGGTCATGGGATTTTCCTCCCTTTGGCTTGTGGTCATTTGTTTGGGATGGTCCATCATCTCGTTCCGCGGAGAGGAATTCGACTCATTATGGGGTACTTCCATCGCATTAATCTGTCTCATCCTCGCCTCTGCAGGGCTTCTCAATCTAAAATTCGCAAAGCCTGTTTTGTTTCGCGGCAGTCATATGATTGCAGGGGGGCTGGTGGGCCTCTATCTATCTCATTTTTCAAAACAACTTCTCAATAATTTTGGCTCCTACCTGCTCTTGGGCGCAGTGTTCCTCATTTCCCTGATGTATTTGACACATCTGTCCATAAGGTGGATACTCTCCACTATCTGGAATTGGGTTATGTGGCTCTTTAGGGCTATCGCCCTTGTTGTGGACAAAAGAAAGGCAAAAAAACAGAGGGCAAAAAAGAGCAAGGAAGCTCAACGTAAAATAAGGTCAAAGCCTAAAGTCCGTGTGATTTCTCCCCCTCCTGAACCCAAAAAGGAACCGGAACAAGTTGCCTTCCCATTCATGGCCACAGGCGGTAAATTTTCATTGCCCTCCCTGGACCTGCTAAACGACCCGCCTGAAAAGAGAGACGTGGAGATTCACCAGGACAGCCTTGAGATGAATGCCAGGCTCCTGGAAAAAAAGCTTGCTGACTTTGGCGTAGAGGGAGAGGTATTGGAGATCCTGCCGGGCCCTGTGATCACCATGTATGAATTCAAACCCGCACCTGGCATCAAAATCAGCAAAGTAGCTGGCCTCTCTGACGACCTTGCATTGGCCCTTCGGGCACCCAGCATCCGAATTGTGGCCCCGATCCCAGGGAAGGCGGCCATCGGTATTGAGATCCCCAACAACAAAAGGGAGACAGTCTATCTAAAAGAGATCCTTTCAAGCCCTGACTTTAAGAATACGCGCTACAGATTGCCCATCGCCCTGGGTAAAGACATCACGGGCGCGCCGGTGATCACAGACCTTACCAAAATGCCCCATCTGCTTGTGGCAGGGGCTACAGGGTCAGGAAAAAGTGTCTCCATCAACACCATGATTAACAGCTTGCTTTTCAAGGTAAGCCCTGAAAATGTAAGATTCCTGATGATTGATCCAAAGCGGATTGAATTGTCAGTGTATCACGATATCCCTCACCTCATGTATCCTGTGGTGACCAATCCCAAAGAGGCCACAAAGATCCTTCGCTGGGCCGTGGATGAAATGGAAAGGCGCTATATGCTACTCTCTGATAGGGGCTTTCGTAACATCGAAACCTATAACAGGGGCATCCTAAAGGCCAAGAAACCGCCTACTGAAGAAGAAACCGCTCAGGAGAACAAGCCATTACCTTACATTATCCTGGTCATTGATGAGCTGGCCGATCTAATGATGGCCTCATCTCGTGAGGTGGAAGAGGCCATCACGCGGCTGGCCCAGATGGCAAGGGCGGCCGGCATACATCTGATCATTGCAACCCAGAGGCCTTCTGTGGACGTCATTACGGGAATCATCAAGGCCAACTTTCCAGCCCGCATTTCTTTTCAGGTGACATCCAAAGTAGACTCCCGCACGATTCTCGACACCATAGGAGCTGAAAACCTATTAGGCGAAGGGGACATGCTGTTCCTCCCCCCTGGAGTTGCCCGCATCATGAGAATTCACGGGGCCTTTGTTTCCGAAGAGGAAATAACACGGGTAACCGACTTCCTTAGGGCACAGCGCAAGCCTGACTACGAGACCACCATTTTGTCCAAAGTACAAGAAGAGGAAGAAGCAGAAGAACTGGGCCTTGAAAAAGATGAAAGGTACGACGAAGCAGTTGAAATTGTCTTGAAGACAGGGCAAGCCTCCATTTCTATGCTGCAGCGCAAACTCCGGGTGGGATACAATCGGGCCGCGCGCATGATAGAAATCATGGAAAGGGAGGGGATCGTTGGACCTTCAGACGGAGTGCGACCTAGGAAGGTTTATGGAAGAAAAGAGATATAAGATACTGGCCGGATGTGCAATCCTCGCAATCATTCTGCTGCTTCCCTTGTGGGGGGAGTGCCAAGAGGGCGTGGATCATATCCTCAATGGTATCCATAACCGGTATGGGGGGGTAGGCGGTCTGGTAATCAATTACCGCCGGGAGGTGAAAACAAAAACCATGTCCATGTTGGGCGGTCGCGTAAAAGGAGATCTTGCCTCGGGCAAAATATATCTCCTGCCCCCCAATCTATTGAGGGTGGAACAAGAAAAGCCCAGGCCAGAGACGGTGCTTGCCGATGGCCAGGCATTGTGGTGGATCATTCCAGAGGAAAAAAAGGTCTACCAATATTCATCCGATCAATTTGGCCAGGAGCTAAGGGTATTGACCGATCTTTGGCAGGCCCCTTCCCGGTTGAAAAACCGCTTTAATATCAAAGTGCTAAGCCGACCCTCTGACAATGACTTCCTTATGGAATTGATCCCCAATCCCCCCTGGGAACAGGTGGACCGGATTCGTCTCCAGATTACAAAAAAATTTACTCCCCAGGCTTTGGACATTATCAATCCCATCGGCACCACCACCCGATTCTATTTTGATGCCATTAAACCTGCCCACTGTCTGTCGGAAAAAAATTTCCAGTTTGTGGTTCCGGAAGGTTATACGGTTATTCATGACCCGAGCCAATAAATCTCAAGAGACCTGCACACCCTGTAAACAACTTGTAAAAGCCCAACGATAATGCCAAAGCTCAAATTAGAAACGTCAAACAAATGCAAAAATGTTCTTTCCCTTCCCCTAATTGGCCTAGCCCTAAGCAAAACGAGGACCGCTTCCCTGGAAGGAGTCAGATGCAGTCTGGAGAGGAGTCCTTGCGAGCTATTATTTATTGAGTCAAAAAGATTTATTCTCGACTGGCCTCTTCGAAATAACGGGAGGATAATTCACTGGCTAATGCACCATTATCTTAGAAAGCACGTGCCCTACCCTCTTCAAGCTTTCCAGACTGTTGGCAGGAAGGAAATAATCCACATAAGGCAGGACCACCTGCATCCCCTGGCATATGGGCTGAAACGCAGGATCACCTGCCAGGGGATTCAGCCATATAACACAGTACGCCTTTGATCCCATATGGGCCATTTCCCTTCGCAAAAGTTCCTTGGCCCCCAGGTCCCACCCATCACTAAGAATAACTACCACCGTACGTCGGCTCAGACGCCCTGGGCCGTAGTTTTGATTGAACTGATGAAGGGAATATCCGATCCTGGTACCCCCGGACCACTCTGGCAGACACTTGACCATTTGCGCCAGGGCCTTTTCCACTGGAAGGTGTCTTACAATGGAAGTCACATGGGCAAGGGAAGTTGAAAATACAAAGACCTCAGCCCTGGGACCCACGCCCCTCAGGCCTAAAAGAAAAGGGATCACGAATCTGGCATACCTTTCCATGGATCCGCTTACGTCCGCAAGGATCACAAGGCGCTTCAGGCGTTTTCTTTTCTCTCGATAAAACAGCTCCATGGGTATGCCGCCATACTTGAGGCTCTTTCTCACAATCCTTGGGAAATCCATCACACTGCGTCTTTGAGGTGATCTCCGCATACGCCGTGACTTGGCCGTCTTGAACGTGCTCATAATCCTTTTCAGGGCCAGTTGTGCTACAGCAATGTCCTCCTTATCAAACTTTCCCACATCCACCTTCTCAATGGGCGAGACCGGGCTATAGCCTACTCTTTTTACCCACGCCTGTTCCATACCCTGGTCCGTCTCTTGGCCCTGCTCCCCCGCCCCTTCCATCCATTTGTCCACCTTGGCTTCAGCAGACTCTCCTGTGCCAGACCCCACATCCTCTTTATCCTGCGTGGGACCTTGATCTTGCCCCTGAATTACTGATGTCCAATATTGTTCAAACAGTTGCGGAAACTGGGCCCATTCCAGGTCTCCTGAGACAAAATTGGCCCGAAGTGCATTGAGGAAATCCTCTTTGGTGCAAATGTCCACCTCTTTAAGGCTCCTGAGGGCTTCCTGGATCGAGCTCTGATACACACGAAATCCCCTCTGCTTCAAGAAGTATCCAAAGCCCAAAACTCGGGCAGTTAACCCGGAAGGCTCCTGGCCAGAAGCAATCACATTGTCAGGAAATGTATACTGCCCTTTTTTCCTCATCCTGCCAAATCTCTTCTTTGAATTTCCGGATGTCCTCTTGATACTTCAGGATACAACCAAGTGTCTCCATGACCACTGCTTCCTCCAGGTAGTCCTTCTGCATCTCCATTAAGGCCCTAGCCCAATCCAGGGTCTCAGAAACGCCGGGCCTCTTTAGCAGATCCTCTTGCCTCAGGCGTTGCATAAATCTGGCCACCTGTTCTGCAAACTTGGCATCAATACCAGGAAGCTTGGTCATAATGATCTTGTATTCCTTTTCAAACGAGGGGTAATCAATCCAGTGGTAAAGGCACCGCCGCTTTAGGGCGTCGTGAACGTCTCGAGTCCGATTGGAAGTCACCACTACCATGGGCTTGTTTTTTGCTCGAATGGTCCCGATCTCAGGAATCGTAATCTGAAAATCAGAGAGTACCTCCAGAAGGAATGCCTCAAATTCCTCATCCGACCGATCAATTTCATCTATGAGAAGCACTGGTGCCCTTTCATCTGCCCGCACAATCGCCTCTAACAAGGGACGTCTTATGAGAAACTGGGAGCTGAAGAGAATCTTTTCGATCTCGTCCTTACTCCGCTTCTCCTTTTCTTGGAGCCTGATGTAAAGCAGTTGCTTTGGGTAGTTCCACTCATAAAGGGCTGTAGTGGCATCAAGCCCCTCATAACACTGAAGCCTGATAAGCTCTGTATCAAAAAGCTTGGCCATGACAACAGCCACCTCAGTCTTTCCCACCCCAGGCTCACCTTCCAGAAAAATGGGCTTTTCCAGCCGGTGAGCTAGAAAAAGAACTGTGGCCAAAGCCCGATCCGCAATGTAGCGGGCATCTGCCATCTTTTCCATAACCTGATCAATGGAATGAAAATCTGCTGCCAATCCCTTCCTCCTTTCAAATCACTTTTACCCAAAATCGACTTTTTTCCACAGATAGGGGAACGAGACGTTCTCCCTGCCTCAAAGTACAAGCGCCAAAACGCGTCATTTCGAGCCCGCCTGCGCCTTTCAGCAAATAAATGGCGCCAAAACAGGGTAACATGCTGCGCCACGAATCGATTCGAAGACTGGCGCGCATAATCCGGGATTACTCTCGCATATCAGGAACAAGATTCTTGGCCTTTCCCACCAACTCTTGATCTATGGACAAAGCTCTATTGTCCTGGTATAACCTATAAAAAATCACATGGGAAAACAGCCATGAGAGCATCAACTGCAAAAAAGAAGAAGGATCCCTCACCCAAAGAATTGACCCTTCGCCGCCTGGAAGAAAGGGTAGCACAAAAGGGCATCCAAATCCATTATGATAAGCTGGAAACAGCAGGCCTTAAACTGAAGGGCGGTCTTTGTAAGATAAAGGGCGAAATCCACCTCTTTATTGACAGGCGAAAATCCATTGAAGAAAAAATTGGCATTCTTACAGATTGCCTCAGAGGGCCCTTACCCGAACTTTCCAAATCTACTACCAATGATCTATAACAAGCCTGAGCAGAAACCCCAGCACACCATTTTGGGCATGGACCCCACAAAAAGTCTGGCCTATTTTATGGCCAAATTTCGAAAGCATCTCGCCATCTTCCTATGGATCATCCCTATCATATTTGGACCCCTTTCTTACTCTGCAAAGGCGCAAGGGCTCCAAGCCTGTCTGCATTGGATCACGGAATCTGACTCCATCATACTGGCTGATGCCCAAGGAAACATCCTCATCCGCAAGCATGACAGAAAAGAGAGGATTCCCGCCTCAACCCTAAAGCTCTTGACCGCTTTGGTAGCCCTCCGCGAGATGGGGCCAGCATATCGGTTCAAAACAACATGTTACCTCACTGGGCAAGGCAATCTACTGATAAAAGGATACGGGGACCCATTGCTCATATCAGAGGTCTTAAACGATATGGCCCAAGTCCTGGCAGGAAGAATCCACCGAATAAAGGATATTATTGTGGACAACCACTACTTCTCCCGCTCCATAACAATCCCGGGCCGTGGACATAGCACAAATTCCTATGACGCACCACCAGCAGCCTTGTGCGCCAACTTTAACACCATTAATGTCACCCGGGATAGGTATGGAAATATTATTTCCGCAGAACCTCAAACCCCCTTAACCCCTTTGGGAGAAAGGATAGCAAAGACAATAGGCGCCCGAGATGGTCGCTATACCTTAGGAGACGACCCGGATGTGGCCTCTCGATACGCTGGGGAAATCCTGGCCCATTTCCTTAGGGAAAAGGGGGTGGCCGTCACTGGGTCTGTGCGGTTGGGCACCTTAAGTCCTGCCATGCGGCCTCTACTCACTTATCGGTCCCCATTCACCCTTAGGGAGGTAATCCAAAAGATGCTGGAGTTCTCCAGCAACTTTATGGCAAATCAATTGGTCATTTCCATGGGTGCCATACGGTATGGTCCGCCCGGAACCGTTGAAAAAGGACTTCGCATTGTGAGGGGTTATGCCAATCGGGAATTGGGGCTCAATAACATCCGGGTTGTGGAAGGCTCAGGGATTTCAAGAGACAACCGCATATCTGCAAAGGATATGCTCACAGTCTTAATGCATTTTAGGCCCTATCACCATCTCCTCAGAAAGAAGACAAATCTGTTTTACAAGACAGGAACCTTGAAAGACGTCAGGACATGTGTGGGATATATAAAGGTCTTGCCCATGGATCTATATCCCTTCGTGATATTTGTGAACAGGCCCTTCCATCAAATGGATCATATAATCACTTGTCTATTAAAGGCAACAATCAGGAAAAAGAAGGGACTATGAGGGTTTTTTGAAGAGGTTTTCCAAGGCCTCCTTGGCCTGTTTTACCTTGTCCGTGCGCATTAGGGAAGAGCCCCTTATGACAAAATACTCGCATAGATTGGCCCTCTCCTTGTCAACCACCCGCTCTGCCATGACCTCTCTACACTCATTGTAAGAATGGGGGTCATAGAATTTGCATTGCTTGCAACAATGCAGGTCTCTTCCGCATTTTGGGCACACATCCCGCCTTGTAACAGGCTCCTCAACCTGAATCTCGGAACGACAAAAGGCACAGATCATTTCTATCTCTCCTTTGTCTCATCTATCTCATTTATTTTGTTTTTTTCATTCATCTCGTTGACCTCCTCTGTTTGATCTCCTTGGCTTATTTCATATGGCGGGTTGGCAGTGGTATTTATCCCCTGTATATGACCTATCGGTTAACAACGCCCAAACATTATGAAACATTATGACTGATCGATGGCTTTTGACAATTTTCAATAGCAGCTATACAATACATATATGAGCAAAAAAAAGCCCGATTTTAATTTACTGGATCATACTGCTGACCTCGGGATGGCCGTGCGGGCAAATAGCCTTGAAGAACTATTCGAATCCGCGGCCATAGCCCTTACAAACCTCTTTGTAAAACAAAAAGGCCGTGCATCTCCTAAGGAAGTAACCATTGCCCTAACAGGCCAAGACCTTGCTGACACTATGGTCAGATGGCTTGGCGAAATCCTGTACCTTTTCGAAGGCGAAAGACTTATCTTCATTGGGGTTAAACATCTGGCCCTTTCTCCCCCAGGTCATCTTGAGGCAATCATTTCAGCAGCCCCCTTTGATCCAGAGCAAGACGAAATCCTTCATGAGATCAAGGCCGTCACGTACCATCAAAGCGCCGTAAAGCAGACAAATACTGGATGGGAAGCCAAAGTTATTTTTGATATCTAAGGCCTGTCTGCTCCTATTGCCGTGGTAGAAGCACTCACAGCCTTGATTTACCGTTTCTTTGACTGCTCTGCCTCGCTGGCAGACAGGGAGGTAATCCATGGACATAAAGCTTGAAAGATTGGATGAATACCGCTGGATCATTCCCAAGTCTGGAGACATGAGAGTCCCTGGCCTAATCTTTTCCAACTCTGAACTCATTCGTGCAGTCCGGGAAGATCAAAGCCTGGTCCAGGTCCGCAACGTGGCCACCCTTCCCGGAATCGTCGGCTATGCGCTGGCCATGCCTGATATCCACTGGGGATACGGCTTCCCCATAGGGGGAGTAGCGGCCTTCAAGATAGATGAAGGAGTCGTTTCCCCAGGAGGGGTTGGGTACGACATAAACTGTGGCTGCCGTCTCATGACCACGGCCTTAGAGGCCCACGAGATCCGGCCACGCATAAAAGAGATCATATCTGCCCTTTTCAATAATATTCCCAGTGGCGTAGGGTCAACCGGACCACTGAAACTCTCCAAGAAAGAGGAACAAAAGGTTGCCCGCAAAGGTGCTGCATGGGCCATTGAAAACGGCTTTGGAGAACCAGAGGATCTGGAACGCACCGAAGACTACGGTACAATGCCAGGTGCCGATCCGTCTGTGTTAAGCGAGAGGGCCCTCAAAAGGGGCATGGACCAATTGGGCACGCTGGGATCCGGCAACCATTTCCTGGAAATTCAGGTGGTGGAAAAGATCTACGATGAAGCTGTTGCCAGTGCCTTCCATCTCTTTGAAGGCCAAATAACCGTGTTCATCCATTCCGGGTCTCGTGGATTCGGCCACCAGATATGCGACGACTTCCTAAAAGAAATGGCCAGACGGACGAATGAACAAGAATTTCAGCTCCCCGACAGACAGCTGGCATGTGCCCATCTAACCTCTGATCTGGGTCGGCGCTATCTTGCTGCCATGGCCTGCGCAGCCAACTATGCATGGGCAAACCGCCAGATACTCATGCACTGGGCCAGAGAAACCCTGATGAAAGTCCTTTCCATCAGTCCTGGAGAACTCCGAATGAATCTGCTCTATGACGTATGCCATAATATTGCCAAAATCGAGGATCATACTGTCGATGGCAAAAAGATTACTGTCTGTGTCCACCGAAAAGGTGCCACACGGGCCCTACCCAAAGGACACCAACTCTTACCGAAACTATACTCCCATGTAGGTCAACCTGTGCTCATACCTGGAGATATGGGCACTGAATCCTACGTGCTTGTGGGTTCTGAGGCCGCGCTGGACCAGAGCTTTGCCTCAAGCTGCCATGGGGCTGGCCGGGTCTTGAGCCGCTCCCAGGCTATCAAAAGGGCAAAAGGCCGATCCATCAATCGAGAACTAGAAGACAAAGGTATCTTCGTACAATCAAGAGGCAAAAAAACGCTCAAAGAAGAAATGCCCGAGGCCTATAAGGACGTATCACAGGTAGTAGATGTCGTTCACCGGGCTGGTCTGGCAACCAAGGTGGCTCGCCTGATACCCTTAGGAGCAATCAAAGGGTAAATATAACCTAGCACCTGATCCATGGCCCGTCAACAGTAAAATGCCTTGCCACCGCCTCTTCCATAGGATATACATCATAGGCTGCGGGCTGGTACCCGTGGTGAGGTTGTGGTATACTAATTTTTTTATACCTTCAAAACAGTGTTAAAGAAGAGCAGTATTAAGGAAATAAGGTGCAAGGAAAAAGGACAATAAAGGAGAAATAGCCCATGACCCACGAATTGACCGATGAACAAAAGATGCTAAAGGATACGGTGGCACGTATTGCAAAAGAACAGATCGCCCCTGGAGCTGACAAACGGGATGAGGAAGAAAGGTTCCCTTGGGATATGGTGGACATATTGAGGGAAAATGCCCTGTTTGGCGCTGACTTTCCTGAAGAATATGGTGGTTCCCAAATGGGGCTCTTGTCCCTATGCCTGGTTATTGAGGAAATCGCAAAGGTATGTGCCTCTACTGCCGTGATTCTCCTAGTCCATGAACTTGGTTCTACACCCATTTTTCTCGCGGGCAGCCCAGAGCAAAAGGCAAAGTATCTCCCTAGCCTGGCTACCGGCGAACACCTTGTGGCCTTCGGATTGACCGAGTCCAATGCAGGCTCAGACGTTGCCGGTCTCAAAACAAGGGCCACGAGGGAGGGAGACTATTATATTCTAAATGGCACTAAGACCTTCATCTCCCACGCAGACGTGGCAGAGGTCATCTGTGTAGCAGCCAGGACAGATGCATCTGTGGCACCCCACAAAGGCATCAGCATGTTCATTGTGGAAAAAAACACGTCCGGGCTTAGCATCGGCAAACATGAGAGGAAATTGGGCCTCCGGGCCTCAACCACAGTGGAGGTTATCCTGGAAGACGTAAAGGTTCCTGCAGAAAATCTCTTGGCCCAAGAGGGCCGGGGTTTTCCCATTATTATGAAAACCCTGGACTACACAAGGATTCCAGTGGCGACCCAGGCCGTGGGCATTGCCCAGGGTGCTCTTGATTATGCGATCCAGTATACCAAAGAGAGGGTTCAATTTGGGAAACCATTATTTTCATTTCAAGGGCTTCAGTGGATGATGGCTGATATGGCAACCCAAGTGGAGGCAGCGCGTCAGCTTACCTACAAGGCCGCAGCGTTATTTGAAAAGCTGCCCAAGGATCTTGAAAAGCTCTCAAAGGAAGCCATCCGTCTATCGGCCATGGCCAAGCTCTTTGCTGCAGAAACAGCCATGAAGGTTACCACCGATGCCGTTCAACTATTGGGTGGATACGGTTATATACGCGAATATCCATTGGAAAGGATGATGAGAGACGCCAAAATAACCCAGATCTACGAAGGTACGAGTCAGATTCAAAAAATAGTTATCTCCAGCACTCTCTAAGCAGGGAAGAAAGCCTTTAAACTCCATCCGCCTTATATTCCTTTCTCAGGGGGCAGGGCCTCCTCTATGAGGACCTTTGCAACCCTGGCCGCCTCGTCATAAATGGATAAGGCCTCATCCAAAAAGCTATCTTCTTCGCCACTGTTCACCTCCACAAAAACAGCCTTTAGGATGGCAACCCGTTGATCAATAGCCTTTAAAGGGGCCTCCGGGGTGTCTTCTTCATCAGCAGGCACTGCCGGAACTCCTGCCAACAAGCACCATACAAGATGATTGATATCAGGCAGCCCCGCTTCTTTGTCCAGGTCAATGCTGTCCCTGAATGCCCTATATGCACTTATAAACCGATCACTCTCACTCATTCTCTCGTCCATCCTCTCCCTGTAACTAGGGTATTGTCTTCACTCTATGAACTCGTAATCTTATGCCTTAGATCGTATGTTATTTTTGGCCCACTCAATCAATTCTTCATAACTGGTTCCCTTTGGAAAACAGGCGTCCAGGCCCATTTTTTGGGCCCTCAGAAGATTATCCCCTTCCAAGAGCCCTCCCACGGCGAGGGTAATATGGGATTCCCCTTGTTTGTTCAAGAGATCCTTTATCTCCTTGACACGGCCCATGTCTCCATCTTCCAGGATGGTTATGCCTATATGATCCACGGATTCTTGGATAGCGGTTCCAACAATGGCCTCTGGGTCCTGTAGCTCAGTATAAATAATCTCAAATCCCGCATCCCCTAAGCGTTTCGCCAAATTTAGCAGGGCCTCTTTGTGTCCATGGCCCAACTTTGCCAACAGGATCCTAGCCGTTCTCTCACCCATGTTACCCCCTACAATAAAATAAATATCTTTGCCACTTAAGGCATATCCTGTCCCCCTACCTTGGTTCGAGACCCTGATCTTATAAGGGTGTTCTGGCACTATAGCCAATAACCCAAGTATAGGCAAGTCCTAGGTGCAAGGCCATGCATTGACAGGCAAAAGCAGGCCAGCTATACTCCACCACATACTAATAATTACTTATCAGGATCCTTATTGTGGAAAAAGAAAAGCCCGTGGCATCTATTATCATGGCGGCCGGTAGGGGAAGCAGGATGAAAGGTTATGACGGAAACAAGACACTGTTACCCCTTATCCCGGAGTGTGGCCCTTTTGATGGACACTGGCCCATCCTTAAGAATATCCTGAACAACCTCCCAACAGGTCCAAAATGCATCATCGTGCGCCACAAGAAGGATCAGGTCATGGAAGCCAGCAAGGGCCACAGAATCTCTTACTGTGAGCAGAAGATCCTAAACGGTACAGGCGGAGCACTGCTTGCAGCCAAGCCTTTTTTGAATCAGGTCACATGTGATCGGATCATAATTACAATGGGAGACGTCCCCCTAGTCAAAAAACAGACCTACTTGAATCTCATATCCAGATTGGAAGCATATCACATGGTGGTGCTAGGCTTTAGGCCTGATTCGAAAAGGCAATATGGCCTCATTGAGCTTGAAAAAGACAGAGTAACACGGATTATCGAATGGAAATATTGGAAGGAGTATCCAAAAGCCAAACAAAGCCGCCTACAGATCTGTAACTCCGGGATATATGCTGCCAGAAGACAAGACCTTTTAGTGCACCTCCAGGATCTGGCCTCAATGCCCCATCGCGTTTCCAAAGAAATCTGCGGCAAATGGCAGACCATAGAAGAGTTCTTCATCACTGACCTCGTGGAGATCTTAAACACAAAAGGAAAAAAGGTGGGATACGAGCTTGTAGCAAATCCTCAAGAAGTGATGGGCGTGGATGATCCTCTGGCCCTGGCCAAGGCTCAGAGGCTATTCGCCACTGGAGCATTCGGAAAGCCCAATTAGCACCTCCTCATCCCCCTCGCAATATTTCCCCTAACCTTTCAAGCTCATTGCCATGGCCTAGGGCAATGAGGGTATCACCTGCTTCCATGCTTGTTTGGGATGAGGGATTGAAGAGCATTTCTCCGTCTGCCTTTCGAATGGCCACTATGATTATATTCATTTGTTGCCTGATACCCGAATCCACAAGGGCCACGCCATTAAGCCTGGAGTCTTTCTCTACCCTCAATTCTTCCAGCTTCAACTCAATATCCTTGTCGTGAACCGTAAATTCCAAGAAATCCGTCACTGCGGGTCTGATTATAGTCTGTGCCATCTTCTGGCCCCCAATAAGGTAGGGCAATACCACCCGATCCGCACCTGCCCTTAAGAGCTTTCTCTGTGCACGCTCCTCCTCAGCCCGCGAAACAATAAAAAGATTAGGATTCATTCCCCTTGCTGTCAGCGTAATGAATACGTTATCTGCATCAGAAGAGACCACTGCCACGAGTCCTTTTGCCCTTTTGATGCCTGCCTCCAGAAGCACTTCTTCATTAGTGGCATCATCGATAATATATGGGATATCGTCACTTTCCAGGAGTGGTCTAGACTCTGAGTCCCTGTCCACAACCAGGAGGGGAATCTTTTGGCTTTTTAGCTCTTGGGAGATAATTCTTCCTATTCTCCCATAGCCACAGATGATGTAATGATTTTTGATGGATTTGATTCTTAAACCCAATTTTCTCCTCCCTATGATAGCCCTTACCTGGAATTCCACCATAGCTTGGGCCACAATGCCCAAAAAATAGGCCATAATACCAATTCCCAAAAAGATGAGAATAACAGTAAAGACCCTTCCACCATTCGAAAGTTCCCTTACCTCTCCATATCCCACTGTAGTAATGGTAATGACAGTCATATAAAGGGCATCCAAAAGGGACCATCCTTCCAAAATCATATAACCGAGGACCCCAAACAAAACGATCCCTACAATAAAACCTAGGCCACGAATAAGGCCTTTATAGCTTAGATGATAAAATCCGTCTGCCATTTAGTGTGCTTGTCAAATCCGTTCCTCTTAGAGGTGTTGTCATTAACGCGGGCCAAAGACTCTTCCACAGAATCGTCCAATGGAAACAGTAAGGGAAATAATAAGGGGCAAGGCCCCTTTCTATTGTGCCACCCTTCAACGCGCTGGTGATGAGCTTACGGCTTCCACCGTGAATTCGCTTAGGTTGGCAGGCAGGTTATGGAAAACAATCATGAATGGAATTGTGCCTCCAGAAGCAATCTTCACATTTGAGTTATCCTTACCGCGAGGATTATTTAAGGCCTTATTAATAACATCCAGGGAAAGTTTTTTCAGCTCCTCTTCCGTGAACACATTTCCTGCATAAGCCTGTTTGCTTTTGACAATTTGGCCTTTATCATCCAAGATGGTTGCCTTGACCAAGATGAAGCTTCTAGGCTTGGGATAATCATTGACCACCATGCCCTTTACAATAAATAACTGGCCACTAAGATCAGAATTTATGAAAGATCCTGTGACCTCCTTAAACAAAAGCCTTCTTACTCCCAAGTCTTTTTGGGTCTTCTTCTCGGCCTGCTTGAGGAAGGATAGGGATTCGGGGATCATTTGGGGTGCAAAATATACAATTGCAGCGGCTCCAGCCGCCACAATAAAGAAGATAATGAGTATTACAAGCCCAATTCTTGATTTCTTTGGGGCCGGAGGTTCCTTCGCTTCTAGTGGGCTCGGTGCCTCTTCTCCCGCTCCCTCAATGCGCTCGGGCTCTGGCCCTGGTGCCTGTTCCTCACCCGCTGCCTCGCCGAAGGCCTCTTTTTCAAAATCCCCTGGCTCGTATCCCTCAAGGTCTACTGCCCCAATTTCTACCTCGATCTCCTTTTCTTCAAGCGCAGACTCAAATGCCCTTTCAAAATCAATCTCTTCACGAAGTTCTGGTTCTGCGGACTCTTTGGCATGTTCATCCACGGCCTCTGAATCAATGGCTACTGTCTCTTGAAAATCCTCTTCAGATAAGGCCAAGGACTCATCCACTGATGGTTTCTCAGGAGGGAACACCATAAAGGTGTGTTTGCATATGGAACACCTAACCTTGGAGCCTTCCTCTTTCAGCAAAGATTCATCCAGACGAAATTTGGTCTTACAGTTTTCGCATTGGATAATCATGGCACCCCTCCCAAGCTAAAAGACCATCCCTCACTTTAGGACAAAGATATCGGACAAGTATCTGTACTGTTCATTGAAGTCTAGGCCATATCCCACAATAAAGCCCTCTTGGATATGGAAGCCACAATAATCAATGGGAACTTCGGCCTGTCTTCTTTCATGTTTATCAATCAACACACATATGCGCACAGATTCGGGCTCCTTCTTTTCCAGAATCTCCCTAATCTTGGCCAGGGTCAGCCCTGTATCCACGATGTCTTCAACCAGGATAACCGGCTGTCCCTTAATATCAATCTCCACATCTTTGGAAAATCGTATCGTGCCACTCGAAGAGGTGCCTGAACCATAACTGGCGGCCCTGATGAAATCCAATTTGGAGGGAATGGTCATATACCTTACGAGATCGGCAAAAAAGAAAACAACCCCATTCAACACACCAATCAAGACCGGCTCTTTTCCGTGGTAATCCTTCGAGATCTGGAGGGCCAGTTCCCTGACGCGCTTCTGAATCTCCTGTCTAGAAATCAAAAGCTCTTTGGTAAAACCTTCCACCTTCCCACGCCACACCTTTCCTAAAAAGCCGTTTTTCCTTTTCATATTGGATTTTGGGTGGGATGTCAATGGAATGCAGAGAGCATTTTCTGCCTAGAGTCTATCCATAGATCCTTGATTCATACACAGACCTTAGCCTATCTTTCCCCCGCAATAGTTGCAGTAGATGGCCCCAGGCATGGCCTCCTTGCCACAGTGAGGGCACCTGTCCCGGGCCTTCTCCACTCTTGCCCCGCACACCATGCAAAAATTCGCTTCCACAGGTAAATCCTTGCCACACTTCATACACCTGTTGACCACAAGAAGCTGGTGCCCACACATGGGGCAAAATCTTGCATCAGCACTTATTTGAGAATGGCACTTCGGGCATTGGATGCGGCTTGCAGAACTTGTCTGTCCCGTCTTTTGACCTGCTTGCAGCATAGAAGGAATAAGCATACCAAGGCCTGCGCCAAGTCCTAATCCCATGCCTGTACCCGCGGCCCCTTCAGCCCTGCCTCCGCCCGTGGCAGCATCCCCAATAGCCTTGGCAGCCCTGAATTTCATAAAGTTATCTAAATTGCCAACCGCCGCCATACCGCTCTTCTCGTCGATCATGCGTTGGACCTCATCAGGTGGAGTTATGGAGTTGATATATAGATCCTCCAGCCGCATCCCCAACTTACTAAAGTCCTCCTGGACCCTTGCCTTTAGGGCAGCCCCCAATTCATCATAGTATTGAGGAAGATTAAAAATGGTGTCCAAGATCTCTCCTATCATGTCATTAAACCGTGACACGATAATCTCTTTCATGTATTGGCCGATAGCCTCTGTATCGTAATGGCCCTGGGTTCCCACCAATGTGTTGATAAAGAGCAATGGCTGTACGATACGGAGGGAATACACACCAAAGGCCCTCAGACGCACGAGGCCCAATTCCCTGTCCCGAAACGCCACTGGGTCTTTGGTACCCCATTTTAGATTGGGAAAGCTCTTGAGATTTATGAAGTAGACCTCGGCCCTAAAGGGGCTTTTGAAGCCAAAAGGCAAGCTAAGGGCCTTTGTTAGCAGGGGAAGGTTCAATGTGGACAGCGTATGACGTCCGGGCCCCAACACATCAAGTCCCTTGCCGTCCCGAAAAAACACTGCGGCCTGGTTCTCTCTAACAATCAGTTGCCCTCCAAATTTGATGTCTGCCGAACCCTCTTCTGGGATCCGGTGAACCATCTCCTGGCCTGTCTCATCAAACCATTCAATAATTTCTAGAAAAACCATGCTCACCTCGTTTGATCAGATGGCACCTATCAGAAAATCCAAGTTCTATCCAAAGGGCTTCAGCACGGAACTGAATAAGCAAATTGCAACCTGTCCCTTAATGAACCTGCCCTTGCCATTACCCTTTTATCGGCCTAAGCACCGGTTTCCTTAAGAACCTGATCCCGTTTTTTCACCTTGTCTTGAAGGGCGAGAACGCTTTTCCTGATTGCCTTAATTTTCTCAGGTTCCGGGATATTGCCTTTTTCGGTGAAGGCCCGAATTGCCTCTTCAATGGGATCAATAAGCCTCCACATATCCTCATCATATGTATACAGCCTTGACAAGGCCTCCTCATCAATCCGTTGCCGATCAAACACCCCGCTGTAGCCCCTTGCAGCCCGTTCTATCATTCGCGATGCCGTCTCCAAATCCCGTGACAACTCTTCTAAGTCCTTTATTTTCTTCCATCCCCCCTTCTTGGCCTGATCTGTCTTAATCCATTCCACCAAACCAATGAGCTCATCCAATCTGCGGCTCATCTGCTCACGTAAGGCCTTATCAGCCTCCCTCGTTGTTTCTCTGTCCTGATAAGAACCGATCCCAGGGATGATCCTGGCCGCCTTTTTTAGTGCATCTCCTACACCCTCTTTTTTCATCTCTCACTTCTCCCTTCCTGTATCTCCTGCTTTCTAAAAACCAATCCCTATATTTCACCATTTTTTTTCTGATCAGCCGGTGGGAAATATAAACTAAACGTGGTGCCACCAGAGTTGAAGCAGTCTTCTTTTTCTCTACAAAACTTGCATTGAGAAATTCTCCCTGGGCAAAGGTCGCTGTCTTTTGGAATGAATCTACAACGCGAGGAGGCCATGTGGATCTCAAAGTTATAACGCTCAGAGAAAATTTTGGTCCTCAATAAGTCCGCACCTTTGCCTCCGGCATTAAAGTCAAAAGGCCTCTTGGATGAATAGTCTATGGTCTCTTGAGTCATGAAAAACCCCTCAAAGATGCGCCTCTGGTTACCTTCTGTGATCCCTACGCCATAGTCCTTTACTATCAGTTCTGTTCCTTTGCCCCTTTTGTGGACTAAAACCTCTACCCTTCCTTCATCTGGCGTATTCTCAACCGCATTTTTTAAAAGCCCGATGACAACCTTCTCTAGGACATCCTTAGGCAGAAATACGGCCGGGGTAACATTAAAATGGGTTATCAAAGAAACCTCACGATGGGACATCTCAGGCTGGATTTTGGCAATGATTTTCTCCAACTCAAGATCCAACCTGAAGGTTTCAGGCTGGGTCTCCCTTTCACCGAAAAGCTCCTCTATCTTGTCCCGCAACCTCTCCACAATGCGCCCTTCGCCTACTTCCTCTGCCACCAATACCTCCAGTTCATCGGCCACTTGATCCAATAACCAACTAAGTGCTCCATGGGCCTCAAACCTCCTCTCCCGCATGATATCCTCCACCTGGTACTGAATCTCCAATATCCTTTCCAGGTTGCGTTTGGCCCTGTCGATAGTGGCCTTCCAGGAGTGGTCCGGAAGGGCTGCAAGCCTTTTTTCCAAGATGCTAAGAGATGCGCTTAACACGGAAAGAGGGGTTTTTATTTCATGGCTTAGTCGATTGATGACCTTGTCCTTTGCCCTGTTCAAACTGCTTACTTCCCGGTATGCCTCGCGAATCTCCGAAGAAAATCGTACATTTTCAATAGATAGGGCTGCCGTGCTGCCGATCATGCTCATCAATTCCATGTCCATCTGATCAAACATGCCTATCTTCTTGTTCATGGCACAAAGCACCCCTATAATACGCTCCTTACTTCTCAGGGGAACACTGAGTAGACTTCTCGTGGTAAAGCCCGCGAGTGTATCCACTACCGAGTAAAAATCGGGATCCTTTGAGACGTCTTCGATCATAACGGGCTCGCCCGTTCGAAGTACCCTTCCGGAGACTCCCTTGGTTGCAGGAAACCGAATTTCTTTGACCCTCTTTTCGGCCATCTCGTCATCATGGGCGGCCGCCTTGAAAAAGAATTCATTTTTTTCCTCGTCAAGGAGGATCACCAATGCGCCCTCTGCATCCATCAAGCCCTTAACTTCACTGCTGATAAAGTCCAATAAGTCGTCCAAATCTGGATATTCAGGAAGAGACAGACTGATCTTGAGCAGGGCCTCATTGTGTCTAGCGATCCGTTTTTCCTGCGTAATGTCGCGTAATATCACAAGTTCTCCAGAGGGCTCATCTCCTGACTCGGAGTACACAGCGGCCCGCAAAACCACATCCAAGACCCGCCCGTCTTTTGTGAGCCTCTGGGTCTCATGCCGGAGAATAATCCTTTCCTCAAAAAGCCTTTTGATGTTCTCCCTGGTCTCTTCCGACAGTTCTGGTGGCACATAGGGAATGGTCTTGCCTTCAAGTTCCTCTAAGGTCCATCCAAATGTTTCGGTAAACGCAGGGTTAAGGTAGGTCACTTTGCCCTCTGGCGTGAAAACCACTATGGGATAGGGGATAAAGTCCAAAAGTGTTCTGTAACGCCTTTCTGATTGCCTGAGAGCCTCCTGGGTCTTATATTTATCAGTAATATCCCGCGCAATGCCCCTGAAGCCTATCTTTTGTCCTTCCTTGTTGGTTATTAGTGCTGCGGACAGCTCCACAATGCGCTCGTTCCCTTCCTTGTCCTTGACCCTCCACTGAAGGTCAGACACCCCTTGACCAGTCTCATAGATCCGATTGAAGGCCTCAAAGACTTTCTTGGCCGACTCCTCATCCATAAATTTGGAGAAATTCTGAAACTGGATCTCCTCAGGGGGGTGACCAAAGATCCTGCACAAGGATTTATTGAAATAGAGGAAGTTACCGTGGATATCCACCTCATAAACTCCCTCTTCAATATTCTCCACAAATGCCTGATAGCGCTCACTGGACAGGCGCGCACAACTTGCCATAAGCTTAGAGTCCAAATCCATTCCTTTCTGTGCCCTTTGATTCATTTTCTTTTCCTTAGCCATATCCGGCCCTCTTCAACCAAAAAGACTCTTCCGCAGAAAAACCACTTTAAAAAACAACATATCCAAAATAGGCAACTAGAGTATTGCACAATCCTGTATCTTGTATATAGCATAAGGGATTGATTGTCATTATGAAATTTCCTATGCTTCAAGACTTTAGTAGATCCTTACTTCTCATACTGAGGCCATTTCATGGAAACCCTTGATTTTCCTTTTCAGACGCGATAGATGAAAATAAGTGAACGGTTGGGGGATAAATGTGATGCGTAAGACCATGAAAATACCCAGGGCCACGGTAACGCGATTGTCACTTTACTACAGGCAGCTAGAACTAATGGAGTTTGACGGGTATCGGACTGTTTCTTCAGAAAAACTTGCATGGCTCTGCCAGGTCAACCCGGCTCAGGTGCGAAAGGACCTTGGATACTTTGGGGAGTTCGGGGTAAGAGGGGTTGGCTATGATGTGAGAGAATTACAAAACCAGATCAAGAAAATCCTTGCCATTAACAGGGAGTGGAATTTGGGAGTAGTGGGAATCGGAAAGCTTGGCTCTGCCTTGTTGCAGCACCGAAATCTATTGGCTCGAGGATTTAGGTGCGTTGCAGCCTTTGATAATGACCCTGAAAAAATAGGCCAGTTGGGTCCCTCTGGAATAAGGATACGAGATATCGAGGAATTGAGCAGGGCTGTCAAGGAATTGAACATTGAAATCGGCGTGATTACCACACCGGCCTCCGCCGCCCAATATGTGGCAGACGTTTTCATAGAGGCCGATGTCAATGCCATCTTAAACTTCTCGCCCGCACGGATCCAAGTTCCAGACTGTTGTATGGTGGAAAATATAGACTTTACCGTAAGATTGGATATCCTTGCATATAAACTTCACCACGAAATAAATAGCTGAGACGAGGCTGAAGGGAATCTACCGCTGTCCAGGTTTTGGCCATCTTCAGCCTCAGAGGAAAGAGGTAGAAGCCCATGAAGTGGATAAAGGTTTTCATAATTTTGTTCTTTTGGTGCCTGGTGATTGGTGCCACCCCCTCCCATGGTACGGAGATTGTAGCTCCTAAGGCCGTTTTCCAGGAAGACTCCTATGATTTCAAGGAAGTAAAGGAAGGCATTACCCTTATCCATGAATTTCATGTCCTCAATGCTGGAACCACGCCCCTTAAGATTACAAAGGTAAGTCCAGGGTGAGGGTGCGCCGTGGCCCATTTTGATAGGGTCATCCCTCCAGGTGGAGTGGGTAAGATCGCCCTTAAAATTAACACCCAAGGATATCAAGGAAAGATCATAAAGAGTGCCAGGGTATATACAAACGATCCTGCCAGCAGGGTACATATCCTGAGAATATCGGCCTTCATAAAGGTCCCTATCTATCTGTCCACCCGGTATGTGTATTTTTTGGGCATAGAAGGCCAAAGCCAAACCCGGGTGGTGGAGGTCATCTCAAAGCTACACAAACCCCTCTCCCTCAGCCCTTTAGAGTTCACCCTCGCCGAGAGGATAAAATATGAAATTCTGGAATTGGAAAAAGGCAAACATTTTCGCCTGCGTTTTACGCTCAACCCTGGCGAACCAGGTTCCTATTTCGGATTTCTGAAGCTGAAAACCAATTACCAAGAAAAACCTCAAATTCTTATCAAAATCCGGGCCAAGGTCTTGAAAAAACGGGCCCAAATCCCTGCCCCCCCTGCCCAATCGAAGCATTAGCAAATCAGGTGGTATGAAAACGTAGCATATAATGAGGTAAGAATACAAAAAAACGAAATAAAAGATTACTCTCTACGAAAACAAATGAAAAAGGCAAAAAATAAAGTGGCCCCCGGAGTTGTGGAGATCTTTTTGGATGGGGCCTGCCAAGGAAATCCTGGCCCAGGGGGTTATGCTGCGATCCTGAGGTTTGGGGGCAGTGAAAAGGAGATAACCGGATGCCATCCCCAGACCACAAACAATCGCATGGAGCTTATGGCCGCCATAAAGGCCCTTGAGCAGCTTAGTCGTCCTTGTAAGGTCAGGATCTATACAGACTCCAATTATCTTGTGAAGGGAATGACCTCATGGCTCTTTCAGTGGGAAAAAAACAATTGGAAAAACGCCAGAAAGAGGCCTGTTCTAAATAGGGATCTTTGGGAAAAGCTGCTTGAATTGAGCCGTACACACAATATCGAATGGCATTGGATAAAGGGGCACTTTGGCCACCCAGAGAATGAGCGCTGTGACATGTTGGCCAAGAAGGCAATTAAGAAATGTATTACAACGGCATGGCACAAAAAAAAGGAGGAGCTGTAATGGAAAAACCATGGTTGGAGGCATTGGGAAAAATGACCTACGGCATTTATGTGCTAACCGCTGCCTCAGGAGAAACCATAAACGGGATGATTGCATCTTGGGTCTCTCAAGTATCTTATAGCCCTCCACTCATCATGGTGGCAGTTCATCCTAACCGCTTGACCCATGGACTTATCCAAAAAAGCAGGGCGTTTGCACTCCATGTATTGGCCTCACACCAAAAAAAATATCTAAGCCGCTTTAAGGGGCCGGATCCCCAGGCCAAATTTTCCTCTCTTAGCTGGGAAAAAGGCATCACTGGCTCACCTATCCTCAAAGACTGCCTCGCATTTTTGGAGTGTCAACTCCGACATACATACAGCCCAGGGAATCATACCCTTTTCATAGGAGAAATTGTACAAGGAAAGGCCCTCTCCCATGATCCTGTCCTGTCCACCCTCGACTACTCTGGAACTTACCTGGGTAAAGAATAGGCCTTTGTACCCCAAAATCCCTTCACTTCCCATCCTGTGGGAGTCAGGTTCAGCAGGCTCCATCCATATATTTTTGATTTTTATGTGGCCCCTATATTATTTATCATTTGAAAGCATTCTTCCGAATATACTTTATGACATACGTGAGAGCTGTTTAGATCGTCCTATGGTCTCCTTGGATAAGGGCGGACGAGCATCACTCCTGAGCAAACAAGAAAAAGGGTTCTTGAATCCTACAGTAAAGGAGAGCGTAAGAAATGAGATGCCCCAAATGCGGCTACATCAGTTTTGATCATAATGAAGCGTGTCCAAAGTGTAACAGGAATCTCTCCACTGAAAGATCCAAGCTGAACCTCCTGTCCTTTCCCCCAGAGCCACCGTCTCTCCTGGGATCCTTGATCGGGGAAATGAACGACTCGGGCATGCACTTTCACTCGGCCGATACTGGAGCCTTCAACGTATTGGAGGAAGAAATCGAATTTGAGGCAAAGACCGAGGAAATCCCTACCCCTTCGCTAGAAACCGAAAAAGAAGTGCAGGAAATTGAAATAGAGCTGGAGTCACTCGTTGAAGAAGAAGGCCCTTCTGCTGGGGAATCCTTGGAAGAAACTGAACTAGAAACGGTTGCTACTGAACCGGATGAAGAATTACTTGATTTGGAGCTGGAAGCCATAGAAGAGGAGACGAAAGAGAAGGAGGAAGAGCCCGTTGTACTGGAAATGGATGAGCTTATCCTGGAAAAAGAATCAGCCCCGCAAGAGAACATCGAAACGAACTTGCATGAAGCGGAATTGTTTGAGATAGATACGGGACGTGCGGAGCCAGAGGAGCTGGCTGAACAAGCTCTGGGGGATCAAGAACAGACCCAGCTCTTGCAGGACGAAGCACTCATGGAGGAAGACACTCCACTTACTAGCGAACTTATTGAAAAAGAAGAGGGGTTAGCACCTATCGAGGGAGAAACAGAGCCTTCGCTAAGCCTTGAAGATCTTAAGGACGATGAACTGGGTGAGGTGGATGTCACCATAGATGACCTACCGACTGAGGTCAAAAATCTCGCAGAAGGCCAGGGAGGATAAATTATCCTTGACCTTGTTTCCGGTTCTAAATATAATTATTTGTACAAGTGCCGAGATAGCTCAGTCGGTAGAGCAGGGGACTGAAAATCCCCGTGTCCGCAGTTCGATTCTGCGTCTCGGCACTCAAGGATTTGAAAGCAAGGGCCAATCCAAAAAACGGTTGGTCCTTTTTGTTTGGGAGCACTTTTCTCTTGCCATTACATGGTAATAATGGCAAGAGATTTGCATTTTTAGAATAGGACAAATGGCGAAAATTCTGTCCTTGAGGATACATTGGTGAGGGGTAAACAGGCACATGAAAAAGTCATGTTGGGGTTGCAAACACCATTTTACAATTGCAAGGCGGGCTGAAGGGGGTATTTACCTAGATTCCAGTTGCACTAAGTATAAACACAGCACAGGTAAGGCCCCTCAGGAACTGCATCCAGGGTGTTACGAGGCCTTGTCCTTAAAGAGAGGAAAGCGAGCAGCCAAGGGCTGAATTTTTGGAGGGCCTTATATTATACTGCCCTCCCAATTAGCCCTCATATGAAAAATTTGACTTTGGCGCATCTATAAAGTAAGAATAGGCGGCAAGGAAGCAGCTTTACGTATTTCTCCACAAACTCGGCCCTATTGTCCCGTGTTTTTACCAAAGAGGTTTAGTGCCTCATTGAGCGGAATCCTAAGGCAGCCCGGAATGAGCAAGAAATCTCAAATAATCATTGTCGCTGCGGTTACTTTACTCTTGGCTGGCTTTTTCCTTAGTATTTACATTACTGTACAAGAAACCATGCCTGACAATGCGGTTGTCGTTATCACCCAAGAAGACAAACTCTATCATTCGATCCACTTTGACTACATCTGCGTAGCTGGGAAAACCGCTAAGACCACAACCCTAAAAGAGGCCCTAAGGATGGGCTACAAGCCATGCCCCCACTGTGAAGAGTTAGGATACTTTAAAGGAAATAGACGATTTCTTTTTTATCATCTCCTTTCCAAACTTGGGATTCAAGTCAACAGCAGATGGGACAAGAATGGAAACTGGCTTTGGTAGTTCACCTCTTTATACCGCGTTAGGCCTTCGCGGGCTGATGCGCTTGATATTTCCGGCCCTTGCCACATTTTTGGATCTCCCGTACTCCACTGAGACGTCCCTTTTAGGAGGTTAATGATGCCATCCTTGCAGGTAACAACCAACGATGGACAAATCTTTAACTATCCTGTGATCAAAGACAGGATCACCTTGGGCCGGAGCAAGGATAATGATCTTGTAATCAGTGACAATACTGTGTCACGCCACCATGCAGAAATACGAAAGTCCAAGGATGGGTATCTCCTTATAGATCTTGGCAGTTATAATGGGACTAGATTAAACGGCAAACCTATTCAAACAGCCCCTCTCACTGATAACGACCTTGTCCAAATAGGTCTCACGAAGATGGTCTTCTTTGATCGTGCCTCTATTCCCGAAACCCCTTCCGATTCTGTACTGTTCGCTGCTGAATCCGAAGACACTGATTCGCGCTTCCCCGTAGTGGCCACAAGCCCTTTCCAAGCGCAGGCGCATGGCAAATCGAGTGAACTGCTGCTCAATTTAGGGGCACAAAAACCTGGCTCAAGCCCTGGCATCGAGGAAGCCCCAGCATATTCTCATGATCAGTATCTCTCGGTCTTGGAGCGCACTAACAAGGTGCTATTTGTCCTTTACGAAATAAGCCGGCAACTTAATGAAATCCATGACCTCAATGAACTACTTACGAAAATTATGGACCTCATCTTTATGGTCATTGATGCGGACTTCGGCTTCTTGGTGCTGCTGGGAGATGAGGCTGGAGAAAAGTTAATTCCGGTGGTAGTGAAACACCGCATGGAAGCGGACAAATCAACGCGACAAATCAAGGCAAGCAGGACCTTGATTCGTCGCGTTATTCGAGACAAGGTGGCCTTACTCACCTCCAATGCCATGGAGGATGCGCGGCTGGACCCTTCAAAGAGTGTGGTGATTCAAAAAATCAAATCTGCCATGTGTGTCCCTTTATGGAGAAAAGACAAAATCATAGGGGTGATACAGCTTGACAGCACCAGGCTGCAAGGTCACTTTACCAACGAAGACTTGGAGCTCCTTAAGGCCATCGCGAGCCAGATGGCCTTAGTTATTGAACAGGCCTCACTTAATGAGCAAATCCGCCAAGAGGAGCAGGTCCGCAGCAGGCTGGAAAGATTCCATTCACCCCAGGTTATTGAGATGATCTTGACCGGCGACCAAGAGGCCAAGGACAACATCATGGAGCCCAAAGAGCTTGTGGCAACTATCCTGTTTGCCGATATTGTTGACTTTACAGGCCTGGCCGAGCAGCTCCCGCCGCAAGAAGTCAATATCATCCTAAACCGATTTTTTTCCGCAATGACAGACATTATTTTTACTTATGACGGAACATTGGACAAATACATTGGGGATGGTCTCATGGCTGTCTTTGGGGCTCCTATGCAAAAAGAGGATGATGCAAAAAGGGCTATAGTAGCGGCCCTTGAGATGAGAGAGGCCCTAAAGGACATCATGAAAGAACTAGAAGAAGAAAAACGTTTTGATATCCGAATCGGAATCAACACAGGAAAGGTTGTGGCGGGCAATATCGGCTCTCCCAAAAGGCTGGACTATACCGTAATTGGCGATCCTGTAAACATAGCTTCCAGGCTTGAATCTATTGCATTGCCCAACCAGATATTGATAGGAGAGGCCACCCACCAGCTCATCAAATCGGAATTCAATACAAGGGTATTAGGTCCTAAAAAGGTGAAAGGAAAGACATCCACTATTATGGTCTACGAGGTTCTGGGGCGGAGTTAGCACCTTCTGCATTACCTTCCTTCTTCCTTATAAAACTCGCAATATTTCTTTTGAGCAAGTTGTACTCCTCTGTGAGGGATTTGAGTTTTTCCCTGCTTTGCATCAGGGCCCGCTGAAGCATTGCGGTCCTCAACTTTAAATCCGTTATGTCCGTATTGACAACTATGCACCCAATAATCTTGCCCGATTCATCCCTTTTGGGAAAAAGCTCTGCCCTAACATACAATGGTTCGCCATCCACGTTGTAGTATTTGAATTCCTTTGATGAAAAGGACTCTCCTCTAAAGATTGCAGAGACCGCCTCCCTGAAGGCAGGCCTATACCGCTTGGACACCAGATTGAGTGGAGAGCGGCCCTCCATCAATTCCTGAGAATGCCCAAAACGCCGCTCACATGCCAGATTCCAAAATGAGATCCTTCCCTTCTTATCCACCATGTAAATAGGGCAAGGAGAATCTGCGATTCCGTCCAAAAGGGCTTCTTGGCCCGCCACCTTTTTCCCATGGGCTGTAAGTTCCTGAATGCATTGAATCGCACCCTTAACGTGGCCCTCATCATCCGTGATGGGGGCCGTATTTACAAGAACCCGCCCACCCTCTTTGAGATGAGGCAAATACACATCCAATACAAAGCTTCCGCTGTCTGTCTGGGAAATAATCTTGTCACGATGTTTTTCCTTAAAGGCCTCTGGGTTCTCCACCAGCTCATCCGCGAATGTGCCCTCATCGCCAATGGCAAAGCCCTTCCAAACCCGTTTTCCAAGGATCTCCTGGGGGCTAATACCTGTCATCTCTTCACAAGCCTTATTCCATTGGACCACCCTGTGATTTTTATCGATCACAAAGGTAGGTATAGGGGATTTCCCTAAGAGACTCTCCACATATTTGCGGGATCCTTCAATAAGCTTGGCTTGCTCCTGGTCCCTTACAAAAAGCTCCCTTCTTTCCTTTTCAAAGAGAAAGGCTATTAATAGTACTACCAACAATGCCACCAGATACGCACCAAGCCCATAGGGAGCTGACATACCTTGTGGGATAGCCGCTTCCATATGGTGGCCTGTCTTGTATAAGAGGGCGGCGAAACCGCTTTCAATAAACACTAGAGAGGCCCAAATACTGCCCCATAGAAACCCTGTAAGATAAACTGCCACCAGGATCATCACCGTATTCCACACCCATGAGAGTAGCTCCAATCCATGCGTGGACATGGCACCTGTCTGCCACCGGATGATAATCAGGAGAGCCCATAACAGAAACACCCCGAAATTGGCCAGGGCCTCAAAACGTCGTGTTTTTCGCAACACCAAAAGGCTGATGATCCCTAATCCACTGGTTGAAAGACAAACATAGAAGAGAAGATTAATATGAATCACATAATAAAACACGCCCAAGATAGGCGTGCCAACGGACAGGACCAGAAGAAATGCAGCAACAGCCCGGACATGGGCAGAGGCCCCCCGATCCAAGAGGCTCAAATCTCCGGTAAGTATTCTTAGTAATGCAGAAAGTCCCGCCTTTGCCATTAATACAAACTTTCCTTGCGTCTTTGGTCAAAGGATACACAACACATTTTCATTAACCGGTTAGCGGTTAGGCGTAACCATAAAGGCGCACGCAAAACTATATCAAAAAAGGGCCCAAGACATTCCCCTTGTTGTCTATTTGATACATAATACCCTTCGATCCGCCTCTAAAAATGGGGAAATTCTTGGCTGAAATGACTTGAATAAATACGTTACCAGAATTGTCGACCGATATAAAAAAATCCAAAAAATGCCCGACCGGCAATGTTATCTTAAGGGCATCTTCGACCTGCTTAATCTCTGACTTATTCGGGGGGTCGTTGTGGAAGACCGAAATGCTATTATTAAGGCCAGGAAAAAACCTATCATGCTGTAAAAAATATATAATTTCAGCATTCACGAGCTGCTTTGCCATTGTCTTTGCCTCAGCTCCGGTGGCTCTGCGACGGAAGGTCTGGTAGGCAGGAAAGGCCGATACCACAAGGACACCCAGAATGGCAATAACCACCATAAGCTCAATGAGCGTAAAACCCCTGGATCCCCTCATTGGGCCCCTCCTCCAGCCGAGGAATGATATTCAATGCCCCTTGCAGTAAGGATCAGATTCATCTCCCCTTTTTTGGGATACAGAAGTGTAAGCCGATATCCCTTTACAGGATCTTTTCGGTAAGAAAGCTGATTCAAATAGGCCCGCTCTGGCCCTTTAAAGGCCAGGTACCTGGGGACAAGCTCAGAAAGTGATTCAGGGTATCTGTGTCCTTCATAATGGGCATATCTCTTTATGGCAGCATCCACCATAAAAAGGAGCACCCTCCCCCCTTTTGCAAGGTTTACCTTGGAGGCAGGAGCAGGCTGTCCTCCCAGGAGAATAACACCCCACATGACCACAATTAGGACAGAAGATACCACGAGAAAATACTGAAAAGGCCCCCATCTTTTGCGCCGCTTTTTCTCCTCGGCCTTTGAGCGCTTCTCACTCAATTTGGAACCCACCTCGGAAATCTGACGCACCATGGCGCATTGGAAACAAGTAAATACACCTGGGCTCAGCTCTTCGGCACATTCCTCACAAAGAGGGGCATGACACGTGGAGCAGAAATACTCCGCCTTACGATCTGGATGATACTTACATTGCATGACTTATCTTCTTCTTTCACGCACCGGTAAACCCATCCACTCACAAGGACCGTGTAGCTTTAAAAAATTAAAGGTGGGAGAACACACTAATACCTCTGATGGCATATTCCATAAAACGCAATACATCACCAGGCTTTGGAACCAGGCCATCACTATCCGGATTTATCCTCTTGATCATCCTTCTTTCTTAAATCATTTCTACAATAAGGACAAACAATCCAGTCGGGCTGTATAATCCGTCCACAGGCCTCGCAGTTTGGCACTATTGGATACTTGCAGAAGGGACATTCCCTGAAATCCAAGCTGACCGCCTTGCCACACCTGGAGCAAACAGTGGTCAACTCCTCTTTCTGATGTACGGCCCTCAAAACTTCATCAATAGTGGTAATACCTTCCCGGATCTTCCTAAGCCCGCTCACCCCTAATTTGGTCATACCGGTGGCCATGGCGGCCTCCCTCAAGGTATCTGCCGATGCGCCGGCCTGAACCAGTTCTCTCATCTTGTGGCCCATCACCATCACTTCTTCTATAACGGTTCTTCCCTGGTATCCTGTGTAGTTACACTTTGCGCATCCCTTGCCGCGGTAAAAGGTGAAAGGAAGGTCCTCATGGCTCATGCTCAGCCTTGAAAGGAGGTCGGGCTTAGGCACATATTCTTCCTTACAGTGCGGGCATATTACTCTGACCAACCTTTGGGCAACCACACCCAGGACTGAAGAGGCGATCAAATATGATGGCATACCAATATCCAAAAGACGGGTTACAGCCGAGGGGGCATCAATGGTATGCAACGTGGAAAGCACCAAGTGGCCAGTCAGACCTGCCTGCAAGGCAATCTCAGCGGTCTCGGTGTCCCTGATCTCTCCGATCATGATCACGTTGGGATCCTGTCTCAAAATAGCCCGGAGGATGTAAGGGAAAGTCAGGCCTACCTTATCATTCACCTGTACCTGGTTCACTCCGGTCAGCTCATATTCCACAGGATCTTCCACCGTAATGATATTGATCTCATCAGAACGGATTTCTCTCATACATGCGTAAAGGGTGGAAGTCTTTCCACTCCCCGTGGGACCAGTGATCAAAATCATGCCCTGGGGTTGCCTTATAAAACTTCTTAATATAGACAGGTTTTCCTCACTAAAACCCAATTCATCCAAGCTGAGGAATGCTTCCTTTTTGTTGAGTATCCTGATTACAGCCTTTTCGCCGTAGAATGTGGGCAAGGTCGATACGCGCAGGTCCACGGCAAAATTACTGGATCTCACCCTTATACGGCCATCCTGGGGAAGCCTTTTCTCCGTAATGTTCATTCCACCCAGGACCTTGATACGGGAGATAATGATGGGCTGAGTCCATTTTGGCAATTTGATAGTATCCTGCAAGATTCCGTCTATCCGGTTCCTTACGCGCACATAGTTTTCCTGGGCCTCAATGTGCACGTCACTGGCCCCCCGTTTAATGGCATTCCGGATGATCAGGTCCACCATCTTCACGAAGGGAGAATCTTGAAGCTCCTCAATTTCTTCTTCCTTTTCCAGCTCCTTTTCATCGGGATAAAATTCCAGCAACTCCTCCTGATTCAACTCATCTGCAACGTCCACGAGGGATCTCTCTGGATAGTAATAATGCTGGATGCGGTCAAGAATCTGAGTAGGTGTAGAGATGGCAGGCTGGATATTATATCCTGTAATAAATTGAAGCTCCTTGATCATATTCAGATCAAGAGGATCAGCCATGGAAACGTGAAGCACGTTTTCACGCCGTTCTATGGGTATGCACAAAAACTTGCGGCAGATCCCTTCAGGGATGGTCTCCATGACCTCTGAATTGATCATATAATCCTTAAGGTCCACAAAAGGTATCTTCAACTGCATGGCGAGGGCGAATGCGATCTCCTCTTCTGATATGACCCCCAACTCCATGAGGATCTGCCCAAGCCTTTTCCCTGTTCCTGCCTGGATCTGTAAGGCCTCTTCAAGCTTCTTTCGGGATAACAACCCCGTTTCCACAAGCAGCTCTCCCAGCTTCCTCCTGGCATTGAAACCCTTTTTCTCTTTCACCGTATGAAGACGAGTCACCTTTTGTTGAGACATCCTTTTGCCCTCTACCTCGCAGTCATGGACCGAAAAATAGATTTAATCTAGCAGCTCACAGGTGGGCTTGCAAGAAAAATAGCTTTTTTCTTTTCCTTTGACATAATATCGAACGTCTGATAAATATCTTTAATCTATTTAACTTTTTCAAGGTCTCATGAGAAAAAACAAGTGTTTTTTCCCTTATCGCATCTGTTTATCTTTGCTGGAAACAGGCGAGTATTTCTTGAATGAAGAATCCCTTTAAGACCTCAGATCTTATTCTTTCCCTATGTATCCTTGTTGTTTTTCTCCTGCTTTCCATATGGCCCTCCTCTATCTTTGAATCCATTGAACGGGTTATTTATGGAACAGAGATGCGCGTGAATCTTCCCAGGACCTTGGGGGAAAATAGGATTGCCATCGTAGCCATCGATGAAAAAAGCGTCAAACACCTCGGCCCATGGCCTTGGCCCAGGTCCTATCTGGCAGAGATGGTTCGCATACTAAAATCCAACGGGGCCAAACTAATAGGTATTGATCTGCTATTCGGGCAAAAGGAACAAGTTCCAGGGCTCACAAAGATTAGGAAGCTCGAAACCCAGATTAAAGCCATCCTCAAAAAAGGCCCACAAGGAGCAAATTCCTCCACCAATAAGTGGATTTTGGACAGATTAAGGAAAATAGAAGCGGATTTGGATACGGACAAAAAACTCTGTGACGCGATAAAGAGGTGCGACAATGTTATCATGCCGGTCTTGGGTAAGTTCGGCCAGTATAAATCAGAGCTCATATCTTCCCCCCTTTTTCCTTTTGTCGCGGAAAATGCTTTAACCCCATCACAGGTGAGCCGAAACTCCCTCCCTACAATATCCGTGGATCGACTGATCACCCCTTATCCCGAATTGGCAGCATCCTGTGCCGGACTTGGCCACATTAATCAATCTCCTGATCCCACACTAAGGGGGCACGGCCACCTTCCCGTTATCGACTTTAGAGGGCACCTTATACCCTCCATGCCCATGGCACTGGGCATACGCTACCTTGGCCGTCCACAGCAAGGGGCTCGTATCTTCTCTTCCCAAATAGAGCTGGCCAACATGGTACTGCCTGCTTACAAATCTCATGTATTTGTAAAATTCAAGGGCTCAAGGGGATCATTCCCGAATTATTCCTTTGTGGATATCCTGAGGGTAAAAAAAATTCCCGCTGTTTTTGAGGGTAAAATCGTGCTTATTGGATTGGTCGGTCTGGAAGGGGAGAGACCTTGCTGGACCCCAGTGGACCCCTCCATGCCACATGTGGAGCTCATGGCAAACGTGATAGACGCGGTTTTGTTAGGTCGTTATGTGGCTCGCCCGAAGTCCATATTTTATATTGAACTTCTTCTTATGTTCCTAATAGGAATTGGGGCCTCCTACGTGCTGCCGCGACTCAATTATTTTCCTCGCACCGTACTTACTGCAGGTGTACTACTTAGCCTTTTCCTGATTGCTCTTACCTTTTTTATTGGCCTGAACATATGGTTCAAAATTACTTATGTGGGATTGTCATTGATAACCATATATATTGGTCTTTCTGTAAAGGAACTTATAATAACTGAGAAATCTATTGAAGTTACCTCAAAGGAAAGTATCGAGACTAACCGGATGCTAGGGCTCAGCTTTCAAAGCCAGGGGCTATTGGATCTTGCCTTTGAAAAGTTCAGAAAATGCCCTCTGGACGATGCCATGAAAGATGTACTCTACAACCTGGGTCTGGATTTTGAAAGAAAGCGTATGATGAATAAAGCGGTCTCGGTCTATGAATATATCCTAAAGGAAGGAGGGGAGTATCGAGATCTACACCATCGGATCCCAAAGCTGCGCAAACTAGCTGAAGAACTTCCACTGGGCATTAGAAAAGATAAGAGGGACACGAGAATTCCTCTGGCAGATGATCTTGAAACCAAACCCACTGTAGGCCGATACGAAATCTTGGAAGAATTGGGCCAGGGCGCCATGGGCATGGTCTATAAGGCCAAAGATCCAAAAATTAACCGGCTTGTGGCAGTAAAGACCATCCGATTTTCAGATGAATTTGAAGAGGATCGGTTGGAGGAGGTAAAAAGTCGCTTTTACAGGGAGGCTGAGCTGGCTGGGAAACTGGCCCATCCATCTATCGTGGCCATCTATGACGTGGGTGAAGACTATGACCTTACTTACATAGCCATGGAGTTCTTGGAAGGAGAAGATCTAGAGGCCTTCTGTCAAAAAGACACCCTCTTGCCCATAAGAAAGGTAATTGACATCGTTGCAGACACGGCAGAGGCATTGGATTACGCCCATAGGCAAGGAATCATCCATAGGGACGTAAAGCCAGCCAATATCATGTTGCTGAAGAACGGTCGGATAAAGGTCACTGATTTTGGTATAGCCAAGGCCACCTCTTCGTCCCAAACAAAGAGCGGTGTCATTCTGGGCACACCAAACTATATGTCCCCTGAGCAGATAAACGGACAGCCCATGGATGGCAGATCTGACATATTCAGCTTAGGAGTGGTATTTTTTCAGCTCCTCACTGGAGAGCTTCCATTCAAAGGCAAGACTCTTACACAACTCTTTTATAACATCACTCAAGCCAAGCACCCTTCCCCTCGAAGCATCAACCCAAAGGTGATGAAACCCTGCGAGCAAATAATCGATAAGGCCTTGGCCAAGGATCCAAACCAACGTTTTCAATCGGCCGGGGATTTTGCCAAGTATTTGCGCCGCCTAGGAAAAATGATCGATGAGATAAGGGCACGCCGCATGGGAATAACACCCAATTCGTCTTCTCATACACCATAGTGTTCCCTGTACCACTTAACAAACCGTCTGATACCTTCCTTTACAGAGGTCTTGGGCTCATAGCCCAGCATCCTTTTTGACTTTTCAATGTCAGCAGCCGTCTCAGGTACATCCCCTGGCTGTAGCGGAAGCATATTTTTTTGGGCCGCCCGGCCAAGCTCCTCCTCCAGTATCCTGATAAATTCCATCAGCTCCACAGGCTGCGAATTTCCAAGATTGAAAATCTCATAGCTGAAAGGCCGATGGAGCGCGGCAATGGTTCCATCTACCACGTCGTCTATGTATGTAAAGTCTCTCCTCATTTTTCCGTAGTTGTATACCTCAATGGGTCTTCCCTTCAAAATGGCATCAGTAAACAAAAACAGGGCCATGTCAGGTCTTCCCCAAGGCCCATACACGGTGAAATACCGAAGTCCTGTACAAGGTATATCGTAAAGATAGTGATAGGCGTGGGCCATAAGCTCATTTGCCTTTTTGGTAGCCGCATAAAGGGAAATGGGATGGTCCACCCTATCCTCCACACTGAAGGGGACCTTCTTGTTGCTACCATAAACTGATGAAGAGGAAGCATACACAAGATTCTTACTGTGATACCTCTTTGCCAGCTCCAAGATATTCAAAAAGCCTTCAAGATTACTTTTCTGATACGAAAAAGGATCAGTCAAGGAGTAACGCACCCCGGCCTGGGCCGCCAGATTACAGATCACCTCAGGCACATGCTTCTTAAAAATTCCTTCAAGGGCCTCCCAGTCCTGTAGATCTGCCTTGTAAAAGGAAAAGGTATCATAGTTCCGAAGGATGTCCAGACGCCCTTCTTTGAGTGTAACATCATAGTAGGGATTAAGGTTATCCACTCCAATTACCGCGTGTCCTTCCTCTAACAGGCGCTTGGACACATGGAACCCAATAAACCCTGCAGCCCCTGTTAACAAAACCGATTCAAACTGTATTTCCATAACATTGGACCTTTCTTTCTCATTCATTCTTTCCCAAGGGATACCTTGTTACTTTACCTAAATCTTGAGGTATCAAAGTTCGCCTCGGGTTGAGTTTCTAATAACAAGATAGAAAGCGAAAAATCAAGCTGAATCAGGAGCCCCGGAATAATGCGAAAGCGCGACATGGATATACCTGGTTAAGACAGCGGGCAAAAAAATGCCAGGCTGGATTTTTCACCCTGCCTGGCACCTGTTTTTTATACCTACTTGGCCTGGCAGCCCCGCTCTTTATCGGACCATTACATCATGCCGCCCATACCTCCAGGGGGCATTCCAGGTGTCTCTTCCTTGGGTTTGGGCTTTTCAGCCACCATGGCTTCCGTGGTCAGGAGCAGGGAAGCAACAGAGGCTGCATTTTGCAATGCAAAACGGGTAACCTTGGTGGGATCGATAATCCCTGCCTTCATCAGGTCCTCGTACTCCCCTGTCTCTGCATTGTATCCAAAGGCCCCTTTACCCTGCTTCACTTTTTCTACCACAACCGAGCCCTCTTCTCCGGCATTGTTTGCAATCTGGCGCACCGGCTCCTCTAGGGCCCTCATGACCAGCCTGGCTCCAGCCTCTTCTTCTCCCTCTAGTTTCAACTTAGAAACCGCAGCCAAGGCCCGAATAAGGGCCACGCCACCGCCTGGCACCACACCTTCCTCAACCGCTGCCCGGGTAGCATTTAACGCATCCTCCACCCTGGCCTTTTTCTCCTTCATTTCCGTCTCAGTGGCAGCTCCTACATTAATCACGGCAACCCCGCCGATCAGCTTGGCCAGCCTTTCCTGGAGTTTCTCTCGGTCATAATCAGAGGTGGTTTCCTCAATCTGCACCCTGATCTGTTTCACCCTGGCCTCAAGGTCCGCTCGGCTGCCTCCACCGTCTACGATCGTGGTATTGTCCTTATCCACGCGTACTGTTTTGGCAGTGCCCAGATCATTCAGGCTCACGTTTTCAAGCTTTAAACCCAAATCTTCAGAAATCACTCGACCGCCCGTTAGAATCGCAATATCCTGCAACATGGCCTTGCGCCTATCACCAAAACCAGGGGCCTTGACCGCGGCACATTGCAAGGTTCCTCTGAGCTTGTTCACCACCAGTGTAGCCAGGGCTTCGCCTTCTACGTCTTCTGCAATGATCAGAAGAGGCTTACCTGATCTAGCCACTTGCTCCAAAATAGGAATCATATCCTTCATACTGCTAATCTTTTTCTCGTGGAGAAGTATATAGGGCTCGCTGAGAACAACTTCCATCTTCTCAGGATCTGTTACAAAATAGGGCGAAAGGTATCCACGATCAAATTGCATGCCTTCCACCACTTCAAGGGTGGTTTCCATGCTCTTGGCCTCTTCCACCGTGATCACGCCCTCTTTACCCACCTTATTCATGGCCTCGGCAATGATGTTTCCGATGGTCTCATCATTGTTTGCCGAGATGGTCCCAACTCGGGCGATCTCTTCCTGATCTTTGGTGGGTTTTGAGATCTTCTTCAACTCTTCAACAGCCACCTCTACTGCCTTATCAATCCCTCTCTTGAGGGCCATAGGATTCACTCCAGAGGCCACAAGTTTAGAGCCCTCCTTATAAATGGCCTGAGCAAGAACAGTCGCCGTTGTGGTGCCGTCCCCTGCCACATCAGAGGTCTTGGAGGCCACCTCTTTGACCATCTGGGCCCCCATGTTTTCAAACTTATCCTCCAGTTCGATTTCCTTTGCTACAGTAACACCGTCCTTTGTAATGGTTGGAGAGCCAAAGGTCTTCTCCAAAATGACGTTACGCCCCTTGGGGCCCAATGTTACCTTCACGGCATCGGCAAGGGTATCAACACCTTTTAAAATAGCCTCCCTTGCTTTCACATCATACTTAATTTCCTTTGCCATACCAATCTCCCTCCTTCGGTTTTCCAAAACCTATTTTTGTCCAATCTCGTGAATTACTTCTCTACAATGGCAATCACATCATCCTCACGCATAATAAGGTGCTCTTCCCCATCAATCTTCACTTCCGTACCAGCATATTTGCCAAAAAGAACCCGATCTCCTTTTTTCACCTCCAAGGGGATCTTCTGGCCATTATCCAGGATCTTCCCCTCTCCTACCGCGATCACCTCTCCTTCAATCGGCTTCTCTTTGGCGGTATCTGGAATAATTATTCCGCCTTTTGTCTTTTCTTCCTCTTTCACCCTTTTGACAATCACACGGTCGCCCAATGGTTTCAGTTTCATAGTCCCTTTCTCCTCCCACAATTTATTTTTTGAGGCCCATCAGGAAATTAAAATTTTCTGATGGACACGTCTGGTACCGAAGGTCAAATGAAATTTTGAATAAGACAAGTTAATCCTGATCTTTCCCATGTCAAGGCCCTCTCAACCATTTTTTCATGCACTTTTCTTGGGCTCAGTTCATTTATGGAATCGGGATAGGGGAAGGTCTCACGACCTTCGCCACTGGGTCGCCGGAGGCGGTCACCCGCCTCCAGCTCCCGCAGAACGTAGCGTGCGGATTTCCCGCACTATGCTCTTCAGAAATTGATTCACAGCACAGCGAGTGATTGCAGTTCCTTGTAAGGAAGAGACAACCTTGGTCGCTCCAAGGGAAAACGGACTTTAATCCGATGAAACACTTCCCAG
>JAFDIV010000049.1 GCA_019307815.1 Deltaproteobacteria bacterium
TCTCATTTATGGGGGCACCAAAAACGTCCTGTTATCATGAGGTTTGACGTCGGGATGGTACGCCCATCTCAGCAAGTAGCCCAATATACCCTATTTATGGATGGGCACTAACTAGAATACCTATATCTGAAAGCCAGATAGCAACCCTGCTCAGATTCTCCCTGTCACGACTAAATTTCCTAGCAAGCACTTCCAAAATCTCATTGATAATGGTCTTAGAGATCACTAGTTGATCATGTCCTTCCAGAATTTTCAAAATAGCCTTTTCTGCTATGCTGCCGGGAATTACCAATGCCGAGATAAAAATGTTTGTATCAAATACAACCCTCATTTTTCCTCCAATAATCTCTGGAGGTCTCGCTCTGTAAGCACTCCCTTCTCCTTGGCCTTCTGAGACCAGTAGCCCTGCAACTCTCTAAACTCCTGCTTCAACCTCTCTTTCCTTGCAACCCTTAAGGCATCCTGAATCACAGCACTCAATGTCTTGCCCTCAGCCTTTGCAATCTCTTCGGCCTCTCTTGCAAGTTCCGGTGGGAGTGATATGGTCTTTTTCACTGCATTTCCCATCTCTTCTTCCTCCCTCTGTTGGTATGAAAAAATCATACCATATCTTTTTGGGCAATACAAGAACCTCACATACCTTAATTACCTATTTGTGGCTTGCATAGAAAAGGCTAAAGGGTGCTTGAGATCTTTTTCATCAGGCTTCTGGCTAATGTTGTCTTCCCAACTTGCCTGGCCCCTACTATACCCACTACAGGATGCCACTTCAGCAATTGCTTTAATCCCATTATTTCATGTTTTCGTTCAATCATGCCGTAAAACCACCTCGAAAATTCGGTGCCCTCAACCGAATTTTTGAGGTATCTCTTGCCATTCAACTCTACAGGTTTTAACTAAAGCGCCAAATTACCCATTTCTGCTTTGAGCCAAAATGGGTAAAAACTATTTAACTAGTTGATATTAATATTGAAGGCTAAGGAGGATCCTTGGGGGAGTGTGGGAAATTGGAGGGCAGGCATCCTAATCCAGATGGATCTGATGCTCACCCAGCATTTTGGCGTGTGAGGGATGGCATGTGAGCAGGATGATCTGTTTGTGCTTTGCAAATTCCTTTATGACCTCAGCAGCTCTGGATTGTCTGTCAGGATCTAGGTCAACAAGAGGATCGTCTATTATCACAAAATTCTTTCTGCTTTCAAAACTCCCATTGCTCTCCCACAAACTTCATCCCAAATTGCACATCGTTATCGTTCGGTAACCAAACGTCTCCAAACACTACTTAGTTACTTATTTAAGGACGTCCCCCTTACGTCCCCCTTACCTCACAGAAGCCTGAACCGGGTGACGTAGAAGGCACAATCTCGGCCAGGGCGGCCGCCAGCCGCTCGATCTGCTTCCGTCGGCCCTTGGTTATCCGCATAGCGCTCTGTTTTGCCTGGAGCCGCCTCGATCTTTTCTTACGCCTTTGCGCCATTGTCCCTGTCTCCGGCTGCCGTACTTTGTTTGAAATTGCTTACGCGAATAAATAGATGAAAGATACCGAACCTCCCCGAACTGGTTGTCCCATATATTATGGTCAGGGGACGAATAGAAATTCTCCAAGTTTCGGCGAACGCTTTGAAGTTTGTTAAATGGATAGCAATGAACAAGCTCTTTACCTTAAAAGTGATATTTTTCCTTTCGCCTTCTAAAGTGTACCGTTTCAGACAGATCAAGAGAAAAAAGGTGTTAGTTTGAAACGCTTGCTTAACCCACTGCCATTAAAGCTCTATTTGTATTGAGCCTTTGCTCTTTGAAAACTTGGATCATTTTTCTATGATGTTCCAAAAGCTTAGTTTTGTTCCCCAGCCTATGCACATATCCAGGAGTGTAATTCCACAGCGCCTGATGAGGTCGTTTTTCATTATATTCCTCAATATAGTGGGCCATGGAATGTCGAGCTATTTCCATCGAGGGATAATGGGGCTGACAATATATCTCCTCCTGCTTGGCCGTCCTGTACCATTGCTCTTGACGGGCGTTGTCCGTGGGTCTGTGTACCCTGCTGGGTGATATGATCATCTCAAGATCCGTTATCAGGCTCCTGGTGCCATGGGCCATGTTGGGTGATCCCCGGTCAAGTCGAACCAGGGGTTTTTGGTCAGCCTTATCTATACCCTGGCTCATATAGGCTATGGCCAAAAGGTCTTTCACTTCCCTCTGACTCACGGTCTTTACAATTGCCCATGCCACCCTGCCTGCCGGCAGGCAGGAATGTAGCGGGAAAAATAGTCAATGATGGTAAGCAGATAATGCCTCAGCCCTGCTACAACCAGCCTGGTCCAGTCCTCACCCCATATCTGATTGGGCGCAAAGGGCTCGTAATGGGGGGCTTTCCAGGGGGCTTCCCTCAGAGGCTGAGGAAAAACCCAACCTAGGGCACTCAGAATCCGATAACAACTGGACTCACTTACCCAATATCCTTCATGGCGCAAATAACCACTGATCTGACGATGGCTCAAATGAGGATACTTTTTCTTCTTCTCAATAACGGCTTGTTTCTCTGCCTCTGTCAATCTCAGTACCGATGGCTTCCTGGCAGATATTTCCCTTGCCTTGAGCCATCCGTAATATGTAGACCGGCACACCCCCAGACTCCTAAGGGCCACGGTCTTGCTGACTCCACAAGCTTTAAGCCGCTCCACTTCTTCAATAATCCTTTGACGTTGAATACCACTATAGGTGGCCCCTTTCCGACGACCTGTCAGACCAAGTTCATCCTTTTTTTTAACAACATCAGTTCCTGAGTCTGAATGGCAAGGGCTTCCTTCAATTTGCGATTCTCTTCTTCCAGTTCCTTTATCCTGGGATCTAATCGCCGACGTTTGCCACTGAGGAAAGTCTCTGCCCCTTGCTCCAGGGCTTTCCTCCAACGATACAGAGTATGGGGATGAATCTGGTACTTGCGGGCAACCTCTATCCCATTGCCGCTCAGTTCCCACTCTTTGAGAATCTGAAGTTTTTGCTGTGGGGTAAATCTCTTTGGCCTTTTCCAATTCTCTGTGATCAGTTGAACGCTCATACATCTTACCTCCTCCTTTAACTATTTATCATTTTCCACATGGAGCGTTCAACTAACACCTTTTAAACCCTATTTTTGTCCAGATTGGATTGAAACATTATACGCAACTGCCCCTTCCCACTCTTCGGTTACCTGAGCAACGTCACCTGTATATGCTCCACTCCTTACAACTAGTACCTCACCAGCAGACAAAATAGCATTTCTGCTTCTTGGTACATCATTAGGGTCCACAAAAAGCATATTCTCGGAAGAGATTGTTCCACGAGAAATATTGGTAGCCCGGATTAGGGGTAATCCATGAGGTTTTCCTTTAGGCGGTTGTCCTAGCCCGTAACGTACCCGTGCACCATGTTCGGAAAGGGGCTTTATTGTCCATCCCCTTGGATTTGTGGTGGGGTCGCCGAACATTTTGTAGAAGAGCGCGGGGAGGATGCGGGCGGCTTTGGCGTCGGCCTCGGCGCGCTTTTTGCGGAGCGCATCTGCCTGGTCAAGTATCTCCACAATACGGCGTTGTTCTGAGAGAGGGGGAAGAGGTAACACCACCCCATCAAGAAAGTCTATAGGCACCCTCTGTTGACCAGCTGCTCCCCGCATTCTCGACTTGGCAGCATTACGGAAGGATGGTTGCCGAATGAAATAGTGCAGAAATCTTGGAATCAGTAAATTGTCTTTAGCGCGTAAGACATGAAACTCCGTAGATCCGAAACCTACACCATTACAAAGGCCCGTTGCAATAGCAGACTTGCCATTCTCCATGCATGGAGTAATCTTGGCAAAAAGAACATCATTTTCTTCGAAGTATGTATAACCCTTTTTAACCTCACTATAAGGGCGTATCTCGGCTATTTCGATTGAAGCTGTCACTTCAGAAACCGCAGGCATTGGTACAAATGTTATAGGATCATCATCCCTTAGTTTGATATCTCTGGGCCGACGCGGATTAATAATTGCAACTTTTGGTAGTGGAACCTTGGGCCACTTCATTCGGCTGCCCCCGAACTCATTGATAATTGATGATCTGAGATTGCGGATTGTGAACAATCATCACTCAGACATTTGAAATCATCCTTCATCTGGTGGGGCTTTTGTGGGGTAACTAGAGGCCGCGGACAGTAGTTTTTCAGCTCGTCTATGAGCCACAATTTTGGTTGTAGCTCAAGAACTGGGGATATGTGAGCCAAAAGGAATGGGAGCAGAGGCATTTTGTTTGTTCCGCGCCTGTGCAACACAAACAAATTTGAGTCGCACTTTTTTTGTTTTATGCGACATAACAGGATTTGTTTCTCTTCCATGCAACTCAACGCAAATCCTCCGTGATTTCAAGCACCCGATAAAATGCCAAAATGGCAGCTTTGCGTCCCTTTCCTGCTCTTAGCGTGCGAATGATACCGGCCTTCTTGAGCGCGTCGAGTATTCGGAAGGCGCTGTGCTTGGGAATTCTGGAACGGCGAATGAAATCCGCGCTCTGAAAGAGTGGGCGGTCAAATAGCGCATCTATCGCTTGAATGGCATACTGTGACCGAGTTATCTCTGGCACCTTTTGCTTCATCTCTTCATAAAGCTCAAGAATAGCCCTTGCCTTTCGTGTATTCTCTTTCGCCTGATCAATAACCGCCATGAGGAAGAAACGAATCCACCCGTTCCAATCCTCTTTCTCAGAGATAGCATTCAATGCCTGGTAGTATTGTTCCCGATTGCGCTCAAGGTAAGCGCTCAGGTAGAACATTGGCTTGGAAAGCAGCTTCTTCTCGTAAAGGAATAAAGGCACCAACATCCGGCCAATACGACCATTTCCGTCAAGGAAGGGGTGAATTAGTTCAAACTGCGCTTTGGCCAGAGCCAGTTGTACTAATCTCTCTTTCTCATCGAAGTGGAGATATTTTTCCCAGTTATTCAATACTTCCGGCAGCATTTCAGGGGATGGCGGCACAAAACTGGCCTCTTCTAATGAACAACCTGGAGGACCGATCCAATTCTGGGTTCGGCGGAATTCCCCACGGGCTTTGTTAGCCCCTCTCACACTGTCCAAAAGGATGCTGTGCAATTCGCGAATCAGATTTAGGCATAGAGGTCTTCTATCAAGCTTTTCCACGGCATGCTGCATAGCGCTACGATAGTTAATGATTTCCTGTATATCCGCATGCTTGTGAGGGTCAATTTTGCGCCTTGGATCGGCTTCGAACTCAAGGACCTCTTCAAGGGTTGCCTGGGTGCCTTCTATACGTGAGGAGAGAACAGCCTCCTGTGTTGTCAGGGGTGAAAGCAAGAGGGCAGGATTGACCATTGCCTCCAATATTCCATCATAACGAGCCAAGGCCGCATTTGCCTGGGCTATGAGCGGCACATGAGAAGCCCAGTCTATATCGTCAAGTGGAAGTCGTCGTGGTATATATGGTAGCCTCATGATTCTATTTCCTTGAGTAACTTTTCCAGTCCTTCGGTGATTTTTCGCTCTATGGCCAGGACTTCCCGGATCAGCTCTGCAGGATCTTCATCCGGGGCCTTTTCTGCGATCTGGGGCTTATACCGGCCAGCGGCTAGATTGTAGTCGTTGTCCGCGATGGTTTCGATTGTAGCCCACCAGGAACGTGGCTCTTCAGAGCCCGGTTCAAGCAAAGTGCCTGCCTCTACGCCAGGAGGATTCGTGAAGTCTGACGCCTTGTACTGTTTCCACTTGGCCAAAAGATCAGGAATGTCGTTTCGCTCTGGGGTTTCAGGTCGGCCCCCACCTTGGATCTTGTCCGGATCAAAACCGTCGGCCCGGACCTCGTAGAACCACACCTTGGCATTCTTGATCGATGGTTTATGGTCGGCCATTGAGACTGGACGGCGGAAAACCAGCACCCCGGTCTTGACACCTGCGTAAGGTTTGAAAACCCCAGCGGGTAAGGACACTACTGCCAAAAGCTGATAGTCCTCAACAAGCTTGCGGCGAAGTGTGATGTGAGCTTTAGTGGATCCAAAAAGAAGCCCTTCGGGCACTACCACGGCACACCGCCCGCCAGGGGCAAGGGCTTCCATCATGACACCGAGAAACAATAACTCACTCTTCTTGGAATTTGTTGGCAAGTCCTTACGAATGGACTCTTTTGGCAAAACCCCGGCAAATGGTGGATTAGACAAGATCACCTTGTAGCGGCGATTTAGGTCTTCCTCACTGAGCCCACCCATTTCGGAAAGCGTGTTGGCCCGTTTCACCATGGCGTGCCTGATACCGTGGAGCACTAGGTTCATCATGGCAATGCGCATCATCTGGTGGGACACATCAATGCCGTAAATGGAGTGCTCTAAAAGGCCCCAATCTGGGATCTTCTCGCCAGGTCCTTTCCGGTAAGTCTGAAGGGTTGGAATTTGTTCCTTTATTTTTCGAAAAATTTCCTGCCTTCGGGGCAAGTCTATTTTGTCTATATCCTCATTTTCGCCAATGAGGCCCATTGCCCTGGCCTTATTCTCTAGCCATTCTGCTCCATAAATTGGGTCTTCAGTAGATTCGGAAGAATATTTGGCAAGGATGTATTGCACAGCATCAATGAGAAAGCCACCCGTGCCGCATGCAGGGTCATAGATCGTATCGCCAAGGTCTGGGTCCACCATTTCAACCATCATGGTCCGGATTTGTCGGGGAGTGCGGAATTGACCATTTAGGGCAGATTGGCCTAGATGGGTGAGAAGATACTCGAAGATATCGCCCTTAACGTCAGTACCAAGCTTGGCAAAATCAATACCATCGATCTCGTCCACCACTTGCTTGAGTACGTTGGGGTCAGTGATCTCAAGCACAGCGTCGCGGAAATACTCAGCAATTTGCGGTTCCTCTTTTACCAAAGAGGCCATGTAAGGGAACACCTGGTCCCGGACAAAATCACGCAGGTCTGTGCCACTTTTAAAGCGCCATTTAGACCAGCGGTAATGTTCAGCCTCTTCAGGGAAAAGCAGTTCTCCGTTACCATTGGCCTTGGCCCCCAGGAGGCGAGCCTTTAACTCACGGTTGGATTCTTCTTCGTCCAAAAGTTTTAAATAGATCAGGTATGAAATCTGCTCGATATAAGTGACTGGATTGGTAACGCCTCCTGCCCAGAGGATATCAGTGATTCGCCTTAATTTTCTCCTCAACTCTTGATTCATTAATGATCTCCGATCATCTACATTGATGATTTGTGATTTCTGATTGATGATTTACAGGCCGTTTTTCTGGAAGAGACGATCCATTTTGTCGCACTTCAATCAGAAATCATAGTTCATCAACCTACGATCCAAACACTGCTTCGTTCATATCTTCAATGATCTCCTTAAGCCCTTTCTCTCCAAATAGTTTTATTCCCTCTTCTGCCGCATTGAGAATTGATAGCGGTGGATCGAACAGGTCTTTCAACTCTATCTTGCCTCTGGCAATACCTCGATTTTTCAGCAAGGATAAGTATTGGGCTTGTTGAGGGGTAAGGGATTTGGCCACCAGCCACGCTTGAAAGTTTTCTGTAAGTTCCTCTTCACGGCTCTTGATCTTGAGGCTACCAAGGGCTGCGCGAATAAAATCAATAAGGTTGCCCCATGGTCGGCGATAAGCGCGGCGTAGATTTTCCTCATTGAAATACATCTTGGGTCGATTCAGGCGTTCGGCCAGGGCTTGCTCCTCGGCTTCTGAAAGAGGCTCCCCGCTTCGCACTTTCTGGATGATCGGGTCGTCCTTGGCTGCTGCCTGGATCGTCCTTTCCCAATTGGTTATGTACTCGCGCTTGTCGACCCGTTCACCCTCAGGACCCACCTCAACATAGGTTACGGCGTGTAACCACTCATCTTCCAGCCCAAGCTCGATGAGATCTCCAGGAGGTTTCGGTGGCTTGTGCTCCCTCACAGAAGCGCGCCCACCTCCTACTCTGGCAAAGATGTCCGTATCACTGTCATTAAAATACTTATGGTTCTCAAAAAAATCATAAATGACAAATTTTTGCTTACCAATATGCGGGGCTGTCCTGGTTCCTCTTCCACGCATTTGCTGATACAGGATTGGACTCCGGATACGACGGCACATCACAAGATGAAGCACCTCACGACAATCAAAGCCAGTGTCCAGCATTCCCACACTAACGGCCACCTGTGGGTAATCTTCTCGCCTAAACTGACGGATCAGATCGTCTGCATTGGCAACATCACTGGTGATCACCTGGGCATATTGGCCTTTAAGCTCAGGATGCAGTTCATTGAGGTAGTAAGTTAAACGTGCAGCATGGTGCTTGGTGATAGCAAAAACGATGGCCTTGCCAGGGCCTATCTTTTGGCCTGGTGCAAGTTCCTTGTAGTTTTCCCAAGCTAATTTATCGAACTCTTCCATCATCTTGCGATTTGTATCTTCATTGGTCCACTTTCGCTCAAATTCAATTGGATCATAGGTTTCATCATCCAATTCAGCACCTTCAGCGAGGATGACGGTTATGCCGGTAGCGAACTTGTAAGGTACCAGATACCCTTCTGCAAAGGCCTGTTGAATTGAATAAGCGAAATCTGGTTGATTATCCGGGCACTGGTAGAACTTGAACGTATTCTGTTCGATGTAGGGAGAAGGAGTAGCAGTCAAACCAATATGAAATGCATCAAAGTGGGTAAGGGCCGTCTGCCAAGCCCCATAGATAGAGCGGTGACACTCATCAGCAATAACAACATCGAAATACCCACTTGTGAACTCGGGGTAACGGCTGATCATTGTTTGAAGCAGGCATACCGTAATCTGCTGCTCTTGGCGTGCCATACCAGGACGTAACCAGTAACTACTGTACTGGCTTAGAATGTCCTGAACAGCCTCAAGTGCCTGTTTTGCAAGCTGTTCGCGGTCTACCAAGAAAAGAACACGTTCGGCACGGCCAGCCTGAAACAAACGTTTCAAATACAAGCAAATGAGGTCTGTCTTTCCTGTGCCAGTAGGCAGCTCAATGAGAAAGCGGCGTTTGCTCAGCTCGACGGCGTGGTCAAGCGCTTTCATGGCTTCACGTTGATATGGCCGCAGTTGGCGTGTCTCACCTTGGCGGATGTAATACTCGGGGATCTCGACAGTAGCCAGGGGCTTTCGGGTGGCGCGCATCTCCACCAAGCGCTCCAAGTCGCGTCGGGAGTAAAAAGAATTGACAATACGCGCGTCATCGTTTTTGTAGTCCCAGAAGTATATTAGCTCGCCATTTGTTAAGAAAATGAAAGGAGCGCCTATCTTTTCTGCGTACGGAAGGGTTTGCTGTTTTGCGGTATAGGGTTCGATGGCAGAACGTTTTGCTTCAATTACAGCGAGAGAACGGCCACGACGATCTAGGAGAATATAATCAGCTCGCCGAATCGAGGTTTTGTCACTCTCTGATGTGGCGTCATTTGAGGATGGGCCATACGGAGAAGGCGGTTCGGCGACCATCCATGAAACATCGTGGATTGGAACTTCGGTGAGGACTTGTGACTTGTCAGCAGGGTCCCACCCTGCTTTGCGGAGCAAGTCGTCTATCAGTATCCTCGCATCAGTTTCGGTAGAAAATTTTTTCAAAAATTACCCTCGCCAATGTGCCAAGTAGCCAAAATATGGCATGGTCGCATCCCCTTGATTCTCTACCTTTTTAAACAAATACCATATTTTAATCTCTTAGGGTTGAATTCCCCGCCGCTTGCGGCGTAAACTGAGGGTGTGAGTGAATATGTTCATAAGAGTCATAATGTAACAGTCCTGATCTATCATTTGGTTTTTCC
>JAFDIV010000050.1 GCA_019307815.1 Deltaproteobacteria bacterium
GGAGGCCATGTGGTTGATACTGCAGCAGGATGATCCGGATGACTATGTAATTGCCACTGGAGAGAGCCACTCGGTGCGGGAGTTTACGGAACGGGCCTTTAGTGAGGTGGGCATCAGGATAGAGTGGGAAGGACAGGGAGCAGATGAGGTGGGCAGAGATGGGAAGACAGGAAAGGTCCTGGTCCGTATTGACCCACGTTACTTCAGGCCTACTGAGGTGGATTATCTGCAAGGGGATGCTACTAAGGCGAGAGAGAAGCTTGGTTGGCAGCCCAAAGTTTCCTTTGACCAGTTGGTTAGCATGATGGTAAGGGAGGATCTTAAGGAGGCGGAAAAGGATCAGCTTTGCACCGAAGCCGGTTTTAGAGTATATAATCAGTTTGAGTGATTATTATTGGATTAGGCAATGGAAAGGACATCCAAGATTTATGTGGCAGGCCACCGTGGGCTTGTGGGTTCCGCGATTGTGCGGAGATTGAACTCAGCAGGATATGAAAACATTATACACCGGGCCCATCAAGACCTGAATCTCACCCGGCAGCAGGATGTGGAGGCCTTTTTTTCCTCTGAAAGGCCAGAATACGTATTCCTAGCCGCGGCAAGGGTGGGGGGAATCCTGGCAAATGCCACCTATCCAGCCCAATTTATTTACGAAAATTTGGCCCTTCAAACCAATGTTATCCATGCGGCATACAAATATAACGTCCGAAAACTCCTTTTCCTGGGCAGCTCATGCATTTACCCAAGGCACTGCCCCCAGCCCATGAAGGAGGAATATTTGCTCTCTGGCCATCTTGAGCCCACCAACGAACCTTATGCCATTGCCAAGATAGCCGGGATCAAGATGTGCCAGGCCTACAATCGGCAGTACGGCACCCGCTTTATCTCTGTTATGCCCACAAACCTCTACGGGCCTAATGATAATTTTGATCTTATAACATCGCATGTATTGGCGGCCCTGATAAGAAAGTGCCATTTGGCGAAGTTGGCTATGGCAGGCGAGTGGGAGGCTATTAAAAGGGATGAGGCCCGCTTTGGTCCCATCCCGGAAGATATCAAGGCCTCATTGGGTATTGATCCCAAAACAAACGATCCTCTCAACCGCCCGCACAAAGGGCCGGAGATCGTGGTCTGGGGTACCGGCAGTCCCAAAAGGGAGTTCTTGCACGTGGATGACCTGGCAGATGCCTGCGTTTATTTGATGAACCATTACGATGAAAGTGAGATTGTCAACGTCGGCATGGGTCAAGACCTGACCATTCGAGAACTGGTTAAAATGATTGCTGGGATTGTTGGATTTAAAGGACGAGTAAGCTTTGATACCACCAAGCCAGATGGCACGCCACAAAAACTCCTTGATGTATCCAGGCTTGCGCAGTTGGGCTGGAGAGCGAAGATTTCCTTGGAACAAGGGATAAGGAAGACATATGAGTGGTATCTTAGTCAGGCCAGATGAATAAAGAACTACAGGCTGTAATTCAGAGAAATCCACAAAACGTGGTTGTTTCGGTCCTTGCCCTCTACATTGTCCATATTGTCTATGGATTCATATCTATACCCTCCTTTAATGAAAAAATCGTCTGACTGATACCAAGTGAGGCTTGCATCATAACGGTCCCGCTCTTCAGGGTTTGGGTCTTGAGCACCCCTTTTCTGGTAATCATAGCTCAACCCGAGGATGATTTGGGGATTTATGTAATGCTCAAGTCCCACGAACAGATCCCGGGCATCTGTGTCCATCTCGTGCCCCATGATTCTATCATAGTAAGTATAACCGCTCTTATAAACGTGATGATTATACCAATAAGCTGGGTGGTTGGTTATTACATTATTGGCCTGCTCAATAACCAGATCCGTCTTTCCGGCAAGAAAGATATCACCTACCCTCAGCCCCACCACGTAGCCATTTCTGCTCGGCAGCGACGCTGCCTCATCCTCGCCATATAATTCCCCCCACAAATCTATTGATTTGGCCATTCGAAAGAAACGATCTACAAAAGGAAGATGTAAAACAAAGTCAAATCCCGCTATTTGGTCTGTATCAAGCCTGCCGCCAATGTTTTTTCCTGAAAGGATCTTGAGCCATTCGCTTGCGCTCAAATCCGTCGTGCCCTTTGCCGCACGAGAACCCTTTCCCCCAAGAAGAACGGTCCTTGAGGCCCCCACCTCAAGGAAGGGAAATGGTTTGAGGTTCACCCTCAGGCCCATGAACTCTGCTTCTGGCACATATCTGTTGTGTTCCAGTTGGCTCCAGAATCCCACGACCTTGAGCAGTCCCAGGTGTTTGAAGACCCAGGGGAGTAATATTGGTTTTGGGTTGGAGATCTTGATCAGATCAAAGGGCTTGGCATTATCCGTAAGGATGAGGGAGCCGTGCCGTCCCGGGCCCCACCACATGCTGTCCCTTCCCACCTCCACCTCAATATTGGACCACTCTGCCTTGGCATAACCCTCCAAAACTGTTATGTCATTGCTATCTCCTCCGAACTGATCCTTGGAGTATCGATACTCGGGGTTGACGTAAAGGGCCAGGTGGTTGAAAAGCATCCCATGAGTGGAAAAGCCGATCCTCCAATTGGACCCTTCAGAATATTTTTGCCCCTTGTCATTTTCGAACGAGAAGTCTTTGTCTGAATGCAAGTAGCGTAGATATATGTCTTCAACCGGTTTAATATAACTGGTTATTCCGCTGTTTCCTTCTAGCTCCCTCAGGTCTGCGCTGAATTCCTTCTCGAGCCGCGCCAAGATGCCTTGAATTATATGGTTTCGCTTTAGGTCCTCATTGCCCTCCCTAGCGGTTTCATCCAGCGTTGCCTCCGCCTCCTTTATTAAATGAGCCATTTCAAGACGGGTGAAAGGTTTGGTGGAATAAATAGCAGAGCGAATGAGCCCGAGGCCTGTGAGCTTATCAATGGCACTATAACTCCAGTGGCCAAGCGGAACGTTTATGGAAACCTTACCCCAGCAACAAATGGGGAAAAGGAAAATGATTAGAGCCAATAGACAAGCAGGCCACTTTTTGGAAGGCATATTCATCTGCTCCTCGCTGATTGCTCCTAACTAGTACCCATCCTGACCATCGGGCAGGGAGTCGGGAATCCAGGAGAACCACAATACGGAATATGGACTCCCGCTCGTGGGATCAGGACCTTGCGCACATGTTATTTCGATCCCGCCTGCCGTTAGGCAGGCGAAGGGAGAAATCTTAAAATTTCTCGCTCTCGCCTTGCCGATGGATGAAGACTAGCCAGTGAATTAGGTAAAGGCCTGTTCGGGCAGGGCAAAATATAGGATAAAGCAGTATAGGTGTCAATAAAGATAGTTGTTTGAAGCACCTATCTCCAAAATACCCTTGAACTATTTGGAAAATGTGCTATATTTGCCCGCCGGGTGTTTAGACTTAACCCTTTTTCAACATCAACCAAAAACCCAATAGTCAGCAACATGCTCTGTTGGCGGACAAGATTAGCTCATCATTTATTTCATTATTCCATGCCGTACAATTCATAATTTAGGGAATTGGTTTGCTGTTAGAGATTCGTTCAGATTCATCACAATTCTTTTCAGCCCCTACGTATGGGGTCAGCAGGGGTATTTTATTCGGTCGGCTTGCACAATAATTCCTGATATATCAATGGGTTATACCTGTCCATGTAATGTAACCCAAGGGGCGGAGCATTGGCCTAAACACAGGAGACAAAATGCGTTTGACCTCTGAATTCTCACTCCTTCGTCGTACTTTGTTCTCTCACTGGCACCATAAGTTTGCCTCAATTATTCTGTTATCAGCCCTGGTGGCCTTGGTTGTGGCTTTTTCAATGGGTACCTCTTATTGCTGGGCTCAATCCGGGCTTGGAGACAAGGCGGATAGTAAGAAGCAGATAGCCAGGTTTTCAGGGCTCTCACCTGAACAAAAACAGCAGATTATTACCCAACTAGGGGAGGAGGAGAGAAAAGAGATCTTTAGAAGCTTAACCGATGAGGAAAAAGTACAGCTTTTCAGACAGTTGAATAGTGAAACAAAGAAAAGAGTCTTCTCAATACTAGATGAAGATGATCAAAAGCTAATCTTCCAAGCTCTAAACGAGGAGGAAAAAAAGAGGCTCTTTGCAACTCTGAGTACTAATCAAAAGTCTAATTTGTTGGCTAAATTCCCTTCTTTTGCACTCGTATTGGAGAGCGAGAAGCCCCCCCCAACGCAAAAAACCAAACCTGTTGCCGCGCCAAAGGCCGCAGGCCTGACACCCATAGAAAAGATTCTTTCAGGCAAATTTCCCACAGACATCTCACGACAGCTCCGCCTCTATGGCTATGATTTCTTCAACAGGCAGGTATCCACCTTTGCGCCCGTTACCAATGTCCCGGTGGGCGACAATTACGTGGTCGGGCCGGGTGACAGTTTCACCATTCATCTTTGGGGAAAGGCGGAAAAGTCCTATGAAGTAACAGTTACTAGAGATGGGTCCATTTTTGTTCCAAGGCTCGGCACCCTTGATGTAAGCGGCATGAGGTTTGTGGAACTGAAGCGTTTCTTGTTTCGAAGATTCAAAGAGTTTTATCCTGAATTTGAAATGAGTATCACCATGGGCCGGCTCCGTACCATCCAGGTCTACATTGTGGGTGAGGCAACCCATCCGGGCACATATTCGGTCAGCTCACTTTCCACCGTGATCCCGGCCCTCTACGTAGCAGGCGGGCCCAGCAAACGGGGGAGCCTCCGCAATATTAAGGTGTACAGGGCCGGTAATGTGCTAACTACCATCGACCTTTATGACTTCTTCCTATCTGGCCTCAGGAAGGGTGACATCCGTCTCCAAAACCAAGATACCATTTTCATCCCCGTGATTGGTCCTGTGGTTGGGGTGGCCGGTAATGTGAGGCGGCCGGCTATCTATGAGATGAAGGGGCAAGAGAGCATCGGCGATGCGATCAAGCTGGCAGGGGGCTTGCTTCCCACTGGTTATCTCCAGAACGTTGTGGTTGAAAGGGTCCAGGGACATCACAGGCGCATAATAAAGAGCTTCAATCTTGATCCTTCCTTTAAGGGCGTAAACAAAAATCTGTCGATGCCCTTGAGAGATGGCGATGTGGTCAAGATCTACCCTGTGTACAAGGGGCTTCGCAAGGTCGTGTATCTGGAGGGCCATGTAAAGTACCCCAGGGAGTATGAATTCAGGCCGGGCATGAGGCTTAGGGATTTAATCCATTCTTATGACGACTTGCTTCCCGAACCTTACCTTGCCAGGGCCGAGATCATCAGGCTCATGCCCCCGGACCTCCACCCTGAAGTGGTCCAGTTTAATCTTGGTGCCTTGTTAGAAGGGGACGAATCCCAAAACCTGCTGCTTCAGGAACTTGACCGCGTCAAGATATATGGCCTCTCGGAAAAGGAAGACTTGCCCCAGGTGTCCATATATGGAGCGGTGAGGAAACCCGGCACCTATAGGCTCTTGGAAGGCATGACAGTGCAGGATCTTGTGTTTGAGGCCGGCAACTTTACCTCCAAGGCCTATATGGAGATGGCCTCCATATCAAGGGTCAAGCCCGGCCAAACCGAGTCTGACACGGTGAAGATCGAATTTTCCCCTCGCAGGGCAATGCAAGGGCTTCCTTCTGACAACTTGAAGCTGCAGCCCGATGATGTGGTGCACATCAGGGAAATACCCGAATATACGGATGCCCTGGGCCGAATAATTACCCTTGAGGGAGAATTTGTATTCCCCGGGCGATATAGGTTTTCCAAAGGCGAACGTCTGGCATCGGTCATAAAAAGGGCAGGGGGACTGACCAACGAGGCCTACCCCCTAGGGGCGATTTTTCAGCGCGAATCGGTCAAATCCGTGCAGGCCGAGCAACTCCGTGAGTATATCCGAAAACTGGAAGCAGATATCCTTTCCCTTAGCAGCCAGGCGGCAGAGACCGCGGTTGGCAAAGAAGAAGCGGCCATTTTGCAACAGACCCTTGTGACCAAGAAGCAATTGCTTGAGCGCCTCAGGGCAGCCGAGCCCACAGGGCGAATGGTAATAGAACTGGACCAGGTCCTGGAGGATCCACATTCCAGGTACAACTTTGAGCTAAGACCCGGCGACCGCCTCATTGTGCCCAAAAGGCCTGATTATGTAAACGTGCTTGGCGAGGTTTATAACCCAACAGCCCTTTTGGCAGAACAAGACAAGACTGTGGGCTATTACCTCAATATGGTTGGCGGCATGACAGACAATGCAGACGAAGACCACGTCTATCTTGTCAAGGCCAATGGTGCTGTGATAAGCAAGGGCCAGGAGGGATTGCTGGGGATGACCACCTGGGATTCCAGGACCCACAGATGGATTATGGGAGGGTTTGAATCACTGAGGCTTGACCCTGGCGATACTATCATTGTTCCCAGAAAGGTGGAAAAATACCCCTGGCTTAGGGTAACTAAGGACATTACAGAGATTCTATACCGGATAGCAGTCACTGCCGGGGTTATCATTGTAGCTTACTAATGAACTTTTCTCGCGTTTCTCGCTTTCAACCTTAAACCCTGCCTGCCTCGGGCAGGCAAGCTTGAAATTGAACATTGAACGCTGAACATCCAACTGAATACATTGAAGACGAGATAAACCTGCTCGATCTTGTCCTCGTGCTTCTCAAGCGCAAGAAGCTGATCATCGGCATTGTGCTGGTGGCCATAGCCATCTCTGTCACATACAGCCTCCTTGCGCCACTGAAGTTTACAGCCACCGCCCGCATATTGCCCCCTGAAGGATCCGGCTCATCTCTTTCAGGTCTAGTTGGTAGGTCGGCCGGGCCATTGGGCGGACTGGCTGCAGGAATATTGGGACAAAAATCAGGGCCTGAATTATACAACGGCATTCTTGAAAGCAGGACAGTAGCCGACAGGTTGATAAAAAAGTTTAACTTAAAGGACCTCTATGAGGCAAAGTATATAGAGGATGTTTATAAGAAACTTTCCAACCGCACAAAAATCGAGATTTCCAGGAAAAGCGGCATAATAAGCATATCAGTTGAGGACGAAGACCCAAAGCGGGCTGCAGAAATGGCCAATGCCTATGTGGATGCCCTGGATCAGATAAACCGTAAGGTTCATATCAGCTCAGGTCACCGTAAACGGGTCTTTCTGGAAGGACGGCTCAAGAAGGTCAAGGAGGACCTTGCAAGGGCAGAATCCAACCTCAGGGCCTTTGAGGAAAAGTACAAACTTGTCTCCATAAGCGACCAGGCAAAGGCAGCCATTGAGGGCGCGGCCAAGATAAAGGGTGAGATTATAGCTGCCCAGACCGAGCTGGAGGTCCTGAAGCAGTTTGGCACAGAGAAGCAGAATGAGGCCGTAATGCTCAAATCAAAGATTGCAGAGCTTCAAAAGCAGTTACGGAGAATAGAGGAGGGCAACCCCTCAAAGGATGATCTTTTTATCCCTTTCAAGGAGATGCCTGCCTTGGGGCTTCAACTGGCTCGCCTCATGCGTGAGGCGAAGATCCAGGAAGAGGTCTTCAAGCTCATCACTACCCAGTATGAGCTGGCAAAGATCGAAGAGGCAAAGGATGTCAATACCATCCAGGTTTTGGATTGGGCTGTTCCCCCTGACAAGAAATCTTCTCCTAAGCGTACACTGATTGTAATTCTGTCCACGCTGGTAGCCTTTTTTATTGCGGTCTTTCTCGCATTTTTCCTCGAATATATAGATCGCATCAAGACCGACGACCCTGACCGTTACCAGCAACTAGCCAACAACCTTAAGCCCTGGAAATAACTCTAAAAAATGACTTTTTACATTCAACCTTTTTCTCGCTTTAACCCTTTCTCGCATTCAACGTTTCTCGCATTCAACCTTTAATTTTAGGCCATTATGGTGCGTTTACATCTAGTTAAGAAGCTGCTATTTTGAAAAAATGAGTAAATACAGATTTACAGAGTATTTCGAGAAAGAGGTGCTGAGAAAAAGGTCCTATCTCAAAAAGGAGTGGTGTATTCGGGTTATCGAAAATCCAAAATAAGAGTTGAGCCCCAAGAGCATAATCGCTTCCGTTTTTGGGGTGTAGTTCCTGAGCTTGAGGGACGGGTGTTACGAGTCATCACATTAGAGGACAAGAAAACAATACACAACGCATTTCCCGACAGGAGGTTTAAGATATGAAGCTCAACTATTATCCAGAGACTGATTCCCTTTATATTGATTTGTCCGAAAAACCAAGCGTAGAGAGCAAGGAAATTTCTGAGGGCATTGTTTTGGATTACGATACAGCGGGAAATTTGGTGGGAATAGATATTGATAATGCGAGCAAAAAGGTCCAGCTCAAAGAGCTTACTCTAACAAGAATTCCATCTGACATACGCGCAGTTGCAACATAAACATTTCACATCACACTTTTTACGTTTCACCCTTGAAACCTTGAACCCTGCCCGCCGCAGGCCCGCCTACGATTTGTGGCGGGCAGGCAGGCTTTCTCGCTTTCAACCTTTCTCGCATTCAACTTTTCTCGCTTTAACCTTTTTCTCGCGCTTATTACCAAACAAACCAAATGAACCAGATAAACCAGATAAACCAGATAAACCAGATAAACCAGACAAACCAGACAAACCAGACAGGTAAGCATGTATATCCTATTGACATATCCCTTCACTAGTTCTATTATGTCTATTAAACCATAAAAATTTTACGGAGAGATGGTTATGCCCTGTGTGAAGACCAAAGTTTTCAAAAGCAACCGGAGTCAGGCTGTTCGCCTGCCAAAGGCAGTTGCCTTCCCAGACTCCGTGAAGGATGTGGAAATCATAAGTATTGGGAACAAACGCATTATTGCGCCCGCGGGCCAATCCTGGGATGAGTGGTTCAATGCACCAGGGGTTTCCAGCGACTTCATGGCAGAGCGCAAGCAGCCGGAAGATCAGTTGCGGAACAGCTTGTAATGCTGAAGTACCTGCTAGACACCAATATCGTTATCTATACCATGAAGAACCGCCCCCAGCGGGTGAAAAGACGTTTTGAGCAGCATCACGGTCGGATGGGCATTTCTACTATAACCTTGGGTGAGTTGGTATTTGGTGCGGAACACTCGCAGGAGGTAGAGCGGAATCTGGCAGATATTGAGGCGTTGGTAGCGCGGCTTGAGGTGCTGCCCTTTGACGCTAAAGCGGCATATCATTTTGGACAGATACGGGCTGCGCTTTATCGTACGGGTCAGCCCATAGGACCTTATGATATGATAATTGCAGGCCATGCCAGGGCCCTCGGACTGACCCTGGTAACCAACAATGTAAAAGAATTCGAACGGGTGCCGGGCCTATTACTAGAGGATTGGAGCCAATAACCTCTCATGTGCTCAACCTTTCCCGCATTCACCCCTTTCTCGCAGATTGACAGCCGAGATGTGTCAGTTGTTGAGACCTGACCCCATTATTTCTGCAAAAAATGCGGTAGTTTTGCCAGGAAGTGAATAGTAAAATGGAAGGAAGATTTTTCAAAGTGATTATGGATACAAAAACGTGTTGAAAAAGATAAGTAATTTTAGTATGTTTGCATGGTCGGGTTATTTTAAATTCTGGGCAGGAATAAAATGTATTTTGTAGGCCTGACCCCATATGACACAAGCAAGAAAACTTAGGTAAAAACGATTCAGGAGAGAAAAAGATGCAAGTCATAGGCAAAGCTAAGATACTCAAAGATGGTGATTTTGAGCTTTCTGCCGAAGTGAAAGAGAAACTCAAAAACTTAGTGGGAAAGATAGTAACGGTTGTCATAGAAGAGGAGTCATAGAAGAGGAAAAAGAGGTTACCAGTCCCCTTCTTGAACTTTGTGGAAGGGCCGATGTAGAAATTAAAGACGGCTCCCTAAATCATGATAAGTATATCTACGGTGGGAAATAATTTTGGAAAAGGCTTTTATTGACACCGCTTTCTGGATTGCCTTTCTTAATAGGAGAGATCAATTTCACAAAGAAGCAGAAGACTACTTTAAAGTTGCCCTTCAGAGATATAAAATTCTGACTTCTACCTTTATCGTTTATGAAACGATTACTTTCATCAATTGTTCGCTTAAGAATCACCAATTGGCAATTGATTTTTTAGATAGGATTGAAGAGGCGCAAGCAATAGGTCACATTAATGTTTTGAACGTAACTGATGGAATTCAAGAGGAGGCTTTAAATCTGTTTAGAAAAATAGAGGATAAAGATCTGAGTTTCATAGATTGTATCAGTTTCACGCTGATGAAGAAGAAGGGGATTCGGAAGGCTTTAACGTTTGATGCGCATTTTGAGCAAATTGGCTTTGTTAAAGAGCCTTAGGTAAATTTGAACCCATCCCCGTTTTAAAGATAGTGAATATCAAGAACTTAACGAAAGGCTGGGGAAGATAAGTGGAATGATCGAAAATCTAATAAAACTATAAAAAGGAAGAAATAAACTTTTCTCGCGTTTCTCGCCTTCAACATTTCTCGCTTTAATGTAAGCACTTGACATATACCCCCAACCATGTGGAAAATAAAAGAAATTTGGTCTTATCAGCCAACTTCTTTTCGGGTTTGTATAGAGCAATGAGAAGCAAGGAAATTTTAGAAATCCTGCGCAAAGAGAAGCCATACCTCGAGGAACAATTTGGCTTGATTTCAATTGGCCTTTTTGGTTCTTATGCGAAGGGTTCGGAAAGGCCAGATAGTGATATTGATCTACTTGTCGAGTTAAAAGAGCCGCGTTTCGATCTTCTTTCAGGCCTACTAATATACCTTGAAAAAAAATTAGGGAAACCAGTTGAGTTAATACGAAAGAGAAAAGGGATGAGTGACCGATTCATGGACCGTATTAGGGATACCATCAAGTATGCCTGAGAATGAGATTGCAGATATCCTGGATCTTATATTAGAGTGCATCAAGCTGATTCAGGAGCGATTCTCCCAAATTAAGACACCTGATGATTTTGTTAGGTCATCAAAACCCATATCCCATATCCCCAAACTGAAAGAAGTTATCCAAAGAATGCGAATGGCGCCGACCGCTTAACCTTTAACTTTTCATCTTTTTCTCGCGTTTCTCGCATTAAACTTTTTCTCGCGACTATTTATAGACCAGACAAACGAGATATACGAGAAAGACCAGACAAACCAGATCAACGAAATGAACCAGATAAACCAGATCAACCAAACAAACCAACTTCAACCTTGAACCCTTTTTGAGTGCTTGACGATCATCTTTCCTTACGCTAGAATGATTTTGTAAGGAGAACCGGCAGGGAGTATCGTTTATGAGAACAGTTATTACGTCAAAGTACCAGACCACCATACCCAAAGCTATTAGGGACCGCCTTGGCCTGTCCGTCAAGGACGTTTTGGAGTGGAAAACCGAAAACGGGCGGATCGTACTTTTTCCCCTAAAGCAAGAATTCCTCAAGTACAGAAATGCTATACGAATAGGCAGGGGCGATATCGCCGCTGACATTCAAGCTGCCCGGAACGCGCGCGTGGAGAAATATCGTTGAGGCGGTATGTCATTGATACAAATGCCCTAATTTCTTTCGTAACGGATAGGAGCCCCGAACAGCAGCAGCTCATCGCGCCGCTGTTCGAAGCTGCATCGCATTTGAAGGCCCTGATTTTATGCCATCAGCATGTGGTTACCGAGTTTGTTTATGTAATGGACAAAATCTACAAGGTCCCCAAGAAGCAAATAGCAAGGATGGTCGCGGATTTGATTATGATGCCGGGAATCGAAATTATTCAAGAGATTGATTTTTCTCGGCTACTTTCCTTTTGGCCCGATCCTATCCCTGATTTCGGCGACGCAGTGATTGCGGCTATTGGTAAAACCGCAAGAGGTACCGCAGTCGTTACCTTTGATCGAAAACTGATGCAGCGCTTGAACCTGCTCGGGGTTAAGTGTCATTCTTTTTGAAGGTATCGAACGTCTCACGTTTCTCGCATTAAACTTTTTCTCGCATTTCTCGCCTTCAACCTTTCTCGCGCTTATTAACAAACGAAATCGACGAAATGACCAAATAAACCAAACAAACCAAACAAACCAAATAAACCAGATAAACTAGATGAACCAAACAAACCAGACCAACCAAACTTCTTTTCCCGCATTCAACCTTCAACCCCAAACCTTTCCTGTGGAGTGAAAAATATGCTTCATCCAGAGCAAAAACGTATATACCAGGGCATGACGGCGGAACAGAAGCTAAGGATTGCGGTGAGTCTTTACGATTCTGCCCGGGAACTCAAGGCAGCTGGCCTGAGGGCACAACATACGGATTGGTCTGAGGAAAAAGTCAGGGAAAAGGTTAGGGAGATTTTCCTTTATGCCAGGACTTAGCCTAACAGGCCCCTTCATAAGCCGTCTCAATATCCTGGAAATTCCATATGTGGTCACAGGAGCCTTAGCTTCGATCATTTATGGTGTGCCTCGTCTTACGCACGACCTGGACCTAGTGGTCATGATGAAGATGGAAGATACGGACAGATTTATCAGGGCTTTCCCGTCGAGGGAATTTTACTGCCCGCCTGCCGAGATCTTGAAGATAGAAATAAGACGTTCCCATCGGGGGCATTTTAATTTGATTCATCATGAAACCGGGGCTAAAGCCGACATCTACCTTGTTGGAGAGGATGATTTGAATCGGTGGGCTTTGGCAAGGAGAAGACCACTTGATTTTGAAGGCACCTCTTTTCTCGCTTTAACCCTTTTCTCACGTTTCCCTCTCCACAAGCTTACCGGAAAGGTATTTGTGAATTATGCTGGAAACAAGGGTCTGATATGGAATCCCTTCTTCCATGGCCTTTATCTTAAGGGCATCCAGATCCCTCTTTGCAATACGAATGTTCATCCGGCTATCTTTGACAAACGTGGCCTTGGCCGCTGACTCTAGCTTTTTGGCCTCTCGTTCTTGGTCTTTTACCGGAATCCATTCACCACGCTCAACCGATTCCATCAAGCCTTGTTCTTCCTTATCTAAGGGCTTCATTTGCTCCCTCCTTTAGAGAGGAATTGCCTTGTATACTTCCTGCTGGGGAAGGCGGTTTTGAGAAAAATAACTTCTTCGGTTTCTACATAGGGCACAGCGTATGCGTATCCATCAATATCCACCACCGCGATTTTTTGGTTTTTGTATTTTTGACGGTTGGGATGCTCTAAGATTGCCAGCAATTTCCCACTTTGAATATGAAAAGCTATCTTTTCGAAAGAGATACCTCTTTCCTTCTGCAACTGCCGATTTTTTTCATCGCTCCAGTCAAATAATTTCATGCATTTAGTTTATCCAATTGTGTGCCTTATGTCAATACAAGGCTTATAAGCTTATACCCACTGTCTTAGATAAAAATCTTTTTCGCGTCTCACGTTCCACTGTTCAAACCTTGAACCCTGAACCCTGAACCCTGCCTGCAGCAGGCCCGCCTATGATTTCCTGTCTGCCGTGTCCGATGGTCGGGAGGGCGCCAGCCAGGGTGGCGGGCAGGCAGGCTCGAACCTTGAACCTTGAACTTTTCCCGCGTTTCTCGCATTCACCCATTTCTCGCGCCTATTAACAAACGAAATCGACGAAATGACCAAATCAACCAGACAAACCAAACAAACCAGATCAACCAAATAAACCAGATGGACTAGATGAACCAGACAGACGAAATAGACCAGACAGACCAAATAGACGTTAGGTATGCCTCGCCAAGCAAGACTTGATGCCCCCGGTCTTTTGCAACACGTCATGGCCAGGGGAATAGAACGCCGTGAAATCTTCAAAGACGACAAGGACCGCAATTCCTTCCTTGATCGTCTAGCTATCATCCTTGAAGAAACTCAGACCCAGTGTTATGCCTGGGCTTTAATCCCAAACCACTTTCATCTCCTTTTACGCACCGGCCCTACCCCGCTCAGCAGGGTCATGCGCCGCCTCATGACGGGCTATGCCGTCACCTTCAACAAACGGCACAAACGCAGTGGGCACCTTTTCCAGAACCGTTATAAATCCGTCGTATGCGAAGAAGACCCCTATCTTTTGGAACTGATCCGCTACATCCACCTCAACCCCTTACGAGCTGGCCTGGTAGAAGACCTCAAGGAACTCGACAAATACCCCTGGACAGGGCACAGCTCCATATTAGGAAAAAGAAAAAATCCCCTTATCCCTGATAAACCAGACAAACGAGATAAACGAAACAAACCAAATCAATCAGACATAACAAGCACATCAGAGAAATCCCTCGCTGAAAAAACTATCGAAGATATATTGCTGCTCTTTGGGGACACTCTCAAGGTTGCCCGCCGAAGGTACCGTCAATTTGTAAAGAATGGAATTGACCAAGGCACCCGGGCAGACTTACAAGGAGGTGGACTAATTCGGAGTTCAGGTGGAAATAAATCTGGTTTACTGGGAAGAAAAAAAGAAGATCGGGAACTATCTGATGAAAGAGTTTTGGGTAGTGGAG
>JAFDIV010000031.1 GCA_019307815.1 Deltaproteobacteria bacterium
GCCAGCTCTAGCAATTTTATCGAGGTTGAAATCGGTGACAGCTATTTTTTCCATAAAGTATAATTATATCAGTTTGTTATTTATTGTTGCCGACAAAACGTTGGGACACTAGTGATATTACATATAAAAATAACCGTGGAGTTCTGCAGCATAATTCTCTTATTCGATTAACTCGTTGATTTAACATTGAATACAAAGGTATCAAAAACTCTCTGCATATTTTGGGTAATAATCCTTCCTTAAATACTTATCAGCTATTTAAACATAATTACGACCAATCTTACTTTTTTAAAGCAATGATTTAAAACTAGCAGAACAGTAAAAAATGCTTGACCTACCCGCGGCCAAAAAGTAGTATTGAGAACGATTACTATTAAGAGGGTGCGCCGGTCATTGAGAAATAAACAAAGATATCGTATGACAAAGCAGCGCAAGATAATTCTTGAAGAGCTGAAAAAACACGGCTCGCACCCAACCGCTGATGAGATCTATGAAAAGGTAAGAAAACGATTGCCGCGAATAAGCCTGGGCACGGTTTACAGAAACCTTGATCTACTAGTTTCTGAAGGACTGATAGGAAGGCTTAAGGGCGATTATCCCCAAATGCGGTTCGATCCAAGGACGGACGACCATTACCATATCACGTGCCTTAGTTGCGGAAAGATAGAAGACGCACCCATTGAGCCCTTGCAGGATCCTATACGAAATTTGGAAAATGTGGTGGGACATTTGACCAAGTATGGGGTTTTTGGGCACAAACTGGAATTTGTGGGATTTTGCTCCGAATGCCTTAAGAAACAGGAGGGCTCACGCAATGAGACCCCAGAGGCAATGGAACAAGAGGAGACCCAGGGGGCTCCCAAAAGGGAGGTGAAAGCATGACAATACCAATGCATTGCCCAGGTTTTGAATCATTGAAAACCCTCAAGCCCTTCATTTGCAAATGTCCCAATTGTGGAAAGGAAAAGGAGATCTTTTCTGACGAATTTGATCGCAAACACATCTGCTCTGGTTGTGGCCAGGAGATTGATTTTACCAAGCGTGAAATCGTGGCAGAGGCTGAAGCCTAAACAGAAATCCTGGAAGACATCCTGAATCCTATGGGAGTGGAAGTCTGGGAATTGGTACAAGTTGGGGTTTGAAAAAGGCGAATATCCTGTTAGAGGTGTGCACAAACTTCCAAGAAGGAAGCGAAAATAAACTTAGAAGGAGGAAATAACGGAATGGAAAAGGACGCAAAAAAGGCTGCTGAAAAAAAAGGATTGAATATCAGGGAAATCACGGCATGTGAAGCGACTGCCCAGATGCTTGAGCGAATGGAAAAGGATGGGGCTGAAAGTGTATTTCATAGGGCCGCTTCAATGAAGCCTTGTCCAATTGGTTCCCAATCAGCTTGCTGCAAGAACTGCTCCATGGGTCCATGCAGACTTAATGCCAAGGATCCTTACTCCAAGACAGGTGTTTGCGGTGCGACCATTGATACGATCCAGGCCAGAAATTTTGCCAGGATGGTCGCTGGTGGCGCTGCTGCGCATACTGACCACGGCATGAGCATGCTGGATGTATTCCGGGAAGTGGTTAACGGAAATATTAAAGAATTTACCATTAAAGATCCTATTAAACTTGAGGAGGTAGCTAGGGAAATCGGCATCGAGACAGAAGGACGCGAAATTAAGGATATAGCTATTGATTTGTACGAGGAACTGGAAAGGACATACACCCAGGTGGAAGGTGAAATACCATTCGCAAAACGTGTCCCTCCGAAAACTTTGGAAACGTGGAGAAAGAATGGTGTTGTTCCTCGAGGGGCTATGCGCGAGATTATGGAGCTGATGCATCGCACCCATATAGGAGTAGATCAACATTATGAAAACATAACTAAACAGTTTACCCGAACAGCGCTGTCTGATGGCTGGGGTGGTTCAATGGTTGCCACTGAAATCTCGGATATTCTTTATGGAACACCCACCCCGGTGCGTGCGGAAGTCAATATGGGATGCTTGAAAGAAGATCACGTAAACATAATTATCCACGGCCACGAGCCTAACCTTTTTGAAGCCATGCTGGAATCTGTGAATGATCCTACTCTGATCCAGGCTGCCAAAGATGCTGGAGCTGAAGGCATCAATCTCCTGGGGATGTGCTGTTCAGGTGCAGAGATGCTCATGCGTCATGGCATTCCGCATGCGGGGAATTTCCTCTCTACCGAGGTTGTAATGGCCACCGGGGCTGTGGACGCAATGGGTGTGGACGTGCAGTGCATTATGCAGGGTCTCTATAAAGCAGCCGAGTGTTATGGGACCAAGCTGTTCACTACCAACCCGAGAGCCCATATTGAAGGCGTTGAGCACATTGAATTTGATGAGCATGAACCCCGCAAGTGCACCGACGCAATCGTAGAGATGGCCATTGTAAGGTTTAAGAATCGCAAGATCCCTATTGAGATACCCAATATAAGAAACCTTGGCATCCACGGGTTTTCGCACGAATACATCAATTACATGTTGGGTGGAACCTTTAGGGCATCTTATGTTCCCTTGAACGACAACATCATAAATGGCCGAATTCGGGGAGTAGCAGGGGTCGTAGGCTGCACGAACCCTAGAGTAAGGCATGACTGGGTACATGTTGAGTTGGTCAAGGAATTGATTAAAAACGACGTGCTGGTGGTTCAAACAGGTTGCTCCCAGATATCCCTAGCAAAAGCTGGGCTATATACCCCTGAAGCTGCTCACCTTGCAGGCCCTGGGTTGAGGGAAGTTTGTGAGGCTGTTGGCATGCCCCCGGTGCTTGGAGTAGGCTCCTGCGTGGACAATAGCCGTATCCTGATAGCCTGTGCAGAGATGGTCAAGACTGGGGGCCTGGGAGAAAGCATCGCTGATCTCCCGGTAGCAGGTGCAGCTCCAGAGTGGATGAGTGAAAAGGCGATTTCCATTGGACATTATTTCGTTGGATCTGGAGTTTACACGGTATTCGGTGTAACCTTCCCCATTGTGGAAGAAACTAAATTCCATAAGCTGCTCTTCGAAGGCTTAGAGGAGCTTGGATTTGGAACATGGGACTTTACGCCAGATCCATATGAAATGGCACACAAAATGATTCAGCACATTGACAAAAAGCGCAAGGCCCTTGGTATTGACAAGGCCAGGGAACGTGTATTGTTCGACATGGCCAGCCGACGAGAAATGGAAGCGGCATAAGATTCAAGCCAAATCACCGAAATAGATATTTGCCCGGCCTCCTAGCCTAAAAGGGGGCCGGGCAGTCTTTTTTAGGCCTATTCCCTGAGCTCTCATACAGACTGCCCGGATTAGATTCCCAAAAATCACGATTGTTTACTGCGCAGCGGGTCACAAGCACGCGCCCTTCCAGCCAAAGGCTTTACATCCCCACTCCCTTAGCGCCCTTATGGAAAAATAATAATTCATGATATAGGACTCTGCGCCTAGACACTAGATCTTCCTTATGGTAAACATAAATATAGCCCTTTAAAATTGGCTTGCAATCCCTAGGGGCCGAGTTTGAAATTAGGTCAAAAAATAGGAGCCCTTCTTGTTGGTGAAAAGGGCTGACATGTACTGGGTAAAGAAAACATAGCTGGAAGCTCTGCTTTTTTCGAGCACGGGACGGTGAGAATGAAAAAAAAATCCCGCAAAGAGGATCAAAAACAGCATCATCAAAATCAAGCGGTTATCTGTCAAGGCCCTGAGGATCCCAAATTCTTTTCGAATCTCTTTACTAATTCCCCTATTGGCATTTACATAATCCAAAATGGACACTTTCGCCTAGTGAACCCCGAATTTCAGAGGATTTCCGGTTACAGTGAAAACGAACTTCTCACCATGACCCCCAGGGATATTGTTTTTCCTGATGACTGGGATAGGGTCAGAGAAAATGCCGTGAAAATGTTAAAGGGTCAACGATCTTCACCATATGTATTCAGGGTCATTGATAAGGCTAGGGATATTAAATGGATCATCGAATCGGTCTCATCCATCTGCTATGAAGGTGAAAGGGCCACCCTTGGATACTTCATGGACACTACCGAGCACGAAAGGGCCAAAGAAGCGCTTCGGATCTCCGAAGAAAAGTTTAACAAGGCCTTCCGCTCCAGTCCTGAATGGTTCGTGATCACCACACTTGATGACGGATTCTATCTTGACGTAAACGATGCCTTCCTCCGAACCACTGGATACAAACGAGAGGAAGTTATTGGCCGCACTTCCAAAGAGCTGGGCATATGGGCTAAGCCCAAGGAACGCGAGGAAATGGTGCGAATTCTCAAAAGGGATGGGGCTGTGCGAAATATGGAGGTCACCTTCCGAATGAAATCAGGAGAAATTCGCCATGTGCTCTGGTCTGCAGAAGTTATTGATTACGGGGGTGAAAAATGCCTTTTAGCCGTAACACGAGACATCACACCCCTGAAACAGGCCGAAGAAGAAAGGGTTCAAAGGGAGAAATTACAAGTACTTCTTGAAACGGCTGGTGCCACATGCCATGAGCTTAATCAGCCCCTTCAATTTATCTATTATCTATTGGATGAATTGGAGAACCAGGATCCAGACAGTCCGATCATTCGAGACCTCAAAAAACAATGTGACCGTATAAAAGAAATTACCCGCAAAATGGACAACATTACTACTTATGAAGCCACAGACTATGTTAGGGGCTCACGAATTATTGACATCCACAAGGCCTGCAAAGAATCTTAGTCTTTGACCCTCTTAACAAAAGCGTCCTCAACCCCCTAATTTTCTTCTTTTAGCAGAATCCTGGCATCAACCACCCTTGCCCCTTTATTGTATACGATAATAGGATTAAGGTCGATTTCCTGAATATCAGGATATGCTTCCACCAGATCAGAGCAAAGCACAAGGAGTCTTCTTAGAGCCTTCTTATCATATGGAGGATTCCCTCTTACTCCATCTAATATGGGAGCGGACCTGATCTCCTCCATCATCTTCTTGGCCGAGACCGATGAGATGGGAAGAACACGGAATGAGACATCCTTCAACACCTCTACCATGATTCCCCCGACCCCAAACATAATGATTGGTCCAAACTGATCATCAATCTTTGTCCCTATGATAACCTCCAGATCCGGCTCAGCCATAGGGCAAACTAGCACGCCTCGGATGTCGGCATCTGGTTTGAACCGCTTGGCATTATCGATCACTTCATTAAACGTGCGGATGATCTCATCTTCCGCTTTCAGGCCCAACTTCACCCCTCCTACATCACTCTTGTGAAGGATATCTGGAGAGACAATTTTCAGGGCCACCTGCCCCCCCATTTCCCGAGCGAAACGCACTGCATCCTCTGCTGTAGTAGCTAATTTATCTTCAGATACCGGTGCCCCGTGGAGTCTCAAAAGGGCCTTGGCCTCGTGCTCTAGGAGCAAGCGACGACCGTATTTTCTGGCATCCTCTATGATCTTCCTGCCAGCGGGCTTGGCCTTGGCACCCCAATTCAACACAAAATTCACCTTTGCATGGTACTCATTCAAATAGCTTCCTCGTTCGGCCAAAACGCCGATACATTTGCAGGCCACATTGAGAGAGTCATATACAGGTATATTGTAATATCGAAGGAGTTCAATGGGGTGTGTATTCTTGGAACTGTAAAGACTATGGACTACAATTGGCTTGTTTCGTTTTCTCACTATTTTTCCCAACCTGTGGGCCGCATCCTCTTCAATGAGAGTAAGGCTTTCTGCAAAGCGTATACCATAGCCTCCAAAAAGTCCTACAATCAAAAGCCCCCCAACCTCATGATCATTGAGCATAATTTTGGCACAATCTGCGAAAACAGAGGGATCTGCATCTGCTCCGCCTGCCACATCTACTGGATTTCTAACCGAGGCAGTAAAAGGGAGTATTTCCTTTAGTCTTGCCTGGGTTTTCTTACTGAGTTCGGGAATCCTCACACCTAAATCAGTCAGGATATCAGCAGCAATGGTGGCGTGCCCCCCACCATCGGCAAGAATGGCCACGCTGTTGTTCTTTATGGGTGGTAAGCTGGAAAGGCACTCAGCGGCTGGAAAAAGCTCATCAGGGTTTTCAATAACAATGATTCCCGCCCGTTCAAAGGCTGAATGGGCTACCTCGGACATGCCAGCTAATGATCCGGTGTGGGAACCTGCCGACTGCTTACCGGCTGCTGAACGTCCACTCTTGAGCAATATAATTGGCTTTTGAAGGGTGGTGCGATATGCCTGTTGAAGAAACTTCCGCCCCTCGCTCATTCCCTCCACATACATAAGAACTGCTTTGGTATCCGGGTCATTACCAAAGAACTCGAGGTATTCGTGGAACTTTACATCAGACTCATTTCCCACTCCCACATAGTAAGAAAAGCCCTTCTGGCTCTTCACACTGGCCTCGGTTATAAGAGAAAGGGCCATATTCCCACTTTGGCTCACAAGGGCAATATCACCCTTTGGTACATCGCGTATACCCACTAGGTTAAGATTGTTTTTTAGGTTCATCATGCCAGAGGTATTTGGCCCAATCAGCCTCACATGATACTTCCTACCGACCTCCAGCATCTCTTGCTCGAGCTTCTTTCCCTCAACGCCAAGCTCCCTGAACCCCCCAGCAATAATAACCGCGCCCTTAACCCCCTTTTTGCCACAGTCCTCGATAATGGCTGGCACTGTTCTGGCCGGGGTCGTAATAAGGGCTAGATCCACTGGCTCCTCAATATCCGATACCTTGGGGTAACACTTGAACCCCAGCACGCTCTTTTCTTTGGGGTTGACTGGATAGATCTTACCTTCAAATTGCTGATCAAGTAACGTCTTTATGGCCTGATAGCCCCTTTTGGTTGGATTCCTAGATGCGCCCACGATGGCCACTGAAGCAGCATTTAACACCCTATCAAGACTCATCGTTTTTCTCCCTTGTCATTCCCAAAAACCAAAATTGACTTCTTTCCATAGATAGGGGAACGGGATGTTCTCCCTGCCTGCCCTACCCAGTAGTCAGCCTACCTACGGCTTTGTATTAACTCACCCAAATAATTAAACGCAGATCATAAAATCGATTTGTTTTGGACAGCTATGCCTGAAAACATTTTGCCGGTTTTATACTCTATGGTCCAAGCCATATGCTTTTTCTGCCCAACCTTAAGATGTGGTTCTTTACCATCTATTATACTCGCTGTAAACCAAAATGCAGTTGCTCCATTGCAACTGCAAAGACATCCTATTAAACCACTGTTCACAGTATTGGGACTCGCCATTGCCTCTATCTGAACACAGAGGGAATCAAAATTCTCTTTACGATTTCTTTGAATCCTTGCTTACCGGCCCTTTTTTGTTTTAGTATAGACAATCATTATCTCATCATGGAACCTAAATCCCAAAAAAAATCCGTGCTCCGGTGGTATGACCACTTGTTATTGAAAATCTTGCCACCATTTGTGGCCTTTCTCATCAGATTGCTTCTGGTAACATGTCGCGAAATCAGAGTCGAGGGCAAGAGAAAGGCAGAAGATGCCATCTCAAAAGCAGGTGGCAGGTCTGTATTTGCTGCCTGGCACCAGAGGGTCGCTTACCTTGTGCGTCATTTGAGAGGCAAACCCATTGTGGTCATGGTTAGTCAAAGCAGGGATGGGGAATATGGCGCGGCCCTAGCCAGGCTACTAGGTTTTAGGTCTGTTCGGGGCTCCTCTACTAGAGGTGGATCTGAGGCCTTAAGGGAATTGACCGAGAAAGTCATTCAAGGAGCATGGGGGGGAATGGTTGTAGACGGGCCCTTGGGGCCACCGAGGGTGCCAAAAATTGGTGCCATGGTCATGGCCAGAAACGCACATGCTCCCGTACTAGGAGTTTCATGGGGAGCTGATAGGTGCTGGATTTTGAATAGTTGGGACAGGTTTATGATTCCCAAGCCTTTTGCTCGGGTCGTTGTAAAGTACGCGCGACCTATCACTATCCCCACTACAGCGGATGGTGATAAACTCGAAGAGTATCGAGCCCTACTTGAAAAAGAACTTAATGATGCAACCCGCTGGTGTGACCAATTCTTCGGTGTGGAAAGGCCGTGGAAGAAGGAGCTAAAGAAGTTAGGAGGAAGAAGTTAGAAGGGAGGGCTGTTCACTGCCAACTCTCAGAACACACTGAATGGCTGGCTTCCCCTAAAGGTGTAGACCTTGTCTCACATCCCCTTTGTAGTAAGCTTCCATCTTCTCAGCAGCTTCAAGTATTTCCTTGTTGTCTGTTTCTGGAACCTTTACCACGAGCTTAACCAAGAGATCACCCCTGCTCTTTGTTTTCGGATTAACAGCTCCCTTGCCTTTTAAACGGAGTACCCGCCCGTTCTGGCTCTTGGGGGGAATCCTTAATCTCACCGGTCCATCAACAGTGGGTATGGTAATGAGTCCGCCGGCCATTGCCTCTCGGACCGTTACAGGCACCTCCATGTGTAGATCATCTCCTTCCCTTTTCAACAATGGATGAGGCTGTACATGGATGATGAGGTAAAGATCCCCTGGAGGTCCACCATTGAGACCAGGTTCCCCCTTACCTGCCACACGAACCCGTGAACCCTCCTTCACACCTGCGGAAATTGTTACGCGAATCCGCTCGGTTCCCAGTATCTGACCTGAACCCCCGCATATTGGGCAGGTCTTTCCAACCTGGCCATAGCCATGACACATGGGGCAGGGCTTGGTAAACTGGATAGGCCCTTCAGCCACGTTAAGGCGCCCTGAGCCTCCACAGGTCGGACATGTGGTGAGTTTGGCATTGGGATCTTTGCCAGACCCGTCGCATAGGGTGCATGTCTTGGGTTTTTGCATAACCAGTTCGGTCTCCACACCCTTCAAGGCAGAGATAAAATCAATGGTCATTTCATGTTCAACATCCCTGCCCTTTGCCTTGTGAGCAGACCCAAAACCGCTGCTGGTGCCCTCAAAGTCAAAAATATCGCCGAACACATCTTCATAGCTGTGGTATCGACCAAATGGCTCACTTTTGGTTTGCCACGTGGATCTCTGTTGATATTCCTGCCACTTTTTATACTCACGGGCCTTGTCTGCATCAAACCCAGCCTGGAGCCCCTCTTCGCCGAACTCATCATACAGTTTGCGTTTTTCTTCATTGCCCAGGACCTCATAGGCCTGGGAAATCTCCTTGAACCTCTGTTCAGCGTCTTTATTGCCGGGGTTGATATCAGGGTGCCACTTTCTGGCCAGTTTTCGATAGGCCTTTTTTATTTCATCCTGGGTGGCATCCTTGGAGACCCCAAGTATTTTGTAAAAATCTTTAGCCATAGGAATGTACCCGTTTACCTGGAATATCTGAGGTTTGCCAAAACAACACAAAACACCCTTTACTAATAAAAAGGGATGATTAAATTTAATTCCATCAGAGGGATTTGCAAGTCTTTGTCATAGCTAGGCGCTTGCTACCCCGTTCATTTTACACGGATCACGGAGAAAGTCCCATGTATTTCATTAAGGTAAAATTCGATCGAAGGCCAAGAACAATACAGGACAAAATGCACAGGCTTATGGAAGAAATGCTTAGGGTTACCCGGCCTGTCTTCTCCCCTACTGAATCCGGATGGACACCGGAGGCCGACATATATGAGACAGACCATTCCATAATCCTGATTGTGAATCTTGCGGGTGTTGCAAAAGAGGACATAGAGATTTCCTATTATGACGGTTACCTGAGCATCTCGGGGAAACGGATCCTTAAGCTCCCCGGTAAGATTCCCATCAAACACCATCAATTGGAAATTGGATCTGGCGCCTTCGAACGAATTTTTCAGATCCCCTCCCTCGTGGATCCAGATGGTATTGAGGCAACGTTACAAGATGGTCTATTAACCATTCAGATGAAAAAGAAGGCACGGGCTCAAGACGTGATCGTGGAAATCAAGACATAATCCAAAGATAAATACATCCAAAGAAACTTCCCTAGGAGGGACAATGGAGGAAATGGAACACAAGCTACCTGAGATTCTTCCCATCTTGCCAGTAAGGGACTCTGTTATATTCCCCCGCATGGTGGTCCCTTTGATGATCAGGGATGAAGAGTATGTAAAGCTAGTGGATGAGGTGCTCCAAAAGGACAAGCTTCTTGTAGTGTCCATGATCAAGGACCCAGAAAAGACAGAGCGACCCCCCGAGGTGTTTCGTGTAGGTACAGCAGGGATAATCGTCAAATTGACCAAGGCCGAAGAAGGCACAGTGCTCGTAGTTCAGGGGATCTCCAGGGTAGCAATTACTGAAATCGTATCAGATGAGTCTTATCAGAAGGCCCGGATTAAAGAGCTGAAAGATGTGGAGCATACGGGCAAGGAAATCGAGGCCATGATGGTCAACGCCCTTAATCTGTTCAAGCAGATTATTGACCTGTCTCCTCATTTGCCGCCGGAATTGGTGCAACTGTCTAGGAATGTAGACCAGCCTGGCCCCTTGGCCGACATGATCATCTCCACCCTTAATCTAGGTCGAAACAAGAAGCAGGAGATACTGGAATCCCTGGATGTGAAAGACCGCCTAAGCAAGTTGATGCTATTTTTGAATGAGGAACTTGAGCTTCAGAAGATGGGGAAAGAGATTCAGGATCGGGTCAGGAAGGGCATAGACAAAAGCCAGCGGGAATATTTCCTGCGCGAGCAGCTCAAGGCCATCCAAAAAGAACTGGGCATAGATAACGAAGAGCCCACAGAGATCTCTGAACTCAAGGAAAGGCTCAAGCAAAAGGCGCTTCCAGATCAGGTCAGAGAGGTGGCAAAAAAGGAAATTGACAGGCTCAGCAAGATGAGCCCCATGTCACCTGAATATACCGTATCCCGCACCTATCTGGACTGGATTCTTGACCTCCCATGGCGTGAAGCAACAGAAGATACTATCGATATCACAAAGGCCAGAAAGGTTCTAGACAAATACCACTACAACCTTGAGAAGGTGAAAAAGAGGATTCTTGAATACCTGGCAGTAAGAAAACTCAACCCAGATCACAAGGGACCCATCCTTTGCTTTGTGGGACCGCCCGGTACGGGGAAGACTAGCCTGGGGAAGGCCATAGCCGAGGCAATGGGCCGCAAGTTTGTTCGCATCTCCCTAGGTGGTGTAAGGGATGAGGCAGAGATCCGAGGTCACCGAAGAACATATGTGGGAGCCCTGCCCGGTCGAATCATCCAAGGAATCAAAAAGGCAGGTTCAAATAACCCCGTATTCATGTTGGATGAGGTGGACAAACTGGGCATGGATTTTCGGGGTGATCCTTCCTCTGCCCTTCTGGAGGTACTTGACCCAGAGCAAAACAATTCCTTCTCGGATCATTACCTGGAACTGGAATTTGATCTGTCCCGCGTGATGTTCATTGCCACGGCAAACCAGCTAGACCCCATCCCTTCTCCATTGAGGGACAGGATGGAAATCATAGAGCTGGCAGGATATACCGAGGATGAAAAGCTGGAAATAGCTACAAAGTTTCTGATTCCCCGTCAGATTTCAGAACACGGTCTAAAGCGCTCACAGGTAAAGTTCCGCAGGTCTGCCCTCAGGAAGATCATAAGGGAATACACGAGAGAGGCAGGACTCCGGAACCTGGAAAGGGAAATTGGCGCCATATGCAGGGGAGTAGCCAAAGAGGTGGCCGAAGGCAAGAAAGGGGGGTTTGTGATCTCCGCCGAGGAGGTAAAAAAATATCTCGGCAAACCCAAATTCACTCCTGATGTGGCCGAAAGAACCTCTGTTCCTGGTGTGGCCATAGGAATGGCCTGGACACCTACAGGCGGCGATATCCTATTTATAGAGGCCACCATGATGCCTGGAAATAAGGCCCTTGTCCTGACCGGCCAGTTGGGTGACGTGATGAAGGAGTCTGCCCAGGCTGCGTTGAGTTATTTGCGCTCAAGGGCAGAAGAATTGGGAATCTCAAAAGATTTTTATAAAGATAAGGATATCCATATACATGTACCTGCCGGTGCCATACCCAAGGATGGGCCCTCAGCAGGGGTAACCATGCTGACTGCGCTGGCCTCCCTGGTTACCGGAAAGCCTGTAAAGCGGAACCTGGCCATGACAGGAGAAGTAACCCTGCGTGGTCTGGTCTTGCCCGTAGGAGGTATAAAGGAGAAGGTTCTGGCCGCAAACCGCAGCGGAATCAAGCAGATCATTCTTCCCAAAGAAAACCAGAATGATCTCGATGAAATACCCGAAAAGATCAGGAAACAGACCACATTTCACCTGGTAAGCCGCATGGACGGGGTGCTGGAAATTGCCCTCGGCCTGAACCACAAAGGCTCCACACAGCAAAAGAACCGGAAGAAATAAAACACTAAGTATTCAGGGGCCTCTTTGGATTATTTCTTGCCAAAATATACCCTTATCCCAGCAAAGTAGATAGCCTCGGGCATGGGGTAATAGTTATATAGGGAGGGCCCCCAGGGATTATAAAATCCGTAATCTGAATACTTCTTTCCCAAGATATTGTTGGCATTTAAAAACAAGTCCATCCATCTGTACCTATAGTTTAGGTAAAGATCCAGTGTCCCGTAGCCATCCATCTTTCTTGCCTCATTGGCCTGGTCATTGCCGAAAAATCTCTCATCCACATAGTTGTACTGGATTCTTCCCCTGAATCCACCATAAGCAAGCTCAATACCAGCACGCCCTTTCCATTCAGGCACCAGGGGAATTTTGTTACCATCGTATTGGCCCTTGGTGAACTTGGCATCCGTATAGACGGCATTGACATAAAATGAAAGATGCTTAACAGGTGTAACTTTAAGATTTATCTCCCCTCCCCTATGGCGGGTCTCGTCCAGATTTTCATTCTCATAGGTCGCCGGGTTGTACGCAATCTCGTCCTCCATATCCATTGAATAGAGCCTCATGTCAATCAGCACTGATCTGGAAAGCATCCACAGCCTTGTACCAACTTCGTATCCCATGGCCCTTTCTTGTCTCAAACCGGTATTTATGGTGCCGCTAAACATATTAGTATACTCGTCCACAGCGGGATACCTGAAAGAACGGTAAATGCGGCCGTATACCTTTGAGCCCTGGGTGAACGAATAAGCGATTCCCACGTTCCAGGCCGTCTCACCATCTTCGTATTCATACCTGGTTGTATCAAGTCTCAGTTTGAAATCTGGTTTCTCATAACGTGCTCCCACATTCAGGATCAGATTAGGCAATAAACTGAATTCATCTTCCACGTAATAGGCAATAGAATCCTTGTCATGATCAAAGAGGCTTGTGCTCCAACTTATCCTCTTACCCTTGTAGTCCACGCCATAGTAGTCAATCCCTAGGGTGAGCCTGTTGGAATGCCCCCATAGCATTTTATCAAAGATATATTGTCCGGTGAGGCCATTGGTATCCGTGTCAATATCCATGTTGCTGTTCCAAGAGGCCATATTGCTCTTTCTATCCTCCGCCCGCTTGCTCAATTTGAATTTCAAGAGGCCCCAATCCAAAAGATCCACCTCTGAGCCAACTCCCACATAGAAATCCTGGTCCATGCCCTCATCCGAGGGGTTGACCGATTGCTTCCGATCAGCGGCCATTTGGGCCTCCGTAAGAGAACCAGGGAGTTCATACTCCGCTCTCCCCCCGTTTAACTCAAAGAGTAGAGACACACGATCAGTTGCATCCAGCCTTGCCTTCCCAAACCCACTTTGTCTTTCCGTTTCAGACCTGTCCCTATAGCCATCGGTCCTAAACCTTGACACGCCCACATAACCGCTTACAGGCCCCTTGCCGAATTCAACAGCCGCATATTCCGAATTGGTGCCCAGGTTACCGTATCCAGCCTTGCCATCGAAATGGATTCCAGGCCTACCTTCCTTTGTAATAATATTTATTACGCCCCCCGTCGCATTATCGCCGTAAAGAACGCTCCCCGCCCCATGAAGCACCTCTATCCTTTCAATGCTCTCCACGGGGATGAGAGTCCACCTGACGCCCGACATGTCGATAGGGTTCACCCTTCTTCCGTCTATAAGCACCGCAACATGCCTGTCAGCGCTTTCCCCAAAGCCGGCCATGTCAATCACCTGGTTGTTTCCATTTCCATTCAAATCCCTGACAATCACTCCTCCAAGCTCTCTGAGCACATCAGGCACGGATTGTGCGCCACTGGCCTTGATTTGATCAGAAGTAATGACAGAAACCTGTGCAGGTACCTTTTGCACCTCTTGGACATGCCTGGTAGCTGTAACCACCACTTCTTCCATAGTCGGTTCCTGGCCCTCTCTGGGCTGTTCCTCTGAGGCCGCAACCGGCCAACAAAAAAAGATACTGACGAGCGCCCCGAATAAACAGAAACATCTTAATCCCCTCATGTGTTTTCCTCCTTCCTGATTAACAAAGCCTTGTTCTGGTCCGGAGAAAAAAAATCCCGGACCGAGTTTCATTCGATCCGGGGATTTCCCGTCTTTATCCGCCAAATCGGTGGGCTTCCCCTGTCAACGAGGGTAAAACCTCACTGCCCAGGCAGGTCTTCTGACTTACGGATCATCCTACTTACCGCGCCTTCCCATCCGGCACTCAACTGATAAACGAAGCCTCCACATCAGGCATGTTCCCCTATCATATGCGAGATCTTCGTTCTGCGTTAATTTCCTCTCTAAGTTGAGTGCCGGACAGTGGCTTTACATGGATACCGCCTCACGTTTAACGCTTTACGTCTCACATCTCACGGCTCACGCTCAACCAGTATCCCATGTTGCAGCTTTCGTCCCCGTTTACAGCCGCGGGCCGGTCCCCGATTCTCACGGGGTTCCCTATTAAGCCCCAGATTGGGCACCTGGACGTTCGTTTGTTTACCTCAAGGCTCAGATACTGTCAACTGCAATTCTAAAACCTCCCGTATAATCCTGGCCAGATCCTCCATAATCAGAGGTTTCATTGCAAATCCCTGGATACCCATTTGTTTTGCCTTTTCTGCACTTATCCGTTCACTAAATCCTGTGCAGATTATCACAGGAATGGACGGTCTAATTTCCATCAATTTCTGGGCCAGGATATCTCCTGTCATGTGGGGCATGGTCATATCAGTAATAACCAAATCAAATTCCTCTGGCTTGGTCTTAAATAGCTCCAGGGCCTCCACGCTACTGGTCCTTGCGGTAACCTTGTAGCCCAAAAACTCGAGCATCTGCACACCAACCTCAATGAGGGTTGGTTCATCATCAACAAAAAGTATCCTTTCATTTCCCTTGGGCAGGTGAGCGGCAGGTTCTTGCACCTTTTCTTCTTCTTTCTCGATTACAGGCAGATATACACGAAAAATACTCCCTTTTCCGGGCTCGCTGTAAACATTTATTGTCCCACCGTGGTCTCTCACAATCCCGTGGACCATTGCCAAACCAAGCCCAGTACCTTCGCTTTTATCTTTAGTAGTAAAATAAGGGTCAAAGATTCTCTCCATTACTTCTGGAGTCATCCCATGGCCAGTATCACTAACGCTCAACCTGAGATATGTTCCTGGAGAAAGTCTCGAGTGGGCTGATCTTATATCATTATAGCTAAGCCTTACATTTTTGATTTCAATTCCCAATACCCCGCCCTTCTCCCTCATGGCATGTGCGGCATTGGTGCACAAATTCATGAAAACCTGGTGCATCTGAGTAGGGTCAGCCAGTATGGTGCTTACCAATGACTCACGCTCAATATCCTCTCTTATTTCAATGGTTGAGGGGATAGAAGCCCTAAGGAGCCTTAGTGCTTCTTTAAAAATAGAGACCACATTAACAGGCCTTTTTTCTTGTTCACCCTGGCGACTAAAGGTGAGTATTTGTCTAACAAGCTCCTTGGCCCTCTTAGAGGCCAAAATGACCTGTTCCAGGTTATGCCTTGCTCGGGATCTCTCAGGCACTTCCATCATGGCAAGTTCAGTGTAACCCACAATTGCAGCAAGGATATTATTAAAGTCATGGGCAATACCACCTGCCAGGGTGCCCATTGCCTCTAGCCTTTGGGCCTGGCGGAGCTGTTTTTCCATGCGCTCTTTTTCTGTCATATCATCATAAATGACAAATTGCTCACCGTCTGCAAGCGCTACTGAATTAAAAAAGATCAATTTCTCCGAACCGTCTTTACAGGTTACCCTGAAGGTTCTCGGCGTGGATTCACCGGGTTTTCTACTCTTCAAGTCACTCAGCCATGTCTCTATGACCCTTTTCCTGTGTTCCTTCTCGGGAAAAGCCTTCCTGAACCATTCTCTACCCGTTTCAAGATCTTCCGAATCATACCCAAACATCTCAACAAATTTGGGGTTTATGTATTTATAGCGTCCATCCTTTGCAATAACTGCTATGCCAAAAGGGGATTTTTCAACGAGGGTCCTGAATTTCTCTTCCTGACTCTTTAGAGCCTCTTCGGCTCGTTTCCTTTCATCTATGTCCTTTATCCAGACCTGGATCCCTGGTTCTCCCTCAACTTCAATAACCTTTGTGCCAATCTCTCCGTAAAACCAAGAGCCATCTTTTCTCTGGAGTTTTACCTCATAGTGTGTAATCACCCTTTTACCTGCCATCCGGTCACGTGCCCTTTGCCTGGTGATCTCTTGATATTCCGGATGATACACGCGCCAGTGCTCAACCCCGATTAACTCTCCTTGCCCATAGCCCAACATCTCATGCAACCGTCGGTTAGCAAAAATAATCTTTGTGCCTTTTTGAATAAATATACCGTCAAAACTCTCCTCCACCAGGGTACGGTATCTTTCCTCACTCTTTTTAAGGACCTCTTCAACACGCCTCTTTTCCTTTTCTAGCTCCATGCCTTTAAGAGCAAAGGCAATATCACCGGCCACTTCTTTTATTAACTCTTGCTCTCTTTCGTCTTGAGGATAGGTTTCGGAGCGCAATACGGTCATAACACCGAACACCTTCCCGTCATGCTCCAATCTGATACTTATTGCCTCTCTACATAAGGCCTTCCTGGCAAGGATACAGGCAGGACAAACCGAAGATGGATCATTTATGTAATTAACTCCTGCTCTGTTCAGGGCCACTTGCGTGCAATAGGTCATGGTCCCTCTTTTCAACTGCTCTACAATATAAGAAAAATCTTCTGCCAACCCCCCTTGCTCGCCAGCTACAAAATGCCCGGATTCACCAAACAAGGCTATCCATGTGCTTTGAAATCCTCTTGTATTCACCAGATTTTCACATGCCCCTTTGATCATACGAATTGGGTCTTTCTCCCGTACGATGATCTGATTAATATTCCTTATAGCAAGCAAAAGTGAATTTAGATAACTTATCCTTTTTTCGGCCCTTTCCTTCTGCTCTATATTAAACTTAAGCTCCTTCAAAAGTCGTTCGTGTTCTATTGAGGCCCGGGCGGTCCTAGATAGTTCCTGCCCAAAGACAAGGACGCTGATCACATTGTTCTGATGCCGATTTATCCAATCATCTCCTAGACCTTGCTCACCAAAGCAGTACAAACCTGCCACCGGAACATCACCCAAAAGCTCTTTCATCTTGAAGATCTCTTCAGGACACTGATCTGCCAGGGTCCTATAACGGAGGGCACAAGAAAAGGTTAAAACAAGGGACGGGTCCTTAATTCTTCCTCTTAAAAGGGCTGTTCTTACAGCATCTCTACCTGCTGTAATCATACTACCTTTATCTGGTTCCATAATTACTAAGGGGATGCCCTCCATCATTGGCTGGGAAAATCTGATCCCCCTTTGCTTGGTAAAATAAGAGGCCACTTTGATGCTGTATTGCCCGTATCCGATTGGAGATCCAACAGGCTTTCCCGTGGTAAGGGTAAGGTGCTTTCCTTTCAACTCTTCTTCTGAATACCCTGTCAATTCCGAATATACTTCTGCAGCAGGTCTGTTATCTAATTGGAGCACCTCATGGCCCTCGGATTTGGTTACCACCGCTGTATTGGATGTGGGTTTGAATCCATGGCTAAGGCCCATGCCTATCTTCAATTGGGTTTCAAAAACCGCAACAAGTACACTGTCAGGATATGCTCGTGCACCAAAAAGCACATAATTTTGTTCCATGTGCCAGTCATCAGCACAACTTCCACCAATAATTGGCAGCAGGCCACCAGAGAGCTCTTTTAACTCCTCCAAGACCTCAAAACTCTTTGAGTCAGCATGTTTTGTATTACCAGGAGAAAATAAGATTCCAAAGGCAGATTTGCCATCCAGCTCTAATTGATGCCATATATCTGAGGTGTGTGGCAAAAAGTAAGGGCGTATTTCCGGCGCTCCAACAGCTTGGGCCACCGCCTTATTCCAATCCCTTGAAACGTCCCTGCCGATTCCAACCCTTACACTTAGAAATGGCGATGCCAGAGTCACAATTACAACACTTTGCTGATGTGGGCCATCCAATATTTCTCCTGCTGTTGTGGCACCCAACACAGGCGCATCACCCACCACTTCACAAACACCTGCAAGCAATGCCTCCAGTTCATAACATACAGAGCTAAACACTAATACAGCAGACAGGGGATGTCTCTGAATGGAATCCATGGCCTTGCGTGCGGCATCCATTCCCACACGAAAGCCATCTTTGCCTTTTCCTAAACCCCATCCCACTTCCAAGTTACTAAATTTGGCATTAATCATGATAAACACCTATGGACGAGCAATTGTTAATTATTGGTCAAGAACGAGGACCCAAATTGATAGATGTGCGCTTTTACGATTTAATTAAAAAGAGCAGGGTATTGGGTTGAAACGTATTTTGTATTTAGTAAATCCAAAAAGCCACTTATCGGCGACATAATAGACACAACTAAAAACGAAATCAATATTTCAAAGATACGCCAGAAGTTGCCTATTTATCAATAAATGTGAAGGAAAATTTTATACTAATTTGTCTGTAATAAGCAAATATTGTGCCTTTGGCGAGCAACCCCTTTGTTTTCCTAGTGTTTTCTTGATTTAGACAGATGGGTAGATATAAGATAAGAAGGTCTTGATTTGCGGATGGGACCCAATAAATTTGCGGGAGATTTCAACCCAGATTATGCGCCAATTTCGGTATTTACTCATAGGGTAAGATGTCACAATACTTTGAAAGCACCTATTTGGTGAAAGGCAGGGGCGGAATGTCCCATTGCCTTGGAACGATTTGTCGGCGTTCGCGCATAATCTGGGTTCAATTATAGGTTTGCCATTTCTGCTACGGCCCTCCCCTCCAGGGCCTCGGACCTGTTTTTCCCTGTCTTGCCCTTTGTCTAAAGTGCCTGTAAATGCCTTTGAGTAGCTCAAACCTTTCAAAACCGATTATTTTCCTGACCCCTAGTAGGAAGCGAAACCGCCCCTCTGCCAGGTCATTACGTGCCTTTTCAAGCCTCCGAAACTGCTCCATTACGGCCGACTCATCCAAAAACTCCTTTTCCAGGAGATCCTCCAGTTCAAACCGTTCTTCTTCCACCTTGCTCTTCAACCTAATTAAGTTCCTTCGGCTCTGAGTAAACAGCTCATCCAATTTCTTCTTTTCCTCCTGGCTTAGGTTTAGCCTTTTTGCCACTCTGGGCAGGCGCCACCACTTCCCAGTAGGGGCGTCTTGCGCAGCAGCAAACCCCTGAGTGCAAAGCCAAAGTACCGCAGCCAGTGTTATGAGTATCTTTTTCATGGTTACACCTTCCTGCCTTGTTGTGTTTGTTAGGCCTTGGTCGATTGGACCTCTGTGCCCATCACGTCTGGCACTAAGAAGTCCATAAAGTCCATGTCCAGTTCAACCACGCCTTCGCCCAATATCTCCATATAGATCTGTGGAAGTGGGTTTTCCACCAGTGCATCCACCTCTGCCATTAATTTGCTGTCCTCTCGCATCTCTTCCATCACTGCAGTAATCTCAGAGGTGCTGTGCGGATGCCAAAGCCTTCCGCCACCAAAGATAAGAACTAATAAAAACCCTGCCAGAGCAGCGGTAAGCACTCCCCTATACCAGGGAGAAATTGCCCATCCAAGCCCGTATCTCTCTCGTTCTGACACAAACCTCCTGCGGGGAACCGGGCTAAAGCGAGTGGCAAGCTCTCCCACATTATTTAGACTGGTCTCCAGTTTATGCTTCCTTTCCTGGCAAAAGGGGCACCTTTCCAAATGCTTCTTTACAGGCTCAGGTAGGTCATTTTCATCCACCAGGGCCCATGTTATTTGATCTTCGGTCAAGTGTTGATTCCCGCCTTCCATCATTCCATCCCTTCTAATAATCCAACAAGACGTGATTCCTTCCTGAACTTTGTCAACGCACGATAAAGATGTGTCTTGATAGTGCTTTGCCCTTTCCCCAAAACCTCTGCTATTTCCCCAATGCTCAGTTGATCCATAAAACGAAGGGTAAAGGCCTCTTTTTCCAGTCTAGAAAGTTTACTCAGGAAACTTCCTACATGTTCCCAAAAATCTTGTCGCATGATATTGTGCAATGGACCGGGTTCATCCGATACCGCATAATAACCGACAGCATCCTCATCACCTCCTGTAAAAAAACCAAAAACCTCACGAAATCTCTTTTTCCGCTGAAAGTCCCGAACACAATTAAGGGCTATGGTAAACAACCATGGGCGAAACTGTGATGGATCCTTCAACGACTTGATACGCCTGAAGACCACCACAAAGATGTCTTGGGCAAGGTCTTCGGCATCCATGGCAGATCGGACCCTGTAATACACCATCCGGAAAATGTCTGGCCAAAACCTATCCACCAAGTTATCGAACGCCTGCCTATCACCGGCCTGTGCTCTTGCAGTCAGGACCTCCAAGTCAGAATGGGCACCCGCCGGCTGCGTTACATTGTTGCATTTCTTCCCTGTTGGTACCATATACTATCATATCGGTCCAGTAGGTGCCCCGCTTCATGGTTTTGGCCACTCTGTCTTGACCTCAACCCGCAAACTAATTAAGGGCAGAACTGCTCCTAACCTTTGAGCAGTTCCTTTTTTCTTATCTTTGAATGTCATTGTGCTTAAGCCGGTAAATGTCCGCACTAGCTTTGTCCTGCATCAATTCGAGGTGCACCCTCTCCCTAGGGGTCAATTGCCCATCACTCCATGCCCGTCGCTTCGTCCTCTGGATGCGCACCTGTTCTCTTTCCAACCTTCGAGTCTCTCTATAGGTGAGCTCACCACTGGCCACGCCCTGGTAGATCCTCTTCTGCTGACGCACTTGTCTCCTTGCCACCCTTCCTGCCAATGCCACATCACAAAAAACAAAAAGCGCCAACAAGCAACCGATTCCACATACAGACCAAAATCGCCTCATTCTCATTTCCTCCTTTCATGATTTTTGACTTATAAGACGAATGAAAGACGACTTTGGTCTACAAAAAATCGACTTGGCTCCTTAAATATTCTCCAAAAGATTTCTCGGTTACCTCGAAATGACAGGTCTAAGACACGGTGGGATTTGAAAAAAACAGAGAGCAATCCAGTAAGGAAGGCTTATCAGAGCCACTCGATTGGGCGAATTCGCCACAGGCCAAGCAAAAAACTAAACTTCCTCTTCAACGATAAGCTCCCTTCGGGAATGGTCCAAAATCGTGGCCTTTGAGATAAGTCCCAAAAGCCTGCCATCGTGAACTACCGGCAATGTGGAGTCATGGCCTTGCTCAAAGATTTCTAGCACCTCAGGTAATTCATCGTCAAGGGATACTGTAGGAACCGTGGGGTCCATCAACTCCTCCACAAGAAGACTATCGTAAAGATTGGTATCAAAGAGATAGGAACGGATATCGTCAAAATGGATAAGCCCCAAATATTTACCTGTCTTTGAATCCACAACGGAAAAAAAATGGTATTCATTGCGTTTGAGTAGCTCAACAAACTCCCTGAGCCGCATCTCTGGATGCACTACGTGGTAATTGTGTTCCAAGAGTTCCGTAATCCTCAACTCGGGAAGGTCCAACATTCTTGCCACTTCTTTCAGCCCAATTTTCACTTCCTGTCTCTCCTTCTTCTTGTTCCATAAAATTTAAAGATAATATTCCCTTGAGGTAATAAAATCAATAATCAGGCCCAAAAACATGATTTTTGACAATTGACAATCCATTTTCGGACCCACTATATTACTTCTCAGGCGAGCCGTCCCTCATTATCCGCGAGATTATGAAAACTCCAAACATAAACACAAGGCCCATTGTACTGGCCCTTGCCGTGATCCTGCTGGCCATTTCTTGTTCTGCTCCGCATCCACCCCCTAAAGTTGCTGTACCGCCATCGGCCAAGACCGTAATACCGTTAGGTTACACCATTCAAGTAGGGGCCTTCTCCAGGCTCGACAACGCAGCTCATCTGGTACATGCATTACAAAAACGTGGTATCTGGGCCTTCTACTTTAGGGATTCTTCCGGCCTTTACAAAGTCCGTTTCGGGAATTTTCCCACAAAAACCAAGGCATTGAGGAAGGCAAAGGCCCTTTACTCCCAGGCCATTATTGGAAGCTTTTATATTGTCAAACCTAGGACCCCGGCAGGCGCCATCTTAGATGAAAAATATAAGGCGCGATTGCGGAAAAACATCGTAAGAACGGCCAAAAGCTTTATTGGTATACCCTACCGATGGGGAGGGACCTCCAAGGCACAGGGATTTGACTGCAGTGGGTTCACCATGGCAGTCTACCAATTGAACGGACTCAATTTGCCCAGATCTTCCTATCAACAATGGCTTACGGGAATCCCGATTCCCAAGAACAAGATTAAAAAAGGAGATCTGGTCTTTTTCGCCACCACGAGCTACAGACATGTCTCGCATGTGGGAATCTATGTGGGAAATGGCCGGTTTATCCATGCTCCTAGTAAAGGAAAACGGATCAGGATAGATTCGCTGGCAAATCGATATTTCGGGCGTCATTATAAGGGAGCAAGGAGTTATCTATAGTTATCTTCTGACCGCTCCTAAGGCAGGCAAGTGTCATTTCCCTGCCCGTAGCAGGCGGGGAGGAGAAATCTTTCTGCCACAGGTACAAGATTTCTCACTACGCCTGTCTGCAGCAGGCAGGCTCGAAATGACGATACGGCTTTATCTCTTTCATGAATCACCCGGAAGCACAACGCTCCTGCCTGGCGGCAGACAGGCGGGCAGGGTCCTGACTGCTGACGGCTTACCGCTCCATCCATAAATCTCCGATTTATGGATGAAAACAAGCTAGGCATAGCAAAGGAGGAAAACATGCAAATAGATATGCATTTTTATGGAGTATACGCACTGTGCAGGGCTGCAGGAATCAAGGACAAAACCGCCGAAACCATTGCCTACGCATCTCAGTTTGTGGATGACGCAATTGATGCAGAGGCCGTGGTTCTTTCTGACGGCAGGGGACTGTTACCCACCATGACCAGCCACCGGCCCATTGATTACCAAAACACCTTGCCGGGCGATCAGTGGAGGGTCTGGATACCATTTCACTTCCTCCCCGGAAATACCATCACCTCTACTGAGGACATAAACTCCAAAGAGATCTTCACTGAAAAACTGGTATGCAGAGAAGACAGCCAGATTGCCAAAAAAATACTCAAGTATGCATTGGCAAAGAAAAACAAGGCACTTTGGCCCCATTTAATAGGAATAGTCGCACACGTTTTTGCTGACACGTTTTCCCACAATGGATTTCTTGGTATTGCGAACAGTTGGAACAAGGTCAAAAGTGACTCCATCGAAATCACCGGCAACCACCACTCTTCGGTGCTCCATTATATCTGGAGCAAATTTGAGGAGTTTAAGACGCGGTTCACCAGTGATTTTGCCGAGCTTGTTCCCGTGGGACATGCTGCTGTGGCCACATTTCCAGACAGGCCTTATCTAAAATGGCGCTTTCAATACGAAACCCACAAAGGAGATAATGAGACGGTGGAAAGGGACAACCCATCTATCTTTCTAAGGGCCTGCCGAGGCCTGTATGCATTTTTCTCGCAGGTGGCAGAGGTCTGGCCTGAAGCCAGAGACCCCCAAGGACCTATGGAATTTGACAAGATTGAAGGCATTCTCAAGACACTCATAGGATTCGAGGCCCCTAAGGAAGATCGTATTGGGAAATGGAAAAAGGCTATTGGTAAAGGCAAGTTTAATAGGGTGACCTCCATTGACAAACAAATCCATTACAACAACAGCCTATGGCGTCCAAGGAGGGTAGAATATCAGCGCGAACCGGATACTACCGTCGAAACAACCGATACTTACCATTTCATGCGCGCAGCCCACGAGTACAGGAGATATGTGCTCCTGGAACTTCTGCCGACTGCAAACATACTGGTATAGTGAGATATCTCATTTTAGACCTTATTTAAACTTAACTACTATCTTGCAGAGTTCGGAAATTGGGACCTGACACGGACTGGTCCAATGAATTCGGCTCGCCAGATTGCGCAGACCATCGCGTGGTGAATATCGAATATTGAACAAGGAACCGCAAAATCACGAAATGCTGACTTTGCCGTTCGATATTCCTTGTCCGATATTCTGCGGTTTTGGCACCCTTTGGCATGTTAATGCTTTTCTTTCACGTAAGAAACTTCCACTCCTTGGGGTTCAGGAATAACGAGTGATATGACTTTATTGGAGGAGACCAATGGAAAGATTGGTTATAACTGTTAAAGAAATCAGAGGGACCTGCCCTGTTTACCGAATCGGCGATAAGATCGTCCTTGATGAAGGATACAAATTCAACCTCAAGGAAACACACAATGTGTGCATGCACTCTCTTGCCTCTATCCTCCCTTATCATATAGCACTTTATCGAGGTATTGATCCCCGAGACATAGGTCTATCTCAAGAGGCTGGCAAGGCCTATGTCCAGTGCCTTGACCCATGTGATTATACTGGAGGGGGGACCGTTATCTTCCAAATCGAAAAAACTTCCGATTCATGAGACATCACAGGACGGCGCGCGCACCTTCAGACTTTCTTTCTTTTCCGGTGTCAGAGCCAGGGTCATTTTCCAATCAGGGTTTTCATATCCGTCCCTTTTTTTGATCAGCAGCCATTCATTGCCCTTTTGGCCCTTTTTGAATCTTGCCAAGGTAAATTCCCCTTTGAGCTTGTCCCCATGAAGCCGAAAGGAAATTTTATTCGGCTGCTCCTTGATCAAATCAAACGTCCCCTTGTCCCAAATAACCACAGGGCCTGCACCATAAGACCCCTCGGGTATAATGCCCTCAAAGTCAATGTATTCAATGGGATGATCCTCCACAAGCACAGCAAGGCGCTTGTCCTTAGGATTCATGGAAGGTCCTTTGGGAATGGCCCACGAGCGCAAAACCCCACCCAATTCCAGACGAAAGTCATAGTGCAACCGAGAGGCATGATGTTCATGCACAACAAAACGCTTTTTCATATCTTATCTCCCACCTTATTGACCTAGCAAACATCTTTTTAGTCAAAGCGCCACCTGATTTCCCCTCGTTCTCTGCCTCCTACTAATTTGCTGGGCGACCCTAACTGACAGGGAACGGGGGCGACGGGGCATTGCCAAAACGGCCCTATCAGGCACTCATTTAATAATCATGGGAGCAGGACTTTGTACTCATGTCATTTCCCTGCCCGCAGCGGGCGGGGAGGAGTGAAAACGACGAGAAATCTTTTCAAGCTGAGGTTCTATAAGATTTCTCCCTTTGCCTGCCTGCCGACTCGTCCGCCTATATGATTTGTGGCGGACAGGCAGGGTCGAAATGACAATCCGGTGGCGTTTCTTTCATTAATTACCCGAAAGCGTCGCATTCGGGCAGGTTACTAGCTGATCGCTAATAGTGGACCACGTCCTATTCCGACCCCTATCTCCTGTCTACTGGCTCCTGGCTTCTATATTTACCTCAGCACAAACCGTATAGGTACCTTGACCCACATATCCACCCGTTTGTCTCCCCGCCTGCCCGGTTCAAAGGACCACCCTTTCACGGATCGCATGGCGGCCTTGTCCAGAACCCTGTAGCCACTTGACTGAAACACCCGCAGATCTCCCACTTTCCCTTCCTTGGTGACCAATATCTCCAAGATGACCGTACCTTCATAACCTCTTCTCTTGGCTATCATTGGATAAAAGGGAGGAGGATTTTTCAGGTACTCAGGCCTTGCCTCCACAATAGATTCAGTGGGTGCAGTTGAAGGTGAGAGGGATGCAACGACCCTTTGATCAGCATCAAAGAGCACATCATTGGAGATATCAAAGTCACCCTGAGATACATTGGCGTTTTCAGAAACCGGCGTATCTGGATGTGAGGGCTCATCCACTTGTTCCAAAGAATCAGAAGATTGCTCTTTAGGCTCCTGGGGCTCCGGAGGCAAGGGAGACTTTTTTTGGATCAAAGCCTCATGCGAGCGGTGACTTGTGGGCTCCTCCCTCTTTTTCTTGACAATAGGTTTGGGTGCCTTCCTTTTTGCTAATGGAATAGGTCTTTTCTTGACCGTCTTCTTTTTGGTGACTTTAGGCCTATGGGCCTTTGGTATTTTGGGTTTGCTCACGGGAATTTTAATCTCTTTTTCCACTTCTTGGGTAGCTTGTTTGGGAGAGGAAATAGGCATAGGGGGGCTAACTACATTTAGAGTCATGGTAATTGGATGGCTCAGCACATTAGGTGGAACAGGCCGTGGCAAAAACCCAGGTCCCGCCATCAATAATATTGCATGCGTACCAACTGCCACACAAGCGGCTACGATCAACCTACCCACTATTGATTTTCCACCTCCGCCTGCAGGGAGATATGACTTTGACCTGCCTCCCTTATCTTGTCCAGCACCTTAAAAATAGTTTGATATGATACGGTCCGATCCGCAAAGAGGAGCACGCCTCTTGATCTTTCGCCCCCGGACCTTGCCCGAAGCTCATCGGTAAGGGAATCCATTGTTACTGGCTGCCTGTCCAAGAACACGCTTCCGTCAGCCTTTACAGTAACGGAAAGGAATGTGCTTTTGTCCAATTTGGCGGTGCTGGACAAAGGAAGCTGCACTGGCAGTGAATGATGAACAGCCATGGAAAGCATGCCATAGATAAAAAAAACCAAAAGCAGAAAAACCGTATCAATAAGGGGAAGCATCTCTATCCGAACCTTTCTCTCCTTTCCCAGGTTCACCTTCATACTGACTCCTCCTCTACCTGCTCCTGGCTTGCTAGCTTCTCATACACAATCTCAAGGCTAGTGGCATACTTTTCGATGGTGAGGGCTGCATCTTCCACGCGCGAGTTAAAATAATTGTAAGGCAAAACCGAAAGGATTGCGATCGCCAGACCTGCTGCCGTGGTGATAAGGGCTTGAGCAATCCCGGCTGTCACTGCCTGGGGGTGCTCGATCCCCGCGCTGCCCAGGAGCTCAAATGAACTAATGATTCCAATGACTGTTCCAAAAATTCCCAAAAGTGGAGCCACAGTAATCATTGTATCCAGCATGCTCATAAATCTTCTCATTCTCTTAATTTCCTCTGAGGCGGCTGCCTCCATGGCCTTTGTCATGGAAAATTCCCTGTGAAGAATACCACTCACCAAGATCCTGATCACAAAATCCTTAGAGCCCATTACCTTTTCTTTTACCCTGTTCCAATCCCCTTTTTGACAAAGCTCCAAAACCTCATCCACAAGCCCTTGATTTCTCCTCATATCCTCCCCGGCCCAAAACAAGAATCTCTCAATAATCACTGTCAAGGCAATGATTGAACAGACCAGAAGTGGATACATCACAGGTCCGCCTTTTTGAAAAATCACCATCATTCTTTCTTCCTCACTTAACGATATATCAACTCATTCAACAGCTTAACGCAAGCTCATGGTTACCTGGTTTCTATCCATAAATGCTAGATTTTCAATGGGAGCCGTAAGCCGAAGGCTGAGTGCGCTTTCACACCACACTGACCCTCGGAGCACCTGTTAAGGGATTTTCATCCACCACCACAGGACATCCATACACGTCCTCTATATTCTGAGAGGTCACAATATCTTCGGGTGAACCCATACTGGCAATGCGGCCATGTTTCAGCATAACAAGTTTGTCACAATACGCGGCCGCAAGTTCGATATCATGAGACACCACAAGCCCGCTCAAGGATCGAGAGTGCACCAAAGACGAAATAAGATCAAATATTTCCTTCTTGAATTTCAAATCAAGAAAAGAGGTCGGCTCATCCAGCAAGATCAGGCTTGGCTCCTGAGCCAAGGCCCTGGCAATGAGAACCCGTTGCTTTTCCCCCCCTGACAATTCATATATTGAGCGTTCCGCCAACTCAGTGGAATGGGTGGCTGCCAGCGCTTCACGAGCCACCTCCATATCCCTCCTTCCTTCAAACTGAAACCGGCCAAGATAAGGAAACCTTCCCATCAACACCACTTCAAGGACAGAAAAGGCAAAGTGAAAATGGGTCTCCTGGGGCACCATTGCCACTTCTCTAGCAAGTTCTGCCCTTGAGTAGATAGAAAGGGGCCTTCCTTTTAAAAAGACCTCGCCTTTTTGCGGTACGAGCAACCCATCGGCAATCTTAAGGAGAGTTGTCTTCCCAGAGCCGTTTGCCCCGAGCACCCCAACAAGCTCTCCCTCACCAACAGTGAATTCAACATCTCTCAAGGCCCAAGGCCCCCCATAGTGAAACCCCACATGATTGAAACGGATCACCGGGTCCATCGGCTCCCCCTTGTCTTTAAAAGGTAGATAAAGAACGGAGCGCCTAGGAACGCGGTAATCACGCCTACGGGAAGCTCACTGGGCGAAATCACCGTCCTTGCCGCTGTATCCGCAACAATCAAAAACAGGGCACCTCCCAAGGCCGACACTGGCATCAACAGCCTATGGTCTGATCCAAGTATCATCCTACTCAAATGTGGCACGATCAACCCGACAAAACCGATCAAGCCCGAAAAAGACACAACCAGTCCCACCATTAAAGAAACGGTGATAAAACAAATGAACTTTGCCCGTTCCACATTTACACCCAAATGAAGGGCTGCCTCCTCACCCGCTGCAAGCAAATTCAAATGTCTTGAAAAGGAATAGAGCAAGGCAAAGCCAAAGAATGCCACTGGAGCGATGATACCTGAATAGGCAATCTGACTCTGGGACAAGTCGCCATAGAGCCAGAAGAGCATGGAATGGAGGCGGTCTTCAGAAGAGGTGGCTATAAAGAACATAATGATAGCAGTAAAAAACGCATTTACTATCACGCCCGCCAAAATAGCAGTGGCCGATTCAACACCCATCTTTCTTCTGCTAATGGTCAGTACCAAATAGATAGTTAACAAGGCACCACAGAAGGAAAACAGGGGTACGCCTATACTAAAACCAACCCCAAAAATGATTCCCATCACCGCTCCAAATGCAGCACCACTGGATACCCCAAGCACAAAGGGATCGGCCAAAGGGTTCCTCAAAAGGGCCTGGAACACAAGGCCTCCAAGGGAGAGGGAAAAACCAGTAAATCCGGCCAAGAAGATCCGGGGCAGCCGTATCTTCAGCACAATCAACCTTGCCGACTCCTTGACCTGGGAACCATGAAAAAACATCCTGAGCACATCTTCCAAAGAAACATTTGCAGTTCCCAACATCAGTGAGATTATAACAGTTACGGCCAGAGACACTCCCAAAATGGATGAAACTTTGAGAACACGCCCAGGGGTCAGCGGCCTTCTAATGATATGGCTGTCCATTTATTCCCTCCCTAGCCCCTCCCATTCGAGGTCTGGATGGAGCAACCTTGCCAGTGTCTCGAGGCCATCAATGATGCGTGGTGAAGGTCGGTCCAAGCAATCTGAGTCCAGTAGATACACCCTGTTGTCCCTTACTGCCGGGATACTCTTCCATCTCATCCAGTCTTGCCTCGCCTTCTCAAACCTCCCTCCCCGTTCCATGGACGAAATTACTATAACCTCTGGTCTCCGCTTCAGTACCTCTTCAAGGCTTATGGTGGGATAGGTGATAGGCTCGTTCTCTGCCATATTAATGCCCCCGGCCAGACGAATCACATCATTATGAATCGTATTCTTATTGACCGTAATGATCGGCCTCAAATTGATCTGTAAGAAAACAAGGGGCCGCCTCAGGCCCTTCACCTTGTCTTGGACATACTGTACCTTGTGGGCCAAGCGCTGGGATAGTAATCTGCCTTTCTCTTCAACACCACACAGCCTTGCCATATCATATAGGGTCGTTCCAACGTCTTTCACCCTTCTCGGGTTGACAATATAAACCGGAATCCCAGCCTGCTCCAATAGATGGATCACTGTAGGGCTGTTACCGTCTTTTGTCCCGACCACCAGATCTGGATTAAGCTCAATGATCTTTTCAACATTCAAATGAGCATAGCTTCCTACCTTCGGCTTCCTGGCCGCCTCTGGCGGATAATCGCTGAACGTGGTGACACCAACCACCCTATCGCCCAGCCCCAAATAGTAAAGCATTTCTGTGAGACTAGGGGCCAAGGAGACAATGCGTTTAGGCGGCCCATCAAGGCTTACGTGTCTACCCAGGGCATCTACATAGGTCATGGACCATGTGGGCGAGACATTCCATAACCCAATTGCAAAAGCCAGGAATAGGAGGCCAAAATATATGGGAATTTTCCCTTTCATTTCTCGAAACGAACAACTCACTCATCTAGTAGTGCTCATAATAGGCAAAATAAAAATCCCCGAGCGCCATGCGGTCTGGGGATTTCACACCAATACATGCCTACCATACCGGATGCCTCGGTCCTCACGACTCATTTCTGTCCAGGCAGGTTTTCTGACTCACGGATCATCCTACTTGCCCTGTTGCCCGGTATCATTCTAGGAAATTCAGCAGGGCTTGCCGCGCCTTCCCATCCGGCACTCAACTTCTCAGGGAAGCCTGCGTAATAGCAATATTCCCCTAGCATAAGCGAGATCTTCGTCCCTTGCTAATCCCTTCTTGATGTTGAGTGCCGGACAGTGGCTTTACATGGATACCGTCTCACGCTCAACAGTATCCCATGTTGCGGCGTTCGTCCCCGTTCACAGCGGCAGGCCCGTCCCCGATTTTCACGGGGTTCCCTTTTAACCCGCCAAGGCTCGGTGGCGGGTTAAGCCCCCATGGGGCACCTGGATCATACATACATTACCAAAGTGGAGCTATTTCCGTCCAGCGAATTTTCTTTCCCTCTGATCCGCCTTTTCTTTGGAAATCAACTTCCTTCTTGAACATGGGTTATGTAAAGTGGTAAAACCTTTGAAACCTTATGCAAAAACCAAAATAGAAAGGACTTCGATGGTCATAGAACAGGCAAAAGAGGTATTGAAGATCGAGGCCCACGGAATCCTTGGGCTTGTGGATCGTATTGGGCCGGAATTCAAAAAGGCCGTGGACATGATTCTCAAGTCTAAAGGAAGGGTTATCTTGACCGGAATGGGGAAATCCGGCCTCGTGGCAAGGAAAATAACCGCTACCCTAAACAGTACGGGGACCCCATCTTTGTTTTTGCACCCGGCCGAGGCCATCCATGGTGATTTGGGCATGGTCACAGGGGATGATATCATATTGGCCGTCTCAAACAGCGGCCAGACACCGGAGATCAATACCATCCTGCCCATATTGAAGAAAATGGGTGCCAAAATTATTTCATTCACTGGTGCACCCAACTCTCCCATGGCCCTTTCAAGCGATGTGATCATTGACGTTGGCGTAGAACGGGAGGCCTGCCCCCTTGGTCTTGCGCCAACTGCCAGTACCACGGCCGCCCTGGCTATGGGAGATGCGCTGGCAGTAGTCCTTATCAATAAACGTCGGTTTGGCAAGGAAGACTTCCGAAAATTTCACCCTGGTGGCTCACTCGGAGAACGCCTGGCCATTAGGGTCAAAGAAGTGATGCTTACGGATAATAACGTGCCCATGGTTTCCCTGGGCACCAGGGTGGGAGATGCCCTAAGGGAAATAAATGCCAAAGGAATAGGCGCTACTCTGGTCGTAGATAGTGAAAAAAGACTGAAGGGCATCATAACGGATGGGGATCTGCGAAGGACATTATTAAAGAAAAAGGACATCCACGAGCTTTTGGTAGAAGAAATTATGTCCCAATCTCCCAAAACCATTGGGGAAGACCAGACTGCAGCCGAGGCACTAGGCATAATGGAGCTTTATGGCATCACCCACCTTGTGGTGGTGGACAGATCCAAACGTGTTAAAGGGATCGCCCACCTTCATGACCTGCTTGGTAGGGAGGAATTCAGGATCAATGGAATACCCAAGTCCACCTCGAGGACTGATTATTGATTTAATAACACCCCTAAATGAAAGAGGGGACCTTGATATTGAAGCCCTCGAAAGGCACCTGGAACGCATTATGGATCATGTTCACGGGGTCTTGTTGGCAAGCCCATGGACAGGTGAAGGGAGCCGACTTAGGCTGAAAGTGCGAAAGGAACTCCTGGAAAGGGCCATGGCCACCATTTCATCAGACATGGCCCTATTCGTATGGATAACAGACCAAGACGAGGAAAAAACTAGACGAAATCTCTTTGCCCTCCAGGAAATCAGTGAAAGCAGACCCTTTGCTGGCACCATTTATTGGGTCGACACTCCATTATTGTACCACAGCAACCGGGGCCTCCCACAGCTTTACAAAGAACTTCACCTGTTGGCCTCACGGCCTTTCATCCTTGTAAATGATCCTGACCAAGTAGCCCAGGTTCGAAGCTCAATCAAGAGAAAAAATATCCGAACCTCTGTCCTGAAAGAATTGGTCAAGATGGATTTTATTAGGGGGCTTATTTTCCTTGGTACACTTGAGCGCGCCTATAACTATCAAAAGGCCATCCGGGCTCAGACTGATTTCAGGATTTATGACGGAGAAGAGGCCCGCTTTTTGGAATATCCCAGCCTAAGTGGGGTGATATCTGTCGGTGCGAATCTGGCCCCCGAGCAATGGCGGGCTGTAACAAACTCCTCACTCAAGTTAGAGGGCCCTGGGGAGCCCTATCCCGATTCCCTGAAGCAGGTGTGGGAAATAGGCCAATTCTTACATCAACTACGAGAACTTTACCAGCAAGAATCTCCCAGTACTATTGCCCAAGTACTTGTGGAAATGGGCGACCTCAAAGCAACCCCGCCTATGGAAGACGATAAGGCCACCTCCATAGTAGCAAAGATCCGGGAGCTTATGTCAGAATATAAATTTAGCCGTGGCAACAGGAAAAGCGGATGAAAATACTTCTTGTGGAAGATGATCAAAAAACAGCCGCCTTTATAATAAGAGGCTTGAAGGAGGCTGGATTTTCAATAGAACATGCTACTGATGGAGAGGAAGGGCTTTTTCTGGCCACTTCCGAATCCTACGATGCAGCTGTAATAGACATTATGCTCCCCAAATTGGATGGCCTCACACTCATCGAGTCGATACGGCGACACAAGGTAATGACGCCTGTTTTGGTCTTGAGCGCCAAGAACTCAGTGGACGATCGTGTCAAAGGACTTCAAGTTGGAGGAGATGATTATCTGGTAAAGCCTTTTGCATTTTCGGAGCTACTGGCCAGAATTCAGGCCCTTATACGCAGGTCAAATGCGATGCCTGAGCCCACATCACTTACAGTTGAAGATCTCAAGATCGATCTGTTACGTCGTAAGGTATTCCGCGGCCAAAAGGAGATTGAGCTTCAACCAAAAGAGTTTGCCCTTCTGGAATATCTTATGCGAAACGCAGGGCGCCCAGTCTCTAAGACTATGATTATAGAACATGTTTGGGACTATAATTTCGATCCTGAGACAAATGTAGTAGAGGCCCGAATCTGTAGACTTTGAGACAAGATAGATCGGCCTTTCTCACCAAAGCTTATTCATACGATTCGCGGTATCGGTTATGTGCTCGAAAAAAGAGGCTAACCCTTTGCACTCTCTCACATTTAAACTTACCCTGTGGTACGTGGGGCTCTTCGGTGCCCTGTCCTTGGCTGTCTTCATACTCTTATATGTGACCCTTTCCAATAATCTTTATCACCGTGTGGACGAAAATCTTGCCAGAGAGGCACAAGAATTCGAAGGCCTCTATTTGAAACATGGCAGAAAGGCCTTAGCTGAGGAATTCAACCGCGAGGCACACTCGGAGGGCATCAACCGCATTTTTTTTAGATTGGTCAGCCCAGATGGACAAATTCTAGTCTCGTCTAACACCACCCAGTGGTCGGGGTTACATTCCAGATTAAAATCACCTAATTTATCTCCACAAGACAAAGTGCTTTTCCGAACACTGGCGCTTGAAGTCAACCACAGAAGATTTCGATTGCTCCAAAAAAGGCTTACTGACGCCAATGTACTCCAAATCGGCTATGCACTCCAAAAAAATGAGGCACTAATGGCAAAATACCGCCGGGTCTTCGCGGGCACCTTAATCATTATGGTAGTCTGCGGCGGTATTGTGGGTTGGTTTGTGGCCCGAAGGGCCATGTCTGGGGTAGAGCGAGTCACTAGGGCAGCTCAAAGTATAAGCCGGGGTGACCTCAGTATGCGGGTACCCCTGGGTCGAGAGGGGGCGGAGATAAGACGCTTGGCCTTGGCCTTTAATGAAATGCTTGAAAAGATATCTGCACTTATCAAGGAACTCCAAGACGTGACAAACAACATCGCCCACGACCTCCGCAGCCCACTTACAAGGATTCGAGGAATAATTGAAACAACTCTCACTGGCAAACCAGATCTCCCTGCCTATAGGGAAATGGCTAGCTCCGTATCAGAAGAGACAGATCGTCTTATAAATATGATAAACACTATGCTGGAGATTGCTCAAACAGAGGCTGGTTTGGCTAAATTGTCAAAATCCCCTGTGGATGCAAGAGCAATCATTACAGATGCCTCCGAATTATTTGAGCCTGTCGCACAAGATAAGAAAATCATCTTGGAAGTAGATCTCCCAGCCCAGCCTTTGGAAATCATAGCTGATGTTCCACGCTTGCAGCGTGCAGTGGCCAACCTCCTAGATAATGCCATCAAGTATACTCCTGAAGGGGGAAAGGTGGTCTTATCTGCGCGAGAAAGAAATTCAACAGCAGTGATATCCGTAGCAGATACGGGAATTGGAATCCTGGAAGCGGACTTCCCCTATCTATTTGATCGCTTTTACAGGGGAGACAAAAGCCGCTCTCAACCTGGAAGCGGTCTCGGTCTCAGCCTTGCCAAAGCCCTCGTGGAGGCTCACGGTGGAAGAATATATGTTTCAAGTACCCAAGGAAAAGGCGTCACCTTCACTATAAGCCTTCCCCTTCATTCAACCTCCTAATATTGATCTTCAGACTTTTATTGGGTCCCCCCTACTCCAAAAATTACCAAATTGTAACCCCCCGGCAATCTTCTGATCATATTGTATTTTTATAATTAGCCTTATTGCAAAGGGTGGATTCATAATCTATATGCCGTTACCTATTTGGCGTGGATTAGGGCTAAACATTTCATTTGTGTTTTGAAAAACGACAACCCAAGGAAATCTCATACATGTCTAAACGTACCTTCATTATAGTAGTTCTATCCATACTGTGCCTATCAGGCTTAGCCCGGTATATTTACATGGAAGAGCTAGGCAACTTTCATGCTGTCGAAGAAGGTATTCTTTACCGTTCGGCCCAACTCGACAAGGATGAATTGGTGAAGTATATCGATAAATATCAAATAAAAAGTATTTTGAATCTTAGAGGGAAAAAACAAGCCTCGAAGTGGTACAGAGAGGAAACGCAGGTCGCGAAACAAAAAGGAGTAAAGGTTTTGTTTTTCCACCTGTCCCCTAGAAAAAAGTCTCCCCTACCCAATTGGAAAAAGTTATGTGCTTAATTGAGAGTGCTCCAAAACCCATGCTTATCCATTGCAAGGCTGGCGCGGATAGGGCTGGCCTAATAGCAGCAGCCTGGAAATTACGGCAACAAAAGGAAACACCCCAAAACGCTTACAAGCAACTCTCCATATATTACGGCCATTTTCCTTATCTTTGGAGCAAAACAAAGGTCATGGATCAGTCCTTTTGGAATTATGTGACATACTTAAGGGCCAAAAAGCAGAAAGTGACTCAAAATTCCAAGATTTTGCCAATCCCCCTACAACTTGCTAGGTAGTGTAATATTTATTGTGTGAATTCTGTAAAGGTAGAAAAAAAGGCGCTTTTCCTTTAAAAGGGTTTTCATCACAAAAACCTAAAAAGAAAGGAGAAGCGCCCATGAAGTT
>JAFDIV010000011.1 GCA_019307815.1 Deltaproteobacteria bacterium
CAAATCTTAAATGAGACCAGGGCTATGGATAGAATGAATCGCCAACCTATCCACTGGGCAAAGGATAATTATCCCCATTCACCTTATGCAAAAACTTAACCGGACATTACTGATTTTAGGTAAAAGTAGGTTCAGTGATCAATTCGGCCAAGTGTTTTTTTCTTGACAGGAAAAAAGTTTGTTTGTATAGTTTGGTCAGACCGTGGCAAGCCCAATTATTCCTATGAAAAAAGATATAGTCATAACAGAAAGTCGTAAACGGGTTTTTGAGGCTATTTTGGAATACTTCAAAAAAGCCCTCACTAGTGGAAATCTTAAACCTGGTGATCGGCTCCTTCCAGAAAGAGACCTAGCAGCCCAATTTCAAGTCAGTCGGGCTAGTCTACGGGAGGCCTTACGCGCCTTGGAAATGCTTGGGGTACTCTCTGTTATTCCTGGAAATGGTGCCTCTATTGTTCAACCTGATCCTCATTCACTGTCAAAGGTCTTCGGTCTAGCTATGTCTCTCCGGCCAACGATTTCAGAAAATATTCTGGAAGTACGCAAAATAATAGAATGCGGGGCAGTCCGTGTGGCCTGCAAACGGGCTTCTCCAGCAGAACTCGCATATATCAAAAGTACCCTGTCCAGAATGCAAAAAGTATCGAATCAAGATGATTCAGGAATTGGGGCCTCGCAGGCTGATTTCGAGTTCCATAAAGGCGTCATAAACGCAACACACAATGATTTCTTGATCTTCTTATACGAAATTCTAGAGATTCTGCTAAAACGCAGCCACGCGGAAAGGTGGAAAGACGCGCTGAGATTTGTTCCTGATGCGGCGGAGGCAGTAACAAAGGCCCACGAAGGAATCTATGAGGCAATCGTTGAAGGGAACGAAGAAAAGGCGGAAGAGCTTATGAGAAATCATTTTCTGGTCCTGGATTCCCGTAAGCCATCTTCTTAATGGGTCATATTTTTTTGAAATGTGTGGTCTGACCTGAGTATGACCAAAAGACCATTTTTGGGATAATTACGGTCTCAAGTTTTTATGAAAAGGGAAATTTCTGGCCAACTTGGTTTACCCCATAAACAACAAAACAACTACTTTAATTCTTTATTTGGGCCTGTAGATTGCAGGCTCCTGCAAGGAGGGAAAATATGGAATATCTGGACTTATTTGTAAAAGAGGAAGATAGCCTTCTTCTGAACACCGTAAGGAAATTCGTCGAGAAGGAGATATTTCCAGTTCGGCAACTAATCGATGATGACAAAGACCACGTTATTGTAACTGAGATCTTGCAGAAGATGGTGGATTTGGGTCTTTTTAGGGCCCTAATTCCCCCAGAGTTTGGAGGTGACGGCATGCCGTCGCCTTTTTCTCGTCTGCTTCTCCGCACGGAATTGGCCCGGGGAGACATGGGTATCAATCTTTCATGGGCGGTTACTGAATGGGCACTCCGGCCTGCCATAATGGCAAACAATAAAACCGTTATGGATACCTATGCTCCTTGGTTCACTGGTGACAAGCTGCATCTGGCCTGCTTCTCGATAACAGAGCCTCATAGTGGTTGCGATGTTGAAAATGTAGACCACTTCCACGGCCGTTCGGTCCGCGTTAAAGCAAAGCTCGATGGAGATGAATGGGTTATCAGCGGACAGAAGTCCCTGGCCTCCAACTCTGGGGTAGCAGACCTTTACTGTGTGTTGTGTCAGACTGACCCAGAATTGGAAGAGGAGGGTCTGGTCTTTCTTTACGTTCCAAAGGATGCAAGGGGACTCAGTTTTGGGAAATTCGAGAACAAGGCAGGTGTTCAAGGAGACAGGAATTGTGATGTTTATTTCGACGATGTGAGAGTCCCAAAGGAACACTGTGCTGCCGGTCCTGGCGAGGACGGAAAACTCTTGAGGGTCCAGCTTGTTGCTGGCCGTATGGCCAGCGCAGCCAATGCAGTTGGCAATGCCATGGCAGTCTTTGAACATGTCCTCAAATACACCGGTGAGCGTATTGTGGGTGGAAAGCCCATCAGAGAACACTCTATCGCCGCTGGCATGCTTGCGGATATGGCCATTGGAATCGAAACCGCCAAGGCCTTCATGCTCCAGTGCGCCTATATGGGAACCAAGCCGGAAATTTATGGCGCCCCATACTCCTCTCAGGCTTTGTCCAGGGCTTCCATGGCAAAAGTATATGCCACTGACATGGCCATTATGGTGGCAAACAAGGCCATGGAACTCATGGGTTCTTACGGTTATTTCCGTGACTACAATATCGAAAAGTACTGGCGCGACAACAAAATCGTCCAACTATGGCTAGGTGGAGCCCAATTGGGTCGGTTAGACGCCGTGAGGGGATACTACAAATTAGATTAAACCAGGCGGAGCACGGGATTGCCTAAGGCAAGCCCTAAAGAACAATCAAAAGATGAAAGGGGGAAATTATGTGTATCAGAAAGAAATCTTTACAGCTATGCGTCTTTGCCGTGGTAATTGTGTTTGCACTGGGTGTGGGGTTTTTGGGGACAAATGGGCCAACAGAGGCAGCAGCTAAACAAAAGCCCATTAAATGGATAGCAACCTCTGTATACGGCAGTGGGCTTCAGTTTTACAAGGCCGCAGCGTATTTCGCAAAAAAAGTCAAGGTCATGAGCAATGGCAGGCTGATTATCCAGATGAACACGGGTGGATCAATTGTTCCACCTTTCAGTGAACAGGAGGCTGTTAGCAAAGGATCGCTCGATATGAGCTTCAGCACCAGTATGTACATCAAGGGCAAATTTCCCGCTGCTGTGTTATTTGGTGCTTCCTTTGGTGCCTTTGACCAACTCGAGTTTCTGGCATGGTGTGAGACCGGAGGGGGCTACAATCTCTGGCAAGAAATGTATGATAGAAAAGGTTACAATGTTAAGGTCCTTCCTACGTATGCGGTATATGGTCAAGAGAGCCTTGGATGGTTTCGTAAGCCAATTAAAACATTGGCGGATTTCAAGGGACTCAAGTACCGTACTGTCGGTGAATGGGGTGAGGTCTTGACAAGGCTGGGGGCTTCTGTAATGACCCTGCCTTCGGGAGAGCTATATACTGCTCTCGAAAGAGGTGTACTGGATGCCACCGAAATGAGTGTTCCTTCATTTGATAAAGGTCTCGGGCTTTATGAGATCTGCAAATACTTGGTGTTTCCTGGCGTTCACCAGACAAGTGGGCCCTTTGAGACACTCGTAAACAAAGATAAATGGAACAAACTTCCAGACGATCTTAAGGATGTTGTCAAGGCCGCCTTGAAGGAGACAGCACTAAAGAGTATGACCGAGTGGACAGTACAAGATGCTGCGGCTGTGGAATTTTTTAAGTCAAAGGGGGTTAAGATCATTACCCTTTCTCCGGATGTGGTGGCCGAAATCAAAAGGCTTGGAAAGATTGTATTCGACGAACATGCAAAGAAGGACCCCTTCTATGCCAAGGTGCTGAATTCTCAGAGAGAGTTTCACAAAAAATGGCAGGCATACAAGAAACTGCAATCTTTTCAATAGGCATTGTGAGGGATTTTGCGGACCGCTGAAAAGGAGTGGGCTTTTCCATTTACCATACCTTCCCTGTGTAGCTCAGGAACCACTAAAGGAAAGGCCCACTTAAAACCATTAACTGGCAGCACAGAGGTCCACTTTGAAAACAATCAAGATTTTTATCCATTCTGTTGACCGATTAAGTCGATGGTCAGGTATGGCCGTTGCCTGGCTTATGCTCCCCCTGATATTTGAGCTTGTCTATGACGCAGTAGCCAGGTATTTGTTCAATGCCCCAACGGTCTGGTCGTTTGATCTGTCCTATATGCTCTGTGGCGTGCTATTTATGATAGGAGGGGCATATACACTCTTGGAAGAGGCCCATATCCGCATAGAGGTCTTTTATATAAAATTTTCAGAAAGGGGAAAGGCCATCGCGGATGTGATCGGGTATTTGATATTCTTCTTTCCTGCAATAGGCGCACTTTTTTACTTTGGTATATTCTACGCAGCAGAGTCGTGGGAGACACTTGAGAGAAGCATGTCAAGCTACTGGAGCCCACCTATCTATCCCTTTAAGACCATTATCCCCCTAGCTGCTTTTCTGCTTTTGCTTCAAGGGATAGCAAAATTCATTAACGCTCTTGCCATGATTATCAAAGGAAAGGAGCTTTAACTTGGGCACCGAAATTTCACTATTACTCCTGTTTGGCGGGCTTTTAGTAGGAGTTTTTCTCGGGTTTCCGGTAGCCTTTGTCATGCTCGGAAGCGGTCTGCTTGTGGGTTTATTCGGAGGAGGACCCAGCTTTATCCATACCTTACTTCTTCGCGCCTATGCGGTGATGGAACATTATGAACTCGTAGCTATTCCACTGTTTGTCTATATGGGCATGATGTTGTCCCGATCAGGGGCGGCCGAACGTCTGTTTTCGGCCTTCCATATCGCCTTGGGCGGCTTAAGGGGCGGGCTGGCCATAACTACTGTCGTGATCTGCACCATCATGGCAGCAGCCACTGGTATTGTGGGCGCATCTGTTGTTTCCATGGGGCTGTTCGCCCTCCCGGCCATGTTAAAGAGGAATTACGATCCGGCTTTGAGTACAGGCGCAGTCTGTGCTGGCGGCACCCTGGGTATTCTCATTCCACCCAGTGTAATGTTGGTCGTATATGGGCCAATGGCATCGTTGTCAGTTGGAAAGCTTTTCATGGGTGCGGTATTTCCCGGTCTGCTCCTGTCTCTTTTGTATATCCTCTATATTGCCGTCAAATGCTATTTCAGACCAGAGTTAGGGCCGCCACTGCCTGCCTCTCAAAGAGATATCGGCCTTAAAAAGAAGCTCTGGCTAATGTCTACCTCCCTGATACCCACCCTCTTTGTCATATTGGCAGTCATGGGCTCCATCTTTTTTGGTGTAGCAGCTCCTACAGAAGCTGCTGCAATGGGTGCAGCCGCGTCAATACTGCTCGCCGCCTTTTATCGCAAACTCGACTGGAAGACCTTGAAAGAGTCCATTTTTGAAAGTCTAAAGGTTGTCTCCATGATCATGTGGACAGTAATCGGGGCCTTTGTCTTTACCGGTGCATTCATGGTGGTTGGTGGAGGTGAGCTAGTAGAAACCGCCTTACTGGGTTTAAAGGTTAATCCCACGACCATGCTCCTGATAATGGGACTGGCCTTCTTGCTTTTGGGTTTTGTTATGGAATGGGTCGGAATTATCCCCATTCTTGTTCCCATTTTTTCCCCTGTCATTATGGACATTGGCCTTGATCCACTATGGGCAGGCATTGTCTTCTGTATGATAATGCAGACCTCATTCCTAACCCCACCTATGGCGCCAACCCTCTTTTATCTTAAAGGTGTATCCCCTCCGGAAATCAGCTTTGGCAAGCATATTGTACGAGGAATTATTCCTTTTCTCATTCTTCAACTGGTAGGTGTGGCAATAGTTATCCTTGTTCCCCAATTGGCCCTGTGGTTTCCGGCCCACATGATCAAATGACATATCTCTGGGTACTACACGTATATTCCAATCAGGTGTCCATTCATATGAACCTGAATCCATCTCAAGCCTCTAAGGGAAAACAAATAGGATGAAAGGAAAGGAGGTTTATCAATGTTTTGCAAAATAACACGATCAAAAGTATCTCCTGAAAACTTGGAAAAATTGAGCTATTGGGTTAAAGAAAAGTGGGCTCCCCTTATATCCAAGCAACAAGGGTTCAAAGGAGCTTATTTGGCCAAAAAGGACAATGGAGAATTCGTGGTTCTCATGTTCTGGGAAAAGGCAAAGCAAGTTCAGGCCTGGACCGATAATCCTCAGCACAAGGACATTGTGCCTGAGTTCATGTCATTGACAACTGGCCCGGTTGATATGGATTTATATGAAATAGCATATCAGATAGAAGTATAGAGTCTGATGTAAAAGGGATTTATAGAAACATCTTTCTTGAGGATCTCTTATTTGATCCAGTGAGCCTCAAAGGAAACAGGATCTCTACCCACAGAAAGAGAGGGAGGCATGAAATTCGCACGATTCAGTTACCATGGAAGAACGCATACGGGCGTAATAAGACAAGGAGAAATCGCTGTGCTCAGTGGTTCTTTATTCACCCATTTTGAGGAAACAGGAGAGTCTTATGCCTTATCAGACATCAAATTCCTTCCACCCACAGTTCCTACAAAAGTGGTCTGCATAGGACTTAACTACTATGAGCATATTGAGGAAATCGGTGCACAGGTTCCGGAAAAGCCCATATACTTCCTAAAACCGCCAAGCTCTCTCATTGGTCATGAAAGTGCTATCCTTTATCCCAAAGGCGCTGAACGCGTTGATTATGAGGGGGAGCTTGCCATTGTAATCAAAAAGAAGATGAAAGATGTACCCGAACATAAGACCATGGAATACGTCCTGGGGCTATCATGTTTCAATGACGTGACCGAAAGGGCCTTGGTTTCAAAGAACCCCTTGTTGCTTACCCTAAGTAAGGGCTTTGATACCTTCGGACCTATCGGTCCTTACTTGGTTACTGATCTGGATCCTAACAACCTCAACATCAGAACGTATTTGAACGGTAGGCTTATGCAAGAAGGCAATACAAAGAACTGTGTCTTTAACGTGCAACAGATCCTACATCATCTCTCCACATGGATGACCCTGTTACCTGGAGATATTGTGGCCACTGGAACACCCAAGGGTATCGCTCCCATGAAGCCGGGAGATGTGGTTGAAGTGGAGATTGAGGGGATAGGAAAGTTGCGCAATAGGGTGGAATAATCGATAAAATAGCCCATAGTGGAAGTCGTGAAATCTCAGTTTGGAAAGGGAGGCATGATGGATAGAATTATAAGGGTTGATTTAGCGAACCAAAAAATCATAGAGGAAATGGCACCCAAGGAGCTCAACCCTTTGGGGGGCCGAGCCCTGATTGACAGAATATTGTCAATGGAAGTTGACCCGAGTATCCATCCATTGAGTAGGGAAAACAAGCTTATTTTCGCTCCAGGTCTTTTTGCCGGCACCTCTGTGCCAAATTCGGGACGTCTCTCGGTGGGAGCAAAAAGCCCACTTACCTCCGGCATAAAGGAGGCCAACAGCGGAGGCACACTTGCGACAAGACTGGCCCGGCTCGGAATAAAAGCCCTGATACTTGAGGGACGATCAAAGTCTGGAGCGCAGATGATTGTTGTGAAAAAAGATTCCATATCCATTGTAAGCGCGGAAGACTATGCTGGATTTGGCAATTATGAAGCCTCAAGGAGAATCAGGGAACAATTCGGCAATCACGTAGCATTGGCATCCATCGGCCCGTGTGGAGAGATGATGATGAGCGCGGCTACTATTGCTATTTCTGATACAAATGGGTTTCCTTCCCGCCATTGCGCCAGGGGAGGACTCGGCGCAGTTATGGGCTCAAAACACATCAAGGCCATTGTCGTAGATGATAAGGGCGGATCTAGCCAAAGGCCTCTCAATCGCGACAGCTTTCGTGCAGCGGTCAAAGAGGCCACAGAAATAATAAAAAATAACCCTCGCACCTCATTTTTCCGTTCAAAAGGCACCCCAGGTCTTATTCCCATTGATAATGCAAGAGGAAGTTTGCCAACACGAAATTACCGTTTAGGCTCTTTTGATAGATTCCAAGGGCTAGGAGCAGAAAGAATGGTAGAGCTTATCAAAGAGCGAGGTGGCAAAATGGGCCATGCCTGTATGCCTGGATGTATTGTTAGGTGCTCAACTATTTTTCACGACAAGGAGAAGGCTTACCTCACATCGGCCTTGGAATATGAAACCCTGGCCATGCTGGGATCAAACCTGGAAATTGATGACATGGATACCGTCGCTTCTATGGATCGCAAATGCGATGACTATGGTCTGGATACAATTGAAATCGGAGCTACCTTAGGGGTTCTAGGCGAAACAGATTATTTTGACTTTGGAGATAAGAATAAGGCACTTGCCTTAATAGATGAAATAGGAAGTGGCACACTTCTGGGCAGAATCATGGGCCAAGGTGTATATGTGACATGTCGGGTCTTTGGAATCGATCGGGTCCCGGCCGTAAAAGGCCAAGCACTTCCTGCCCATTCGGCCCGATCCATGAAAGGTCTAGGTGTTACCTATGCCACAAGCCCACAGGGCGCTGATCATACTGCTGGCTTTGTTGCAGAAGACCCCCTGTCCCCTGAAGGTCAAGTGGAAAGATCTTTACAAGCTCAAATCAATATGCTCCTTATGGATAGCCTTGGCCTGTGCTACTTTTGCTTTCTTATGGGGAATATTGGACTGTTTACAAGGCTGATAAATGCACTTTTAGGGCTCAACATGAGGGAGGCTGATGTGTTAAATATATCAAAAAAGGCTCTGAGGGAAGAAATTGACTTTAATGTAAAAGCAGGGATTCCGGTTAACAACTTTTCTCTTCCCAAGTTTCTGGAATCAGAGCCTCTGTTTCCAACAAACGAGGTCTTTGATGTACCTAAGGATGAGATACGACGCATCTTTGATTCAATCTTGTGAGTTCTTGGGCCTAGAGATACATAGCGGATTACCCAAAAGTATCAATACGGTTCATGATAGATTGGATGGAGGTATTTGTAGTGGCTTTTACGTTTATGGAAGGTAATGAAGCGATTGCCTGGGGTGCAATAGAGGCAGGATGCCGTTTCTATGCTGGCTACCCTATTACACCCGCAACCACGATATTCAATGCAATGGTGAAACTTCTTCCTCCTCTGGGAGGATACTGCATCCAAGGTGAAGATGAAATAGCCTCAATCGGTATGTGTCTTGGTGCTTCCATGGCAGGCCTTAAGGTAATGACTGCCACTTCAGGGCCAGGTCTAAGTCTTTACAGCGAACACATCTCCTTTGCAATTGGTAGTGAGATCCCCATTGTGATTGTCATTGTGCAAAGGCTGGGACCTTCTACCGGCTCTGCAACCCGAGGGGCAGATGGCGACATTCAATTCATGCGGTGGGGCAATAGCGGAGGGCAGCCGGTTATTGTGCTTGCCCCCTCTGATGTAAGAGACTGTTTCGTGCTCACCATGCATGCCTTTAACTTGGCAGAACAGTTCAGGTGTCCCGTGTTTGTGGCATCCAATAAGGAAGTGGGTATGACCAAAGAAGGCCTGGATATAGACGCGATCCAAAGGCCCGAGGTCCGTACCCGGACAGCTCCCCCTTCCGGGCAACCATTCCTTCCTTTTAGGGTTGACCCAGGTCAGTCTGTGCCGTACTTCCTGCCCATCGGCCACGAAATCCTTGTCCGTCAGACATCCTCCACACATGGCCCAGATGGATATATCACTACTGATCCTGAGCAAATCGCCCGCAACCAGGAGCGGCTAGGATCTAAGCTTCTATCGGCTGTGGATCAGTTTTCTTTTCACGAGGCCTATTTAGAAGAAGGGGCCGACACACTAATCATCACCTATGGCGTAACAGCCCGGGCGGCAAAGGATATCTACCTCTCGCACAAAAAAGTGGGCAGCCCTGTTTCCCTTCTCATTCTCAAAACCCTATGGCCGGTGCCTGAGGCCCTCATAAAGGAAAAGGCCGAAAAAGTAAGGCGAGTAGTGGTCTTGGAAATGAACAAAGGCCAATACGTATGCGAAATCACGCGCGTCCTGCCGCAAAAGAAGATCGATTTTTTTGGGCAGATGAACGGCCAGTTGATAACACCCCAGCAGATTGAGGAGGTACTCAGCAATGCCTAGCTTGCTCAATAAAAGCAGGCCACATGTTTTCTGCCCCGGGTGTACCCACGAGCGGGTTGTCAGGGCCTTGGATGAGGCCTATCAGAATATGGGGCTCAAAGGGAATCAGATTGCAATGGTGAGCGATATAGGGTGCTCTGGTCTCATCGACACCTTTTTTAACACACACGCCTTCCATGGACTTCATGGGAGGGCCCTGACTTATGCAACTGGCCTAAAACTGGCACGCCCTGAGCTAAATGTTATCGTCACCATGGGAGACGGTGGCATGGGCATAGGCGGTGCCCATTTCCTAAGCGCATGCCGCCGTAATCTCGACTTGACACTAATCATATTAAACAACTTCAATTTTGGAATGACAGGGGGGCAATTTTCAGCAACAACACCTCCCGAAGCACAAGTGGCCTCTGGATTTCTAAACAGTCTTGAGCGCCCCCTGGACATCTGCAAAGTGGCCATTTCTGCTGGGGCAACCTATGTTACCCGATGCTCCTCATACAAAAAGGATCTAGCCCAGGAAATAGAACGGGCTATCCGCCACAAGGGTTTTTCGGTTATTGATATCTGGGGAATTTGTGTGGGGCGATATGCAAAGAAAAACAGATTAACTCCCCAAAAAATCCAGGAATCCTTGTCTAAATTTCCATCCATTGAAGGAATCGTAGAGGAAAACCAGAGAAAGGAATACGGCATCCATTATCGAGAAATGGCCAAGGGGCAAAACACGCCCCCGTCCCCATTACGTATCGAACCAAGTCTTGAATCTCCTGAAAAGGACAGGCAGGGGATCATTATTCTCGGTAATGCAGGACAGCGAATAATCACTGCAGGAGACATTTTGTGCCTTGCAGGTCTATCCGCTGGGCTGCGGGTGACACAGAAAAATGAATACAACATTACGGTCCTCAGGGGGCCTTCCATAAGCGAGGTGATCCTCTCTCCGGAAGAGATAGGGTATACAGGCATTCACAGGCCCACTGTTGTCATTGCAATAGGCCAAGAAGGGGTAAGTCGGCGATCTCACATGTTTTCCAAGCTTAACGAGGAGACGCTAATCATTTGTTCCAAGGACATTTCATTGCCCCAAACAAATGCCAGCATATATACTGTGGACTTCAAATCACAGGGCATCAAGTCTTCGGATCGCGCCCTTGCCTCTCTAGGGGTGCTGGCAAAACTAAAAAAGGCCATAAATCTTGAAATGCTTCAGGCTGCCCTGGAAATGCGGTTCAAGGGCCCTATCTTGGAATCCAGCCTCGATCTTGTACATCGTATTGAATGTTATTGAAAAATGAAAGCCTTCCAAAAAATTGGAATTTCCAATCGAATCATAAAAGTTCCTTCCTTGAATGTTATCCTAATTGAATAATTGAGGTAAGGACAAACTCATTCAAAGTTGCCAAAACTTTGTCTAAACAGTAAAGTAGCCCCATACTATTTTGGACCCATTGGTTACACAGGGCTGGATAACAAAACAGAATAAGCCTGCTTTCCATGGCCTAAGAAAGGAAACTGGAAATGGACAAAAAGGAATATGTGGTGGTGGTGCAATGCCATATTGTGATGGAGCGGTGCTCGGGCTATTTTTGTGAAAAGGCCTTCCATGAAAGGACAGGGGGATTCTCCTCTTACCCAAAGGAAAAGAGATATCGCACCCTTTATCTCACCTGTGGTGGATGTTGTGGCAGGGCGCTCCATCGCAAGCTTTCTGACCTTGTAAAAATGACAAAGAAGCAGGAAAACATGGATAAGGAGCACATCGTGGTACACCTTGCCTCATGTATCACCAAAGAGAGCTACCATGGCCCCCCATGCCCACACCTTGACTATCTGAAAATCATGATAAGAAACAAACTGGGCTTAGATCTTCGAGAAGATACCTATATTAGCAAAAAGGCCCAAGAACGGCGACAGACGGGGCTCTACCGGACTTGAAAAAGTATCATTCTCCAGGTCGCTCCAAAAGGTCGAGGGTCTTGATAGTATTTATGGAGGCCAAACCATGAAAAAGTAAATATGTCCATTATTGAAAATGCCCTTCACGTGCTTCCAACAGGCGAGTCGGGCTTGCTCAAAAGCCCCCATTACAAGGATCAAATACCCCTTTACCTCGGGGGAAAATATCACCCGGCATGGTCTGATGAGAGTCAGGTGAAAAAAAATAAAGAAGGAGAACTAGTTCTTAAACCCCTGAAAGGATAAATGCGCCTAGGAGACTGGTTCCACCTTCACCGTATCTTCAAGTTGAGCCCTGCGCCGGACGTAAAGCCCTTCCAGTGTGTAAATGGCCAATGCCGCCCAGATAAAACAAAATCCCGTTAGCCGGACAGTGGAGAATTCCTCTCCGTAAACCCATACACCAATGGAAAACTGGAGACTGGGAGCAATATACTGCAGGATTCCCACCATAGAGAGGGGTATCCGCCTAGCTGCAGCCGCGAACATAAGAAGGGGTGTGGCAGTGACCGCCCCTGCCAAAACCAGCAAGCCGCTTAGCTTTAGATTATGGCCAAAGGTACCAATACCTTGAGATTCAAGAAATAACAGGTAAGCCAGTGCCGGCAATGCTATCACTGCCATCTCCAGGGCCTGCCCCTCCATGGCCTCCAGAGATGCACATTTCTTGATGAGGCCATATATACCAAAGGTAAAAGCAAGCACCAAGCCGATCCATGGCAGAGATCCATAACGCACGGCCAGGTACACAACCCCGATGGTGGCTATCGCAATGGCCGCCCATTGCCATGGCCGCAACCGTTCCCTCAAAAAGATTACTCCCAGCAACACACTCACAAGGGGGTTGATAAAATAGCCCAGGCTGGCCTCTACCACATACCCGGCGTTCACCCCCCATACATAGGTAGTCCAGTTTATGGCAAGGAGCGCTCCTTCCAGGGCGTAGATCATGACCACCTTTAAGCTCCTAAGCGAACTAAGAAAGGTCTTTAGACGCCCGGAGGCTACCACCATGCTGGCCACAAACACAAGCGACCAGATTACACGATGTGCAATAATCTCAACTGCTGCCACACTATGGAGCTGTTTCCAATAGATTGGAAAAAGCCCCCATAGAACGTACGCACCAACAGCAAGTAAGGCTCCTCGATTCAATACACCACCTCTATCCGTAAAATTGAGCAAAGAAGAATAGTCGTCATGGACAGCGAAAGCAAGTGTTATGTTACAGGGAACATGGTTAGAAGAAAATAGTTGACATGTGTGAGGGTTTGTGCGTTTATTTAGTTATTCCGGCTAAAGCCATGAGTTCTCAAAAAAGAAATCTAGAAAGTGCCCGCGTCCAAGTGTAGTGTTTCCCACCGGATTGAGTGTAGAAATTCAACCCAGTAACCCATTTCTCTAAAGTGAGAGTTTGTTAAGGGCACCAAATGGCCCTGAGCTGATCTTTTGAATCGCCCATCCTCTAAGGATTCAGCCAGAGCAAAGGGAAAAAGATTATGAACCTTCGCAGTACTATTAGCAGGCTTTGTTTCTGTGTACTAATTTCTGGTAGTCTCTTCTCCTTGACCTCTTTGAGCCATTCCTTTACCGCCCGGTTCCGGGTGGTAAAGGTTTTTCAAGGAGATATAATTCAAGTCATAGGAAAACAAGGAAAATTTAGTGTTAGGCTAGCTGGTATTGATGCACCTGAGTTTTACCTAGATAACCCTCAACTGTCTCAGCCGTTTGCGAAAAAGGCGAAGGATTATCTGGCAAGCCTTATTCAAGATAAATATATTCGAATCAAGGCCTATGGAGGTGAAATAGGTAAGTACGTAATGGGAAAGATTTTCCTGGGCTCAAAAAGTATCAATCTGGAAATGCTCAGGGCAGGATACGCAGAGGTTTACAAGGGGAAATCACCCCCTGAGCTGGAGTTAGGGCCGTACCGAATGGCTGAGGCCCGGGCGAGGTCGGCAAAAACAGGAATGTGGATCCAAGGAAAAGACTATGAAAGCCCTTGGGCCTGGCGCAAACGTAAAAGGGCTAAAAATATTTATTCTATTATCCTTTTTGGTATCTTGCAACAAGGGGCAGGCAAAAAGTAAAGGGTCAAGCTCTTCCATTAATGACGTAGTGCAAAGTGAGATCTATTTTTGCCTTGGCAGCAGGGACTACGTCACCCTTCCGGTACGTAATCTGCTTCTGAGCTCACCCAAAAAATAATAGCCATAGAAGTAGGTTCCCAGGGATTGCTTTTTGAAACTTCTGTCTTAGTTTTTAGAAAAAGGAGATGGTGAAATATGGGTACTATCTTGAATAATGATATCAATACGTTGATGCCAAATTCCACCAGGGATAGAGAGGGCCTAGAGCTCATTACATGTAAACGTCAGCCGGGCAACCTTCGTATATCCAAGTATGCCTGCGCCCTTCGATACCGAAAATCCCTAAATATGGAACAAGAAATACCGGATGATGAATTTGGGATGGTCCTCAAGCATGGTCTTGAAATATGCCGGGGCTGTCCGAGGGGCCGTCGGTATGCAGAAATACTTTTGGCTGAAGACAAACCTTCGCATGGGCGTGGTAAAAACAAGAGGCGGGGGCAAGGGAGGTATCAAGCTTATTCCCGTGAAGTACCGGTACAAGCAATAAAAAAGAAAATGCGCAAAAGGCAAAAGTCGGCCACGTTATCACCCGACTAAAAGGAGGAACAGCAAATGGGCATAAGTGGTTCGCAGAGACATTCTCGGCTCCAGTTGGTGGGTCTTTTCATTATTGTTCTCATTGGTGCTTCTTTCCTTTTCTGTAACCCTCATGCCATAGCCAAAGAATCGGTCATTGATCTCAGCACGGCCATTTCTCAGGTGGCCAAAAAGAACATCCCGGCAGTGGTGCATATTGATGTCATCCAACGCCGAGAGGTGGTAAATCCCTTCTTTCCCTTTGAAAACGATCCTTTCTTTCGCTTCTTCTTCGGGGGACCCCAGATGCCCCGAAAATTCAAGCAGGAGCTCAGGGGCCTGGGTACAGGGATGATCATGGACGAAAAAGGTTATATTCTAACCAATAATCACGTGGTGGCAGGTGCCACCGAAATAAAAGTGCTCTTGGCCAATGGGAAAAGGTATCCTGCAAAGCTGATTGGAACAGATCCCAAAACCGATCTAGCCGTGATCAAGATCTCTGCCAAGGATCCCCTTCCTCATGTGGTATTTGGCGACTCGGACAAGGTGGAAGTAGGCCAGTGGGTGGTAGCCATAGGCCATCCAAGGGGCTTGGACCAGACCGTAACACAAGGTATTATCAGTGCCAAGCATCGCCGCGGTATCATGGATCCCAGCAGCTACCAGGATTATCTCCAGACTGATGCAGCTATTAATCCTGGTAATAGCGGGGGCCCATTACTGAACCTTAAGGGCGAGGTAATTGGTGTCAATGCGGCCATTGCCACCCAATCCGGAGGATTTGAAGGCATAGGATTTGCCATCCCCAGCAATATGGCCCTTCATATCGCCAAAGAACTTATAGCCCACGGCAAGGTCCAGCGGGGATGGCTTGGAGTCAGTGTACAGGACCTCACCCCTGAATTGGCCGAGGCCTTTCATGTAAAACAAAACAAAGGGGCCTTGATCGCCGATGTGGTGAAAGGCGGTCCAGCAGATAAAGCGGGCCTGAAAAGAGGAGATATTGTAGTCTCTTACGATGGAAAGCCCGTTCCTGATGCAAGTAGTCTGCGAAACCTGACCGCCCTCACCCCCGTGGGAAAGGTTGTCAACGTTGAAGTTATTCGCAAGGCCAAGCACAAGAGGCTTTCGGTAAAGGTGGGCAATCTTGATGATGCGCTGAAGATGAAGCTCTCCTCGCTCAAGGAGAGACTGGGCGTGGAGGTTCGGCCGGCCACGCAAAAAGACGTGGAACGATACGGGCTGCAAAGCAAACAGGGGGTTGTGATCATATGGGTTGATCCGGACGGGCCCTTAGGCAAGGCCGGCTTTGAGGTAAATGACATGATCCTGGAAATCAATGGCCGCAGCATTAACGATGTGGATGACCTTGCTGATATGCTCAATACCTTGAAGCCTGGAAGACCTGCAACCATATTGGCCTTGGATCATCGTACGGGCCGAACCGGTTACATACGCGTCATGATAGGATAATTGTGGATTACAAGCCCGGTTTCTGAATAGGGTTTGGGGGAGGGATAGACCTCTCCCCAATCCTACTAAACCGTTGGACTTATCCTCAGCCCTCTGCACACCAAAGCTCCCACAGCAGCACATTCAATACCAAAGGGCAAATACCCTGCATAGCCCAAGATGGGCATTTCAAACACATGAAACCGATCCACTAAGGGCACGGTATAATGCCACTTGGCAAGGCTCCAGTAGTTCCACATCTCCCAAAACCATCCGCAAATCAAGGCAGCGCAGGCAGCTGAAATGGCCTCCCGCCAGTCACCATCAGCCAACCCCCACACTACATGTATCTCGCCCATCAAAATCTGAATGGAGATAATGATGAGTAGCGGCGCAACCCAGAGCATGGAAAAAAGGGCATTAGGGAAAATGCCGATCCCAAAAAGCGCCAACCCTGCCCCAATCAAACCGCCCAAGGCCCATGTCTTGGATCGTACTGCCGGAAGCGAGACCCATCTCACAAAACCCCGCTGAACCCATCCAAAGGTCAACACCAATTCCTGAACACCCAGTACTGCGGGAAGGACCGTTGAAAACGAGATACTGGCAAACAGGCCATATTGAAACGCGCCGAAATTCACACCTGCATAATGCCAGTTTTGGACAAAGCGGTTGAGGTATTCAAAGAGCCACCAAAAGGCCGCACTTATTGGAAACAGGGCCAGAAAAAAGGCACGATTATGTGTCATCATACAGCGTGCCTTTCGCTTGTAGGAGAGGGCATTGACCGTAACAATAAAGGAAAGCCACAACGGGGTAAAGGTATGGGGCTGGAACGTGGAAAACCAGCTAAACCGCGTCCACGCCAAGACCCAAGAAGCAACCCCGCATGCCACCCCGGTCCATCCCCACCAAGGAAAACGCCGACCCGAACGCTCCACCCCATCGTCCCTCCTGGTCGCACGCACCGCCCTAATTATAAATGGAGACATCACTGCTACAATCAAGACGCCGTAAACAACAAAAGCAGACCAAGAAAAGGGCGCATGTTGGACAAACTGGGTCCTGGGCGGAAACTCAAGGTATCTTCCCACTGGTAGTCCAAACAGGGAAACACCAGCAAGGGGTAATCCCATGAGTAGGACTATTAGTGCAAATAGTGTGACTATTGTTTTTTTCATGTTCTCTACTGGTGCAGTAAATCTCCCCTTAGGCCCACGGCCTAGAGCCCCTTAGCTGCAGCAACAACTATCCCTAGACTGGGCAATCTCTGCAAGGGCTCGAATCACCTCTTTCTGATCAGCCGCTTCCACCTTCTCAACTCTCACATACAGCCATGGGTGATCCAGCCTCTCCATAAAAGGCAGCATCCACAACGTAAGATGGCCAAAGAGATGATCCAGATGCATGCCCGCTTTATCAAAGAACAACTCGTCTCCTGCTGTTTTACCTGCAATCTTCATTTCAAAGGGAGTAAGACCATCTGGGCCTATGCCATATATAAAAGAAAGATAATATCCGTCTTCTGAAGCTCTCGCCTTCCCTCGGCCTTGAGCCCCCTGAAGATAAACCGTGATTTTCTTCAGGTATTCAATACATAGCCGTGTTTCAGCCATGGGTAACCTCCCACCTGTAACAATCACTTTTTCATACCATGTCATGGGAACTTAGACAACCACATGGTGTCATGATCCACTGTGTGCTTGACACTGCCATTAGCTTTTTCCATACTAATTTATTCAGGGCTTCACGTTAAAGCAAATAACCCTCAAAAACCAAAGGAGCCACCCTTGAACGACTATCTAATATGGCTGGATCTTGAGATGAGCGGCCTGGACCCTGATCAACATGTGATCCTGGAAATTGCCTCCCTGGTGACTGACTGGAACCTTGAGATTGTTGCCGAAGGACCTGATATCGTAATTTCTTATTCCGAAGATGCCCTGGCAACCATGGACCAGTGGAGCAAGAAACAGCACAAGGCCTCAGGCCTCATTGAAAGGGTCCTTGCCTCCCCTTACGATTGCTACCAGGCAGAGCAGGAGACGATTCGGTTCCTTTCCTCTTATACTGAAAAGGGCTCCAGCCCCCTTTGCGGTAATTCGGTGTGGCAAGACCGCCGTTTCCTGCTCCGGCACATGCCTACGCTTGAGGCCTTTTTCCATTATCGCAATATTGATGTGAGCACTATTAAAGAACTGGTCAAGAGATGGTACCCTTCCCTGCCCCCGTTTGAAAAAAAGAAGCGGCACCTGGCGTTGAGTGATATAAAGGAGTCGATTAGAGAATTGAAATATTATCGGGAAAAGGTATTTACCATTATGGGGCGTAAATAATGGGCCGGTTGGCTTATGCCTTTAGCTTCCTTTGCTCTTCAGCGCGCATCTCTCTTCGCAGCATCTTGCCCACTTTTGATTTGGGCAGCATATCTCGAAATTCAATATAATGTGGCACCTTATAGGGAGCCAATCGTTCCCTGCACCATTTGGTCAATTCGTAACTGCTGATTCCCCTGATATCCTGCTTCAAAACCACAAAGGCCTTGACCCTCTCACCCACCTTATCATCAGGGATACCCACCACGCATGCAGCCACCACCGCATGATGTTCCTGAAGTACTCGCTCGATCTCGGCAGCAGCGATCCGGTAGCCTTTGTGTTTGATCATATCTACGGACCGATCCATGAAATAGAGCCAGCCTTCTTCATCAATCCGTACAATGTCCTTTGTCCGGTACCATGTTTCTCCATCCATCTCCAGAAAACATTCTGCTGTTTCTTCAGGTTTATTCCAATAGCCCTTTAACGCATAAATCGAGGTCCCAAGCAGTTCCCCAGGTTCCCCCTTGGCAACGGGTTCCAAAGTATCAGGGTCCACAAGGCGCGCCTTGCTGCCTGGCAAGATCTTTCCGGCTGCTCCCTCCGGAGGGATTCCATCACGGGCATACGACATGGATATGGCGCCGCAAAATTCGGTGGTTCCATACCCCTGGTATAAGGGAATCTTGAACTTCCGAAGCCACCTGTTGCCCACTTCCACTGGCAGCACATCCCCCCCTGTACCGCAGTAGCGTAATGAACTGATGTCATAGAAGTCCACGCGGTCATGCTCCAGGATCATCCGATAAAGGGTGGGCACGGCAAACATGTTGGTGACACGGTAGTGCTGAATATGATCAAGGAGCGCATCAATAACTACTCTTGGCATCATTATAAGCGTCTCCCCTCCCACCAACAAGGGAGCCATGGCGTCCATCTGGCCGATGATATGGTAAAGGGGTGCTGAAAGAAGCGTCCTAGAGTCTCCTAGAGGAACCACGGCCTCACTCGCCCTTCGCCATTCTAGGGTCCGGTATAGGTACAGTCCTTGGGAAAGGGGAACGCCCTTGGGGAATCCCGTTGTTCCGCCTGTGTACAAAAGGAGCGCCTCGTCATAGCCATTCCCTGGGCGGTGCTCGGGTAATTCCTTAGGCCTGCCTTCTTTTAACAACTTTACAAAGGAATACATTCCCTTACCCGAAGGGAATTTGCCTCTCGGCACTCGATCAAAGCCTTTGGCGATCCATCTTTTCCACAAAGGAATGAGATCCACCATGTTTGTAATAATGACCCTAGTAACAGAGGTCTCCGGCAGGATCTCGTTTACGTAGTTAAAATTGCTATCCATACAGAATATGGTCTCGGCTCCGCTGTCATTGGCCAGATATTTGAGGTCATAGGATCCATAGACCGGCGCCACAGGTACTGAACGAGCACCGATGCGCTGAAGCGCCAAGAGTGAAATGATAGTTTGGGGTACATTGTACAGATAGAGCATGGCCCTGTCCCCTTCCTTGATCCCGATTTTCACCAGGGACGAGGCTAACCTGAGCACCATTTCCCTAAGTTCAGCAAACGTATATTCCCTACCCAAATAAATGATGGCTTTTCTTGCCGGGTATGCCTTGCAAATCTCCTCAAAACACCCGTATATGCTATAGGATAGCAATTCTATCATGTGTAAGTCTTACCCCTTTTTACTGAGACTCCTACATTCCCAAATAGGCTGCCTTCACCTCTGGATTCTCTGACAGCTCATCCCTGCTACCAGAGAACACCAACATCCCATTTTCCACCACATATCCCCTGTCAATAATCGGAATCAAGGGCCTAGCAAACTGCTCTGTCACCAGTACTGTAATGCCTTGCTCGCGTATCTGCTTGATGGCCTTGGCCAGATCCGCCTGAAGTAATGGGCTTAGTCCCAGTAAAGGCTCGTCCATCAAAAGCAGTATGGGCTTTGCCACCAATGCAATACCAATGGCAAGCATCTGTTGCTCGCCCCCGCTGAGCAGCCCAGCCCTCCTTCTTCTCAAGTGCTTTAAAACAGGAAAAAGATCAAAAACTAGACTGACCCTCTCCTTGACCTCCCTTCTATTTCTAAGATAGCCCGCAATCTTGAGATTTTCTGTCACATCACTATCACGGAAGATGGGGTGCCTTTCCTGACTAAGGACGATCCCCTTTTTTACCCGTTCGCTGGGCTTGAGGTGCAATATTTCCTCGTTGTTGAACTTCAGGCTGCCCATCACCGTGATCCGGACCCCGCCGCGGCGATCTTCCTTTTTTTTCATGTCCACAATAAGGCCAGAGACCGTGTTCATTAGGGTGGTCTTTCCCGCGCTGTTGGAACCAAGTACTGCCACGATCTCCCCCTCGCTGACCTCTATGCCCAGGTCATTCAATGCCAGGGCATTTTCAAAAAACACCATCAAATTGGTTACTTCAAGCATGGCTCCCACTGCACCACCTCATGCCTTTTCAACTTCCACGTCCACTCCCAAATAGGCCGATTTTACTGCCTTACTCTCCATGACCTCACTGGGGGCGCCATCGGCGATCTTCTCACCAAAATTCAAGACCATGACGCGGTCCACCACCCGAAACAACTCCTTCAATCGATGCTCAATCATAATAATAGTTATGCCCTCTTCATTAAATTTCTCTATCAATGGCAATGTACTTGCCACCTCTGACATGGACATGCCGGAAAAAAGTTCGTCCAAAATCAGCAACTCAGGCCGCAAGGCAAGGGCACGGGCAAGGTCCAGCCTTTTCAGATACCCGTGTGGTAGGCTTCCTGCATTCTTGTAAGGCACAAAAGAATCCCGCTCAAAGCCCATGTCATCTAGCAGATCAATGGCTGCATCGTCCTTTTCACCGTATTTGCCCCCTCGCAGCCTCCTCACCCGACGCGAGCAAAGGGGGATAATCACATTTTTGTATGCCGGGAGATTATAAAACAGCCTTACCATCTGAAAGGTCCTGGCTATCCCCTTCTCTGCAATGGTGTAAGGCATCTTTCCCGTAATGTCCTTTCCTTGGAATATCACCCTACCTCTGGTGGGCCGCACAAATCCGGTAATCAAATTGACAAGCGTGGTCTTCCCAGAACCATTGGGTCCGATGATACCTAGGAATTCTCCCTTTTGCAGTTCAAAGCTGACGTCATGGACGGCAAGAACACCACCGAACTGCTTGCTCAAATGTTCCACCCTGAGAAACGGCACCCCTGCCATATCTATTTGACCTCGCTCATTGTCTCAAACTGATGATACTTTCGTTCCAGAAAATGGAAAATACCCTCGGGCAACCCAATAATGCTAACGATCAAGATCCCGCAATAAATAGCGATCCGTAATCCTCCCAAGGCCCTAAGGGTCTCTGACAATGGAACCAGAATCATACTGCCAAGGGCAGCACCGGCAAAGGACCCTTGTCCTCCCAGCGCAACAGCGGCAACAGGGAGTATGGAATAGTCCAGTGCAAAGGCCGACATCCCCAGGAATTGATAGTGATGGGTCATCAATGCGCCAGCAAAGGATCCCACTGCACCGGATATGAAAAGGGCCTGGCTTTTTCGCCAATAGATGTTAATGGCCCCACTCATTACTGCTCTGTCGTCGTCCCTGATGGCCCTCAGTACAAGGCCATAGTCGGAGTTAATTACCCTTCGGAAAGCAAAAAGACAAAAAAGGAATCCTAGCACGGCCAAATACGTGGCAAAGGTATCATGAGTAAACGGCGAGAGATTAGACAAGCCGTGCGTTCCCCCGAAAGCGCCGGTTGTCTCAATCCCTTTCATTAACAAGAGGGGGAGCATTAGTGTCACCATGGCAAAGTAGACCCCCCTCAGTCTCATTACTGGAGAAAGCAACAGTGCACTGATCAGCCCTCCGCCAATGGTTGCCAAGGGAAGTGTTATCAATGGCGGCAAATGAAAATAGTGGTTCATGATCCCTGCAATATATGCCCCAATGCCAAAAAAAAGGGCTTGGCCAAGGGAAAATAACCCACAGGAAGCCAAAAAATCCCAGCTCAATGCCAGAAGCCCGTACATACAGGCATAGACCAAGACCTTTCCCCAGTACCCACTCAATATCAGGGGCAAGGCCAATAGGAGGCCAACAGGTATCACCCTAGGAAGCAGGAGATAAAGGATCTCCCCATAGGAAGCCACTGCAAAGATGGTATCCGCACGCGCCTTGATCCCCCTGTCCAGTCTTTTTTTTCGGACCGAAGCCCCTTCTTTTTCCACGCCTAAACCCTTTCCTCCAGCTCTTTGTACTTTCCAAAAATCCCCGATGGCCTCATGGCTAACACGACCACGATGGCTGCCAAAGGCACAATCACCATCCATTTGGCCCCAATGTATTTGGCCGCTGCGATCTGGCCATACCCTATTAGGAAACTGCCCACAACCATCCCCAAGGTGCTCTCAAGACCACCCACAATAGCGACTGCCAATGCGTATATGAGGACCTCATAGCCGATGGTGGATTCCATCACGCCAAGGGGGAGGACCACCATCGCTGCTACGGCCGCAAGAGCGGATCCAAAGGCAAGGCTCAGGGAACCGATCCAGTCTGACTCAATGCCCACAGACAACGCCGTCCTTTCATTCTGGGCCATTGCCCTGAAGGCCAGTCCTATCCGGGTGTGGTGAACGAAGAGCCAAAGGAGGATCACCAAAACAATACCTGTGCCCAAGACGAAAAGCCTCTGGTAATCAATGGCCACATTCCCTATCTCCACACCACCTCGCATAAACAGGGGGAGACTGTAACGGATACCATAAAAGCCTTTCCACGTAAGGAGTTCCAGGATGGCCACGCCTGCAGCAAAGGTTACAATCAGTTCAGCCAGGGCAATACCCCGAAGCCTGAGAAGCAGGACCCAATAGAAAAGGAATCCCAACACACCTGTGGCGAGGATAGCGAGGGGAGCCGCTAGAGCAAAGGGGAGTCCCAGGGAATGAATAAAGGTCCATGCAGCAAAACCGCTCAAGATGTAAAGGGCCCCATGGGCAAAATTTGCAAGCCCACTGATCCCGTAAGTGAGGCTGAAGCCAACGGCATAAAGTGCCAGGATTACACTATTGATGAGTCCATATATAAGAAGTGACATGGTTCCTTTTGCCCCTGATCAACTGCAAAAGCCAATAAATTCCAGCGCCCCCCTCTGGTCCCCCTGCAGAAAGGGAAATTGAGGGGGATACTGTTCGCGGGGTTGTTCACTATTTAAGGGGGAAGCCAAAGCCCAACACGATGGTGGCAACTGGCTCCCCCTGTCAGATGTTACTTTTTTAATCCGGGAGGAAGTTGGATTTTCCCTTCGGCGAGAAAGCCAGGGTACACTGGGACTCTTCTAAGCTTCCCATCCTTTCCCTTTTGCCACTGAAAAATCACACAGACGCCGGTTTCGTTTGGATCCTTTTGACCAAAAACCGCAATATGCTGGGCGTTGAACCGAATCCTCCCTGATACCCCCTTGTAGTCTGTCTTTTCCAGTGCCTTGACCAGGGCGTCGGGGTCCACGGTTCCGGCCCGTTCGATGGCATTGGCCAAAATAAACACCGCGTCATAGGCCGAAGAGTTTACAGCTGCAGCTTCGGGAAGCGAGCCATATTTCTTCTGAAACTTGCTCAGAAACTCTCCGGTCTTGGGGAGCTTTTTCAAAGCGAGGGAGGCCCCTACAGGAAACTCTACTGAGATGGAATACTCCACCTCAGGGCCCACGGTCTGGAGGGCCATGGGAGAAGCCATGGGTGGGATAAATCCGATGAGCAAGGCCGGCACTCTCATGGCCACATACTGCTTGGCAAAGATTCCAGCACCCAGTGGCACATCCCATACCATTCCGATCACATCGGCCTTACGTTCCTTTGCATTGGTAAGGGCCGGCGAAAAGTCAGTGGCTCCGGCTGCATATCCTTCAAAGCCCACTTGGTTCCAGCCTGTCTTTTTGCAATATTTGCTCATGAGTCCGGTAAAGGCCTTTGCCCAAAGGGTGTCCTGATACAAGAAGTATACATTCCTAAGGCCATACTGGTTCTTCAGGATATCCAATGTGTTGTTGATATACGCGGCATCCACCAAGGCGTCGGTCGTAACCCTGAACAGATATTTATACTTTTCAGGATCACTTTTTATTTTAAACTGAAACTTGGGGGTCTGGGCAATGGTGCCAAGCTGAGGTACCTTGTATTTCGCCACCAGATCCATGCTAGCCATCAGGACCTCTGATCGAAAAGGCCCTATAACAATGGCATCCGGTTTTTTCCCAGTAATCAACTTTTCTATGGCCATCAAGGCATCATGGACAGGAGTCCCGGGCTCGCCACCTCTGGTATCGGCCACCACCACCTTAAAAGGACGCATTTGATCTCCCACCTTGAGGCCTCCTTTGGCGTTAATTTCCTCAACAGCCAGTTTGACGGCCTTCAGACCATCACGGCCAAAAGGCGTATAAAGAGAGGTGGGAACTCCGATTACAATGGGTTTCCCCGCTTTCGCCACACCAGGGCCTGTGATTGGTCCAATACACAGGATTGCCATAACGCATAATAACACAAATGCAACCATTGAAATTTTCTTCACCATGACCCGACCTCCTTTTCTTGGGTTAATGCCAGCACATAAAATACCTGGTGCCCAGTTGCGCCGACTAAAAAAGATCCCCAGGCGCTCACGCCTCTTCCCTTACGCTCATGAGCAATCTCATTCAAAATCAAGACCTTCGGCCCTTCCATGGAATGGAATATTCCAAAAGACAGGGGATAATAAAAGGTCAAAGCGTATGGCATGAAGTATATTCCACCCCCCAAGCCTGGCCTGTACCCTGAACACTTATCAGTATCTTATTGGAATCAAAAGGCAATTTGGTTTTTCAAATATCAATCCTAAGGCCCCAACTTAATGGGATCACCATCTTAGTCTCCATGGCAAAATTGTTTTTGGACACAATGGGTCACGATATGGTTGTATGTAGGCAGGAATTAAAATCACCTCACAGGGGAAAGACTAGTTTCGGTTCTTTATATCAAATGAAATCTCTTCAGGTGCTCACACTTTGGTTGGATAAAAAATACTATAGAGAAAGAGCAAAGACCGTGTCAAGGTGTCTTTTTGCCCTCTTCACCTTTCCTATCAGATAAATTCATACGCCTCAGCAAACGCTTCTGAAAGGGCAATGCCTTCTGGATCTCGGAGATCTTGGCCTCAGTGGCCTTGATGCCACATTCGATCAAATCGCGGGCAAGGGTAAAATCTGTCCAGTGCAAGTGTCCCACTTCCGGGTGAATGACCACATCAGCCTCTTTCAGCCTGCACTTCTCCAGGTGAAAACACATGATTTCCGTACTCCTCACGTACACATCCATGGCAGAGCGGAATTCATCCGAGGAACGAATGTCCGTGTTGACACTGACAGCCACCACAAAATCCGCTCCTTCTTCCCTTGCCACGGTTGTGGGCACCAGATATACAACTCCACCATCAGAGAGCAGTTGGCCATTCAGTTCAATGGGGGGAACTGCCGCAGGTACGGCGCAACTGGCCATAACGGCCTTGCGCAATGATCCTTTTGATAACACCACTGCGTCCCCTGCTATGATGTCGGTAGCCACGGCGTAAAAGGGGATAAGGCAGTCTTGTATTTGGATATCTGGTACAAAAAAATCCACCATGGCCTGGAAGTCCTCGTACTGCAGCATTCCGGCCCGAAACAAGGCCTGGGCAAGAATGAACCTGTTCTTGAAAAAGGCCTGTATCTTTTGGGTAAGACTTAATTTCTTGCTACTCTGTATCTCTTTTATATTGTGGAGGGCGGAGTCGCGGAAATCCGGCGTATTCAGGAATTCATCCACCCTCGCCTCAAGCTGGAATGAGTCGAACCCACAGGCAGCGCAGGCCCCCACAAGTGCACCGATACTTGTCCCCACAATAAGATCAATGGGTAGGCCCTCTCTTTCAAAAACCCTTAACACACCAATATGGGCCATACCCCGCGCACCGCCTCCTCCCAATGCCAAACCGATCCTTTTCCGCCTCCAAAACATGTCAGCGCCCTCCTTGGTTTCTAGTATACCAGGAAAAAGAGTTCCATAAAAAGGCCTTTTACCTCTTTCTGCGGCTTCTCCCTTGCTTTGAAGCTCTCCGCATTGACTGAATGCTTGCCAAACAATTTGTCACAGGCTCGCCTTTTAAGGTAGAATACCTCCTAGTTCTTTTAAGAACCGAATTTTTCCATAGGTAAGGGAACGGGATGTTCTCAGTTTGGGGACAAAGGTAAACATTTAATCCAGGATAAATTAAATAAATCTTCACCCAACGCCAGTTTTCTATTTCAGGAACGACCTCAATGGGCGATGATTTATTTTTTCCCCTTTAACCCTTAGCCTTGTACCTATCTTAGTATAGTTTCTCGAACCTTGATTGTGAAAATGACATTACGCCACAGCCTCAAGGGGGAGGGGACGGGCAAGGGGATATAAAAGCACGATGAATACCCGAAACTATACCAAAACATGGTGGCGATCCAAGTGGGCCTTAGTGGCCCTGTGTGTGGTGGGCCTGGGTGGAGTATTCTACGGCATGGTATATGAAAACGATGTAATATTCGTAGTAGGCCTGATTATCGTGGCGGTGGCCTATCTTGTGATCAGAAAGCAGCTCAAGACCTCCATTAGGCAAAGAACTGAGCAATAGCCCTACCCCTCTAGTAACCATTTCAGACAAGTGTTAAGCCCTCACGGATTTTCTCACTTACATGGCAATCAACCCGCACACCAAAATCTAGGCTCAAAAACAGAACTCATAAACAGTTTGCCTCGGCAAAACACACCCACACTTGAACCAAAAAGCGCCCCCATTACCCCGGCAGAGCTCTTTGATCAGGGGTGCCCTGACTCCAACACTCATCAGTGGACCGCCCGTGATTTGTGCAAGACAATGAATATTTTGATTGACATGTCAATCAATATCGGTTAATCAAATTTTTTATGGAACAGGAGGAACTCAAAAAACAAAAGGAAGAGGCAATTTTCCAGGCGGCCCTCAGGGTCATAAAAGAAAAAGGCTTTCATAAGGCCCGCATGGCCGATATCGCGGCTGAGGCAGGGACTTCTTACGGACTGGTGTATCACTATTTTGGCAGCAAGGAAGAACTGTTTGAGGCCATCCAACGCCGCTGGTGGGGTAAGCTATTTGAGCTTATGAAGGATCCTTCGGAATCTTCTCTTTCAGTTCCGGAAAAACTTGGTAGGATCATCGAATACTTTCTGGGCACTTATCACCACAATCCGGAACTGGCTACCATCTTCATCACTCAAATCTCCCGCTCCACCACCAACCTTACACCTGAACGGCTCGCCCATTTCAAAGGCTTTATGGAAATGACACAAAACGTAATCAAGGAAGGGCAAGATCAGGGTCTCTTGCGGAATGATATCCCTTCGCGCTACTTAACTTACATCTTCCTCGGATCACTGGAGACCTTTGTATCTGCAATGGTCCTGGTGGATCAAAAGATCAAAGACACGGCCCAAAAAAACAGGATTGCAAAGGGAATTCTCGAAGTCTTTTTGAATGGGGCACGAAATCAGACAAATAAATAGGGATAAATGAAGGCTTATGGAGTTTTCTTTCTCCCAAGAGCAGTTAATGTTCAAGGATCAGGTCATCCGGTTTGCCAGCAAGGAAATCGCCCCCAAAAGCCAGGACCACGACCTCAGGGGAGAGTTTGACTTTGTCTCCTTCAGGCGATTAGGTGAGTTCGGTATCTTGGGGCTCCACTTCCCCGAGGAACTGGGAGGAAGCGGAGCGGACGTGGTTACCACAGTGCTCGCAGGAGAGGCCCTTGGGGAGGCAGGTGTGGACGGGGGCCTTACACTGGCCTATGGAGCCCATACCTTCTTGTGCGCAGATACCATACTGGTGCACGGCACAGAGGGGCAACGACAAAAGTATCTCCCAAAGCTTGCATCCGGGCAATGCATTGGATGCATGGGCCTCACTGAGCCGGGTGCAGGCTCTGATGTGGCCTCCATAACTACCCGAGCCGAAAGGAAAGGAGACCATTACATCCTCAACGGCAACAAGATGTTCATCACCAACGGCCCTGTGGCTGATGTGGCCGTGGTCTACGCCAAGACCGAGAAGGACTTAAAGCGGGCCGGGATCTCAGCCTTTATTGTGGAAAAGGGCACCCCTGGGTTTTCAGCGGGCAAGAACCTTATCAAAATGGGTGTTAGATCTTCCCATACCTCTGAACTGATATTCGATAATTGCAAGATTCCCGTGGAAAACAGGCTAGGCCAAGAAGGGGACGGATGGCTCATGGCCCTTCAGACTGTTGAATGGGACCGCAGTGCCCTTCTTGCTCCCTTTATTGGGGGCATGACTTACGTGCTCAAGAAATGCGCCCGCTATGCAAAGGAGCGGTATCAGTTCGGCAGACCCATCGCCCAGTTCCAGGCCATCAAACACAAGCTGGCCGATATCAAGATCTTTATCGAGGCGGCCCGCTCCCTCTGCTACAGGATCGCGTGGTGCAAAGACCAGGGCCGGCCCCTGAACCATCTGGAGGCGGCTGTGGCAAAGTTGTTTGTGGGAGACTGGTCCCTTGGCCCTGCAAATGATGCCATGATGCTGCATGGAGGGTACGGCTATTGCCATGAATACGAGGTGGAACGCTATTTCCGCGACAGCCGGCTGGCTCCCATTGGCGGTGGAACCTCTGATATTCAAAAACGCATTATCCAGAAATTGCTCTAGAGGGCTCATATGGATTTTGACTTGGGCAAAGAAGAAAGGCATATCTGTGAGCAATTGAGTCAATTGGACCAGGCTGAGCTATCCGCCTACATGGATATCCTGAGATCCCAGGATATTGCTGAGGCCAGAGGCGCAATGCTTCACGGGTTTAGTGCCATTAAAGGCACAGGGTACGTGGGATTTGTGTTTGACGGCAAGGGTATGGGGCCAGCAGTTACCGCAGTGAGGGAAAAGCTGGCCACTGTCTCAACCCCCCTTTTCCTTTCGCTGGAGGCAGGAAACGGCCTACTTGTGCGCTTGCTAAAGCAGTACGGGGCCGAAAAACAACAGGACCAGCTCCTTTCCGCCCTAGTCTCGTGTAAGGCGATAGGATCTGTAGCCGTGATCGAGGAGCATGGAAACATAGAGAACAATCCCTTTCAGTCCGCACTCGTAAAAGAAAAGGAAAAATTTGTACTTTCGGGCCGAAAATGGTTTGTGATCAATGCGCCGATGGCTGATTGGATCGCTGTAGCCTGCGCCATGGAGGAGACCTTTGCGTTTGCCCTGGTCCCTGGTAATGCACATGGTCTGTCCATCGGGCCGAGACTTTCCCTTATGGGTCTAGAAGGAACCCCCTTCTATTCCATAGACTTGAATCATGTTACCGTTTCTCCTGGCCAAGTGATTGGGCCATTGGACTCGCCCCAAGCCCTGAGACAACTTCGCCGCTGGGAAGACGAGATCCTTGTTTCCGCATCCCTGGGAATCATGCGCAGGGCCTATGAATCTGCCCGGGACCATGCCAAATCCCACAAGTGCGGGGGCAAGCCATTGGTGGTGTATCAGGAAATAGGCTTTAAACTGGCTGAGATGCTCACCCTCCTTCAAACAGCCCAATTGCTGGCCTACAGGGCGGCATGGATGGCAAAAGTCGGGGACAGGGAGGCAGATGTGGTGCTCCACTGCGCAAAGGTTTTCTGTGCCGAATCAGCTGAAAAAATCGCAAGTGGTGCTGTACAAATCCTGGGGGGCCAAGGCCTAGTTCGTGGTAATCCTGCTGAACAGGCCTACCGGGATGCCAAATATATCCACATTGCAGGAATATCCACAGAACGCTCCCGCATGAAAATAGGCGACAGGGTCCTTGAGGTTTATTGAAATGGAAGTCATTGAGACCAGAATCGATACGAGCAGTGAAGAGTACCACAGAAACTACGAGGCCATGGAGGCCTTGGTGGCCAAACTCCAGAAAGAGCTTCGAATCGCTCGGGAGGATCGCTCCGAAAAGGCCAAGGCCCGTCTTGCTCAACAGAACAAACTCCCTGTTCGAAAACGTCTTGAGCTTCTCCTTGACCCCAACACCCCCTTTCTGGAAATAGCCCCCCTCGCCGCCCGCGGCATGTACGATGGCAAAATCCATGGAGCCGGGATCGTATCTGGCATTGGCGTGGTGGAGGGGCGTGAAGTGGTGATCCACGCCAATGACCCCATGATCAAGGGCGGCACCATCTATCCCATGGGCGTAAAAAAGGGTTTGCGCACCCAGGCCATTGCCATGGAAAATCGCCTGCCCATCATCTATCTTGTGGACTCAGGTGGGGCCTACCTGCCCCTTCAATCAGAAATCTTCCCTGACGCGGACGACGGAGGCCGCATCTTTTACAATCAAGCGGTTATGTCCAAGATGGGGATCCCTCAAATCTGTGGGGTTATGGGGCTTTGTACGGCCGGGGCCGCTTACATCCCGGCCATGAGCGACGAGGTGGTACACGTCAAGGGCACAGGTGCCATTTTTTTAGGTGGCCCGCCCTTGGTAAAAGCGGCCACGGGTGAAGAGGTCACGGCGGACGAACTGGGCGGTGCCTCAGTCCATTGCAGGGAATCGGGTGTGTCGGATTATTTTGCAGAGGACGATGCCCACTGTATTCAACTGATTCGGCAGATCGTAAGGGCCCTTCCACCACCTAATAAAACGAAAATAGGTCGGCGGGAGCCAAGGCCGCCTCTTTATGACCCCAAGGAAATCTACGGGATCGTCCCGGAAAAGATCAGCACCCCGTATGATGTGCGAGAGGTGATAGCCCGTATGGTGGACGCAAGTGAATTCCTGGAATTCAAGACCCTGTACGGCCCGACACTGGTGTGCGGATGGGCATATATCCATGGGTATCCCGTGGGCATCCTAGGCAATAATGGTGTGCTGTTCTCGGATAGTGCTCTCAAGGCAACCCAGTTTATCCAGCTCTGCGATAAGCGGGGAATCCCGTTACTGTTCCTTCAAAACATCAGCGGCTATATCATCGGCAGGGAATACGAAAAGGGCGGCATCACCAAAGACGGCCATAAGATGGTTAATGCAGTGGCCACGGCAACGGTTCCAAAGTTTACGGTCATAATCGGGGCCTCCTTCGGAGCTGGAAACTACGGCATGTGTGGCCGCGCATACTCCCCTCGCTTTCTCTGGATGTGGCCCAATGCACAAATCGGGGTCATGGGAGGGGAACAGGCCGCTGATGTTATGGTTACCGTAAAAAACGACCAACTGGCTAGGGAAGGGAAACCCCCTCTGACCGAAGAGCAGGTTCGCCAGATAAGGGAGCCCATTATTGCTGCGGCCCTCAAAGAAGGTGATGCGTGGTATTCCACGGCTAACATGTGGGACGACGGCATCCTAGACCCGGCAAAGACAAGGGACGTGCTTGGCCTTGCCATCTCCACTGCCTTGAATGCCCCTATACGGGATGATGTGTACGGGTATGGCACGTTTAGGATGTAGAAAGTTGTAAGTGAGCTAAAGTGCCTAGAGTGATCTAGAGTTAGGGGTAAGTTAGGATTGGGCATGTTTAAAAAGATCCTAGTTGCTAACCGCGGAGAGATAGCCGTACGTATCATGCGTACGTGCAAAGAAATGGGCATAGAGACCGTGGCGGTCTACTCTGAATCAGACGAGCTTGCCCTACATGTCCTGGAATCTGATCAGGCTGTTGCCATTGGGCCTGCTGAGCCGTCAGAGAGCTACTTGAATATTCCCAAGATCATTGAAGCTGCTAAGGAGACAAAGGCCGAAGCCATCCATCCCGGTTACGGTTTCCTTGCTGAAAACCCGGCCTTTGCCAAGGCCTGTGAACAGGCTGGGATTGTCTTTATCGGCCCTCCTGCAAAGGTCATTGAGGATCTGGGGAATAAAACTGTGGCCCGCCAGATGATGCAGGAGGCAGGTGTGCCCGTCATACCGGGAATGCTGGAGGCCACCACCGATATGGAGCGAATCCGCCGGGAAGCTGACCAGATAGGGTACCCTATCCTCATCAAGGCCGCATCAGGAGGTGGGGGGAAAGGGATGCGTGTAGTTCAGGACCCAGCACAGATGGAAGATGTCTGCATGTCCGCCATAAGTGAGGCGGAAAAGGCCTTTGGAGATGGATCAATCTATCTTGAAAAATTCCTAGACCGGCCCAGGCACGTGGAATTCCAGATCCTGGCTGATAGCCACGGAAATGTAGTCCACCTGTTTGAGAGGGAATGCTCCATACAACGCCGCCACCAGAAGATCATCGAGGAAACCCCTTCCCCTGCGCTCACACCTTGGCTTTGCGATGAAATGGGGGAAGCGGCTGTCACGGCTGCCAAGGTATCGGGCTATGTAAATGCTGGAACCGTAGAGTTCATGCTGGAGCCCTCAGGCCGATTCTATTTTTTGGAAGTCAACACACGGCTTCAAGTAGAGCACCCCATCACTGAATTGACCACTGGACTGGATTTGGTCAGACACCAATTGGAAATCGCAAGCGGCAACCCCCTCTCTTTTGGCCAGGATGCTGTGATGCACCGGGGCCACGCCATTGAATGCAGAATCTATGCAGAAGATCCAGCGGCAGACTTTTTCCCTTGCCCTGGTAAAATAACAGGTTATCAAGAACCCACGGGACCAGGTATTCGCATAGATTCCGGTGTATATAATGGCTATGAAGTCCCCATGGAATATGACCCCATACTGAGCAAACTCATCGTGGTTGCAGAGACCAGAGAACTGGCCCGCCAAAAAATGATACGCGCCCTTGAAAACTACCAAATAACCGGTATCACCACTACTATTCCCTTTCTCTTGGAGGTGATAAAATCGCTCCCTTACACAAAGGCCGATACTTCCATTGATTTTGTGGAAAGGTACTTTTCTAAGTGGCAGCCAAATAAAGACTACCTTGACGTGGCCGCAGTTGCCTACCTTATTGCCGAGCTCGAATCATCCAAATGGCCACAGGACACACAACAAAAAGGCCTTCCAACACCATGGCAGAGCCTCGGGGCATGGACGCTGTAACAGAAGGGATAGCTAAGAGGAAAACGTTGTTAAAATATCTTTTAAAAATAGGAGATCAGATCAAGACAATCCAGGCAGACTTGACACCAGGGCAGCGTAAGGGCTCTGTGGACATTGACGGGGTCCGTTTGGATGTAAGTTTTTGTCCAGTGGGGAATAACCGCTATCATATTATGATTGATGGGCGGCCTTACAACGTATGGATCAACACCCATGACCACGGAAAACAGATCTTTGTGAACGGTTACACCTTAACAGTGGAAGATGTGACGCATGCCAAAAGTGGACGGCCGCGCCGAAAGCCCCTTGAAGAGACACCTTCAAATGTGACCCCTCCCATGCCTTCTGTGGTGGTTAGGGTAATGGTACGAGAAGGCGAACGCGTGGAAAAGGGGCAGGGCCTTGTGGTAGTGACCGCAATGAAGATGGAGACCACTTTAAAAGCACCTTATTCTGGTATTGTTCAAAAGGTCAACACACAAGTAAATGCCAAGGTTATGCCAGGGGACATCTTGGTGGAAATCCAAAAAGAGGACAGCGGCCATGACTGATCATCTACTTTACGAGCTCCGAGGACATGCTGCATATCTCACCATCAACCGACAAGATCGTAGAAATGCCATCACCCAAGAGATGATCCAGGGCTTGATGGAGCATCTCAACCGGATAGATGGAGATCCGGAAGTAAGGGCCATTTGTATCACCGGCGCGGGCGACAAAATATTCTGTTCCGGCGCAGATCTTGGGCTAACCCTTGCCGGAGAGGATGGACACCGATTGGCAGGGGCCAAGAGCTATGCCGAGCTTCTCAAAAAAATGACGGAGTTTGGAAAGCCCCTAGTGGCCCGTGTCAACGGGCCTTGCCTGGCCGGAGGGCTGGGACTAATGCTTGCCTGTGATCTGGTTATTGCGCGCGATGACGCCTATTTCTGCACCCCTGAGGTCAATGTGGGTATTTTTCCCATGATGGTGGGGGCACTATTGTTGCGCCACGTTGGGGTCAAGAAGACAATGGATATGGTGCTTACAGGACGAAAGGTTTCCGCGCCCGAAGCCGCTGCAATGGGATTGATTACTCGATCTGTGCCTCCTGAACGATTGGATCAGGAGGTGGAAGACTTACTTGCCGGCCTTACACAAAAAAGTCCCATTGGGATTCGTATAGGTAAACAAGCCTTCAGGGCTGTCTGGGATCTGCCCTTTGAACAGGCAGTGGATTCCCTGTGCGAGGCACTGGGCAATGTACTTTCAACAGAGGATGCCGCTGAGGGGATGAAGGCGTTTTTAGAGAAGAGAAGACCGGAGTTTAAGGGACGTTAACCGTTGACCGTTCACCGTTGACTGTTGATCCATACAACCTGCGAGGGGGATTCATAAGTCAACATGAAAGAGTTCAACTTCGAAAAGCTTGATATTTACCAAGATGCACTGAATTTTGTTGATCGGATTTACATGGCAACCCAGCAGTTTCCCGATAGGGAAAAATTCGGCTTGGTAGACCAACTCAGAAGAGCAGCGACATCCATACCTTGCAACATAGCGGAAGGTAGTAGTAGGACCAAAAGGGATTTTGTTCGTTTTCTCAACATAGCACTAAGCTCTACCTACGAATGCCTGCCTCTTCTGGAAATTTCGAGAAGAAGGGGCTATCTGGACGAAGAAACCTTTGACCCATTAGTCGACGATTTACATATGATCTCAGCCAAGATCAGTGCGCTAAAAAGAAGCCTGATCAAATAATTGCTTTCTGCGGTCAACGGTCAACAGTGAACGGTGAACGAGGTTTACCTATGTCTTTCTGGATCAAAGAAAATCAAAACTACGAGCGCACTTGCATGATCACCTGTGCCCTGTCAGGGGTAGTGGCCAATCGCAATCAGTGCCCAGCCATCCCCTACACGCCTGAAGAGTATGCGGCAGAGGCCAAACGGGCCTATGATGCCGGGGCCGCGGTGGTACACATACATGCCAGAAAACCGGACGGATCCCCTAGCTATGAAGTTGAAGACTACCAGAAAATCTATGATGCGGTCACAGCAGAATGTCCTGTTATCATCAACTTCTCAACAGGCGCTGTGGGCATACCAGTGGAAAAAAAGATCGCCCCTGTCAAGGAAATTAAGCCCGCCATAGCTGCCCTGAATATGGGCTCCATGACCTATGCAAAATACAATGAAAAGAAAAAGACCTTCGTATTCGATTTTGTGTTTGCCAATCCCTTTTCAGAGATAGTACCACTTCTGTCGGCCATGAAGGAAGCGGGCGTAAAACCTGAACTGGAGTGCTTTGACTCCGGCCACGTGGGAAATTGCTTCCCCCTGATCCACATGGGGTTGTTGGAGCCCCCTTATCAGGTAAGCCTTATCATGGGTGTCCTCGGGGGGATTCCACCCACAGTGGACAACCTAGCCCACCAGGTTAGGCTCCTTCCACCCAATAGCGACTGGGAGGTAATCGGTATTAGTCATGATCAGTGGCGCATGGTGGCTGCGGCCATTGCTCTGGGGGGCAATGTGCGCGTTGGCCTGGAAGACAATTTTTACGTTTCCCCTGGCGTTATGGCTCGGTCAAACGGCGATCTGGTGGAAAAGGCCGCCCGCATGATTCGGGACCAGGGCCGGGAAGTGGCAACAGTGGAAGAGTGCAGGGAAAGGCTGAAATTAAGGCATAGATAGTTTCTATGGCTCAGTTTGCTTTTGCGATAAAGACGAACATCAGCTAGCTATCTTGATGGCTTCAATGTCAAATTCCAAAACCCAAATGTCAAATCAATATCAAACAAGCAAATGAGGTAGGACACAATGCTACCCCGTAAAGCTGTTTTGGATATTGGGGAAGGAGATACCCAAATCTTTTGTCATTTAGACATTTGGATTTCATTTGACATTTGTCACTCCCTATTTTGCCGGGCTAGCTTAAGGCCCAAAGTAAAGAAGAAATCCTTATGAAGTTTCAGTTAGGCAAAAGTTACGAAGAGTTGGAGATAGGTGAAGAGGCCAGTTTTACAAAAACCATTACCGAGACGGATGTATATCTATTTGCCGGTATAAGTGGAGATTTCAATCCGCTCCATGTGAACGAAGAATACGCCAAAAACACACCTTTCAAACAAAGAATCGCCCATGGTGCTTTACCCCAAAGTCTCATTGCTCCTGTGCTGGGGATGAAGCTGCCGGGATTAGGAACCATTGCCGTAGAGATCACCACACGTTTCAAGGCCCCTACCTATTCTAGGGACACTATCACGGCCACTGCCCGTATAGTAAAAAAGATAGAGGACAAAAAATGGGTCAGGATGACCCTTACATGGACCAACCAACGTAGGGAAACCATCGCAGAAGGAGAAGCGGTGGTGATACCGCCGCGGCCAAAGTGACAAATATGAACAAATACCAAGAATACTTTGGTGAAACGCATAACATGATTCGTGAGACGGTTCGTAAATTCGTGGACCGTGAGATACGGCCATACGTGGAGCAGTGGGAGGAGGAAGGTCAATTTCCAAGGGAGGTTTACAAAAAGGCTGGGGATGCCGGGATCCTAGGAATCTATTACCCTGAGGAATACGGAGGCAGTGACGGTGACATATTCATGAAAATTGCGGCAGTAGAAGAATTGATGCGATGCGGGTCTGCAGGTGTGGTGGCAGGGCTGGGGAGCCTTGATATCAGCATTCCTCCCATCCTTTCGTTAGGTACGGAAGAACAAAAACAACGTTTTATTCCCCCGGTCTTAAGGGGAGAGCGGATATCCGCCCTGGGTGTCACGGAGCCAGATGCTGGGTCAGATGTAGCCAACATCAAAACGCGGGCGGTACGAAAAGGCGGTCATTATATCGTCAATGGCAGCAAGACCTATATCACCAGCGGCTGCAGGGCGAGCCAGCTCACCACGGCCGTGCGCACGGGCGGGGAAGGACACCATGGAATCAGCTTGCTCATCATCGAGTCAAGCTCCTCTGGCTACTCCGTTTCAAATCCCTTGAAAAAGATGGGCTGGTGGGCCTCTGATACGAGGCAGATATTCTTCGATGATTGCAAGGTCCCGGTTGATAACCTTCTTGGAGAGGAAGGAAAGGGCTTTTACGGGATCATGCAAAATTTTCAAAACGAAAGGCTGCAATTGTGCGTCATAGCAAATATGACTGCCCATCTAGCCCTGGAAGAGTCGCTCAAATATGCCAGGGAAAGACAAGCTTTTGGAAGGCCCATAGCAGGCTTTCAGGCCATTCGCCATAAGTTGGCCGATATGGCGACCTTGGTGGAAGCAAGCCGAGAGTTTACCTATCGGGTGGCTGCTAAGATAAATGCTGGGATAAACCAGGTAAAAGAAATCTCAATGGCAAAAAACTTCGCATGTATGGTCAGCGATAAAGTAACCTATGATGCTGTACAGATTCACGGAGGTGCAGGATACATGCGGGAATACCTGGTGGAGCGCCTTTACCGGGATAACAGAATTTTATCAATTGGCGGGGGAACCCAAGAAATCATGAAGGAAATTATAGCGAAGAAATTGATCGGGCAATGAATAACATCCTTTGACTCAATGTCTAATAATTAATGAGAAATACTAAGTGAATGTCAAAACCCTAATATCTAAAACCATCCATCTTACAAAGATCAAGCGAGGTGTTACTAATGTCCTCTTCTGTTTTGGACATTTGAGATTATAAATTAGGCATTGATTTGGCATTTCTAGTTTGGAATTTGACATTCTTTCTAACCCGGACCTTGTGTCTATTTTGAAAGGAGTGTGACCCCCATGTTCGATTTTCTATTAAATGAAACAGAAAAGACCTTTTGGCTGGAGGTAAGAGACTATGTGAGGAACCATGTGCCAAGCCAGTTGATCCGGGACATGGATGCGGGCAAGATTGAGACGGGTCGGCCCATTGTGGAAAGTGCTGGAAAAAGAAATCTTCTTGGGCCCCGTTTTCCCAAGGTATACGGGGGAAGGGGACTCAATTGGGTTGCCGAGGTGGCGGCCGTGGAGGAAGTGGGCGTGCTGGGAAACTCCATCTCATGCGCTTACGTGATGCCCAGCATCGTGGGCGAGGCATTAAACCTGTTTGGAACCACGGAACAAAAGGAGAAATATCTCCTTCCCACCAACCAGGGTAAGCTTTACAGTGCAGAGGCCCTTACCGAGCCAAGAGGCGGCTCAGACTTCTTCGGCGCCACAACCACCGCTGTGCGAGAGGGGAATTATTTTATCTTGAACGGGGAGAAGCGTTTCGTCGTCGGCGCCCAGGACTCTGACTGGTTCCTGGTTTATGCCAAGACCAACCCCGAAGCTCATCCCCATGAATCCATGAGCTGCTTTATCGTAGAAAGGGCCATGGGTGTAGAGGTGCAAAATATCTATACCCTTCTAGGCACCCGCGGTGGCGGAACAGGCAGAATGGTGTTCCGCAACGTAAAGGTACCAGAGGAAAATCTTGTCGGAGAGCTCAACGGTGCCTATGCCATATTCAACCGAATGATGGTTCCCGAAAGGCTTACAAGTGGAGCCGGCGCTGTAGGCCTTGGCAGAGCGGCAATAGAAGTGGCTGCTCGGTATTCCACCAGGAGAAAGGCCTTTGGAAAAACCATTAACAGCTTTGAGGCCGTAAGTTTCATGGTGGCAGACTCGGTTGCCTTGTTGGATGCTGCAAGATCACTGGTTTTTACTGCGGCGAAACGAGTTGACTCTGGCGCCGATGCCCGCCGCCTTGTCTCCGAGGCCAAAAAGATAGGAACCGAGGCCGCCTGGAAGGTAATAAACAATGCAATGCAGATCATGGGTGGAATCGGCTACACAACAGTTTACCCCATAGAGAGATTTCTCAGGGATTGCAGACTTGCAATGATATGGACCGGAACCAACGAAATTATGAACCTCTTGATCCAGCACGAATTTTACAAGGAACTTGCAAGGCAAAAGGATACGGTAAGGGATGTTGAGCAGGATGCCATCACACCGGATGAAGAGGAGAAACATTACGGGTAATTGAAGGCAGAAGGTGGAAGGTAAAAGGTTAAAGGCAAAAGAGAAAATGACAAGGCCCAAAAGCCAAATTTCCAACGTGCAATTTCGGAGGGATGATGTTCAAAACAAAGATAACTGAAATGCTTGGCATCGAATATCCCATCATAGGCGGTACCATGATGCACCTAAGCCAGGCTGAATTTACTGCCGCCATATCAGAGGCCGGCTGTTTGGGCATCCTGGCATCGGCCAATTATCAGGACAAGGAATCTTTCCGGCAAGCCATCCACGACATCCGCAGTCGAACCCACAAGCCTTTTGCCGTCAATCTGAATATGTTTCCCGCCCGAAAAAGGCTGGACAATCACCTTTACATTGATGTGATTCTGGAAGAAGGAGTAGGCATTGTAGAGACCTCTGGGCACAAGGCCCCCGAGGAGTACGTGGACCGCCTCAAGTCAGCCGGGGTTAAGCTCATACACAAGTGTGTGGGTGTACGCTATGCCAAGAAGGCCGAGAGCCTAGGGGTCGATGCAGTCACGGTGGTGGGCTATGAGAACGGGGGTGCAACCGGTGTGCTGGATGTAACAACACTCTGTCTAGTGCCCCGAGTGGTGGACAGTGTGGGTATCCCCGTGATCGCCGGAGGGGGTGTGGCCGACGGCCGAGGACTGGTGGCCGTACTGGCCTTGGGAGCTGATGCAGTGATCATGGGCACCAGGCTTCTTACGGCGGAAGAATGTCCTCTCCATCCAAACATTAAGCAGCAATTGCTCTCTGCCTCTGAATTGGACACCATGCTTGTGTTGCGAAGCGTAGGTAACACCCATCGGGTATGGAAAAACAAGGCTGCCGAACTTACCGCTCAAATGGAGCAGCGAGGGGCATCGCTGGAAGAACTCTTCCAGGTCATCTCGGGAGACCGGGCCAGGAAAATGTATTTTAAGGGAGACCCTGATGCAGGGCTCCTAGCCTGTGGGCAAGGAATAGGCCTTGTAAAGGAGATCAAGCCCGTAAAAGAAATTATTAAGGAGATCCTGGAGGGGGCTCAAGAGGCCATAAAAAGACTGAAGAGCCTAATAGAGTAATGGGAACACAAAATAAATTGATTGACCTATCAATCAACAAACAATATACTTGTAGCAAAATGGGAAAACTAATCGAACGTTGCCGGTCATAATGGCTTTGCTCTTTGATAAGGTTGAGGCGTGAAGGCCCATTTCTTTAACCCTAATCACAAGGAGGTTGCCATGAGAAAAGGCATGCTTTTGGTGGGGATGTTGGTGGCAGTATTAGTATTTGCATGGGGCCTGCAAGTCCAGGCAGGGGTGCCAGGTGTCACGGACAAGGAAGTCGTGGTCGGCTGGACCACACCGCTATCCGGACCAGCAGCCCTCTGGGGTGTCACCGCCTTGGGAGGCAAGGCCTATGCCGATTATATCAATGCCCGAGGTGGTATCTACGGAAGAAAGATCAAAGTAATCTTGAAGGACGACGGTTACAATCCTACCCGCGCCCTATCGAATCTGCAGGAGATGAAAGGCAAGGTCTTTGCCGTTTGTGGACTTTTGGGAACTGCCATCTGCAATGCAGCCAAAGACTTCTTCTATCAAAACAAGATTCCCTTGATCACAGCCTATGGAAACGTCCGCATTTGGGCCAACCTACCAAAAAAAGAACTGCGTTATGTATTCATTTCCTACCCAGACTATGAAGACGAGGCCAATTATCTCACCGGATACAGCATCCAGAAATTGGGATCAAGAAAGGTTGCACTCTTCTACCAGAACGACGATTATGGCAAAATGGCCATGGTAGGGGTCAAAAAGGCCATTAGCGCATCGGGTGGAAAAGCCAAACTCGTCCGTTCCGTACCGTACGAAGTCACAGAAAGGTCCCTTGGAACACATGCCTTGAGGCTAAAAGAATCAGGGGCCGATACCGTGGTAATCTACACTACACCCACCCACGGCGCACTCATCGTCAAAGAGATGGCCAAAATAGGCTATCGCCCCAGAGTCCTTGCCACATTCACCCTTGGCGACCCTATCATGTACCGCATCGCTGGCAAGGCCTGGGAAGGCACCTATATCGCCCTCCCCGGAAACTCCGGTGTACCTGGTGCTGATCCTGAAGCAACCCGACTAGCCGATATTCTCAAAAAATACAATCCCAAAATCAAAGGTAAGGAATACCTGGCCGTGTTTGGGGCGGTCTCAATGATCCAGTTTGTTGAAGGGCTAAAAAAGGCTGGCCCTAACCTGACCATTGAATCAATGATCAAAGGAATGGAAAGCATCAAGGACTGGAAACCTGAAGGCGTAGGAGCGCCAGTGACCTATTCCCCAAACAGACGCCATGGTGTGAATGCCTCGCGCATGGGCCAGGCCCGTGGCGGAAAGCACGTGCCCATTGAGCCATTTGAGATTTATGCACCAAGGTTCTAAGGGCTATGGCGTTACTTGAAGTTAGCAATCTCGCCATCAGTTTTGGAGGAATCCAGGCCCTATCGGGAATCGATTTGACCTTATACCCTGAGGAAATCCTTACGGTCATCGGACCGAATGGGTCTGGGAAAACGACGTTTTTCAACTGCATATCGGGCGTGTACCATCCCGATACCGGTGAGATCCTGTTTAAGGGAGAGAGCCTTTTGGGCCTCTCTCCCGACAGGGTTGCCAAACGGGGCATTGCACGGACCTTTCAGAATCTGCGCCTCTTCATGCACATGACCGTGTTAGATAATCTCCTGCTGGGTCGGCACATCAAGTTCCGCAAAAATCCCGTCAACGCCTTCCTCCGTCTTCGGGGCGAAGAACTGCAGCACCGCAAAGTGGTGGAAGAAATCATCGAATTCCTGGATCTCCAGGCCTATCGCCAGTCTCGGGTCTCTGATTGCCCTTATGGTGTTCAAAAACGCGTTGAAATGGGCCGAGCACTGGCCATAGAACCTGAACTTCTTCTATTGGACGAACCCATCGCAGGGCTTACCTCTGAAGAAAAGGAAGAAACCACTTATCGTATCACAGAAATACGTGGCCGATACAGAACTGCGATTCTGCTTGTGGAACACGACCTGAGAATTGCCTCCAAACTGGCCGATAGAATGATTGCGCTGGATTACGGACAGAAAATCGCCGAAGGTAGCCCCGAAGAGGTCCAAAAGACGCCCGAAGTTATAAGGGCCTACCTGGGAGAAGACTAAAAAGACCACCTTTTAAAGAGTTAAATAATGACGCCCCTATTAAAGATAGCAAGTATTGAGACCCTGTATTACGACCGAATCTACGCCCTCCACGGCCTTTCCCTCGAGGTGAAGGAGAAAGAAATCTTTACGGTACTGGGACCAAACGGTGCAGGAAAGACCACATTGCTCAAGACCATTGCTGGGCTCCTAAAAGACCAGCCCAAAAAGGGAATCATCGAGTTCATGGGCAAGCGGATACACCGCCTGCCCCCAGAACATATTTCCAGGCTGGGCATCGTGTATGTTCCCGAGGATCGCGGTCTTTTCAGGGAGCTAACTGTTGCGGAAAATTTGGACCTGGGCCGTTGGGGAAGGAAGGATGCGGAGATTCAACAGGACTACGAATTCATATACGGGCTTTTTCCCATCTTAAAAACCCGTTCCACCCAGCAAGCCGAAACCCTATCGGGCGGCGAACAGCAGATGCTTGCAGTGGCACGCGCCATGCTTCGAAGACCCAAACTCCTAATGCTGGATGAACCTTCCCTGGGTCTTGCCCCTAAAGTAGCTCGCATCGTCTATGACGCCCTTAATCAAATAAGACAGCGGCGCACCACAATCCTCCTTGTCGAGCAAAACGCCAAGATGGCCCTCAAAATTGCTGACTATGGTTACATCATGGAGTCAGGCCGTATCGTCCTGGAAGGAACCTCCAAGGATCTTCAGGAGAATGAAGATGTCCAGGAGCTCTATCTTGGGCTGGGGGGTGAGACCATCTCCCCTAAGGGTTGGCGTCTTTATAAGAAAAGGAGGACATGGTAATGCGTCAAAAGGCCAGAACCCTCCCGGAGCTCTTTTTCCAGCAAGTTGAGACATATGGGGACAAGGTCGCCCTAAGAAAGAAGGAGTATGGGATCTGGAATCGCATCTCATGGAAAGAATACGGCCAAAGGGTCAAGGAGACTGCCGCTGCCCTCATAGCCGCTGGCGTGGAACCGGGCGACCGGGTCGCCATTCTTGGAGACAACCGGCCTGAATGGGTAATCTGCCACGTGGCCACCATGACCATCGGCGCAGTAACCTGTGGTGTGTATTCCACCTCTGCAGCAGAAGAGGTGGCTTATGTGGTAGGGCATTCGGAGTCAAAGATCCTCTTTGTGGAAAATGAGGAACAGGTAGATAAGGTCCTTCAAATCATTGACGAGCTTCCCACAAAGAAAGTGGTGGTCTGGGACCCTAAGGGACTTTGGGGGTTCTCCCATCCTGGGATCGTTTTCTACGACGAATTTATCTCACGTGGAAAGGAATACCTCGCCAAAAACCCAGAGTGCGTTTCAGAGAGACTTAACAGGATCAAACCAGATGATGTGGGCATGATGATTTATACCTCTGGCACCACTGGGCGGCCCAAAGGGGCTATGATCACCCATGATAACATTATGGCCATAACTGAATCCTTTACCACGGTGGTCCGCCTTTCCCCTAAAGATGAGCTCCTGTCCTATTTACCCCTGGCCCACATTTACGAAAACCTCATTTCTGTATTCCAGGCAATTTGGTCAGGTGGCACTGTCAATTTTGTGGAAAGCATGGATACACTGGCATACAACCTCCGCGAGGTCTCGCCCACCGTATTTGCGAGTGTCCCTCGAATATGGGAAAAATTTGCCTCCATGATAGAAATACGCATGTCCGACTCCACACCCCTAAAGAAACTAGCCTACCGAACAGCCATCACCGTGGGGTTGAGATATGTAAAGACAAAGGGAAAAACCCGTGAGAGGTTTCTGTGGGCCCTTTTATACTGGCCCCTTTATGCACTGGTGCTTTATCACCTTAAAAGGCAAGTGGGGCTTGAGCGGGTCAAGTGGGCCGTATGTGGTGCAGCACCTGCATCTCCTGAACTATTTCAATACTTCAACGCTCTGGGTGTCCCCCTGAGAGAAGGCTATGGCCAAACAGAGTCCACGGGGGTCATAGCCATGCAGCGGATCGACAGGCCCCGTTGGGGGTATGTGGGGGAGCCTATTCCTGGTGTGGAGGTCAAGATCGCAGAAGACGGAGAAATTTTGGCCCGTGGTCGGGGTGTGTTCAAGGGCTATTTTAAGGCCCCCCAACTCACTGCCGAGACCATCAAAGACGGCTGGCTTCATACCGGAGACGTGGGAGCAGTAGATCAAGGCTATGTGAAGATCCTGGACAGAAAAAAAGACATTATCATCACGGCAGGCGGCAAGAATATCACCCCTGCCTTCATCGAAAACAAGCTCAAGTTCAGCCCTTATATCCAGGATGCAGTGGTCATAGGAGATGGCAGGAAATACCTGGTCTCACTCATCTTGATTGATGAAGACAATGTCACCAAGTATGCCCAGGACAACCGCATTCCCTTTACCACTTTTGCCGATCTCACCCAGAACCCTGAAATCAAAAAACTCATTGCAGGTGAAGTGGCCAAGGTAAATAAGACCCTTGCCCGGGTGGAGACCATCAAGAAATTTGCCCTGTTACCCCGGCGATTTTACGAGGAAGATGGCGACGTAACCCCCACGAAAAAGGTGAAAAGGCGGTTCCTGGAGAAGCGGTACGCAGATCTCATTGAGTCGATGTACAAGGGGTAAGAACACATGGATCTCATTGAAAGCTATAAGGAAGAGTTGCAACTGATCCGCAAACCGTGGGCCAAGGTTTGGGTTGCCGTTTTTCTGGTCCTGTTAATTCTCCTGCCCTGGTATGCACCCGAGCATGTGGTCTATGTCCTCACCATTATCTTTATCTATACCGTGGGCGTCCAAGGCCAAAATCTTCTCATAGGTTACACAGGCCAAATTTCCTTTGGTCAAAACGGCTTTCTCGCCATAGGAGCTTTCACCTTTGGACACTTTGTCCAACATGGTGTGTCTTGGCCCATCGGTGTTATTGCTGCTGGGCTGGCAGCTGGCCTTTTCGGTCTGGTAGTTGGGTTCCCTTCCCTCCGCCTGAAAGGCCCTTATCTTGCAATTGCCACCATGGGATTTGGCATCGCAGTCTATCAAGTCTTTGTGAACTCCGAGCTTCTTTCAGGTGGCCGCATGGGTCTGATCATTCATAAGCTAACCCCTCTTTTCGGCCTCTCTGCCATCAATTTTAATTACTATTTTAACTTTATCATTGCCGGCCTTTTTACCCTGCTCACCTATAACATTATCTCTTCCTATATGGGTCGTGCCTTTATCGCAGTTAGGGACAACGACATAGCCGCTGAGGTAATAGGTGTTAATCTCACGAGATACAAGCTGTTATCATTTTTTATCAGCTCCTTTTATACAGGCGTACAAGGTGCCCTCTATGGGCTTTTCATGGGATACCTCGAGCCCAATATGTTTACCTTCATAGAATCCATTACCCTGTTTGTGGCAGTGATCATCGGAGGTCTTGCCTCAGTGGAAGGATCGCTGATGGGGGCAGCCTTTGTCATTCTTGTACCGCAATTATTGAGTACATATAAGGAAATGGTTCCTGTGGTCTATGGTGTTACAATCCTCATCATATTGATCTTTGAACCGCTTGGGCTTTACGGAAGATGGTTCAAGATGCGGCTTTATTTCCGCAACTGGCCGTTCCGTTAGGAGTCAGGAGTTAGTAGCTAAGAGTCAAAATAGAAAGAGCATCGAATAGCTCTATGCCAAAGACTAACGGGTACTGCCGAGTCTTTGCCGCTTGATCCTGACATCTAATATGTGACATCCATTTGGCATTGGTCATTTGACATTTGACATTAATGCGGTTCCATTCTCGGGGAGCTAAGTCATGAGGTTTCTACAATATGTCATTTCTGGTCTTGCATCGGGTAGCATTTATGCCTTGGTGGCCCTTGGTCTTGCACTCATTTACAGGTCCAATCGCATCCTCAATTTCGCCCACGGCGACATGGCCACTGCGGGTACCTTTTTCGCATTTATTATGCTGGGGCTACAAATTCCCTATGGACCTTCGTTCGGCCTCGGCCTCTTGTTTGGATTTGTTATAGCCGTTTTGTTTTACTATTGTGTACTCATACCTGCACAAAGGCGAGAGGCCACCCAGCTAGGTCAAATTATTTTGACCCTGGGATTCGGCCTAATCCTCCAAGGAGCCATATCATATTTTGGTGGAACCGAGCCGCAGATGTTTCCATTTCCTCTGTCCGAAGCAGAAACCTATCAACTGGGTACGCTGATTTTTGATCAACTCAGCCTGGGGACTCTGGCAGTTGGCATTGTTGCCAGTTTACTTTTCTATCTCCTTATTCAAAAGACGCGAATAGGGCTTGCCATGCGGGCCACATCAGAAAATCTTCCTGCTGCCCAGACCATGGGAATCCCCACGCGAAAGATCCTGGCGCTGAGCTGGGGACTGGCCGCCTTTTTGGGAGTGCTTGCGGGACTTTTCCTTGCCCCTGCCCTGTTGTTGGACCCCTTCTTTATGCTGGAGCCTTTCCTCAAAGGCTTTGCCGCTGCCATTTTGGGTGGCTTAAACAGCCTGCCCGGGGCCATAGTTGGCGGGCTTATACTGGGAGTCTCTGAAAGTCTCGCAGGAGCGTATATATCCGTCGCTTTCAAAAACACCTTTGCGTTTCTGATTATTATCGTAGTGTTATTGGTTAGACCTGAAGGTTTGCTTGGAGAAGAATTCAAGGAAAGGGTTTAGGATAGTAAGTAAGGAGGTCTCTTCATGGAAATACAAGGTTTTGTTGCTCTGGTGACTGGAGGAGCCTCTGGTTTGGGAGAGGCATGGGTACGTCTCCCATTCCACGCCCTCCGGATGGCAGCCAAGTAACCTCTTTGCCAAAAAAACAATATCCCATCTTGAGGGGATCTTGAAGTGGGGATGAGAAGTGGACTTTGACCTCAAGGAAGAACACAAGATGATTCGGGACATGACCCGAGATTTTGCCCAGGAAGTGATTCGGCCTCGATCCGAAGAGATCGAACGGACCGGCGAATATCCCTGTGACATCATGGACCAGATGGCCGAATTGGGCATGATGGGTATCCCTTTTCCAGAAGAATACGGGGGCAGCGGTGGGGACTGGGTGGGCATGCATGTGTGCATTGAGGAAATTTCCCGTGGTGACATGACCTTGGGTGCCCTGCTGGATGTGACCACAAGTATTGTTGCCCAAGAACTCTATGTTTTCGGTACTGAAGAGCAGAAAAGGCAGTGGCTCATCCCCATTGCAAAAGGAAAAGAGATCGGGGCATTTGGACTTACCGAACCTAATGCGGGCTCTGATGCGGCCTCATTGAGAACTAAGGCCGTCCTTGATAGTAGTGAATGGGTGCTAAACGGCACAAAGCAGTTCATCACAAATATCGGTTTGGACAATGCCTCGATCATCCTTGCAGCCGCTGTGACTGGGAAGAAAAAAGGCGGTCAAAACATCATCTCTGCCTTTATAGTGCCCAAGACGGCACCAGGTTTTCATCTGGGGAAACGATATGACAAGATCGCCTGGCATGGTTCTGCCACCCATGAGGTGATCTTTGAGGACTGTCGTATTCCAAAGGAAAATCTACTTGGTGACCCCCAAAGGGGGTTTGCCCAGCACCTAGAAGTCCTACAGACAGGGCGAATCAGTATTGCTGCCATAGCGGTGGGCATGGCCCAGGCCTGCTTGGATGAATCCGTGCGCTATGCCAAGGAAAGGGTTCAGTTTGGAAAACCCATCTTTCACTTTCAGGCTGTTCAATTCAAACTGGCGGACATGGCCGTGGCTATTGAGCTTGCCCGAAATCAGTATTTGAAGGCTGCTTGGCTCAAGGATCAAGGACGCAATCATACCTTTGAGGCCACTGCCGCAAAGCTGTTTGCCTCGGAAATGGCCGAAAAGGTGGCCAGCGACGCTGTGCAGATCCATGGCGGATATGGATATATGAGTGAATATCCGGTTTCCCGGATATACAAAAGCGCAAAGGTTCTTCAGATCGTGGAAGGGACCTCGGAAGTTCAAAGGATGATCATAGGTCGCATCCTGGCGGCCTGATACAAGGAGGAGACATAATGAGAGAAGTTGCCATATTGGGCGTAGGCATGACAAAATTCGGGATTTCTGAAAAGACAAACCTTGAGATGTTTGCGGAAGCGGCCCTTGAGGCCATTGAAAAATCAGGGCTTGAGCCAAAGGATATGGATGCGCTTTTTTTTGGAAACTGCTTGGGCGGATTCGAAGAGGGCCAGCTCCATATGGCTCCCTTTGCGCACGCGGAACTGGGACTCCCCACCTCTTCACCTGCAACCCGATTTGAATCAGCGTGTGCGACTGCTACAGTGGCTATTCGGCACGGGGCATTACTGGTAAGCGCAGGGGTCTATGATATCGTGCTTGCAGGCGGAACAGAGAGGGCTGCCAAGATGGACACACCCCTTGCCACTCGGACATTTGCCATGGCATCACAGGCCCAACATGAATATGGAGCAGGTATCACCTTTCCTGGTGTGTTTGCCATGGCTGCCCATATGTATGCCGCCAAGTACGGGATCGAGCTTTCAGAACTCAAGAAACACATGGCTGAAGTAGCGGTAAAGAACCACCACCATGGTACCCTGAACCCAAAAGCCCACTTTCAAAAGGAAATCACAGTAGACACGGTGCTCGAAAGCATGATGGTAGCTGATCCCTTGCAGCTTTTCGATTGCTGCCCGTTTTCAGATGGCGCAGCAGCTGTAGTTATTGCAGAGGCGGGCAGGGCAAAAGACCTCATGGACAATCCCATCACCATTGCTGGCATGGGACAGGCCTCTTGTGGGCCCCTTTATTTGCAGCGGGACCTCACCAGAGTGAAAGCAAGGGAGGCAGCCATAAAACAGGCCTATTCCCAGGCAGGTGTTGGTCCTGAAGATATTGATGTCGTGGAGCTACATGATTGTTTTACCATTGCCGAGATCTTGGCTATTGAGAGTTTTGGGTTTTACGAGTTCGGCAAGGGATATGATGCCGCAACCAAAGGTGAAGCAGGGTTTGGAGGTAAGGTGGTGGTCAACCCCTCTGGAGGACTCAAGGCCAAAGGCCATCCCATTGGAGCCACTGGTGCAGCGCAGGTCACGGAGATCGTGCAACAACTGCGGGGCGAGTGCGGCCAGCGCCAGGTGGAAGGTGCCCGGATCGGGCTTGTGGATACCTTGGGGGGAGACCTGGGAACAGTTTGTAACATCATTCTGAGGAGTTGAGACATGGCCTATCCCATTACATATGCACAATATCAGGAATATCTTAAGAAAGGTGAATTCATTGGCCTCAAGTGCGCCAAATGCGGATCCATCAACTTTCCGCCCATGGCCGTATGCCGGGACTGTAGCGGAACGACTCTGGAACCTGTTTCCTTGAAAGGTGAAGGGACGATAAGGACATTCACCGTGATTCGCGTTGCCCCTGAAGGGAAAAAACCTCCTTATATTATCGCCATGGTAGAGCTGGATGAGGGGCCTTACGTAATCGGGAATCTTGAAGGTATCACACCCGATGAGACCGGTATGGACCTTATAGGCAAAAAGGTGCGCATGGGGACCCGTATGGTACAGGGTGATGTCTATTCTTTGGGAGATGCCCACGTCCCTACTTTCACTTTAATGGAGTAAGCCAGCGAAAAGAACCCTCGCACTGAGGGTAGACCCAACATGACAATCTGCAAAGGCTGATCAGTGGGTATGGACCTTCGGTCTAAATTTATTGGGGGTATGATCGGCAGCGCCTTGGGTGATGCCATCGGCGAGCTTGCTTTTGAATTTCCTGATAAAAACACCCTTCTCAATAAAGTAGCACGATCCCAATTACATCGCTATACCGATGATACGGCTATGGCCATAGGCCTTGCCGAATCCATTGTGGAAAAAGGCGATATCGACCCGCAACACCTTGGCGACAGGTTCCAAAGCAACTTTGTTGCCGAGCCATGGCGTGGGTACGCCTCAGGCCCTCCTACCGTCTTCGCCCTGGTAAAACGGCACAAAATATCTTATCTGAAGGCTGCCAAAACCCTATTTGGTGGCCAAGGCTCCCTTGGAAACGGGGCAGCCATGCGAATCGTGCCGGTTGCCCTCTTTTTCCATGACACTCCTGGCCTTCTCCACAAAGCCCGCTTATCAGCCCAGGTAACACACGCCCATCCTGTGGGCATGGACGGAGCTGCAATCCAGGCATTGGCCATAGCGCGAGCCGTGGATCTTGACCCCTTAGAGACCTTTTCCCGTGATTTTTTCATTGAAGAGCTCATCGCAGCAGCCCAAACACGGGAAATCAAGGAAAAGATGATCCTTGTAAGCCACCTACTTGCAGAGGGGGCTTCTTCAAAAGAGGCCGCCGACAGACTAGGACATTCGGTAGCAGTACACGAGTCCATGCCCTTTGCCATATATGCCTTTGCCCGTTATCCCAAGTCCTTCGAGGCCTGCCTAATGTGTGCGGTACTGCATGGCGGGGACCGCGATACCCTGGGAGCCATGGCAGGAGCCATTTCCGGCGCCTACCTGGGTATCCATGCCATTCCCTCTGACTGGGTTGCCAGGCTGGAAAATCGCTCCTACCTTGAAGAACTTGCCATAAACCTTTATACCATCCACACTGGCAAGCAAGGTTCATGATCTGCGGAGGCATTCCCAAGATGAAAGTAAAAATCGGCTCCACCCCTGCAATAGGAATAACATAGGTTCCCCAAGGTCGATCTCCATCCAACGGCCCCATGAAGGTAGGTGTACAGCCTGGCCCCACGGTGGAAGAGCTCTTGGAAAAACTAGCTTCCCTGGGACCTAAGGATCAGTTCGACGACATCGTGATCCATGTGATTGTAAACAGAACGCTTAAGAGGCACGATTACGTGCTTCAGCCAGGTGATGTCATTGACCTCCATATCCCTGTCTCTGGTGGGTAATAAATAACAAGGGCCCGTACCCGCCTTTTGCTCTGCTTCCCAATACCTTGCTGAACCTCTGCTGGTACTTAATATTCGTCTCGCCCACTTAGACATGAATATCATGCTTTACACAAAAACCGTCTTGACATAATACTTGATACACATAATAATTACACATATGTATTTTTATTACATCCTATGAGAAGGTGCAATGTCTGTAAGAATTCAGGTTATACTAGAGGAAAAGGAGGCGGCAAGATTCAGGGCCAAAGCCGCAAAAGAATCAAAATCCCTTAGCGCCTGGCTAAGGGATGCGGGCAGAAAAATGCTTGAAATGGAAAAAAACGCCCAACTTACCGACGAGGAAGCACTAAGGGCCTTCTTCCAAAAATCCAATGAGAGGGAAAAGGAAGGAACAGAGTCGGATTGGGAAGAGCACAAGAAGATGATACTTGATGGGTTTAGCTCGGGGCAGAAGCTGTGATCTTTGTAGACACCAACGTGTTTATTTATGCAGTGGGCAAACCTCACCCCTTAAGATCAGAGGCACAGGAATTCTTTATAAACTCCAGCAAGGCGGGACAAAGATTGGTAACCTCAGCAGAGGTACTTCAAGAGCTTTTGCATGTCTATCTACCGGTACGACGGATTGAAACCCTTGATGCTGCCCTTGAATTGGCAACAAAAGGGGTCCACGAGATCATACCCATAACACAAGATGATGTGACGCATGCCAGGGTCCTTGTTGATAGGTATCCACACCTAACCGCTAGAGACCTTTTACATTTGGCAGTGTGCCAGCGGAACGGGATCAAACAGATAAAAACGTTTGACAGAGGCCTTCAGGCAGTATTTTAGGGCTGTTAAAACCCACCGGCGAACTATTCATAGACCCATAAACTTTGCGGCAATGATCTTCATAATTTCATTGGTGCCAGCGAAAATGGAAAGGACGCGCGTATCCCGCCACGCCCGGGCAATGGGATACTCTTCGCAATAGCCATAACCCCCATGAAGTTGGACGCAACGGTCTGCCACCCGCATGGCCATCTCTGTTGTCCAATACTTGGCCATGGAAACCTCCACCACAATATTCCTCCCCTCCATGTGATCGACAATCAACTTGTCAAGAAAGGTACGGCCCAGTTTCACCTCTGTTGCCATCTCAACAAGGGTAAATTGGGTATTCTGGAACTTTGAGATGGGTCTTCCGAAGGCAGTACGCTCTTTACAGTACTTTATGGTCATCTCCAGCATGTGCTCGGCCCCTGCCACTGCCGCTATGGCACACATGAGCCGTTCCTGTTGGAGTTTTTCCATCATCATCATGAAACCGCCCCCCTTTTGACCGAGGCGATTGGCCTTTGGTATCCTGCAGTCTTCGAAGAAAAGCTCGGCAGTGTCTTGGCTATGCCATCCCACCTTGCGGATCTTCTTCCCTTTTTCAAATCCAGGGGTCCCGGCCTCCACGAGGTAGAGGTCAATGGCCTCATAGGGATTCTTTACGGAAGGGTCCTTTGCGGCAAGCACAAGCAGGTCACAATTGATTCCATTGCTTATAAAGGTCTTCTGGCCGTTGATGATCACCGTGTCACCATCTTCTACGGCCGTGGTGCGAATGGCAGCCAGGTCACTACCTGTATTAGGCTCGGTCATGGCAATGGCTGTTATCATTTCTCCAGACACACACTTGGGCAGATACTTGCGCTTTAACTCCTCAGAGGTAAAGGATGTAATGTAAGGGACCACCACATCACTATGAAGAGGGGCTGCAAGACCTGTGTGATTGGTGCGTACCAACTCCTCAGCCAAAATGACCGAATAGAGAAAATCGGCCCCTAGACCTCCGTATTCCTCCGGCACCTGCATACAAAGGAAGCCCTGTTCTCCCATCTTGCGCCACACGGTTTTGGGGACAATACCAGCCTCCTCCCACTGGTCCACGTAAGGGATGACTTCCTTTTCAAGGAACTTCTTTACAGTCTCTCTGAAAATCCTGTGCTCTTCTTTATACTTGATTATCTCCATCTCAAGGGTCCTCGTAATATAGACATGTTAATCAGAAGGCCAAAGGTTCCTATATATAGCTGTCAGCAATATGAGCACCTGCCTGCCCGCCATAGCTCTGAGGGGCAGCCAAAGGGATGGATCTGAAGGTTTGGCTGGTCTGGAAAGATTTCTTCCCCCTGACGCGGGAGTCGAAATGACATAATTACAGTATGTTCGTGGCATTAATGCTAGAACTTTCGACATTTGGCGCTAAAGGAACTTATTTTTGATTTTTTCACCTAGATATATCTACCGAATAGGCTTGTCCTTCACTGTCGTAGAATATGATCCTCTCAGCCTCCTGCCACATCCTTTCGTCCATATAACAATAAAAGGCAATGGTCTGGCCCGGCTCAATCCTGTGTCTGCCGTGGGGCATGAGGTTTTCCACCCTTTTTGTCCCCTTCTTCCCCACAAGGTCAAAATAGCTATAAACCTCTACCTCCTTTTCGCCCGTATTTTTCACGTGGATCTCAAGGTTTTGATCCCAAACCCTTATGGAGCAACAGGTCTTAAACGAGAGGATATCCTCAGCAGGAGAATTCATGACGGGCGTGATCTTCAGCATGATTTCAGTCCAGATGGCTTCTATCTATAGTCTTTGGCATTGAGCCTTTAACCTTCCTATCCCTCAAATCTTCCCACAATGGCAATACTACATATATTCATAAAGGGCACACCCCCCAGATTGTGGGTCAGGCCGAAGCGGGGATCCTCAATCTGCCTCTGTCCAGCCCTCCCATGGAACTGAAGATACATCTCATAGAGCATCCGGAGGCCGGAGGCACCAATGGGATGCCCAAAACACTTGAGCCCTCCGTCCACCTGGCAGGGCACCCCGCCCCCATCTCGATCATAGAAACCATCCAGCACGTCCTTTACAGCCTGGCCCCGTTCCGAGATATGGAGATCCTCATAGGTCACTAGTTCAGTGATAGAAAAGCAGTCATGCACCTCCATCATACTGATCTCTTCCCGCGGATTTTTTATCCCCGCCTCTTCATAGGCCTTGGCGCTGCAACGTTCGGTGGTAATGAAATGGTCTCCATCCCACTCATTATACCCCATCTCCTCACCATTGCTCAGTGCCAATTGCAATGCCTTTACGGTGACAAGATCCTTCTTGCCCATATCCTTTGCCCTTTCCACAGTGGTTACAATGGCACATGCTGCCCCATCACTTACACCGCAGCAGTCATAAAGCCCCAAAGGGTAAACAATTATGGGGGCGGCCATCACCTGATCCACTGTAATGGGTCTCCGGAGATGGGCCTTGGGGTTGAGTGCGCCGTTGGCATGGCTTTTTACAGAGACATGGGCAAGAGCCTTCTTTAGATCATTGTCAGGGATGCGGTACTTGGCGGCATAGGCCGTTGCCAACTGGGCAAAGGCCCCTGGCGCTGTCACATTGGGCCACCATAACCAACTAAGAGATCCCCAGTTTGATCCGGGATTGGGCAGCCCCCCATAACCTGTGTCTTTCAGCTTTTCAACACCCATGGCAAGACATATGTCATACGCCCCTGATGCCACGGCATATACCGCTCCGCGGAAGGCCTCTGTACCGCTGGCGCAAAAATTCTCTGTCCGGGTAACAGGAATAAAGGGCAGCCTTAATGTGGTTGATAAAGGTAAAGCGCTCTTGCCCACATTAATCTCTTCCAAGCACGTACCTAACCAAGCAGCCTGAATCTCATCCCTTTCAATCCCTGCATCCTGGATGCACTCCTCAAAGGCCTCCACCATTAGTTCCTCTGCGCTTACATCCCAGCGCTCTCCAAACTTGGTGCACCCCATCCCAATGATTGCCACCTTGTCCCTGATTCCTGTGGACATACCGAAAACCCCTTTTTAAGTTATAAGTTATGAGTGAGCTAAAGTGCCTAGAGTTATGAGTTATGAGTGAGCTAAAGTTATGAGTGGAAAGGCTTTCATCTCGTCTTCCTCCCTATCGACGAAAAAATCGCCAAAAGCTCCCCACATTCTCTTTTAAGCGCCTCCAAACTATCATTAGAAGCCCAACCAATTTCACCTATAATCTCCAACCAATACCCCGTTTCACTCGCCTCACTCGCACATATCGCAATCTTGTTCCGAAAATCCGCCTTGCTCCTCGCCCGGTTCGCCTCCCTATAGTTAGCACCAATCGATGTCCCCGACTTTGTTAGTTGATTCCTTATTACTCTGCCCTCTGGGCTGTTGGGCAGCCTCGAGCAAAGTTTTATTATACTTACACTGAATCTCTTAGTTCTTGCCTCCAAATCCCTCGCAAACTCCCTGTTCTCCATCCCCCAACTCTAACTCACTCTAGGCACTCTAGATCACTCAAAACTTAAACAACTTCTCTATCAACTGCGACTTCATCAAATCACCCTCTATCTTCAACTTCCCAGATGTATACGCACTCATCGCATTAAGCCTCCCCTCCATCAACGCCAGAAAATCCCCCTCCTCCATCAATATCGTCGTCGTAGGTCTCTCATGCAACCCCTCCCTAACCTCACACTCCCCATCCTTAATCACCGCATACCAATCCCCTCCTCCAGGACCAGATATCCTATACTGAAATACCACATCCACCCCACCTGCCTTATCCGCCTGAAATGCATCGGCCATCCGCTCAAATACTCCCCTCACCGTTAATCCCCCTGAAACTTCCCCCACACCCCCACCTCCTCCGCTCACAGCCTCCATCATAGGTCCAAGCGCCACCGTCGCATTGTAGTATTCCTCGGCCCCTTCAAGATTATCAATAGATTCCCAAGACCTCTGGAGTTCTTCTGGTGTAGGCACGATACTTCCGTCTCCAACCACAACACCGGGGCCCTGAACCACCGCTACCCTGCTGAAATGGCCCATTCCCGCATTGAAGATCATTCCTGTTTCTTGGAACTTCTCTGAGGCGAGGTAAAGCACCATGGGCGCCACATACCCCGGCTTCAACCTCTCAAATAAATCCTCAGGCAATACATCCTCCGTCAACCTCGTCCCAGCCAACGGCGCCACCGTGTTCACCTTAATCCCATACTTCTCACCCTCCAACTTCAGCGTGTTCATCAATCCCACTACCCCCATCTTCGCAGCAGAATAATTCGCCTGACCAAAGTTCCCAAACAACCCAGCCGCAGATGTGGTCATCACTACCCTCCCATAGCCCTTCTCCCTCATCTTCAAAAACGCAGGCCTCGTAACATTGTACGCACCCATCAAGTGAACCTTTATCACTTCCTCCCAGTCATCAACACCCATCTTACCAAAACTACGGTCCCTCAATATCCCCGCATTGTTTATCAGTATGTCCACCCCTCCAAAGGCCTCAACCGCCCTCCTAACTATCGCCTCACCACCCTCAGGTGTCGCCACACTGTCATAACTTGCAACCGCCTCTCCTCCCAATGCCTTTATCTCCTCCACCACCTTGTCGGCAGGTCCCATGGACCCCTCTCCAGAACCATCCCTCGCTCCCCCTACATCATTGACCACCACCTTAGCTCCCCGCTTCGCCAGCTCCAAGGCATATACCCTTCCAAGCCCCCCTCCAGCTCCTGTCACTATCGCCACCCGGCCGTCAAAGCGAATCCCCTGGCGCGAAAGTCTCTTTTGCATTTCCTCGCGGCTCATCCATTCCACAATGCCCTGGTCAATTACTATCTCACCGGTCTCGTCATTGACAGTCCTGAAGACCGCTTTTCCCTCTTCCAGCTTCCATATCTGGGTCTTGATGGGAGTGCCCGGATATAGGGGCCGAGAGAACCTGGTTTTGAAGCGGGTCATGCGTTCAGGCTCGCCTGGGAAAAGGGCCCTTATCACCGCCCGGCAGGCAAATCCGTGCGTGCACAGGCCGTGCATGATGGGGCGCTCAAACCCGGCAGCCTTAGCAAAATTGGGGTCCACGTGGAGCTGAAATATGTCTCCTGAGAGCCTGTAGATGAGTGGTTGGTCAGGGGTTGGAAGGTCTCTTTCCTCGTGATCTGGGGCACGATCAGGGAATTCAATCTTTTCGCTGGGTGGTTTTTCGCCCCCAAAGCCTCCATCGAGCCGCCCGAACAGGGTGAATATATTGGTGAACAGCCTTTTGCCGTTGGAATAATAAGTAACGGCCTCGGCCACCACGAGTGCCCCTTTATCAGGACCGCGATCGTAAATATGCGTGATAGTTCCCTCAGTGGTAAGAGTTCCTTCAGGAGGAATGGGATTATGAAAGATTATATCCTGCTCAGCATGCAGGATACCTGCCAAATTCACATTGGACTCCATCGCAACACTTGCCAGGAACTCGAAGACTGCTCCAATTGAAAAACTCGGTATCACCTTTAGGTTGTTTTCATAACAATACTCAAGCTCCTTGAAACCCGCCCCCACTCCCAGGGCATATAGCACCACATCCTTCCACGTATAATCCTTGGTAAGCGGGCCTATCTTCTTCCCGATGGCATCCGGATTCAAAGGCATTGCTAATCCTCCTTCTCAAAATGTAAGACCCAAACAGACGAAAACCCGAGTTTAAGGTCCTTTTAACGTGCACTTAAACCATCACTCCGGCCCCCTCCCTGCATGGGGCAGGCAGGCCTTGAGGGAAAGGGAGCTTGTGTACTTGGTCAGCGTTTTATCGGAAAAGGACCGGAAGATTATTTCAGTATCATAATCTTATGGTTTTTCCTTTGCCTTTACCCTTTCTCCCTTGCTCTCCCCAACAAAAGCAGGAATAAGCAGAAATCTTAGGGTCTCCTTTACCCTTGCAATATATTCGTTTCGTTCAAGGCCCAGCATGGGGCGGAAAAAGCCTTCTCCAGATATGAAGTTGTGAATTGCATTCATCATGGCGAGCACCTTCATGCGGGCGGAAACCGGAACATTCCTTTTGTCTGAGCATAACTCCATTGAACGGGCAATGTCCGAGACATATTCTGGGACGTGGATATCAAGGCCGGACTTGTGGCGGGTCTTGCCAAAATAACGAAACAGAATCAGGTTAGATATTTCAGGATGGCGGAAGAGGAAATCGGTCATCTCATCGATGGCGATCTCCATCCTCTTGGCAAGGGGCAGCCCATGAATGATCCGTTCCACCTGGATCAACTTGTTCCTCAAATCTTCATGGATATCCAGTACCACCGCTTCATAGAGATCACCTTTCTCTCCCCAATGATAGTGCAAGGTGGATATGTCAATCCCCACCTTGGCGGCGATCATCCTCGTGGTAGTCCCATGAAAGCCGTATTCGCCGAAAATCTTCCGAGCAGCCTTCAGTATCTTGGCCTTCATGGACTCGGGGTCTTTACGTGCCTTTTCAAGAGGGGTTGCCATCATTTATTCTCCACCATCTGTTTCCATCAATTGATGGAAATGTACAGCCTTTATAACCTCTCTGTCAAGCAAAAACCACATAGCCTATCTATATTCTTGGTGACCAGTAGAGAAAGATAAGCATTACTCGGGATAGGTATAGAAAAAGGAAGCCCTATTCGGGTAGACCCAGTTTATTAGAGTCTTTGGGCCAGCAACCTACTAATACTCGGAAGGCGCACCAGATTCATGGTGCAAGGGCCAAAAAATCTCTTTCTTCTGCTGAAGGGCCTGAACTTCTTCCGCACTTAATGAAAAATGTTGTGCCAAGTCCTCGAGGTGTGTCTCCTGTGAACTCCTACGCCTGTCTTTTTTGCCGAATTTCACATAATTATAATATCCCCAAAGCCGAAGAATCACAAAAACCACAACAACCGCCAGGCCAAGCCTCTTGACTAGCTCTACCATCTCGGAAAATCCGCCCTTTTTTACAATCTCCACAAAAAAGAAATGGGCTCCAAGTAGCCATAGGATTAGATTCAAAACAGGAAGGAACAGGTATACCCAAAGGGCCCACATAAATGTGGTAAACCCCCATTCCCCGATATCCCTGAACACACTCCTGAGTTTAGGGTTATCTATTATCTCTACCTCTGGCATCTCTGTTTCCTGTCCCTATCAACTACGAAGCAAGCCCCCGATCAGGGCTTTTCCAAACTGCCCTAACCCCTTTCTTCTTTAAAAGCGCCTTGGGCGTGGCCACCAATACCGTCAACGAGCTTATCATCCAATACATAAAGGGATACCAAATTACCCAGAAGAGATATTTGAACATCTTCTTGTCGTAAGTCCGATCAATAATCACACTCACCGTAAATTGAAGAACGCACACAAGGGCCAAAATTGAGCCAGTCCACCTAGGAGGGATTGGAGGCAGGACCTTGAAAGGCAAATCAATCCCAAAGACCGCATTGATCCCCCATATAAGTACAAGTCCCCAAAACATGTAAGCCCAAAAAATACTTGCTACATATTCGACATAGACTGGCCAAAGCCTCCGCTGCCTCCACTGGGACCATATATTGTAGTGCCTGCGCAACACCTCGACACCTCCCTGGGCCCACCTTATCCGCTGTCTCCAAAGACCCCGGAGCGTCTCAGGGACCAGGACCCAGCATATACACCTGGGTTCATATCGGATATCCCAAAAATCCTTCTCAAGCTTCCATGTAACGTCTATGTCTTCTGTTACCATATCCGTATCCCAAAATCCGGCTGAGACCAAGGCGTTCTTGCGAAAGGCTGCAACAACGCCGGAGACCGTGAGCACCTTTCCTAATATCCGCTGGGTCCTCTTTATGAGTCCTATGATCGTGGAATACTCTCCCACTTGGATCTTTCCCAATAGTGAAGTCCTGTTCAAGACCCTCGGGTTTCCGGTTACTGCTCCCACACGAGGGAATTTCACAAAATGCCATGCCACCCAGCGAAGGGCGTTTCGGTCCAAAAAGGCATCGGCATCCATAGTCAATACAAATTCTGCCCTTGAAACTAGACATCCAACCTTGAGCGCGGCCGCCTTGCCTTGGTTCTCCCTCATGTATACTGCCCTTACAATGGGCTCTTTGCGTACAATCTCGGAGATCACATTGGCAGTGTTGTCACTGCTGCCGTCATCAATGAGCACAATCTCATAATCTGGATAGTCCAAGTCCAGGAGTTGGGCAACGGTATCTCTTATCTGCGCTTCCTCATTATGGCAGGGAACCAGTATGGAAAAAAGCGGATACTGGTCAATGACCGGGGGTGTCTGCTCCCTCCGTTCAAGCCTCCAGAAAAATATAAGCCCTCCCAGCATCCATACTATGCTCATCAAGAGAGGGTATAAATAAACAAAGCCGTTAATGTATTCAAAAACCGACTGCATCCTCACTTAAAAAGGGAAAAACCTTGGTTGAAAATTCAAGCCTTATTTTTTTGAGTCTGGGTCTGTCTTCGAAACAATTATCAGGATAATAGGCCAGGTGCCTGCCCCCTGAGGCCAAGATTTCCCTAACCTCAGAAAGCAGGGTATTTTCAGGAATCCACTTTTTCTTGGACCAATCATAGGCCTGAACCTTGAATATGGTCTTTTTTATGCCCTCTGGCCAGGACCCTGACCTCTGCACTATCTTCTTAAGCCATTTCTGACCGGCTTGTTCCATCTGAGGATATGCCATAACCACTACCCAGTCATAGTTTTCGAGGAACAGGCCATAGTTCTGGGCAAAACGCTCTTCAGAGGTCTCATCAGCAAGTACGGGTGCATATAGATTCCTTGCAAACCGGGCATTGGGCCTGAACGCCCTCACTGCATCCTCAAGGGCATTTGTAAATTTAATAAGCCTTTCAGTCTTATACTTGGTCCATCTCTCCATCAAAGCCGGGTCTCGCTTGACATCCGCTAGGCCAATGGGCCGCCCCAAGGCCTGCTTGTATGCTTCAAGGGCGAGGGGATTGAAATCTTCATTTTCTGAAAGGTACGCATCATCTTGGAAAAGTATGCCATCTATCTGGGTATGGGATGCCAGGTCCTCATAAAGCATTTTAACCGCTTTCTGAACCTGAGGGCCAAAGGGAGTGAGCCTCCTGTACCACGAGGTACTTTGCCGAACCCTACCTTCCCTATCAGAAGCCATCACCGCCAATTTGCGGTTTAGTTCATGATCCGGCAAAACAATGGCCAATGTAGGCATCCATGCATATACATCCATGCCCCTAATTATCATCTGATGCACGGCGTGACCGAAGATATCCGCCCTTACAGGAAGCACCCTGTTGGCAAAGTACACACTCTTAATATTCCCGCTTCCATCCGGGTCGGCAAAGGCCTGCAGAAAGACAGTATTCACCTTCATAGCCACAAGTCTGTCAATCAGCCTGCCAAGGTTAGCATCTGTCTGTCTGGCCGAGGCAGGGTCATAGATCAGGTCCAAGTCAACCTGGGCGGCCCTTATAGGTTCTTGTTCGACCGGGCAGGTGACCTGTTTAATAAACTCTTTGATAGAGCCAACCAAAACCATATTTCTATTAATCACAGAAAGGTTTCTCAGACTGGCCGGCCCTTCCTCTAAAGTAAAACATAGGGTAAAACCATGTTCAATGGCCGTGGAAACTGCGATATGATTGTACTCTCCGTATGGCCATACCAAGGCCCTGGGACGAACTCCCAGTTTGCGACGGAATAAAGTATCTTGCTTATCAAAGTCCAAGCAGAGCCTTCTCTTATACTCGTTCAATACCTCATATTTGCCTTTTCCCCTATTAAATATACGAACACCTATGGCCGGTCCCACATTGCCCTGCGGTGTATAAGGCACTGCCTTATGAAGGTCAAAGGTGTGGGATGCTATCTCCACCACACCTGATGTTGCCACCTCCTTGATCTGGCTCCAACTCATAAGGGGCTCGGGGATATCCTTGGGAGGCTTGTCTATCCACGATCCCACCACAGCGAGCATTGAGGGATATCCCATCATCCTTAAGAAGGGGAACACGAATTCGTAATAAGATCTGTATGCATCGTCAAAGCTCAACAAAACCGCCTTATCTGGAAGCTCCTTTTGCCCCTTGGATGCCCTTATGATGTCCTCAACAGATACAAACCGATATCCATGGGTTCTCAGGTATTCTATCTGCTCGACAAAAGTATGCCTGGGCAGGGAATAAGGATCACCTGGCCTGGGAGTCTCAGGTATGCTGTGATAGCAGAGCACTATAAACTTATTCTGAGCTAGGGTGCTACCAGGGTATATGCCCAGCGCCACTACCGCACCCAAGAAAATGGCACAAATCAATATCCTGTATTTCATCAAAACCTCACCCTGTAACCAATATCAATACTCAACCCGTTTACTGAATCACCGTCATAGATATTCCGTGCGGCATCCACACCCCAATATAAAGAGCGAGTGTCGCAGAAATCAATTTCCTGTTCATATCGAAGACCACCAGTAAGGCCTGTAGAATAGTCCCTTTGCTTTTGGGGCCCCATATATATGTAAAGCCTGTGCACAAAACCCCGACCATACATTCGGTAAAGGATCTGTTCACCCATGAGTCTAAGGGTGAGGCTATACAACCTTTGTGGATTGTAGTAAGGCGTATCCTGCTTTGAGTTACCCATGCCGTAAAGGTCGACGAACAAGCGGAGTTTTTTTATTATTTTTCACATAGAGGCCTTGTTCATAGCCCAATAGCCCTTCATTGCGGTTGTTATGGTCAGAGAACCAGGACCGGGAAAGTTCAAAGTGCAAAGAGCACGACTCACTTTCCCTATAGGTCAACCCCACATCTATCTTCTTCGCACGTATGCCATTGGCCCTGGCCCTCATGGGCACCTGATCAGTACAGGAATCAAATGAAAAATCCAATGTCCAGTAATCATCTGGTGTTACAGTTATGGAGGTTAATGCCCCCATATCTTTTGTCCCGTCTGAATTCCATGAAACCTGTTCAAGCACTTTAAATGTGCTATTAAACTCATGCTCCAGCCCGACGCCTAGGCGCTTGAAGTACTCGGTGGAAGTTTTATCTTTTGCCCTGTCCCACCAACCCAATGCAAAAAGCCTAGTACGTAATGTGATAGGCTGCGTAAACCTGGTGCCAAAGGAGATATCCCTAGTGCCATCCTGTTCCCTGGACATCCATACCTGGGTATCCAGTTCCCGCATCTGCTCTAACTCCAGTACCCTGGCTACATCCTGCACATCCTTGTCCCTGGGTCTAAGCTTGAGCAAGCTCCGGATCTCCTCCCTGGCTTCGTGTCTATAAACCAGCTCATCAAGTGCCACCACCTTCCCGGTCTTTTCTTTGATATATCGCGGATTAATGGATTCAATGATCTTGAATTCCTGTAATGCCTTCCTAGGCCATCCCCTCCAAAGGTGCACATGGGCAAGGCCGTTTCTGATCTCAATGTTTGCGGGCGCCTCTTTGTAAAGACCTTGAAAGAATTTTTCCGCCTCTGCGAGCCTGTCTTCTTTAGCCAATAACCAGCCCCGCTCTAAGGCGATATCCAGCTTGCGCCAGTTTGGCAAAACTCTCTTTCCTTTTTTGAAAACTGGAGGTTCGGCCTTGTCCATGCTATCCAAAATACTTTGCGCCTCGCGCCATTTCCTCATCTCTTGTAATGCATAAAATTTCCCCATAAGGGCATCAAAGGAATCCGGTCTTTGCCCCAGCGCCGATTCATTCAACTCTAAGGCCCTCTCGGGCTGTTGGAGATGCAAATAGGCCCTGGCCACTGCCTCCTGGACATAGGCGGGAGGCGATATGCCGGAATGTACAAGTTGTTCATATTCTGTCACTGCCCTATTCATATGCCCGCTTTCCACAAGCCCCACAATATGATCAAAGTGTGCTCTTGTAATATTTCCACTTTTGACCACAGGGCCTAGAAGCCTTATTGCCTCCCGCGGCTCACCCCACACCAACCTGTCAACCGCCATATCCATGATCAGATCCAAGCACACGGGATCATCTGAGGGAAAGTTCTGGAGTGCCTGCTCCAATGCATATGAACTTGCGCCCATGTCAGAGAGGGCCCTCAGCCTTAGTTTGATTGCGGTTTGGTTTCCAGGCGACCTCTTCAATATCTCATCATATTCCTTTACAGCCTCCAAAAAGTTTCCCTTTTTCTCATATGCATAGGCCCTGGCAAATCTTATGTCCAGATCGCCGGGCTCTAAGACAGACAATCTGGCCAACTCCCTCAAGGCCTTATCATTGAGCCCCTGCAAGGACATGCAATAAGTCAACCCTATCCTTGCCTTAATGTGATCCGGATTTCTTAAAAGAATCTTATTGAAATACTCTTTAGCCCTGTGAGGATTCCCCGTCCTGAAATATGCCCAGGCAATCCAATAAAGAAAATGGTCAGAAAATTGATCGATCGAGATAGCGCTCTTTTCCAGCACCTTTACGGCCGTCTCATACTTCTTGGCCAAAATTAGAACAAGCACATAATCCCCTATTGCTTTGGGACCACCTTTCCTTGAGGCCTCTTTGAGCTCTTTAAGCATATTATTAAGGGCCGCTGAAGGCAGGCCAGCTATCTCATCGTCCATTGCCTTATATATCTGCTCCGCATCCCCTCCTTTACCTGATGTGAGGACTCTATACATTTCCATGGCTTCCACGTAGCGTCCGGACTTCAACAAGAGCCTGGCATTCCGCAGTGTTAGGGACAAAGAATTGGGTAACATCTTGGAGCATAGCTTCATGGTTTCCAAGGCCTGATCAGCCCTTCCCATCTTGGTGAGGCTCAACACAAGGCCCTTGCAGATTTCCTCATCACAAAGCCCGAGGTCCAATGCCTTCCGATAGAGAGCCCCTGCCTTTGAAAAGGCCTTTTTGTCATAATAGGCCCGGGCCATGTTCTTTAATAAATAAGGCCGCATTGGAAACGACCGCGGCAGACTCTCGAAAAGCTCCACCGCCTTCTCTTGCCTACCTGTCCAGCACAGGAGTACCAGGTAATCTGAGAAAAGCGTAGGGTATGCCAAAGGATCTGAAATAAAGGGCTCAAGGGCCAAAAGGGCCCTATTATAGCTTCCCTCTTTGATCATGGCCCTTACCCCCTCTGCCAGTGAATCAATGAAGCCCTTGGTGGGAAAGTCGGTTCTATAGACATCAACAACCACCCTGAAAGGGCGATCTAAAACATAGGCCTTGAAATGAAAATATGGGTAGGAAAATCCTACTTCTATTTTAAAACCTGATTTATTCCTGAAACATAGAATCTCTTTTATCTCATTGAACAGGGATTTCGAATACCTTAACGGGCAGGCATTTTTCACTTGCTCAAAAGAAACAGTGAGCCGCCCCCTTGCAATAACAGTAGGCTCTCTAAAAGGCGCTGCTCCACTGAACTGAAACACAAGACGTAAGAAGTCCTTGTGTCTTCCGACCCTGAACTCGGTTAGAACAACCCGTGATCTGCTTGCATCAGCCATATTTACTGATGAAAACAGACCGATACATGCAAGTGCAGCAAATATGCAAACAAGACGTCTCATCATGAAGGTAATTGGTCACAATTCTTTCATCGTAGAGTACTGATAAAGAACCAATTAGATTACAAATTCTTCGGATTCCTTTCAAGTAATTGTATTCATGAGGAAAAGACATATCCGACACATATTCTCACATCACCACTGATAAAGTACCGTATACTCCACGGATGCCTTGCTATTTGGTCCTACTGCCAACAGGTACTCTATGGTATTTGCGTCTATTTTTCTGTGTTCCTGGGTTTGGCTCACGATCTCCCACTCGCCCCATCGTCTTAGGTGCTCCACAACGTGGACGGAAACCTCCGTGTCCTTGTGGTTTCTGACCTCTATCTTCCACCTCTCTTGTCTGGCCCTTTTGCCCAAGACCTTTTGAGCTATTTTTGTCCGCTCACCAACCACGTCAAACACATTGCCTGCCGTAAGCACGATCTCCTCGTCTTTGGGTGTATGTTCTATTTTGTCCTCACCGATAAGTTGCTTTGACCCGTCCACGTCTTCTTTGTACAAGCGAATAGTGCCTGCAGGTAGTGGAATCCCAAGGCCTGCATCTTTTCGGTTTTTAAACCTGAGCTGGACCTGCACCTTGCCCCTTTGTCTGTCTCTCACTGCAAAGAAATAACCCTGGCCGCTATCCAGTACATAGCGTTTCTCGACCGGTATCCCCTTGCATGTCACAAATTCAATCTGCTTTGTCTGGTTGTTTTTCAGATCTACTGGCCGTTTGATGTCATAAAGATGGTACTCAAAAAGCGACCGTTCCTGGACTTGGGATTCTGCTACTCTGGGTGCTGCCTTATACAAGACTTGTTCGCGTCGTTGTGGCCTTGCCCGGTGCAGCTCACCTGCCACCAGTTTCATATGGGCTTTCTTGAACGTCATGCCTGCTCTGTTGTCCACGGTTACCCACCCGTTAAGGTCTGCGTTGGTGTCGGTGGGTGAAAGAGAAAAAACATAGTCAGCATGCCAGGTGAGGCCACCAGTAATATAAGCCACCTCAGTATCATGATGGCCTGACTTCCTCGCTTGGACAAGCCACATGAGGGTTGGTCTAGTCATCAGGCCTTCGGGGAGGGAAGGAAACCGGATTTCTTTCACCTGGTTCTGGGTGATAATAGTGGTGCCTCCCTTCTTATCTTGTATGATCAATCCGCCCGCTGTGCTGAGAAGTGTACCATAGTATTCTGTTCCGTCTTTTGTTAGGATCTAGATTTCCTCATCCAGGTATTTCCGCAAGAGCTTATCTGTACTCACCAAGTCATATTCAAAATTTTGTTCAAGAACAACCGTACCTTTGGGATCTGTAAGAGAAAGAAAAGACACACTTGTGGGATCAATCCTTGCTGCCACATTAGTAAACCGGATCTCGTTGATTCCTTTCTTTAATTTGAGGGAGCGTTGCTCGTTGACAAGTGCACCATTATCATTGTAGACGGTGACGTTTAATGACCTAGCAGTGGCAGTGGTCACTGATAATATACATAGAGCAAAGGCTAGCAGAATAGCATATTGGCGCTTCATCTTTGTCTCCTCTTTGATCAAAAGATTCTTCGTCTGCCTTGTGGGACTCAAAATGACATATCTGGGGAGCTGTTACTTAGGAGTACCTCACCCTTCGAGTTGTTCCATGAATTCCTTGGGTGTGAGGCCCTTTTCGATACATGCCTCCCACATTTTGTTTCCCATTTCGTAGAATTCTTTCTTATCATCAACAATGGGTTGGGTAATCCTAGCCATTGTCTCTGGTGATATCTTGCCCGCTTGTACTATCTCTTTTCCTGCCTGCTCGGTGGCGCTGAATATATCATCTACCTTTTCTCTAAAAAATGGTAAATCTAACACTTCGGCAAGGGGCCTATACATCTCACCCACCACTATGCCATACTGCCCATATACAAAGTTTACCCATGCTGATAACTGATTAAATACTTGTGGCTCAGGGAAACCCGCGACAGAGAGGAAGCAGAGCTTTGGATGTTTCTGCCGCAAAGGGTGGTAAGTGTTTCCCTCACGTTCCCTTAAAAACGGCTCCACTACCGGCAAAGTCCGCTCAATAAAGGCCTTCATGGTGGCGTTCATTGTGTAGTGATAGAGTGGGGTCGCATAAATTGCAATATCAGCTTCCAGCCACTTTGGATAAAGCTCATTGGTCATGTCATCTTCATGGATACACTTGCCGGGTGTCTTGGTCCAGCAAGTAAAACATCCCATGCAACTGTTGATCTTCTTTTTTCTTAGATTCACCACCTCAACCTCTGCACCTGCCTCCTTCATACCTGTGACGAGATGGTCCAACATAAGTTCTGTCTTGCTCTGAATCCCAGTCCGCGGGCTACTGTTCAGTGCCAAGATTTTCATTGTTACCTCCTTCTGAATTGGATATGAACCATTGGTGCTCCTTTATAGAAATACACTGGCTTCCCTAGCTTTGGTCATACTGACGCACCACACCAAGATTGTCAAATGAATGTAGGACTTACTGAGAATACAGGAGACAGGATCTCGGAGACAGGAGTCAAGGCGAATCAACTCCTTGGAGGGCATTACTCTTTTTTTCGATAATCCTTGTCAATAGAGGACTGTTTTTCATAATATACATGAAGAATAGGATAAGACCAGGAAACACCTTATCAACCACCAAAGAGTACAGCATGGCCAATGATCTATACGAAATGCTGCGGGAACAGTTGGACCAATATTCTGTGGGCTTTCCAAAAACAAGGTCCGGCGTTGAAATAAAAATTCTTAAAAAGCTCTTTACCGAGGAAGAAGCAAAAATGTATCTCAACCTCACCATGCTTCTTGAGCCTCCTGAGACAGTGGCAGAGAGGATTGGTAAGAACGTAGAAGAAACCACCCCTTTATTGGAGCGAATGTTTGAAAAGGGATTGATCTTTAGGCTTAAGAGGGGGGAGTCGGTTAAATACGCAGTCGTCCCCTTTGTAATTGGTTTTTATGAATTCCAAGTAAACAGGATGGACCAGGAACTAGCCCGGCTGGTGGACCAGTACTTTGAGGAGGCATTCATCAGGCAGACCTCCAGTCAGACTGTACCCATGCGCACCATTCCTGTTAATAAGGCAATCGATGTGTCCTGGCCCGTAGCGCCCTACGAGGATGTGCGAGAAATCATTAAGCAAAAGGACCGGATTGCAGTAGCCAATTGTATATGCCGTACTCAAAAGGGACTTCTAAATGAAGGGTGCGACAAACCCTTGGAGGTTTGCTTCTCCTTTGGCTCCCATGCCGAGTACTATGTGGACAGGGGGATGGGCAGATGGATAACCCAAGAAGAGGCCTTACATATCCTAGACAAATGCGAGGAAGCCAGGTTAGTACCCCAGCCCTACAACGCCCAAAATCCTGGCGGAATGTGTAATTGCTGTGGGGACTGTTGCGGAATTTTGCGGGCATTGAAAAAACATCCTCGCCCTTCTCAAATGGTAGTGGCTAACTATTATGCTGAGGTAGATCCGGAGTTATGTGTGGCCTGTGAGACGTGTCTTGAAAGATGTCAAATGGAGGCCATAATCATTGGAGAAGATGAAATTGCTCATGTAAACCGGGACCGCTGCATTGGCTGCGGGCTTTGCGTCACCACTTGCTCTACCGGCGCCCTCAACCTCAAGCCTAAACCACCTGAGCAGCGCCGGGAACCGCCTCCAAGCGCAAAAGACACCGTCATACAAATGGCAAAGGAAAGGGGTAAGACATTGATACCTTTGGCCTTCTCAAAAACTGCACAATAAATCAGCAAGGATAATTTTGGAGGAAAGTGATTATCGGATATTTTCTGCGTATTTGAATTGGTTATAGTAGAAAAGCACCCTTCTGACAAAACGCCGTGTCTCTGCAATAGGAGGGACCCCTCCGCAGGCCTCCACCCTCAAGGGACCCGCGTTATAAGCGGCAACAGCAAGGATGATATCATTGTTAAATCTGGTGAGCAACTCCCTGAGGTAACGGACACCTCCTTCAATATTCTGCGTGGGACTAAAAGGGTTCTTTACCATCATCTCCTGCGCTGTTTCCGGCATAAGTTGCATTAGTCCTATGGCGCCCTTTTTTGATATGGCGGTTCGGTCCCATTCCGACTCGGCCATGATAACCGCCCTTATAAGGGCCTCTTCCACCCCATAACGGACCGCGATCCTTCGAATGACCGGCAGGTATGCCTGTATCTGAATTGTTTTGCGCTCCCTTTGCCTATCCACCCTTTTCGGGGCAGGGTCGGGCAGATGATTGCCCGGGAAATGCCAGTAACCTTCATCGTCCTGATAGCCATAAATGTCAGCCCTTGCAGAAAAGGCGGTCAAGCACAATAAGAAGACAAGGATAAGCCACAACACCGTAAACCGTTGAATATCTACTGCTCGCTCCACAATCCCCCTTTATCCTCCCTTTTCTCATGATCACTTTTTTCTTGCCCACTCTTGGCGATTACCGATAAGATACGGATAATCTCCTTATTTTGCCTGATCACCTCGTCGTATTTCCTCAGCATCTCATCGTACTTTGCAAGGAGCTCCTGATTCTGCCTATACAGCAATCCCAAGGCCTTAGTGGTATAAAGGGTCCCCAGGGCCGCCTGTCCAAGCTTATAGTCGGAGTTCACTGAGCTGTACTCCGAGGGAGGCTTAATGGCATTATAGTCCTTGTTAAACTCATCAAGTAAGTCATCCAATGGATCCCCTACAGCTACTGACATACCCATGATCACTAGGCATGGTACTAACAAAAACAATATCCTTTTCATCCTTTCTCCTCCCCCTGAAAAGGTTCTTATCCCTTTCTGCCGTACTCTGGGCAAGGAGTACAGGCTTGATGTATCTCAAAGGGCAGTAAACGAGCATATCCTACTTGGTGGCGCCTCCTTTCTTGGTTTCAGGGACATAGACGAATTTCCAGTCCGAATAGGTCTTGGCCTTTTCAAACGATGCATATTCTTCCGGAAAGCCTCCGGTTTTAAAGGGTTTCTCCTTGCTCTTGCTGAAAACCCCCTTGATACGACCCTTATCATCCAATACCAGTCCCCAGCGGCCATCTTCTGTCATAGGGTCTCTGTAAATTCTCCTGAGATGCCTCATCGTGCTAGGGTAACGCGGATCTTTTAACAGATCCTTCAGGCTGGAAGGATACGTATGAGCCCATCCCGGCGGGCTCTTGGTATAGTATGAGGCTATTGCCTTTCGGATTTGATCTCCCCTAAACAGAAGCTCTGCCTCTTTTTCGCGCCGTACAGTGGTGCTCCAGTATGTGCTGGCCGCAGTAAGGGCTATTCCTGTAATCACTACTAAAATAAGGGCCCCAATATACGTAAACCCGGCTATGGGAAATATCGAACCATTATCCCGAGCCTTTATAGGACTATCACGCTGCTCCTTGTAGCGTACACCCATATCCGAATTCACCACTCATTATACGGGACGCCATTCAACCCCACCAAATCACTGCCACTGTGCACATCGTAGACCTGCCCCTCCTCCCCCTCAGGAGGCACTATTACCCAGGTCGTGTTGGAGCCGGTAAAGGGATCCTTTGGGATTCCTCGAATATAGTGCTTCTCAACAAGCATTTCTAAACTGTCCGGATATTTCCCATGATCCGCGTAGTATTGGTCAATTACATCCCTTAAAACAAACAACGTGCGCCGCAATGAGGTCTCTTTAGCGCGAATAACGGCTTTGTGTAAATTGGGCTGGGCAATGGACACTAGTATTCCGATGATTGTCAGTACAATCATCAATTCAATTAATGTATAGCCCTTCTTCCCCATTACCCTTTTCATGTGGCTAAGAATACATCCCGTCGATCTTGATCCATTTTTTATATGCGCCCTGTCCAAGGCCGGAGCCCGGATGGCTACCAATCTTTATAATAACTGCCGTCAAGCGCCTGTTTATCGCTCTTGGAGTATATATCATAAACATCCTGTCCACCCCACGTCTCACTGTCAGGATCATCAAAATAGGACCGTAGGCCCCACTCACCGTCTTCTGTCATGGGATCTTTCGGGATTCTTCGGAGGAATTTTTTCTTGAACGGAACCGGTCCTTTCAGATCAACGCCTGTCACAAGGACTTCAAGATTTTTTGGATAGCCGCTGGAAAAGGGCTCGGTCTCAATTTTTCCTTCGTCAGCCAGCTTCTTGTACTCATCCAGTGCTCGACGAATAATCCTCAAATTCCTCTTAAGTTCTATTTCCTTGGCCCTCTTATATGCCATCTGGGAAAGGGGCAATATACCCATGGCCAAAATGGAAAGAATTACCATTGTTACCATAAGCTCAATAAAGGTGACCCCGGCACATGTGAAGATTCGGCGAGGCATATATTATCCTCCAAGTGCCCAATCTCTCCTCACAACATGAATATCCCTTGGAAATTCCTTCTTTGCCTTCAGGGTCTTGCAGACCATTTTGGCTGAATTGAGATCCTTAAACTTTCCAACAAAGATCCTGTAAAAGAAACCCTTCCCCGGGACATGGGCAGGAATCATGAAACAATCGTAGTTCTGTTTCCGAAGGGCCTCCACCCGGCGATCGGCCTGTGCCTTCTGAACATATGATCCCACATGTATGCTGTAACCTAACACAGGAGGCCACACACCCCGGGATGGCACCGAATTACCTTTCCCCCCCTGCTTAGGTAACTTCTTATGATTCCCCTCCGCCTTGACAACCCTCTGCTCAGGCTTCCTTATGGGCTTTGGGACAGAAGCATGGGCCTTTATTGTCCCCGGCCCTATGTTCTCAGGGTTCACAGGATGCTTCTTAGGTATAGGTGCAGGCAAAGCCCCAGGGACAGGCCTTGGCACATTGAGCTTTTCCCCTTGTTTTTTCTTTAGGGGCGTCTTGGCCTTTATGGTGTGGGGGGTCTTGTTTTTTGACTCTGCCTTTGCAAGAAATTGCATCTTACGCTCTGCAAAACTCTCGTACGGCTCCCTCAAGGAAAACCGCTTGCCCTGGCCTGACCAAATCTCCCTCACATCCTTTCTTGGGATTCTCTGCCCTCTTACCACAATGGGCGTAATGGTCATGAGGATGTCCGTCTTGACCTTATTGGTATCCAGATTGGTAAAGAGTCGACCCAGGACCGGAATATCTCCAAGTAACGGAACCTTTCGCACCGTCTGCCGTTCCTCATCACTAATAAGTCCCCCAATAATCACGGGCTCACCATCTCTCACAGTAAGGGTGCTGCTTGCCCTTCTGGTCTTTATGGAGTACTGGGGCTCGTCCACTGTGCCCAGATTTGGTCCTAGGGCACTGACCTCCACATTTAATTTGAGTGTCACTTCGTCCTGCATATTTATGCTGGGTTCCGTGTCCACCTTGATCCCGATGTCCTGATACTGATAATCATTGGTCACAACCCCTGTGGTATCAATCCGCCTGTTCACCCGAAGGGGTACACGTTCCCCAATATGAATCTTGGCCTTTTCCCCATTCTTGACCCGGATCTGGGGATTGGCCAAGGTTTTGGTATCCGTATCCTGTTTCAAGAGATTCAAAGTGGCGGTGGGAAGAGAAAGCAACAGTTCCTTGTTACTGAGCCTGTCAAGGGCATACACAGAGGCGGCATCAGCAAAAGTGGATTCTGCACTGACCCTCTTTGCAGCCTCCCCTATGCCGAAGGTAATGGAGGAGGGATTAAATTCCAGGCCTAGTTGCTTCTCCTTGCTCCTGCTGACCTCCAGAATCTCTACATTCAGTAAAATCTCGGCCGGAGGCCGGTCATTGGCCTCAATAAGCTTTGAGGCAATCTCAATCTGTTCTCTTGACCCTCGGATGACCACTGAATTTATCTTTTCATTGCCAATGATGTCCCTGCTTTTCAAGATCTTGGCCAGAAGAGCCACTGCCTTCTTTACATTCAGGTAATTCAAATAAAAGGTCCTGATCTGCAGGTCCTGGTACTCCTTGGCCTTTGCCTCCATATTGGGATAGATAACAACGGTCGTGGGATCCACCACCTTGGCTGCCAACCCACTCGTTTTCAAAAGAACATCTAAGAAATGGTCAAAGGACACATCGGTCATGAAAAGAGTTACCCTGGTGTCTTGAACATCCTTGTCAAAGATGAAATTGATACCTGTCAGCCTGCTTAATATCTCAAACACATTACTTACAGGGGTCTTCTTGAACTTTAACGAGATTGGGCCTTTAGTTTTCAGCTTCAACGCATATTTAGGCCCCTTTAAGGCCTTTCTTTTTATACCTGTAAGGGCCTTCTTTGCCTCCTCGTTTTTGGGATCCAGCTCTAGGGCCCGCTCAAAAGACTCCCTTGCGTGTGCATACTTGCCCAGACGAAGGAATCTCTTCCCTCTCTTTGTCTGGTACAAAGATTCTTGAATATTTCGAGTTCGGTCTATAAGTCGAGCCGCCTTTCTATTTCCTGGATAAAAGGCCATGGCCATCTGAAATTCGGAAATGGCTTCATCAAAATGGCCCTTGTCCAGAAGTCTTTCACCCTTTTCCATATGGGCTACCGAGGCATTCCATTTTGCCTTCCCAAGGAGAAGCTTCAGCTCAGGGTCCCCCGGATGTTTCTCATAGGCCTCCTGATAGATCTGTACACATTTATCCCACTGCCCTGCTGCGGCCAATGTGGAGGCCTTATCCACGTATGATGTGGACGTCGTGGCGCACCCCACACACACAAGGCATCCAATTGCCACAAGATGTGCCCAAGCCCATAGTCCCTTAAGTCGCCTACTAGATCTTTTCATAAGAGCTCTCCAAAAGGTTTTTCGAAACCCCTACCCTCCTTCCTTCCCACTTCAGAGCCGGCCTTACTTGGAACTGCACCTTCTTATAGGGGTAGCGGTTTCCACCAGAGCTATAATACCTATTGGTCAAACGCAATATGTATGTCCTCCCCGATTTCCTCTGCCCATATAGTAATGGAATCGGGCGTTATTTTCTTAACCTGGTATCTCCCATCAATCCAGTCTCCCTGTCTAATAACTAGTATCTCATTGCCCCTCTCCAAAAAGAGGGCGATCTGGTCATTATTCTCAAAGGAACCAAAAACCCTGAACTGACTCAGTTCCCTGGTAACCCTCTGCTTGGGATCCTCAGTTACAGCCGGTGGAGCTACGCTCTTAAAGGACGCTTGGGCCGTGGGCTTAGGGATAGGCATTGCCTTTCTTTGTGTGAGAAAAAATGGATCCCTGACTATCACGGCAGAGTGTTTGGGGGGGTGTAAGAAAAGATCCATATCTATTGAAGAGGGCGGTGTCCCCTTCTTGGTCACTCGAACCTTTACCTTTATCCTGCTCTGCCCCTTGCCCCTCTGGCCGTATTTCAATTGAGAAACCCTCGGCTGGCGATAAGGATGAAGCACCCTATAGACCACTGAGATTGCAAAGATGGCCAGGAGAATAAATAAAATGACTTTTTTCCTTTCCATAGGCTCGTTTCTCAGCCTCACCTCTCTCATTTCATAGTAATGAGTCCAGCACAAGGGCATTCACCTTCTTTATGAACCAAGCCCACTTGCTTTCCCTCCCATAGCGGTAAAAAGTGATCAAGGGGAGATTCTCTTAAATTAAGGGGTGAAGTAGAGGGAAAGCTTAAGATTCATTACCACCTTCCTTTCATTTTTCTGTCCTCGTTCTAAAGATAGGCCTTCTATGCAAAACAAATTCTTTGAATCAAGTAGGTCCACCAAGAACCTCTTTATCTGCCCATAGGTCCCTGTTAGCTTAAATGATGTGGTATACTTGGTAAGGGAAAGGCGTCCCACATTTTGGGGTTTAAAGGCCATTCGACTGGCTCTCAAGCCGTTTTTCTGAATCATTTTATATACCTGGAGGGCCACATCAGGAAAAGCGCTTTTCCTGGGCAACACCGCCAAAAATGTCTCCAACTCAGTCTTTTCCCTTATCAGCCGCTCTAACCGATCCCGGCCTTTCACTACCTGCCCCTTGCGCACCCGAGAGTATCTCTGCTCAAGTCTTGCAATATTCTCTTCCTGGGGCCGAAGAAAGAACGCATATAAGACAATATTAAAACACAAAATAGCGCCACAGGTCCCCACAAGGAGCCAATTGGAAAATATGGATCTCATGAATGCCTTACCACCCATGCCCTACTCCCTCTTTGCCTTGCCCTTGCGGGGCAGGGCAGCGTGTTTTGCGGCCCGGGCTCTGAGCTTGGCCATGATAATTTTACGGCTCATTTTACACTCAATATCAAAATGGATATGCTGAATTATCTCTGGATTTCCGTCTTCCTTGAGGCCGCCTCCCACACTAAATTTCACAAGCCTGTTCTCGTAAAAAATATCGTCCAAATCCAAGTTGTTCAAAAAAACGGAAATATCGCCCATTGACTTGGCCCTGCCTTGCAAGGTCAATTTTTCAATCCCCTTTGAGGTGGATACCTTCTCCAAAAACACACCTTTGGGCACATCTCGTTCAATGGCACCTAAGACCATATCCCATGGGAATATATCCTTTAACATAAGTTGCCTGACAAAGGCGACACGCGCCTCAAGCTGCTTGAGGTCCTCTTTCCCTATTGTCAATGGGCGAGGCGCCTTTGCCTTGCCTTTGCGCTGAACCGTCCTCTCAAGACGGGCTATCTTTTCGGAGTAAGAAATGACCTCACCCTGATACATACGGGCCAGGTAAATCAAATAAATGGAATTAGACACCAGCGCCGCACAAAGAAGGGCCAGTAGACCATACTCCAGCCCCTTCTTCCGGTAGGAGAATGTTGCCAGGTTGATTTTAATCCGTTTCAGAGCCAATGACTTTTTCCTCGTTCGAGCTGAGTTTGTGTGTCCATCACTCCACTAGGCTTTGGGCAGCCCCTATGGCCGAGGCGAAATAGGGGACCTGAATCGGCTTACCCCCACTTCCTTGGAGCTCTGATGTGGTTATCATATCTTCGGCTTTTATACGCACCACCTCCATATCACCCAAACTCTCAAGACCTTCCCTGAGTTCTTTTTCAAACCCCGCTTGAGAGGCAAAATAAATCCTTTCAATTCTTTCATCTGGGTTTTCATTTGAGAAAAGTTCCATGGTCATTTCCACATCTTGAAAAAAGTGGATATCGGCAAATCCGCGTCTCACTCCATGATAAAAGATCAATTCCCCATTCTTAAATACAAAGAAGGTGAAAAAATTCTCCAGTAACCCAAGAAATGCCAGTGTACCTGCTGGTGGGATCCTTTCTTGGTAAAAATTGAATTGATTCACGCAAGAAGGGCGAATCACCTCAGGATGAATCTTGACCTCCCTCAGGTCCATTTCATATTCCCGGATTATATCTCTGAACCCAACAGCCACAAGGAGCTTCGCCTCCCCCTGAGGAGTTACACCAAGCTGATGAAAAGAAATCCTAGCCCCGTCAACAGGAAAAGGAAGGGACTTTCTGGACCACCAGGCGATCATGCGCTCTGTCTCCTCAACCCTCTTAGGGACCTCAGTGTATTTTTGGATGGTAACCTTTACGATTTCACTGGGTATGGATAGGCCCACTCGTGAACCCTTTATTTCGGCACGGCGTATCGCCTCCCTTATCACTTGTGTGAAGGCCTGGGGGTCATTGACATTCTGGGTCTTATAAGAAAGCTTAAGGGTTTCTTCTGGAAAGGGAACAGATATACAGCTCACCAACCTCCAACCGCGCTTCTCTCGTAACACTCTGACAAGCTTTACCGAATCCGCGGTGATTTCCATACCCGTAAGCAGCCTTTGAAATCTCTTAAACACGTCCCTTCCTCTATGCCCTCTCAACAACGGTTTTTATCTGTCCCATGGCTCGCTATCTGGCTTCCATCTATAACTCCCCCTCTCCTTCACCCGCCTTTGGTGGGTTAATCCCCTCCCACGCAAGGCTATATCGTAATCTGATTTTTGGCCTTTTGTCATTTCGAGTCCGCCTTAAGCTTGTGCCAGATAAACTACGCGAAAAATCTTTTAAGTCCTTGCACCTACAAATTCAAGATCCCTCGGCTAACGCCTCGGAATGACATTGTGACACACCCTCCGCAGGGAGAGGAGAAAAGAGGGGGTACGTAGAAATTACTCAGAGAGCTTCCCCTTCATGTATGACCCTGAAGTGCAGCACCCGGGTCGTTTGCTGAACACTGAATGCTGAATCCCTCCATCCGCAAATTGCAATTTGTGGATGGACACTACCTAGTTCAATGGTTCAATGAACGTCACCCTATTGGCCTCCCTCAGAGTGGTTTTTCCATTCAGTACCTCCTCAATAGCGGCCTTGCGTAAGAAAGTGGTCCCCTGTCTTGCTGCCATCCGTTTGAGTTCGGACAAGGGTATCCTCTGCACAAATCCTTCCCTAATATCGTCATTCAACTCTATTAGCTCCACAATGGCCTTTCGGCCCCTGTACCCTGTACCTTTGCACAATTCGCACCCTTTGGCCTCGTAAAATATATGATCGGCATAACGTTCCGGATTCAACCCTGATTCCTTCAGCCTATCCTTGGCCAGCCGAATAGGCTCCTTACACTCGCATAATGTCCGAATCAACCTCTGGGCCACAATACAGTTCAGGGCTGCCATCAAATTGTACGGCTCGATCCCCATATGGATAAACCGGTTGATGACTTCAAAAGAGCTGTTGGCGTGCACCGTTGTAAAGACTAAGTGGCCGGTCAGTGCAGATTGAAGGGCGATTTGTGCGGTCTCCGGATCCCTTATCTCCCCAACCAGGATCTTGTCAGGGTCGTGTCTTAGAATGGAGCGGAGCCCCCGGGCAAAGGTCAGGCCCTTCTTTTCATTTACAGGGATCTGTACAATCCCCTTTAACTGGTATTCTACTGGATCTTCAATCGTAATAACCTTTTCCTCCTTGGTGTTGATCTCAGACAATGCGCGGTAGAGGGTAGTGGTTTTGCCACTGCCAGTAGGGCCGGTCATCAAAAACATGCCGTAAGGCGCATGGATCATTCTACGGAGTCTGGTCAACTCATGGGGAGGCAGATCCATACTATCCAGGCGAAAATCGCCCACCTCAGCCACCAGATTCTCTCGATCCAGAATCCTAATAACCACATCCTCTCCAAATATTGTGGGGAGAATGGATACCCGGAAATCTATATTTCGATCCCTTACCTTGAGCTTAAACCTACCATCTTGAGGCACCCGCTTTTCTGAGATATCCAGCTCGGACATTACCTTGATTCTAGAGACAATGGGAGCTTGATATTTTTGGTCTAATGGCTCAGTGGCCTGATGAAGCATCCCATCTATCCGATAACGGATAATGACCCCTTCCTCGGATGTCTCTATGTGTATATCACTGGCCCGCTTGTTTATGGCATCAAGGATGGTGGAATCTATAAGCTTGACAATGGGGCTCTCCTCCATGGAGACCTTTTCAATGCTGAGAATATCTTCTCCTTTGTCCGATTCCCTGACCAGCGGCAAGCGCATGTCCTCAGAGACTGCCACCATACTGCTTGACGACTCAATCTTCTTGAGGAGATCTTTAATTTTCCTCTCGCTGGCCACCACGATGGAGATATCCATATCCAACAATATTTCCAGCTCATCAATCGCCTTGAGGAAATTTCTGGGCTCTGCCATGGCGATAACAAAGGTCCCACCCCTCATCTCATACGGAACAAATTGATATTTGGTCATGAGCTCCAATGGGACCATATCCAAGAGGTCAGGATCTACATCATCTTTTAGGGTGACATATTCATAGGCATGCTGAATGGCGATGATCTGGGCCAGCTTTTCATCATCTATGAAACCCTCTTGGATACAAATCTGGCCTACTCTCTGCTGGGTAATATTCATCTTGGAGTTGACATAGTCCAGTTGTTCCCGGGTCATGAAACCCAGCTTCACTGCCCAGTCCCCAAATTTCATTCTCTTTTGTTTTCGAATTTCAAGCGTATCACCCAAGACTCATACCCCCTTAGCCAACCGTGCTGGCCATCTGAAAAATTGGTAGGTACATGGCCAAAACCACAAAACCGATCAAAAGCCCCATAATGATCATCAGGCCTGGTTCAATGGCAGAGGTTATAATGGAAAGCCTGGTTTCCACATCCCCTTCATAGAACTCGGCCAGATCCATGAGTACATCCTCCAAGGCGCCGCTGTTCTCTCCCGCATCAATCATCCTGAGGGCAAGATCCGGTAAAACCGATGCCTTGGAAAGGGATTCGGAAAATGCCTGCCCTTGCTCAAGAAGTTGGGTAACCTGGTCGAGCCTCTCTCTGATAAAGCGATTCCTCAAAGTACCTGTGGATATCCGAACCGCTTCCAGTAAAGGAATACCCCCAGCCAAAACCATAGCCAGGGTACGGGCAAACCTGGAAAGATAGTAGTGCAGATATAGGCTCCCAAAAAACGGGATCTTCAGCTTTATCCTATTCAGATACAGGGAGCCTGCCTCTGTACGCCGCAGATAGTAGAACCCAAACACCAGAAAAAAAATCAGCGCCCCAATGCCAATGATATTGGTCCTGATGGCCTCAGTAAAATGAACCAGTATCAAGGTTAGGGCAGGTAGTGGCGTACCAGCCTCAAAATAGGTCTTCGTAAATGTAGGGACCACATATGTGAGCAAAAACACCAGGGCAAATAAAGAAACCACGGTCAAAATAGCTGGATAAACAGAGGCCGATATCACCTTTTTACGGACTTCCTCGACCTTCTTCAGGTATTGAATATGCCTTGCCAGGGCATCGGCAATATTGCCGCTCTTTTCTCCTGCCCGAAGGGTGGCAACGTAAAGGCCGGAAAAAAGGTGACGAAATCGGGAAAAGGCCGCTGAAAGTGATGCCCCACCTGCCACATCATTACGTATCTCCTTCAAAATCTCAACAAAATCCTCTTTCCCTCCCTTTTGGATAATGGTGTCTAAGGCAGATAGGATAGGCAGCCCCGCCTTGATAAGTACCAGGAATTCCTGATTAAAGGTCAGGAAATCCTTTGTTTTGATGGCCTTCCTGATCCCCCCAAACCTTAAAAGCTCACCAAGAGCCTCTGCCCGTTTGATCTCAAGGACAAAGTTTCCCTCCCTCTCAAGATTCTCCTTGAGAGAAGCCTTGCTACTGGCAAAGAAGCGCCTCTGCACCACCTTGCCGTCAGGGGTTGTGAGTTTGCATCTATAATTAGGCATAACAGAATGTTATTTATGCAAAATCCTTGCCGTTCTTAGGGATTTCCACCTTATCTCCTCCCGCTCAATGGATCCCCAAAAAACCTGTTTGAAAATCGTACAATAGTATCTTTTTACCAAATTAACAAGAAAAGGTTATGTGATCCGGCCATATGCAAAAAACCGAAAAAATGCAAATATGCCCTTTTTTCTGGATACCTGGTTCCAGACAGAAGGGGGGTATTGCTTTTCGCTGGTAAGGATATTATTGTTCACAAACCACAGGAAGAAAGAGATGCAAGGAGATTGCTCATGTCAATAATGTCCACCCGTATAACACCCAAAGAGGAAATCCATGCACGAATCCAAACCTTGCAAAAAGAACTGGCCAGGGCCAGCATGGATATGGCAATTATCGCGCAAAATGCTGATTTGTTTTATTTCTCAGGTACTATACAGCGGGGCTATCTGTTGGTCGCCCAGGAAGGAGAGCCAGTCTTTGCAGCTACGGGAGATATAGGCCGAATCCGCCAGGAAGCCGGTATTGATAAGGTGGAATGCATTTATGGCCTAAAAGACATTCCTAATCTCTGCATAAAATTGCTCTCTGTGCCTGAGCATGCCATAACCATCGGCTTAGAGTATGATGTACTCCCCGTATCCCTGTTCAAAAGATTTGAGTCTATTTTCCCAAGCGCCCATTTTAAAGACATTTCCTCCTCTATCAGGAAAATCAGAATGGTCAAAAGCCCTTATGAAGTAGAAAAAATCAGGGAGTCAGCCTCAATCTTTTCTGATGCTATGGCCTCTCTGCCCAAAATCCTAAAGGAAGGAATGACAGAGGTGGATCTGGAATCAGAAATCATTCGCATAGGCCGACGTCGCTCCCATTTCGGTACCTTGAGATCTAGGGGCTTCAACCAAGAAACCTATTATGGCCATGTTATTTCCGGCCCGAGAGGAGCAATACCATCCTTTCTAAACAGCCCTACCGGGGGTTTGGGGTCCAGTCCTGCCTTTGGCCATGGGGCCGGGCACTGGCCTATTGAAAGAAACACCCCTATACTAATAGACCTATGCTTTGGGGTGGACGGATACCTAGCTGACCAGACCCGAACCGCAGTACTGGGAAGGCTTCCTTCTGACCTGGAAAGGGCTTATGACAGGCTACTCCTGCTTAAAAGAGAACTGGAAGCATCCCTTAGACCGGGAGCTATTTCTGAGGACATCTACCATCATGCCCTAGAAAAGGCCGATGCTCTGGGTATAGGCGAGTATTTTATGGGTGTGGGTACTAGAAGGGCCAAATTCGTGGGCCATGGTATTGGATTGGAGATCGATGAATGGCCTGTAATAGGCAAGGGGTCTCAAATCATCTTAGTCCCTGGAATGGTCATTGCATTAGAGCCCAAGCTCATCTTTCCTGGAATCGGCGCCATCGGCATTGAGGATAACTACGTGATCACCGAGACAGGATTTGAAAAACTCACCCCTCTAAATGAATCCATTATTATGGTTTGAGCCGGGAGCTGACTCTGGTCCCGGCCCAAAATTTTAATCTATCTCAGACCGTCTTCTTTTTTGGCCTCCTCTTTTTTGAGCCCTCCTACGCGCGGATGAGGCCGCCCTGAGTCAGTGACCACCAAGGCCACCACGATCTCGTCTGCCCATGGGGCGTCTTCTACACGCACTGCCATAGCATCAAAATGGGAGCGCACAAAGGCCGCGTCTTTGTAGTGAACAGGTACATCAATGACCGTTCCTGGCCCTCCCATTTTCTTTGCAGAAGGAATGATGGCCTTTCCCCCACCCACTGAGTCGCGGAACGGCTTCCCGAGCTTGGGGTGAAGTATGGCGGCAGCATGCTCACGTTCCCCTTTCTCTCCCACAATGGCGGCCTTACCGTAACTCTCGGCCTTATCTGGTTCGATTCCCAGGGCATCTACTGCCATCTTACCAAGGATGGCTCCCAATTGCTCCCCCATATCCATAAGGGGGGTAAGGTCCTCCACGTACTGGCCTGCAAAGGGGTTCTTGATCACTGCCACTGCTGCAGCCCGGCGGCATGGCGGATCTACCTCTTTTCCAGCCTCAGAGCGAATCTCTTCTACAATAGTAACGTACTTCCTTACTTCCATGGTAATCCCTCCTTTTTGATTGACGCCATAACACAGTAGGATCAGCTCACCATACCCAATGAACCAACCACCGTGTCCCTTCCCTTTATGGCAATATAGGCACCAAGTATGACCCCTTTTTCTATCAAACCCTCGGCCTTTCTCCTTCCGCGGCAAAGCCCTGAGAGCTTTGTCTCTTCGCTAATTTCCCCTACCCGCAAGGTAACCGGTATCCCGGGGATATCGGTATTTGGATCCATTTGTTCGGCAGGCGCCTGAAAAACCTGTTCGTCCTCTACAAACGTGCTGTTGGCTATGGCGGTGGCAGCCGCATCGGCCGTTGCCGCGTCCCCTGCCACCACCGTAGCTGCTGAGGCAATGCCCCTGGTGAGGCTTCTTCCCCCCAATCCACTGGTTGCCACCCCCCAATCCTCTTGTGAACAATCCAAGAGGATCCTGCCAAAAATCCTATTCTTATCCTCTTCAGGGCAAACTCCCACACTTACCGGTTCGCTCTCCTTCAGTCTCACGGCAATATCTCCACCGTTGCTCACCACTACCCTTGTCATGCCTCTGGTAGTCAAGAAATCCGCCACTTCGTCCGCTATGGCGCCAGCCACTGCCGCCATGGGTGTGAGATCTTGATCTCCCACGGCCATTGCGGCCTGTATCATTCTGCGTGCCAAGTGGTCCTCCATATCGCCTTGAATAGTCTGCGGCGGTCTCTTCAGTAGCTTATACAGTAACGCTACGCGCTCAAGGTACCTGAATGATTCCTTGGCGGCCCTTACACATTCACGGACCTGGGGTACACCTCCTACGGCCGCAAATATGAGGAGCCTCATGGGCCCACACTCTGCCATCACCCTCCCCCTATCCAAGATATGAATTTGGCTCTGATAGGCCCAGGTCATGGTCAATCCACCAGTGCTCTAGGGGCAACGGTCTTAAAAGGCTTCATTGCCTCAATATGCCCGCCCATCTCGTGGTAATCGTGAAGCTCCATCGTATATTCGATAGGGCAAATGGTTGCCGGTGTGGGGGTCCATGAGAAGGCCCCCTGCTTGACCCTTTCCACATCAACCATGAAATTTATCCCGCCACCTGGCATTACAAAGGCCGGGGCGCCGCCAATGGTAAGGTTGGCTTTGGCAGAGTGTATCGCTTGGGTAAGCTTTATGGGATGTTTGACGACGCCCGCCCTTGCACTTCCTCCGGTACCACCCATGTAAAGGGCCGATACCCGGGAAGGTTCGCAGTTGGATGAAATGACCTCCATTACCCGTTGGGCAGAGTCATTGAGTGGTATCTCTCGGAGGCTTCCATCATCCTGAAGTTCAAACATGGCGCCTCTTAAGCCGGTGGTCTCTGTGATGAATATCCTCATTCCCGGCCAGGCCACGCTCCTGTCAATATCCGAAATCACATCCCTGGGATCCATAATGGAGGTGCCACCCCATCCTCTTCCGTGGTCGCCAAAATATCGGCCCGGGGTGCTCATCTGGAAACGGAGTTTGACGCCTGTTGGCCTGGCGCCCACAAACCGGCCTGCGGCATGCTCGCTCATCAGGCTGGTCAGGTGAGAATCGAGAACAATAACCTCATCGGCTGCCTCTAGAAAAAGAGGGGCAAATAACCCCATAGTGGCACTGCCGCATCCCACCCTCATGTTCGCGGGTATGTCACCATCAATAATCGGGGGGCTGCCCACCTGAAGTTCCAATTTTGCTCCGCCCCTGACTCTCAGCTTCACACGTTTGCGGTTTGCCACGTCAACAATGGTTCTTGCCACCGCAATGCCATCAGGACCTGTAAGAAGATTGATCCCACCTATGGAAAGCATCTTGGCTCCGTACTGCTCGGTTGCCACCATGCCTACTTTCCTTTTACCCACCAGCACATCGGCGCCTTCCTCTCCAATAGGCAAGTCCGTATCAATCTTGATCATGATAGAGCTGTAACTTAGGGGAGCTTCGGTGACCACTGTCACCACATCCACTCCCTTTTGCCTTCCATGGACAATAAAGGGGGCGGGCTTACAATCGGGATAGGTGGTTCCTGCCCCGATCCCTGTGATAAGGGGTCTGCGAATGGTCTCATCCGGCTCAGGCCCCACCATATCTTTAACATCATCAAAAAGGTGTAGCGGGGTGATCCTTTTAAGCTTCCCCGTCTCATTGGTATACCGATGACATGCCCCCATGTATCCTGGATTAATGCTGCACTTGATAGGACACGCATCACATTGCACAGATCCAGGCTGTGCTATCTCTTCAGCCTCTATGGCTCCCTGTTCGCAAACCCTGACACATGTCCCACATTGGGTGCACCGTTCTGGATCAATAACGGCCTTCTTCTTGCGCAAGGAAACGGCCTCTACTGGGCAATCCCTCACGCAAAAACCACAGCCGATACATTTTTCAGGATCAATATGCATCATAAAGTCGGTAAGATGGTAAGTTATTTACTAAAAGGGGACAGGAGACAGTAGTCAGAATTGCTTTGCGCTCCCACCAAATATTCTTCTGACATTAATCATTGGTCATTTACCCGCCAGAAACCGGCAGGATAATTTGACATTTGGGCTTTGTCATTTGACATTATTTTCCTTTTGCCCCTAGCCTTTAACCTTCCTCTTTCCTCTAGATCTCAACTGCTGGCTGTTTGTCTATTGAACTATGGGTTTCCTCTTGGGCGGCGGTGTATTCCTGCTCTTTGACACCACGATCTGTCCATCCACCAAGACCATGGACACAGCCGGATTATCCCCTGCTTCAATGGCAGAAAGGGCATCATCACCCACCGAGCCCATGGGTGCATCCATAATCACCAAATCTGCTTCCTTGCCCTCTGCAACTATCCCCCTGTTCAATTTGTGAACCCTTGCCGTATTCCCAGTGGCCATGCAAACCACCTCTTCAGGGGTCAGCGGTGTAAGGCCTGCCAAAAGATTCATCACACGCAGGATCCCCAGAGGAATCACGCCCGTCCCTGAAGGCGCGTCATTGCCGATAATCACACGAGATTGTGCCTTGGCATCCACGATCATCTTTGCTGCCTCCACCGCCACCTTGGGATTTCCGCAATGGACGATCTCCAGGGCAAAATCCGTTTCATGGATAAGCCTTCGCACCTCTTCAAGCGGGACGGCTGTGGGTCCGCCATTAAGATGGGAAACAATATCAGGGTTGGTCTTAATGACCATGTCCGCGGTAACCACACTGCTTCCTGGAATGGATGTGCCGCCAGTGTGCATCATTACGGTCATACCCACCTCTTTTGCCCAGGAAACCATGGGGGCTGCCTCCTCGGGACTTTTCACGCTTCCAAGCCCTATTTCCCCTACAGTCCTCACCCCTTCTTTGGCCATTTCCTCAAAATCTTCCTTGGTGAGCCCCTTTTCCAAAATAACCGCACCTCCCACCACCTTGCCTCCGCCAGGACGAAAGTTTTGAAAGGACTTGGCTGCCAAAATAGCCAGGGCCTTCACTCCTGCCGGGTCCTTTGGCCGACCCTTGAGATGCACTTCCCCTGCGGAGATAATGGTGGTAACCCCGCCGTGGACCTCGCTTTCCAAAAATCCGATCTGATTTTGACGCGATGTGTAATCTCCAAGGATGACGTGGCAGTGGGAATCGATCAAGCCAGGGGTAACTGTGGTCCCTGCACAATCAATGGTAAGGTCCGCGGCCCCTTCATCCACATCACCCATAGATCCGACCGCCTTGATGAGCCCATCTTGAATCCAGATGAAATCCCCCTCAACAATAGGGCTTTGGATATCCCCGCTGACTATGGTCCCAATATTCTTGAGTAATACGTTAGACATTACGATCCCTCCCTTATCCTTTTCCTTATCCTCTCCGGCGTTGCCGGAAGCACATACATCCTTTTCCCTAGGGCATCGGCAATAGCGTTGATGATTGCAGGAGCTGTTGGAATCAAGGATGGCTCCCCAACTCCCTTGGCTCCAAAAGGTCCGGTAGGCTCGGCATCCTCCACAATGATGGAAACCACATCCGGAACATCCAAGGACGTGGGGATACGGTAATCGGCCATGGAATGGGTCTGCCCTGGGATGTACTCCTCCATAAGCGCAAATCCAATACCCATGGCCACACCGCCCTGAATTTGGCCTTCCACATTTTGGGGGTGAATGGCCCTTCCCACATCATGGGCTGCAATAATTTTGTTCACAAAGACCTGTCCCGTAGATGTATCCACCTCCACCATGGCCAGATGGGTGGCAAATGCATACGTGGCATAGGGGATGCCCTGTCCTGTCTCTGGATCAAGCATGGTGGTCTGAGGGTCAAAATACCCATCAAATTGAAGCCTCTTACCCTGTTTAGCCAACCAGCGCGCTACCTCCCCGATGGGGATCTTTTTCCCGGTCTTTCTCTCTTGTACAAACCCATCCGTGAGTTGCACATCATCCTGGGCCACACCGAGAATCTCAGCACCTTGTTGGAGCAAGGCATCAGCCAGCTTTTGGGCGGCATCTTTTACCGCATTTCCCGATATATAGGTCTGACGACTGGCAGACGTAGCGCCCGCATTGGCCGTAAGCTTGGTATCTGCAATAATCGCCTTTATTTTATTGGGCGGCAGCCCCAACACCTCTGCTGCGATTTGTGCAAGCACTGTGGTTGAGCCTTGTCCAATATCAGCAGCCCCCGTGTAAAGCTCCACAGAGCCCTCAGGCGTAATCTCCATACGGGCATGGGCTGGATTCTTGGACGCGGTGTTGCCTATGCCATACCACATGGATCCAAGCCCAATTCCCCGCACATGACCAGGAGAGTCCTCCCTCTTCCATTCCTGTTTTGCCTTCTCGTAATGGGATTCAACGGCATCAAGGCAGGCAAGGATCCCAACGCTGTTGTTCAGGCTTTGGCCCGTTGCCGTAACTGAACCCCTGGCAAAGGCATTTCGTTTCCGAAGCTTCAAGGGGTCAATTCCCAGCTCCTTGGCCAAAATGTCCATCTGGGACTCATAGGCAAAGGCCACCTGAGGTGCGCCAAAGCCCCTCATGGCACCTGCCACGGGATTATTGGTGTACACGGCCAGGCCCTGGATATCCACGTTATCCACTTTGTAAGGACCAGTCACATGGACCGCTGCCCTTGTCGCAACGGCCATACCATAGGAGGCATAGGCCCCCGTGTCACAGATGATTCTGGCCCTGAGAGCCAGGAGCCTGCCATCCTTGGCAGCTCCTGTTTCCATCTCCATTTTGAGTGGATGTCTTTTGGGTGTAGCAAGATAGGCCTCCTCCCTGGAATAGACCAGCCGGCCAGGGCGCCTAAAGTGATAAAGGGCCAGGGCAATGTATCCCTGGACATTGAGATCAAGTTTTGAGCCAAAGCCACCACCGGTGGCCGCCTGGATCACGCGCACGCGGGATCTGTCCACTGCCAGGATTCGCGCAACCTCATCTTGATCATAATGGGGATTCTGTGTAGATGCATAGATAACAAAGGTCCCATCCTGATCAATATAGCCTGCACCAGCATCTGGCTCCAGATAGGTGTGTTCCAAATGAGACGTCTGATATGTCCTTTTTACCACCACATGGCTTTGCAAAAGGGCCTTATCCACATCTCCCTTTCGGATCAGCCTTTGATGCAAGAGATTGCCGTTATCATGTATCAACGGGGCATCCGGGGCCAAGGCCCTCTCTGGATCAAATACAGCCGGGAGGTCTTCATAAATCACATCAATAGCATCCAGAGCTTGTTCAGCAACCTCTTCTTCCTCTGCAACCACCAAGGCTATAGCCTCCCCTACAAAGCGAACCCGATCTATTGCCAGGATCGGTTGATCCTTGGAGATAAGGCCATAAAACTTCTCACCAGGCACATCCGTGTGTACGAGAACGCCAAGGACTCCAGGAATCTCCATTGCCTTGCCTACGTCCACGGAAATGAGCCTGGCATGAGGCCTTTCACTCCTCTTGACTTTTAAAATAAGGGGGTCGTTAAGCCGAATATCCTCGCTGAAAAGCTTTTTCCCTCTGGACAGATCAACGGCATCTGTCTTGGGAATCGTCTTATGGATACTCCTGAAGCCCATACCTATCCGTCCATTGTGCCCCTTTCATGCCGAAGCCCGCAAAAACCGCCTGAGCCAATGACTCCATTTGTCATCGTTCCCAGAGCGAGATTAGAAGTTTGCTATGATATTTAGGTCCAGGTCTTTGACAATTGTAATTCCTTTGCTTTTCATCTCCTCAAGGGCAGCCTTTGTGGTATCAGGGGCCACACCCCTACAAAGGGATTCAATGACCATCACCTTGTAGCCCGCATCTGCTGCATCAATGGCCGTGGCCTTTACGCAATAATCAGTGGCGATGCCATAAACAATGACCTTCTGGATGCCATTCCGTTTTAGAATCTGATCCATTTCGGTCTTATGTCCGCCGTCATCCTGGAATCCTGAATAGCTGTCATACCGAGGATCCTGGCCCTTCTTCACGATGGCCAGAAACAGGTTGTTGTCCACAAGAACCTTGGCATTTTCCGTGCCCTGCACGCAATGAGGAGGCCACAGCACCTGTGTTCTGCCGTCTATCTCTATGGTCTCGAAGGCATTCTTGCCAGGATGATTGGTATAAAAGGAGACGTGATCGGCCGGATGCCAGTCTTGGGTGCCGAAAATGAGATATCCCTTTTTGGCCAGCGTCTCAGTGGCCTGCTGGACCCTTTGCACAAAGGCCTGGTCTGTTCCTGAAACTGCCAAAGATCCGTCCTTCCATGTGGTAAAGTCGCCCTGAAGATCAACCACAATCACGGCTGTTTTGCCTGCCGCCAAGGCGGGCTGCGAAAACGCCAAAAACCCAAAAACTATCCCCAATCCAACAAAATATATCATCATTGCCTTCACAACCTCCTCCTTTCCAAAATGTTGTCTAAGGTTTCAACCAAAACCCCCCGGTTGCGTGGCAAGGGGCAAAGCATTCCCCAAGATCTTACACCCATCGCGCGGTCACAGTCTTTTCATCCATGAAAAGCCGCATGGAGGCCATCCTTGATTTGGCTGTGCCCACAAAAGACTCCCGCCTGGAGCCTAACGGGAAAAAGGCATATGGCTGAGGAATACCCACATTCACTCCCACATTTCCCACATTTACTTCCCGAATGAACTTACGCGCGTGCCTTCCATTCTGAGTCAGAATGCAGGCAGAATGTCCCAGATTGGTCTTTGTATTGATCCACTCAATGCTCTGCTCCAGGCTTTCGGCGCGGATGAGGGCGGCCACCGGACCGAAGGCCTCTTCTTTGGCGGTTGGCATATCCACGTGGACATCTTCCAAGATAGTGGGGCCAAGAAAATATCCATTGGGGTAGTGCTCTACCTTAGCGGAGCGGCCGTCGAGCACCATTTTGGCACCATCAGCCAAAGACTTGTCGATCCACTCCACAACCTTATCGCGTCCCTCTCTGGTAGTAAGAGGGCCCAGATCCACATCCTCATCCAATCCATAGCCCATTTTCATGCCCTTAGCTGCCTCTTTAAAACGCCGCTTCACTTCGTCGTAAATGTCCCCTACTACCACCACGTTGTCCACACCCAGACATCTCTGGCCACTCATCCCAAAGCAGGCACGCAACAGCCATTGGATACCATTGTCAAGATCAGCATCAGGCATGATCACAAGGTGATTTTTCCCATTGCCATTGATAGAGGAGGTCTTTCTGAGCTGTCCGCAAAGGGCAAACAATTCATGGCCGGCCCTATTGGAACCGATGAATCCAAGTCCCCGGATCTGCGGTTGAGACAAGATAAGTTTATTGATCTGGCGGCCGCCATATACCAGATTGATCACGCCTGGTGGGAAGCCCGTCTCTTGGGCCACCTCACATATGGTCTGGGCCGCCACAGGGTCTTGATGACTGGGACTCACCACAACTGTACATCCTGCAGCCAGGGCATAAGGCACAAAGGAGGACCAGGCATGCATAGGGATATTCCCGGGGGTTATGATCAAAAAGGGCCCAAGGGGCTCCCAAACCAGATATTCATCTATACCGTTTGCCAACTGATCCAGATGCTCATTCCTGCTAACCAGCCCATAAAGGGCCGAGCATGCTGATTCAATATTTTCGATTACACGTCTTACCGAGCCAATGGACTCCCCTATGGTCCTTCCATGGTCCTGTGTCAGGATACGTGTCATTTCATCAAAGTGTTTCTCGAACTTGGCCCGCATATCAAAGAGCATCCTGGCCCGTTCCCTCATGGGCACATCCTTCCATGTTGAAAAGGCCTCATGGGCCGCCCGCACCGCGGCAAGGGCCTCTTGCTCGGTGGCAACGGGAAATTCGGCGATCACCTCATCAGTAGCCGGATTCGTATCTTTTCTGATGTCTGCTGAGCTTGATTCCACCCATTCTCCATTAATAAGGAGTTTTAGCTTGCCATAATGTTTTTTCACCTCTGGTAATAACGCCATAGATTATCCCCTCACACATTTAAATAGAGTCTCAACACGCGGTTTCTTGGTGTGATTTCTGCTCCATTATCTCTTTTCTTTTTCCTTGGGCCTTAAGCCTTGCGCCTCATGCCTTTTGTCTATACCGCGAGATACATTTCACAGACCTCGTCTGTGAGCTCCTTCATGGTGCTTTCATGGCACACCCTGCCATGGTCCACAATAAAGGCCCTGTCGCATATACGCCTTGCAAAATTCAAATTCTGCTCTGCCAGCAGCACTGTAACCCCATTCTGTTTAAGCCTTTTAATTGTATTGGCCAACTGATCAACAATCACTGGTGCCAGGCCTTCAGATGGTTCATCCAAGATGATCATTTCAGGGTTTCCCATGAGCGTCCTGGCGATTGTAAGCATCTGCTGCTCCCCCCCACTGATCTGACCTCCCAGATGCGTTTTTAGGGCCCCCAGGTTGGGAAACAACTCAAAAAGCCGCTCAGGGGTCCAGGGCTCAAAACCTGACCGGGGAGGCCTTCGGCCCACTTCCAGGTTTTCCATCACGGTTAGGCCCGTAAATATCCTACGATCTTCTGGCACATACCCTAGCCCCAGGGCGCATATCTTGTATGGGGGAAGACCACGGATGGACTGGCCTTTAAACCGGATCTCACCAGTCTTGGGCACTACGAGCCCGATGATACTCTTGAAAGTGGTGCTTTTGCCCACACCATTGCGGCCCAAAAGCACAGCCACTTCACCCTGTGACATATCAAGGGACATGTTAAAAAGGATCTGGGCCTTACCATAGAAGGTATTTACGCCCTTTAACACAAGCATGTCACTGTTGGTATTTTGATTCATCACACCCTTGTGTAAATGGATTATGGGTTCTCCGGCTTACAAGAGCCCAAGTATATTCTCTTGACCTCTTCGTTGTCCCGCACCTGAGCAGGGGTGCCTTCGGCTATCAGCTTTCCGTAATTAAGCACAATAATCCAGTCAGCATGGGCAAAAACCACATCCATATCATGTTCCGTGAAAAGGACCCCGATATTCTGTGCCTTAACGATTTGTGCTATAAGCTCCATGAGCTTCAGGCGTTCCCTTATGCCCATACCTGCTGTGGGCTCATCCATCAACAACAGTTTGGGCTTGTTGGCCAGGGCAATGGCCAATTCCACCCTTTTTAGATCCCCATAGGCCAGAATACCACACGGCCTATCCCACTGCTCCTCTACGCCCACCAGCTTCAGCAACTCCATTGCCTCATCCACATAGAGCCTTGATGTCCTCCGTATCACCGAGTTAAGATGCCCACTGGCCGAGAGCAACACCATCTGAACATTTTCCAAGACCGTCATGGAAGCAAAGGTGGATGTTACTTGGAAGGTCCTGCCAACACCCAAGCGCCACACATGCCTGGGCTTGAGGCCTGTGGTATCTCGACCAAGGACCTTTATTCTTCCTTTGTCGGGTCGTAGCTGGCCGTTTATCAAGTTGAAACATGTGGACTTGCCCGCGCCGTTGGGTCCGATCATGGCCAGAAGCTGACCTTCCTTCAGCTCAAAGCTCACACCATCAACCGCGGTTACGCCGCCAAAGGATTTGTAAAGGTCTGTGACTTCCAATAGTTTATGCATAGAAATAAAACCCAAGAGAGCTATTGGTGTTCTGAGGAAAAGCCCTCGAACCTGCGGCTGAAATAGCCAGCAATTCCTTGTGGAAAGGCCATTACCAGAAAGATATAGATACTCCCCAAAATCAGTCGCCAAAAATGGATCCGAGAAATCTTGTCCTCAAGCCAAATGAATGCAGTGGATCCCACCACAGGGCCCGATAAAGAGTGAATCCCACCCAGCAGCACACTCAGTAGGATGTCGAAAGAACGGGATATGGACATCTCATAGGGAAACACACTCCCCTTTGAAAACACATAGATTCCGCCTGCAAGCCCGGCAAAAAGCCCTGCCACCGCAAAGGCAAACCATTGCTGCCGTTTCACATGGATGCCTATGGAATCGGCCCTTAAATGGGAGTCCCTACAGGCCCGCATGGTATAGCCAAACGGTGTAAACAGGAGATAGCGAAGTGCCAGTATCCCGCCGATGCTTATGAGTATAGTAAGGTAGTAGAAAATCACTTCATTGCTGGCCCATTTGGCCGGCCAGATCCCTAAGACACCATCATCGCCTCCTGTAAAGCCGCTCCACTGAAAAACAATGGACCAGCATATCTGGGCAAACGCAAGTGTCAGCATGGCCAGGTAAACACCCGACAAACGCACACAAAACCATCCGATAATAAGGGCCAAAAGGGCCATGCACGTGGGGGCCAAAAGGATGGCCAATTCCATGGGTGTATTGGCATAGTGCACGAAAAGGGCCGCTGCATATGCCCCCCCTCCAAAAAAGGCCGCATGTCCAAAGGATACCATGCCACCCGGACCCATCATAAAAAAGAGGCTCATGCAGGCCAGGGCAAAAATGGCAATCTCACCGAAAAGCACTAACTGAAAGCTCCCTGCGAACAATGGTAGGGTCATTAAAAGGATAAGTACAGCCAGCCCCAAAAGCCTCAATTTTGTAGACGCGGGCCTAATGGGAGATTCCACCAGCTCTGACGGCAGGTACTCTTCGGCCTCAGGTTTGCCAAGCAGCCCATAAGGTCTCACAATAAGTACCACGGCCATCACAAGAAACATCATCACCAGTGTACTCTGGGGAAGGACAAGGACCCCAAACGAGGACAGCTCACCAATGATCACGGCAGCTAAAAAGGCCCCGCCGATGCTGCCCATGCCGCCTACTACGACAATGACGAACGCTGCTGCGATAACGTTTAAATCCATCAACAGGTCGGCACCACCCTTGGGGAGCTGGATAGCCCCGCCAAACCCGGCAAGGCAGGAGCCCAAGAAAAAAACACTGGTAAAAAGCCGCTTCTGATTCACACCCAAGGCCGCCAACATTTCCCTGTCCTCTGTGGCAGCCCTGATGAGGACTCCCCAGCGTGTCCGATTCAATAATAACCACAGGCCCAAAAGGATTAGCGGGGCGATGATGATCAGGGCGATGTCATATTCAGGTATCAATGCCCCCATGATGTTGACGCTGCCATCCAGGCCGGGGGCCCGCGGGCCAATCAGATCTTCAGCGCCAAATAGCCATAACGCCAGGTCCTGTATGACCAGGAGCACGGCAAAGGTGGCCATCAACATGAAGAGTTCGGGGGCCCTATAAAGGCGCCTCAACAAAAGGACTTCAATGACGACCCCGAACAATCCCACGGCAATGGCCGCTATAACGATACCTGACCAAAAACAGAAAACACCACGGGGAAGAAATGAGATGACAAAGTAGGCCAGATAGGCTCCGATCATGTAAAAGGAGCCGTGGGCCATGTTCACCACCCTGCTGACCCCAAAGATCAGGGACAGACCTGCGGCCACAAAAAACAGGGATGCAGCGTCAGACAATCCAGTCAGAAATTGAACAATAAAAGCACCCAAGGCGTGATCCACTTGAAGAAAAGGGGCCAAGGCCTGATGAGCCATGGCCCCGTTGATATTAGTCTTGCGGCCTCAGTTTCCTCACTTCTTCGTCACTGGGCAGGAAATCCTTGCCATCCATGTATTTCCAGTTGACCATAATGCCTTTGCCATTTTTCAGGGCCGTATACCCCACAAAGGCCCCCATGGTGGACTGATGATCAATCTTGCGGAAGGTAATGGGCCCGAAAGGGGAGTCAAAGCTCAGCCCTTCCATGGCCTGCACCATCTTCTCTGTTTCAGTGCAGCCAGCTCTTTGAAGCATATGGGCCACAGCCCACATGACGTTATACCCCACAACAGATCCGGTCCGGGGGTAATCATGATATCTTGCCTGATAGGCCTTCAGGAACTTGGTATGGGCAGGGGTCTTAATATCATACCAGGGGTATCCTGTGACCAACCAGCCCTCGGGGGCCTCGTCTTTAAGGGGATCCAAGTATTCGGGCTCACCCGTAAGCAGGCTCACGATAAAACGCCCCTTGAAGAATCCCCTCAGTTTGCCCTCCCTCACAAACTTTGCCAGGTCGCTTCCGAAGGTCACATTGTATACCGCTTGGGGATTGGCCTTGGCCAAGGCCTGGATTTCAGAGCCTGCATTGATCTTGAACAGGGCTGGCCATTGCTCTGCCACAAATTGCACATCAGGTCTCTTGGCCTTAAGCACCTTCTTAAAAGACTTCACCGCGTCCTTTCCATACGCATAATTGGGCGCGATGGTGGCCCAGCGCTTGGCAGGATTCTTGGCAGCCTCCTCGGCCAACATGGCGGCCTGCATATAGGTAGAAGGCCTCAGGCGAAAGGTGTAGCGGTTGCCTTTGGCCCATACCACAGCATCAGACAGGGGCTCTGCAGCAAGATAAAACACCTTATTCCGCTTGGCAAAATCCGTCAGGGCAAGGCCCACATGGGAAAAAAACGAGCCCATGATCAATACTACCTTATCCCTGCGAACCAGCTCCTCGGCGATCTTCACTGCATTGCCCGGCTTGCCTGCATCATCGCGGGAGATGACCTGAATCTTTTTCCCCAGCACGCCTCCGGAGCGATTTATCTCGTCCAGTGCCAGTTGCCAGCCATTCCTGTAAGGGATAGTAAAATTCGTCAGCTTACTATAGGTATTGATTTCCCCCACCTTAATGGTCCCGGCTGCATTGACCAGGGCAGGGTAAAAAACAAAACCCATGACACATGCCACCAACAATGCCAAAATTGCTGCGTGCCTTTTCATCATTCATCCTCCTAACTGAATAAGGTAAATCATAACAAATACGCCTTTGGTAAACCCATGCCGAAATCCCAATAGATTCTTTGTTTAACACCCCCCTTTTTGTGGAGTTGCACTTCTCCTGACTATTGCCTGTAATACTTTCAGGCCTTCGAGCACGTGTTCTTCCGTTAATTGGGCAGCCTTTTCCCTTTCTCCCTTCTTTATGGCCTCAAGGATGGCCTTGTGATATGCATAGGATCTTTCAAGGTGAGATCGTTCCGCCAAAGAGCGGTAGCTGAATCGCTTTACTTGATTATGGAGAGTAGAGGCCATTTTTTTGAGCCGTCCGTGGCCTGCTGCATCCAGCAGCATATTATGGAACTGCTCGTTCAGGTTTTGATATTTACTTATATCAGGTGGTTCTGAGTCAATACAATCCTTCATCTTAGATATAATGCTATCTAGTTTCCTCATGATAGAATCGGTAAGCCTGTCAAAGGCAAGCCTTGTTCCTAGGCCGTAGAGGGTAGTCTTCAAGGTGTAGATTTCCCATATGTCTTTTTCGTCAATCTCTGTGACAAAGGCGCCTTTGTTGGGTCTCCTGGTAATAAGGCCCTCGGCCTCTAGGATCTTGAGAGCTTCACGGATAGGCGGGCGGCTTACACCAAGGGATTCGGCCACTTCTTGCTCTTTTATCTGCTGGCCCGGCTTCAACTTTCCCGTAAAGATGCGCTGTTCGAGGTACTTCTTGACGCCGTCAGCAATGGATTCAACCTTTATCATGCTCATGGTATGTCTACTGTCTATTGTCTACTATTTTTTTAATTATATTTAATCCTCCCCTTTGTCAATACCAAAATTCCGACCCCAAACTTTTACCCATTTCTGCTCAAGGCTGATTTGGGTAATTCTTGGTCTGGGCAGCCCTCACAAGCCCTCAGCCCCATACACCTCTGCGGCTGCATCCAGGGCCCCTGACTTCACTTTTACCCCTTCTGCCCTCAGTATGGTCTCAAGGGCAGATAGAAATAGAAACACGTTTTTGGGCCTTGCACCATGGCCCATCAGACCAACGCGCCAAATTTTGCCTGCCAGCTCTCCCAGCCCACCGCCTATTTCAATGCCAAACTCAGTGAGCAGGGCCTTGCGTACTTTTACATCATCAACACCTTCGGGGATTCGAATCGCATTTAGCATGGGCAGTCGCTCTGTCTCTGGGACCAGCATATCCAGACCCATGGTCTCCAGTCCAGCCATCAGTGCTCGATGATTCAGCCTGTGGCGGGCAAAGCGGGCCTCCAGGCCTTCTTCAGCAATAATGCGCAGTGCCTCCCTTAAACCATATATCATGTTGATGGGAGCAGTGTGGTGGTATTTCCTCTCAGCCCCCCAATAGCTGCCCACCATGCTCATATCCAGATACCAGCTTGATACAGGGCTTTTCCTGTTACGCAGTGCCTCCATGGCCTTGTCGCTAAATGAGATGGGAGATAGCCCTGGTGGACAAGAGATGCACTTTTGGGTTCCACTATAGGCAGCATCAATACCCATTTCATCAATGGCCACCTCCATACCGCCCAATGAGGTAACCATATCCACCAAAAACAGCGCGCCTGATTCCTTGGCAATACTGGAGAGATCCTCAAGGGGCTGGCATACCCCTGTGGAGGTTTCTGCGTGAACCACGGCCAACACCTTGGGACTTCTGCCCTTTACCGCCTCTCTCACCCTTTCAGGATCAATGGCCCTACCCCATTGGCCGTCCACGCGAATGAGCTTTCCTCCCAAGCGATTTACAATATCGCTCATACGGGTCCCAAATACGCCATTAACACACACCACCACCTCATCACCTGGCTCCACCAGGTTGACAAAGCAGGTTTCCATTCCTGCACTCCCTGTGCCGGAAACAGGAATGGTAAGGGCGTTATTGGTTCTAAACAGGTGTCGCAGCAGTTGCTGTGTTTCATCCATTACGGCCAGAAAATAAGGATCCAGATGACCGATGCAGGGTGCTGACATGGCCTGGAGCACCCGCGGCGGCACATCACTTGGCCCTGGCCCCATCAACACACGTTGGCCCGGATCTATGTCTCTAAAATGATTGGGATTAAAAGCCATATCTGCCCTCCTTGCCTTGATGGAATTTCTTTTGCATCCTCCCTATTGCCTTTTAGCAAAACCATGCTTATGCTGCAATCTAAATAGCCTGAGTCAGTAACCATCGCGCCCAGCATAAGAAGAGGCTCTCTTGCATGGCCACAGGCAAACTTATTGCTCTGGCCTTACTTCCTACTCGCCCCTACATGCTCCAGGGCAAGGGGCAAGAGGACCGCAGCGTCATCACCTTTGAGGATATACGCTTAATGTATCAGAAAGGCCTTGATCTGATACACACTAGGATGGTATTTGATCTTTGAAGGACCAACACAGTATCCACCGCTATTATTTAACCCTTATTCGGCAAAATCCTAAGTAAGGTACTTAATCACTACAGCCATCCTCATTTTCGCAACCCTGCCCACTCCCTTTGGAGATGAGAATGAGACTAAAATTCTTTATAGCTTCCTGGAAGGCCTCCATGAAGCTATAGGCAGGTGGCCAGATTCACAGGACACATAATTAATTGAGATATAATTACCACTCAGAGGTTTCGGATTATACAGTCATGGAAGAGTACTGGGAAGGCCCTCCATATCAGGACCGCATTCATGCAGGTGAAGTTCTGGCCAAAAGGCTCCGTGATCTTGACCCTCAAGACCCTCTAGTCCTTGCCATACCAAACGGAGGAGTCCCTGTTGGAGCCCCCATTGCCAGGGCCTTAAACTGTCCCCTTCACCTCATTGTTGTGAGAAAACTCCAAATCCCTGAAAACCCGGAGGCGGGTTTTGGCTCTGTGGCCTCTGACGGTACCATGCTGCTAAACCATACCCTGGTAGAGAGCTTAGGGATAAGTGAAAAGACTATCCAGAGGCAGAAAGGCCTTGCTATGAAAAGTATCCGCGAGCGAATATCAAGGTATGGTAAGATGGCCCAGTTCCCAGAGCTATTCAATCGAACAGTGGTTCTGGTCGACGACGGGTTGGCATCTGGCTTTACCATGGAGGCAGCCATCCATGTGGTTAAGAAACACAGCCCAGGAGGAGTAGTGGTGGCTGTACCTACCTCTTCCATGACCGCTTTTCGTCGCATCTCTCCGCTCGTGGACACACTCCTCTGTCCTGATGTAAGCAGGCTTCGCATTTTCGCGGTTGCAAACGCCTATAAGGAATGGCGTGACCTAGATGATGAAGAGATAATTGCAATCCTTCGGGAATCTGAATAGTTTTCTTACTTGGCCCCTGTGTTCCCCAATTTCCCTGACCGCAGGGACCCTCTCTGGCTCAAACCTTTTGCAGAAAGGAACCATAAGATGACAACATCATTCAAGTTAACCAAGGCTGAGCTTAGGGAAATCCTGATCAGAAATTGGATGACCCATGATTCCCTTTGGTATAATGAGGTGGCAGCCAAATTTGGCATGGCTGAAGCCCGTCCCATGAATCTTAGGGTCTGCAGAAGACTGGGGCGGATTGAATTCAAACGCCTGATGAAAATGGTCAATGCCCAGCCTCCTGCCAACATCGAAGAATACCGACAACTCTTTGAGCTGGCAAGAGACACATTCGTACCGGATTTCATGGACTTTCGGATCGAATATGCTGACAACGACACACAACTGTTTCAAGTGGAAGACTGCTTTGCGTTCCGGGGAATGAGCAAAGCGGGGCTCATCTCAGAGTACCAGTGTGGCATCTTTGAGAGGATTGAAGGCTGGTTCGACGCCATGGGCCTCAAATATGAAAGAACCCCTGATCTGAGTCGCTGCCTCAAGTTTCAGGGAAAGGAATGCAGGATTGCAGTACGTTTCCACTTTAAGTGAGAGACCTTTGATGAATGTTGAGCTCATGATTGAATCCTGAAATTCTACCCTTTGTATTGAGGAACAACAATGCCTTCTGTTATTACCCATGCGGCAGTTGCCGTTGCAGCCGGACTTGCATTTGGTCCCCGAGACGCGCCGTCGCAGTTCTGGACAGCTTCCATAGCCTGCTCGGTTCTCCCTGATATGGACATACTAGCCTTCTCCTTTGGCATTCCTTATGGGCATTTTTTCGGCCACAGGGGTTTCTTCCATTCGCCATTTTTCGCCATGATCCTGAGCCTTCTCATGGTGATTCTGCTCTTCAATCACCTGGAATTCTTCTCAAAACAATGGTTCTTTTTCCTAATCTTCTTTTTCCTGGTGGAAGCCAGTCACGGCCTACTCGACGCCTTCACCAACGGTGGTCTTGGAGTAGCCCTGCTATCCCCTTTTACCAATGAAAGATATTTCTTCCCATGGCGCCCCATAATGGTCTCTCCCATCGGTATCCAGGGTCTTTTCAGTAAATGGGGACTCATGGTGCTCAAGACAGAACTCCTGTGGGTTTGGCTGCCATGTTCATTGATGGTTCTGTTCTCTTATATAAGTGGCTGGCTTACAAGAAAGGGCTGAACCACTCTCCCACCGTTACCATGGAAGAACCGGGGCACACCCAGTGCACTTGTTTTCAAAAAGCATCTTGATGCAAAAACGTTATGTCGCTATAATGTCTTAAAATGTATGGAGGTGCCATTATGGCAACACAAACTAAACGCGTCACCATCTACTTTGACCCCGACTTGCATAAAGCGCTACGCCTTAAAGCCGTTGAAACATCTCGATCAGTATCTGAGCTTGTAAACGAGGCCGTCAAAGAAGCCCTTGCCGAAGATGTCGAGGACCTTTTGGCCTTTGATGAAAGAGCTGATGAACCTTTAATCAGCTATGACGAAATGGTGAAAAGGCTCAAAAAAGATGGCCGGATATAGGGTATTTTTCAGGAAGTCCGTGGAGAAGGATTTTTCCAGCATCCCTAAAAAGGATGTGAAGAAAATCCTCAATCGCATCAAGACCCTTGAAGAAAATCCACGCCCGCCAGGCAGCGAAAAATTGACCGGACAAGAAAGGTATCGCCTGCGACAGGGGCGATACCGGATCGTCTATTCAATTCAGGATGATGAACTTACTGTATGGGTCGTGAAAATTGGTCACCGAAAAGATATTTATCGCTAATCTTTGCTAGAGTGCACCTATTCGCACTTATCCTGTAACGACTTGCATAAAGGAGACTCATGGACGGCGCAATATAAGCACTATGAGCACAATCCTGCCTCCTAAGAAACAGGATTCTCGGCTAAAGGAGTTAGGTTGATTATATAGCCGATTTGTTTTGCTTTTTTCTTCATGTTCATTATTACTCGTTCTTTGTAACGTTTTTCATAATAATCAGCACCAAGGTCCTGGTAAGGGGTATAAATATTCGAGCTATTTTGTGTGCTGTAGCGGTAATGGCTTTTGGTGCGCCAAGGCGGGCCCTTAAGCGACGATAGTATGCGCCTAGTGCTGAAGAGCTATTGGTCAAGGTATAGGCAGCTCTACCTGGCGGTAGACAGGCATACGGAACGCTGCAGCAGCTCGATTCTTTGCTTTACGAGTGGAGCTAGTCTTGACTCTTCCCCCTGTTATACGATTGTTGGGACACAGGCAGAGCCAGGAGGCAAAATGTTTGGCACTTGGGAAAGCATCTGGATTAAGACCGACCTCTGAGAGGATGGTTTGGACAGTAAGGACATCCCTGTCTGC
>JAFDIV010000012.1 GCA_019307815.1 Deltaproteobacteria bacterium
ATTTCACCTGGTTGTGCTTTTCTTATGACAACTGGCCGGAAATTTGTCCACCTTAAAATGCGCTTTTTTTGTCAAAATATCAAATTGTTACCTTTCGTGGATGGGCACTAGGTAATATCTTCTCCCAAATATGGGCTATATGGCTGTCTGCCACGGTAATGGGAATGGCGCCACTATTGACCATTTCTAGAATGTCCTCTGTCTCAAGGTTTTCGTCTGCCTTTTCTATCTGAACCGGTCTTTTTCCTTTATATCTTAGCTTGTGGTTCAGGGCCAGTAAGCTTTCATAATAGCTGCTGCTCTGACGCACAAATACCCTCCTCCCAGACAGATCATCCAGGGATTTAGGTTGAGGGACGTTTTTGTGGATCACCACCAGTTCATCGACCCCTGTCAAATAGGGATCCGTAAAAGCCACAAGTTTCTGGCGTGCAGGTGTAATGGTCAGCCCCGCAGCGGCTATGTCACCATAGCCATTGATCAAATCCTTTATAAGGCGATCCCGGGCTACAGGAATAAATTCCAAAACCGTTCTCAACTCCCGCCGTTTTACCTTGCTGTTCAGAAATTTTTCGTATTCTTTCAATAAGCTGTACTCAAAGCCGAAAAATTTCCCTTGATGGATAAAAAAATTCGTCTTGTTTAATGTGGTGAGGATGCGGATATACCGTCTCTTTAAGAGCCCGTCCAGGTCGTCTTTATAGCGCTCAGAAAGATGGGCCCCAAGGGGCAAAGGAGTGTCCACCACCCTTTCCTGGGCGTGAACTGGCCAGCGCAGATTTGTAAAAAAAGCCAGTGTTATACCCAAGAAGAGAAGAAATACGGATTTTCTCATCCCCAACCTCATAGAAATCGTATTTATCCTCAACCTTTCGCCAGTATTTTGGCTCTCTTTTGAAACTATGGAACCTGTAAGGTGGGACCTGATCTAGAAAGTTACCATTTCCTTTCGCCTCTCCCGCTGAAGCATCTCCTCGGCCTTTCGAAGCAATGAGCTAGGGTCCATGATGCCCGCATCGCTTGTGGAACTTATGCCACAGGTTATGCCAAGGGGTGGGGAGACCTTGTCCAGAGAAATGGGGTGTTCCTTAAGAAAAGAGGTCAAACGTTCCAAAAGCTTTTGGGCCCTGCCCTTGGTGGTTGATGGAAGTACAACCAGGAAGCGCTGCTCATCATGCCTTCCTACCACATCTGTTACCCGGACCAAAGCCCTAAGGTGATGAGCCCAACGCCTCAGCAGTTCCTCTGGTACCTTGGCCTGCGGTCCCCTCTCCTTTCCATGTCCTCTATGCATCTCTAGTAACATAATAGACAGGGTGCTCTCATAGCGAATGGCTCGTTGAAACTCACGGGCCAATATCTCCTCCATGGCCTTGGCTGTCAGCAATCCGGTTATATCGTCTTTTGACGAGGACAGCTTTACCTTTTCGTGTGCCACAACATTCGAAAGACACACAGAAACTTTTACCGCGAGTCGCTTCAAAAGGGTTGCATCCATTCCAGGGGCGTATCGGTCAGGAGAGGAATCGCCCAGATTCAGGGTCCCAATAGTCTGGCCGTTCAATGTGATAGGTACAAGGGCAAGGGAGCGAATTAGGTATTTCTCGCTCTCAGGAAAAAGCCTGTAATATAGTCCCAGATCTTGATTCACAAGAATCGGTTCAGTGGCATTGCCAATCAAAGTGGTCAGGGTGTTTCGTGACACCACATTAAGCCTCTGTTTGACCACCTCTGATTCAGCCAATTTGGGTATGAGGGGGGCAAGGTCTCCTTCCTCAATGAGAGTGATCCATACGTATGGTATGGCGAATTTCTCTCGAATTTCTGTAAGCAGTCGCTCAAACAAATCTTTGAAGTTGAGGATGGAAAGGATACTTACCTCCACCTCAAAGAACTTTTTGGCTATTTCCTCATTTTGCTCAAGTCTCTCAAGAATCGCATCAATATCCGCCATGGCACCCCTTCCAAGATTGTGGATCATCCTATTCCACTGCGCACTGTGTATCCTCACGATAAACAGGTAGACGAATTATGAACGTGGTGCTGTTCCTCTTTGCTTCCACCTCTATCCTACCTCCAAGGAGCCTTACAATCCGGTAAGTAATGTAAAGCCCCCTGCCCTCGCCCTCACCATCTACCAGGCGAACTCGATCCTCCTCAGAAATGCGTCCGGTATTACCGATCTCCGCGCAGGCCCAGTCCCCATCCTTATATGTTTTAATGGACAGAGTCCCGCCTTTGAGGGGAATGGCCTTTGTGGCATTGTTCAACAAATTATCAAACACCCTTTCCAAGTGTATGGGATAGCAGCATACCTTCATACCCTCTACAAATGGCCCCTCCCTTAAGACTACATTCTGTTTTAACTGCTCTTTGATGGCCTCCTTGTTAATTTCGAACCTCCTAAGCAGCACATCTGTAATATCGATTATCTGTTCTTTTCCAACCTCATAGATACTCAGGGCCAACTCTTGCATCCGGCTTGTCTCTTCAAACAGGATGTCAACGTACCGTTTTATTTGAGGCAATGATTCCCGAAACTTGTCGTCTTCGAGCATCTTCTTCAATCTTCTTGCAAATCCGGCAGAGGCAATAGCAGGGTTCTTAAAATCATGAAGGATATCGTCCAGGCGCTCCATCTTCTGGGCCTTCATTAGTTCTCGGCCAAGGAAAAGAAAGAGCTCAATTTCATCTTCTCTGTAGCGTTGTCTATGTTCAATAGCGTCGAAGGTCATGAAATGGGTTATTTCTCCATCTACATACAGCGGGATATAGAGTATGGAATTGATGTTGTGTTCGGCAGCAAAGTCCTTCATGTGCCCTGAGATGATAGCACTTTTTTGGGGATCCACTACCAGGATATATGAAGGCGTCACAACTTCATAAGCCGAGTCTCCTTCATAATCCCGTAGCCTTAGCAATATCTCAAAGGCTGGCTCACTGGTTACCGAAAACCTCCGGCCGATGCTATGGTACCCTTCTTCCTCAGGGTATCCTGCTTCAAGTACAACATAGTTGTAATCATGGGTCACGGAAAAAAGGGCACAGCTCTGAAGGTTTACCATATCCACCAGTTCTGGAATAACTCGGTTGAAGACATCTTTCATCTTTATGCCGCCGCGTGATCCAAGTCGCTTGAAGATGTGCCGAACAATAGCCTCCTTCTTTTCATTCAGCCTGTGCATGGAGAGGATTTTTTTTCTGGCAATAACAAAGCTGAGTCTCTTGGCAAGCAGTTCCGCAATCTGGATTTCCAGGGGACTGAATTCCCGCCCCTTTTCTGGAAAATAGATCTGGATCACGCCCCTAGTATCCCGCTCGTTGGGGAAAAACCGGGGAATCTCCAAGGGGATCGCCATAAGCGAATGGATACCTCTAAGGTAAACGGCCTCTTTATCCTCATACCTGGTTTCGTCCAAGATATCAGGTACCAAGCAGGGCCGCTTAGATTTCACCACCTCTCCTGCAATACTTCCCTCCAAAGGAATATAAGTTTCACGACGTTCTTCGTGAGAGGGGTAAGACCCATAGGAAAGCATCTGTTCGGTTTGAGGATCATAGATGCGTACTGATGCTGAGCTGGCATTGAGAAATTCAACAATATATCGGGTGGCACGGGTCAGGATTTCTTGTTCCGGCAAATCCGGATCGATTTCAACAATTTCATCCACCTGTTTGGTAATCTGATCCAGAAAACTACTCAGCAGATGGGATTCAAGCCATTCCATTAGGAAGTTCCAGAATTCTTCCTTAAAGGAGACCTCCTGGGCCCACGGTTCCTTCTGAACGGCCTGTATTAGTTTTTGCAGGTTTGTCCACATGAAAAGTTATGAGTGAGCTATAACCGTTATCCGTTCACCGTTGACCGCCTCTTTTTTTGTCTACTGCCTCAAGCTCGGCTGCCTCATGCGGTCCTGACGCCTAGCGGGGTTTTCTCCTTCCTCTGTCTCCCTGTGTTCTCTACTATCCCTTTGTCATTTTTGACTGATTTGGCATTTGTCATTTGGCATTCGTTTATTCTGTTGGTTCCATAGCAAAAGGAGAATCTAAAGTCAAGAAAGGTAGTTACAACACCTAGTCATAGCTTATTAAGTCGGTTTTGCATTTGACTATCCAGGTAATATGTATTAATTTTTCAATAATTTTGACATATCCTTTCTTGGTCAACCTCCAAGGAGCTAAGGATAAAGGCCCTTCCATCCTAACCCCAGCCCTATCAGGAGGTAAAAGATGATCCGCATGATCGCAAAGCTATTGAAAGTCCTCAATTCCGAGACTGAGCCAGCCCAAATTTCGCTTGCTTTATGCTTCTCCATGATCATGGGCTTTACTCCCCTTTACAGCCTTCACAATATCTTGGCGGTCCTATTGGTCTTAATCCTCAGGGTCAATCTATCGGCATTTATTCTGGGATGGGCCTTTTTTTCTGGATTAGCCTATCTGCTGGATCCCCTCTTCCATCAAATCGGACTTGTGCTGTTAACACTATCTGCGTTGGAAGGTCTTTGGACTTCGCTTTACAATATCACGCTATTTCGACTCGAAAACTTCAACAACAGCATTGTTATGGGTAGCCTGTTTTTGTCCCTTGTGTTTTTTGCTCCTCTTTACCTCATACTTAACCTGACCATACGCAAATACCGTGAACACATCCTAGCGTGGATCCAGAAGACCCGTATAATGCAGGCCTTCAAGGCGAGCAAAATTTATAGCGTTTATCAAACTGTATCTGGATGGAGAGGATAATCATGAAAAAGTGGATCCGGTGGCAGGGCTTAGGCGTCTTTGTAATAGTCATTGTGCTCCTTTGCACCTTTTGGTTCTTATTTATCGACGGTATTGTCGAGCATATAATTGAAAATTACGCCTCTAAGGCCATCGGGGCCAAGGTGGAATTGGATAGTGCTGATCTATCTCTTTTTCCGGCCGGTCTTGAGCTAAGAGGACTCAAGGTGACAAATCCAGATGAGCCCATGAAAAATGCGGTGGAAATCACTCGGGCTGAGATGAGTTTTGATACGCTGATGCTTTTTAGGCGAAAGGTAATCGTGAATCAGATGACCCTTGATGGCATCAAGCTCAACACCCCACGGAAGACATCTGGTGCCCTGCCGAGACTATCTCGCAAGGGAACAGTTCCAGGTACACCTTCAGAAAAAAGGGCTACGACAGGGGGGAAGAAAAAGGGCATTTGCGAGGGCAGTGAGCTTCCTTCATTGCACATGCCTAGTGTTAAGGAGATACTCAGTAAAGAGCAAATCCCCTCAATCAAGCTGGCGGCCTCCCTCAAGGAACAAATCGACAATGAAAAGAAAAAGTGGCAACAAAGGCTCGCCTCCCTCCCTGACAAAAAGACCTTTGATGCCTATAAGCTCGAGATCCAAAAACTGAAGACAAGAAACAAGGGTATAGCGGCTTATATTTCAGTAGGCGGCAAGTTCCTGGAACTGAAGAAAAAGATAAATGCAGACCTTGATCGGATCAAAAAGGCCAGGAAGTCCTTTCAAAAAGAGATTGCCGCCCTCAGGCAAAAGATGGATGAAGCAAAAAGGGCACCCTTCAAAGATGCGGCCCAATTAGCCCAAAAATACGGAATGTCTAAAGAAGGCATAGCTAACCTGAGCCGGGTACTGTTTGGTGTAAAGATCTGCGGGTGGATGCAAAAATCTGCCCAGTGGTATGAAAAAATGCGTCCAGTCCTCCAGCGTGTCAAACAAAAGAAAAATGGAAAAGAGGTGGTGAAGCCTTTGAGGGGCAAAGGGGCCTTTGTGCGGTTTAAGGAATGGCAGCCCTTGCCAGACTTCCTTATCCGAGAGGCGAGGGCATCACTTATCACAGGTGCTGGCAATATCAAAGGGGTAATCAAAAATATCACGCCTGACCAAGATATTTTAGGCATCCCCCTGACTTTCTCCTTTAAGGGCGAACGGCTCAAGGGCTTTAAGCTATTGGAAGCCAAGGGGATCCTAAACCACGTAAAACCCCGGGTTCCCAAAGATGAAATACGATTCCTGGTAAAAGGATACCAGGCCAAAGGTATACCTCTATTGGAAAAGGGCAAGACACCCATTGTACTTGAAAAGGCACTTGCAGACCTCAATGTCAAGGCAGTGGTCCAGGACACCAGTGTCAACGCAAATGTATTGGCCGCCCTTCATGCCGTAAACGTTGGAGTATCAGCAAATTCAGGGAATAGCCCCTTAATGCACGCTATTATCTCTACGCTGAAAAATATCAGCAAGTTCATTGTAAATGCCAAAGTGACAGGAACAATAAGGGACTACAATATTGAGCTTTCTTCAGACCTGGATGGTGTTCTCAAGAAGTCGGCAGGCAAGATAATTGCGAAGGAAACGGAGAAATTAAGACAACAGCTTATTAAGGCTATTATGGCCAGGATTCAAGGGCCTCTTTCTCAGGCTGAAGATGGACTCTCCGGCCTGAATGGAATTGATAAGGAACTGGCCGAACGGCTGAATTTGGGCACCAGTGTCCTTGGGGGGCTAGGAAAGCCAGGAAAGAAAGGGGGATTTAAACTGCCTTTTTCATGATACCCCAAAAAAAGCAAAAGGGGAAATCTCAAATATCAAAAATGAGGTATCTAGCCTTCAAAAAAGCACAATGAATTGGAGGACAGATCCATGCAACCTCAACGTATTCCATCAGGTATACCAGGGCTTGACGAAATACTTCACGGTGGTTTTATCCCTGGCCGCAGCTACCTGATTGTGGGTTCACCAGGCACAGGAAAAACCATCTTCTCCCTCCAGTGGTTGTTGGAGGGAACCCGCCGAAATGAGACATCCCTCTATATTACCCTTACTGAGCCGTTGGATGCCATCAAGGCAAACATGACCGCATTTGACTGGTCACTTGATGGACTGAAAACTCTTGATCTTTCCTCTGGTAGGGATCTCAAGGAAGAGGACATGGGTGAATACCATATCTTTCCTCCAAGTGAGGTGGAGCAGATCCCTGTCTGGCAAAATATTTACCGGGCCGTACAAGAAATAAGGCCTTCCAGGCTGGTAATAGACTCAGCCACCTAGTTACGTCACCTCTCCACAGATGAATACCAGTTCCGGAAACATATTCTCACCTTTATCAACCATCTTTATTCCAAGGGGTGCACCACACTTCTCACCTTTGAGCCTACAGAAATGGACAGGGAGTCATCCATGGCCCTGGCTGTGGACGGAATCATCAAACTCCGAAATGAAATTTCTTCTCAAAGGCTCATTGGTATACGCACTCTTGAGGTGGATAAGATAAGGGGTTCGGATTTTATCTCCGGCCTGCATTTCCTAAGGATAGGATCCGAAGGCATAGTGGTTTTTCCCCACAAGATCGAAGAACAATCCATGGCGGAGCACAAGAAAAACCAGTTGTCATCCAATATTGAGGCTTTAGATGATCTTTTGGGGGGCGGCATTGAAAGGGGCACCACCACACTCATTACAGGACCCAGTGGCGTTGGCAAGAGCCTGCTTGCCACGCAGTTTCTCGTAAGCACGGCATCTTCAGGCTCTTCAGTCAGCATATATACCTTTGAAGAACCTGCCTTTTCCATGATAGAGCGGTGCCGCTCCGTGAGGATGCATGTTGATCCGTTAATCGATTCAGGAAGACTTCAAATCCTCCACATCAATCCCCTTGAATACCACCCTGATGAATTCTTGCATATAGTAAGAAAAGATGTGGAAGAAAGGGGTATAGAGGCCATTGTTATCGACAGTATGCGGGGCTACCAGCTTGCCATGGAACAATTTGGAAACATTGTGGGTCATACCCAAAACCTAATTAACTACCTCCATGGCAAAGGGGTGACCTGCTTTCTGGTCAATGAACTGGAACAGGTCACAGGAGACCTCAAAATCTCTGAAATCGGCATCAGTTACCTGGTGGACAATGCTATCCTACTTCGATATGCAGAGAGCGGAGGACGGATCATTCGGGTGATAGGTTGTCTCAAAAAAAGGCTTGGAAAGTTTCAACAGGAGTTGCGGGAGTTGTCCATAACAGATGAAGGCCTGAAGGTCGGGGGGATGCTTAAGGGCTTTCAAGGCCTCTTGACCGGAGTCCCCCAGCGCATGGACGTATAGAATGCCTGATCAGCCTCACTTGGTAGGAATTCTACTGGCCAATCCGGTTGACCGCAGGTTGATGGCGGACTTCCTGAAGTCAGAAGGATACAGGGTTGCGGCACCAGGCCAGGATCATCTAGATAGTGCACTGCGTGGTGGTGCTAGCCTGATCATTGCCGATATTCTCTTTGCCCATAAACTGAGAGACCAAATTCATGTCCTCAAAAGGGAGGCAAGTCCCGTTTTCCTTCCATTGTTGGTTCTTCTTCCTCCAAAGGTGGACAGTACCCCTTGGCTCAATGCAGGGTTTGACGATGTATTGCGGGAACCCTTGACAAAGGTGGACCTAGGAGCCCGACTCCGGGTGCTCTTACGGCTTAGGGAGCAATCCCTGGAGCTGGCCCGCCAAAGCCAGGCCATGTTCCAGACCCTGGTGGAGCAATCCATGGTGGGAGTATACATTTTCAATAGGGATACCTATTTATACGTAAATGATGCACTTGCCCAAATGGCAGGCTACCGGCCCCAAGAAATCATCAATAAACTTAAGCCCCTAGATCTCGTTTATCCTGAGGATCGGCCTCTGGTCCAGAATTTGTTGGAAAAACGTTTCCTTGGGGAACTACAAACTGCAAGGTATCGGTTCCGGGGGCTAAGGAAAGACGGATCAGTGAAACACGTGGAGGTATTCGGTAGGCCTATGGAATTCAGAGGCGAAGTCGTCATCCTGGGAACAGTTATCGATATTACAGAGCAGGTAGCGGCTGAAGAAAAACTCAAGCTGTATCAAAAAGAGCTGGAGAAGCTTGTGGAGCAAAGGACTGTAGAGCTGAAGGAGACGAATGAAGACCTGGAGGCCTTCGTCTACTCGGTCTCTCACGACATGAGGGCCCCTCTTAGAGGAATTCGGGGGCTGGCCGAGGCATTGCAGCAAGACTGTGCCTCAAACATCGACCAAACAGGAAGGCGTTATCTGGAAGGTATCACTGCCTCAGCAAACTACATGGACATGCTCATCGAGGACCTTTTGGCCTACAGTAAGGTCTGCCGATCCGAAATACAACTTGCCCCTGTATCGCTTGAAAGGGTCATATCTGATGCCATTGCACTCAATGGTCATGATATTAGAAGCAAAGATGCAGAGGTAACCATCCGCGGGGATCTAGTGGAAGTGAAAGGGCATTACAGTCACTTAGTGCAGGTTTTTGCCAACCTACTCTCCAATGCCATAAAGTTTGTGCCCGCCAATCAACGGCCAACTGTTACCATTGATGCCAAGAAACAAGATGAGAAGATCCTCATTACCGTATCGGATAATGGGATAGGCATAGAACCACAGAACTTTGATCGAATATTCAAGCTCTTTGAAAGGCTCCATGGCATAGAAGAATACCCTGGTACTGGTATTGGCCTTGCCATTGTAAAAAGGGCCATGGAAAAGATGGGAGGGCGCTGCGGCGTGCGATCGCAGCTTGGCAAGGGGAGCCAGTTTTGGGTGGAGCTACCAACATCTCCTGAGTATTGATTCCTGAATTTTACCTTTTGGCCAAGTGCTGAATTCTTAAGTTGACAGCCCACCTTAGGTGCTTACGTCTTTTTTCTTGGAGGTATTTGCTATGCGCCATATTATAATAATCGACGACAACCCTAATGATAGGTTGCTTGCGACTCGCGCCCTGAAAAAGGACATGCCTGAGCTTAAAATCACTGAAATCCCAAACCAGCAGACCTTTAAGGCAGTTATGAAACAGGGAGGATTTGACCTGGTTATAACTGATTACCAACTCCGCTGGGCCACTGGGTTGGACATACTGCGCGAGGTAAAGCGGACCCATAAGGATGTGCCCGTGATCATGTTTACGGATACTGGTACTGAGGAAGTTGCGGTAGAAGGCCTTAAGGCAGGACTTGAGGACTATGTGCTCAAGTCACACAAGCATTTCGCAAGGCTCCCTACCTCTGTGAGACTCGCCTTGGAGAGGGCTGAGCAACGAAAGTTAGCTGCTGAGACAGAGAAAAAGTATAAAAACCTGTTTGAAAGAACCCCAGTCGGTCTTTTTCGCACCACTCCGGATGGGCGTATCTTGGATGCAAACCCCCGCTTCGTTGAGATAGTAGGTTATAGCAGTAAGGAAGAGTTGTTGCGTACTAATATGGTGGATCATTATGAGGACCCTTCGGAAAGAGAACGCTGGAAGGAGGCCCTGGAGCGGAAAGGAACTCTTTTGAATTACCGCTATAAATTCAGACACCGTGACGGAAAGATAATATGGGTGGAAAGTAGTACCTATGCCCATTTCGATGAAAATGGGAAAATCGCCTATTATGAAGGGAGCGTTCAGGACATCACCGCGAGGATCGAGGCAGAGGCTGAATTGCGGCTCCTTGCCACTGCTATCTCTCAGGCAGAAGAAAGTGTGGTTATTACGGATACAAATGCCCAAATCCAATATGTCAACCCAGCCTTTGAAAGAATTACTGGGTATAGCCGTGAAGAAGTGCTGGGAGAAAATCCCAGACTCCTCAAGAGCGGTCGCCAAGATGAGGCCTTCTATAAGGAGCTATGGGACACGCTGACCCAGGGCCGACCTTGGAAGGGCTCGTTTGTAAACAAGAAAAAGGACGGGACCCTTTACGAAGAGGAAGCCACCATCAGCCCGGTTATGAACTCCAATGGAGAAATCACTCATTACGTGGCGGTTAAACGAGATGTGACTGCAGAGCGTAGGCTGGAGCGCCAGCTCCGCCAGGCCCAGAAGATGGAGGCCATAGGTACTCTTGCAGGCGGTATTGCCCACGATTTTAACAACATCTTGAGTGCCATTATGGGATATACAGAACTGGCCCTTATGGATGCGCGGAAGGGATCCACCATATCAAATAACATGAAACAGGTGCTCCATGCCGCCACACGGGCGAGGGATCTGGTCAAGCAAATCTTGGCCTTCAGCCGCCAAAGCGAAGAAGAACGCAGACCGCTCCGCGTCCAGCCCATCTTTAAAGAGGCCATCAAAATGCTTCGCTCCTCTCTACCTGCCACCATTGATATCAAGCAACATATTGACCCTGAGACTGGCTTGATCATGGGGGATCCCACCCAGGTCCACCAGGTGCTCATGAATCTGTGCACCAACGCGGCCCATGCCATGAGGGAAAAAGGAGGTATATTAGAAATTAGGTTGGAGAATACCCATGTGGATGATTCCTTTGCTAAGGCACATCCCGGGCTACAGCCAGGGCCATATGTACGGCTCACCGTAAGCGATACAGGATGCGGAATGAGCCGGGAGGTATTGGAACGCTTATTCGACCCCTACTTCACGACCAAGGAAAAGGGTGAAGGCACAGGTCTGGGCCTGGCAGTAGTCTCGGGAATCGTGCAGTCCTATGGTGGCGCCATAACGGTCTACAGCACCCCAGGCCAGGGATCTACATTTCATGTATATTTCCCCATGCTGGAGGAAGAAAAGCCTGCCAAAGAAGAAAAGGAAGCTACCTTCGAGCCCCTTCCTACAGGGACCGAGCGGATACTGTTTGTGGACGATGAGAAGGTCTTGGTGGAAATAGGCTCTCAGATGCTGGAGATACTGGGCTACAAAGTAACCCATAGGACCTCTCCATTGGAAGCGCTTGAGCTTTTCAAGGCAAAACCCCAGGCCTTTGATCTTGTTATAACGGATATGACTATGCCGCAAATGACAGGGGATGAACTGGCCCAAAGGCTTTTGGAAATACGGCCAGACCTGCCCATTGTGCTTTGTACCGGCTTTAGTGAAAGGATAACTCGACAAGGGGCCAAGGCCATTGGCATCCGCGAATTCCTCATGAAACCCCTGGTCATGAAAGATCTGGCAGTAACTATCAGGAAGGCGTTGGAGAGGGAATAAAGGGAACCGTAGCTTTATAAATGATCCCTTTTCCCTTTATATGATAAGGATGGGCACACGCAGGTACAATCACGGAGTCCCCTTTGCGCAATTGAAGAGCCTCCTGATGCTGGGGGCTATTTATCCTGGCCTCACCTTCTAGGAATAGCAGGATTTCTATTCCATGCTTCTTAGCACTATAATAGGTCTTTTCCTCTTCCAAAAATATGCATGAAAGCTCAAATTCCTCTGCAGGTGCTCTATAGACCTTTTCAACCTCGCTTACCATTTGAGCGTGCAAGATCTCCGGACGCCCTGGTTCAAACCGAACGATCTTCAGCAATTCATCCACGTCCACATGCTTAGCTGTAAGTCCTCCCCGTAGCACATTATCCGAGTTGGCCATGATCTCTAGCCCTGTACCCCCAAGATAGGCATGAAGCTCACCAGCCGGCAAAAACATGGCCTGCCCTGGTTCCAGGTATATGAGATTGAGAAAAAGAGGAGACAAAACACCCACATCTCCTGGATATTTCTTGCCCAGCTCCATCACCCAGTATAACTCCCGCCTCTCCCTTGCCTTCTCCTTCGCCCTTTCCACCACCCGGGAAACCATGCGGGCCTGCTCACTCTTTCCCATTTTCATGAGTATCCTGAAAAATCGTTTTAACCCATCCATATCCGGATGGTTTCGGAGTCCATCAACAAGGGGGGACAGTTCTGGCACAGCAATTGTTTCCATTAAGGCAAGTGCCTCCCCCACTGGCCGGAACCCTTTTAATGCCTCAAATGGGGTAAGGGCACAAAGTAATTCTGGCTTGTGATTGTCATCACGGTAATTGCGATATGGGGCATCAAGGGAAATGCCCAGCTCATTTTCCTTGGTAAATCCCTCTATGGCCTGTTGTTTGTTTGGGTGGACTTGGATGGACAATGGCTCGGCCGCTGCAAGGATCTTGAAAAGAAAAGGAAGCTGACTATCAAACCGCCGGGCCACCTCACTGCCCAAAACGGATTCAGGTGAGGAAGCAATCACATCTATGAGCGAGATCCATCTCCCGTCCACACAGACCTGAGAGGGTGCCTTAGGATGTGCCCCCATCCAGAGTTCTGCCATGGGGTTTCTTTCTGGATTAGGGATATTCAGCAATTTCGGAATGGCTGTTTTTGAGCCCCATGCATAGTGCTGGATGGGGTTTCTGAGGAGTGAAATGGTATCGAGCATAGCCTTGCTTCCCTACTATATTAATCTAAAAGTTTAAAATTTAAATGTAACCCCCTAAAAGGATTAATTTATCTTCGACTTTATCATTCTCGCGGGTCCTTTTTGCCCCTAAAACCACCAATGTGTACTCCCTATATGGCTGTTCGTACAGTATATCTTCCTTGTCGGGGTTCGGCTTGTGCTTGTAATAGGCTATGATCTTCCCATTGGGGTGTTCTTTTAACCAGGGGTTGACTTGGCTGTCCGTCAATATGACAAATGGTTTTTGAAGCCTACCCAAAAAGTGGTATTGGCCATGGTATTTCCCCACGTGGTCAATGGGGGGCCCCTCTGTTCTCAAAATTCTTTAGGATTCGCGCTACATGTCGTAGATCATAGTTTGTTCCTATGGCTCCAATTGCCTCCGTCTGAAATACAACAAGCACAATTACCGAACTGATTGTGATGGACACAACACCATGGCTTGTCTGTCGCAGCCTTATCTTATAAAGGCTTACTGCTAAACCAAGCAGGATCAGTCCCCCGAAAAAAGCAACAAGCTGGCCTTGATGGGTCAGGGACTTGGCTATAAAGGGTGAGAGAACAAAAATAAGACCCAGGTAAAGAGAAAGATGATATAAGGGAGCAAGTCCCTTGATTTGACCGTAAGACCGTTCGCTAGTCCCCTGCAAGCAAGCAGGGCCATGCCCGGAAGCAATGGCAGAAGGTAATAAACCTGCTTTCCACTCAAAAGGGAAAAGATGACAAAGACAGGAACAACCCAGGACAGGCAAAACCTTATTCCTAGGTCCTTTCTCACAAAACCCACAAACCCGCGCCATGGGGCTATCCATAAAAGCCAAGGGCATAAGTGGATCCAGGTTTAGGAGTCCCCCTTGAGACCGAATAAGTCGCAGGATGTCCGCCGGATCATTCTGGCCATCACCGTCCAGGGTAGCGATCCATCCTGCCCTTGCTGCGCTCACCCCTGTCCATATGGCCGCGGACTGCCCATAGCAGTGCTTATGTCGTAGAATACGAAGCCTGGGAAAATCCTTGGATAAGCTCTTCAACCTTTCCAAGGTGTCATCAGTGCTTCCGTCGTCCACATAGATAAGCTCATAGTCGATTTTACCATCAAGTGTACTTCGTACCTCGGCGACAAGAGGTTGGATATTTTCAGCTTCATTGTGCACAGGAATCACCACCGAAAGCATGGGGCGGTCTGCCCCCATCCCCTCCTTGTCATGAAACATTGTAGTCCTCCGGGCGCAAATTCGTCCCCCATATTTCCCTCTTTTTTGTAGAAATAACAAGACCTGAGTGGTAATTATAGTAAAATTTTTTGGGGTAAAGATCATGAGTTCAGAGAAAAGGGATCCGGCGCAAACGGCCAACGAAATTCCCTACCTTCCCAGAAACAGGTGGAAGGCCCTGGTCAGGCGTGAAGGAGATATTATCATTAAAGACTATTCGGCAAGCCCCCCTGGTGCGCGGTTTTACGGAAGGATCTGTATTGCATGGGAGGCATCGGCCCTTGAAAGGCTCAGGGGACTGCCTGGAATCCCTCTTGTTTTGGAAAGGCCCGGTCCCTACACCTTGAAAATGACCGCAGTCCCTGGCCAACCCATTTCCAAAATGAAAAAGGGAGATCTGAGCGAGGCCTATTTTTCGAGACTTGTGGCGCTTTTTGAGCAGATGCATACAAGGGGCGTGGCCCATGGTGATGCACATCACAGAAACATCCTCGTGCACAATGAGCTTCCTTATCTGGTGGACTTTTCAACCGCCTATGTTAGGGGTCGTCTTCCGGTTCTGGACCACACAATATTCAAATGGTTTGTATTACTTGATCTGGAAAGGCTGTACAAGGTGGAAAAAAAATTCTTCGGTAGGGGCACACCTCCAAAGATGTTTTTCCTTTACCGAATTGCGAAGAGGCTATCATGAGCAAACGAATTTATCAGGGTGCAGCACTCGCTACTGGAGTATTTCTTCTAGTGATCCTGGCGCGCCCTAATCCTTATTCAGTAGGGGTTGGGGCTGTTCTTGTTGCAATTGGGGAGGCCATGCGCATATGGGCGAGCGGCCATCTACAACGAAACGTGGAGATTACAACCTCAGGCCCTTATGCCTATCTGAGGGATCCCCTCTATTTTGGCAGGCTTTTTCTGTTGGTGGGCCTTTGTGTCATGGGTTGGGGATATGATCTGATATTGCTGCTTATTGGACTTGGGATTTTCTTTTTTCAATATATGCCCCGGAAATACCGAAAGGAAATGGCAAGGCTGGAAAGGCTTTTCGGAGAAGAGTATAAAAGATATGCAGCAGCCACAAGAAGCCTTATCCCGCGCCTTAAACCCTACCCCTACGCAAGGCATAGGACATGGCGTTTCAATCTCTTTTGGAAGGTAAACAGGGAACAGTATCTCCTATGTGGTATAATTATTCTTTGTGCTGTGATTATCAGCAAGCTTTAAAATACTTGCCTTTCATGAGCTAGTGAGCTTGAAATGAGTGCGTTGTCAAAGTACCTGTTTAAGGAATTCTTCAGGCTTTTGGGCGTTTGTCTAATCATATTCATATCCATTTATCTCCTCATCCATTTCTTTGGCAGAGTGGATGATTTCCTGGAGGCTGGGGTATCTAAGTCCATCATGGCCTCCTATTTCTTATACAAAATACCTTACATCCTTGTGCAGATGCTTCCTCCCTCTATTCTCATAGCGGTCATTATCCTATTTAGTATTATGCGAAAAAATAACGAGGTGACTGCTCTAAAGGCAGCAGGGGTCAACGTGGCCCAGCTAGCTCAACCCATGCTGTTACTATCTATTTTTTTGGCCCTTGGTCTGTTCCTCATTTCTGAGACAGTGGTTCCCTATACCAGCTCCAAATGTAACGATATCTGGCGCAAAGAGGTACGAAAGCACCATACACACAGCTTCTATGGGCACAACCGCATATGGTATAAATCAAAAAACGCCATTTATTGGTTTAGGGAATACGATCCCAAAAGAAGATTAATAAAAGGAGCTACCTTCTATTTCCTCACCCCTGATTTTAGGTTGAAAAAAAGGATAGATGCGGCTAGTGCCTATTGGAAAGATGGTCGATGGCATCTTAGTGATGGTATTATTATGGAATTAAAAAAGGGCAAAGGTTATGAAACCAGAGGTTTTAAACAAATGCAAATTACCCTGTCCGAGACCCCAGAGACCTTCAGCGAAGAAGAACGAAAACCCGAAGAACTCAATTACTGGCAGCTAAAGCGGTTCGCCCAACGGGTCCAAGAGGAAGGTTACGATGCGAGTAAATATCTGGTGGACCTGAATATCAAACTCTCCTTTCCTTTCATTGTGGTGGTAATGGTCTTGATCGGATTTCCCATTGCCATGAAGACAGAAAAAGGCGGTACTCCCGTGGCCGTTTCCATCGGAGTAGGACTTTGTTTTCTCTATGTGTTCATTCTGGGCATAACCAGAGCTATAGGATTTTCCGGTGCCTTGCCACCAATTCTGTCCGCATGGCTTGCCAACATAGTCTTTGCCTTCTTTGGGATCTATTTAATGAGCTTAGTGCCCTGTTAGGTATTTTGTGAAAACCTTTAACTACTCTTTGGAGGGCTCACTCATGAAAAAATTTTCTGATGCCTTACTGGCGCTTTTACTTATTGTGGCTTTGGCCTACCTCCCTGCCTGCAATACCACAAGTGGTGCTGTAGCGGTGGGATGGGGGACAAAGGGGGGTGCCCCAAGCGAAACACCACCACATCCTGGCCGCAAACACGGGCCACCGGCTCACGCACCTGCCTGGGGCTACCGTGCCAAGCACCAGTATTGGTATTATCCTGAGGCGTTCGTGTATTTTGACGTCACCAGAAAGGTCTACTTTTACATGGAAGGGCCAAATTGGCATATGGCCGTATCCCTGCCATCTTATTATAAGGCAAATTTAGGGGGCTATGTGGTTCTTGAAATGGACACGGACACGCCTTATACTTATTTTGACAAGCACAAAAAGAAGTATCCTCCGGGTCAGTGGAAAAAGGGGAAAAAGAAAAAAGGCAAGGGTTGGCATTAGTCTAAAGGTTCAGAGGCCACCCACAGAAGCTCCTATGGCCTTATACAGTGCGACACCTGTTGACCAGCTTTCCAATACCCTGAATTTCGACAATTACCAGATCTCCATCCTTGAGATAAACAGGAGGGTCTCGAAACGTTCCCACGCCACTTGGGGTCCCTGTTAAAATAATATCTCCAGGATAAAGCGTAAAATGCCTGGAAAGAAAACTTATCACCTCAGGCACCGAAAAGATCATATTCCCCGTATGGCTCTCTTGCACAAGATCCCCGTTTAGCCAACAAGCAATATGTAAACCATGAGGGTCTCTGAGTTCCTCTGCTGTCACGATCCAGGGACCAAGGGGCAGAAGGAATCCAGGGACTTGCCTCGCACCCACTGTCCGTCTCCGAATTGAAGATCCCTGGCACTCACATCGTTGGCGCATGTATAGCCGAATACACTGTCAAGGGCCCTCTGGGGCGTGCAATCCTTTACTCTTTTCCCTGTTATCACGGCCAGCTCTGCCTCATAGTCCACTTTTTGGGTTATGCCGGGATCCCACCGTATATCGCTCAGATGAGCAGCGAGGCTGTTGGGGAACTTGGCAAAGATAAGCGGGGCCTTGGGAGGTTCCCCTTTGCTCTCTTCTGCATGGTCTCTGTAATTAAGCCCCAAGGCAATGATCTTGGTGGGCCTTAGCACCACTGGGGCAAACCTCACCTCTTCTAATGGGATGGCATGGCTTTCCCTCGTGACCTCCGGGCGCTGGGCAATGAAATCGAGCATGTCGCCACTGAAGGCTAAGGGAAAAACGGCTCGCCCATCCACCATTCCCACTCTTAGATTCCCCTCTTTATCAAAGAATTGGGCCAGCTTCATTGCTCCATCGCCTCCTTACCATCCTTTTCCACTTATACAGGGTGAGCCTATCATGTGGTATATGGGAAATACCCCTCATCCTGTTGGGCCTCCTCAAGCATCATGTATCCCCCTGATTTTCGCAATAAATAGCCTTTTCCCATAACTTCGAAAAAGGGGCGGTACTCAAAGGCGCTTTCGGCTTCGTGGGCCTGGGAAATATCTTCCAAAATAGCGGCCACAATTGTCCCCATGAGGTCAAGATCCTTGACCACCATATAAGCGGGTATGAAGATCTCCCTTACACCAAAATGTCTTGTGATTCCTGATGTGACAAAGCCATTCTCTTCTGCCACATACAGAATGGCCACATCTTGTGTTGGATTTTCTCGGTTCTGGATAATGGCAATCACACGGCCCTCTGTGGATGAAATATTCATGTGGTCCTCCTTTCCTTCTGAACCTTATCCCATAGCATCATAACAGGGGTCAAGGATAAAACAGTGAAAAGCCCTTTCAGGATGTTTTTCGCTTGAGAAAACATATGGAAGATCTTATTAACAAATTGTTCTGATTTTAAAGCCCTATCCCTGGAGGTGATCCATTGACTCATATCCATGAAAAAGAAAAAAAGGAATTCTGCCAAGCCTGCCGATTGCTTTATCAAGCCGGCCTAGTTACAGGTGTGGGTGGAAACCTTTGTATAAGGGTAAACGAGGGCTTTCTCCTTACCCCTACCGGCTTTTCCCTTCGCGACCTGAAACCAGACAACGTCTCAGTACTGGATGAAGAAGAGAGTTTGCTGGCAGGGCCCCTGCCTACCAAAGATGCCGCCATACACCTCAATATCCTACAAAAAAGAAAAGATATTCGGGTCAGTTGCCATGTGCATGGCGCCCATATCATTGCTGCTTCATCATTAATGGAACCTGGTGACAATACCCTTCCCCCTATCACCCCAGGGTTCGTCTATTTTGCCTATCCGTTGCCCATGCTGCCATTCCTATTGCCCGGAAGTGATGAGCTTGCAGCAGAGGTAATGAAAATTTTAGGGAGTGGTACCGGGAAGGCACTCTTGCTCCAAAACCATGGACTGATCACCTTAGGCAGGGATTATGCTGAGGTACTCAATATTGCAGAAGAGGTTGAAGAGGCGGCCCACATCTATCTTCTTACACAAGGAAAAGGGCGCTATTTAACTCAGGAGGAAATAAACAAGGTAAAAGAACTCTAGTTAGCACCAAGGAAATATTCTGGCATGCCCGCTGGTCACAACTTTAGGTATCCTTGGGATTGCTGCCCGCACCCCTAGGCTTGATACCTCATGCCACACAACCTGAGCGGAGAGATTCCTCATTCGCCTTGGCGAGGCGCTCAAGAAATCTCCTCCACCAACCAGGCTTTCGCCTTGTATCAGAACCCTTTTTCATGGACTGCTCTCTCTTTGTGCCAAATTACTTTATGGTTAGACCGCTAGCTGTTAGCCTATAAGGATTTACCTATGTCTTTATCCTTTTTAATCATCCATAACCGATTCCGCAAGAGAAAAACATCTCTTTTTACAGATATTCCGACCTTCAGTTTAGTATCAATTACTTTGACCGCAAAGAAAAACTTTGATATAAGCATTTTTTAATCAGAGTCACTGGTGTCCAAAATAGCCAGGTTCTTTCAATCCAAAACCGTGATTTCAGATTTTTAAGCAGCCAAAAACTGTGATCCCAAATACAGGTTAATCCTTTGAGATTACAGAGCAGGAAAACGGCATATTCCCTCTGCTACGCTCACTGCGTGTTTTGGCCCCTTCACCATCCTGGCTACGGGTCCAAAACACGCCGCTTCGGGAACATCCCGTTCCCCTGCTCACACCTGAAATTGGTTTTTGGACAAGGATGAATCAGAGTAAAAAATAAGCTGTTATCAGAAAATCAAGGAAGGCGTAAGGGGCATTAGTGTTGACTCCTAAATCAATTTTGGGAAAAGGAGGTAAGGTAGAGCCATGACTTCAAATAGCCCTTTGAAAGACAAGATGGTACTGGTAGTGGATGATGAACCGGATGTCTTGGAAACGGTTAAAGAAGAGCTGGACATGTGCCTTGTTCACACGGCAAAAGACTATGAAACGGCTCTTCAGTACCTCCTAAGCTATACCTATGACATTGTTATTCTGGATATCATGGGTGTAAATGGCTTCGAGCTTCTGAAGAATTCCGTGTCACGTGGATTCCCCACCGTAATGCTCACCGCACATGCCCTGACGCCAGAGGCACTGAAAAAATCCATTAAACTAGGGGCGGTCACGTTTCTTCCAAAGGAAAAGATTGCCGAGTTGCGAGAATTCCTGGAAGATGTGGTCATGGGTGAAGGGAAACCCGGTTGGAAGAAACTCTTTGATCGCATGGGGTCTTATTTCAACAAACGATTTGGGCCTGACTGGAAAGAGAAGGACAAATTCTTCCAGGACTTCGAAGAGGAACTCAAAAGGGAAGAGGCGGGTTAAGCTAATTGGAAATTGAGTTTTTCTAGGGCCCGGAAGCTCTCCATGAACGTGAAAAGCCTTCATCCGTGGAACGTCTCTTACCAAGAGGCCATAAGGATCCAAGACGAGTTGAGGTCAAGATTAGTGCTGGACCTTCCCCTCCCTACACCTAGGTATGTGGCGGGCACGGATGTCTCTTGCTCCAAGCGTTCCCTCAACGGCTGGGCCGCTGTGGTGGTTCTTCGATTTCCTGATCTGACAGTTGTTGATGAAAGCTGGGTCCAGGGAAAATTACTTTTTCCCTATATACCAGGACTTCTAAGTTTCCGAGAACTTCCCCTGCTTTTACAAGCATTAGAACGCCTTGATATAGAACCTGACGTATTTTTATGTGATGGCCAAGGCATTGCACATCCCAAAAGGCTAGGTCTTGCTGCCCACTTGGGGATACTTATCAATAAACCCACGGTAGGATGCGCAAAAAAAAGACTTGTCGGAAATCATGAAGAGGTAGGACCTTCAAGGGGAGATCATAGTGTGCTTTTTCATAAGGGCGAAGCCGTGGGTGTGGCACTAAGGACACGCTCCAATGTAAAACCTATCTTTGTTTCTCCAGGCTACGGCATATCTTTGAATGATGCGATTCAACTTGTATTGGCGTGTACAAAAGGATTTCGTATACCAGAACCCTTGCGGGCAGCCCATCGTCTCGTCACTCGCCTGAGGAAGGCTCAAGAGGGCGCTTAAAATCACATTCCTTGTTTCTGCATATAAGATAGGCTCCCCCATCTTTACTGTCCCTTCGCACCAGAACCTTGGTACCACATAGGGGGCACACCTCATCAACCGGCTCATCCCAAAGGATAAATCTGCATTTTGGGTATTGATTACAGGCATAGAATTTTTTTCCCCTTTTGGAAGCCCGTTCCACCAATGTACCCGGACACCCCTCTTGGGGACATGGAACCCCCGTGCTGAGTGGCTCTGTATTGGTGCACTTAGGGTAATTTTCGCAGGCCAGAAATCTCTGTCCTCTTTTGTTTATTTTTACCAGCATCTTTCCGCCACAGACCTTGCAAACAGTCTGATCAGGGGGTGGCTGCCCATTATCCGGCGTCTCGCCATTCAGACTTTTGGTATTCTTGCACTCAGGATAACCAGAACAGGCAAGGAAGGGACCGAATCTACCCCGCTTTGCCACCATAGGCCGACCACATTTTTCACATATGATTTCGGATTCAGAGACTTCAGGAGGTTTTTCCACGATGATCTGCCCCTTCTCGTCCCGCTCAAAGTTGGCAGTATGGTTGCATTCTGGATAACCAGAGCAGGCCAAGAAGAGTCCGTTTCTACCTGATTTGATAACCAAGGGTCTGCCGCACTTGGGGCAGGTCATACCTGCTGAAACCTCCCCTTTCATCTCCTTCTTGGCCTTTTCTAGATCTTTTTGAAAAGTGCTGTAGAACTTTTTCAAAACGCGGGTCCACCCCACTTGTCCTCTCTCGATCTTGTCCAGATCTCCTTCCATTTGGGCGGTAAAACGGACATCCATGATCTCTGGAAAGCCCTTTACAAGCAAATCTGTGACAAGGAAACCTAGTTCAGTGGGTCTAAACCTACCCTTCTCCAATGTAACATAAGCCCTCTGATTGATATTGGAGATAATAGTTGCATATGTGGACGGCCTGCCTATTCCATTGTCTTCAAGGGCCTTGATGAGTGTAGCTTCTGTGAACCGGGGTGGGGGCTGAGTAAAATGCTGGGCCGGCTCTAGCTCTTTCAACGTCAATACCTGGTCCTTTCGCAGTGGAGGCAGCAGACCTTCCTCTGACTTGGCTACTGTGGCCTCGGCTTCCTCCTCATCATAGACCACAGTGAAACCCTTAAAAACCATCACACTGCCCGATGCCTTGAATAATCCCTTTCCTGCTTCAATATCAGCTTGGGTTTGTTGATACAGGGCAGGGGCCATCTGGCAAGCTACAAATCGCCTCCATATCAAAGTGTACAAAGCCAATTGATCCTTGCTTAGAAAAGGAGCTACAGCATCTGGACTCAGCTCAATGGACGTAGGCCGTATGGCCTCGTGGGCCTCTTGGGCACCTTTCGGGCTCCGAAAACGATTGGGTTTTTCTGGGAGGTATTCAGGGCCATAGATCTCGTGAATATATGACCTGACCAGTGAAACCGCTTCGTCAGAAAGGCGAAAGGAATCTGTACGCATGTAAGTGATAAGTCCCACCTGCCCTTTCTCTCCAAGTTCCACGCCTTCATAGAGGTTCTGGGCAATGGACATGCTCTTCTTGGCGGAAAAACCCAGCCTCCTATAGGCCTCTTGTTGAAGCTGACTTGTGATAAAGGGAGGCGGGGGAGTTCTTCTTTTTTTTCGTTTCGAGACCTTCAGGACCTTGAACGGCTCATTCCTCAATGCCTCTACAATAGTCTTGACCTGGGCCTCGTTTTTGAGGTCTGCCTTTTGGTCTTCCCATTTGGATAATCTGGCCTTAAAGGGGGGCGGCTTATCAGCATGGAGGTGTGCGGTTAGAGACCAATACTCCTGGGGTTCAAAGTTGAAGATCTCCCTTTCCCTGTCGCATATCATTTTCAGGGCCACAGACTGCACCCTGCCTGCGCTAAGCCCTCTTTTTACCCTAGTCCATAGGAGTGGCGAAATCTGGTATCCCACCAATCGATCGAGAATCCTTCTGGCCTGCTGGGATTCATACTTTTCTCGATTAAGCCCTTGAGGTGAGGCTACCGCCTCTTGAATTGCCTTTGGTGTTAGTTCATTAAATAGAACCCTGTAAATCTTTTTTTTGCGGCCGTTTAGCTCTTCAGCAATATGCCAAGCAATGGCCTCTCCCTCTCGGTCTGGGTCAGGTCCCAAATAGATTGCATCAGCACGTTTTCCCGCCTCTTTAAGTGCCTTCAGAACCTTGGCCTTGCCTTTAATGACCACATACTCTGGCCGGAAATCATTTTCTATGTCCACCCCAAGCCTGTTGACAGGCAGATCCTTTACATGTCCGACCGAGGCCATAATCTCAAACTCTCTGCCCAGGTATTTTTTGAGCGTTTTTACCTTTGTGGGCGATTCAACAATAAGTAAGTTTTTCGGCATATCTCCTTCTCGGCATTATCATTATGTATGTAAAACTCGTTATCAGATTTAGTTATCCTTTCACCGAACAAACATCTTACCCGGCAGTTGTTTGACCAGTCCCTTCAACTCCATACCAAGTAGGGCACTGGAGGTCTGTGCGGGATCCAACTGCAGTTGTCTAACGATCTCATCAATATGTTTAGGATAATCTCCCAATACACGGTAAATCTTTTGTTCTAAGTCATCGAGTCCATTCGGAATCTCTTTCTCGCTTTCAGGCCCTCCAGAGATTTCTTTGACATTATCTAGCCCTATCTCCACTAGTACATCTTCAGCTCTCTCAACCAATTTAGCCCCTTGTTTGATCAGAAAATGGGTACCTTTGCTCTGTCCAGAATAGATGCTCCCAGGTACTGCAAAGACATCCCGGCCTTGATCCAGGGCCTGGGCGGCCGTGATGAGAGAACCGCTTTTTCTAGTAGCTTCCACAACCACTACTGCCTTGGCGATTCCACTGATAATACGGTTGCGGACAGGAAAATGCCTAGGCTCAGGAGACGTGCCCATGGGAAACTCCGAGACAATGGTTCCCTGCCCCAGAACCCTATGGAACAGCTTAGCGTTTGAAGCAGGGTAAATCATATCTACACCTGTCCCTAACACACCGATAGTAAAACCATCGGCCTTGATACAGCCCCAATGGGCGGCTCCATCGATTCCACGGGCCAGACCGCTAATTATACCCACCCCTGCCCTTGCGAGACCAAACCCCAAATTTGTGGCTGCCTTTGTACCGTAAGGGGTTGGATGCCTTGATCCCACTACCGCCACAAAGGGCAGAGCCTGTGGAATAGGACGCCCCTTTGCGTAGAGGATCACCGGAGGATCATGTATCTCCCTCAGGTAAGGGGGATATTCCGGATCCTCAAAGGAAATGATCCTTGCACCAAATTGTTGGACCTTCTTCAATTCCTTTTCAGGATCCAAGGCAAACTTCTTATTCACGATATTCCCAGCTACTCTCGGCCCAAGCCCATCAACCTTGATCAAATCCTCATATGGTGCACTGAAAATTGACAGAGGGTCTCCAAATTTGATCAAAAGATTGTGAGCCCCCACATTGCCCAATCCTTCCACCAGGTAAAGGGACAGCCAGTGATAGGCCTTATCCAATCCCGAACAATCATTCATGGAGAGATGTCTTCTCGAGTGGTTGGTAAGCTATCCAAGGGATGGAGGTTTATAAAGCAGAGGTCTCCGCCTAGTCAAGCATTTTCTTAAAACCCATAAACAAACGCCTGCCCCAATAAATAATGGCGCATTAGGTTCTATCCCTTGCAAGGTTGCTTGGTCAGAGGGTCGATAAATATCATTGGCCCCTGAATCCCAATGCATTATTTCTAACTACATGGTGGTATGGCGGACAGATAGCGAGGGGCCTTTTCCCATTGGAGTGTTCGCAGTCTTGCACCGCGATAAAAGTGCTCCTTGGCCTCTACCACAATTCCAACAGAACTATCGGGGCGGCTGTCCACCACAAGCACATATCCGATCACAACATCTGGTAGTCCTTCTCGCTGCCTGATTACCTCAAAAAGATTACCCCTTTGGACCCCCTGTCCATAACCATCTTCCAGGTAGACCACACTAAACTGTCCGATAATCTGATGCTCGTCCTTTACGGCCATAATAGTAGTTTCAAACCCCTGGGGGGCCGAAGTAGGAACCACACAAGAGGACACAGGGCTATAGGTGGTAAGCTTATCCCCTACCCTTATGTCCCTATATGTCTCATTTACCACTGCTTTGAACAGTGTTCCCTCAATTCTCTCCGTAACCTTCACATTCCCCAAGATTGAAACAATATAGCCCAGGGGTTCCTCGTTAAGGGGATTCTTGATTTTGTCAGAACACTTATAGACCCAGATCAGATCTCCAGGCCTTGTCATATTCCCTTCTAATCTTAATACCACTTTGTCCCTTTCGCTCAGAATCAGGTGCTCTGTGTCCGCGGATATTATTTGGCCACAGGGCTCCACAGGATCGGGCGAAAGATAGCCTATCGCCTTCACATTGGTCAGCCCGGAAATTTCCAGGCCCCTGGCCCACCAAGCCTTTGCTTCTGGTTCCTTTTTTACTGTGGAAGCATGCTTGGTCTCTTCTTTGAGGGCCTTCCGCTTTAAAGGTACGTCTTCCAGAAGATTTATCCTATCGCCAGGGCTTAAGAGGTGAGGATTTGTAATAAAAGGGTTCATTTCCCAAAGCTTGGGCCACAGCCAGGGATCACCATAGTATTTTTCACATAAGTCCCAAAGGGTGTCTCCTTTCTGGACGATGTGATAGTATCCGCCAGCGGCTGCCGCACCCCAAAAAAACAAGGCTAAGAAAAAGGCAGCACACAAGACCAATATGGATCGAATTGCTGTTTGTTTCACTCTGTCGCCCTCCCGAATTATTACCTCTTACCTGGTTTATCCTGGTTACTTGCCCTGTTCAGTCTGTTGTGTCTCTTAATTAAACCCTTTGGTCCTATCCAAGGATCAACGCTTCACAGAATCCGTTATATAATATCGGCCCCTGCCGCCCCATCCTCAAATCCTTTCTTCACTATGGAAAAGCAAAAAACCGATTAGGCACCATTAAGAAACATTTTGAATAATTAAGGTAGTTTTGGAAATTACGATTTTATCAATATCTTGTCAAGGGGTTTCAAAAAATCATGTTGCCCCCTTGACAACCGCAAAAAGGTGTTTAATTTTATCAACCGAATTGATAACTAGTAGTAATTTTAAATGGTTAGATCATACCATAACCCTCTTTCCATTTCCTGTCAATAATACATGGCTACTATGATGCCATGGATTTCAAAAAAATTTCACTAAAGGAGGTCTATGGAAAATGAAAATCAAACCATTAAATGACAGGGTGTTGGTACTAAGGATCGAACAAGAGGAAAAGACATCAGGCGGAATCATTATTCCTGACACAGCAAAGGAAAAACCCCAAGAAGGTAAGGTTATTGCGGTAGGCCCTGGCAAAGTGAACGATAATGGTGAAAGAATCCCTTTGGCAGTAAAGGAAAACGACCGCGTCCTTTTCAGCAAATACGCGGGTAATGAGATCAAAATAGACGGTGTTGAACATCTTATCATGAGAGAAGACGATATCCTTGCTATTGTTGAAAATTAATGAGGAGGTGTTCAAAAATGGCAGGTAAGGAAATTAAATATAGTATGACGGCACGGGAAAAGGTGATGAAGGGTGTTGATACATTAGCCAATGCCGTCAAGGTCACGCTAGGACCTAAGGGCCGTAATGTCTTAATCGAAAAATCATGGGGTTCCCCCAAGATAACAAAAGACGGCGTAACTGTGGCCAAAGAGATCGAGTTGGAAGACAAGTTCGAAAATATGGGAGCCCAAATGGTAAAAGAGGTCGCCTCCAAGACCTCTGATGTAGCTGGTGACGGGACCACAACTGCAACCATACTTGCACAGGCCATCTACCGCGAGGGCTCCAAGCTGGTTGCTGCTGGCGCAAACCCCATGGCAATCAAACGCGGAATTGATAAGGCGGTAGAGCTGGTCGTTGATGAACTGAAAAAGATTTCAAAGGCCACCAAAGAGAAAAAAGAAATCGCCCAGGTAGGCACAATATCTGCCAACAACGACAGTACTATTGGCGAAATCATATCCGAGGCCATGGAGAAAGTGGGCAAGGAAGGCGTCATTACGGTTGAAGAAGCAAAGGGCATGGAAACCACTCTTGAAATCGTGGAGGGAATGCAGTTTGATCGTGGTTATTTGAGTCCCTACTTTGTAACCGACGCCGAAAAGATGGAGGTTCATCTGGAAGAGCCCTATATCCTACTTCATGAGAAAAAGATCAGTAATATGAAAGACCTTGTGCCAATCCTGGAACAAATCGCTCGAATGAGCAAACCCCTCCTTATCATAGCTGAGGACGTGGAAGGTGAGGCCTTGGCCACGTTGGTGGTGAACAAGCTGAGAGGCACCCTGCAGTGCGCTGCTGTCAAGGCCCCTGGTTTTGGTGACCGCCGTAAGGCCATGTTGGAAGACATCGCAATACTGACCGGTGGCCAGGTGATTAGTGAAGATCTTGGTATCAAGTTGGAAAATGTCACTATCAATGATCTCGGCACAGCAAAGCGTGTCACTATTGACAAGGACAACACCACCATTGTAGACGGTGGTGGAAGCAGAGAAGCCCTAGAGGGACGCGTAAAACAGATCCGCGTACAGATCGAAGAGACCACCAGCGACTATGATCGCGAGAAACTCCAGGAGCGTCTCGCCAAACTCATTGGCGGCGTGGCGGTGATCAATGTGGGAGCTGCTACTGAGGCAGAGATGAAAGAAAAGAAGGATAGGGTGGAGGACGCTCTCAATGCCACAAGGGCCGCCGTGGAAGAAGGCATTGTCCCGGGCGGTGGCGTGGCCTATCTCCGCGCACTGAAGGCGCTGGAAAAGGCCTCATTTCCTGGGGATGAACAACTAGGTCTGGACTTGGTCAAACGCGCCCTTGAAGAGCCGGTCCGGCAAATTGCCAATAACGCTGGTTTTGAGGGCTCTGTTGTGGTACAAAAGGTCAAGGATGGCAAAGGCGCCTTCGGTTTCAACGCGGAAACGGGTGAGTACGAGGATCTGATCAAGGCCGGTGTTATTGATCCCACCAAAGTTACCCGGTTCGCATTGCAGAACGCTGCATCGGTAGCCAGCCTGCTGCTCACAACAGAGGCCATGGTTGCCGAAAAACCTGAGCCAAAGAAGAGTGAATCACAACCGACAATGCCTTCTGAAGACATGTATTAATCCTTAAAACAAGTAGATTGCCCCCGGGGTGAGGCCAAGGTGGCCGAACCACTCTGGGGGCACCTTTCTTAGAGAAATGACGGAAATTACCCCAGAAAAGGAATTAGAGGGCTTAGTAAGCAAGGGCTGTTTTTTGAGGGCAGCTGAAATGGCTGAGTCCACTGGTCTAGATGAAGACGTGCTCTGGCATTATCGCCACAAGGCCCTCTGGCAAATGGCTGCAGTAAATCGGAATATGCCTGGCACCAAAAAGCTAGCCGCTGCCTATGGCCTTAACAAGGCCGAACTCAAGGACCTTCTCGAAAACCTCCTAAAAACCCACAACAGTGAAAATGACAAACGAGACCTTGAACCCTGTTATGACCAACATACCGGAGATTATCTGACATTTGAGCAATGGATGGCCCAACTGTTCAAGCGTTGGGATAAGTTAACTGTTCAGTGAAGAAAAAACTGAGGCTTGTTAAACACTTTACAAAATCATTTTTTTGATTACATTTATGACCGGCTTTTCCCAAAATTGAACAGATATCTAAAACATAACAAGTGTACGGAAGAACCTGTTAAACTCTGCATACTCAAGATATTCTCCAGTCCAATATTATAACATTGGACATTTCCTGTGCTGGGTGATAGAGAGAGCGGTACCATGCCCATTTACGAATATGAGGCCGTTGATCCCAAGAAGGGCTGTAAACGCTGCCGCAAGAGGTTTGAGACTATTCAGGCGATAAGTGATCCACCCTTGGCAGCCTGCCCTTCTTGTGGCCAGAAGGTACGAAAGGTAATCTCCTGGTGCCGTGCTGCGGTAGTTGAAACCCCTGAAGAACATCTAAGAGTAGAGCGACAAATCGCTGAATATGAAAGGGAGGGCATGTGGAGTCACGCAGCAGAACTTGCAGACAAGCACTCGGAGAAGACCAAGGACCGCGAGCTGAAAATGCGAGCCCTTGATGATTATAAAAAGGCGGGATATGACACAGATTCAATGGAAAGTTATGTAAGCTCCAACAATGATACAGGATGATGAAGATCTTAATTAATACCAGATCCTAAAAACGGACATGCAAGGCCTATTTTCTGAAAATGAAGGAGGGTGGTTTCATGGAATTGCATAAGAAACGGTTTTCTCCGGCAATGTGGACAACTCTGATGGTGTTCATGATCATTGTTTGGTGTGCCTTTTCTCTTACGGGTTACGCAGCAGAAAAGAAAAAGGATTTGCCTGAAAGGGCCATTATTGTATATCCCGAATATACAGGTGTTGTCATTGATGAAGGGGAAGAAGTAAGTATAGATCTTATTGTAAAGAACGGTGGGAAACATGAGGAGACCATCAACCTAAAGGTGACACAAATCCCAAAAGGCTGGAAGGCGTGGATAAAGACTTACAGTTATAGGGTGACCGGTGTTCACGTGGAAAGCGACAGCTCCAAGACACTCACCTTCCGGGCCGAACCTGGCAAAGAGGTGGGCCCTGGTACTTATATCTTTAAAATCCTTGCTGAGACAAAAGACCGTAAGTTCAAGATCTCGCGGGCTATCACCGTAAATGTAAAATCAAAGGCCAAGGAAAAGAAATCCAGAGGTGTCAGCATCACAACCTCTTATCCTGTATTGAGGGGGCCAACAGATGCCAAGTTCGAGTTTTCTATTGAAGTGGAGAACAAACTGGATAAGGATGCCGTATTCAGTCTCACGGCCAAGGCTCCCACTAATTGGGACGTAAACTTCAAACCTGCCTATGAAGACAAATTCATATCCAGCGTAAGGCTGAAGGCCGACCAAAGCCAAAGCGTGGCTGTAGAAGTCAAGCCATTTCCATTGGCTGAGCCTGGGAAATATCCCATAACCGTAAAGGTCAGCTCCCCTGATGCTGAAGGTGAGGCTGAATTAAGCGTAATCCTTACAGGCACGTACAAGATGGAAGTGGGCACCCCTAACGGCCTCCTATCACTAAATACGCAGAAAGGGAAAAAGGCCAATTTATCTATCTATGTTAAGAACACGGGCTCTGCCCCCCTAAACAATATCCAATTTCTCTCATTTAAGCCGGAAAACTGGAAAGTCACATTCAAACCTGAAAGGATCGAAAATCTTCCACCTGACCAGCTCAAACAGGTGGAGGTTTCTGTAACCCCTGCCGAGCAAGCACTGGTTGGGGACTATTCTGTTACCCTGAACGTGGATGCAGGTAAGGTCACCAAAAATCTTGAACTGAGGGTGACCGTAAGGGCCTCCACAGTATGGGGATGGATAGGCATCGGCATTATCGTATTTGTACTGTTGGGCTTGGTAATATTGTTCGTTAGACTAGGAAGGCGATAAAAATGGATATGGATGATGCCATTGTTGTACAGACCCGAGACCTTACAAAACGATACGGCGACCAAACAGCAGTGGATCGTCTAAATTTCACCCTTCGCGAAGGGGAAATCTTCGGCTTTCTCGGACCAAATGGGGCCGGAAAAACCACAACACTCCTAATGCTCATGGGTTTGACTCAGCCTTCAGGTGGTTCGGCCGTGGTGTGTGGACTTGATCCAGTGCGAAGGGCAAAGGAAGTAAAACGGCTAATTGGGTATATGCCGGAAAATGTTGGCTTTTACCCAGAACTGGATGCAGTTCAGAGTCTGGAGTACATTGCAGCCCTCAATGGTATTCCGGAGTCTGATTCCCAGAGAAAGATTGGAGAACTTCTGGATTTGGTGGGACTCAAAAAGGATGCCCACAAAAAGGTAGCTAACTATTCCCGTGGAATGAGGCAACGGCTGGGGATTGCTGAGGTTCTTATCAAGGATCCTAAGGTATTGTTTTTGGATGAGCCCACACTCGGCCTTGATCCGGAAGCAGCCTTGAATTTGATAGATCTTATAGCCCGCCTAAAACAAGAACACAACATGACCGTCTTGCTTTCATCACATCACCTCCATCAGGTACAAAAAATCTCAGATCGGGTGGGCATTATGATTAACGGCAAGCTGGTGGCCCAGGGGACACTCGAGGCCTTGGCCCAAGAGAAATTCGGACTTGGTGACCAGAAGTACTCCCTTGAGGAAATCTACATGAAATATTTTCAGGAGGGATAGGCATGCAAGGCCTCTACGCTGTTTTTCGAAAAGAGCTTGCAGATCATTTCAGTAGCTACAGGTTTGTCATTCTGTTCGCCCTCATAGCAATGGTCAGTTTTATTACCAGCTATATAGCAGGCATGCACCTGAGAGACTCCCTTGAGGGCGTGGCTAAACCCAAGTTCGTCTTTCTTATGCTTTTCAATACCCCTGGGGCCCTGTTTTCCATGGTGCAGTTTGTGGCCTTTTTCGGCCCCCTAATCGGCATTGTGCTGGGATTCGATACCATAAACAGGGAAAGGGCCCAAGGGACGCTCATAAAGTTGACCTCTCAACCCATTTATCGAGATGCAGTAATTAATGGTAAATTCCTGGCAGGGGTGGTAACCATTTCTATTATGGTCTTGTCCATTGTATTGGTAATATCCGGTTTTGGTCTTACCCTGGTGGGGGTGGTCCCGGGCGTAGAGGAGGTTTGGCGACTTTTCATCTATCTGATCATAAGCATTTTCTATATATCTTTCTGGTTAGGACTGTCCATCCTGTTCTCTATACTCTTCAAGAGTATCGCCACATCTGCCTTGGCCTCTGTAGCCCTGTGGATATTCCTATCCTTCTTTGTGTCTCTTGGGGCCACAGTATTGGCCAATGCTGTAGCCCCTCTCAACGCAAAAGAGGGAACAAGCCCTGAAATCCTTATCAAGAATACACGTATTAAAGAAAGAGTATCTTTATTTTCTCCGATGGTTCTGTATTCTGATGCCTCTTCCACCATCATTAACCCCATGCGCAAAACCACGCAATCACTTATCCTAATGGGTCCAATGGAACAGCTTTCGGCTTCCAGGTTTCAGAACCCATTGTCCTTTGGACAAAGCCTTATTGTAGTGTATCCCCATGTTACAGCGCTCATTGCCATAACATTGATCTGTTTTGCTATCTCGTACTTGGTCTTTATGCTGCAAGAGATACGGACCTAGTAGGAACATAGGCTGACGCATGCTTTGATCCATATGCCTTTGCTTTCAACGCGAAGAGTTCCCAGGGTCAAGATGTTAAAACATTATCTGGGGCATAGTGCGCCGCCCTCTGGGCTTCAGGATATTCTACTCTTCTTCAGGAAAGGAGGATGGGTCAGATGCCTTTTAAGATTGAAGAGCTGGTCTCTGGAAAGCAAAATGGTCAGGAAGTCAATGTGGACGGATTCTCTTTACCTGTCTCAGCCTTGAAAAAACTAATGCAGGATGGTTATGTAAACCTTCAGGTATATAAAGACAACAAAACCTTCTCCTTGTGGGGGAAAAATTGTACGGCCTGCTTCACCGAGGAGCAAATTAGGGAGAGGGCCTAATTTTAACAAGCCTTGAAAATCGGGCATCCAGATCATCAATGTGGACCCACTGATATTCCTGTAGGAACTCTTCCCAGAGTGCCGAGAGGGTATGCTGGAGGAAAGTAAGGTCTTGCTGTTCCAGTAGAGGATTAAGGGTGGCAAAATAAGCCACAAACTGCTCCCTAAACCCGGGCATTTTGTAAGGTCTTGAGCGGTCTTTGCCCCGAATCCTATGAAAGAAAGACCTGGCCTCTTCCATCGAAAGGGGGTCGGCAGTAAGCTCGTGACCCAAAATATGATGCGCCCAAATATTAAAAAGGATTACGTGGAATGTGATATCAGGCTCTTCCCTGATCACCTCTCCAAGTTCCACGGTCTCGGCCACTTTTTCCAACACCCGATCCATAACCCTGCACCCCATTGATATTAGGTGCACCTCCTCAATCTCCTCTGGAGATTCAAAATCCCTGTATAGCTCCCCTTCTTCCTTATCTCCTACATAGTAGAGGGGCTTTTTCTCCACCAGGCCTCCTAGAACTGCCCCCCATCTTTCACCCCAAAAACTCAGTGGAAACCCTGCCCGCCTAAACCAACTGTCCTTCAACCACCGTTCAGTCTCCCACTTTACCCGGAGAGCCAAGCCAAACCCAACGCGAAACACATGGAAAAGGGAATTTTTTCTGAGAAGGTTCTCAGCAAGGACTATATCCCTTTTGGAAAGTTTCTCAAGGGCCACATTGACATAGCCCGCCGCCCTCCGGCATGTCTTTATCAACACATCAAAATGGTCGACACGGAGACCTTCTGCTGAAAGGATCTGGTTGCAAAGGCCCGCAAATTCCAGCCTCAGCCTGTCCAAGAAGCCCTCATCATGTATCCGGGATGCAACCTGCGCCAGCATTGTCCTGTCTTGGGTATGATAGAAGGGGGAAAGCGGGATAATAGACCTAACATCTTCATCCTCAACCGTTACAACGCCTTCCTTGCTCTCCGTTTCCGCCATAGTTAAGGTCTCTGGAGGAAGGCCGGAATAAATGGACATGGCCTCGTCAAAGGGCAGAAAACCGTATTCTGCGAGCCGAACGTTCCGGAGTCTAAACATCTCTTCCTCAAGCTCAGCCGGCAGCACGCCTGACAGCCCGAGTAACAAGGTATGATAACGTTCCAGATCCATGCTTGCCATGGCTTCTAAAACCTTTTGGAGTGTCTCCTGGAGCTCCGGGTCTCTTGGCTTCACATAAAAAACACCGTCAAAGCTGAAGAAGCCTTCTGGCACATCAACCACATCATCGTGTCTAATAATACGTACATCCAACATCTTAAAAAAATAATAGTAGGCGAAATGTTGGCCCTCTGTATAAAGCCATTTGGCCAGCTCCACGGTATTGGCCAACTGCAGCCTTTTCATCCATTCAGAGGCCTGATCCAAATCCAGGCGATCCTTTTGCCAGAGTTCCAGATCCATCACATGATGCCACTGTCGAGAATGGCCCAACTCCAGGAGGGGTAGACAATCATCTTCGCCCACCTTCTTTATGAGCCAATAATAATCTTGGGGAGAAAGTGCTTGCACCACCTCTCTGGCCTCTTCCAGCTCTAGTATCCGATTCAGGACCTGGGATCCTGACATATGTGCCATTTCAGAGAGGTCAAGCCCCTGGTCACGGGGCCTGGTCAGGGCATCTCCCCTCTTCTTAAGACTATTCTCTGCATTTTGGCCATGTCCTTTTACCTTCAAGGCAAGCTCCTGCTCTTTAACTATTTTTTCTATTTCTTCTTATTTTAAAGATATGATATGTATTAGCCGTTGTCTATAAAAATGGATGCAATCACATAGCTGCAAGGGAGTCCTGTAAGTATGAAGGGAGAGAGAGAAGGATACAATGATTGAGCTGATCATAAAAGGCGGCATCTTTATGTATCCAATCATCTTCTGCTCTATTGTGGCGCTCGGTGTATTTCTGGAACGCCTTTGGGTACTTAGACGCAAAAAGATTATCCCAGAAGATTTCATAAGAAATGTTGAAGACTTACTCAGGAAACGAAAACTCTCTGAGGCCGTTTTCCTATGCCAAAGTGACATGTCCTCCATAGCAAAAATCTTCCTTGCTGGCCTACGAAACACGGGCAAAGGCATGTGGCTTGTCAAGCAGACCATTGAGGAGAGGGGGACACGGGAAGCCACCGTGTTGGAGAAGAACGTGGGGATTCTAAGCACCGTCGCCAATTTGAGCCCCTTGCTTGGCTTACTTGGGACTGTTTCAGGCATGATCAAGACCTTCAATGCCATATCAGTCCAGGGTATAGGTAACCCTGCCCCCTTGGCCGGCGGCATTGCTGAGGCCCTCATAACTACTGCGGCCGGTCTCTGCGTGGCCATTCCTACGCTTGTCTGCTATCGTTTCGTAAAAGACAAGGCCAGTTCATTGATTTTCGAAATGGAAGAAAACTCCATTAGGTTAGTGGAGCTTATGGAGAAATACAGTGAGGGCAAAAGGGCCATTTAGGCCGAATCGTGAATAACCCAAGCTCAAGTGAGCCGTCTCATGCGATTTGGTAAAGAAACAGAAGAAGAACCCAGACTGGGGATAGCACCACTGGTGGACATTGTCTTTTTACTCCTCATATTTTTCATGCTTACGTCCCACTTTGAAATCGCATCAGGAGTTCGTATCCGGTTGCCCAAGGTCACACAAAAGGCTTACAATGCCGAAGAGCTAAAGGTCACCGTGTTGGTGGACAGGACCGGACAGGTCTACTTTCGAGGGAAAAAGGTTAGCCTTACTCAGCTCAAGAAAAGTCTTGAGAAACTTGTGGAGGAAAATGGGATTGTGCACATGATCCTCCAAGCTGACCAAGACGCAAAACATGGCCGAGTAGTGGATGTGATGGATGCTGCCAAGACCTCAGGAGTCCGATCAATTATTATTGCAGCTCGGTGGAAATCCGAGTAACTTTGTAATAAAGCTAAATTCCATTTTCACCCATTGAGGCAATGGCCAAGAAACGCCCCAAGAAACGGTTTATTAGTATAATCCTTTTGCTGTTCTGTATGCTGGCACCTTTGGTGGCATGGCTCGGGTTTAGCAAGAGGGGATTCATCAATTTGTACAAAATGGACCTGGAAAGACAAAAATATATCGACCGAATCCAGGCCTTAAGAAAAGAAAATCAAGAAATCATGGATGAAATCCGAAGATTAAAAGAGGACCCCTCATATGTGGAGCGGGTGGCTAGAGAGGAGTTGGGTCTTATTAAGGATAATGAGGTAATTTTTAGGTTCCGCAATCTGCCTCAAGTCACCGAGAACACTGAAAAGAAACCCCAAGAGGGAGGAAGAAACAATGCCGGAAAACAATGAGCTCTTAGACCTTATTTTACATAACAACCCCTCTGTATCCACACTCCGGGTTGTCTTGGCCAGGATGATGGAAGAAGGTAAGTTTAACCAAGTCATCCAAGAAGGCATAGAGGCGCTTAGGTCCAATTCCGATGATATTTACCTGATGAAGATATTGGCCGAGGCTTACATGAAGGTCGGATTTGTGAGCCAGGCAGAAAAACTGCTTCAAAAGGCCAGCTCTCAGCTCGGGGCCCTCTCTGTAATGTTGAAGGACTTAAGCCGTCTATATGCATCGCAGAAGAGGTATGAGGAAGCTGCAGTGCTCCTCAATCGCTACCTTTCCTTTCACCCGGAGGACAGGGAGGCCCTTGACCTCTTAGAAGAGATAAAGACACCTGTCCAAGGAGTCCCCTTAGAAGAAATCCATGAATTTGAGGAATCCGAAGGACCTGAAGCAGGTGAAGAGCTCGGAGAGGCAGAAGAACCTGAGGAATCTGAAGAACCTTCAGAAACTGCTTTTGAGGAAGAGCCTTTAGCGTTTCGAGAATTGGCCACGCCCACACTGGCCGAGATCTACTTTAATCAGGGCCAGATTAATGACGCCATTCAAATTTATGAAAAGGTGGTAGCTCGTCACCCGGATGACCATGAGGCCTCTCGGCGGCTTGCAGAACTAAAGGCTATGGCATACACACCTGACAAAGAAGTCCCCCACCAGGTTTCTATTGCAGGCGAAAAGGAAAAAATGATAGGCGTTTTGGAAAATTGGCTCGCTAGGATACAGGAGATGGGCCGTGTATCCTAGCACAAGGGACTTCTACTTCCTGGCCACTGGCATAGGAAGTGTGCCATACCTTGATATAGAAAACACTTGCAGGAATATACTTGAGCACCTTCCCCAGATCCCCTTTTGGCCCCAATTTGTAATGCGTTCTCCATTAGAAGACATGACCGTCCAATTCATCGAAGGACTGCCCTTGGTCAGGTTCCATGAGGAAACGAAGGCCCTTGCTGTCTCGACCGGTACAGACAGGGAGAAAGAGCTCATAACCTTTTACGATCACTTTCTTGCTCAAGATACGGAATACTTTGCCATCAGCAAGGATTTCGCCCCTGGACTCCATAAGCTTCTAGAGCTTCTTGGGAAGGCCACTCAAGAAGGAAAGTATGTCAAAGGACAGACCATTGGGCCCATCACCTTTTGTGCCTCACTCAAAGGTCCAGACCAGAAGGCAGTTCTCCATGATGAAGAACTTCTGGAAGCCATGGTCAATGGGCTTTCCATTAAGGCCCTCTGGCAAGCAAAGCAGCTTACACAAACAGGACGGGTTCCGATCCTGTTTCTGGATGAACCCTACCTTTCAGGCTTTGGGTCAGCCTTTTCCCCCATTGATCGAGAACAGGTTATTGATATACTAAAAAGGTTTATCACCTACCTAAAGGAGAGAATAGAGTTATTGATCGGCATCCATTGTTGTGGAAATACAGATTGGGCAATGCTATTGGAGACTGGGCCGGATATTATTAATTTTGATGCGTGGGAGTATATGGAGCATTTCCTTCTCTATGAAAAAGCCATTACACATTTTCTGTATCATGGCGGTCATATTGCCTGGGGTATCGTGCCAACTTCCCGGTTTACGGGCTCGGAAACGTCTGAGGATTTAGTGGCCAAGCTCCAGCAAGGCATAAGGCAGGTAATGGCTTGGGGTATAGACCAAGAAATCCTTTTCAGGCAATCCCTACTCACCCCTGCCTGTGGCATGGGAACCATGACCCCAGAGGCAGCCACCAAGGCCATGGAACTGCTAGGCCGCCTCTCAGAAATATTGAGAAATTAGTACAATGAAATGATATTTTCCGTTTTGGGGTGTCATTTTGATGATCAAACAAGGTTGAAGGATAAAGGGTAAACCATTACTCATTGAAGCCATTCCTGAATAGAAGATAATAAGTGGCAATTTGCTTAAGGTTTTTAAGCTAAAGGACTGTTGTTATGAAATATTACGTGTACTTTGATGGTTATGGACATGCCAGGGCTATTATCAGTGAGGTAGAGCTTTCCAAGAAATACAATGGTGACCCACAGTTGTTCTTAAAGGCCATGGCCGGGATCGGCCCGGAATCCAAGATAAAGGAAGCAACCGGACACATTGGAACCTTGTCCTTTGACAGTGAAAAAGAGCTTAAAGAATATCTCGAATCATGTGGTGACGTGATTAAAGGCTTCTTCGAATGCGAATTCGACTCCAGACCATATAACTTTTGATTTTCATACTCCTTTGCTTGATCTCCTCGATGGCCACCCCACCTCCCTCTATTAAAACCTCTTCAATTGGTGAAGATAATGGTACGCTACAATTCCTACGGTAGTTGACAAATTAAGACTCCTGACCTGCCCCCACATGGGGACCCTATAGCAAGGAAAGGCATCCATAATCTTACTAGGCAGCCCACGGGTCTCGGGTCCAAAAAGGAGAAAATCCCCATAATTTACAATGGCTTGCGTGTAAAGGGGCGCAGCATGTCTGCTGAATCCAATGATACTACCCCTGTTTTGATTTTCTTCAATAAATGCATCAAAAGAGGCATGCTGTCTTACATCCACCTCTGTCCAGTAGTCGAGCCCTGCACGCTTGAGGTGCTTATCATCCAATCTGAAACCAAGGGGATGGATTAGGTGTAGAGGCAGCTCTGCTGCAGCACAAAGTCGGGCGATGTTTCCAGTATTAGCAGGAATCTCCGGCTGAAAAAGGACAATGTGGAGATAAGGATTCTCAACCGTACGATGTTTAATCTGTGTGATATCCCGTGGTGACACAATCACGCTATACGTTGGTAAACGTTCTGGTTCCAGTAAGGCCTCAGTACACCTCAGTAGATCTAAAGGCATTCCTGCCTTTTGACCACCTCCTGTACCCTTTGTACCAGTGGGCCCCCTTCCCGCCAGACCCAGCAACTATTGACCAGGTATTCCAACCCTTTTATATCTTCAACGGCACACGGCAGTGGTCTAGGCTCTCTCAATCTATGGGTCATTGACCCGGCAAAGATTTCTTGCCCCATTGTCATCATAAGGTGTGTCAAATGGGCACAACCTTTTGTCCCTCCCATAAGCTCTCTCACCTGTTGGCCAAAGCCGCTTTTGACCTCAATCCCCACCAGCCTCTTAATGGAACTTAGGGTTTGAGGACAAAGTTCGTGAGGAAAATGGAGCATCTCCGCTTGTGCGTCCAGTATGGTAAAAGGTACCCTGTTTTCCACAAAGAGACAGATGACCATCTCATGAATAGGGCCTGGCTCTTTCTTTTTTCCATCAATATCATAAATGGGTCGAAAACGTTGATCCATAAGCCGACCCTCAACTATCACCCTATTCTTATCAACAGCATAGGTCCGCAGATCAATTAATCTGCTGTGAAGGGTACTGGATTTTGCCTTTTCTAAAAGCTCTTTCATTGTCTATTCCACCTATGACAAAGTGGAACCCACCACTGGTTCTTTCCCAACAAAGACACTAATCATCCAAAACAAATACTTACTCTATTCGTCACAATCGCAGGAGGTATCTGCGTGGTCCTCCTAAGTTCGGTCAAAGGGCCTAGGGAGCATCCCTGCTCATTCGCATTTTATTGATAGCTGCCCGTTCGATGGCAAGACAGCTCAGTCTCCCGAGACTGTTCAGGAGTTGCATTTCATCATGGGTGGGAACCTTTTTCGAGGAATAGTATAGCCTGAGAATACTGTAAGTGGTCTCGTTTACCGTAAAGGGTAGCCCAATAACAGCTTGAAGTCCTTCCCGTCTTGCAGCCGCCACATTCTGGATCCTGGGATCATTCTCAAAATCATTAATGATAATGATATCGCCCTGCATGATTTCCGTTACGCTCTTTCCATGGTCAATAGCACCGGAATCCAGATACTCCTTACTGAGGCCATAGCTACTGACTACCTTTAAATCAAAGGTGCCGTGCTCAAGTACCCGTATGGTGCTCCCCTTTGCCCCAGTTAGCTCCGCGGCCAAAGAAACAATGAAGTAGAGGATATCCCCCAATTCTTCCTCATCCCGGTAAATGGCATCAATGACCCTTACCAGCGCGAAAAAATAACTGTCCATAATATATTGTTGGTTCATGGCTTGCCCCCATTGATAATGCCAGTAAGCACCTCTCTATTGCATCTGGTAGTATGACATGGCCTCCTTAATATATTCCTTTAAGTTTTCAATCCTAGTCTCTGGGGCAGGATGAGTCGAGAGGAATTCAGGAGGCCTTTTCCCAGCTGATTTCCTCATTCGATTCCAAAAGGAAAGGGCTGCACGTGGATCATATCCGGCGCGTGCCATGAGCATTACACCAATCCAATCAGCTTCGGCCTCCTGGACTCGGCTATAAGGAAGCAAGAACCCTATATTCGCCCCAAGGCCAAAGGCCGCCATGAATAGTTGGCGTGTCTCATATGGCCTCTTGGAAAGGGCTACTGAAAGGGCCATTCCTCCCATGTTCGCTAGTAGCGCCTGACTCATCCGTTCATTGCCATGGTGGGCAATGGCATGTCCCACTTCATGGCCCAAGACCACCGCGAGGCCCGTTTCATCCTTGGTATACTTGAGAATACCCGTATACACAGCGATCTTTCCCCCAGGCATGCACCATGCATTTACTGCTTTGTCATTTTCGATTAGGTTAAATTCCCAGTGGTAGCTGTCAATCTCGTAACCCAACCCCTCATCTTCCAGAAAGGCCTCTGCTGCTCGTGCGATACGCCTCCCTACGCGCCTTACCATCTCCACCTTCTGTCTGTCAGTGGACAATTTTGATTTCTTCAAGACCTCCCGGTACTGCTGAAAGCTGAGAGAGAGGACCTGGCCCTCTGGTACCAGGTGCAAACTCTTTCGCTGAGTCAAAGGGACTTCAGCACATCCAGCCAGCAAAAATAAGGCAAAGAAGATAATGGTAAAGGGCCAAAAAAACAGACTCTGTCTTCTTTGATTTGCAGGCTTGCGCTTATCCATTTCCTATACATGCCCCCCTCTAGCAAGGTCAACCAATGGAAGTGGTTCATACTGCCTACTCACCAAGAGGTGTATGTCACTAATTCCCCCACTTCGAAGCACCTTTTCGGCCTCGGCATAGGCCATTTCCTCCTCATTGTTTATTTCGCTTAGATGGGCAAGCACCACAACCGCCAAATCGTTGTGCACAACAGCTCTCAACAACTCGGCGGCTTGTTGATTTGAGAGGTGACCATCAGGGCCCTTGATCCTCCTTTTCAACTCTAGGGGATAAGGCCCTGCCTCTAGCATTAAGGGGTCATGGTTAAATTCAAGAACCAATCCATTACATTGACTTATGCTATCCAGAATGAGCGGTGTAGACCTACCCAAATCCGTAAGCACACCAAGTTTGCAACCGTTTGAGCTTAAGGTAATTCCCACAGGATCGGTGGCATCGTGGCATTTGGTAAAAAAATGAAATGTAAGATCCCTAAAGCCCAGCCTGTCGCCTGTATTAAAGAAAAGAGGGACCGGGATATTGCCTACGATCTTTTTACACCTTCTGAGCGTTGCACGATTGATCAATACCGGGACTTGATAGCGCCTAGCAAATACACCGACTCCTTTTACATGATCCATATGCTCATGGGTGACCACAATAACATCAATGGACCCAGCCCTCACATCCAAAAGCTCAAGGCGCCTTTCGATCTCCTTACAGCTTAGTCCCACGTCTATAAGGACTCTGGTCTGTTCTGTTTCCACATAACATGCGTTGCCTCCACTGCCCGAGGCTAAGACCGAAAATCGCATCTCATCATCTCATACCAGGCCAGTATGTCCAAAACCACCATCGCCCCTTTGAGTCTCATCCAAGACATCCACTTCCACGAGCTGTGCTCGATAAACCCGGGAAATAACCATTTGAGCGATTCTTTGCCCTCTCCTAACCACAAACGGATCACGACCCCAATTTATCAATAAAATGCCTATTTCCCCCCTATAATCAGAATCAATGGTGCCAGGAGAGTTAACCATCCCTATACCATGCTTGAGCCCTAGCCCGCTACGGGGCCTGATTTGGGCCTCATAGCCTCTAGGTAAAGAAATGGCCAAACCAGTAGGAATGAGGCGTATATCTCCTGGCTGTAAAATAATTGGTTCAACCACAGCAGCCCGGATATCCATTCCAGATGAGCCTTCAGACTCGTAGCGTGGTAAAGGCAGGTCTTCGGCTCCGGGAAGTCTCTTAATCTTGATAGGGATGCCTGTCATTTTTTCGCCATTTGTGAACACAATCCTGGCCCAAAGCAATCACCTAAAATCCAGACAGCTACGATCTACCTCATCTCCTCTAATGGGACCTAATGCAGTCATGGATACCTTGTTATACTGAAAGATGTCTCCAGCTACCTTGATTACCTCATCAAGGGTGACCTTATTGAGATTATCTACGAGCTCTTCATAGCTGATATAACGGCTGAATACCATTTCGTTCTTCGCAATCCTCATCATCCGGTTGTCGGTGTTATCTGCAGCTAGATAAATCCCCCCCACTAAATGCTCCCTTGCTGCGATCAGATCCTCTTCTGTAAGGCCTCCCTTCACAATCTTTCGGACTTCCTCTCTTATGGTATCCAAAACCTCATTAACCTTTTGTCTGTCTGTTGCCACATAGATTCCGAGCATACCCGTATCCACATATGCGGACAAGAAAGAAAACACCGAGTAGGCAAGCCCTCTTCTCTCTCTGATTTCCTGAAAAAGTCTGGAGCTCATGTTACCACCCAAAATCGTATTGAAGAGCCCACAGGCAAACCTATCCTTGCTTCTAAGGGAAGGGGCTTCCCCACCTAGACATATATGAACCTGCTCCAAATCCTTTTCATGAATGGAAATACCCACGTTAGGGGTAGGTGAGTTCCTATCATCGGCCTGTCCCGTTCCATCCAGAGAATCAAATAAGGGCCTGAATGTGGAGACGAGCTGGTCATGATCCACATCGCCGGTGGCAACGATAAGGATCCTATTTGGCTGATAATAGCGGTCTTTGTAATTGAACAGATGCTCTCTGTTGATACTGCAAACCGTCTGGCCGGTTCCAAGGATAGGCATTCCAATGGGATGATCTTGCCAAAAATGACGGTTAAACAAAACGTGGATGTTTTCGTCCGGGGTGTCCTCCACCATACTGATTTCTTGGAGGATTACTTCCCTTTCCCTTTCTAGGTCTTCTGGGTCAAACAGAGAATTCAGGAAAAGATCTGAGAGGATGTCGGCCAAAATGGGAAAATGCTTTCTAAGCACACGGGCATGGAAACAGGTACTCTCTTTCCCTGTAAAGGCATTGGAAAGCCCGCCAATGGCATCCAGCTCCTTTGCGATCTGAAGGCTACTGCGGTTGCTGGTGCCCTTGAAGCTCATGTGTTCAATAAAATGGCTTACACCGTTTTCCTCAGGGCTTTCATCACGCGATCCCGCGTTTACCCAGATCCCCAAGGAAAGGGAGTTGAGGTGTTGTACTGACTCGGAAAGGATCCTGACGCCATTGTCTAAAACAGTCTTCTTAAACATCGTCCAGTCGTTCACTAAGGGCTGCTTTTCTGGACAGACGAATCTTTCCGTTCTGGTCCACGTCCAAAACCTTCACTAGAACCTCATCTCCCTCTTTGAGAATATCAGATACCTTATTCACCCTTCCTCGATCCAGTTGAGAGATATGGATCAATCCATCCGTCCCAGGGAAGATCTCCACAAAGGCCCCAAAGTCCATAATCTTGGTCACCCTACCCATATAAAGTTTGCCAACTTCAGCCTCTTGAGCGATTTCATTGATCATCTTTATTGCCATCTCAGAGCTTTCCTTATCTGGCGCTGCAATATAGACCTTTCCTGAATCATCTACCTCAACCCGGGCACCGGTCTCATTGCAGATATTACGAATGGTCTTGCCCCCCGGACCGATCAATACCCTGATTTTTTCAGGTTTTATCTCTATGGTGGTGACAACGGGTGCATATTCGGAAATCTGCTGCCTCGGCTTTGAAATGGTCTTGTTCATTTTCTCCAATATATGGAGCCTTGCCTCCCGGGCCTGCTCCAGGGCACGAGAAAGAATCTCCTTTGACAGCCCATCGATTTTGATATCCATCTGCAGGGCGGTAATGCCATCACGCGTCCCTGTCACCTTGAAATCCATATCACCATAATGATCTTCATCGCCGATAATATCAGTGAGTACCGCCACCTTATCGCCATTAGACATGAGCCCCATTGCAACACCAGCAACAGCGTCTTTAATGGGAACGCCCGCATCCATTAAAGACAGGGACCCACCGCACACACTGGCCATGGAGGATGACCCGTTGGACTCAAGAATTTCTGATACCACCCGCACACAGTAATCAAACTGTTCTTTTTCAGGCATAACAGGAAGAAGTGCACGTCGTGCCAAGGCCCCATGGCCGATTTCTCTTCTGCCAGGGCCTGTCAACCTTCGTGCCTCTCCTACACTGTAAGGCGGAAAATTGTAATGAAATATGAATGACCTAAATTGGTCTCCATATATGGATTCAATCCTCTGCTCATCCAATTCAGTACCTAAGGTGGTTAATACCATTGCCTGGGTTTCACCCCTTGTAAAGAGGGCTGAGCCATGCACCCTCGGCAGAACACCCGCGACGCAATCTATGGGTCTAACCTCGGTAAAGGCCCTCCCATCGATTCTCTTTCCCTCTTCCAGGACCATTTGACGCACGAGCCTTTTCTCAAGCTCATAAAACTTGTCTTTGATTTGGGCTTCCTTCTCTGGAAACGTGTCAATGAGCTCTGCCAAAACCTTTTCCAGGGCCTCTTTTCGCCTTGTCTGTCTCTCCCGCTTATCCGCGGTGACAATCACCTCAAAGAGCAATGGCGTGGCCTTTTCTTCCACCCTCTGTACAAGTTCTTCTTCAATAGGCTCAGGGAGAATCACCCGCTTGGGTTTCCCCACTGCCCTCTTGAGCTCCTCCTGCATATCCAGCATAGGGCCTATAGCCTCTTGGGCGTAAAAGATGGCCTCTACAATTTCACTCTCCGTAACAAAATGAGCTCCACCTTCAACCATGACAATACCCGCCCGGTTCCCGGCCACAATAAGGTTGATATCGCATTCCGTCTGCTGGCTGAGGGTAGGATTTATCACAAACTTACCGCCTATCCTACCCACTCGAACACCGGCAATAGGGCCCTGAAAGGGAATGTCCGACACCTCTAATGCCACAGATGCCCCCAACATAGCCAAAACATCGGCGTCGTTTTCCCGGTCTGTAGAAAGTACAGTGGCGATCACCTGCGTTTCAAAATGATAATTATCCGGAAAAAGGGGCCGCAATGGCCTGTCAATCAACCGAGAGGTCAAGATCTCCTTTTCGCTGGGCCTCCCCATATCACGCCGGAAAAAGTTTCCAGGTATACGTCCTCCGGCATAAGACATTTCTTGGTATTCCACAGTAAGGGGCAAGAAATCAATCCCTTCCCTCACTTCGTCAGTAGATACTGCTGTGACCAAGACAACCGTTTCCCCAAAGGTAACAACCGCCGAGCCACTGGCCTGTTTGGCCACACGTCCGGTCTCCACATAAAGACCCTGACCATCAATTTCAACAGAACAGCTCTTTATCATAGTCTCATTCATCCTTTCTTGCCTCTACCCTGTCCGTCATAACCTAATTGAAAAAGGCATGGCTGCTTCACGGGCTATTTTCTGATGCCCAGTTCCTTGATAACGTTTCTATATCGCTCTATATCTTTTTTCTTCAAATAATTGAGAAGCCGTCTTCGTTGTCCCACTAGCTTCAAGAGTCCACGGCGAGAATGATGATCCTTTTTGTGAACCTTGAAATGATCCGTTAGATACTTGATTCTGCTACTGAGCAAAGCGATCTGAACCTCCGGCGAACCCGTATCCTTTTCGTGTAGCTTGAACTTCTCAATAATTTCCTTTTTGGCTTCTGGTGTTAAGACCACTTTTTAACCTCCTTTTTCTATCGAAATACTCTTTCTAAACGTAATGCCTTGCTATAAGAGCCCTCTCCAGTATCTCCAAGACCGGCAATAGCAACCAATTCTCCTTTGTGCACAAGCTTATAAAACGGTTGCCCATGTCCTGAAACATACTCAGCCAAATCAAGTTCATCTTGTCTCGGACAGTAGCCGTTTCGTACCCTCTTCGCCATTTCTTTATCCATTTCAACTGACGGCACATGAGGAAGGGCATCCACCAAGCTGATGATCCTTTCTCTTATCTCCACATCTCTTTTTTCTTGGAGATCCTTTGAGGCCATCGCTTTCTCCACCCGAAAAGGGCCAATGCTTACTCTGCGCAGCTCCGCCAAATGTGCGCCGCATCCGAGCCTCTTGCCAATGTCAGAGGCCAAGCTCCTGACATAGGTCCCAGAGGAGCAGTGTACCCAGAGCCGAATAAAAGGCAGGTTTATCTCAGTTGCCACAAGTTCATGGATCCTAACCTTCCTTGGCGCGAGCTTCACAGCCCTACCCTCTCTGGCTAGTTTATAGGCCCTTCTGCCCCGCACTTTTATTGCCGAATAAGGAGGTGGCACCTGTTTAACTTCGCCCAAAAACCCCTTCAGAACCTCTTGAATCGTCAAATCCTCTACCTGTACCGTGCTTGTAGTCCGCAGGACCTTACCGGTCCGATCATAAGTATCCGTTTCAATGCCAAGCCTCACTGTAGCATCATAGCCCTTGGTCTCGGCAGCTATAAAAGGGGCGAGCTTGGTGGCCTCTCCTATCATTATCAGAAGAAGGCCTGTGGCAAAGGGATCTAGTGTTCCAGCATGTCCCACCCTTCGCGTGCGTAAGGCGCGCCTTACCTTCTCCACCACATCATGGGAGGTCTCTCCTTCCTCCTTATCCACAAGAAGTATACCCCCTTTAGCGTCCTGCATTGAGAAATCGCGCCGCCTCCTCTATAAACGATGTCTTTAAACTTGATAACTCTCCTTTACCATCAAAACCAGCCGCCCTTGCATGCCCTCCGCCACCAAAAACAGAGGCCAAATCAGCCACATTGACTTTATTATTGGACCGCAGGCTAAACTTAAACTCGTCTTTTCCTGTTTGGCGGATAAGGGCGGCAATCTCTACGCCACGAATAAACCTGGCATAGTCCACAAAGCGCTCACTATCCAGTTTGCCTGCTCCGGCCTTCTCAAACATATCCTTTGTAAGAGTCATGATGGCAATCTTCCCACCGTGATGAATTTCGATAGTATCAAGGGCAAATCTCAAGAGCTTCAGCCTGGGCAAATCGTGGCCATCCATTATCTTTTGCGTTACTTCCCAAGGCTTGATCCCAAGGTCAAGCAACTCAGCAGCAATACGGAGCGCACCTGCCGTGGTATTGTCATATCTGAAAGATCCTGTATCAGTCTGGATGGCGGCAAAAAGGTTCTCAGCAATGGAACTATTAAGCTCAAAATCTGCCTCTCTTATTAGGTAATAGACCAGCTCTCCTGTAGAGGAGGCCTCTTCCTGGATGAGATTCATATCACCGAAGTATGTGTTGGTCTCGTGGTGGTCGATATTCATCCAAGGCCTTACTGACCTTAGTTGACCCGAAAGGCCTCCTAGGCGTCCTTCATCAGCACAATCCAAAATCAACACACCATCCCAATGCTCATGGAGGTCAACCAGTTGCTGAATTTGCTCAGCCCCCTTCAAAAGATCAAACGGGACTGGCACGGTCTCTTCTAATACAAGCGCTATCCTTTTTCCTGCCTTCCTTAGCGCCTCCCCCAGAGCTAACATGGACCCTATTCCGTCTCCATCTGGATCCTTATGGGTTGTCAAAATGAATGCGTTGCCCTGTCTTAGCCTCTCAACGATCTTCGTCTGCGTTATTCCAGGACTCATCTCTTTTCAAGGTTTCCAGTAGTTTTTCTAAGTTGGTTCCCACTTCCAGTGATTCGTCATGGATAAAAAGGAGCTCCGGGACATACCTAAGAGCCAGTCTTTGGCCTATCTTTCGCTTGATATATCCCTTTGCACTGTCAAGACCGGCCTGTGCTCTTCCCACTTCTCCCCGGCCGCCAAGCACACTATAATATACCCTAGCGTGTTTGAGGTCCTTACTGAGCCTGATCCCTGTCATGGTCACTGATTTGACCCTTGGATCTTTCACACTCTCCAAAAGAAGCACGGCGATCTCTTTTAAGATTTGCTCTCCCACCCTTCTGGTTCGTTTGCCTGCCAGCATGGGACATTCTCCATATAACACCGCTAGGGTGTCCTTTATCTCTTCCCTTAAGATCTGCCTTTCTTGATTGTTGCAATGAAAGGTCTTTCAATCTTAAACATTAAAAATCTCCACCTCGCAGTGTACGACCCTGGCCAGATACAGAGACTCAAGAAAAGAGAGTATGTGATTTAATGATGAGTCAATGTGCCTGCGGTCATTGCCCACTGTAGTGATCCCAAGCTCGATTTTCTGCCACTTGTCATTAGATCCGACCTCTGCAATGGCAACGTTGAAGCGAGACTTCACCTTGTCCACCATACTTCTCACGACCTTCCGCTTCCCTTTCAGGGAATGGTTATCCGTGAGATAGAATTCAATCTTAAGCGTACCGACGACCATTGTTAAAGCTCTGCTTCCATTTCTTCCACACGGTAAATTTCAAAGACATCGCCAGGCTTAATATCCTGAAAGTTTTCTATGCCAATCCCGCACTCATAGCCTGCCTGAACCTCCTTAACATCATCCTTGAATCGCTTTAAGGAAGCAAGCTTGCCATCAAAGACAACCACATCATCCCGTAATACACGGACATTGGCGTTCCGTTCAACGCGTCCGTCCGTTACATAGCAGCCAGCCACGGTCCCCACTTTGGGAACATGAAAAATAGCCTTCACCTCCACCCTGCCTATAATTTTTTCCTTGTAAACGGGCTCCAAGAGACCTGCCATGGCGCTGCGGATATCCTGTAATACATTATAGATGACATCATAGTAACGAATGTCCACGCTTTCCCTTTCGGCAATCTCCGCCACCCTGGGATTGGCCCTCACATTGAACCCAATGATGATGGCATTGGAAGCAGAGGCAAGCATTACGTCGGATTCTGTGATAGCACCTGTAGCAGAATGAATAATATTGAGTTTTACCTCATCAGTACTCAATTTGTTGAGGGCCTCAGACAACGCCTCTAAGGAGCCTTGGACATCTGTCTTCAAAACAATATTTAACTCCTTGACCTCACCCTCTTTGATCCTTTCGAACAGGTCATCCAGGCTCACAATACCCTTCTTTGTTATCTCCTGCTTCTTGCTTCGGGCCAGTCGATGTTCTGCAATACGCTTTGCAGTCCTTTCGTCACCTACCACCACAAATTCGTCCCCAGCCATAGGGACACCTGATATGCCATATACCTCAACCGGCATGGAAGGTCCTGCAGAGATCATCTTCTTGCCCCTGTGGTTTAACATGGCCCTGACCCGACCATAATGCTCTCCGCACACAAAATAATCGCCCTGTTTAAGGGTGCCGTTCTTGATCAGAACAGTGGCCACAGGCCCTCTGCTCCTGTCCAGCCGAGCCTCTATAACTGTGCCTCTGGCGGGTTTTTTGGGATTGCCCTTCAACTCGAGCATCTCGGCCTGAAGCAGGATAAGACTCAGCAAATCATCGACCCCTTGCCCGGTCTTGGCAGAGATGTAACCGAAGATGGTCTCACCACCCCACTCCTCCGGCACCAGATCCAACTCGGCAAGCTCCCGCTTAACCTTCTCAGGGTTTGCCTCTGGTTTATCCATCTTATTTATGGCTACAACAATGGGAATGTCAGCAGCCCTAGCATGGTTGATGGCCTCTCGGGTCTGGGGCATTACACCGTCATCTGCGGCCACCACCAACACGATGAGGTCCGTCACCTTGGCCCCTCTTGCCCTCATGGCTGTAAAGGCCTCGTGGCCAGGGGTATCCAAAAAGACAATATCTCCACCATCGGTTTTCACATAATAGGCCCCAATGTGTTGGGTAATACCTCCTGACTCCCCACTGATGATATTGGACTTACGTATATAATCTAAAAGAGATGTCTTTCCATGGTCAACGTGGCCCATAATGGTGACTACCGGAGGACGGGGCACAAGATCTTCAGGCCGATCTTCCTCTTCTGCAAGAAGCTGCTCCTCAGCAAAGGTATCCAGCTCCAGTTCATAGCCAAACTCGTCGGCCACAAGTGAGGCGGTCTCAAAATCAATGGATTGATTGATGGTTACCACCGCACCCAGTGCCATAAGCTTCTTTATTACATCAGCAGCCTTGACACCCATAGCCTTTGCCAATTCGGCCACAGTAACAGATTCCTGAACCTTCAATCTCCGCTTGACCGCCTTCGGGATCGTGATCTCGGGTTGTTTGGGCTCCCTTTCCACCTCCCTCAATTTCTTGGCAGACTTCTTTTCCTTTCTCTTGGGGAGGCGGCCTTCATAGAGTTCCGCCCTTTCGAATATCTCCTTCTTCCGATGCCGGACAGCCTTTTTAGGCACAAGTTCCTCAGGCTCTTCTTTTCGTTTCTCCTTTTTCTTTTTGGCCGGTTTTGCCTTTGCCGCTTTTTCCGCCACCTCCCTCGCTATCTCAAGGGGTTTCATGACAGGGGTAGGCTTGAGTTTAGGCTTTTCCTCCTTCTCTACCTCTTTAGCCAGTAAGTCCTTCAGTGGTCCTTCTTCAGGCCGTTTAATGATCTTGGCAGGTTCTTCCTTCTTTTTCTTCTTTTTTGGCCTCGCTCTTACAGGTTTTTCTTCCTTAACCACTTCTTGCTTGACAGACGGTTTAGGGGCTGCCTCAGCCACTTCTTCTGGCTCTTGAGAGACTTCCAAGGGCCTTTCGACTTCCTCGACCGGTAAAGCCTCCTTGGTAACCTTTTCTGTTTCAGCTCCAGGGGCCTCAACAGCCTTGGGGGGCACTTCGGGGGCCGCCTTTGCCTCTTCCGGCTTTTGTGGGACTGCCTCCTTTTCCACTTTGGCAACAGCTTCAGGAAGAGGGGGCTCTTCAGGTTTTTCTTCGGCTTCTGCCGGAGGCGTCTTGGCCACAATGGTGACCTTTTTCCTTCTACGGCGAATCACTGTGGGTCTTACCCTCTTCTCTTCTACCACTTCAGAGACCTTGCCGGAGACAATATCCCGGGCCCTGGCCACTGCATCTTCGTCCAAGGTGCTCATGTAGTTCTTTATATCCATGCCACCTGCAAGAAGTTTCTCCACCAAGGCCTTGCTTTCCAGATTCAGTTCACGAGCAAGCTCATAGACTCTGACTTTTGCCATACACTCCCCCGAATCCTGAATAAGACCATCCTCTTGGTCTCATTCGAGTAATACATTTGGTACCTTCTCTTATCAGTGGGGCCGAAGCTTCAGGCGCCCTTTGCCCCGAAAGGCCCTGGCCAGTCTTTTGCCCTTTTCCAGTTCTGACCAGCATTGTTCATTCTTGCATACATAAGCCCCCCTCCCTGGGGCTGAACCGCTCTTATCCACCACCACCCATCCGTCGTTGTCCAGTACAAGTCGGACCAATGCTTTCTTATCCTTCTTTGCACCGCACGAGATGCATGTCCTGATGGGAATATGCCCTTTACCCTTCGCCATCTACGGCACTTTGTTCCTGAGCAGTGTCCTGAGACTTTTCCTCCAATCCCTCTTTTGTGCTTGCCTCTGTTTCCTTTACCTGCTCTGCCTCAAGCTGTTTTCTCTCAACATATGCAGCCGCATCCTCAATAAGCACTCGAGCCTTGTCCTCTGTCATTCCCTCGATGGACAAAAGTTCCTCCACATCTGCCTGGCTCAAATCCTGAGCTGACCGAAAACCTTCCTGGTAAAGCTCGGAGGCCAACTTTTCGCCCACGCCTTCCAAATCCAAGAGGGATTGGTATCCTTCCTTGAGGGCCTTGTTGTAGTTGGTCTCGCTAATAACATCAAGCCCCCATCCCGTAAGCCGGGATGCCAGCCGAACATTTTGTCCCCGTTTGCCAATAGCTAGGGAAAGCTGGTCATCCGGCACCACCACCTCCATGGAGTGGTTTTCTTCATCCACGATAACCCTGATGATCTCAGCTGGGGCCAGGGCGTTACAGATGAATTTGGCAGGGTCTGGATCCCAAGTCACGATATCGATCTTTTCCCCGCGCAACTCTTGCACAACAGCCTGCACCCGGCTTCCCTTCATACCCACACACGCCCCTACAGGATCCACATCAGGATCCTTGGAGTAGACAGCGATCTTGGAGCGGCTACCAGGCTCTCTAGCCACTTGCATGATCTTCACTATCCCCTCTGAGATTTCAGGGACCTCATTTTCAAAGAGTGCTGAAAGGAAATTCGGATGGGTCCTGGACAAAATGATCTGGGGTCCCCGGCTGTATTGTTTGACATCCAAAATATAGGCCCTAATCCGATCTCCCTGACGATAAGACTCCCTTGGTATCTGCTCTCGTGGCGGCAGTTCGGCCTCTGTTCGTCCCAGGTTTACAATGATGGAACCCTTATCAAACCGCTGAACAATGCCATTAATAATCTCACCTTTTCTATCCTTAAAGTCATCGTAAACAATATCCCTTTCTGCCTCCTTCAGCCTTTGCATGATCACCTGTTTAGCCGACTGGGCAGCAATGCGACCAAATGTGCTGGTTTCCATCTTCATACCCAGGCTATCGCCGATCTCACATTCGGGATCCAGTTTCCTGGCCTCTACCAGAGAGACCTGAAGCCGGTCATCAGTGACCTTTTCTACCACTTCCTTGAATTCAAATACCTCCACTTCACCCAACTCTGGATTAAAACTGACCTCCAGATCCCTATCTGCCCCGAATTTTTTCCTGGCCGCCGTCTTAACGGCCTCCTCCAGGGCCTTAATTAGCACCTCCTGTTCAAGGCCTTTCTCCCGACTCACTTGATCAATCATTCTCTTTAAATCCGAAATCATTGCACTCTTCTCCGATTAAAAGGAAAATGGCTGTTGTATAATGCCCTTGTTCAGGCCATCATCCATCAGGTTCTCTTGGACAAAGGCCTCTCCACCTCTACTCATATGGATAAACCAAATTGGCCTTTTCTAGGTCACCCAAAGGCAGCTCCACTTCGCCTGAATCCAGGTCCAATCTTATCACTCCCTTTTGACACGACCTAAGTAACCCTGTAAAATTCCGCCTGCCCTCCACAGGCATCTTTGTCCGTACCTTGATTCTTTTCCCGGTCGCCCAGATAAAATCCTTTTCCTTTCTCAGTGGGCGGTTCAGGCCTGGGGAAGATACCTCCAGTACATAGTGACCAGCGATAATATCCTTGACATCAATGAGGTCCCCGATTTCATTGCTTACCAAGGCGCAATCATCCACTGTTACGCCTCCTGTCTTGTCAATGTAAACCCTCAAAATCCACCTGCCGCGCTCCGTGACATATTCTACATCCACAAGCTCAAGGCCGAGGTCCTCCACTACGGGCTCAATAAGCCTGATAACATCCTCTTCCACATTTTCAGGTCGGTGGCCCACCTATTCTCCTAATACCAATAGATTTGATCTATCTCGTTTTTATCTCAGCAATGGCGGCACTGCCTGATTCCGCCCACCCATATGAGTCAAGAAAAAAGCGGGCTTTGAGGCCCGCTTCCACATTCTGCAGACTAAAATGAACCGCGGTCACTTACATTACGCAGCGTTGAATGCGATATAAGAAATCCACCGTCCAGCCCGCAATTCGAAGTAGGCCGGCCCGCAGCAGCACCAGCAAACCTCAAAAAGGGAATCAGGCCCGGTTAAGCCCTTAACTACCGTCCAAGGAGAAGCTAAGGAATCCGAACAGGCGCTCCCTACAACATCTGCCAGCTACTCACAACATCACCCATCGAGCTGCCACTCTTGGGTGTTAAGCACATATAAGTGGAGCGGGCAACGGGGCTCGAACCCGCGACACCAAGCTTGGGAAGCTTGTACTCTACCAACTGAGCTATGCCCGCCCTCGTGAGCCTGCCCTATCCCATGGGGCAGCACCGTTATTTATATAATTTACGTCTTTTTGGCCCTGGCGTCAAGAGGCTAATTTTCCTCAAATCCCTTGACACATTAATAATATAAAACTAAAATTATTTTAGGTTGTCAAGGGAAACATAGACCTTCCAGCAGAGATCCATTGGCAAAGAACTGCGCAGTTTAACCCAAACTACTTGAACGGAGTAATTGAACATCATTGGACGATAGCTCTGAACAAGGCCTTCTGCGTTTTATAAAATCTATCCTCAGAAAAAAGACACACCTGAGTAACAGCAACGACCTCGCCGAAGAAATCCATGATCTGATGGATAAGGGCCAGGCCAAGGGCCTTATTAGTGGCGAGGAAACCAGTATGGTTTATGCGGTCTTGGCCCTGAAGGATACCAAGGCCCACTCTGTTATGGTACCCCGCACTGAAATCTCATCAGCCTCCCTTGACACTTCTCTTGGTGAGCTTATCAAGTTGGTAAATGCCTGCGGGCACACACGAATCCCTATCCATAAGGAAAGCATAGATAAAATTGTTGGAATCCTCCATGCCAAGGACCTCCTAAAACTTTGGGGAGAAGACCCCGAGTCTAAACTTCCTTTCGAGGTCTTGAGAGCCCCCTATTTTGTCCCAGAAACCCAGAACATCAGTGAGATCTTGAAAAACCTGAAGGAAAAAAAGACCCACCTTGCCATAGTAACAGATGAGTATGGGGGTACTGCTGGTATCATCACTATTGAAGACATATTAGAAGAGATTGTGGGCGAGATACTGGACGAACATGACCCGGAGCCCCCCCTTCTAGCCCAGATTAATGAAACTACCTATCTGGTAGATGCCAAATTGGAGATTGAGAAGCTTGAAGAGGCCTTGGAAATTCAGCTACCAAAGGGGGATTACGAATCCGTGGGGGGCTTCATCATCAATCTTCTTGGAAGGTTGCCCCAGGTCAATGAAAAAATCGCCTATAATGAACTGGAAATTACCATCCAGCAAGCCGATCAAAGAAAGATAGACAAGGTGCTCATTAGGCGTATTTCCTCGTCCTCCCAATCCCCTGATACCAGTGCATATCCCGCTACTTGACTCTGTCCTGTAAAAGCAAACCGGGGACCCGCCAGGAGGGTGGGGGCTGAGCGAGCCCGAGAGGGCGAGCAAAGAAACCGGGGACCCGCCAGGAGGGTGGGGACTGAGACAGGGAGATAAAGATAGTAAATGAAAAACTCGGCTCAATTAAAGGCATTGGACTATGTAGTAGCCTTGTTGTCAGGGCTGGCACTTGCGGCATCCCTGCCTCCCTCACCCTTTGATTGGCTTGCATGGTTCTCTCTCGCCCCCCTTTTTCGGCTCCTGGAAAACAAGACCATAGGCCCAGCCTTTCGATTGGGCTGGATCTGGGGTGTAGCCCATTTCCTGGCCCTGATTTATTGGATTGTTGTAGCGCTTGGGCATTATGGAAACCTCTCCGCCATCACAAGTCTCGTTCCCTTGGCCTTACTGGTTTTCTATCTTGCACTCTATCCTGCTTTGTTTTGCTGTATGGCGGTTCTGTTCCGCAACACAACCCTTTCCTTTGTTTGGATCAGTTTGGCTTGGGTCGCCTTGGAATATGGCAGGGCCAGAGTCCTGACAGGTTTCCCCTGGTGTTTGGCGGGCTATTCCCAATATGGACACCACTTGCTCATTCAAGTGGCCAAACTTACGGGAGTATACGGCATATCCTTTATCATCGTTCTCGTAAATTGGCTCTGTTACAGGGTGCTGTTGGCCAGCCGAAGGGCCTCTTCACAAGACCTCAGTATTGCCATCGCTCTCACAGGCCTATGCATTGCGGGGACCCTATTGTACGGATATCATTGTTTGAATAACCAGCCTTTCCACAACTCACGCTCCTTGAAGGATGTCACTGTGGCCATTGTACAGCCCGGTATCGATCAGTCCGTAAAATGGAATCCAAGGTTTCAACGCCAGACTATGGAGTTGTATGAACACCTTAGCCGCAAGGCCGCAAAGTCGCATCCTGACCTCCTAGTGTGGCCTGAGACAGCAACCCCTTTCTTTTTTCAAGACAACAAAATCTTAGCAGCAAAAGTCACGTCCCTCACAAAGGAGTTTCAAACCCCCCTTCTTTTTGGGAGTCCTGCCTACAAGAGAACCGTAGATGGTATAAGGTACTTTAATCGGGCATATCTCCTCAGGCCAGATCAAAAGGCACTCCAGCACTATGACAAGGTTCATCTGGTCCCCTTTGGGGAATATGTACCGCTGCGAAGATTCCTGTTTTTTGTGAACAAACTCGTGCCAGGAGCAGGCGATTTCCAATCTGGGTCCAGGGTTAATCCCCTCCGCCTTGATGACATCTCTTGTGGTGTACTGATTTGCTTTGAGGCCATCTTCCCCGAACTTGCCAGGGTCCAGATGCAAAAGGGAGCAAATATGCTCGTCAACCTCACCAACGATGCCTGGTTTGGCAAAACAAGCGCCCCTTATCAACACCTGGCCATGGCCGTGTTTCGCGCAGTGGAAAACAGTGTCCCACTCATCAGGGCAGCCAATACAGGATTTAGCGCCTTTATTGATGCCTCAGGAAGGATTCAAAAGAAAAGTGGACTATTTACCAAAGAGGTACTCATAGATACTGTTCAGGTCCCTAGTGCCTTTCATCCTACCCCATATACCCGTTATGGGGATATCTTTGCTAAGGGCTCAATCCTAATTTCTCTTATGGCATTGATCCTCTCACTCTTGTTTAGGAGAAGGAATCTAAAATAAGGGATTGTCTTTATGCTTACTTTAGTCTATTTTTAATAGTAGGAGTTACTTTTGTTCTTATTCAATGTATCCGATTAGATAAGGAAACGTATTTCTGAAGCGACAGACGACAAAGGGCCTAGGGTACATAGGGTAATGCATATAGGAGGTAATAAGCATGATTTATGAAGAAATGGTGGAGAGAATAGACCGGCTGATTGGTCAACTTGAATCCCTGCGAGGGCATCTTTGACATTGACGGCCTGAAAACAGAACTTGCCAAGATAGAAAAGGTCATGGCAGAACCCTCCTTTTGGCAGAAGGACCAAGAGGAAACCTCGCGAATCAGTCAAAAACGCGCCACACTTCAGGAAAAAATTGAAGGCTGGGAAAAATACAAGTCCCAAGTGGAAGAGGCGAAGATCCTCGCTGATATGGCCTGGGAAGAGAACGACGAGGAAACGCTAAGGGAGGTCTACAAGGAAGTTCAAAGGCTGGAAAAAGAAATCAATATCCTAGAAACCCAGTCTCTTCTGGGGGAGCCAGATGACCATCGCAATGCCATTGTGGCCATAAATGCGGGCGCAGGAGGGACCGAGGCCCAGGACTGGGTGGAGATGCTTTTTCGTATGTACACCCGGTGGGCAGAAGACAAGGGCATGAAGACTAGCGTTATCGACTTTCTGGCAGGCGAGGAAGCCGGTATTAAGAATGTGACGTTTACTGTATCAGGTCCTTATGCCTATGGTCTGTTGAAATCAGAGCATGGCATTCACCGGATGGTTCGCATTTCTCCCTTTGATGCAACAGGGAGAAGACATACATCCTTTGCCTCTGTATCCGTACTTCCCGAAGTTGATACGGACATAAAGATTGAAATAGACGAAAAGGATCTCCGTATTGACACCTTTCGGGCCAGTGGCCCCGGTGGCCAACATGTAAATAAGACCAGCTCTGCAGTACGTATCACGCATCTTCCCACCGGAATCGTGGTACAATGTCAAAATGAAAAGTCCCAACACCGGAACAAGGACCTGGCCATGAAGGTCCTAAAGGCAAAGCTTTATGAGTTGGAGAAGAAAAAATTAGAGGCAAAGAAACAGGAAATGCATCAATCCCAGAAAGAAATAGCATGGGGAAGTCAAATCCGCTCCTATGTGTTCAATCCCTACAGGCTTGTCAAAGACCACCGGACAGGTGTGGAAATCGGAGACCTTGAAAGGGTTATGGACGGAGATATTGATCCGTTTATAGATGCCTACTTGAGGATGAAGACCCGGCAATCATCCGACGAAAAGGCAACTGAAACCGCTCAAGCGGCAAGGGCCTAAAAAAGGCCTACCCGCCTTGATAAACCAAATTGATACTGTCTATATACCGTTTAATGCCCTTACAAATTCCTTCTGCGAGCCGGTCTTCATAGACTGTATTAAGAAGCCTTCTTCTTTCAGTAGGATTAGTTAGAAATCCTGTTTCGATTAACACAGAAGGCATCTGAGCCCCAATGAGAACATAGAAAGGTGCCTGTTTCACTCCCAAGCTCCGTATGTGGCGATATCTCTTTTTGAGTTCTGAGACCATACCCTTTTGAATCTCATAAGCCAGCCGGCTGGATTCGTGGATCTTGGTATTCAGTAGCAGATCATTTAAAATGGCCTGAAGGTCACTGATGTTTTTCTGGGTGGTAGCATTCTCCCTCGCAGCCACGAGTACAGCGCGTTCATCAGTAGCCATATTTAGATAATAGGTCTCAATACCAGAGACCCAGCGCTTTCTGTGTGCATTGACATGGAGGGAGATAAAGAGATCGGCCTTATTTATATTTGCAATGGCAGTCCTTCTTTCAAGAGGCAGAAAGATGTCTTTTGTCCTTGTAAGGATTACTTCACAGCCCAACCTTTTCCTTATCTTCTTGGCCAGGATCTTGGCCAGTCTCAAAACAATATCCTTTTCCTTGATCCCTCTGCCTAGGTAGCAACCCGGGTCCTTGCCTCCATGGCCTGGGTCAATAACAATTCGGTTCACATTCAGGCCGAGCTGCCTCGCAAGTGTCACTGCCTTGTCAGGGGCCTTGGCCTTTCTGATCCCTTTTCTGACCCGTCTCTTTGTTGTGAGTTTGGGCGAAGTAAGGATTTTTTCTTCTTTAGCTGGGGAGCGTTTTACATCCACCACGATGCGGAACGGGTCATAGAGATGGAAGACCTTGTAACCCCCAATGCTTTCCAGGTCCAAAACCACACGCACTATCCGGTCTTGGTACTGTGCTGCCCTTGCCCGGTGAAGGAGGCCGTCTTTTATGGGAATCTGGCTGTCAATGTCTGAGCTGACCCGCGCGCCCTTAAGATCAATGTATATCCTCTTTGGCTTTTTGGATCGGGGATCTTGACGGAGTAAGTGGTGTTCATACTTCACTGGTCGGTCCAAATCAATGACCACCCTTGTGTAGTTGGGCGTTGACCAGTGGCGTATATCCTTTACGTTCCCTAGGACCTTGGATGCCCCTTCCTTTGCCCCGCTCGTTTCCCTTATAACATCCTTTTTCCTCAGCTTGACGGCCAGGCGATCCAGCATCTTTCTGGCCTTAGGACGGCAGTCACCCGAGGGGAACTTAATATCCACTTTAAGAAATTCCACATAGGCCTTGGCCGGGTCTTTCTTATACTTGTAGTAGATCTCGCCAATGCGATATTGGGCGTCATCTGCTACGCTATGGTGGGCGTATTTTTCCACCACGCGTTGATATAAGGACAACGCATGCTCCAGATCCCTTTCCAGGCCCGAGAACTTGTAGAGGGAAGTATATAGGCGACCTGCTCGGTAAAGGGCAATGGGGGCCTCTTTTGAATCGGGATAAGAGCTGGCTATGCGCTCGTACCGCCTTATACAGTTCAACCAATAATGGCGGTATTTCTTACGTTTTGAAGAACGAAGCAATAGGGTACGGCAACGATCCGCCTTTTTTAGATAAAGGGCAGCATTCTTTTGGCTCTTGTTGATCGCAAGGCCACTCTTTAGGGGGCAAAACCATACAATGAAGATCAGGGCAATAAGCCCATAGATGAAATGCCTTGTTGTACCTTGGCAGCCGTACTCTCTCATTCTATCTCAGGTTCCCTGTTCATCAACGAACTTTTTCATCTTGTCCAATTCCACCAGTGCTTCCAAGGGTGTCATTCTGGAAATGTTCAGCTCTTTTATCCATCTAGCCAAACGATTATCATGTATGCCAAATAGGTTCAGTTGCACCGCTTGTGTTGAACCAGGAAGCTTGGAACGGGCTATTTTAGGCCTTCCTGCCTCGTCCATGTCTTGGCCTTCCAGGTTTTCCAAAATCTCTCCGGCCCGCTGGATCACAGCCTCTGGTATTCCAGCCAGGCGTGCCACTTCAATACCATAACTCCGACTGGTACCGCCAGGGACCAGTTTCCTCAAAAAGATGATCTTGTCTTGCCATTTCTTCACTGCCACATTGAAATTCTTTACCCTCTCCTTGGTGGTCACCAGTTCGGTTAATTCATGGTAGTGTGTGGCAAACAGTGTTCTAACCCCTACCCCTTCCAGATCATGTAAGGCCTCAGCAACAGCCCAGGCAATACTGAGCCCGTCGTAGGTACTGGTACCCCTACCTATTTCGTCCAGGATGACAAGGCTTCTGGGGGTGGCGTTGCGGAGGATAGAGGCAGTTTCATTCATTTCCACCATAAATGTGCTCCGACCCTTTGCCAGGTCATCAGAGGCCCCCACTCGACTGAATATCCTATCCACAAGGCCTATTCGTGCCTTGGCCGCTGGTACAAAGCTGCCAATCTGGGCCATTAACACAATAAGGGCCACCTGGCGCAGTATGGTGGATTTTCCCGCCATATTGGGACCCGTAATAATGAGCATCTCCTGCTCCTTGTCATCCAGCAGGATGTCATTTGGCACGAAATTCTCTTCTTTCAGCGCCTGCTCGATGACAGGATGTCTTCCCTCTTTGATTTCAATCTCTCTACTCTCATCTATATCAGGACACGTGTAACCATAAAGCTCAGCCACTTCAGCCAAGGCAGCCAGGACATCCACTTGAGCTATTAAGGCCGCTGTTTCTTTGATCCGCCTGTTTTCCGCAGCAATCCTCCTCCTGATGCGCTCAAATAATTCCTGTTCAAGCGCCACCCGCCTTTCCTCTGCGCTCAGGATCTGATCTTCCATATTCTTCAGGTCTTCGGTGATAAATCGCTCGCCATTGACCAGTGTCTGCTTCCTGATATAGTGGGTAGGCACTGCTTTCAGATTCGCCTTTGAGACCTCTATATAATATCCAAAGACCTTATTGTAGCCCACCTTTAGGTTCTGTATGCCGGTCCGTGCTTGCTCCTCCCTTACAAATTGTGCAATCCAGTCTTTGCCTCCTCGGGTCAGTTGGATCAACTTGTCCAGTTCTTCATCATAGCCCTCCCTTATCACCCCTCCTTCCTTGAGTGTGACTGGGGCATCATCCCGAATACCCTCCTTAATCCACCTGTAAACATCATCCAAGGTGTCCAATGCCTCGGCAATATCACAAAGGAGTGAGCTGGCAGAGCCCTTGAGATGGGCCTTGATAGAGGGAAGATGCTCTATGGAATTTCGCAGTGCAATCAGGTCCCTGGGTGTGGCCCTGCCAAGGGCCACCCGCCCATTGAGCCGCTCTAAATCGTAGATCTGGTCCAGATCCTTTCGAACCCCCTCTCTCAAGAGAAGGTCCTCCTTGAAATCCGATACCGCAGCGAGCCGTCCCCTTATGGTTTTAAGGTTTACAAGGGGATAGGCAATCCATTTTTTGAGTAGGCGACTGCCCATGGGCGTAAGCGTTCTATCCAGAATATGAAAGAGCGTTCCTTCCTCGGAGCGCCTCCTGATGGTCCTAAAAAGCTCCAGGTTCGTGGAGGTAGCCTGGTCCAGAAACATATACTCACCAGGCCGGTAAGGCACCACTTCCCTTATGTGCTCTGGATTTGTTTTTTGTGTCTTTTGCAAATAAGATACAATGGCGCCTGCGGCCACCACACCGGCTTTCATTTCTTCAATACCGAAGGACGCAAGCGACGTGGTCCCCAATTGATCCTTCAGCACGGCCTCTGCCTTGGCCGGCTTAAAAGAAGATCTGTCAAGGATCTCCAGTCGGAATTCAGATAGCTCTTCCTTGCTCTGGAGCCCGTCCCTTTCCAGGAGGAGTAATTCTGCAGGATTGATGCGACCCAGCTCATCCACGATCTCCTCCCATTCAGAGACTTCTGTTACCCGAAATTCTCCGGTGGACAGGTCCATATGGGCCAACCCATAGCAGGAAGACGCCTTAGCCACACTGGCCATGTATAGGTTGTCCTTCTCATTTAGTTCCCTTTCCTCTAACAAGGAGCCTGGGGTCACAATTCGTACCACATCCCGCTTCACAATCCCTTTGCTCTGCTTGGGGTCTTCGACCTGTTCGCATATGGCTACCTTTTTGCCTTCTGCCACCAATCTGGCGATATATGATTTGGAGGCATGATGAGGAATGCCACACATGGGGACCTTCTCCCCGTTAAAGGTTCCCCTGGAAGTCAGGGCAATACCGAGGATCTTGGAAGCAATTCGGGCATCTTCAAAAAACATCTCATAAAAATCACCCATGCGAAAGAAGAGGATCGCATCAGGGTATTCCTGCTTGATCCCAAGATACTGCCTTAACATGGGTGTTATCTGGGCCATACGTTAAACCTTCACCTCAGTGTCTATTTTGGATCCTAGTGGATTTATATTTTTCAGGCTCCCATTGGTGCTACGATCTATACTTAATTATATCATTTCACCCAAGGGAGCCATGGAATCCCAGGTCCTGCATTTTGGGCATTGCCAATGTAACTCATTGGCCTCAAATCCGCATGTCGTGCACTGAAACCTAAGAGAGGGAATGTCCAAATGGGCGATAAGCTCCTCATAGGCCTCCAAGGCCTCCTCCTGCCTGCCAGAGTGGAGAAGGATCTCTCCTTGAAACTTCCTCGCTTCCCAAAGGTGCGGGGTGCGCTCCAGGGCATTTTGAAGCTCACGTAATGCACCCTCCACATCTCCGTCTGTAAACAGGAATCGAGAAAGGGCAAGGTGAGTAAAGGCATCTCCATTGACTTGGGCCGATTCCCTCAAAAACTCCTCAACTAACCTGCGATTTTTCATCTTTGAATAGGTTTCCTCGAGTCGATTATATGCCAAAAAGGTATAACGAGGGGCCACAATGGCAATCCTTTTCCATGCGGAAATGGCCTTCTTATATTCCTGTTTCATTGCATAAAGATCACCAAGATGTAAATATGCATCCACACATTCCCTATGGGTATTTATGGCCTTCTTAAACCATATCCTGGCCTTTGAAAGGTTGCCCTCTTTTTGGCTTACCTTTCCCATCTCCACCAAGTGATGTGCCAAGATATGGGCGTGATCACCTTTTTGTAATCTTGCGATCTTCTTGCGTGTCTCATAGGCCTTTTCCCACTCTCTCAATTCTTCATATATCCTCTCAATCTCTTGTAGTGTCTGCACATCAGATGGGTTTTTCTTGGAAACCTCCAAAAAGGTATGCAGGGCACGATTCAGCAGTCCCCCCTTCTTGTAATCCAAGCCTAGATCAAACAGGGCCCTTAACCTGATTTCCTTATCGATATTGGGCCTTAAAATAATGCTTTGGCGAATGCGTATTGCCCTTTCAATGTCACCCTTTGAGCGATAAAGATTCCCCAAGGCCACATAGGTCTCCACTGTTTCGGAATCCATTTGCACGTATTTTGTAAGTTCTTCAATCGCATGATCTCGATCATCGGACAAAATATAGTGAATTCCCTTGATAAAGGCCTCGTCACCTTTACCTCGCCTGCTTTTACGGCCACCAGCCCTCATGCCAGCCCACCATTTGCCCACCCAAAGCCCCAACAGAAAAAGGGCACAAGAGGCGGCAAGCAGCGTATAATATTCACCATTCAAAAGTGATTGCAAAAAGGACTGCCACATGAATGGCCTCCTTCTGCCGGATACAATGGCGTGCTGGGGAAAAGGCCGGTAGGATATGCGAAAAGACAATCTGCTTCTTGAGAGTTAAAATCTGTCATATGAGTCATTTCGTACAGGGATAAGCCTTCAGCTCATCTCAGAGACCTCTGCATCCCTCATCTCCTCGGAGGTGACAGGCAGGTTGCGTAATGAGTTCAATTCCTTATCCTTTTCCCTAATCTCTTTGGAAAGGCTCTTTATCTGACGCTTCAGACGAAAACGTTCCCCAATACCATATAGGCCTGTAAAGAACACTCCCAACAAGAATGCGATAATAGTAACCAGATATATGGACATGTCTGGGGTCTCATGTTGCCAAAAGAGGAGATTAATATGAAACCTCACTGTAGTGGACATGGGGGCATTGTTTTGAACAGCCACAATCACCACGAAAAGCAAAAATAGAATCACACCTATACCTTTGAGATATTTCATGCCTCACCTCCCCTAATCGTCTATACCTTTAAACCGTTTCAACAGTTTCCTATATGTTTGTTGTAAATGCTCAGGGATCACCCTCACCTCACCCAATACGGTCATGTAGTTAGTATCACCGTTCCACCTAGGGACGATATGAAAATGCATATGTGCTTCCACCCCAGCGCCCGCTACCCTGCCAAGGTTCAAGCCCACATTGAATCCCTCAGGGCCCATTTCCTCCTTTAGCACATCAATGGCCCTCCGGACGGTCATCAACAGATCCAGCATTTCCTCAGAGGATAATTGGTCCAACGAAGCCACATGCCTCACTGGTGCAACCAGGAGGTGCCCATTGTTGTAGGGGTATCTATTCATAATCACCATGCTTTTCTCACCCACGTAAAGTATGAGCCGCTCTGCATCTCGACTCCTGTCTTCACCTGGGCAAAAGATACATTCCCCCTCCTTTTGATCAGATAGGATATACTCCATCCTCCAAGGAGCCCAAAGTACCTTCATGCTTCTGACCTCACAACTTGATAATCTCTCCCTTAACCGTATCTTCCACGTCCAAGATTCCTAGAGAATGAAATCCTGCAGAGGCATAACCGGTCGCCGTGCCCGGATTAAACATCAATACACCCTCCATTACCTCATTGAATGGATAATGGGAATGGCCGTAGATGATCACATCAACATTTCGGAACTCATTGAGCACACGTCTTTCAAGGTCTGCAGCCGCACCCCATCCGTGGATAAGCCCTATTCTGAATCCCTCTATTTCTATAACTTCCTTCGAGGGAAGCCTCTTCCTGACCTCCACGGGATCCATATTCCCTGAAACAACCTTGAGCGGCTTCCTGGACAAAAACTCCACCACATCCATAGAAACAATATCTCCAGCGTGAACAATGAGATCTTTATCTGCTAGGTACTCCTCATATAACCGCTCAAATTCCTTGGTGACCCTATGAAGATGCGTATCTGAAATAACACCGATCCGGAAGGCCATTTCACTGCCCCGTGCCTTTACCAAAAATATTGGGCTAGGAGTATACCAAGCTCTTGAAAAAAGACAAGGCCAATTCTATTCCGGGCTTAAAAACGGTTGACAGGCAATAAATTCTTTTGTATTTCAACTATATAGCTAAGCGTTAGACCTGGCAATGAAATGTGCGACCGTATGGAACTTTTCCAATTGTAACATCATTTCACAGGCAGAAAGGAAGTGGCCATGCCCATCTATGAGTTCTATTGCTCGGAATGCCATCGCATATTCAATTTTTTTTCAAGGTCAATCAATACTGAAAAAAGACCCCTGTGCCCAAAATGTGGGAAGGTCAAGCTTGAGCGATGGATGTCTGTTTTTGCGACCGTCAAGAACCGGGGTGATACTGATTCTGACGAAGATATGCCAATCCCTGATCTGGACGAGGCAAAAATGGAGAAGGCCATGAACCTGTTGGCCCGGGAAGCAGACCACATGGACGAAGATGACCCTCGACAGGCTGCAAATCTCATGAGAAAGCTCACAGATATGACGGGGCTAAAGCTGGGCCCTAGTATGGAAGAGGCCCTTAGAAGGATGGAGGCAGGTGAGGACCCAGAGCAGATCGAAGAGGAAATGGGAGACATCCTGGAGGAAGAAGATCCTTTTCAATTTCAAGAAAAAAAGGGCGGCGGCCGGCGAAAAACCACCCCTCCTCAGGTAGACGACACGCTCTACGAACTTTGAGGGTATATCCCATCACTTTTGTCCAAAATTGACTTTTCTTTCATAACCCTTCAAGCTTATCCAAAATCCGCAGTGAACGTAGCGAAGAGAATGTGCCGTTCCCGGGACCATGATAACCAAAGCGGCAACCTAAATTTGAAAATCGTCATCAATATTGCTAACCGATTGAAATTATTAAAACTGTTCAACGAAATCATTTTTTATAACTTAACCAGTTCTATATTCCCCCAGCAGGCCATGGTCTCGCCCAAGATGGCCACCACCCCTATGATCCCCCTGAATTGAAAAACCAGTTCTTCGAGCCTTTGGAGATCCTTCCTTGTCCTGATCATGTTGCAGATAGCGGTGGCCGCGCCGTCGGCATAACAGGCAGATGGGGAAAGGACTGTCACCAGATCAGCCCTACCTGCACTAAAGGAATGGCCAATGGATGCGGAAGAGGAACACACACCCAGAGGCATGAACTCTGGGCTTAATCGGAGGCCCAATTTGTTTCCCAATGAAGAAGCACCAGCATACAGGGCCACTGTGATGGGCCGCATGGCAAAAAGGTAAATGTCACCGCCATTTTCCACCACCACCTCACGGCTCCACTGCAACAAGCCTTCCCCTACCTTTTGCGCAATTGCCCCTGCCACGCAAGCCATAGGCCCAACAGACAGCTCCCTAGATGCCTTGATCATCTCTTTTACCATTGGAGGTGCAAGTGGGTCTTTGGGCCAGGGAGACAGTGTGCTTATAAAGGAAGCATGACCTTTGATGTAGGTCTCAAGCTGATTTCTGGCATCAAGCACCAAATCTCTGGTCTCCCGCTCCAGGTTTCTTTCGGCACTCACCCATAGATCTGTCTGCTTTATGCACACCTGAAAGGAAACCAATCCCTTAGAGCGCACCCTTTTTCTATAACTTCTCTCCATAAATTTGTCTATTTCGTTCGTATTGTCTATTTAGTCTATTTCGTATTGCCGCGGCGTGGTATTACACTTATTCCACAGTTCGGTTGCGTATAAAATCCGGGGCGCATTCTAATCTCTGTGCCCCCAATTTTTTACCCACATTAGCGATTTAGTGCTATAATATTTTATTCAAACGGTTATCGGTGTCCAAAAACTGAACAACCTGATTAATGGAATCAGCTCCCCCTTGAGGGCCCCGGCCATGTCTGAAGATCGAAATACCTGGAGAGTTTCCGATTATCTCCGGATTGGTCTCTTTGGCCCCCCTCCTAATACCATCGGCGGCATTGATGTTACCTACCGCTGCAACCTCTCCTGCAAGCACTGCTATTTCCACAAACAACATTATCAACAAGAGCTGTCTGCGGAGCAATGGATGGATCGGTTCAACCATTTGAAACAAAACCGCTTCCCCTTTCTCATATGCGGATGGCTGGGCGGCGAACCACTCCTTAGAAAGGACCTGGTGGAAAAGGGGAAGAATTACTTTAAAACCAATGTCATTTTCACAAATGGAACCATCCCTTTACCCGATTGGCCTGATGTGTGCTTTTCCGTATCTGTCCATGGAACCGAACAGTATTATTATCGCATGACAGGTGCCCCACAAGGATTCTATGACAAGATCAAGCAAAATGTGAACAGACCCGGCCTTGATGTGGTTATTTCCTGTTGTATTACCCGGATCAACTACCCATGCATCGAACAGATGCTTGATGAGTGGTCAAAGACTTCTGTAAAGGGAGTTGCCTTTGAGTTCTACACCCCAATGAAGGGAGAGGGGTCCGAACTATGGCTTGATTGGGATGAACGGGATAGGATTATTGATCAATTAATGTCTCTCAGAAAGAGCTACGGTGACTTCATCTGGTTCACAGACAGAGCTTATCGATTGATGAAATCTGATATGGCTCCAACCATAACAAACAACTGCCCTTTCCGGAGAATCGGGTTTAGCTGGGATCCAATGGGACGACCCAAAAATCCGTGTCAACTGGGGCCACTGGCAGACTGCTCCCGCTGTGGATGCATCCTCCCGTTCTACTCTGCTATTCTTACCAACCGCCGTCTCCTGATTGGGGAATTTTACGAGGGCGTGATTTATAGGTTTAAGCGTGCCTTTACTTCCTCCAAGGTTCAACAGGTTTAATCGCCTTCTCCTATCCCTTAACAGCTCAAAAAAACCCTTACTCCCATTCAATGGTACTGGGCGGTTTGGATGAAATATCATAGACGACCCGGTTGACTCCTTTGACACTGTTGATGATCCGGTTTGAAATGCGGGCCAAAACCTCATAAGGAACCCTGGTCCAATCGGCTGTCATGGCATCCAGGCTGTCCACAATCCTTACAGCAATGACATTCTCATAGGTTCGCTCATCTCCCATCACACCCACAGTCTTTATGGGTAAAAGCACCGCAAAGGCCTGCCACACCTTTTCATACAACCCGGCCCCCCTTATCTCATCCAGCACGATCACGTCTGCTGCCCGGAGAATCTCAAGCCGCTCAGGCGTTATCTCTCCCAAAATCCTCACGGCCAGGCCAGGGCCTGGAAAAGGCTGTCTCATGACAAGCTCTCTTGGGAGCCCCAACTCCGTTCCTACCTGGCGAACTTCGTCTTTGAACAACTCCCGCAGGGGCTCAACCAGTTTCAATTTCATTACAGAGGGCAGCCCGCCCACATTATGATGGCTCTTGATGGTGGCAGACGGCCCTTTGAATGAGACACTTTCAATTACATCCGGGTAGAGTGTTCCTTGGGCTAGGTAGGCAACCTCTCCCAGTTCCTTTGCCTTGTTTTCAAATACCCGGATAAACTCCCGCCCAATGATCTTTCTCTTTTGTTCAGGATCTGTTACCCCTTTGAGGTGTTTCAAAAAATGCTCCGAGGCATCCACCAGATGAAGATCCATCCCGTATCGCTTACCAAAAAGCTCCATCACCTCTTGGGTCTCTCCGCGACGAAGCAGACCATTGTCCACAAAGATACAGGAAAGTTGCCTGCCCACTGCCTTGTGCAAAAGCACGGCTGTAACCGAGGAGTCCACCCCTCCAGAGATGCCACAGATTACCCTTTCCTCACCTATCTGTTCCCGGAGACTCTTTATTGTTCGACGGACAAAGGAGGCCATGGTCCATGAAGGTTCACAGCCGCATATCTCAAAGAGGAAGTTACTGAGAATCTTTGAGCCCTGGGGCGTATGGGCTACTTCGGGATGAAACTGGACACCATAGAACTTTCGGCTTCGATCAGCCATGGCTGCTATGGGGCTGTTCTTGCTTTGGGCCAATACCGTGAAGCCAGGGGGTATCTTTTCAATGCGATCCCCATGACTCATCCATACCACCTCTCCCCCTTTCTGGCCTAACCCATGAAACAGGTCAGTATCGTCCAGTATAGTGATCACCGCATGGCCGTATTCCCGATCCACAGAACGTGCCACCACACCCCCAAGGGCATGTGTCAAGACCTGCATTCCATAACAAATCCCAAGGAGTGGTATTCCCAAATCCAAAACGCCCTCCTCGGGCATGGGGGCGTTGGTGTCGTAAACACTCAGAGGCCCTCCAGACAGCACTATCCCCTTTGGAGAAAACTTCTTAATCTTTTCCAGGCCCAAATTATAAGGGTGGATCTCGCAGTAAACCTGGGCCTCCCGAATCCTCCTAGCGATCAATTGGGTATACTGGGAGCCAAAATCAAGGATCAAGATCTTATGTTTGTACAGGCTTGCGGTCATATGCTCCTCACCTTAACCTGCCACAAACCTTAGGTGGGTAAATCCGCCTATGAAGTGTGGCAGGAACCTAGAAAAACCGTTAGTGATTTTAATTCACGATTTCGCTCCAAAAGAAAGGTACTTAGGACAAAACAGGTTTCAATCCATCCAGTAATTGGGCGCCTCTTTGGTGATTATCACGTCATGGACGTGACTTTCCCGTAGTCCCGCGCTTGAGATTCGCATGAATTGGGGTTTTGTCTGAAGCTCTTGGATATTGGCGCATCCTAGATATCCCATTCCTGCCCGAAGCCCCCCTATCAATTGGTAAAGGGTATCCGCAAGGGGGCCACGATAGGGCACGCGGCCCACTATCCCCTCTGGCACAAGCTTCTCCTCAGTATTGGCCTCTACCTGGAAATAACGATCCCTGCTACCTTCTTTCATAGCCTCCAAGGAACCCATGCCACGGTAAACCTTATAGGTCCTACCTTGAAAAAGCACTGTCTCCCCTGGGCTTTCTTCTGTACCGGCAAACAGGCTCCCTATCATCACCGTACTTGCTCCCCCTGCGATGGCCTTTGTAATATCACCTGAATATTTAATACCTCCATCTGCAATAATGGGGACATCCCATTTCTGCGCCTCTTCTGCGCAGTCCATAATGGCTGTCATCTGTGGCACCCCCACACCTGCCACTACACGTGTGGTGCATATAGAGCCCGGGCCAACTCCTACTTTCACCGCATCTGCTCCGGCCTTGATAAGGGCCCGCGTCCCCTCGGCAGTAGCCACATTGCCTGCCACGCACTCCAGATCAGGGTAGTTCGCCTTGATCTTCTCCACGGCCTTGATTACCCCGTGGGAATGGCCATGGGCCGTATCCACCACCACCACATCCACATCCGCCTCATATAATGCAGCGATCCTTTCCTCAAGGTCTGGCCCTATCCCCACAGCAGCTCCAACCCGCAAACGCCCCAACTCGTCCTTGCAGGAATTTGGGTATTTCTTTATCTTCTCAATATCCTTAATGGTAATGAGCCCTTTGAGCTTTCCATCATCGTCCACCACCAGTAGTTTTTCTATTCGTCGGGCATGGAGAATGGCCTTGGATTCCTCCAGTGTAATCCCCACCTTTGCAGTGGCCAAATTATCCTTGGTCATCACAGCCTCGACCTTTTGGTCCAGGTCTGTCTCAAATCTCAGATCCCTGTTGGTAATGATGCCCACTAGGTTGCCTCCTTTGACCACAGGGACGCCGGAGATCCTGTATCTTCTCATAATTTCTAGTACCTCATGGAGCTTCTGCTCTGGCTCCACCGTGATGGGATCAACAATCATGCCACTTTCAGACTTCTTGACCTTCTCAACCTCAAGGGCCTGACGCGCAATACTCATATTTTTGTGAATAAATCCGATACCTCCCTGTCTGGCCATAGTGATGGCCGTTTCCGATTCGGTCACTGTATCCATAGCTGCACTTACAATGGGAATATTGAGTGTTATTTTTCTTGAAAGCCTCGTCTTCACGTCCACCTGGGCAGGTAATACAGAGGAATGACGCGGCACTAACAAAAGGTCATCGAAGGTCAAACCAATCCTCATTTCATCTTTATTCATATCTCGCTCCCTTATAGCGTTATGTTTCCATCATCTCCATTAAAAGTCCTTCGAGCAGATCAGACAAGCTGATCACCATAGAAGATACCTGGAAGTGATGAAGTATGGACAACACAGCCAGCGCACCTGCAATAATCACATCTGCTCGGCCTTTGTCAAGGCCGCTCAACATCGCCCTTTTGGCCACAGGTAATTTTTTTATCTTATCAAAAATTTCCTCGATCTGAGAAGTGGTTACTGCCAGTCCATTGAGCTTTTCTGGGTATATATCTTCCAGCTCCAGCCCCTGAGCCATGGCAGCAAGGGATGTTACGGTTCCACCAGTACCTACCACGGTCAGCCCCTTGTGTCCTTCAAGTACATGGGGCAATTCGTTTGTGAGCAGCTTGGAAAGCGCTTCATCCAGCTGCACCAATTCATGAGGATCAGGTGGATCTTGCCTGAGATAACGCCTCGTGAGGACCGCTGCGCCCATTGGAATGGACAAGGTAGTTTCCCGCTCCTCCGTACCATAGTAAAACTCGGTGCTCCCTCCTCCCAGGTCGAAAATAATAAAGGGCCTCCTGATTCCCGGTACACCGCTCAGAACCCCTTTTGCCGTAAGCGCTGCTTCTTCCTCACCTGAGATAACCCGAATGGCCAAGCCCGTTTCTTGATAAATGCGCCTAAGAAAGGCATCTCTGTTTGTTGCAGTTCGAATTACGCCAGTAGCTACCCCAACAATGCGGTCAACGCCGTAGGAGGCGGCCAATTGGGAAAACCGGCCTAATGCCCTTATGGCCCGGTCCTGAGCTGCAATGGGTATTGAAAGGCCTTCAAAGAATGCCCGCCCTTGGACGGCCAGGCGCACATAATGTCTTTCCCGCACAATGTCCTTTATGCGTGGGGCATCCGAGACCTCTGCCACCAAGATCCTGGCAGTATGACTTCCCAAATCGATTGAAGCCAGCCTTTTCATTAGGCACTAGGACTGCTGCCCACCTCCGGATCTCTTCAATGGCCTGACCACCCCTAACAAGGATCTCAACTCCTCACAGCCCATGATCCTAGCCAAGATGAAATACAGCGCCATTCCTATGCCTACCATAATACCCACATTGGCCAGCAAATACCACAGCCCCGATCCCGCATATGCCCCAGACCACCTGGCCTGGCCCCAATAAAGAAATATGCCCATTCCCAAAGAGGCCACTGAACTCTTTATCACCGAGCTTATTACCGGAGACAAGCAGATCTGGGGGGCCTTCTTTTTAAGTAATACTACGAGAAGGCCAAATTGAAATCCTGATGCGCCAGAGAGGGCCAATGCCAGGCCCGCATGTTTCATGGGTCCCATCAGGCAAAGGCTTAGGACCAGATTGACTACAAGGGCCCCAACGGCTACCATGACAGGGGTCTTGGTGTCCTGCATGGCATAAAATGCCGAGACCAGCACCCGGATGCCAGAAAAGGCCCACAGCCCGATGGCATAGAAGAAAAGGGCCCTATTGGTCATGGAAGCGGCATGGGCTGTAAAGGCCCCTCTCTGATAGATAAGCTTTACAATCGGCTCTCCCAGAACCATAAGGCCAACAAGAGAAGGCAGTGTGATGAAAAAGACCATTCTCAGGGCGTGGCAAAGGGTCTGGGAGAATTCCTCGGAATCCTCCAAGGCAGCATGGGTAGAAAGTGCAGGAAGTGCAGCCGTGCTTATGGCGATCCCAAAGATCCCAAGGGGGAACTGTACAATCCGGTCCGCATAATAAAGCCATGAGATGCTACCCTCAGGCAGAAACGAGGCCAGTAGGGTTCCCATAAACTGGTTGAATTGATATACGGCTGAGCCAAAAATTGCCGGCAACATCAACACCCCAATACGCCTCACAGCTGGATGGGCAGGATTCCATTTGGGCCATAGCCTCAACCCCTCCCCCTTGACCCAAGGCACTTGCAAAAGTACCTGGAGGATCCCGCCAATAATCACGCCCATTGCCACTCCCACGATAGGCTCTTTCAGATGAGGCGAGATAAGCACTGCCCCGCCTATAATCCCCACATTTAGAAAGATGGGTGCAGCAGCAGGGGCTGCAAAATGCCTCAAGGAATTCAAGACGCCCATAAAAAAGGCAACAAGACTTATGAGTAGGATATAGGGAAAGGTAATCCTAGTCAGAAACACCGTGAGTTCATACTTGGCCCCTGCAGGACCAAATCCAAAGGCCTGTAACCTTACAATCCATGGGGCCAACAGCACCCCTGCGATGGATACCACCACGAGTATGATGGAGACAATGGTAAGTGTTACCCTGGCCAAATCCAAGGCCTCTGGCTTGCCTTTCTTATTCAGGTAATCAGTAAAAACAGGAATAAATGCGATAGTAAGAGAGCCTTCTGCAAAAAGGCGCCTGAGCAAATTGGGTATCCGGAAGGCCACAAAAAAGGCATCTGCAACCATGCCTGAGCCGAAAAGGGAGGCAATTACCATATCCCGGATAAGGCCCAGAATCCGACTAAGAAAGGTAAAGAACCCCACAGTTCCTGCTGCGCGGGTCACTTGTTCGGTTTCTTCGCTCGCCCTTCGGGCTCGACTCAGTCCCCACCCTTCGGGCGGGTCCCCGGCTCGGTACGGCCTGGAAGTAGTTTTTTCACCCCTAGTGTTACTTGACATTTGTCTTTTTTGGTGGCATTAATAATATTTTTGGGAAGGAAAAAGAACTCCCCAAGCCAAAATTTATTCATCCATTTAGGAGGTTACGGCATTGGCAAATCATAAATCTGCGATCAAGAGGGCCAGACAGAACCAGGTCCGAAGGCTGCGCAATAAGAGTTACAAGACCAGGGTAAAAAATGTTTCAAAAGAGGTTCGGATGGCGGTCAGCATGAACTCCCTGGAAGAGGCCCAGGCAAAGCTGAAAAAGGCAGTATCCATTATTCAAAAAACTGCTTCAAAAGGAGTAATCCACAAGAATACTGCAGCCAGAAAAATTTCCCGCCTTTATCGCCTTGTAAACCAACTTTCCTCTTGATGCTTTCCCTTGCACAGGGAAATAATCACGTTTTCCAGAATGATTTCTTCTTGAGAGCCTGATTTAATCCGGGAATCAGCCTGGTAAAGGCTCTCAAGAAACTCACGTAATTGTCCCTCTGACCAGTTTTCCGATTGCTCCAACAATTTCCTGGCCGAAAAAGGGGGGATGCCGAGCTTTTTGGCCACCTCCTGGGCCTGCCCTTGAGCCTTCATCCATTTTGTTTGCCACAATAGCCTGAACTGCCGATTGAGCATTCCAATAATTCCAAGGGCAGAGTCCCGGCCCCCCTGTTGCAAGAGCCTATGCAGGACCTGAAGCGCTGAGGCACATCTCTTTTCCGAGACACGATCCACAAGTTCAAAGATGTTGTATGCCTTGCTATTTATGGCGGTCTCGCGCACCTGCTCAATCCCTATGGGGTTGTCACCGTAACGTAGGGAAAGCTTCTCCAACTCGCCATAAAGATCCATGAGGCTGTTTCCCGCAATTTGATGAAGGTACGCGCACGCCTCCCGAGAGATTCGTAGGCCCATGTCCCTGGCTACTGACCGCAGCCATGGCACAATCTGGCCCTCCCTTAAGGGCGCAAAATGGACTGCCCTTCCCGCCTCTCTTATTTTGGAAAAGAGCGGCTGCCAAAAATCCACATTAGAAGCCAAGAAGATAAGGTAAGTGGAGGGAACAGGGGTCTCCAGGTAGGGCAAAAAGTCCTTCTGATCAGCCTTCTTGAAGCCCTCTGCACGCCTTACAATAACCATTCTGCGTTCGGCCATGAAGGGCAGAGATCTCGCTGCCTCAAGTACCTGTCCAGGGCTTGCTTCATCCCCATAAAAGACCTGGAGATTGAAATCCCTCGTACCAGGTGCAAGGGCCCTATTGCGTATTTGCATCAAGACATTTTCTTTCAAAAATTCACTAGGGCCGTAAAAGAGGTAATAGGGAGAAAGGGTCCCGGTCTCCAGCCGTTTCAGGAGTTCCTCTGGTTTCACGTCGCGCTGCATCAAAATGTATCCACTGTTTTGAGATACACCCTTTTTGCAAGGAGCCGAGCGATCTCTTTGAGGGCCGTTCTCTCTCTAAAGCGGTTTTCGATGGGGTCTGTGCAGACTGCATATGACCCCTTTTCTTCCATATGGCTGTCCCTCCATAAGACCTCGCCCGTGAGTCGGTTTATTAGTCTTATGCTCAAAAAGACCTTCAACCTCCTGAGATTTGTCACCTCATAGGTCACAGTGTGGTCCTGGACAGAGGTCTGTTGAATATCATAGCTTAGAGGAGCTGTCTCAATACGTTCAATCCTGCCTATCAAAACAGCATCTGCTTCCTTCTCTGAAACAATGGGAATGGTAGAGTGGGACAGGAATTCTTGGCGGATGATATTGGTAAAATCGGCCTCCAGACCCGCAACGGTGGCAGAACTTTCCACCATAGGGATGGCCAGCGTATTGAGGCCGCCGCGCATGGAGGACCCGGACAGGTTCAAACGGTAACCACATCCGGAAAATACCAATAAGACCACAGCCCACAAGCATGCCTTGAATGCAGAGTCTTTCGACAGGCTGGCTTTCCACTGCGGGATCAATATCTTTGGGTCCACCATCTTTACACAACCACGTTAACCAGCTTTTTCTTGATCACATAGACCTTTTTTACGGGCTTATCCCCTACAAACCGTTGAACCCTCTCATCGGCCAGGGCGGCCTGTTCTATGTCTTTGTCATCAGAGGAAGCAGGGAGTTCAATTCGGCTTCTAACCTTTCCGTTGACCTGAATCACTATAAGGCGTTTTTCCTCTTGCAATGCATCGGCATCATAAGACGGCCATGGTTGTGTAAGGAGGAAGTTGTCATGGCCCAGCATCCTCCATAGCTCTTCTGTAATATGAGGGACCACGGGACTGAGCAGTATCACGGCCGTCTCAATGGCTTCCCGTACAACCGACCAAGCCCTCTGGTCCTTCTCAGCCTCTCCATGGAGGTATTGATTAACCTCGTTGATCAATTCCATAACAGCCGCAATGGCCGTATTGAAATGGAATCGGTTCTCAATGTCATTGGTCACCCTCTTAATGGTTTGATGGGTCTTGCGGTGCAAGGCCCTGAGTCGATCATCAAGGGGTGTGTCCCCTGCATAAGGCTTGACGCCCGCCACTTGATCCAGATGATCCGTTACCAAATGCCATATCCTGTTGAGAAAACGGTACGCGCCCTCAACACCCTGTTCGCTCCACTCCAGATCCTTTTCCGGAGGAGCGGCAAAGAGACAAAACATCCTGACCGTATCAGCGCCATAGGTGTCAATCATCTTTTGGGGATCCACCACGTTCTTCTTGGACTTGGACATCTTGACCGTATTGCCAATGATCACCTCTCGATTGCACAGGGCGCAGCGGCCGTCTTTTACCTCTTCAGGATAGAGATACCCATGCTCAGGGCATTCTTGTGTCTCCTTGCATACCATCCCCTGGGTGAGAAGGTTTGTAAAGGGTTCACTGATATTCACATAGCCCAGATCCCGCAATACCCTTGTATAGAACCGCGAATACAGCAAATGGAGGATGGCATGCTCAATGCCGCCGATGTACTGGTCTACTGGCATCCAGTACTCGGCGCGTTTTGAGTCAATGGGCCCCTTGTCATAGTTAGGACAGGCATACCGGATAAAATACCAGGAAGATTCCACAAAGGTATCCATGGTATCTGTTTCCCGGCGGGCCTTTCCCTTACATTTAGGGCAGGTGGTCTCATAAAAGGACGGCTCAAAAGGAAGCGGAGATCCCCCATTGGGCCGCATGTCCAGGTCCAATGGCAAGACCACGGGGAGGTCCTCTTCAGGCACAGGTACAGTACCGCACTTTTCACAATAGATAATAGGAATCGGCGCCCCCCAGTACCGCTGCCTGGAGATGCCCCAGTCCCTGAGACGATAGTTCACGGTCTTGTAGCCCCAGCCTTTTGATTCTAGGTATTCGGCAATGCTGTCTAGGGCTTCAAGATTCCTCTGTCCATTAAAGGGACCAGAGTTGACCAAGATGCCCTCCTCCACATAGGCCTCAGTCATGGTCTCCTCATCCAATTCTTGATCTGGAGGTCTGATCACTACCCTTAAGGGAAGGCCGTATTTCTTTGCAAACTCAAAATCCCTCTGATCGTGCGTGGGAACAGCCATAATGGCGCCGGTCCCATAGTCGAAAAGCACAAAGTTGGCCACATAAATGGGAATCTCCTCGCCCGTTACGGGGTTCAGACAGTATCGACCCGTAAAGACACCCTCCTTGGCCGTAAAATCGGCAGTCCTCATGTAGCTGTCCATCTTGAGGGTTCTCTCCACAAAGTCCAAAACCTCTTTCTCCTGGGGGAGTCCCTTGATGATCTCTTTAACCTTAGGGTGTTCCGGGGCAAAGCAAAGAAAAGTGGCCCCATAGACCGTATCTTGCCTAGTGGTAAAGACCTCAATGACCTCATCTGATCCCACAAGGGGGAACTTTATAATGGCACCATAGCTCTTGCCGATCCAATTGCGCTGCATGGTCAAGACCCTCTCAGGCCAGCCAGGCAGCTTGTCACAAAAATCCAGGAGTTCCTCTGCATAGTCGGTAATCTTTAGGAACCAGCTGTCCATTTCCTTAATGGTCACCTCTTGATCCGTGTGACGCCAGCATCGCCCGTTTTCCACCTGCTCGTTGGCCAGCACGCTTTGGCACTTGTCGCACCAGTTCACATGGGTTCGTTTCTTGTATGCCAACCCCTTTTTATACATTTGCAAGAAAACCAGTTGTTCCCATCTGTAATACTCTGGATCGCATGTGGCAAATTCCCTGTCCCAATCATAACTGAACCCCATGCGTTTAAGTTGAGTCCTCATGACCTCAATATTGTCAAATGTCCATTTTGCAGGATGGGTATTGTTCTCAATGGCAGCATTTTCAGCCGGTAGCCCAAAGGCGTCCCATCCCATGGGGTGGAGCACATTCATGCCTATCATCCGTTTATAGCGGGCCACCACATCACCGATGGTATAGTTCCGGACATGGCCCATATGAATTTTGCCCGAGGGATAAGGAAACATCTCGAGCAAGTAATACTTTTGTTTTGATGGATCTTCTGTGACCCGAAACAGACCCTCCCTTTCCCAGCGCTCTTGCCACTTTGTCTCAATCACTTCTGGTTGATACTTCATAGCTCCTATCCTTCCCGATCCTACAAGGCTTTCAATCCCTTCTCCTCTCGAGGTTGCATCGTAATGTCATTATTACTGTTACGACCCAGCCTCCTGGAGGAAGAAAATATTGGTACATTGCTGTATTTTATCCTGTCGCTAGATATTCGCCCCGCTTCCCGATGGCTCAACCACCAACGTACAGTAAATCGTTGGCTCAAAATAGGCCTTGAGTTTTGCTTCCATCTCCCTTAGGACCTCCAACATCACAGTCTCGACCGAAAAAAGAGCGGTGAGCAGGTAATCCTCCTCTGGCATATGCCTTTGTATAAAAGGGCCCATCATCTCCTTTACGGTCTTTTCAAGTTGCCCCACATGTCTGTCCATATCCCCCAAAAGTGGAATCTTTACTGCAAAGCTTTGCACACCCATTGCCTCAAGAAGCCTGCTGGCTGCCACCACTTGCTCGATCAGTTCCTCAGGTTTTAACTCGTCCCTTGGTCCCAGGCCCTTGAAAAGCACCTTGTCTGCCCTAAGCCTTTCTTCGCCAGCTATCAGCAGCGTCTCTCCAATGGCCCCATCCCAAAAGCCCTTCTTGTTGAGATATCGCAAATAGGCCGAGGTCTTTTGATCAACCCCGGCCACATGCCCTTCAGTGAGAAAGGAATCCTTGTATACGAATCCCACGACCGCCTCACACCAGATGGCATGGAGAGGTCGTGAGGTAAACCGCAAATCAAGCTGCATATTATCAAACCAAGTGATTAGCCTTCATCCTCACCTTTGTGTCCTGTCTCCCGCAACCAGGTGTTGTAAATATTGTCCAGGATGCCGTTAATAAAGGCTGCCGAGTCTTCAGACCCGAATTTCTTACCCAGCTCCACAGCCTCGTCAATGGAAACCTTAGGGGGAATATCTTCACGGAAGAGGATTTCAAAGGTGGCCAACCTCAATACACAGCGATCCACCCTTGACATCCTCTCAATTCTCCAGTTCTTAGAGGCCTTACGAATCCGATGATCCAATTCTTCCTTATAGGCCATAACGCCGCTAACCAGTTCTTTTGAAAAACCCTGAATCGAATCCGAGGCACCAAAATGCGTGCATATCAGTTCAAAGGCCTCATCCGGATGGTCGTCGGTATATTCCAAATGGAAAAGAACTTGGACCGCCAGTTCTCTGGCTCGTCTCCTTTTGCCCATTTCCTATTTTCTAGGGTATGCCCTGAAAAAATCAAAGGGCCTTAAATAGATTCACCATTTCTATGGCAGCCATTGCTGCCTCAAACCCCTTATTTCCAGATTTGGAACCCGCCCTTTCCACTGCCTGTTCTAAGGTATCGGTAGTCAATACCCCGAAGGTAACAGGCACGCCCGTTTCCAAGGCCACATTGGCTATACCTTTAGATACCTCAGCGGCCACGTATTCAAAATGAGGTGTGGCCCCCCTGATCACCGCACCCAGGCATATGACTGCGTCATATTCACCGGTTTGGGCCAATTTTTTCGCAACCAGGGGAATCTCAAAGGCCCCAGGAACACGGACCAGGTGAACCTGATCTTCTTCAGCTCCGTGCCTAATAAGGGCATCCATTGCCCCATCAACCAAGCGGGAGCTCACAAAATCATTGAAGCGGCTTACCACAACAGCGAACCTGTAATCCCGGGCATCAAGTCGGCCTTCTGTTGTCTTGGGCATCTCCTTCCCCCTTTCCCTTAGTGGCATGATGGCGAAGACCTCTGGTGAGGTCCAAGGCATCATTCCTCCTGTTTTTCCTCCAATATCCGCATCAGATGTCCCAGTTTCTGACATTTGGTCATAAGATATCTTCTGTTTTCTGGCCTCGGCTCCACCTCAATGGGCACTCTTCCGGTCACCTTTAAACCATATCCCTCCAATCCCACAATCTTCTTGGGATTATTAGTCAGCAATTTCATCTTTCGGACCCCCAGTGCCACCAATATTTGGGCCCCCACACCATAGTCCCTCAGGTCCGCATCAAAACCCAGTTCTTCATTGGCCTCCACCGTATCCAATCCCTGGTCCTGAAGTGCATAGGCCTTCAGTTTATTGGCAAGTCCTATGCCCCTGCCCTCCTGCTGGAGGTAGAGAAGCACTCCCAGGCCTTGACGTTGGATCATTTCCATGGCGGCCTTGAGCTGCTCTCCACAATCACACCTATAAGAGCCAAAGACATCGCCTGTAAGGCACTGGGAATGGACCCTAACCAACACCTCTTTGTCAGGTCTAATTTCCCCCCTCACCAAGGCCAGGTGTTCGTAGTCATCAATGTCATTGACAAAGGCCATGGCCCTAAATTCGCCGTAGGGGGTGGGGAGCACTGTCTCAGCGGCCTTGTGAACAAAGGACTCGGTTCGCATGCGGTAGGCAATGATATCGGCCACTGTGGAGATTTTTAGCCCGTGTTCCTCTGCGAATTTTTCCAGATCGGGCATGCGAGCCATGGTCCCGTCGTCCTTCATGATCTCGCAAATGACCGCTGCTGGTTTCAGCCCTGCCAACCGGGCAAGGTCAACTGAACCCTCTGTTTGGCCAGTCCTGAAAAGCACGCCGCCTCTTCTGGCCCTCAAGGGAAAAACATGTCCTGGCTGCACTAGGTCCTCGGGCTTGGCATCATCGGCAATAGCGGTGAGAATGGTATGAGCCCTATCAGCCGCTGAAATGCCCGTGGTAACACCGTGGCGGGCCTCTATGGAAACGGTAAATGCAGTCTTATACGGCGAGCGATTGTCATAGACCATGGGAGGCAGCTTCAGCCTCTCCACAATTTCAGGCGCAAGGGCCAGGCAAATAAGCCCTCGGCCATACTTGGCCATAAAATTGATGGCCTCCGGAGTCACCTTTTCTGCGGCAATGGTCAGATCCCCTTCGTTTTCCCTGTTCTCGTCATCCACGAGGATGATCATCTTGCCTTGCCGCAAGTCTTCTAATACGTCTTCGATTTTTGCAATCGGCATGTTATTCACCAAATCCTAAAGTCTTCAGCATTTGAGCGCTTAGGCCAGATTCCTTATTCCGGTTGTTGTCTTCTTCTTTTTCTTTGCCCAACATTAATCTCTCTACATACTTTCCAATAAGATCCGTCTCAATGTTTACAGGGTCTCCCACCTTTTTGCTCAACAGCGTGGTTTCTTTGCCTGTTTGAGGGATAATATTTACCTCCACACCATCCGGGTAACAACGGTTAATGGTAAGGCTTATCCCATCCACTGCAATGGAGCCCTTTTCAATGGTATACCTTGTAAGCCAAGGGGCCATGCCTATTCTGATTAGCCAGGATCTCCCCCGGGGCTGCTTTTTCACAATCTTGCCGATCCCGTCCACATGTCCCAACACCAGATGGCCCCCAAGACGGTCTGTGAGCCGCAAGGCCCGCTCCAGATTCACCTGATCTCCTTGTTTTAAATGGCCCAGGGTACTTCTGGACAGACTTTCTTCAGAAACATCCACTGTAATGGTGTTGCCCTTTATACCTGTCACGGTCAGGCAAACCCCATCAACGGCAATGCTCTCACCTACCTGGCAGGCAGAGACATCAAAGGGAGGAGCAATTGTCAGGATAACATCGCCCCCCATCCGCTTCACCGCTCTCACCGAACCTATACCTTCCACAAGACCTGTAAACATTAAGCCTCCAATACCCTGATTCCTATTGATAAACCGGGTAGGCTGTGATCATAACATCTTCTTCAAACCGCCGAATCCTCAGGTCCTTCAACTTCAAGCACTGCTCAATGCTCTCAGGCCCCTGCCCCGCGATCATGGGGATACCGTCACCCCCTCCAAGGAGTTTGGGGGCCAAGAAAAGATAAAATTTATCAACAAGGCTCTCCTGAATCAAGGAGCGAATAATCCTTGCACCCCCTTCCACCAAGAGGGATACGATCGACTTTTTTCCCAATATATCCATTAAGGCAGCCAAGTCAATCTTTCCTTGCTTGACCGGACACTTAATGATTTCAACACCCTTTGTCTCCAAGGCCTCTATCTTAGCGGAGCTTTCCAGATGAGAACCCACGGCTACTGCTGTTCCTGCGATATCTGTGGTCCTGAATACCAGGGAGTCCACTGGGCTGCTAAGATTGGTATCAACAATAATGCGCAAGGGTTGCCTATGAGAATGCTTTTTGTCTCTGGCGGTAAGCAGTGGATCATCTTGTAGTACCGTACCCAGCCCTACCATCACCGCATCCGCATCCCGCCTAAGCCTGTGGGCAAAGGCCCTTGACCTGGCGTTTGTTATCCATTTTGAATGTCCTGTTCGTGTGGCCGTCCAACCATCCATGGTCAAAGCGCATTTCACCAAAATAAAAGGCCTGCCGGTTTGAACAAACTTGATATAGGCCTCATTGATCCGCCTGCATTCTTGCTCCAACACGCCACATTCCACCTGGATTCCATTTTGGGAAAGGTATTGGCACCCACCGCCGCTAACATTGGGGTTGGGATCCATCATACCCACGACAACCCTACTGATTCCTGCCTGCACGATAGCATGGGTGCAGGGGGGGGTGCGGCCATAGTGGTTACACGGCTCTAAAGTCACATAAAGGGTGCATCCTTTGGCCTCATGGCCAAGCTTGCGCAGTGCCTCCACTTCAGCATGGGGAAAACCGGCCTTCCTGTGGAATCCCTTGGACAGGACCCTGCCATCACGTACTACAACAGCGCCCACAGTGGGGTTGGGGGAAGTCTTTCCCAATCCCTTCCGGGCCTCCCTTAGGGCCATGCGCATGAATTTTGTGTCCAGATCAGTTCGTGCCATCTTAAAAACTGCTAAAGCTACAATCACGTGAACTGAAACACCCAGCAGGGCATGATTTTTGGCAGCTTGGGGGGAGCACAGGCAGGTTACAAAGGAACTGTCCTATGAATGATCTTTCTCCTTTCTACTCCTCAGAATTTCCTCCAGCTCGGCCATAAATTCATTAATGTCCTTGAATTGGCGGTATACTGAAGCAAATCGGACATATGCCACTTCATCCCATTCTCTGAGGTTATTGATAACCATTTCACCAATCTCCGAACTATCTATCTCTTTCTTGCCCTGCTCCTGGAAGTAAAGCTCCAATGAATCTACAAATTCCTCGATCTTGGTCGTGCTGATGGGGCGTTTCTGACAGGCCTTTCTGATGCCTGCCACAATCTTGTCCCTGTTAAAAGGTTCGCGGCGTCCGTCTTTCTTCACCACCATGGGAAGCATCTCTTCAAGCTTTTCATAGGTGGTGAATCTCCTTCCACACTCAAGGCACTCTCTCCGCCGCCGAATCATTCTCCCATCTTTACTCAGCCGGGAATCAATGACCCTGTTATTGATCTGCGAACAATAAGGACATTTCACTTCGTCACCCTCACAAGTTCAATACCCGCCTCTTTGAGCATCTCGGCGGCCAGTGGATCGTCATACCCCTCTTCAAAATATATCTTCTTTATCCCTGCATTAATAATCATTTTGGAACAGATCACGCAAGGTCTGTTGGTACAATAAAGCGTCGAGCCCGCAATGGAGATACCATGATAAGCCGCCTGGATAATGGCGTTCTGCTCAGCGTGCAATCCCCTGCACAGTTCATGACGGGTTCCAGAGGGTATAGAGGCATTCTTGCGCAGGCAGCCCGTTTCCTCACAATGTCTGAGACCCGCAGGGGCGCCGTTGTATCCCGTGGCCAAGATTCTCTTATCCTTAACAATGACCGCACCCACGTGCCGACGCAGACACGTGGATCGTTGTGCAACCATCCTGGCTATGGACATGAAATAATCTGTCCATGACGGTCTAGGCATTTGTCTATCCTACTAAAAAACCCCACCACGGCATTACTGTGAGTTCCAAAAAGAGTAAATGGGGTATGCCCTACATATATCCAAGACCTCGGACCGTGCCCTTTCTAGAGTGGCTTCACTGTGGGGGTTGTCCAGGACCTTTTTTATGATATCAGCCAGTTGCTCCATTTCGGCCTCCTTGAGCCCCCTTGTGGTAAGGGCAGGGGTCCCCAACCTCAGTCCGCTGGTAATCTTGGGGCCTCGTTTATCAAATGGCACGGCATTCTTATTAGCCACAATTCCCACCGCACCAAGGGCCTGTTCTGCCTCCAGCCCTGAGAGCCCAAATCGCGTGAGGTCAATTAATAGAAGATGGTTATCCGTGCCCCCTGTCACCAGTTCAAAACCATGGCTTAGCAATCTGTTGGCCAGGGTCCTAGCATTTAAAATCACCTGCTTTTGATACTCGGTAAAGGCCGGTTCAAGGGCCTCCCCAAAGGCCACGGCCTTTGCTGCGATCACATGCATCAAGGGGCCGCCCTGTATGCCGGGAAATATGGCCTTATCCAGCTTGTCTCCATATGTCTCATCAGCCAATAGGAGACCGCCACGGGGCCCCCTCAGGGTCTTATGCGTCGTGCTTGTCACAAAATCTGCCACTCCAATTGGTGAAGGATGCAAACCCACGGCCACAAGGCCGGCAATATGGGCCATGTCCGCCATTAAATAGGCCCCTACCTCATGGGCAATCTCCCTGAATAGGTGAAAATCAATCCTGCGAGGATAGGCACTGGCCCCTGCAATGATCATCTTTGGCCTATGTGTTTTGGCAAGATCTCGGACATAATCATAATCGATCAAATGGGTTTTGGGATCCACCCCATAATGGACTGTCTTAAAAATCTGTCCCGAAAAACTCACCGGACTTCCATGGGTAAGGTGCCCCCCGTGGGACAGTTCCATTCCCATAATTAGATCACCAGGGTTAAGAAAGCTGAAATATACGGCCATGTTGGCCTGGGACCCTGAATGGGGCTGCACATTCACATATTGGGCCTGAAAGAGCTTTTTGGCCCTTTCAATGGCCAGTCTTTCAACCACATCCACATACTCGCACCCACCATAATACCTGGAACCTGGATATCCCTCTGCATATTTATTGGTCATGACACTGGCCTGGGCCTCCATCACTGCCCGGCTGGCATAATTTTCTGACGCAATCATTACCAGGGAGTCAATCTCCCGCCTTACTTCCGCCTGGATAGCGCCATATACTTGGGAATCGACTTCCTCTAAACGCTTTTCCTTCACCAAACACCCCTGCTTAATCAATCTGCTCTATTCTTCTTTTGTGCCTACCACCCTCAAAGGAGGTACTCAAAAACACTGCCACCATCTCCTGGGCCAGGCCAACCCCAATGACTCGCCCGCCCATGGCCAGAATGTTTGCATCATTGTGCATGCGGCTTAGCTGGGCTGTATATATATTGTGACACAAGGCAGCCCTCACACCCTTATAACGGTTTGCAACAATACTCATCCCAATTCCAGTACCACAAATAAGAATGCCATACGGGAATCTTCCTTTTGAAACGAGAGAGGCCACGTCATGGGCAATTTGGGGATAGTCTACGGAATCCCTGCTAAAAACCCCTCTGTCCTCCACCTTATAGCCCAGATCCTCCATTAGAAACCGCCTGATCTGTTCTTTCAGATCAAATCCCGCATGATCACAACCTATCACGATGTCCATAGATCCCTCTCAGATACCCAATCCCCCTGAAAAAAAAATAACGTCCTATCCAAAACACAAATGTAAGAGGGGTACTACTATGGTTCAAATGCCTTGAATACAAGGCAGGCGTTTGTCCCTCCAAAGCCAAAGGAGTTAGACATGGCCACCTTCACGTCCGCCTTTCGGGCCTGGTTTGGTACATAATCCAAATCACATTCGGGATCAGGGGTTTCATAATTGATAGTTGGAGGTATCACCCCGTGTTTAACCGTAAGAACCGTAAAAATGGCCTCAACACCACCGGCCCCTCCCAGTAGGTGACCAGTCATGGATTTTGTCGAGCTGATTGCCAGGTTATAGGCGTGCTCTCCAAACACCGCTTTTATGGCCTTGTTCTCCGATAGGTCATTCAGTTTCGTGGATGTTCCGTGCGCATTGATGTAATCCACATCCTCGGGCCTTAAGCCTGCATATTGTAACGCCATCTTCATGCAGCTAATGGCTCCTTCACCTTCTGGCTCAGGCGCAGACACATGGTAGGCATCTGCAGACATGCCATAGCCGATCACCTCAGCATAGATATTCGCCCCCCGCTCCAATGCCTGATCAAGCTCCTCAAGAATCAATATGCCTGCGCCCTCTCCCATAACAAACCCATCGCGGTCCAGGTCAAAGGGCCTGGAGGCCTTTTCAGGTTCGTCGTTTCTAGTAGACAGGGCCCGCATGGAGCAAAATCCCCCCAAGGCAAGGGGTGTCACAACGGCCTCAGATCCTCCTGTAATCATTGCATCGGCGATCCCCTCCCTAATGAGACGAAATGACTCGCCCACTGCATGTGCACTGGCTGCACAGGCCGTCTCTATGGAAAGGTTCGGCCCCCTTGCGCCAAACTCAATAGCAATCTGGCCAGGGGCCATATTGGCGATCATCCCTGGAATAAAAAATGGACTGATACGCCTTGGCCCCCTATCCAATAAGACCTTGTGATAGTGCTCCAACATCTCCAAGCCCCCCAGGCCTGAACCAAGGATGCATCCTACCTTATGACAATTCTTTGGCTCAATCTTGAGACCCGAGTCCTCCATGGCCATCCTGGCAGAGGCCACTGCATAGTGGACAAAGATGTCAAAGTGCCTGATCTGTTTCTTATCCATAAAGTCTTCTGAACGAAAGTCCGTCACCTCCCCAGCTATCTGGCTGGCAAAGGCAGAGGCATCGAACTTGGTTATAGGACCAATCCCTGACCTCCCTTGGCAAGCCATCTCCCAATTTTTTTCCACTCCAGTCCCAAGAGGGGTTACCATACCAATGCCTGTCACAACCACTCTTCGGGGCATAATACTGCTCCTTTCTTTACACGGCTGTCACATCTATCCATCCAGTTCAGCACAATCTAGCCAATTGCTTTCTGGATATAATCAATGGCGTCCTGAACCGTTGTGATCTTTTCTGCATCCTCATCCGGAATGGAGATATCAAACTCCTCCTCCATGGCCATGATAAGTTCCACCTGATCCAACGAATCCGCGCCCAAATCATCCACAAATGATGCTTCGGGAACCACATCCTCCTCATTCACATCCAACTGTTCGCAAATGATCTTTTTCACCTTTTCTTCGATCTCTGACATAAGCCCCATACCTCCTCAACATTGTTTCGTTTAATCAGTCACCTCATTATACCCATCAGAAAATAAAAATTTTCCCATGGGAGCGTTCAGCCTTCACCTATTAGCACGAAAAACAAAACTGCCCTATTACATGTATAACCCTCCATTGACATGTATCACCTGGCCTGTGAGATAACTGGCAGAATCAGAACATAGCCAGTAAACCACCTCCGCCACCTCTTCAGGTCTTCCCATCCTACCCAACGGGATCTGCTCTAGGAATTTTTGCCTTACCTTCTCGGGCAGCGCTGCTGTCATCTCCGTATCTATAAAACCCGGAGCCACGGCATTAACCCGTATGCCACGGGCAGCCACCTCACGGGCCACTGTCTTGGTAAAGCCCATAATGCCGGCCTTTGAAGCCGAATAATTGGCCTGTCCCACATTTCCAATCTGGCCAACCACGGATGACATGCTCACTATACACCCTGAGCGCTGTTTGATCATGGCCCTGATTACGGCCTGGGTGCAATTAAATACACTCTTGAGGTTCACATTCAAAACCGCATCCCAATCCTTTTCACCCATACGCATCAACAGGGTATCCCGGGTGATCCCGGCATTGTTGACAAGCACATCCACCCTGCCGTATCGCTCCAAGATATCCCCAAACAGCTCTTCCACCTCCTGTCTAACCGAGACGTCCACCTTATGGGCTTCGACCTGTACACCCTTTTCCTTTAGGAGGGCTAGTGTTTCTTGGGCCGCGGACTCATCAGGATCATAATGTACCAATACAATTCGAGCAGCCTCTTCTGCGAACTTAAGCGCCACACACCGGCCAATACCCCTGGACCCTCCAGTAATAACCACTACCCTCGAACCGTTTTCATTCATGGACCTCTCCTTACTCTCTCAGAATCATATCCCCCTACTACATTACGGGAAATGAGACTAACGTTCGGTAGCTCCATGCAAGGAGCTTTGACTTATGTATATTAGTCAAGCAACTCCTTCAACTCTGTTGACATCTTTTCCACCAGCCGGTTTTCCACATAATCAGCAGCCAGCTTGATAGCATTCTTTATGGCCCTAGGGCTTGAATCCCCGTGACAAACCACCCCAACGCCATTAATACCCAAAAGCGGAGCCCCTCCATAGATCTCATAATCAAGCTTTTCTTGAAAATTCCTAAGTGAATCTTGGGCCAATCTCGAGCCAACACGCCCCAAAAAAGAAGATCTTAGATCCTTACTGAGCATCTTACGTACGGCCTCTGCCATCCCCTCACTGAGTTTTAAGGCAACATTGCCCACAAACCCGTCGCAGACAATAATCTGCACATCGCCCGCGAAGATGTCCCGGCCTTCCACATTCCCTATAAAGTTCAAGTTGCTTTTCTCAAAAAGCTCCCTTGCAAGGCGAACCTGCTCATTCCCCTTAATGCCCTCTTCCCCGATACTCAGGAGTCCGATCTTGGGATCCCTAAGACCTAAACAAGAGGACGCAAAGGCCCGGGCCATTATCCCGAATTGGAACAAGTGGGCTGGTCTACAGTCCACATTGGCCCCCACGTCAATGAGAACCACAGGGCCAGCCTCCCTCGGGAAAACCCCGGCTATGGCGGGCCTTTCTACACCCTTAAGCCTCCCTAGGGTCAACACGCCTGCAGCCACAGTGGCCCCGGAATTTCCGGCACTCACGACCGCTTCTGCCTTTCCGTCCCTAACTAAATCAAAGGCCACCCTGATGGAGGCCCTTTTTTTCTTTCGAACCGCCTTCAAGGGCGGTTCATCCATGCTTATAAAATCCTCGCAATGTGCTGTAAGAATTCGGTCCCTAATCCTTCTGTCGCCAAGAATCTCGCGAAGTCGTGCTTCGTCGCCCACAAGGATGACAGAGACGCCGAACTCAGTGACAGCCTCTACAGCGCCCTGAACCACCACTTCTGGAGCATGGTCTCCGCCCATGGCGTCCACGGCTACATACATATCAACTCTCTTCAGTAGTGACTATCGTCCTTCCCTTGTACGTGCCACATTCGGGGCATACGTGATGGGGTAGCACGGGCTCATGACATTGAGGACAAAAAGAAACATTGGGCATTTTCACATGATCATGAGACCTGCGCATATCTCTTTTGGATTTGGATTTTTTCTTCTTTGGTACAGCCATTTTTCGACCTGTTCTCCTTTATTATTTTAATGCCTTCAGTTTCTGAAAGGCCGGATGTCCTTGCACCACTTGGCAGCAGCATGGTTGCCGATTGCGGTTGGCCCCACACACTGGGCAAAGCCCCTGACAATCCTCTTTACAAAGGATCTTCATAGGGAGAGAAAGATAGATCTGTTCCCTTATTATGTCTTCCAATTCCACCTCTTCCCCCCTTATTAGATCCACACCCATCTCCTCCTCCAGTAATTCCACCTCTTCATCTGGTTCCCAATCATCGGGAACACTTTCCAAATAGACCTGAAACTCGCATGTAAGGTCTTGGTGAAAAATATCCAGACACCTATCGCACTGGAGGAGAAGGCCGGTATTCAAACTCCCATTTACAGCAAAGCGGCTTCCAATTCTTTCGATGGTGATCCTTACCTCAAGGGGCTTATCAAGTCCTTGAATTTGATCTCCAGGAATATCCGACTCCCACCATTCAATCGGGAGACTAAACCGATACTGTTTGGGCTTTTCCAAAATTTCTGTAAGATCTACAATCATCAAAGACTCATAAAGTAAATTAAAGATTCTCCTTTCTTACTACGCCCATGATACCTCAGTATCTGTGCACTCGGGAAAGGAGCACCCAAAAGATGAATAAATAAAGGTTTTACTATAAGCCAAGTTGGCAATATGTCAAGCACTTTCAATCCGGCCCCCATTACTTTCCTTTTAACACCACGGCCAAGGCAGAGGACAAGGAGACCAGGGCTCGCTGATTAAGCTTATTGAGTAAAATTTTTCTTTTTTAATTGACACTTAGACCATATTTGAGATATTATTTGTTAGTATCTTCGAGGTGTTACATCTTTCCTCCAGTTGAATAGTGCTAGTAGTGTATCCAGATTATTCGGCCGCATACAGGCAGGGGTTGGCATGTGGAAGTATAGAGAAAGGCTGTCCTATTACGAAAAATTAAGACGCTCCCTATATGAGGTACTACGAGATGCCCTTGAAAGACGCCTCATGAAGGTTTCCCTAATAGATTCATTTTACAATTATGTGCGGGAGGGCGTGGAATATAGCTTTTTGGATAAAAGCGAGCTAAAACCTCAATCCAAAAAGATGGAAAAGGAATCTGCCCTCTTCAATACCTTTATCGTAATCTTTTGCGAAGGTGTCATAAGTCCACAGCTCAAGAACTACATTCGCTTTTTCCCGGAAAATGCTGTCATAAAAAAGAATCTAGAATATCTGGCCAACTTTTCTCTCTATAAGCGGTTTAATCTCAACCTGAGATATTTTGAAAATCCTGGATTCCTGGATTTTATAGAGCAGCTACTAAACGTGGATTATGCGTTGTTGATACAACAGGATCCTACAATAAAAAAGAGAAACCGCTACTCCCTGACCCACTTCCATGTCAAAATCGACTGGCCCATTGCTGATGCAGCCGAGGACTTGGCAAAGTATTTACGATATGTCCGTGACAATCTCTATGAACATGGAGACAAGGTGGCACGGACCCTTCAAAACAAGCTATTCGAATACTACGGGTGTCATCACAGTGTGGGAGGAAGAAGAACAGCGGGCCTAATTGCTGCCCAGTTGCTCAGACGGCTGGATTGTATCTCCACAGTTTTTGTATCAAGCTGCGAATCTCGTTCCATGTACAAGTATTCCGAGAGAGGGGTATCAAAATTCTTTCTGATTCAACTCAACGACGAACAAATTACCGCCCTGGCCGAAAGAGAGGGAATGAATGTGGATTCTTTCAAGTCTCGGTATCTTTACCCTGCTGAGGACTATTACGTAGGTGTTACAGAGGCCACATACCGTCACACTATTCACTCAAAACCACCTGAAGACGGAAGGCTGCGCAAGCTAAAACCTGCCTATAGCTGGCTAAGATTGAGGGACGAATTTCTCCATCCAAAGGTCACAGCCCTCAATTGTAGACCAATCAGTTACAAGTGGATTTACTCACCTTCAGATCAAACCCAGAGACTCGTCTAATGTTTGCCCAGACGCTCTGAAACCTGAACCAAATGCCACACGTCTAGAGATCGGTGCCATTTTATCAGGTAGACCTTGCTATCGTCGGCCAAGACCTTGAAGTAGTCATGCTCCAGCCCATACCAACGGTCTATGAGGTTTTTGACCACTTTTTTCTTGTTACCCACAATGAAGTAAAGTGGCCTCTCATTGGCCTTGTAACCTGAATAGGCCGCAACCTCTATCTTTTTCGAACCAGCCTTCCGCACTGGGCGAGTATTGTCAATTTCCACCCTCTTTCTCCTCTCCGGCTCCCGTGCTGAGAACCCCCTTGAGATCATTGAGTATGAGATACCCGCACGGAATCAAAATCAGAGTTACTATGGTAGCAAAAAGCACTCCAAAGCCTAAGCTGACCGCCATGGGAATTAGGAACTTGGCCTGGAAACTCTTTTCCACAATAAGGGGCATGAGTCCTGCAAACGTGGTAATGGAGGTTAGGATTATGGGTCTAAACCTCATGGCCCCTGCCCTTGCTACTGCATCTTTTATGGCAGAGCCGCCCCTCCGAAGCCTATTGACCGCATCTACAAGGATAAGAGAGTCATTTACAGCGACCCCTGCAAGGCCCACCATGCCGAACAGGCTCAACAGACTCAAGTTAAAACCCATTATAAGATGGCCCATTACTGCACCTACGAGACTGAACGGAATAGCCAGCATTATTATAAAGGGTTGGGAAAAGGATCTCAATGGAATTGCTAGTAAGGCGTAAATGGCAAACAGAGCAATGATGAAGCCCTGTATCACATCTGTCAAAGATTCGTGCTCCTCCTTACCCACACCCTCTATCGAGTACCTCAGCCCAGGGTAAAGGTTCTGGAGTGCCGGTAAATATTCCTTTTGGAGATAGGAGCGTATCTCGTGGGCATTTGTAACCTCCTCGTCCACATCGGCCATAACCTTTATTACCCTGCGTCGTTGTGCTCTCTCAATAGAGGTGTAGCCTTGGGCCATTTTCACCTGTGCCACCTCTTGGAAGGGCACTTCATAACCCCCAGGGGTACGAAGGCGCATATTCATGAGGGTGGATTCAAGGCTCCTCTCGCTTTCCCAATAGCGTACCAGCACCTTAACTTCATCCTCATCCCTCTCAAAGCGCAGGGCCTCTGCGCCATAGAAAGCAAATCGCACCTGTTGTGCCAGATCCTGCAGAGTGAAACCCAGATCTCTTCCCTGAGGCCTCAGTTTGACCCTTATCTCCTTTTTGCCTGGTAGAAAGCTGTCGTTTATATTATAGACACCAGAGTATTTCTTGAGTTCGTTTTTCAAGTCCTCTGCGGCCCGCTTCAACAACTCCTGATTCTCTAGAGAAAGATGAACCTCAATAGGATTGCCTGGGCTAAAAAACTCTGCCCGGTAGGTAAGAGACTCGGCCTCAGCTATGGGACCTGCCTTTTGCCTCCAGAGCTTCAGAAGCCTTGTTGCGCTGGTTTTTCTGTGCTTCTCTCCTGGTAGCTGTATAAAGATCTGCGCCAGGTTGCCACCACTTTCTGCGGACCCGGCCCTTGGACCATGCCCTGCCCTGTATATCCACGTCCACGAACAGTCCTACAGCCAAGGGAGGTCTTCTTTGATAGGGGCGATCAACCCTCACAATCACATTGACCATCCTGGTGTGCTCGTCGATTTTACCTTCTGACCTTAAGACCCTTCCTTCTCAAACCATTTCCTTCCCGGCAAATTTGGCCCTCACCAGGGCCTTAGCCCCTAGCCCTCTGCCAGGCGTAAGCCCGGGTACATGAAACCATGCGATGTCACTCTTTTGAAGGGGCACAGAGATCTCTACCGCCTCTGTTGAATATACCTTAGCCAATACCTGGCCGGGCTTTACATACTGACCTATTCCCACCTTTGCGGTAATCACCCTTCCATCAAAAAGAGAAACAATTTCTGTTCTTTTTAGATTAAGAAGCGCCCTTCTGAGATCGGCCCGTGCAGCCTCCAACTGTGCCCTTGCCGCGGCTATCTGAGGGCCTTTTACAAGCAGGGGAGGCGGATTTTTCGCCAGCACCGGGTCTGCTGAATGGTTCATCTCCCATTCAGTCCGGGCCTGAGATGACTCCTCTTCTAATAGCTCTAGGGTGCTCTGGGCCTCTCTTACACGGGCCCTGGCAAGGATCACGGCCAACTCGTAGTCCACGGGATCAATTTTTACCAAGGTCTCACCCGCCTTAAACTGTCCACCATTTAGAAGCGAGGGTGAGACATAGATCACCTTCCCAGCCACCTCGGGGACCAAGTCGATTTCTCTCACAGGCCGGACAGCTCCCTGCCCTTTTATCACCAGTCGTTGTTCAGCCACCCGGCCCCACGAGTCCAGTTCATAAGAAGCGGCAGCAGAGAGCATAAAGGTATCTGTCTTGGTGGAAAAAGATTTACCCGGGGGCCCAGTAATAGGGCTTTTCTGGCGCTGGGCCTTTGCATCAATGCTGATTTGAGGGAACAGGTCTGCCCGCGCCTGCCTCAATCGAAAGCGCGCCCCCAGGACCTTTTGGGCTGCCTCCTTAATGTCCCAATTCCTGGTTCGAACTTCACGAATAATTTCCTCCAGCCCAGCCAAAGGAAACAATTCCCACCAGCACAGATTACTTAAGGAATGCTTTGAGTTAGCAGGGGCGGTATTTTTGTAAGTTGACGGGACCCTTAAGTCAATATCAGGCCGACTGAAGCGCGGGCCAACCCTCATGCATCCCCACAATACCGCCCCTGCCACACAAAGACACAACATAGCGAGCCTGAAAAGATAGTGTTTCAACATTCCTCGCCCTCCTCACCCATACCCAAACCTCTCAATGAGAAGGCGATAATATGCTCGCAAAGTCTTTCTCTAAACCCGGATGTATATCTTTTTCCTGTGAAAAGTGACACGGGCATCCTTGCAGAACTAAAGTACAAGATCTGAGAGAATATGCTCAGCAAGCTTAATACCAATTCCTGCTCATCCATAGGCCTTTGCACAGACATGCGCAGCAATTCAAGGACCTCCTTAATGAATGGACGCATAACCCTCTTCACAACCAGTTCAAATGCCTCTGAGGGGTGGGCCAGTTCCCTTGCCATGAGTTGATTATGCCTGATGCGTTCTTCTTCGCTAAGAGGCCCCTCAAGGAATGCAAGGGCCAGGGCCCTCACAATGCCGGCCGTATCTACCGAACCGCTCTTTTCCAGGTTCTGCCTAAAGGCCTCCTGAACCCGCAGGGCCCTTGGTATCCACCGGTACTCAAAGACCTGCAAATACAAGCTCCTCTTTTGCCCGAAATGGTAATTCACCGCAGCGATATTGCATCCTGCTGTTTTGACGATTTCCCTAACCGTGACAGCCTTGTACCCTTTCTCGGCAAAAAGGGCCTCTGCCGCATCCAGAATGCGCTGTTTTGTATAACTTGTGGATTCGATATCAGCCATAAGCTCTCCTTGGAGGTCAAACATCTGTCTCAAACATTTGTTTTATTGTCAATAAAAATCTGCAACTACGCGACAAGCCGAGTGCTATGGCGACAAGACAAAAAAACAGGAACAAAACCGACGGGAAAAATTTCTTTATGTTTCCCCCTCAATGGTCTACACTGGAAAAAAATCCAGGAGGTAGTTATGCAAAAACACCTTAAATTAGACGTATTGTTTATATCCTTAATCTTTAGTTTTCCCCTCCTTTTTTGCGCCCAAGGTTATCCTGCCCAGGACAAGGTGGTAAGAGATTATGTCGCCACAGTAAACGGGAAAAAGATCAGCAAACAAAAATACGAACGTGAGTTATCGAGCCTTAGGAACAGGTTCAGGGCCTCTGGTAGGCAGTTGACACTTTTACAGGAAGTGGAACTGAAGAAAAATCTACTTGAAAGCCTCATTAACCGTGAGCTCCTCTATCAGGAAAGCGTGAAAAGAGGTATTAAGGTGGATGAAAAGGCTGTGGAAAGGCAGTTGGCCGAGGTCAAGAAACGCTATCCTACTGAGGCTGCCTTCAAGGAGGCCCTCAAAAGGGCACATTACTCGGAAGCAGATGTAAAGTACCAATTGAAGCGGGCCATAGCCATTGAACAATTTATCAATGAGGAACTTCGATCCCATATTCACATCACAGATAAAAATGCCCGGGAGTTTTACGATAGCCACCCTGACCTATTCCGCAGGCCTGAACAAGTCAGAGCAAGTCACATTCTTATCAAAGTCGGCCTAAATCCCACCAAAGAGGAAAAACAAAAGGCCATGAAGAAAATCAAAGAAATCCAAGAAAAACTCAAGAAAGGAAAGGACTTTGCAGAACTGGCCCAGGCCTTTTCTGATGCCCCCAGTGCATCCAGGGGTGGAGATCTGGGGTATTTCTCAAGGGGCCAAATGGTGAAATCATTTGAGGAGGCTGCCTTTGCCCTAAATATAGGACAGGTCAGCGATCCAGTGGAGACACCATTTGGTTATCATCTCATTAAGGTCACTGACAAAAGACCCGAAACAAAAATGGCCTTTGCTGAGATCAAAGACCGGCTTAAACCCTATCTGGTAGACCAAGAACTCAGAGAAAAAGTAAGGGTTTATGCGGAAAATTTAAAGAAAAAGGCTAAAATAGAACGGTTCCTTCCGGACATGCCCTAGTTTTTTCCTAGAGAAGACCATGATCATATGACATATACTGGTTCTCTTAGGATCATTTCAATGCCCTGCAAAGCTGTCTCAGCAAGCTGAGGATGGGTATCCTTTAGGCTGGCCACCTGCCTGAGATGATCTGCGGTCCGCATAATCAGGGAGGCCATATCCCCTTCGTCCACAGCCACAAAGGACAGAAGCTGCTCCCAGGTAATTCCCTTTGCCCACAAGTAGAGGGCTGCAGCAGGCCAGAACAAAAGGGGCGGACTATCAAACCCTCTTCTTGCCTTAAGAGACCTCATGGCAGAGATGGAATCCATGACCTGACCAAACACTTCTTGCACCTGGTCCAACTCTAATCCTGGTTGCACCCTTAATTCCAGTTCCTGGACCCTATCCCACACAAACGGTGCGATACCTGCGGCCAGGAGCTCAGGATAAAGCGCATTAAATGCCCCTCTCCGTATGGCCTCTGCAATTAAAAGCGGCTGGTCAAGCCGCAACTTGGTTGCCCAGATGCCGTCTGGCGTCAAGTTGTCATTAGCATCAACAAATCCGGTTTCCTTCAGGAAACGGAGATGCCGCTTGAAGCTCAGCCATAGGCCCCCTTCAATCCCATCAAGCTCCATGGCGATCGCCCTGAACTCCCTCAGCAGTCTCCGAAGGGGCCCTTTTTTGACCTGGTGACAGGTATGGTAATGTTCACAACGCTCACACGGAAGATCTTGCAGCTTTTGCCTTACCCCTTCACTGGGGCTGGCCTCGGACTGCTCTCCCATATCCTCAATGGGCAGCAGTCTGAGCTCATTATGCCTGATACCTTCAAATATATTACGGAGCCTCTCTACGGAGACCTCAGGAGAAATGGCCACCCTGTAATCAAACAGGGCCTTTATCTGGTTTACATCCACCTTCCGTAGCCGGAGCTTTTTCTTTCTTAAGGATCTTCCCTTTCCAAGGTTATATGCCATACAGATCAGGCGGCCCTCTTGCATGAATGTATCAAACAGGGCATAAACATTACCATTTTTGTGCAAAAAGAGTCTTCCCGGTTTCAGCATCGGCCTATAGGCCAAGATACTGTTTTGGTATCGTAATGTCTGGTCAAGCTTTTTGGCCTCCCGCTCAAGATCAGATCTCTTCTGAATATTTTCCAAGACCTCATATGGGTCGGTAGTGTCGCATTTACCCTCGGGCAAAAGTTCTCTTAACTGTTTTATCAGGGAATCCCATTGACCTTTGAGCCGCGAGCCGCAATGCCTTTGTTGATAGGCGGCAAAAGAGAGCTTCAGTAGTGATTTGATTTCGTCGGGTTTGTGAGACAGCAATAAGTTCAGGACCATGGAAAAATTGATGTGAATCTGGCTGGTAACCGGCTCTGGGGGAGAATCCTTTAGTTCATAAATGAGCTGAGGATCCTGGTGGAGCCCTGGCACCACAAGGGCAAACCCAATCTGATCCTTGCCTCTCCGGCCAGCTCGCCCTATCATCTGATGTAGGTCTGTTGCACTCAGCTCTGTAAACTCCCTGCCATTGTAACGGTCACTCTGGACCAGCACAACAGTCCTTGCTGGAAAATTCACTCCCGCAGCCACAGTGGAAGTGGAGAAAATGGCCTCCAAGTACCCCTTGTTCATCATCTTCTCCACGAGGACCTTCCAATAAGGCAACTGCCCACCATGATGGGATGCGACAAGGGATTCCAAGAGATGTCTCATCTGCCTGTGTCTGGCCAGATGAGGATAGGATCTTACAAAGGAGCGGACGTCTTCACGAAGACGCTCCTTTATCTCCTCCTTCTCCGGCACTGGCGGACAAGTGAGCAACGCCTTGTCACACTCCATCCTGGACTTGAGGAAAAAAATGGCAGGCAACAGATCAAAGCGCCTAAGAATGCCAACAATGGCGCCGAAATCAATCCTCCTGCTCCACCTTCTCCATCTGCTTCCCGATGATTCGATAAATTTCTTTATCCTTGGGCTGAGCCCCCTTTTTCCACCCAAAGGCGTAATAAGTCCGTCCGGGAAAAGAAAAAGCATCTCAAGGGGTACAGGCCTTTCATGGGCCCGGACAACCTTTGCGGGCTCGCTCCGGATCTCCTCCAGCCATGCGGCGATTTCTTCGGCATTGGGTATAGTGGCTGAAAGGAGCAGCAGCCTCACCCTTGCCGGGAGGTAGATGAGCACCTCTTCCCACACTACACCGCGATCCGGGTCATTGAGGTAGTGGGCCTCATCCATGATAACCATGTCGGTTCGGATGCTAATGCCTTCGTGCATTGAATCATAGAGCTGATTGCGGAGGATCTCTGTGGTACCCACGATCACCGGCGCATCAGGATTTTCCTTCCGGTCGCCGGTTATGATCCCACAGTAGGGAGAGCCGAATTCCCGGCAAAACTCCTGGTAGATGGAATTGGAAAGTGCCTTGAGAGGGGAGGCATACCAGACGCGCTTGTTCTGGGCCAACATCTCGTGAATTGCCTGAATGGCGATCCATGTTTTGCCTGCGCCAGTAGGGGCGCTCACAAGCACGTCGTAGGCCTGGCTCAGCTCCACCGCCTCGCGTTGAAAGGGATCCGGCTCAAAGGGCTTGGCCTCAGGTACGCCTATCCTCCTTAATATAGGCCTTAAGGCCGGATCAGTGCGTGGCTTTTCATAGGCCTGCTTCCTTGCCCTATGGTATCTTCTCGTAGTGTATGTCACCCTTTTCTTTTTTTCCGCTGGCCTACCTTACCAGCTCCGCAGCCACAAGGTCCATGTCTTCCAAGCTTCCATTCACAATGCGGCTCATTTCCATATCAGATAGCACTGCCCTTAATTCATCCAATTGGGCACCAGAGCCGAAGGCTACCTTCATGCCGTTCGTATAAACCTTTTCAGCCGCCTCTCTGGCAAATAGCCGCGCTGCAGCTTTCATGAATTCAGGGGTCCTGGTCTGCTCTCCTTTGTAAAAAGCAGCCTTTCGCGATAAGGCATCAGCCACTTCGCACCAGGTCATCATGTCGGCCAGCAAAAACATTACAAACTGCTGTTTGGTTAGCTTGGCCTTGCGGGATGCGAGTATCACCTGGTTCATTGTGTGGATGGCCCTGGAAAGGAGGGGCCCGCCGCAGTCCTCAGGTAATTTGGACAGCTCCTCTGCCATGTTTGCATAATAACTGCCCTTTGAGCGAACCGTCTCTCTCAAGCGGAACATGGAAATGATGTTGCGCTGGATCTCACTGGTCCCTTCGTAGATGGTCAAGATCTTGACGTCTCGCTTGATTTTCTCCACCTCATAGTCTCTCATATATCCATACCCCCCGAAGGCCTGTATGCCGTCATTGGCCATGGCATCACCGGCTTCGGTGGCAAAATACTTGGCTATTGATCCCTCTACCTCAAGGCCCTCTTCACCGCTATCAAGACGCTCTGCCACGTATTCAATATAGGCCCTTGCTGCCTCCAGTTGTACCGCATGAGGAACAAGGAGCTTGTGTGTATAGCCCTGCTTCTCAGCAAGAGGTGAGCCGAATTGCACCCTCTCCTTGGAATACTTGATGGCCCGCTCAAGAGACGCCATCCCTCCACCTAGGCCGAACGTGGCTACCATCAGCCTAGTATATCCAAAAACCTTATTGGCCTGTTTCAGACCCTGGCCTTCCACTTCACCCACCAGGTTCTCGGCTGGCACAAAAAGGTCTTCCAACGAAAGGGCACAGGTGTCCGAGGCCCGAATACCATGCTTGTCTTCGTGTTTTCCTGGAACCAGGCCTTTCCATCCCTTCTCCACGATAAAAAAGGAAGGCCCTTTTGGCGTATTGGCCAGGATGGTGTATAGATCAGCCACACCACCATTTGTGATGAATTGCTTCTGCCCGTTCAGCTTATATCCGATTGTCTTTCCACCTTCTACCACAGGCTCAGCACGGGTCTTTAGGGACTGCACATTGGAACCAGCGTCAGGCTCCGTCACCCCATAGGCAACAATAAGGCCCTCTTCAGCAATCTTGCGGATATATTTTTCTTTTTGAGCAGGGGTCCCTCCTACCCTGATGGGATCCATTCCGAGGCATATGGCCAAGAATGAGGTTGCCACCCCAAGATCTGCCCCGTATTCTTCCGGGATAAAGATGAGGTGAAGGGCCATGTCAGGTCCCAACATGAACCGAATAAACTCTTCGGGAAACTCGCCGGTCCGATCCATTTCCAGCTTTGTCTCAAGCTTTAGCCTGTCCCGTTCCAGCCTATCAATAGTGTCCATCACCATATTTAGCATCTCAGGGTCCATTTTGGATTGCTGCTCCATATAACCTCCTTCTAGTAATATTACTGCGCCGGTCAACAGCCCCATCCAGATACAGATTCTGTTTTCCGTTAAGGAACTACTTAAATAACAATATGTTAGATATTTCAACCTCTTGATATCATAGTTCGTGGGGTGGGTCTAGGATAATTTGAAGAATTTATTCGGCTGGAACAGATGACTTCAAAAAGAGAGATTTCACCTCGCGTTTTGTCACCTTCCCAAGAGGGCTCCTCTAAGATGAGCATCCTACTTGGCACCTTATAAGGGGCCAGCCTCTGCTTGCCCCAATCCCTGAGGTAATCCATAGTCAGGCTCTTCCCTGGCTTGGGTACAATCCCGATACAGACGCGCTCACCCCATTGAGGATCTTCCACCCCCACAACCGCACAGTCCGCTATATCAGGATGGGCTCGAAATACCTCCTCAATCTCAAGAGCAGATACCTTATAACCACCTGTCTTTATGATATCTATGCTCTTTCGTCCGAGAACGCGGTAAACGCCGCCATCCACCACCGCCACATCACCCGTGCAAAACCATCCATCCCTGAAGCTTTCTTTGGATTCTTGGGGGCGCCTCCAGTAGCCCGAAAAAACGCCCGGGCCTCTCACCTGCAGCTCACCTTCTTCTCCCTCGGGTACAGGCACACCTGCCTCATCCACGACTCTAACTTCTACACCCGGAAGGGGAACCCCAACAGCCCCTGGAACCCTCTTTCCATGTAAAGGATTGGACAGGGCCATGCCAATCTCTGTCATACCATAGCGTTCCAACAGGGTATGTCCTGTGATCTCCCTCCATTTTTCCAGCACCGATACAGGAAGTGCGGCTGAGCCCGATACCATCAACCGGAAGCTTTTACACGCCTCGGACATCTGTTTCCGCCTACTAGCTGGGGCCTTTTCCCAGGCAGTAATAAGCCTTACATAGATAGTAGGCACTGCCATGAATAGGGTAAATTTCCTTTTTATGAAAAGATCCCAGACCTGATCCGCGTCAAACCTGGGAAGCGTTTCACACCTGGCACCTGCCCATAGGGCACAGCATAGGATATTAATGATCCCATGTACATGATGTAGCGGAAGCACATGCAAGATGTGGTCATCCGATGTCCACTCCCATGCCTCAATCAACGTGGTTATCTGTGCCTCAATTTGTGAATGGGTGGTTACAACCCCCTTTGGTTTACCGGTTGTTCCACTGGTATAGAGGATCATGGCAGGCCTTTGTGGGCCCACCTGTGGCAATGGCCCAATGGAGGAGAAAAGTAGGTCGGGAACCCTCATCAAAGGCAGGGCCCTATGCCTGGCGATAGGTTCCAAGCGCTCAATAAATATGCCTTCAGCAATCAATACATTGGCATCGCTATCCTCAATAACATAGTCCAGTTCCCGCAATGGATGGACCTCGCACAGAGGAACTACAATACCCCCGGCTCGCCAAATTCCCCACTGCACAGAGGTATAGGAAGGCTTCTCCACCAAGAAGGCCACCCGGCTGCCATTGAGATCATCCGCGCCATTAAGCAGACCAGAGGCAATCCTTGCGGATTGGTCAAGGATTTGACTATAAGACAGCACATGATCTTCAAATACAATGGCCGGGCTAGACCCATGACAAGTGGCCCTTGAAATTATCGAAATTGAGCAATCGGCACTCTTCATCCCATCATTCTCCATGATAGGATATGCCGGTAATGGTGTCTCGTTCAAAGTCAAACAGGAGTTCTCGCGCCCCGCCTTTGATGAGAAAAACTTTTCTTTCCTCCGTCACACGACCCACCACTGAACAGTCAATGCTTCTTTGCCTGAATAAATCAATCACCTCTTTTGTTTTAGAGGGCTCCACCGCGAGAACAAAACCAAAGCTTTGGAAACACACAAACCAATCGTGGGGTTCAATCTCCTTTGGGCAAGGAATGGCCGTGAGGTCGATCACTGCCCCCTTATATGAGTTCTCCATCATGATGGAGATTGTTCCAAGGACTCCGGCATTGCTGACATCTTTAGCTGCATGGGCCAAGCCCTTGTCAGCAATAATAGGTAGTACCTCTAGCCTATGAAGAAGCTCTTCAGGGGTCTTGCCAGAATTCGCATCCCAACTTACTACGGAGGTGCATCCCCTTTGACCCTGGAGGTCTGCCGCAAATACGATGTTGTCTCCTGATTTGGCCAGATGACCGCGAAGCAAATTATTAGCCCATCCCAGTATCGCCACGGATAAGGACGGTGCATCTCCAGGGGCATCAGGATGGAGGTGCCCCCCTACCATAGGAACACGGAGCTTTTCGCATCCTCTTCTTATTCCCCTGACCACAGCCTCCCTGTGTTCCTTGATACCGCTAGCCAGTACATTAACCATGGCGATAGGCCTGCCACCCATAGAATAAATATCATTTACGGTCACCATTACCGATGACTTTCCGGCGGCATAGGGTTCGTTTATGAGTAATTTACTCATGATACCATCAGCTGCCAAAAGGAGAAAGCCATCACGCCAGGGAATGGCCGCAGCATCATCGCCGTAGTTGGGCAATTGGGGTCCCTTGAGGCCATCAAGCACAAGATAAGCAAATACATCCCTGATAGGCTCCTTACGGGTCAGCCCAGGGTAATTCCTTATCTTTTTGACAAGCTCTCTCAACTCCACGGTCATTGTTCAATCAAGGTTTGCCTCCATAAGTTGATGAGGCCTACCACAATATTGCTCAAGTTTTCCAAGTGGTTTCCACCCTAGGTGTAAAAAAAGGGGGACATTTTTTTCTTGAATATGTGCAGTAAAGTGCTTGCACCCCTTCCCCTTTACGTATCTAACTGCCTCTTTGACTAGGACCTTGCCTGCTCCGGTGGCCCTGAATGCCTTTTTAACTGCCAGCCTACCCCCAACCCAATGACCATCTTTCCCCACCGGGAACACTCTAACAGTGCCTACAATGTCATCCCCTACCATCACAATGAGGTGGGTGCTCTTTTTGTCATTCTTATCCCGGTCAGAGCCGACAAACATCTTCTGTTCTTTTACAAAAACCTCTTCCCTTATTTTAAAAGCAGCTTCGAGCTCAGATCGGGTCCTCACAGGATGGCAAACTAGATAAGCAGGCTCTTCTTCAAACGCAGGCAACGGGGAACAAGCTCCGCACCTTACACACCCTGCCTTACATGCCTTGGCACACAGCCCCTTACGCCTCAATATCTCAGACACTGCCTGGCATAAAGATTTCATTCTTTTTGGATCAGGTGGTACCTCCCCTTGCATGTGAGAACCCGGAATCGGACGCAGAGGCACTAGGAATGGGTAGACACCTAAATCTGAAAGTAGCTCGCTCCCCATGAGAATACTTTTATCTGTCTCTCCGATCCCCACAATGAGGAAGCTGCTCACCTGGTTCGCTCCAAAAAGCTCCACTGATCTTTGCCAGGCCCTTTCGTATTTCTTGAACTCTATGGAGGCCTTTGCAGGGGCCACATGCCTCAGTACCTCTTGGTCAAAGGTTTCGATATGAAGGCCAATGGTATCCACGCCTGCTTCTTTCAACCTTTCAAGTTCTTCTAGGTGAGTTAGAGGAAGGCATTGCACATGTACAGGAAGCCCTACATCCTTCTTTATGGCAGAAGCGCAGGCCGCTAATAAGTCAATCTCCTTTCTACGGGGGGCTGCAGTGCCCGTGGTAAGAACAACATGTCTTATCCCGTCACAGATATGGGCTGCATGGGCTACCTCTGCAATTTGCTCCGGACTTTTCTCCGCGATTGTCTTACCATTTTGCAAAGAAAGCTCAATGCCACAAAATTTGCATCTCCTATTCGTTTCCCAGAATATACATTTCTGGAAAATTGATGTTGCAAGGCAATCTTTCCCATGCAACAAGGCTATCTTCCAATAAGGGATGCCATCAGTGGTCCTTTGTTGGTAAAATCGTGGTAAACGGACCAAACTTGCAGGCAGTAAGGGATCAGTTTCTCTAAAAAGATAGCTCACGCCATCTAGCTCACCCAAGGTGTAAGGAGATCGCCTTACATATGGTCCCCTCACTGGAACTGCCGTTATCATGCCATTTATCTCAAGATAGGCACCCTCTGCAGGTCCGGCACCACCCTTTCTGGCAAACGGAGTCTCCTCAATTCGGACACCTCGAGTTTGAATCTCTGTAATCACCTCAGCGGCAAATTTCCGCTGAGTATTTTCGCGTTGCCCCTCATAGGCCCAAGTTGCAAAGCGGTTCTCTCTAATCAACCCTTTCACCCCTCAATGTGCTTAGTATTTCCCTTCTTATTATATTGCATTCCACACTGGTTCGGTCCCTTGGTCTCGGACAGTCAACCTGGAATCGCGTTATAATTCTGGCTGGCCGTTTGGACAAGACTAGAATCTCATCACTCAAGAAAACCGCTTCGTCCACATTGTGCGTCACAAAGAGCACCGTATCCTGTCTCTTTTGCCACAGATCCAAGAGAAATTCCTGAAGGTCATTTCTGGTTTGACTATCCAAAGAACCGAAAGGTTCATCCATAAGGACTACCTTTGGCCCCATGATCAGGGTCCTTGCTATGGCAACCCGTTGTTGCATTCCTCCAGAAAGCTCACAAGGGTATCGGTTCTCGAACCCTTTCAGTCCAAACATGTTTACATATTCCATGCCAGCAGCCAATCGTTCCTTTTTATTCACCCCCATTATTTCAAGGCCAATGACAATATTTTGTAACGTGGTCCTCCAGGGAAACAGGGCGTATTCTTGAAAAACCAGTCCTACTTTATCAGTCTGGGAAGCAATTTCAAATCCGTCTAGCAACACCCTTCCCCTTGTAGCCCTTTCCAGTCCCGCAATAATCTTCAGTAGCGTTGTCTTTCCACACCCACTGGGGCCCACCAATGATACAAATTCTCCCTCTTCTATACGGCAACTTATGTCAACGAGTACCTCAAGCCCGTGTTTCTCTCTGTCCAATGAAAAAGTCTTACAAACATTTATCAACTCAAGGGCCACCTTCTATCTCCAGCGGACAATCTTGGATTCCAGGGCCCCAAACGCCCAATTAATGAATAGGCCAATAATTCCTACAACCAACATACCAGCAATGATTTCATCCGGTCTCTGAATATCCCTTGCTGTCATTATCATGTACCCTAAACCATATCCCTCTTTTACCCCGGTAAACTCTGCTGCAACTAGCGTCATCCATCCTATGCCCATGCCTATCCTCATCCCCAAAAAAATGGAAGGAATCGAGCCAGGTATCAGGACCTTGAAAAAAATGTCCTTTTCCTTTGCATTAAGCGAGCGCGCTGCATCCAGAAATATAGGATTTATAGCGACTACACCGGATATGGTGTTCAACAAAATGGGGAAAAAGGTGCCGAGGAAAATAATGAATGCGGCTGATTTAATCCCTATGCCAAACCAGAGAATGGCAATTGGAATCCAGGCCAGAGGAGGTATGGGACGAACCAACTCAATTAGAGGACCAATCAGAGCCCGAATCCTTTCAGACCAGCCCATGATAAGGCCAAGTGGTATGCCCACAAGACATGCGATTCCAAATCCATATGCGACTCTGTAAAGGCTGTACCGAGCATGATCATACAGGAGGTGTTCAGGTGGCATACCGACAAACATAAGGTCCTTAAATCCAAAGATAATCCTTATGGGAGAAGGCAACAAATAAGAGGGGATCACTCCTACATAAGATAAGAGCTGCCACAAAAAGAGGAGAAAGACCGGCAGAATATACCGCTCAAATTTCATTTCTTCACAAGTTCTTTCAATATATCCTGACAAATAAAGTTTCTCGTAAAGGCATCAATATCCTTTACATGAATATATTTTAGTCCAACCAAGAATCTTACATATTCCTTTTCTCCTTCAATACTTAACTGGTATGTATAGTTGACATTCTGCATAGCCAGTCGAACGCTTTCTGGATCCATACCTGTATATTTTACTGCTATTCGCCCCGCCTCCTCAGGATTGTTATCAATAAAATCCGTGGCCTCCACATGTGCCGCAACCATTCTCCTTGCTTCCGCAGGGCGAGAGGCTAGAAATCTTTGATCAGCTACCAATACACAGCAAGGATGGTTCTTCCAAATATCCCTTGAATAGAGAAGCACCCTCCCGACGCCCATGGTCTGGGCCTTTGCTGGATATGGCTCCCATGCTATGAAGGCGTCAATCTGTTTTGTTCGCAGGGCGTTTATCATCTCAGGAGGCTTTAAGACAGTAATATTTATTTCATTCATCGGGATATTCCATTTAGCCATCGCTTTCCGTAAAAGAAAATCCTGCACAGTGGAATGCCCGGGTACAGCGACCCTTTTTCCCCTGAGATCGTTCATCGTCTTTATATTCGCCTTCTCCCTAACCACAATTGCCGAACCCTCGGTGTTAACTTGTGCGAGAATCCTGACCCTAGCCATACCATTGGCTACAGCCGTTGTAGCCGGGGCCTCGCCTACGTAACCCATATCCAAAGCCCCCGCTGCAAATGCACTCATCTCTTCTGGGCCGGCCCTAAATATCCCAGCAAGCTTTACATCAACTCCCTGCTTCTTGTAAAAGCCTTTCTCCAATGCCACCCAGCAAGCTAGTTGATGTATATCGCTCTGTAGATATCCAATTCTAATAGGTTCTGAACCCAGCGCAGGACCCCGCATCAACCCAAGAATAAAAATGCCCAAGACGATTGGATAAATTTCCTTCTTCCCCATACCTCATCCTCCCAAACACGTTTCCCCGTTCATAGATTAACCACTTCATAATATCTATTGGGGGCCAAACCCGCAAACAGAACAGCACCCGGGCACGGCACTACCAGCTTTTTTCTGAACTCCTCACCGATAATATTGTAAAATTCCAGACATGCAGAGCATATGTGGGATGTCTTATCAATGGAATACGGAACCAGCTCACCTTCCTCCATAACAAAATATGACGGCTTTATAAAATTTGCATGATTTGCACAATGCGTAATGAAAAGTTCCTCGTAAGTTGTGCCTCTTACTCCCATTATTTTGAGCCATCTGTCGTGAAGTTCAGAATCCTCTGCCTCTAGGTTCTCCCACTCCTCGGGTTTCCTTTGCCGATACCCCTCCTGCTCAATCATCTTTAAGCGCTCGACCTTTCCCGGAAGCCTAGGAGGCTTAAATTTTGTATCCCTTAAGAGGATTCGGGGCCTTAAACCGCACCCTTCAATTTGCCTAGAGGCCACAAGGAGTGCTCTGCCTCGATATTTGGAAACCTTGTACCAGGAAAGCTGCCTTTTACACAGCTCATATTTATCCCACGCATCGGGGTGTACAATGCCAACCTCGACCCTCCTGGACAAGGGAACGCAAACAGCCTTTTTCGCCTCATAGGGTACAATCCCTTGCTCCTCTAAGGTTTCTTTGACTCGAGAAAGGCTTTCCCCGTCAATCCAATAAATATATTTAAGATACTTACCGATTTGGCGCCTCAGAATGACACAGAATGATGAGAATATCTCTATTTACTCTTTCTCTTTCAATGCAGTCTCCACCAGGAAGGTAATATCCCTCATCACCAGATCCGAATTCGTAGCAGTGATCCCAACCTGCAGTCCCTGAAAGCAAAACGGGCACGCGGACACCAGCTCTTCGGCACCCGTTTCCTCTGCTTCCTTAACACGTCTTTGGGCCATCTTGTTCTGGATATCAGGATATCCTGATTTCAATCCGCCTCCTGCGCCACAACATCTGGAGTATTCCCTGTTTCTGGGCATCTCCACAAGTTCGAGCCCTGGGATGGCGTCCATAATTATCCTGGGATCATCAAAGACGCCAGTGGCCCTGCCAAGGTGGCACGGATCATGGTATGTTACAATCTTTTCAATTGGCGTTATAAATTTTAACTTCTTTTCTTCCAATAGTCGCCTCAGAAATTGAACCGTATGGAGGACCTCAAAGTTAAGCCTTCCCACCTTTGGATAGTCCTGCTTTATTGTCTTAAAGCATCCGGCACAAGAACTGATTAAGGTTGTAATACCCAATTCATTAAAAGTTTTTATATTTTCGCTAGCAAGACGCTCGAACTCTTGATCCCCCATCCTAAGAAGCACGCTTCCGCAACATTTTTCGTCCTTCCCTAGGATTCCATAGTCAACCCCTAGCATCTCAAGAATGTTGAGGGTGCTCACTGCAACCTGCTTTACGTTGATGTCATATGCTGCCGTGCAACCAAGAAATAAGAGGATCTTTCCGCCAGTCTTCTTTATCTCCCGTGGCAGATCATTAATTAGTTTTTCTTTTTTGGCGCGTCTTGCCCATTTGGTCCTCCCGGCTCTCGGCTGCTGCCAGGGATTGTCATATGCCTTAACACTTTTTACCAGTGCCTTTTGCGGCTTCAGTGGTCCATAGCCAGCATCCACAATAAGCCGTCTTATATCTTCCCATAACTGAACTGTCTCTATATTTGCCGGACATACGATATGGCACTGTCCACAGGTGGAGCATTCGTAAAGGTTCTTGACAAAGTCCTTTACCTCAGAAGGTCCAATTTCCTTGTATCTAAAAATCGCCCCAATCAATTTCCTCAAGGGTGCAGGGAGTTTTTGGTCTTTCATGATATGTGAGAGAACACCCTGTTGTGACTTAATGATTTTAAGAAAGTCAGTTACTTTCTTTCGGGGGATAATATCTTCTCTTGAGTCCTGGTCATAAACAGGGCACCAGTTCAGGCATTCCCCACATCTGGTGCAGGCATCGAGTTCCACCAGCCTGCGCATATCCAGCCCGGAAATCAGAATGTCAGGGGCCTTTTCTTCAGGCTGTTCTTTCCCTTTTTCTTCCGGCTCCTGTACTTCGGTTAGTTCTTCGTCAGGCATATCTTATTACCTAATTGTTTATTTTGCCGAGTCTCATTGAGCCACAAGTAGGACGAGTTGGCGACAGAACCTCACTCGTCCTTGTAACTAATCATCAAGTTCAATGGGGTACTAATCACATGTTTCATCTTTCCGAAGGGCAAATACGCGATCAAGGCTGCACCCACAAAGGCGTGGGCATACCAAATAAACTGGTATATATAGGGCCAATCAAATCCAAAATCAGAAAGGAGGCGACTCAGGGGAAATCCGATAAAAGAATACCAGGCTATACCGCCTGGAATTTGGGTAATAAGAATGCGGGCGCCTTCAAGAATAAACCCAAAAACCACAAGCAGCCCTATAATCACCAGCGCAAGGTTATCTTGCATCTCGGAAATCACATGAGGTGGCTTTGTGATGAGACGTGAGATTGCTGCCCAGCACACGCCAATAATGATGAACAGGCCGAGCAAATCATAGGTAAAGGCGACAAATGCGGTATCTTTGTTTATTAACGCCATTGCCCAAGAGCTGTGCGGCCAAAGGTTAAATACCACCAAAGTAAAGACGCTCAGAGAAAATCGAAGCACAATGGAAAGATATATAAGAGAATGCAGTCCCCACCTTCTAACACTTTCCTGCAAAAGTCTCCTTTGCAAGATCACATCTAGGAAAAACACACTAAAAAGAGTAAATATCTCTCGTGAGAATATTTTTTGCCATATCTTTTCAGAGGCCAAGGCTATTTTACGATGCAAGGAGTCTTTCTCGCCCTCCACGTTACCCTTGAACCAGAACAAAATCAAACTCAGAACCCCTAAGACAAGAAGCAGAAGAGGAATCCAAAACAGCTTATGACCTATGGATATGGGAGAAGTATGGCAAAGCATGCATATGACACTTTTAGATGGAAGCACCGCCGCCGCAGCTCCGACCCTATTGCCCTTGAAATGACATCTCAAACAAAATTCCTTGTTTTTCACATCAGGAAGACTGTGGTTGGTCAGTGAAACAACTGTTCCATTTTCATCAAAATGGGATAGCCTCACCTCATTGGATTTATGGTCTAGGACCACATATTTGGACACTCGGTGACAAGCCTGGCACCTCACCCTTAGATGGGGATCATGGATCTCTTTTTCCCCATGGACCACATGACACGATAGGCATTGAGCTCCGGCTTCAGACTCATGGGGAAGACGGGCCAAGTCCCTGTGACACTGAACACATGCAACGTACCTGTGAGGAGTTTTACCAAAGGAATTTTTACCGAGTTGAAGTGAAACCTGCTGGGTCCCAATGTCCTTATTGCATTCACTTTTGCTATGGCATTCCATGCAAATGGCCCTGGAATTAATGACTCCCTCATTGGTGTTAATATTTGGAGACCTGTGGCAATCAAGGCAAACTCTTTCCTTGCCGTCTGCATACGCACTGATCAATGGTTCTTTTGCATCACAAACAATTGGACGCAATAAAGCACTGCTTAGTAAACCAAACAGGGCAAAAATGACAAATCTCTTTTCCAAGGCCTGGCCTCTCACTTTTCTAATCAGAACTAGGAGTTGTGGATGTCTGCCCAATCCTCTCCCATTCTCCCGCATGATCCCTTATCATCCTCTCTTTACTCATCCTTCCGTTGAATATGCTCTTGTCTATTGGAAAATTCTCTGGCCTTAGATGTGTGGAAAAAGTATGAACAACAAATTTTAGGGCCACAGCCATCATTGCTTCATATACATGCAGGATTTGAGCAAGGTTGATAAAATAGCCCGGCAATACCCTTGTAAAAAACTCCGGTGACCATAGTACCATTCCCGTCATACCCATCGTATTCATCCCAAACAGGAGAGCGAGATAATCAAATTTTTCCAAGTAAGTAAATCTCTCAAACTTAGGCAAAGGTCCCTTCCCAAAAAAGTACTTGATATGATCTATCAGATCCCTTAAGTCTTTAACGCGCGGAAACATACTTTGAGGTCCCGTGAGCTGGCCCTTTAAAATCGCTTTGTAGTATATGAGCCATAAGATGTGTGCAACCACACAAAGATAAGTCACAACGGCAAGGGTCTTATGTACACTAGCTGTGCGTCCCGCCCCGCCAAGGATCAACACAACCGCCTTTGCCCACCCTTGAGAGCTAAACTTAAGCGAGAATCCGGTAATGGCAAGTCCTATGAAACCCAACATGACCACCAGATGCAAAAAACGGTGGATTACGGGGAACCTCATATATGATTCCTGAGCGTTTGACGTCTGAGGCATGATCAGTGCTTCCTCAACTTTTCATGGAGTTCACGTAGTAGCCATAAGAAGTTATGACCATAGAAAAAGACCACAACAAAGATCACCAAAACAGCCATAATGCTGCCGACCGTTTTAATGATGCTAACCCTCCTCTGTTTGTCTTTTTCCTCATTCTTAGGCTTCTTCACTATTGGATGAACCACATACTCAGTAAATTTCAGTTCTGCTTTGCGATGGCACCGCTGGCACACCGCCAAGGCCTTGGCTTTATCCTTCAAGGATATACACTCGTGGGCGCCATGACAGTCACTGCAATATGCCGCAGCCTCATATCCAAGATTTACAGCCCTTCTGCCGTGGAAGTCATTCAAATAGGTGCGCTTTTGAGAGAGATGGCATAAGCCACATACCTCTGTCATTTTGGCCCCTATTTCCACCCGCGTGAGATGTGATCTTTCGTAGTGGGCATCGTGGCAATCTCCGCACGTCGGGGCGCGCCTTATGCCCGACTTGCCCGCTTCTTTGTTGAACCGGCTTTTCTTTAAGGCCTTTGCATGCTCTCCAAGAAGGTAACGTGCATAAGATTGGCGGTGGCAGACCTTGCACTTGCTGTAATCATAAAGATCTACGGCATTTTTCCTCAATTTACTTCTATCTTTAAGGTCTGGGTGCGCCTCACCGTTCTCTTTCATATCTCCATGGCAGAGTTCACAACTGAGCGACCCGTGGGCTGACTTTGAAAATCTGCTCATATCAATAAACCAGGTATCACCTTCAGCTGTGCTTAAAGCCCCGTAAGACCGCTGTGGCGAAGAGAAGAGCAAAGTAAGTATCAAGGTTATCAATAAAAATAGAGCTAAACGACTCAAAATCTTACCCATCTCGGCACCCGAAACAACTCCATTTCACGAAACAGGGTTTTTCATTCGCCCATTGTTGACGCTGCCATCATTGTCCTAAAATATATATTACAGAACATACAGGAAAACCTGTTAAGGTCAGCGAATAATATCGCGGCAAGCTCACTGGTATCTTTTCCTTCATCAATGGACCGCTTTAGTTCCCTGACTAAATCACGAAGCCGGGACCCTAACGACTGCAAATACTCTTGCTCAAGATCTTTTAGGAAAATGTTTTCCGTTTTTTCAAGCCTGTGAATCCTTTTCCATATTGCCTCGAGGAATTCCCTAATTTTTGCAGGCTCATACACCTTTCGGCCTATAATCCAGTAGACAGGCAACATCTCCAAGCTGGTCGCCACGATCCTAGAATTACTTAAATCCCTCTTTAGTTGGGCCAGGAAATCTCTGCTATTCGAGATGGGTTGATAAGAAAAGGGTCGAGCCCTCTCTATTCCTTTCTTTCTCTCGTTAGTCTCCCAATAAATTGATCTAAGTAAAAGCTTATTGGCTTGTCTGTAATGAGGGTGTTCGAAGTGAGGGCCAAAAAGGTATAGCACCCCTTTCCCCATCTCTTTTCTAACAACTGCGGCCTTGTTAATTACTGTTTTTGCCGCGAGGTCCCTATCCACCAAAAAAACAGTCTTGTCGGTGAAGCATTTATAAGTCGCAAGCACCTCACATTGGGAAGAAGGGATCATCGGGGGGCCTCCGTATAAGGGGGCAACAACAGATGCAGTGCTATAGAATGGCGGAAGATCACCAATAGAAAGCTCCACAGCATCTCTCACCGGATGGAAAATAAACTCACATCCGTAAGGCGTGGAAAATTTGTGGTGCATCCTGAGGGCCCGCGGCAGGCTCTTCGTGACGTTTGCTATTTTCGTATCCACGTAATTAAACAGGTTGAGAGGCTGCTTGGAAGATTTTAGAGGCAAATAAGCACCCGCACAGGCACCGATGTAGATTCCACCGCCCTCTACAAATGCCCGAAGGGTTTCGCTCCCCTCCTTTCCCAGGGATTCAGCAATTCGAAATGTGTCTCCCCCAGAAACACACAATACATCCAAGGGTTCAATAGCGCCTGATTTGATCTCAACTTCACTGATCAAATGGACATTATAAAGACCAAACCTATCAAAAAGGTCCACAAACCACAGCCATGAATGGGACGCACCACCTCCTGAATAGATCCCAATGCTAGGATAATGATCACGACAGAAATCATACTGCTCCTTCGTATGATCATGTTGGCTCGTGTTGCCTCGTCCCCCAAGGGCACCTAAAATATCAACACTGAGTCCATAAAAGGTTGTGTAATTATGGCTTTTATTCATGAATCAAAAGGCGGTGTACCGGAAAAACTGCTCCGGGCTAATCTATAAGCCTTCCAACAATCTTATCTATGGTATTTGAATCAAATTCTATGTCAGTCCCCAAGGCGGCCAGCTCCAACAACTTATCCTCAGAGAGCTGTGGGGACATCAAGGCGAATATGGGGTGTATTCCAAATATATATGCCACAGCCTGCCTGCGGTTCCACCATTGTGAGATCTCACTTTCATCAGAGCCGATTCCAAAGTCTCCCCACAGGGGTCTCCTTGGGCACCATGGGCTGAATATTTCCTGGACATAGGAGACCTCAGGTGAAGCTTTCATTTCGGGTAGAAAACCAAGTAGGTCTTGCAAGGTAGTTTTTCCGTTTTCTTGGGCCAATAAGGCCACACGGTATGGATCAATACCCTGTTTGGCACATGCCTTTAGTGCTTCTCCTGCATCTTTGGCAGATAGGCCGAGATTTTTCAGGGCCAGTAGTGCGAGCGGATCTGTCACCAGTACTCCTGGCTCATCCTTTTCAGACTCTTTCATAAGTTGTGGTTCTTCATCCAGAAAGAGAAACGTATTTGTGGGAATAGGGGTGTTAAAACAACTCTTATGCCTATGGACTAAAGGCCCCATCCACGAATTGAAATCCTCATGTCCCAGTTCGGCGAGTAAATCTCCAACTCCCTGCCTTCCACTGAAGGGGGCAGACCTAAACTCCGCTATCATGGACCTGGCTTGGCTGACAAACTCTTCAGGCTCAGCAATTTCTATCAACCCCATTCCTCTTACAGCCACAAGTTTGAGCTTTTTCTCCCCAAAGATCTTTCCAAGGCCCCATCTGTCGGCGCTTCCCCAGTAATTGCATGTTATCTGAGCAAGCTCCGAGCCGGCTTCGCCTGCGCCGCCAATGCCCAATACCTGGATTACATCGTCACCCATGAGCTTCCTTATCTGGTCGGTACAGGTCCAGGTATCCTTACCCCAAAGCTCCCCTGCATCTTCCACATCCGCTATCCCGTCATGTATCCACAGATAAACAGGGTTTTGGGCCTTTCCTTTGATTACTAGATAATCGAAACCACTGTATTTCAGCTCAATTCCCGTGTACATTGTTAAAGGAGTATGCACTACTTTACCGCTAATCGGGCTCCTCGCCGTGATCACCCCCAACGCGGACCCGGGTACCAAGGTACCCGTCAAAAGGCCCGTCCCCAACACAACAGGGTCATCTTCTTTATACTTCTCGTGAAGGATGGTAGTTATACCGATACCCCCGATGTTTTCCCTGACCAGTTCTTCATCCAAGGGTTCTTCCGAAACCTCTGATGTTGTGAAATCAATTATGCCTATCTTGTCCGAAGATAAATATTCCATCTCTTTATCTCCTTGTTCTCAAATGTGAATGCCAAATAAGCTATTCTGTATAAACTGCGCCGTGAGGACAAACGCTAACACACAGGGGCCCATCTTCCACATCTTCACACAAATCGCAGGCCTCTCTGAGAAGCATTGGCTTTGCAGAAGAATCTCCCTCTCCCTCCGCCTCCTCATCTACAGCGCCTATTCCCTTAATCTCAAGGCCTTCGGGTCTGGCGATTACCAAACTCTCTTCTTCCTTCACAATGACCCCAAAATAATCCTTTTTCTCTTTCGCCCTGTAAACAACTATACATGCTGAAAGAAATGCGAATGCATCATCTCGGTGATAACTGCAGACCAACTCACAGGCCATGCAACCCGTACATTTTATTGGATCTATCCTTATTCCCATTTTGCCTCTCCTTTGACTGTCTTATGTGAACTCTCGAAAGTAATGCCCTCCCAAGCCTCGAAAAAGCCTAGGCTCCGCTGTTTCTTATAGCTAAGCATTTGCCCTGTGTCAACGGAAAAAGCTATAAAAATTATAATAGTTAATATAATATGATAAAAGCAAAATAATTGCATATTGTTACATAGGCAAAGATATCCCATTCCCTCTAACTAAAGGTGATCACAGGAGAGCTTGGTGACGTAACTAGCTGAATTATTAGCATTTTATTTACCTTCTTTGTCCTCAATCCAGACATGGGCCTTACCTCAGGCCCTCTTAGCAAGAGAGGATGCTTATAGGATGATCCAAATAATCATCTTAAAAATTATAATATTTTTCTTGACGCGCCAAATTTCAGCTGGTAACTTAGGCCCATATTTTGTCCTGGGTAAATCGAGCGGCCTTGACAAGGATGCTCGTAGCCCTGAGGTGAGATAGTGTTTTTCCGTAATTTAGTGAACAACCCGCGTCCTAAATATAAACCCTTCTCTTGCAAAATGATGGATACCAAATTCACAGCACCCAAGAGACCTGAAAAGATATCTGATCAGATTATTGCTCAGATTAGGGATATTATCCTTGCTGGAGAGCTCAAGCCAGGAGACAAGTTAGGGTCGGAAAAGGAACTTATCGCCCAATTTGGAGTAAGCAAGGGAACACTAAGAGAGGCCTTACGGGTCCTGGAGGCTATGGGACTTGTAGAAATTAGAAAAGGGCTCTTAGGTGGCGTTTTCATTGCAGAAGTGGATATGAAAACCACCATACACAGTATCATAAATTTTCTCCATTTTAAGGCCGTCTCTATAAAAGATATTACAATGCTGAGATACATTGTAGAGCCCTTTATCGTAAAAATAGCAGCCCAAAATGCCACAGAAGAAGATCTTTATAAACTCAAGGTCATGATCTCGAATGAAGCGGGTGAACCTCGAAACCAAATAGAAAAGAACAGGCCAGATGTTAAGAAAGGGATAAGTTTTCATCGATACCTTGCCCGGCTAACGCACAATCCCATCCTTATACTCATCATGGATTTTGTTGATAATCTTTTGTCCGATATGAAATCTCAGTTAGACCTTGGCCCACAATTTTATGACCGGGTGAAGGAATCTCACGCCAGGGTGCTGGATTGCCTTATCAAAAAAGACCTTGATGGGGCTAAAAGAGAGTTGACAGCCGACATTGTCTCTGTTGGCCACTTCATGGCGGAGAAAGCGGGCACACCTCACTTTGATCCCGCCATGTTAGATCACCGGCCAAGCCTTGAGGATTTCCTTTCTCTCGGCGAACAATATACCCCACCAGCAAAGAACGGGGGAAAAGGTGCGCTGGAGCTATCCCTGGCTGGAGGCATTGGGGATCTCCCGGGTAAGCCGGGGCGTCGTTTACTTTTGCAAAGGATAGGCAAAGGAGAAGTATATATGGTTATCATAGATGAGGATGAAAGGTAGAAATATAGGTAAGGCTCAATAAACAAAGGAGGTCAAAAAATATGGCTGTTTTAGAAGAACCAATCAAAGGTGTCCCGATGGTGAAGAACTACATAGGGGGAGAATGGGTAGAATCAAAAGGGGAAATAATAGATGTAGTTAACCCTGTTACGTGTGAAACCATCGCCAAGGTTGGAATCTCCACAAAGGAAGAAATCGATGCCGCGGTAAAGGCTGCGCAGGAAGCTTACCCAGATTGGAGGAGAACCCCGCCAGTAACCAGAGCCAGGTATCTTTTCCGGCTCCGTGAGCTGCTAGAAGAGAATTTTGAAGAAATCAGCAGGATTCAAACACAAGAGCACGGCAAAACCATAGACGAATCAAGAGGGGAAACTAGAAGAGGAATTGAGAATGTTGAAGTGGCATGCGGTATCCCGACATTGATGATGGGAGATAGCTCTGAAGATGTCGCCTCGGGAATTGATGAATATCTTATAAGACAACCATTGGGGGTGTTCGGAATAATAGGTCCTTTCAACTTCCCCTTTATGATTCCTTTGTGGTCCGCCCCTTACGCGGTCGCGGCAGGCAATACTGTAATCATAAAGCCTTCCAGCGAGGTGCCCAACTCCCAGGCCAAACTGGCAGAACTCGTTGAAGAGGCAGGTTTTCCTCCCGGGGTATGGAACGTGGTCAATGGTGGAAGGACTGTGGTAAACGGAATGCTTGATCATCCCCAGATTGAGGGTATTACGTTTGTCGGGTCCACTCCTACCATGGAAAATGTCATCTACCCCCGCTGTGGCGCAACTGGTAAGAGGGTTATAGCCCAAGGAGGAGCCTCTAATTGTTTGGTCATAATGCCAGACTGTAATGTAAAGGCTACCATACCTAGTTTGATGACCTCCTTCTTTGGGAACGCTGGGCAGCGATGTTTGGCCGGACAGAACCTAATCATAGTGGGTGATGATAACAAATTTTACAATTCATTTGTTGAGCAGGTAACCGAGGCGGCAAAGAAGATCAGAGTCGGAAATGGATTGGACGAATCGATTCAAATGGGCCCTGTTCGAGATGCAGAAAAAAAACAACGGATCATGAATTACATAGAGATAGGGCTGAAGGAAGGTGCAACGCTTAGGTTGGATGGGCGCAAGCCCAAAATCGAAGGCGACTACCCTGATACATGCTTTTTGGGACCCACAATATTTGAAAACGTGACCCCAGACATGACAATTTTCAAGGAGGAAATCTTTGGCCCCACAATGGGTATCATGAGGGCAAAAGATCTGGACGAAGCGATACAGATGTGTAACGACAACCCTTTTCATAATGGACACGCCATCTTCACGTCCAACGGGAAATATGCCCGCAAGTTCCAGTACGAAGTGATTAGTGGGAATGTGGGAATAAATATCGGTATCGTTGCACCCATGGCATTTTATCCATTCAGCGGAATGAAAGGGTCTTTTATGGGCGTATTGCACACCCAGGGTAAAGAGGCCATTCGCTTCTTCACAGAAAGCAAGGTTTGTATCCAGAGATGGTTTTAGAAAAAGGGAGACAACCATGAAATTACAAACAGCATCGGAAACCATAAGCTTTATAAAAGAACTAGAAGAAAAGGCGGCCACCTTTTACGAAGAATTGGCCAAAAGGTATCCCGAGAAAGCAGGTGACTTTCTGTCCTTTGCCAAAGAAAATAGAAAATACATCAAGCAGGTGCAAATGGCTTATCAGTCAGTTATAACCGATGCCATTGAAGGCTGTTATGCTTTTAATTTGGAATCGGATGAATTTTCCTTTGATACTAATCTCCCAGAAAATGCAACTTTAGCCGAAGCGGCTCAAAAGGCACTCCAAATTGAGGGTAAGATCATCAACTGTTATTCCATTGGGGTAGAACAGTCAGGTGCCCTTCTGGCAGACGTACCAAGGAATTTCAAAATAGTAGTTAAGAAAAGGAATAACAGACTAGATAGGCTCAAATCCTTTGCTGGGAGATGACCCGCAGGCGCCCGTAGCCGCAAAACGCACCTGTACAAACCAGCACACACCTTACAAGGAGGGTCTCGGATGTTAGCTAAAAGAGAAGATATAATCCTGGATGAGTTGGCCTCTATCGTGGGAAAGGACAACGTAACTGCCGCAAAGCACATCCGGTATGCCTATTCCTACGATCTTTCTTTCGTCAAACCCAAGATGCCTGACTATGTGGTTATGGCCACAACAGTTGAGCAGATTCAGGATATCATGAGATTAGCAAATAGGGAGAAAATTCCAGTCATACCGTACACCGCAGGTACTAACATCGGAGGTCTATGTATTCCTGAAAGGGGGGGTATTCTTTTAGATCTAAAACGAATGAATAAGATAATAAAGTTGGACGTAGAGTCACATTATGCGATCATCGAGCCAGGGGTTTCGCATGCCAAGTTTGCAATGGAACTTTATAAGCATAACCTAAGATGGAGCTGGCCTGTTGGGCCTCCATCTGCTTCTGTTTTTTCAAATGCCCTTTGCCATGGTATCGGTGGGCTAAGTGGCAGATACGGGCTCAATAGTGAGGAAATAACTAGCATGGAGGTGGTCCTCCCAACAGGTGAACTCGTGAGGGTGGGTTCATGCGCCATTAATCCGGAAGAATGGCATAGCGTCCTGCCCCTGCCTCAACTTGACGGTCTGTTCAAAGGGTGGCTGGGAACAAGTGGTGTAGTGACAAAGCTTGGTGTGAGGGTTCATCCTCTTCCTCCTATTCTCAAGGTCTTCACGGTCTCCTGCGAGAATATGGAAGACATGTATTCTTATATGCGAAATCTAGGCAACTACGAAATATGCGATGATCTGACCGCAGTGTCCTGGTGGCTTGCCCAAGTCCCAATCCCCTATCCTTATAAACCAAAACCAGATAATGAACCAGAATGGTTCTCCTTTGCGACAACATTTTCTTGGACAGAAAAAGAAAAGCAAGCAAGGGAAGAGATCTGGGAGATGGTTGTGGAGGAAGAACAAAAGAAGGGGAGCTCAATCAAAAAAACAGTCTATCCAGAAGAGGCATTAAAAGCAAGGACTCAACTACCTAGCAAGATAGTAGGGACCACGAAGAACTATTGCAAACAGGCAGGCGGTGGAATTTCGTGGCCCGGAACATTCACCCCCGCCAAATATTGGGCAAAGGTCTATAATGAATGGAAAAAGATACTTATCAGACATAGCCTCTCCCCCTCCGTGCGGGCGACAAATTACCGTGGCGTCCATTATGGAATGCTCAGGGCCATGATTCCTTTCAATAAGCAAAACCCGGAGGAAACGGAAAATGCCAGACAAGCAATCATTGAGTGCCTTAGAGTTGATCTGGATGCAGGCGGAATTCCGTATAAACCACCCGTAGATTTTGCACTCGAAATAAACAAACGTGCACACCCTGGCTATCTCTCTCTCTTAAAGCAGGTCAAAAAACTCTTGGATCCAAATGATATTATGAATCCAGGAAAATTGGCCATCTGAAGATAATGTATGGAGGTTGTCATGGAATGGAACATACCCACTCTCAAGGAGTTAGAAGAAAAAATATGGAAATGTACGGCCTGCGGGAATTGTAAATCAGCTTATGATTATGGTCCCCCTCCCGAATTTGGGGAGATATGTCCTCCTGGGGTTGCGTTTGGCTTTGAAGGATATCTGGCATCCAAGGGAAAAATCGCCTTTGCTAGAGGAATCCTAAGCGGAGAACTGGAATGGGATGAAGAACTGGTGGATGCTATTTATAAATGCACGGTTTGTGCTGGCTGTGCAAATCAATGCGAACTGGACCATAAACCCTACATTCCCGAAATTATTGAGGCGATGAGGCGTAAGGCCGTTGAGGATAGCGTAGGTCCTATGCCTTCTCAGAAAAAAATTGTTCAGTCCATGAAAAGCTATGATAACCCCTATCAAGGTCCCAGAAGGGTAAGGACGGATTGGACTAGACCATTTAAGAAGGCAAAGAAACCTATAAAGGATATAAATAAAGAGCCCGCTCCAATCCTCTACTTTGTGGGCTGTACTGGAGCTTTTAACCTTCCTGTTAGGGGTGTTCCGGTGGCTACAGCCTCAATCTTCCAAAAGCTTGGCCTAGATTTCGGAATCCTTGGGCAAAACGAAATCTGTTGTGGGTCAACTGCCATGAGAATTGGAGAAGCCGATGAATTCAAAAGGGTAGCTGAGGCAAATTTGAAAACCTTCAGAAAACTCCATGAAGAAAAAGGGGTCAACACAATCGTCACATCATGTGCAGGGTGTTACAGGGCAATTAAGAAGGACTATACCCTCTCTTCTGACTATGACAAAATGATGGAGGGAATTACTGTTATTCATACGGTTGAATTTCTCTATAACCTTTATAAAGAAGGCAAAATGAACTTCTCAGGTGGGCTTCCGTGGAAGGTTACTTACCATGACCCTTGTCACACTGGGAGGCACCTAAATAAGTACAAGTTCGATGTGGATGGTACTATAGCCTGGAAGGACGCATACTTAGAGACAGATCAGTCTGAGTGTCTATATGACATCCCAAGAGAGCTCTTGAAGGCAATACCTGGCATTGAATTGATCGAAATGGAAAGAATCAAGGATAATTCTTATTGCTGTGGCGGAGGCGGGGGCGTCATGACAGGATACGGCGACTGGGCAGCCAAAAACGCCTCACTTAGGATCGAAGAAGGAATGAATACCGGTGCAGAGTATATGATTTCGATCTGTCCTTTTTGCCATTATAACTTAAACGAGGGATCCAAACGTATCGGTTCGTCGATGAAGCTGTATGACCTTGTGGAGCTTATTGATCAAGTCCTTCCTGAGACTGAAGAGGCTTAGCCTATTCTCACTTTGCAATTCTCCGGTGACCAATCAAATTTAAGAAAAGGAGGTGATAACAAAAGGGCAAAAGGCTAAGGGAAATCATCAATCCGTGAACCATTCTCTGAAAAGGAGGCAAAAAATGAAGAAAGGGCTCCTAACAGTATTCCTCATAGCTATTGTATTCTTGATCCCTCAACAAGCCATTGCAAAAAAGCCAGTAAAAATTGGCGTCCTTGTTCCCCTGTCTGGAGTTGCAGCCCAAGGGGGAATGGAATTAAGAGATGGAATTATCATGGCAGCCAAAGAGAAGAAAACTCTTTTAGGGAGACCTATCAAACTCGTGGTCGAAGATACGAGAGTCAAACCTGATATTGCAGTAAGCAAAGCTGAAAAGCTGGTTTTCAAAGACGGATGCAAAGCCCTGATTGGTGTCTTCTCAAGTGGTGTGGGTCTGGCACTGGCCAAGAACATTGACCGCCTCCACGTTCCATTTCTCAGTACTCATGTCATGACCACCAAGTTCTATGGCCTCCATAAGTATGTCTTCAGATCCGGTCAGCTTGCTAATGACCAAACGGCTATTGGCAATGTAAAAGGTATCTTGGCCACTCCTGAACTCCGAAATAGAACATATTACGTTTTAGTTCATGACTATGCATGGGGCCATGATGCCGGCAACCGCTTCGTGAGTCTTGCCAAAAAGTATGGTATTAAGGTCTACAATCCCAACTATGATAAAGCTCCCCTAAAGACAACAGATTGGTCTACTTATATAAGTAAGATAAAGGCTTCCGGAGTTGATGGTATTTATATCGCCCTAATCACCACTGTGATTCCTGTATTTGTGAAACAGGCCTCTGAATTCGGACTCCAAAAGACATGCAAAATAGTATCCGGTGCTGCCCCAGGTGTTACTGAGCTTGAAGCAGCCGGAAAAAATGGTATTGGCATTTATGGAGCCTCTGACTGGTGTTGGGATGTTGATAACCCCATCTCAAATGCATGGGAGCAAAGATATTGGAATATGTATCACGCCATACCGTCAGATGCTGCCTGCCATGCTTATGTGGGTGCTATGAACCTTTTCCGGGGGATTGAACGTGCGGGAAGCACAGACGCAGATAAAATTGCTCAGGCGCTCAAAGGGGTAGCCTACCTCGGCCCTTATGGTATTGTTTACATATCTCCAAAGGACAATTGCATGAGAAACGATGCAGTCTGGACTGAAACCCGCATGGCCCCATCCAACCCCTATGGCGCTAAAGTCTATATGAAAGTGATTCATACTTTTAATGCTGCTGAGCTAGGTCCACCTGAATAATCGATAAAACTGCAACGCTGTATATCGCTTTCACTGTTGAGCTAACCATCAGTTTTGGGGGAAGAAGCAAAAAACTCTTCCCCCCTTATAAAATATTGGTCCCTGGATCGGAGATCCCAAGATGCATACCGCAATAAGTTCAGGGGTTGACATTGTCCTTAACAGCCTTGTTTTGGGTGGCGTTTTTCTGATAGTAGCCATAGGCCTGAATATCATATACGGGCTCAGCCGAGTAATGAATATGGCACATGGCTCTCTTTACGCCCTGGGAGCTTACCTTGGTTATACCTTGGTGCATTCTGGTGTAAATTTTTTCCTTACCCTGTTTATTGCGCCGATCATTGTCGCTGCTGCCGGCTTAATCCTAGAAAGAATCATCATCGCGCCTGTTAGAGGTAGGCCCATCGTTTACACTTTGATACTCACATACGGCCTTATGTTCTTCCTCGATGGTATCATAAAATACCTCTGGGGAACCGAAACCAGGTTCATAAAACTCCCCGAATTTCTTAATCAGACCGTTACCCTTACCACAGGGGTAAACTACCCCTTGTTTCGTCTCGCTGCTCTTTTGGTAATCGTAGCTGTCATGATAGGACTCATGCTATTTATCGGTAAAACCAAATTCGGCATCACCATGAGGGCCGCTAGCAATATTCCCGAGATGGTCTCTGCCCTTGGGATCAACATGAAATTTGTCCAAATTGCCGCCTTTGTGCTCGGATGCATACTTGCCGGAATAGCAGGGGTAGTTGCTGGCCCCCTTTTCACCGTTTATCCCGTCATGGGTCATGAGATGCTTATTAGTTCATTCGTAGTCATCGTGGTTGGAGGACTTGGAAGCTTGCGAGGTGCAGCCGTTGCAGCCTTTTTGATAGGTACTGTCCAGACACTAGCAGAGTTCTTTATAACCGACTTCGCAATGGTTATTGTCTATATGCTTATGGCCGTCATTCTTGCCTTCATGCCAAGGGGAATTCTTGGCGAAGGAAAGTTTGAGTAAATTGGAGAAGGAATCACATGTCTTCAAACAGTGAATCCCTGCTGAAAAGCCCCATAAGAATAATTATTGGTCTAGTTATCTTGGGCATCCTTTTTTGTCTTCCCTTTGTTTTGCCTAATCAGTTTTACGTCAGACTTGTGAATGAAATGCTGATATATGGTCTATTGGCCATGAGCCTGGATGTGTTGCTGGGCTATACAGGTCTTCTGTCATTTATGCACACTTCATATTTGGGGCTTGCAGCTTATGCTACCGGGCTTTTTCTGAAGCATATGGCCCCCAACTCTTTGTGGCTTGCTATTCTAGTTGGAATAGTAGTAGTGGCGATTATAGCCATCCCGGTGGGATGGGTCCAAGTAAGAACTGGGGGGCTCGCCTTTGCTCTCTTAACCCTGGCCTTTGGAATGATGTATTTTACTGTGGTATGGAAATGGTATGATCTGACAGGAGGTGACGATGGCTTGATGGGAGTGCCCCATCCCGATATAACCATTGGGGGCTGGATACTAGGGAATTCAGGTAATCCAATAGTAATCTATTTATTTTCGCTAGTAATCGTTATTATTTGCTTCGCCGTGACATGGCGAATAATTCATTCGCCCTTCGGTGCCGTGCTTCAGGCTATCCGAGAAAATGAAGAAAGGGCCTCTTTTGTCGGGATTAACGTGCATCGGTATAAACTTCTTGGCTGGATGCTCGCATGCATTCTCGCTGCTGTGGCTGGGAGCCTCTTTATTCTTTATAGAGGCTATATAGGTCCTACAACCATGGATGCGTTTGCAGGGGCTGCAGTACTGATGATGGTGCTGCTAGGCGGTATGGGAACGCTATGGGGGCCTTTGTTGGGAGCCGCCCTTTTCATTTACATCCAGGACTATATCAGCACCTTGACAGAGCACTGGGAACTCTTTGTGGGACTCATTGTTATGCTTCTCGTGATTTTCTTGCCCAAGGGTGTGGCTGGGGTTAGTAGTCTTTTCAAAAAATAGAGTAAGTAAAGGTTCAGCCTATGCCAGCTATTCTCACCACAAAAGAGTTAAGTAAACGTTTTGGTGGAGTTTGGGCTGTCGACCATGCAAATATTGAAATTGAGCCCAGGCAAGTCAGATCTATTATAGGACCTAATGGTGCGGGAAAGACCACTCTTATCAATATCATAACTGGCCGCCTGCCTGCCACCACTGGGGCTGTTCTATATCAAGGGAAGGATATAACAAAAAAACCTTCTCATGAAAGAGTAAAAATGGGAATATGCCGCACATTTCAAATTAACAGTATTTTTTTGGGCCTCAGCGTCTTTGAAAATATTCGAATCGCAAAACAGGCCCAGAGAGGCGGGTCCCTCAAAATCTTTTCCTCCAAGAAATCCTTAAAAGAAGTCAACGAGGAAACCTGGTCTATTCTGGAAACTATAGGTATGAAAGATAAAGCACAGATAGCAGCACGCAATTTGGCACATGGAGATCAAAGGCTTTTGGAGCTGGGCATAGCGTTAGCGGGCAAACCAAATATACTTTTCCTAGACGAACCAACGGCGGGCATGTCAAAGGCCGAAACCGACAGAGTCGCAGAATTGATTACAGACCTTGCAAAGGATATAGCTGTTGTGCTTGTGGAGCATGATATGGACGTGGTTATGGCCATTTCAGACAAGATTACCGTGCTTTACCAAGGGAGCGTTATTGCCGAAGGTGACCCTGAAGCCATCAAACAAAACGAAATGGTCAGGGAAGCATATCTAGGCAGGGAAGAGTAATGTAGTTGTTTACCAGCAGTGGGGAGGCAGGAGGTAGGAAGTAAACGCATATGTTACGCGTTGAAGACATAAACACATATATAGGCGGAAGCCATATTATACAAGGGCTCTCTCTTTACGTGGAGAAAGGGGGAGCCGTTTGTATTTTGGGGAGAAACGGTGTCGGTAAAACTACAACGCTGCGTTCTATCATTGGATTAACCCCACCTCAGTCGGGAAAAATAATCATTGAGGGAGAAGATACAACTCGGCTTCCCCCTCATAAGATAGCCAGAAAGGGGGTTGCCTATGTACCGGCTGAAAGGCATATATTTCCCGAATTGAGTGTAGAAGAAAACCTTATCCTTGCTGCTCGGCCCTCTGAAAAAAGAGGCGCATGGACTATAGACCGTGTTTATGAGTACTTTCCTGTCTTGTCTTCAAGGCGAAAGCAGGAGGGTACCACACTGAGTGGTGGTGAACAGCAGATGTTGGCCATTGGCCGGGCATTAATGGGGAACCCCAAAATCATGTTGCTTGATGAACCCTCCCAGGGCCTGTCACCATTGCTTGTGAAAACGGTAGTTAAGATTGTCCAAAAGCTATTCGAAGAGCATGACCTTACGCTCCTACTTGTAGAGCAAAACTTCAGGATCGCACTTCAACTTGCAAAAAAACACTACTTGATGGGTACAAAAAGCAAAATACAGGGTGTGGTGACATCAGAAGAAATTTTGGAGAATGAGGAAATTATCCATAAGCATCTTACTGTATAGCATTTGGCTATTTTTTTCCTTTGTATAAAAAGATAAAGAGGAGTGTACGATGCTGAATTTCCCAGTTGAACAAAAAGTTTGTGAAATTGGTGGAGTGAAGCTTGGTGGAAGACCAGGCGAGTATCCTACCGTCATAGTCCCCTCTATTTTTCAAAAAGGGGACAAGGTATTTGAGGGGAAAAAAAGGAAAGAGGGTTTTGACGAAAAGCGTGCTGAGGACTTGCTCAAGACGACAGATAAGCTGGCTGCTGAAACAGGAATTCCTTGTATGGCTGATATCGTAGCCAATACTGGTGAAGAATTTAAACGGTATATCGATTTTGTAACCAGCGTAAGTGACATGCCTTTTTGCATCGATGCCTGGGTAATGAAACCCAAACTGGAAGGAGCAGCATATTGTGCGGAAAAGGGCCTACTTGATCGCATGTTTTATAATAGCTTGACAGTGTGGGAAAAAGACATCGAGACCGAGATAAAGGAAATCTCAGATACCGGGGTTAAGCACGTTCTACTGGTCGCCTTTGATCAAGAGGATCAGATGCCCACCGGTCGCATAACCGGGACACAAAAGCTCCTGGATGCTATTGATAAAGTGGGGGCTCATTTCGAAAGTATCATTGTAGATACTTCCGTAATGAATGGCCCAGCCACCGCCCTCTGTTCACTCTCCAATAAGCTGATCAAAGAAAAATGGGGGTTTCCTTGCGCGAGCGCCCCATCTAATGGGTCCTACATGTGGAAAGCAGCCCGCGAGATGTGGGGATTTAAGGGCTGGGCGGGGGCTGATGCTGCCTTGGAAGCCTTGGCAGCGGTTATGTACCATGACATGATTTTTTCAGGACCTATGGCAGGTTCACCGCGTATATTCCCTGCAGTGGCAATGGCTGACGCCTTTTTGGCAACCTTAGTTTTCGGTGAGGAAAAGAGACTGCCAGAATCCAAGGAGCACCCCATTTATAAACTGTTTCCAGAGTTTATCCAACAGCTTGAAAATATTTAAAACAGGCACATACTTATTAAGTGCTTGCATTAGATATCCTAAAGAGAGGAGTGCAAAATGAGTCAAATGACACCAAGAGAAAGAATACAGACATTTTTCAGGAAGGAGCCAGTTGACACCATGCCTTGCTTCAGTGGAATGGGAATGGTAACCATTCAAGCAATTGAACAGATGGGGATCCGGTTTGCTCAGGTTCATGCAACTGCAGAGTATCTTGCAAAGTCTGCAATGATTACAGCTGAGATGTTTGGCTTTGATTCTGTGGTTATACCCTACGATATGTGCACAGTCCCAGAAGCACTTGGCTGTGGCGCCAGCTTGTACGAAGATGCCGAGGGGATATTGTATCCAACTGTTCCAAATAAATGGCCCTCAATGGATGATATAGAGATACCAAAAGATTTCCTATCAAAGGGAAGAATGCCGGTGGTTGATGAAGCATTCAGAATCCTTCTCTCACAGGCTAACGGAAAATTTGCCGTTGGAGGCTGGGTCCTGGGACCTTTTACAATGGCTGGTCAAATTATTGAACTGGACCTTTTGCTAAAAGGAGTAAGAAAAGAAAGGGACAAGGTTGTGTCTTTTCTCGATAAGATGACAGACCTTGTCATTGAGGTGGCTAAGCATTATCAAAAATTGGGTGTTGACTATATGAATATCCGAGAAATGGGTTCAGGCACTGATTTGTTATCGCCAAAGATGTGGAAAGACCTCATTCAACCCAACCTCGTGAAGATATTTGAAGCCATAGAATCACCGAAGATACTTCACATTTGTGGTTCAACTGACCTGATTATTGAGATGATGAATGAATGTGGAGCCGACGCTCTGAGTGTGGATCAGAAAAACAACGTTGCCGAGTCTCGTAAGAAACTCGGTAACGATGTATTGATACTCGGCAACTTTGATCCTTTTGGTACTCTTGCCAAAATGGGCTCTTCTGAGGTAGAAGGAGTCATCAAGAAATGCATTGATGATGGTGTGGATGCTGTCTGGCCTGGTTGTGACATATGGCCAGATGTGAAAAAAGAAAATGTGGAGGCCTATGTGAAGGCAGTTCGACAGTATGGAAAGGCGCCCTCCCCTGCAGTAGGGAGGATATAGGAAAGGAGGAACTGGTAATGGGGATAGAACAAAGAAGGGAGGAGTTGCTGAAGGCCCTCAGTGACGGGGTCGTGGATATGGATGAAGAGAAGGTCAAGGAGGCTGCCCAGGCAGTCGTAGATGAAGGTTTTAATGCCTATGACGCAGTTATGAACGGTCTTGCAGCAGGTATGGAGATCGTAGGTGAACTCTATGATAAACAGGAGTACTTTGTCCCAGAGTTGCTCATGTGTGCCGACGCCCTTTACGCTGGCCTTGATATCCTCAAGCCTCATATCAAGCTGGAAGATCTAGGTGACAAGGTAAAAGGCCAGGTAGTCATAGGCACGGTACAAGGAGATGTACATGATATCGGCAAGAATATCGTAAAAATGATGTTTGAAGTAGCAGGCTTTACTGTCCACGATTTGGGCAGAGATGTACCGCTGGAAAAATTTGTAGAAGAGCAGCTAAGAACAGACTCGGACATCGTAGCAATGTCGGCCATGATGACCACCACCATGTTGGGTATGAAAAAGGTCATTGAAATGATAAAGGAAAAGAATCCCAATGTGGCCATCATGCTGGGAGGAGCACCGGTGACCAAAGAGACTGCCGATCTTTTCGGAGCCGATGGATACGCTGAATCTGCTGGTAATGCTGTTCAAGAGGCCATTAAGATGATCAGCCAATTGCGAAAGATGCATGCGGACAATAGAGAAAGTTCTTAAGAATCGGACGAGCTGAGGAGGAAACGGTTTTCATGGGTGAAGCGGAAAAGGTGAAGGTGATCTTTCAGCCGTCAGGGCGGAGAGATCTTGTTGAAAAAGGGATCACAATTATCGAGGCCTCCAGACGCCTCGGCGTGGATATTGAGACCCTTTGTGGGGAAAAGAAGGTTTGTGGCAAATGTAAGGTCCGTGTAGAAGAAGGTTTCTTTGAGAAATTTGGTATTAGGTCAAGTCTCGCTCATACAAGTGAGTGGCAGGAGGAAGAAGAAAAATTCATATCGCCAGAGGAAAGGGAGAAAGGTTATAGGCTGGCCTGTTGCGCAAAAGTAGAGGGAGACTTGCTTATATTTGTCCCTGAAGAGTCAAGGGCGGGTAAACAGGTAGTAAGCAAGGCTGCCAGACAGATCGACATTCAATGGAATCCTGCGGTGAGGTATTATTATGTGGAGCTGACCGAGCCCTCATTTCACGACCCCACAGGAGACTTTGAAAGGCTCAGAGAAGAGTTGGAGCGGAAGTATGGCCTTACTGAGCTGGATGTCGACTATCTTACTTTAAAGGAGTTACCGGTTCTGCTCCGCAAAAGTGGCTTCAAAGTGACAGTTGCAGTGTGGATGGGGAAGGAGATTATCAGGGTTCTGCCTGGACAGGTGAAAGACTGCTATGGCCTTGCGGTGGATGTTGGTACTACAACGGTGGCGGCTTATCTCTGTAATATAAGCACAACGGAGGTTATCGATACCGTTTCTATGATGAATCCTCAGTGCAAGTATGGCGAAGACGTCATGAGCCGCATCACTTTCCATATGATGCACCAGGACGGGCTTGAAAGGATGAGCGATGACATTATTGAAGGGTTGAACACATTGATCAAGCAGGCCTGTGAAGGTACGCATCCTCCCAAGAAAAAGGGAAAGGAAAAGGCCACCCAGGAGCATAGCGCGGAAGATGACAAGGACTATCTATGCCTCGAACCCGAAGACATTGTGGACATGACCCTTGTGGGTAACACCGCTATGCATCATATTCTCTTGAAATTGAATCCTGAATACGTGGGACTTGCGCCCTTCCCTCCCGTCATTCATAAAAGTCTGGATATAAAGGCCCGGGACTTGGGAGTGAATATTAACAAATCCTCTTATGTACATATCCTTCCCAATGAGGCAGGTTTTGTTGGCGCCGACAACGTGGGCGTGCTTATCGCAGAGGAGCCTTACAAGAACGAAGAGATGTGTTTGATTATTGATATTGGGACCAATGGCGAGCTTGTTCTAGGGAATAAGGATAAACTTATTTCTTCGTCCTGCGCCACCGGACCAGCACTAGAAGGGGCTCAAATTACTTTTGGTATGCGTGCTGCTCCGGGCGCCATAGAACGAATTAAGATTGACCCTGAAACCCACGAAGTTGATTATAAAGTGATAGGGCGGGAAGCCTGGAAAAGTTATTCCAAGCCCGAAGAGATGCAAACAAGGGGAATATGTGGATCAGGAATCCTGGATCTGCTGGCTGAGCTTTATCGTGCCGGGGTCATTCTGAAAAGTGGAAGATTCAATCCGAAACAGAAGTCCAAAAGGTTTAGAAAAAATCCTGAGAATGGACAACCCGAGTTTGTGATCGCATGGGCCAATGAGACCAGTATTAAAAAGGATGTGGTGGTCACACAGAAAGATGTCCGACAAATACAGCTTGCAAAGGGGGCCCTGTACTGTGGGTGCAAGCTCATGATGAGACGGATGGGCATTGAAAAGGTGGATAAGGTCAAGATTGCTGGAGCTTTCGGCACCCATGTGGACAGGGAAAAAGCCCTCATAATGGGCCTTTTCCCGGACTGTCCCGTCGAGAACATTATAGCCGTTGGTAATGCTGCAGGGGATGGAGCCAGGGCTGCTCTCTTGAATATAGAGAAACGTAATGAGGCCAACTGGGTGGCTCGTAATGTGGAGTATATTGAGCTTACAGTGGAAAAAGACTTTCAACAGCAATTCATGGAAGCCATGCAGATTCCTCACATGACCGACAAGTTTCCTCACCTGCGAGGCCTCGTGCCAGATGAAATTCTGAATCAAAAGTAGAATGAAAAAAAGAGACATCTCATCACGGATCCCAGAGGGCTCCCGAGCTGTTAGCATGAGGGTGGATCCTGGCATATGCGGATTCAGTACCCATATCCAGGCCTTCAGAAACGGTCGCCGTTCGGTTCGCATTGAAATAGAGTCGGCATGTGATAAAATACAGAAGTTGAGCTCTTTCCTTGAAGAATTGAACTTAAAGTCGGTCCTTTCACCTATCAGCAAGAACCCTGTTTTCATTGGAGCAGAGAAATCCGGGTGTCATTCTTGTTGCCCGATTGTCATATCTGTTATCAAGGCTGCTGAAGTTGCCCTGGAGATTGCTCTCCCAAAGGATGTTCAGATTGCCTTTGAAGAGCCTTAAGGTGATCTAAATGGTCCGGGCTGCATGCCCAATGAATCAATAAACACTGTTGACCCATTTAGGAGGGGGAAAATGGCACAGATGAGTTTGAGGGAAAGGTTCTGGAATCGATTCACGGGTAAAGATGTAGATATGACTCCCGTGGGCAGCACAACCACTTATGGCGTAGTAGACTTCATGAAAAAGTGTGGCCATGAAAGACCCAAGGCTGACGTGGATCCTGTGGCCATGACCGAGCTCGCTCTGGCAGGTCCTAAATATGCTGGATTTGAGTGGGTTAAGGCCATGGGATGGGATATTACAGCGCTCAGTGAAGCCATGGGATGTGAGCTTGGCACGCCTGCCATTGACCGGCAGTTTTACATCAACAGCCACCCTTACGCCGAGGGTATAGATGGACTTGATTTCCCTTCAGACTTCCTAGAAAGGGGGAGATTTCCTGTATACAAAGAACACTTCCGCCTTCTCAAGGAAAAGGTTGGCGACGAAATGGTCATTTTCGGAGAAACCGAGGGCGCGTTTACCTGTGCCGCGAATCTGGTGGGCACTGAACAGTTTATGAAATGGTGTTTCAAACAACCCGACAATGTCCAAAAGGTGCTGGAAGTGACCAAGGAGGCGGCCATTGCCGCTGCCAATTTCGCCTTTGACAATGGAGCAGATTACTATGTATTTGCTGAACCCACGGCCAGTCCGGCACTTTTGAGCCCTAGATTCTTCAGAAAGTTCGTTCTACCTGTAGAACAGGAAATAATGAAGAGGATCAAGGGGCCTGCTGTGCTCCATATCTGCGCCAACACTGATCCCATTATCGAGATGATGTGTGAAACAGGGGCGGCTGGAATAAGTATTGAAGAAAAGGCTGATCTCAAAAGGGCTGTGGAGATCGCTCATCAAAAGGGGGTAAAGGTCTTCGGAAATGTTGCAACAGCTACCACACTTTTCACCGGTACCCCAGAAGAGGTATATAAAGAAGCTACACAATGTCTGGACAATGGCACTGATTTCCTCTGCCCGGGATGTGGTATAGCACCCCCTTCCCCGTTGGAAAACGTCCAGCAACTTCGTAAGGCCAGAGACGATTATTTCAAAAAATAAACTACCCTATATAGAAGGCTTTAAATCAAAATCAAGCCCCCTCCCTCATTTCTTTGATGTCGGGTGGGGGTATCTTCGTTTTTGCTAATGAGAAATAGCATGGAAAGAAAGGTGATATTTTTCGGATGCCCTCTCGACTGTGATGAGAGAGAGGAGGCGGTTCGCGAAAAGCTGAATTTGATGAAATCAAAGGTTGTTTCTGGTGATCCCTACTGGCATGTTATGAACTTCATCCGCTACGAGATACCTCAACACCTCTGGGCGGAAAAAGGTTCTATTTACGTGGAATCGTGGCTACGACCCGTGCCGCCCCTTACCGAGGCGAATAAAATTTCCACGGCAAATTTTGTGAAGTTCCTTGATGCAGATGGTTGCCGTTCATATATAGCTCAGGTTAAAGAGCATGTTTCCCAAATCTACCCTGATATACCTTGTCTAATTGCAATTGACCACTCTTTGAGCGCAGGGGCATTTCTATCCCTGGTTGAAAAAGTAGGCCGTGAAAATATCTCTTTTGTGGTTCTAGACAGTCATACTGATGTATTAACTATGTCATCTTTATCAGCTGTTATAAGCTATGATTTTGAGACCAATCCTAGTTCGCCGTTTAATCCAAACGATCCCTTCTTGAAAGATAGACCCGAATCCATTAATGCCTCTTCATTCATCTACCACCTCATCTCTGCCGGACACTTAGAGCCAAGAAATTTGTACATAGTGGGAATTAGTGATTATCCTCCCAAACGAGCCTTTCGAATTAAAGATCCGAGAGTGCAAGAATATGTGGGACAATTCACTGCCTTAAAACGGCTAGGAGCAACTTTACTTACGAAAAAGAGTTTGGTGTCGAGCCCCGGAAAAACGAAAGCAGTCTTCAATTCTATAAAGACACAGTATGTATATGTCTCTGTTGACCTGGACGTAGGCGCTAGAAATGCCTTGCATGGAGTAAGATTTTTGGATAGAGAGGGGTTAAGTGAAAAACAAATCTACCGAATAATAGAATATCTATGCCAGGTAATTGAAAAAGGCACTCAACTTATCGGCTTGGATGTATCGGAGTTTAATCCCAGGAAAGCTAATCCTGAATTTGGAAATACCAGCGATCCTACATATCGCATAGCCGCGAATATTATAAAAAAGTTGGGGTTTGGCCTAGCGTAGCAACCTTTGAAGGAGGCTTTCTCCTCTCACAAAAAATCTTAAGCAGGAGAAACAAATGGGATCAGGGAGTCATCTTAAGAACAAGGTCATTTTGGTAGTGGACGACGAACCGGATATTATCGACGCCATAGAAGAAGAGCTGGATATGTGCCTGATTCATAAGGCCACGGACTATGAGACAGGACTCCAGCATCTGACTAGCTATACATACGATATCGTCATACTTGATATTATGGGGGTGGACGGCTTCGAATTGCTAAAAAAATCGGTCCAAAGGGGCTTTCCAACCGTTATGTTAACCGCACATGCCTTGACACCAGAATCTCTTAAGAAATCCATAAAGTTAGGAGCCCTTTCCTTTTTGCCAAAGGAAAAGATCCCCGAGCTTGTTCGTTTTCTAGAAGACGTGGTATTGGGCGAAGGAAAGCCCGTGTGGGGGAAGTTATTTGATAAGCTAGAGGCCTTTTTCAATCGACGCTTTGGTCCTGATTGGGAACAGCAGGATAAATTCCTTAAGGAATTTATTGAGGAATTGAAAGCGCAGTCCAAAACGGAGCCATAGACAAACAACTGGCAAATGGGCATTCTCCTCTCGCTATATCAGTACTCAATCCCTTTCCTTGCCTTTGCACCCCTATAATACGGATGTTTTCTTAACAGAAACTCTGTGATATAGTCTGCAATTTCAATGAGTTGTGGAAAGGCATCCCGACCCGTCATCACCAGTTCGACCTTTCCTTTACATTCGTGGGCCAATTCTAGCAAGCTGTCCTTTGGCAAAATCCCGAAAAGCACTGTGTTTAATATTTCATCGCAAATCAGGAGATCGGTGCTCCTCACGATGGCATCATGAGCGTATTCTAAGGCCTTAGAGGCATGCTGAAAATGAACCGGTTCCGGCCCCTTGGATAGAATAAATGGATGTGGCCCTGGGCACCGGTAACTAATGTTTGGTATTTTTTTGAACATTGAAGCCTCGCCTGATCTCCCAGACTTCATAAATTGGACAAAATCAACATTAAGGCCCTCTCCCGCAGCCCTAAGAGCTAAGCCGACAGCTCTTGTTGTTTTTCCAACCCCTTCGCCATAATAAATATGTATAAGACCCAGGCCTTCATCTTTAATAATACCTGATCTCTCCTTCTGATAGTAGACCACTCCTCACTCCTTCGTAGGTTTTGTGTGGGTTCTATATAATGTATTGACTTGGTGTCAATACTTTCTTTTTTGTCTGATTCTTGAAACTTCTGTCTTTTATTTCGACCTTGACTTTATCGGGCAAATCTGCATTTTTTCTTAAAGCCCGGAGCGCTTTTTACAATTTTTCAAGCTGAGGGATAAATGTTGGAAAAAGGTCTCATTCAGGTCTACAACACAAAATCGAATCAAAGCAATTTTGCTCCAATAGGACTCGGCCTCAGGGCTGCCGGACACGACCTAAGAACCCTTATCACCTGCTTTTCTCCTCATGAGTTGATGGATGGATGCGTGGCTGGGGCTATCCTTCTAAAACCAAACTTGGTAATAAATCATACAGTGCCGCTAAAAGATAACTTAGAATCCGTAAACACTAGGGACTTGGCATTAAAGGGATTCAAACATGCCAGGAATGCTGCTATCGGAGGTGCCTTTGATATCGTTATTCTAAATGGGATCCACTCCTTGTTACGCCAGGGTATAGTGTCTTCAGAAGATCTTCTAGGTCTTTGCCAAAACAAAGCTACGAATGTAGAACTTGTGTTTTCAGGATCAAACCTTCCTGAAGAAATTATGGAAAAGGCCCATCTGGTTACAGAAATGGTTGTAAGACACCATCCTGCCCGTGTAAGGATGGAGCAAACCTTTGCACACCCAGGGCTGATTGAAGTTGTGACTGGCGAAGGAAAAGGCAAGACCACTTACTGTCTTGGGAAAGCCATGCTCATGTCTAGCATGGGAATTTCTTCCTTCATCCTGCAAGTAATAAAATCTCCCAAACCCTACGGGGAGGTAATGGCAATAGAAAGATTGCCAAACCTGACGATTAGAACTATGGGGAGAGGTTTTCTTAGGAAAAAAGGACAAACCTTATTCGAAGAGAAGCATAAGGAAGCAGCAAAAAAGGCTTGGGAGGTATGGCTCAGAGAAATATATTCTATGAAATACGGTCTCTTAGTTCTAGATGAGATAAACGTTGCCACCCACTACGGTCTCATACGAAGCGAAAGGGTAGAAGAAATGCTATTCCTTAAACCCCCCCACCTTCACCTACTTTTAAGTGGTAGGAATGCTCATCCTGATGTGATGAAAGAAGCAACTACAGTGATAGAGATGCGGGAAGTCAAGCATCCTTACTATAAAGGAATCAAGGCAAGGAAGGGCATAGAGTTTTAGCCCAGCCTTGCCTCAGTCCATGCCTTACCAACGTCGATTGCGGTATTGGGACCTCGACTTTCGCTCTTTTGCCTCATCAACCCTCAGGATGCGACCATCAAGCTCTGTACCGTTCAGTCCGGCAATGGCCTTTTGGGCCTCCTGAGCATCCATTTCTACGAACCCAAAGCCACGCGACCTCCCTGTGACATAGTCCGTGATCAGTTTGACCGAATGGACCTGGCCATATTGGGAAAAGAGGTCGTGGATTTGTGACTCAGAGGTGCGGAATGCAAGGTTCCCTACATAGATCTTTTTCATTGTACCTTCTTTCGTCTATACTTGCTGGATGCCATTAAACCTATAAGATCTTGATCGACAGGCTTATACAATCTCCATGAGTTCCACATCAAAGATCAAGGTCTGCCCGGCCAGGGGGTGGTTAGCATCCAACGTGACCGTATCCTCTGTCATCTCGGTGACCATCAAATCAATGATTGCTCCATTGGGCTGCCGCACCTGGAGTTGTTGCCCCACAGTGGGATTGATGTGCTCGGGGAACTCACTTTTGTTCACGAAAAGCACCAAATCCTCCCGCCTTGGCCCATAACCCTCTTCGGGCGGAATGGAAAGGGTCTTTTTGGCCCCAACGGCCATACCAACGATTCCCTTCTCAAAGCCTTCAATGACTTCTCCTTGGCCAATGGTGAATTCCAGAGGCGCGCGGTCCCTTGAGCTATCAAAGACCGTTCCGTCTTCCAGCTTACCCGTATAATGTACCTTTACCGTATCGCCACTTTTTGCCTGAATCATACTCTCCTCCTTTGAAGATAAATATTTCTATGGTCAATGCCCACCATATACCGCCTTACTGCCTGATATGCGTATTATGGGTGGGTTTCGCCCTTATGGCTTGTCTTAACAATGGAGAGGAAATAGGAAAAGAACTGGACAAATGTCTTATTGGGAGAGCCAAAAAAGGAAGCACGAAGGGAAAACCAAGGTCAATTCCGCGACCTCTCAAACTGTTAAGAAAAGATTTAAAAGAACTCTTGTGCGGTATGTTCATCTGGATTTTTTATTATACGCAATCCTATCCCGATGATCAATCACTTTTATGAGAATTATTCAGTAGGGATTTCTCCAAAAAGGAAATATCATCTTTAATTTTTCCGCAAGTACTGAAAGGATCACTTTTCTATCTGGCTTTTTCTATACTGAAAATAGGCGTCTCTTACTGCCACATAAGGATCTATGGCCGACTTTTTCAGGGATTCATAGTCACCTAATGTGAGAGAGGTCTTGTTTACCTTATCATACCCGCGAACCGCGATATTATACTTGGTCCGGGTGACCGCGTAATTGATGGGATCAAGGAAGGCATCCCCTATAAGGCCCAAACTGTCTCTTAAACTAGATGGTCCCAATATAGGCCAATTGATGTATATTCCTGGGCCCAGTCCCCATACACCCAGGCTCTGGCCCAAATCCTCATCCTGCCTTGAAAGGTGTCCTTCCTTTTTTGCCACATCTTCAAGGCCCAGGAATCCAACCGTGGAATTGATGATAAAACGTAGGGTCTCAGTGCCGGCAGCCTTAAACTTGCCCTGCAAAAGGCAATTGACAAGACGGATAGGGGTCAAGAGATTTGAGAAGAAATTTCTGACCCCTACCCTGGCACGTTCAGGTACCACCTTCTTGTATCCTCTTGCCACGGGTCTCAAAAACCAAAAGTAAAGCTTGTCATTGAATACGAAGAAGATGCGATTGATGGGCTCCAGGGGATCAGGGATTGTGACCTCTTCCTCTTCCGGGATTTCTGGGGGGGCAATGGAGATCTCGTCCAGATCAGAATCGGATGTTTCCTCCACTTGTTCAGAGACCTTAGCCTCTGCCACTAAAAGCTGTCCTTGGCGCTCGGCCTCCTCCGCCACATCCACGGTATCGGGTACTAATGTAAAGCCCTGTCTTGTGCCACCTTCTGATCCCCACACTGGCACGTAGACACAAAGCATCAAAAAGACCAATAATCCGGCTCCTCCCATCAATCTCTCTCTCGCTCGCATATAGGGACCCCTTCTTTATCGCCATATCAATTGAGCTGCCATAACGACCCCACTTTAGTCAGACATGATTATTGTGTTTTATTAACCTTAGCCTTTAGCTTTTCAATCAATTTCTTGAAGGAGGATCGCACAAGAATACTATTGAACTGGGTCCTATAATTGTTGATAAGGCTTACACCTTCAATGGATATGTCATAGACGAGCCATTTATCACCTTTTTTCTTCATCCGATAAAGGACAGGGATTTCTGTATCTTGAGGTGTTAGGATCTTTATCTTGACCACAGCGTATTTGCCTTCAATCCTATCCCCCACATAAACCACCTTCTCACCCGAATACCCCTCTACCTTGTCCATATAGGTTCTTTCAAGGAGTTTTCCAAAGAGGTTAATAAACTCCTTTTTCTCTTTCACTGTCCTCTTTCGCCAATGCCGGGCCAGTGTCCTCTTGGCCATCTCCTCCCAGTCAAAACGCTCATCAACAGCCTGCCGGATAAGACGCCTTCTTTCAGGCTCTCTTTCAGGGGCCTTTAATGCAGGATCCTTAACAATGCTAAGGATCTTATCCGTGGTCTCCTTGATCTGGTTCGTTGGTTCTCCGGCCCCAGCGAGCCATACGGTCATAAAAAGGAAAGAAATAACAACAGCCACAAGAATAACTGCTCGCGTCTTTTTCATTGGGTACCTCCTGCCAAATCCAATATGGGATATATATTATCGCTTCATTACCACGGCATACTTTATAGTTTCCCAAACACGTAACTAGAAATCAATTGTTCCAGATCCACCGCAGGCTGTGTATCCCGGATCCGCTCACCAGGACGGAGGATTCTATCCGAGGCCCCTGGTGTTATCTCCACGTATTTTTCTCCGATCAACCCCTTCGTCTTGATTGACGCAATGGCATCTTCCTGAATCTTTACGTCCTCCGGAAGAAGAAGCACCACCTTGGCCTGATAATCATCCAAAGAAATGTCCCTAACTCTCCCAACCTCAACGCCTGAAATAACAACCGAAGCCCCGTTTTTCAGGCCACCAGCATTGGAAAAGATGGCCTCTAGCTCATATCCACTCCCTCCGATGACCTCCATCCTTCCAAGCTTGATAGAAAGATATCCAAGACACAAGATGCCGGCCAATACAAACAGGCCCACGGCAAGTTCAAGGTCAAATCGCCTCATCCTACTCCCCCGTTATAAAAGATCTATTTTTATTTCAATCCGTCTCCAAAATTGATATTTACAACCGCTCTGTATCCTTATATCTCGTCCTCTGACCCCTTCACCGATTCACGACCGAAAAAGGTCAATATCCCAAAAAGCTTTTTACCACTGGATCCTCGGAACGCATTAGCTCCTGGGGCGTGGCGTTCACCCGAAGTTTACCCTCATATATCATCAAAACCCGATCCACATAGGAAAATATTCTCGGTATCTCGTGTGTTACCACAATGCCTGTAAAGGATATCCGTTTATGGCATGCATCAATCAGCTCAAGAATAGCCTGCCCTATCACAGGATCAAGCCCTGTAGTGGGCTCGTCAAAGAGCATGATCTCTGGGTCCCTGACCAAGGCCCTTGCCAGGGCAGCGCGCTTCACCATGCCACCACTGATCTGAGATGGATACTTGTCCTCTGCGCCCTTAAGACCGACCAATTCCAGTTCTTTCAATACCTTTTCCCTTATCTCCCGTTCCTTCATCTTTGTTTTCTCCCTCAAAGGAAAGGCCACGTTTTCATAGACGGTCAAGGAATCAAAAAGGGCCCCTCCTTGAAAAAGAAAACCGAGCCGATCCCGAAGAGCTCTCAACTGTCCGCCTCTCAACGTCTTCAAGTCTGCTCCATCAATAATGACGCGCCCCTTGTCAGGTTTCATGAGCCCGGCCAAGTGTTTGAGAAGGACGCTCTTTCCTCCTCCACTTCCACCAATCAAGGCCACAACTTGGCCCTTCCCTATTTCAAAGGAAATGCCATCCAGAACCACATGGCCATCGAATGATTTGTGTAGATCTTCTACCTGTATCATGTGCACCTTTCAAAAGAGAAGAGAAGTCATGAAATAGTCCCAAACCAGAATTAGTACTGAGCACAAAACCACAGCCTGAGTTGTTGCCTTGCTCACGCCTTCAGCTCCAAAGCCGGTCAGTATTCCGGTATAGTAGCCTTTAAAGGTAGATACCCATGCAATGAGCACGCCAAAACTCAGGGACTTATAAAGACCTTCGAGAACATCGGCCATTTCCACATAGTGCCTCATCTCTCCAAAGTACACTCCGGCTCCTACCCCAAGGAGCTTTACACCAATGAGATATCCCCCGAAGATACCCACCACATCAAAAATAGCCGTCAACAGGGGCACAGAGATCAAGGCGGCCAAGAGATTTGGTACAATTAGATAACGGTATGGATTTAAACCCATGAGCTCCAGGGCGTCAATCTGTTCGCTGATTCGCATAATGCCTATTTCAGCCGCTACAGCCGAACCAGCCCTTCCCGTGACCATAAGAGCAGACAGCACTGGACCCAATTCCTTGATAAGAGCCAAGCCCACCATTGGCCCAAGGAATGCGTCGGAGCCAAAACGGCTAAGGCTATAGTAACCTTGAAAACCAAGCACCATCCCGGAAAAAGAGCCGGTCAAAAGAATCACCAAACTGGACTGGACACCAATAAAGTGTATTTGCTTGATTACACGGCCGAATTTAATGGGAGGGATCAGGGTGTAAAGGAAGGTCTTTACCAAAAAAAGACCCATCAGTCCCATTCGTCGTACTGACTCTAGGGTCACTGCTCCTATTTTTCTAATAATGTCCATTCGCCTCACACCAGCCTATCTATTGAAAACTCAAATCGTATGCCAACTCAACCCCTGTAGACATCAATATAAACACATTGTCTGGATAACCCTAAATCCTTGAACTCAACTCAAAACAAGTACCCCAACCTCAATTTAGCGTCAAATCCTGGGAAATCAAATCTGCATACAACACCTCATATATCTTTCAGCCTTATGTTGGCTGGTGAGGACTCAATCATGCGGCCGACCTTTTCCAGGGACTTGGTCATCTTGTCCAATGCAGGAGATGATGCCATAGGAATTTTGTCACTACCACTTTGTTCCATGGCGTCCAAGACTGACTTCAAGGTAATTTTCTCCAGATCCAGCCCAGGTTGATAGTATATGCTCTTCTTATCTTCCATGCTTACCTGGGATATAAGCCTGGAATTCACCAACTCCGATAGAATTTCTCTCACACATCTAAGGGGGATTCCCAATGCCTCCGAGATCTGGCCTTCGTCTTTTGCACCACCTTTATTTGAAAAATTCCTCACAAGATAGTGAACAATGGCCAAGGCCAAGAGTTTCTTTCGATAGTAACTTACTCTGGACCAATCCCTTTCAAATTCAAAGATCTGGACATTCTGATGGGCAAAGGAAATCTCAGCACCATAAAGCACAATCAGCCAACTCCAGTGCACCCATATCAAAAACAAGGGCAGGGCCGCGAAGCTTCCAAATATAGCGTTGTACCTAGCTACCCCTATCTGAAAGGTAATATAGGCCCATTGAAAGATCCCATAAATGCTTCCCGCTACCACCCCAGCAAATATGGCACAACGGATATTGACTTTCGTATTTGGCATGAAGGCGTACATAAAGGTAAAGAGGATCCAAAGGGCTATGTAAGGGACCAATTTAAACAGGTGCAAAAATGCTGGGCTGGCTGCCTCCAGCACAGGGACCCTCTCGACAAACCGTTGGAATTGGGACCCTATGACCACTGTTGCCGTACTGGAAAAGGTAAAAAGAAATGGTCCCACAAGAGTCAAGGCTAAATAGTCGGTTAGCTTGCGGCTGATTGTGCGGCCGCGCCTTATTCCCCAGATATGATTAAAGGCATCCTCAATATTCGAAAATAGGTTGAGCATGACCCAGAAGAGGAAAAGGAGCCCTGCCCCTACCATCAGGCCTCCCTGGGTGTTTTCGAGAAGCCCCCGGGCAAATCCGATGATACGGGAGGCTACCTCCTGTTGTGCCTGCATGTTTTGGAGGAGCTGGTGCTCAAGAATCCTCTCAAACCCAAAACCCTTTGCAATAGCAAGGACCAGGGCCAGTACAGGGACAATGGATAACAGAGAATAGTATGTAAGGGCTGAGGCCCTCAGTTGACATTTGTCTTCAAATACACCCCTGAAGGAAAGCACCATGATCCTGGTGTAACGAAGAACCAGGGCCTTCAATCTTGGAAGCTCACCTTCCTGTATTCGCCAGATATCTGTCCTTAGAAATTCCAGGATCCCTTTTCCGCGCATGCGGCCACGTCCCTGCGAGCAAGTGCTCTTTTATAATAGGCGATCCCTTTTCCCCGCCTTCCTTGCCCTCTTCAAAAAACATGGACACCTTTCTCAAATTGTAAGTAAGCACTTTGATATTTATGCACCAACGTATAATGGGAATCAGACCCAAGGTCAAGGAAAAGTGACCAATATGAAAGCGCCAGACAGAAAACAACATCTCTGCCTGGCGCATAATACTAAATATCTGGCTCCTTTAGCGTCTAAAAAATCCAGTTGTTAAACCTGCAAAGCCATTTTTTGATGATATCAAACCCGGGCCCATGATGCCTCAGTATCTAACCCAAGCCCTTGGTTCTTTCTGTACGATTCAAGAGATCCTCCCATTGTTTGTCCACAAGTTTCTGAACCTTTTCGATCATTTCCTCGCTCATCTGACGAAACCGGCCCTGCGCCTTAAGATACTTTGAAACAGGCATTCTCTCCTTTGGTACAATGTTCACCTTCACCACCCCTTCCTCCACCTCGTAAATGGGGAATATCCCACACTGGGAGGCCATGCGGGCGACTTGTATAGATTTCGCCGAATCAATGCGCCAGCCAGGGGGGCAAGGAGACAGAAGATGAATGAATTTTGTGCCTTTAATCCCCTTGGCCTTCTCAAACTTGTGTACCAAATCGTCCGGATATGCCACAGAAGCCGTGGCCACATACGGCACCCCATGGGCCAACATAATGTGTTCCATATCCTTCTTTGGCTCTTCTTTTAAGGAACCTTCAGGGGTTGTTGTGGTCCATGCACCAATGGGCGTAGCACTGGAGCGCTGAATCCCTGTGTTCATGTATGCCTCGTTGTCATAGCATACATACAAAATATCCTCATTTCTCTCTGCTGCCCCGGACAATGATTGAAGCCCAATATCAAAGGTACCCCCATCCCCTGCCCAGGCCATGACAGTTATGTCTGTATCCCCCTTTAACCCCAGTGCTGCCTTTATGCCGGAGGCAACCACAGCGGCCGTCTCAAATGGAACATGCACTACCGGCACCTGGAGCGCTGAATAGGGATATACCCCTATGATAATGCTCCAACAGCATGCGGGAATCACAACAACCGTTCTTTTGCCCAAACCCTTCAGGGCCAATTTCATGGCCAACGAGGCCCCACACCCTTGGCAGGATAACATGCCTGGTTGCACCAACTCTTCTCTTGTCCATATTTCTTTGGATACATTAAACCGTCTTTGCATGTTCTGCTCCTACTCCTTAAGCCCCCAAAAAATAGGAATATCTGTCTGTGCTTGCCCGGAAAGCACATGATCAGCAATGCCCCGAATATCCCTTGGGGTAACGTCGCGGCCACCCAAACCTGCTATGGCTGAGTATATGACAGGCCTTTTATCCAGGGCATAGAGAGCGGAACGAATCTCACTTGCAAATACCCCTCCCAGGCCGCCTACAAGGTTCCTGTCTATTACCACTACCTTTGGCACATTACCCAAGGTCTGTCGCCATACACTGAGGGGTACGGGCCGAAAAAGCCTCACCTTCATAAGGCCTAAGGGAATTCCGGCTTGTCGTGCCTTGTCCACAGCAATACGTGCAACAGATGTAAGGGTTCCGGCAGTCACCAGCACAAGTTCTGCCCCCTCGATTCTGTATGTTTCAACAAAGCCGTACGTCCTGCCGAATATACCTTGAAAATCCTCACATATCTCCTTATAGACCTCCATCGCTTTCATGAAATCCCTATATATAAGGTATCTTTCTTCGTAGTAGAGGTCCGGACCGATCATGCCCCCCAGCATCTTGGGATTATCCACATCAATCTTGTAAGGCGGCTCATAGGGTGGGAGGAATGCATCCACCTCCCCTTGCTCGGGAATATCCACCACCTCTGAGGTGTGGCTCAGGAAAAAGGCGTCATATGCCACCATCACCGGCAGCATCAACCTCTCAGCAAATTTGTATGCCATTATGATGCTGTCCAAGACCTCCTGATTGGACTCGCAATAGATCTGTATCCACCCCGTGTCCCTCTGGGAGACAGAATCAGTCTGCTCTGCCCAGATATTCCATCCTGGTCCAACCGCCCTGTTAACATTGGCCAGTACAATAGGAAGCCTTGCCCCGCACACCCAGTGGAGTACCTCGTGCATAAGCAAAAGCCCCTGGCTGCTGGTGGCGGTAAAGGAACGTGCGCCTGCAGAGGCCGAGCCAATAAGAGCGGCAAGGGCGGAATGCTCGCTTTCCACCTTAATGAACTTGGCATCAAGGGCTCCGCTTGCACACATCTCAGAAAGCTCTTCCACAATAGTGGTCTGGGGCGTGATGGGATAGGCAGAGATCACCTCTACCCTGCTCAGTCGGACTCCATGTGATACGGCATGATTGCCTTTTATAACCTGTCTCAATTAAGCCTCCTCAATATCCACGTCTTCATCTACCATACTTATTGCATGCCTCGGGCATTCCGTAAAACAAATGCCACAGCCCTTGCAGTAATCGTAATCAAATCTATAACCAAATGAATCTTCGCCATTGGGTAGGATTGAAATATCAGGGCAAAAAATTAAACAATTGTCACACTCTGTACACCGGCCACAATGGATACACCGTTCACACTCTTGCCCTGCCTCTTCCTGAGTCAAGGTGGAAACATAAGGTTCAAAATCCATCTTTCGTTGAGCCGGAGGCCTTATGTGGAGTTGCACTGGAGACGCTTCCTCAAAATAGTCGTATACAATCCTATCCCTATTCACCACCTGGTGGAGGTCTTGACGCACCGGATTGAGCGGAGGAAGATCCATGTACTTGGAAAAACTGAGGGCCACCCCATCCCCAATGCTGATCTTACTCTCCACCTCACGGAAATTGATTCCCCTCCGGTCACAATCCATTGCAATGGCTGCCCGTTTTCCGCTGGCCAGGGCATGTGCCACCGTATGGGGGATGTCGATCAGGTCTCCTCCGGCATAGACCTTGGCCTTCCCTGGCAAGGGCTGGGTAACAAACAGCTTGTGGTCGGTTTGTAAAGGCCCGTGTTTCACTTTGGTAAAGGTCTGCAAGGGCTCAAACCAAGGTATCTCGCCGAGGGCAGTTATGAGGGTGTCTGTATTCATCTGAAAGTGGGAATCAGGTTTTTTGACTGGAGCCCGCCTTCCACTCTCATCAGGAGGGCCCAGCTCCATTTCACAGCAGATCAATCGCTGAATCCTGCCACCTTCATCCAGTTCGATCTTGTCCGGGGCAGCAAGGAAATGGAAATTCACTCCTTCTTCCCTCGCCTCTTCCACTTCCTCAGGGTGAGCAGGCATCTCTGTCTCGGTTCGCCTGTACAGCACTGTCACCTCTTGAGCGCCAAGCCTGATAGCTGTCCTGGCTGCATCAATGGCCGTGTTTCCACCTCCCACCACGGTCACGTGATTGCCTAACGTTGGTGTTTGTCCGAGGGCCACCCTTTTTAGCAGCTCAAGTCCTGTCATGACATAGGGGCTAGCGTCTTCCCCTTCGATCCCAAGCCTTCTGCTCTTATGTGCCCCAGCACCCACAAAGATGTAGTCAAATTCCCGGCAGCACTGCTCCAAGGAAATATCCTGGCCCACCCTGGTCCCCGGCCTGAGGGTGATACCCATATTTTTCAAAAGTTCAAACTCTGCTTCCACAATACTTCTGGGGAGCCTATAGGCTGGGATCCCCACACGCAAGATGCCCCCCATAACATCCAATGCCTCAAAAATGGTAACCCGGAAGCCCAGCAATCTTGCAAAATAGGCCACGGACATTCCGGCCGGCCCTGATCCGATAACGCCGAGACTCTTGCCGTGATAGTCTGGGACCTGGGGATAAATACCCTTGCTAATGCCCATATCGCCCACAAACCGCTCAAGCTCTCGAATTCTGATGCTCTCATCCAGCCCAGAACGATTGCACGCCTCTTCACAGAATCGAAAACAAACCCGGCCCAAAATAGCTGGGAAGGGTTCCTCCCTTTTGATATACAGATAAGCGTCCCTGATTTCCTTTCTTTGTATGAGTTTGATCCAGGCCTCGATATCATTGCCGCACGGACAGGTATTCTGACAAGCCGGCACCTTATCCAGGTAAATGGGCTTTATGAACCGCCAGCTTCCGGTCAAATTATGGAGCATGGTGCCCATGGAAATATTCATGGGTGGAAGATCACGCCAGCTTCCTATTTCCACCTTTTTCGCCATGTCACTTCTTTTGTTCACTTGCATCATCAATTTCCCCTATTTTCTCCATACCCTAGATTTCCACCGTAAGGTCATAGGCGGCTCTCGCGGCCAGGCGGTTTTCTTCCCTTTTTACAGGTACATATTCCAAAATTGCATTTTCTACTGCCCCTATACTCACAAGGCCTGTCGCCTTTGAAAACGCCCCCAGGATAGCTGTGTTCACAATAGGATTAGTGATGGAGCCCAGCCTATGTTCCACGGCAATACCTCCGGCATCCACCAAGAAAATCCTATACTTCGGGCTTATCTTTTCCCTGTAATAGGCAGTCGCTCGCCTTCCATTTATAATCACCGTGCCGTTTTCCTTGAGTCCCTGGGTCACGTCGATTGTATCCAAGAGTGAAGAGTCTAGCACCACCACATGATCCGGCTCGTAAATTTGATTACGAAGGTTAATGGGTTCATCATCCACACGGCAAAAGGCCATTACTGGGGCCCCACGCCTTTCCACCCCAAAGGCCGGAAAGGCCTGCACGTATTTGCCCTCAATAAAAAAGGCATGGGCCAGCGTCTCTGATCCAACAACAGCCCCTTGTCCTCCACGACCATGGAATCGTATTTCTTGCATATCCTATTTCCTTTGTAACTCATTGATACCCGAACATGTTCATCACTCGGGTGAATAGATTACCGCCAATACCTTAACTGCCTTACCCCCTAGTCCCCTGAGGGCATGGGGAATCTCGGAATCAAAATAAAGGCTGTCACCAGGCTGGAGTTGGATAATCTTATCCGATCCCCTGAATTCCAGTTCTCCTTCCAAAACAAAAAGAAACTCCTCACCCTTATGATGGTAGAAAATGGAGGCATTCTCGTCTCTGGGCTCAATTTCCACTATGAAGGGCTCCATCCGCTTTTCCGAGAGGTGGTAAGCCAAGGATTCATATCTATAGCCTATTCTTCTGGCTTCCATCTGCAAGTGGCTCATGATCTCTTTTCGCTCCTCTGCCCGTACCACCGAAATCCGGTCTTCTAAGGGTGTGGCCTCTTGAAAAAAATCAGCGATATGTTTACCTAATGCCCGAGATATCTTGAGCAGGGTAGCAATTGGGGGGACGGTCACTTCATTTTCAATCTGTGATAGGGAAGGCTTCGAAAGACCGGTCAGCTCGGAGAGTTGCTGGAGCGTGAGCCCACGCCTCAAACGGATTTCACGTATCTTCTTTCCCAAATTTAGGGACTTGGCTTCATCATTACTCATTCAAATGGCCCCACCTCTGAAAAAGGAGCAAGAATTAGAATGAGAAAATCTCCAGAACCTTTGTCGAACAGAAGTTAACTAATACCTTAACCAAACTGTTTGGTATTGTCAAATATTTTTCATTAATGACAAACATTCCTTTTTGTAAGTATGTGCTTTTTTGTTTGCACGGTTTTTTACAAGTCTGGTACAGTGGCTGGGCCTTTGGCAGTGAATGCGGGGACAGAATTGGCAGCGTTTTATGAAGGTTAGTTATGGACAATACCCTTTTGCTACAAATTGACAAGACCAAAATAAAACTAAACAGCAGGGAACGTCGAATTCTCCTGGTCACCTGTTTTGGCCACTTTATGAGCCATTTTAACATGTTGGTGTTCCCGGCACTGCTTCTCCCCATTACCTCTTATTTGCATTTATCCATCGCGCACACCCTAGGCTTGTCCTTCTGGATGTATCTTCTTTTCGGCGTCACAGCCCTTCCGTGGGGAGTTGCGGCTGACAAGGCAGGGGCCAAACCTCTCATGCTCATCTTTTATGCCGGTGCTGGCTTGAGCGGACTAAGCGCTGCCATGTGGCTCGATTCTCCCTCATTGTTCGCCCTTGCCCTTGCGTGCTTGGGCCTCTTTTCAGGGATATACCACCCTACCGGCCTCGGCCTCATATCAAAGGAAGTAGAACGGGTCAGTCTTGCCATGGGCTATAATGGAATGTTTGGGAATCTGGGCCTGGCCGTGGCACCCTTGCTTGCAGGGCTATTCAACTGGCTTTGGGGCATAAAGGCCGCCTATGTGGCTGTCGGACTTATGAATTTTATAGGTCTCGGACTGACTCTTTCCATTTCAACAAGTTCAAGGCATGAATTAGTGCGGGCGCAGGCCCAAGATCACAACAGATCCCTAAAGCCTTTTCTCATCCTGCTGGCAGCAATGATGTTAGGGGGAATCGCCTATAGGGGAGCAACAGTTATGCTTCCCGCATACTTTGAGCTAAAGACGCCCGCAATCTTTAGGCTGCTCTCTGAAACACTAAGTAAAAGCCTCTCCACCAATCTTGTAGCTACTTCCATAACCTCTTTTATCTATTTGATAGGGATCATCGGCCAATACACTGGAGGAAGGATTGCAGAGCGCTACCAGCCGAAATATTGCTATCTTATCTTCCATTCAGCAGTCATCCCTACAGCATTTCTCATTTCCCTTGTGTCTAATATACCTCTGGTGGGGCTCACAATGATATATTTCTTTTTCTTGCTTGGTATGCAACCCATTGAAAATACCCTTGTCGCAAGCTTTACCCCAAAGAGGTTCCACCACTCGGCCTTTGGCATGAAATTTATTCTCACTTTTGGCGTAGGTTCTCTTTCTGTTAAGATGTTGGAGTATATCCAGGGACATTGGGGCATTGAGTCCACATTCCGGTGTCTGGGACTTGTGTCCGTAGCCCTAGTGATTATTATCGTGGTGCTGTTGAGGGTGATAAGGAAGAGATAATTAGCTAAAAGGAACAAAGGGATTTAAGGGTTAGTCAAAGCAAACAAAAAACGCCAGCCATCCTTTGCGTGTAGCCGTTTCCTTCCCATTGGATGGTGGCGCCATAACCGTAGCAATATTGCACTGACTCACTCAGCCTGCCTTGACCTCTATACGTCTTGGTTTTGCAGCCTCTGCTTTGGGCAGTATTACCTTGAGCACGCCATTCCTCATGCTCGCCTCTATCCTTTCCTGATCAATGACGCTTGATAAGGTAAAGCTCCGATAGTAATCCCCTGATCGGTACTCCGTATAAATGGGAGTCCTATCAGAAGGATCTTCTTGGACACGTCCCCTTATGGTGAGTTCATTGTCTTCTAGGTGTATTTCTACGCCCTGGTTGCTTACTCCGGGCATATCCGCAAGAAGTACCAAGGCATCGTTGTTCTCATAGATATCCACAGCTGGAACAAAAACAGGCCTTGTTTGGGTAGTCTCGGATTTGGTCTGTAGTTCCTTTTTATCCTTTGCCTGTAGCTTCTTGCTATCCATGCACATCACCTCCTTACCCCAGCTTAATCTCTATCTTCTTCGGCTTGGCCTCCTCTGCTTTGGGTAGCTTAAGGGTCAACACGCCATCCTTTGCCTCTGCACTCGCCTTTTCAGCCACTACTCTGGTGGGCAATGTGATTGTCCTGCTAAAGGACCCTCCTTCTCTTTCTCTCCGGTGATAGCTGACCTCTTCTCCTTCTTCTTCCAGCTTGCGTTCCCCTTTAATCACCACGCTTTCCTCTTCCACAGTCAAATCAATATCCTGGGGATCAATCCCCGGCAGTTCGGCTGTGATATAGAGGTTGTCATCGTCCTCTGCCACATTAACAGCAGGAAAAACGCCAGTTTCGGTCAAGAGTGAACGCCTCCCAAAAAACCGATCAAATAGCATATTCATCTCTTCCTGCAGCCTGTTTAGTTCACTCAAAGCAGTCCTTTCAAACGGATCTCTCCATCTCAAAAGGGCCATTATATCACCTCCTTTTCAACACAATCATGGGAATGCCAGTATATTAGCGGTGCCTGAAGGTTGTTGTTCTATAAATAATGCGCATTGCTCCATTGTCAAGAGTCAGTGGGCGAGGTTTCATTTCAGGCTTATAGGTCAACACATTTGAGCCTTATATAGTAACAACAGCCCAGCTTCATAATAATTGATCACTGATGCTAAGGTCTTTTTCGGGAAAAGAGGACGCTACGATATGATAACAGGGCAAAGATAAAGCCACCTAAGGTGTCGAAGAGAAAGTCAGAGAGACTTGCATCCCGGCCTATTACAAAGGATTGATGTATCTCATCCACTGCACCATAAACAGCGACCATTAGGGTCACGACAGCCACCTGCCACTGCCATAGTTTTTCCCTGCGGGGGCCAAGGGAACGGGCAAATAAAAATCCCAGAACACCAAAAACCAGCAAATGTTCCAACTTATCCTGGGCAGAAAACAGGTCAGGGCCAGGAATGTCGGGCAATGAAGAGAGCCAAAAAATCATTGCCATCCAACCCAACGCCAGGACTCTGCATGAGCGGTAATCTCCAATGATTTGAACAAAAGCCTTCATAATTAATACAGCCTAGCTGGCTATGGATAGTGGCGACACTATATATATCCCTTCTGTCCCAAAAAAAGGAGGATCTCCTGTGCTGCCTCATCTGGAGTTAGTTCAGTGGTATCTACCCGAACCTCCGGGTTCTCAGGCTCTTCATAAGGGTCATCCACTCCAGTGAAGCCTTTTATCAGGCCTGCACGGGCCTTGGCATACATTCCCTTCCTGTCCCGCTTCTCACATACCTCGATGGGAGTGGCCACGTGCACTTCCACAAATCCTCCGTAAGCCTCTATAGTGGCTCGGACCTCTGCACGCGTGGAAGCATAAGGGGCAATTGGGGCACATATGGCAATGCCTCTGTTTTTAGTTATTTCACTGGCCACAAAGCCTATGCGTCGGACATTGATATCCCTATGTTCTTTGGAAAAACCCAATTCGCTTGAGAGATTTCGACGCACGATATCCCCGTCCAAAAGCGTCACAGGTCTGTCGCCCATTTCCAAGAAGCGGGAATAAAGTACCTTGGCAATGGTGGATTTTCCGGCCCCGGACAATCCAGTCAAAAAGATAGTAAATCCCTGCTTGCTAGGGGGTGGGTAGGCACGGTACAGCTCATCAATGACCTCCTTGAAAGTGGCCCATTTGGGTATGCGGCGGCCCGCCTTAATGCGTTCCCTTATCTCAGTGCCTGATAAGGATATTGTTTGAGTGCCCTCTGGAACCTGATCGCGTGTCCTGAATTCATCCTCAAAAGGGAGATAGACCATCTCTTCAAAGGAAACTACAGAGATGCCCAGCTCTTTTGAATAGACTTTCACCAAATCCCGTGCATCGTATTTGCCGTAGAAGGGTTTGCCGCTCTTGTCATTTCCAGGGCTTGCATGATCCCTTCCTACAATGAAGTGGCTACACCCAAAGTTCTTGCATATAATGGCATGTAACAAGGCCTCCCGAGGCCCTGCCATGCGCATGGCCAACGGCAGAAGGTTGAGTATGAAAGACTCAGGCGGGTAATGCCTGGCAACAGCACGATAACACCGGACCCGAGTATAGTGATCGAAGTCTCCGGGCTTGGTCATACCTACAACAGGGAGCAAGAGAAGATTGGCCTTTGCCTCCCTCATGGCCCTCAACGTCATTTCAAATTGGGCCCTGTGAATAGGGTTGCGGGTTTGAAATCCAACTACCCGGTGCCACCCCAATTTCTTGTATAAATCACGAACCTCTACGGGTGTCTGCCGTAACTGCCTGAAGTCAAAGTGCACGGGTAAGCTCAGCACTTCCAGTTCGCCCCCAACATAGTAGTCGCCCCCGGTTTCCAAAATATACCGCGCACCAGGATGAATCCTGTCAGTTGTCCTATAAATTCGTGTTGACTCTTTTTCACGCTCTACAGGCCAAATATCTTCGATATGCATCACCGCCAAGAGAAAACCCTCTGGATCCCTGAGCGCCAAGGATTGACCTGCTTCTAAAGACTTGGCTTGTGTCTCGCTAATATCAAGACAGATGGGCAGCGGCCACAGCAGCCCGTTTTGGAGCCTCATCCTGTCCAAGACAGACTCATAGTCGGGTCTGGTCATAAAACCTCGTAGGGGCGAAAGGGCCCCCTCTGAAAGGAGCTCCAAATCACACATCTGCCGCTCATTTAATACGATTTCCGGCAGATTGAGAGCCACCTCTTTCAAAATCTTGCGCCGTTCAGGGCTCACCAACAAGTTAGTCAACTCTCCACCGTAAGGCTCCACCCAATAGCCATGGGCCATCTGGATTCACCCTCCTTATTAAACAGACCTTGTTTTCATTCTATCGAAATTTATCCTATAATACAAAGAGCAATTGAGATACCAAGGTTCATAAGCTTATTTTTTACTTCAATACCTCTTTTACCACCTTGAGCATCTGCCTCAGATCATAGGGCTTATTAATAAATGCCTTGGCCCCAACCTTAAGCGCCTCCTTCGTAGGACCATTTATCGAATAACCACTGGCTATTATCACCTTGGCCTCAGGGTCCACCTTCAATATCTCCTCCAGACACCTCCTTCCACCCATACCAGGCATCACATAATCCATTATCACCAACGATATCTCTCCACCCCTGTCCCTGTATATCTCAACCGCCTCTTCACCATCCCCCGCTAACAATACCTCATATCCAAACCTCTCCAATATCTCCTTCCCTAACTCCCTTATCGCCCCCTCATCATCCACCAATAAAATCCTCTCTCCTTCGCCCTCCAGCACAACCTCCTCACCCTCTTCCTCCTCCAACACATGAACCTCAGCACCCTCCCCTAACACCGGAAAATATATCTTAAACGTAGTCCCCTCACCAGGCTCACTATAA
>JAFDIV010000051.1 GCA_019307815.1 Deltaproteobacteria bacterium
AAAAACCAAATGATAGATCAGGACTGTTACATTATGACTCTTATGAACATATTCACTCACACCCTCAGTTTACGCCGCAAGCGGCGGGGAATTCAACCCTAAGAGATTAAAGCTTTTAGGTTTGTGACCGAATAGCTTGTATATGTTTTCCATCACTAAGTCCGTGATATAATTTACACTTGCTTTAATGCTTCTGATTAAGGATCGACCCCTTGACTGAGAAAGCTCAAGACGAAAAGAGAAACGCTCCATTCGCGGCAAGGCGCATCGCCGAGGAAGTAGACCTGGAATTCTTGAAGGAAGAAATACCAAAAGCGCTGGATCAAAGCCTTGAGGGAGTAGCCAGTGTCAGTAAGATAGTCAGGGCCATAAAGGAGTTCTCACACCCGCGCTCGTGGGAAAAGACCCCTGTGGATATCAACCATGCGATCGAGAACACGATAACCGTGGCCAAGAATGAGTGGAAGTACGTGGCAGAGGTAGAAACAGATTTTGACCCTAGCCTCTCCCCTGTCCCAGGCTTGGCCAGTGATCTAAACCAGGTTTTTCTTAACATAATCATCAACGCTGCCCATGCCATCGAAGATGTCGTGAGGGGTGGGAGCAACCGCAAGGGAAAAATCCGGATTTCCACCAGGAAGGATGATGGATGGGCAGAGATCAGGATAAGTGACACGGGCTCAGGCATCCCCAAAGAGATACGAGATAGGATATTTGACCCGTTCTTTACCACAAAGGAAGTAGCTAAAGGGACAGGGCCTCTCAATAGCCCACAGCATAGTAATGAAAAAACACGGCGGAGCTATTGACTTTGAAAGCCAAGAAGGAAAAGGTACAACATTCATGAGGATGCTGGGGATGGATGGTGCCGAGCTGTTGGGCCATGTCATGAGGCAGGATCCAGAGGTGGTCTTCCGAGGCGGTTGGGATGATCAGAAGGTGCTTAAGGGCCTTGAGATGTCCCGTGCCATAGAGGGAAAGTATGATATAAGGTCTGTTGGTATAAATCAACTTAACGAAGGAATGATTTCCCCTCAGTGTGTTACCTCACTTGAAAACCGCCTTCTCGCGCCAAAGGCGGTGGGAATTAAGTTACTCATTATTGAAAGGCTCAAGAACTTCAGTAACCCTACTTCAGTTAATGAGCCAATAAAGTAACTTGTGAGGAGTTAATATATGGATGATTACCAGACTTATAAGGAGTCACCCATGAGAGGAAAAGCTTGGTATATCGGGTATGGCGTTGTGTGGACGGCCATTTTTATCCTGGCTATGGGTGTGGAGGTCGTAAGGGCATCTCCTCCTAAAATTTTTATCCTTCATAGCTATGAGCAAGGAAATGTGTGTGGTCAGCCCCAGCATGACGGAGTAGTGGCTGCCCTGCAGGAGGCAGGTTTCATACAGGGGCATAATGTACGATTCATCACATACCATATGGACACGAAGAGGAAAAACAACACTCCTCAGCTCATTTTAGAACAGGCCCGTATTGCCCTTGCTAAAATCCGCTCCTCCCATCCCTTGGTCCTTGTGACCCTGGATGACAACGCCTTTCGCACGGTGGCCCTCAAGCTGGTAGATACCCCCCTTCCCATTGTGTTCAGTGGTATGAATGGCCAACCAGAGGACTATAATCAAAAGGTAAGGTTCATTGAATCAAGGTCCCGTCCCGGCCACAACATAACCGGGATATATGAAAAACTTCACGTTGCTGATGCCTTCAGGGTGCATTGCAGGCTGTTCCCGGGTGTAAAAAAGATAAGGATCATTTTGGATACCTCCCCGACCGGAAGGGCGATTTACAAGCAAGTTAACCTGGAACTGGCAAATGAGAGGGTCCCTTGCAAATGGGACATCGATGTGGTGAAGACCTGGGAGCAATACAAAAATTTAATATTAGAAGCAAATAAGGCCCCTGAAATAGGTGCCATATATCCAGTTGCAATTCTTCTTAAGAATAGAAGTGGAGAAACCTACACCGCACCGGAGATATTTGCGTGGACTATTAAGAATTCGAGGAAACCTGAGATTGCTGTCAATTATGCCTTTACCCATCTTGGGCTTTTTGGAGGCGCTGCAGTAGATTTTTTTTCTATGGGAAAGCAGGCAGGTAAAATGGTTTTGGCTATCCTGAGAGGCCAAAATCCTGGCATGATACCCATAGAAGAGGCCGAAAAATATGCCCTTGTCTTTAATCTAGACAGGGCCCGGCAGTTGGGCCTAAAGATACCCGATGATATATTACTTGCAGCCGATGAGGTCATAACCAAGGTTCCCCACAAGAAATAACGGAGGTCAAATGCGTCGTCCAAAGAAATTCTCCAGATTCTTGCTCGCCATTCTCTTACTTTTCGAGTCACTCTCTCTCGCATTAATCGTAGGTTGCCTTTACATTTTGCAAGCCAGGACGATGGAGAGGGATTTTCGACACAGAACAGAACTCCGTCAGGTTGAAACCTCCATATTTCTGTGTAACAGAATTGAACGCCTCAGGGGAAAGCTCCATGACATTGCCACCAGCAACACCATTCGCGTAAGCCTTATGCTGGGTGTTGAAAGCCAGATCTCCGAGATCCTTAACAGCAGGTTCGCCCCCTCAAATGGAGCTTATTTCTTTATCCGTGAAGCAGGTAAATCAAAATTTATCCCTCATCTTCCCGAGCAGTTTTTGGCTATCAAAGGTGATCTCTTAGGCTTTAAAGAAATCAGCCAAGAAGGGGCAGTCAAATTCCAAAAGACGATAAGTGGTCGTTATGTGGCCATGTTTCCCACACCTATAAAGAGAAGGCTGGAAATACTGGGCACGGCTTATCTAGTATATGATCTGTCTTCTGACCAGGCCTTTTGGTCACACATGAAGCTCTTTCCCCATGCGGCTCTTCTGACTTTGGAGGGCAGTCACCTTGTCAATCTGGCTACAGGCCTCAAAGAGCTTGTTTTGGAAAAGCCTAAGGCTATTGAAGACTGCGCAACCATTAACGGAAAATTTATCATGCCCTTAAAGGGTTTCCCTGGCTTTTTCTATAGCGTATCATCCGAGCCTTTACGGCATGACAAGTGGAATCTCTTGGGCCTGCTCCTTGTCCTGTGTGCAGGGGTTTTCATGTTAACTGTTGCGTTGTCCTTTATCATAACCCAAAAGGTAAGTCGCCCATTGGAAGATATATCCGCCCAGGCAGCCGAGATAGCCAGAAACCCTTCCACTGTCAGAATTGATGATAAGGGTGTCGGGTACCTAGAATTTCATGGCATGGTCAAGGCCTTCAATGACCTGTTGGCCGCCCTTATGGCCGCAAAAGAAAAGCTCAAGGAGAAGGCAAAAGAAAAACTGCAGGAAAGCGAGGACCGTTACCAGAAAACGTTTGATGCCTCCCCACTGTCCATAACAACCTTGACCCTTGATGATGCCCGATTTATTGAGGTAAATGATGCATTCTGCAAGCTCAGTGGCTATAGCAGGCGTGAGGCCATTGGGAGGACGGTCTTTGACCTAAATCTTTTCGCCGACCCCCAGGAGGCAAAGGGCTACCTGGAGGTGCTAAGACTAGAAGGAGAGGTCACTAATGTTGAGCTGGATTTTAGAGTTAAGGATGGCCGGATCGTTACGGGGCTGGTCTCAGCGAGGAGACTACGGTACGCGGGGAAGGATTGCATGGTCGTATTGGTGAGCGATATAACACGACAAAAAAAGGCTCAGAAGGAGAGGAAAAAGCTGGAGGCTCAGTTGCGCCAGGCGCAAAAGATGGAAGCCATAGGTACCCTGGCAGGGGGAGTAGCTCATGACTTTAGAAATATACTCCAGGCTATTATGGGGTATTCCGAAATTATCATGCTTGGCCTGAAAAAAGGAGAAAAATTCTGGGACGAAATAATAGAAATCCAAAGGACGGCGAAAAGGGCTTCAGAGCTTACCCAACAGCTTCTCACCTTCAGCCGAAAAGTGGAAAGCCACCCGAGGCCCATTGATCTCAATCAGGAAATAAGGCAAGCAGCTAAGCTTCTCGGCAGAACAATTCCTAAGACGATTAACATTGAGCTTCGTTTGCTGGAGGAACTCGACAGAATAAATGCTGATCCAGCTCAAATAGAACAAGTCCTATTAAACCTGGGCATAAATGCCAAAGATGCCATGCCAGAAGGGGGAAGGCTTATAGTAGAGACAAATAACACAACCCTTGACGAGAATTACTGTAACTCCCATGTGGGAGCCCGCCCGGGGAAATATGTTCTTCTGACTGTAACCGATACGGGAGAGGGAATGGACAAGGAAACCTTGGACCACATCTTTGAGCCTTTCTATACCACTAAGGGCAGAGGAAAGGGCACGGGCCTGGGTCTTGCCATGGTGTACGGTATAGTCAAGAACCATAATGGCTACATAACATGTTACAGCGAGCCTGGATTAGGAACAAGTTTCAAAATCTATCTCCCTGTCTTCGAGTATGGTGAAGACCTAGGGGACGAGGTAAACGAAGCAAGGAAAGACATGCCAATGGGCTCGGGGGAGACGGTCCTGGTAATAGATGATGACGAGTCGATACTTACTATCGCCCAAAGAGCACTTCATAATTTTAACTATAATGTACTGGCTGCAACCGATGGCAACGAGGCGCTTAAGATTTATAGGAAAGCGCCTAGGGATATTGACCTCATCATTTTAGATTATATGATGCCTGGGATAGATGGGATAGCAGTCCTGGACAAAATCTATGAAATCAACCCAGAGGCCAAGGTGATTATGGCCAGTGGCTATCCACTACCACAGGATAGGGAAAAACGGGTCAATGACAGAATAAGAGGGTTTCTTAAGAAGCCTTTCAGTATCCAAGAAATGTTGAAACAGATCAGGGCAATAATAGATGCGCCCTAGTTTGGCAACGTTTTTTTATTCGCTCGTATGAGTAGCACCCTCTTCCGCGCTGGCGTTGACATGTTTTCTCGGTCTCCGCCGTTGTGGATTGATTTTTTCCACTAATCCATAACAAACACCTTATTCGCCTTTCCCTTGTCCACGACCTTGCATTTTGCTCCGATGAGTGTGTTCTTATTCCCAGTGCAGAGGAAATCGCCAACAATAGCCTTAAATCCACTCACGTCATTCCATGCAAATGTGTTACAGTTTCCCTTCAGACCTCTCATTTGTACGGCTTGTAATGCCCATGCCCCAGAACCATCAATTTTGTTCCTGGCGACGAACCCATTGGAACCTAATTGAGATATTCCTCTGGCTTTTGATCCGCCTCTAACTTCAACCCTGTTTCCTAAAACAGCGATTCCATCTCCCAAGGAAGCGATTCCGGCTGAAGTTTCACCATTAGTCTGAACATAATTTCTTATTACAGTGATCTTTGAATTTCGGCTCGGATCAGAGCCGCCGGACATATCAAGAAACCAACCCACAATTATCCCGTTAGGAGTTGCAGGGCTTGGAAATGGAATCCCAACTGCTGGTGTGACGATGTTGTTTCCGGCGACGACTACGCTCCCTCGCCCCTTTTCGTCAAGATAATTGTCCAGGGACTCTATGGAATTTCGAGAAACATTTCTAATGGTATTTCCCTTTATTTCAATTGACGCTCCCCAGGTCCAAATGAAAAAAGCCCCCTGCCCCATCGTCATTTTCGGGTTTTCGCATTTGAGGTCAACATCGTTATTTTGAAAGATCAAATTTCCAGTCACAGCTCCCGGGAGAATTTTTTCTCTGTGAGCAAAACGGGTTCCAAAAAGTACTCCGGCAGTAACCAAAAGTTTATCCCCTCCTTTCCATTTATAGGGCATCGCATATGGCTGAACATTCGTGATTTTGTTTCCCGATATTTCTGCGCCGCTGACATATGGGAAATGCATGGGTGTCCAGGTGGCACCATCAAAGTGAATGTTCTTGATTTTGACTTTCGGTCCTGGCGTGGGAAGTGGAAGCTCTGTTTACGGCAACGAGCTGTAGAAGGTCCAAAAACCCCCTTTGATTTCTGTTATGGGTCTCCCTTTACTATCACTTTCCCCTACTATCTCGACGTCTTTCTTGATAATCACCCGGCCCTTTTGGCCAAAATTAAAGGTTCCTTTCAACAGGACCGCCCCACCTTGATCAACTGCCTTCTGGACAGCAACAACATCAGCCTTTGGGTCTCCTTGCCCCATTACCACAGAATCGTATGATTCTGGTTGCGCAGCCATAATCGGCATGTACAAACATACGGCAAAAACCGCGCTAAGAAATCCAATAGGTACTCGTCTCATTTTTTCACCTCCCATTCGAAAGAAAAACCTGGGCCGGAATCCATGCAACGATAACGACGTCACTCCCGGTAGGCCGGCTATCTCTCTGTGTAGCGCAGACCTGCGGAAATTTTCATTGATTGGGGGCCACCTTACACGGCTCAGGCTCAAATCTAGATCTTCCTCCCGAGTGACATATTGACCATCATTTTGAACATCCTCCAAGGTCCAAATCTTTCCATCATAATTTTCTTGTATAGGGAATCATGATCTTTAGGAGGAACACTACCCTTCTCTTTTTCCTTCAAATGCATTGCATTTGCTTCGCAGGTTGTCACGCAAAGGCCGCACCCAATGCACCGATCTAAGTTCACGTTAGCGATACTATCCATAATGGATATGGCGTCCATCTGGCATCGTTCCAGACAGGTCTCGCAACCCTCGCACAGATCGGGATCTACTTCAGCGAAAAAATTAGCATGAAAATATTCAACAGGTCGCGGAAATTTTTTTACACTCGTTAACACTCCACAGCAACACCCGCAACAACAGCAGATGAATAAAGGATTCTGGTTGTTCTCCGGTTGCAGAACCATGCCCACCTTCTCCGCTCTATCCAGTAATTCAAGGGTTTCATACTTTGTGAGAGCACGACCCATTCCGCTATCCAGGCATACTTCGGCAATATTTTGAAGTGTTATACATGTCTCGCGAATATCCGAAAGCTTGCAGGGCTCATCAAGTAAGTCCTTCGACTGCCTGCAAATACAATTGATTACAGCACATGGGCCACTTGAATTCATAATAAGCTGTCTTGCATCATCGTAGTTGCCAACATGATGTTCAGGTGTGAGGCTTCGGTTTATTGGTATGGTGCGCATCTGCGATGTTTTCTTGCGATGAAATTCCTCGGCAAATCCCTCGTCCATGTATTGGAAAAAATCTTGAGCAAATTCCCTTGTGATCCTGTCAACCTGAAATTCGAACATCCCAATGGCAAGCTGCGCTTTACTGTAATATTTGCCGTTAGTTTTCCCAGACAGCATCTTCCCGCCCATGATGGCACCTTTTTCAACCAGACGATCAAGAACCTGCTCCAATTTCTCGATAGATATACCGCTTCCTTTTACTCGCCGGTGTATTCGTTCCAGCGGTTCTGATAATGCGCTGAGATTGAGAGCGATTTCCGCTTCTTCCGGGTTAAAAAGATGCTTTAGAATCCTTATCTCTACACCAGATTCAGTTGCAGGAAAACCTACAGGCATTTTGTCCAGATGCCTTTGCAGTTTCTGATAAACATCTTGTGCTGCCATCATCATTCACCTCCTCAGACATTTTTTCATAGGTCAGAAAACGGCGCCATTTGCACTATATCGCCCTGCCTACTCCCTCCGGGGCACTGGTGCCGATTTCGAGTCGTTGGGCCGTGTCATGAAACAGCACTTCGTTGCCAGGGAGGCAGTATGAACAGGAATTGACTCCAGTACCTCCATGGGGTTAATTGACATTAGCCTCCCATAGCCTTCAGCATATCCTCAACTTGGCCTGCTGACATGATCGGGTGTACCTCAAAGCGAACGTAGGGACTATATTGCTGAGTCATCAGGGAGACCTCGATCTCACTCCCTTCAATAATCGCATAGCCTCTGCCCTCTCCAATAAACGATCCCCAGTCTTTTGATATGCCCTTTTCTAAATCTCTTTCAACCATAGCCATTAGGCCGGACCATCCAGCAGCCCTCTCTTTGGGATCGGCCGGCACTCGAGCCGGATCCAACCGCCACAGCAATAGATATTTACCCATGGTTTTTCCTCCTTTCTCGTCGGTCCCGAAAACTCCTTCAGGGAAACAATCGGGGATTTGTTATGCTTTTCCTTCCAAAACCGCTTTCAGCATTTCAGGAGTCACCGGGTTTCCCCCGATCCCCCAGTTCTCAAAAGGGATCTCTTCAATGACACACCAGGTGTGGGGCTGAAGATTCTCTCTGGATGCTGGGCGGGCCTCGATTTCCGCCACGATTTCGGTGACACGGGAGATCATTTCCTTTTTCTTCTCTTCCGATAATGTCCCTTTCAGGACCCTGATGTTTATGAATGGCATTACTGTCCCTCCTTCCATCATTTTGATTTTTGTTTCTATGGCATGCGTTACTGCTAGAGAATACTCTTTCTCCCTTGACGAAAGTGTTCACCGATAGACAAAGTTCAGGGAAAGGGATAGGTTCTTGCTAACTTCGTTTTCCGCCCAAGTCACGCGTTAAAGAAAACTAATTAGGGTTTGGAAAGGGGAGTCCGTGCGGCTGTACCCAGAAAGGCTCTAGGATCAAATCCAAAAGAAAGGGAAAATAAGGGAGCATCTAGATGGAACTGAGATTAAAAGGTAAGGCCGCATTATACGGTCATGAGGAACAGCTCCTGGCAGTAGTAAAGACCTACCAGAAGCGGGAGAGGCACATCTTGAAAGGTCTCGCTATCATTTGCAACCTCACAGAGGGTATCGCCATGTAAAATGTTAAAATGAATGGCACTCATTTTATTGGAGGAGCTTACTAGAAGTCAACGGAAATCGCCTACTGCAGGACAGATTAATTTTGTTCTGCAAAAAGGCAATTCATAATGATTAGGTAGTCTTTCTGTAAGCGTCTTACCAGCCCATCTTTTATTCCGCTAAATGGGTGATAAGATAAGTTAACATGGGGGAATGTTAGGCCGAGTGTGGGCTGGGATGGAGCGCTTATCAACCAGGGACAATCAGGTTCATCCGGTTAATGAGTACGGATAATTGAAAAGAGGTGGGGAGGTTGCTATCTTCCTGAGCATCCCATACAAAGGAGGAAGCAACCCATGTCCACCTCATTACTCTATCAT
>JAFDIV010000052.1 GCA_019307815.1 Deltaproteobacteria bacterium
CACGGGAATCGGCGCACTCATGATGCGGGCTGAAAGCCTGATCAGGGTGGATATCATAATTGTATGCCTCATGGTGCTCTCTGTTATGTGCCTCCTTTTCGAAAGGCTTTTCATCTACCTTGAAGCAAAGCTCACTTGCCGGTGGAAATGACATGCCAAGCGTACAACTCCGAGGCATCAAGAATTACATATGTAAGGGAGTGGACCTAACAGTAAACAACGGCGAACTGCTGGTAATTCTGGGTAAAACCGGGGCGGGGAAGACGACCCTTCTTAATGTCATAGCAGGGCTCACATCATATGAAGGCTCTGTTTTCCTTGACGGGATCACGGTGGACAACCTCCCACCACGAAAGAGGGAAGTAGGTTACCTGTTTCAAGACTTCTGCCTCTTCCCTCATATGACTGTTAGGGACAACATAGGCTTTGGCCTCAGGGCAAGGGGCCTTCCTGAGAAGACAGTAAGGGCCCGGGTCAATGAGTTGCTTGCCACCTTCAAGCTCCAACACCTCGCTGAAAGGTACCCCGACAAGGGCCTCAGCGGCGGCGAAAAGCAGAGGGTTGCCCTTGCAAGAGCACTGGCGCCAAGGCCCAAAGTGCTCTTGCTCGATGAGCCATTTAACAGCCTGGATCTCCGGACTGCAAAACATCTCAGGATGGAACTGCAAAGAATACAGCGTGCTCTCCATATCACAACAGTTTATGTAACCCATAATCAACGCGAGGCATCTGAGATGGCTGACACCATAGCAGTAATGCACGAGGGCGCGATCGAGCAAACAGGAACATTCACCGACATATTCTTTGATCCGAGTAACAGATATGTATCTGAATTACTTGGCTTCCCTAATATATTACGCTGTAGAAAATTTTCGCCCCTGGCCCCAGGCATCGCTAGGGTGCACCTTGATGGAATATCCGTGCTAACCCCATACGATGGGCAGCCAATCGAAAAAATCGCAATCTCGCCCTGGAACATATACCTTTCAAGGGATATTCCCCCTGGCCCTGGGATAAATCGCATCAAGGTCACAGTGACTGACGTTGAACCGAAATCTTCCATTGTACAGATAAAGGTCTGTGCAGGAAACGAATCGCTCAATATTGAATTACCTGAAGATGAGTGGGCTCAATTGGGTTTAAAATCCGGCGATGCTGCCTATGTCATATTGCCTCTCAGATGGCTTGAGGTGAAATCATCGGACGAAAGGAGGAGCAATACAAATGAGGCTAAGGACTCTGTGGAATAAGCTTAAACTGTTTGTGCTTTTGCAAGGACTCTGTTTTTTGATAGGAACAAGCCCTTGTATGGGAACTCAAATGGAGGCTGATACAAGCGGCAAACTGGTTTTTTGGAGCAGCCTGAGGTTCCGCTATGAGATGCAAGACAATTTCAATATAAAATCCTACGGCACACGGCCCATTGCTGGCAAGCAGGATGATTCTTTTCTAATCGGCCGACTGAGATTCGGTTTTTCCTACCAGCCCATAGAAGACCTCTTAGTTTCCATAGGCATGCAACAATCAATGGTATGGGACCTGGCACTTGATAAAAGTGATTTCTACAACACTAAGTTTCGCAAGGAAAATAATCCCTATGAAGATAAGTGGGAACCCTACAATACCTACATTCAACTATCCAATATACTTTCTCAACCGCTCACCCTAAAAGCAGGCCGGCAGTTAATCCATTACGGTGATCACAGGATATTTGGCCCTGGACAATGGGGAAATACTGGCAGGTGGATATGGGATGCAATCAAGGCCTCCTATAAAGCAAGCTGGGGTTTTGTAGATGCATACTATGGCAGGAGCATAATCCACGACCCTGATGTAGTAAGTATATCGCATCGCCATGGCTTTGAAAGCCTTGGGTTTTATGGACATGTGGACATTCCAATAGACAGCCTTCAGCTTGGACTGGAGCCCTTTGCCATGACAAAGAAGGATGGTCATGAGAACTACAAAGGGGAAGACGGGGTGTATGGTGATCTTAACACATATTACCTTGGGGCCAGAGTGGTTTTTAAACATTGCCACGGGATAGATCTAGACGTCACATATGTAACCCAACAGGGTGACTATGCAGATGACGACGTAGATGCATATGGGTATCATCTGCTGCTTGGATATCATTTCGATCATTTGCCTTTCTGCCCCTTCCTGAGTGCCGAATACAGCTACGGCTCTGGAGACAGGAATCCAACCGATCAAAAGCATGAGACATTTGATGGGGCATTCGGGGCAAGGGACAGAATGTATGGCCGTATGAATTTGTTTCAATGGAAAAATATCAGGGATGCTCAGGTAAATCTGGAGGCCACACCACGAAAGGGTATTCATATTAAGGCAGAGTATCATAAATTCTGGCTCGCTGAAAAAAGGGATGCGTGGTATTTGAACCCAAAGGTCTATAGAGACAAGACAGGTCATTCAGGGGACGAAGTGGGAAGGGAATTTGATTTGGTGCTAAAGGTGAATCTCCCAGAGGGCAATGAAATACGGGCGGGCTACGGCCATTTCTGGCCCGACGAATTTGCAAGAAACGTTGCCTCAGACAGACAGGCAAATTGGGTATTTATTCAGTGGCGAATAAAATTGACCAAGGAGATACTTCCAGGAGCATTCTCCTCGGGTCTATGAAACCAAAGATACCTAATCTGAAGTTCTTGGCGCCCCCTTTTTCAAAGGGCGAAGTTTTTGGCGTCCCCCCCTTTGCAAAGGGGGGTAAGGGGGGATTTGGCAGTGCTATGCGGACTGACACTTTGCCCCGAAATATTGAGCTGATACTGTTTATTTATCTCAAATAAGCACATCATAATCTTACGCGGATAAGTTTTAATGCCCTAAGCTGCAGCTGAACCTGATCTTTGGAGCTTGACGTATGTTGCATTCCACATAGCAGGCCACAACGCGTAAGGATACATGAGCACAAGCTCTGGGTTCCAGGCGATGGCGAATAGGACAAACTCTCAGGTCAATAGACTTGAAACAATGAAAGGCTTGCCCACCAAGGAGAGCTAATTATAGGCTATGAGCGGTGCCTCAGATGCTGCAGCTCCTTATTTAGATGTCCATCATTCGCCCGATTTTTATAGAAACTTCGGTTTAGCAGAAAATTACTCTCGACAGTGACAGCCCATACTCTGCTTGTTTTGCCAAGCCGCGGTAGCTACTATAATAGCTGTTCGTACGGCATTTCGTAAGCCAATCAAGCTATCCGTAAGACGGCTAATGCGATAAAAGTGCTCGATCTCCATCTCCAAATGAAGCAGCTCCCGCAGAGCACGATCCAAGCGGCGGGTGGTGCGTACCGGCCCTACATAATTCCACATTATTTGTTTGATGAAGTTCATATCCTGATTTATCAGGGCCGGATCTGGATCTTCCTTTCCGGTATCGATCCAGGGGAGGATTTCGGATGGGGAAGGGGCCGGAACCCCGCCTATTTCTCGACTGATATGTCGTGCTGCGCGATCTCCCCACACTACCCCTTCAAGTAAGGATGTACTGGCCAGCCGGTTAGCACCATGTAATCCATTACAGGCGACTTCCCCTACAGCATAAAGATTTCTGATGTTGGTTTGCCCCCACTCATTTGTCCAGATTCCCCCGCAAGAATAATGTGCTGCTGGTACGACAGGTATAAGTTCACGAGTAATATCAATGCCTGCATTCAGACAATAGTGATAGATATTGGGAAAACGAGTCATGATTTCTTCGGCCGAGAGGGCCGATTTTAGGTCCAGATAAACATTTGGAAGATCCTTTTCCACCATTTCCTGTAAAATGGCCCGCGACACCACATCTCGAGGCGCCAAATCTTTCCAGTGTGGATCATATTTATGCATGAATGGTTCTCCATCTGCATGGACCAACCGGGCACCGGCACCTCGCACTGCTTCTGAAATCAGGAAAAGAGGCACTTTTTCCTGATACAAAGCAGTGGGATGAAATTGGATAAATTCAGCGTTGACAATGCGTGCGCCAGCTCGACTGGCCATGGCAATCCCATCTCCTCGAGCTCCGAGCGGATTGGTCGTCCGTAGGAAAATTTGCCCTAGCCCACCAGTGGCAACAATGGTTTGTTTTGCTAGACATCGAATGACCTGGCGCTTCTTTTGATCAAACAAATAGGCCCCTACACAGGTTGGCGGCTCATAAACGGCCAGCCGATTGATAGCATGATGCGATCGTGTCAGTAAATCTACAGCAGTATAACCTTTCATGAAGCTTACGTTAGGATGTTTCTCTAAGGTAACAATCAGTGCCTGCTCAATAGCCTTTCCGGTGGCATCAGCAGCATGGATTATGCGAGGTACCGAATGCCCGCCCTCCCGCGATAGCATCAGACTTCCATCAGAATTTCGATCAAAAGGAACCTGTAGCCGATCAATTAAAATTTGCTTTACCAAACGAGGTCCTTCTTCAGCCAAGATGCGTGCCATTCTTTTACACGTGAGCCCGGCACCAGCATTTACAATGTCTTGTACAAGTAGATCTACGCTGTCGTTTTCTCCTCGATAAATAATTCCCCCTTGTGCATAAAAAGAGGCCGATTCCTGTGACTGACTAGTGCGGGTAACTACAATCACCGGAATTCCTGCATCTGCCAATTGAAGTGCAGCAATCCCCCCTGCAACCCCACTTCCAATAATTAAAACGTCTGTTTCTAACGTCTCTGCCATAACCTTTTTCCTCAACAGAGTTCAAGCATTCGCTGGATCGCTCCTCGTGCGCGCATCTGAATGTCTTCCGGCACTTCGATCACGTATTGATTATATTTGAGCGCCTTCAAAGTCGCTTCCAAGGTAATCTGGTTCATATGCGGACAACGAATCCTCGGTAAAGAAATTATTTCCTTTTCCGGATAAATAGCGGCAATGTTATCCCCCATAGCACACTCCGTCAATAGCAAATAGCGACGGCCATCGCTTTTTCCTACGTATTTAGCCATAGCCGTGGTGCTTCCAGCAAAATCGGCTGCTTCCACCACTTCTGGAGGACATTCAGGATGTGCCAGAACCACCAAATCAGGAAATTTCTTGCGGGCCTCTTGGACCTCTTCGGCCGTAAACCTCTCATGCACCTCACAACGTCCTTGCCAGCCAATCATCTGATAATCCTGATTGACGTCAAACTCAATCTCATTCCCATTGCTTTTCACCAGTTTTGGAAACATGATATGCCTGCCGATCTGTCGAGCGGTATTTTTGGCTAAAAATTCATCTGGCAAAAAAATCACTCTATCCGATTTTAGCGACTTTACTACAGTCGCAGCATTGCTCGACGTACAGCAACAATCTGCTTCTGCTTTTACATCTGCGTACGTGTTTACATACACTACTACAGGTGTGCCAGGGAATTTCTTCTTCAGCATTCGAACATGTTCTCCAGTAATGCTGGAGGCAAGGGAGCAGCCTGCGTTTTCCGAAGGCAGCAACACCGTCTTATCAGGATTTAGAATCTTGGCAGTTTCCGCCATAAATCTTACTCCACAGAAAACAATAACCTCCTTATCAGTCTCCACCGCTTTACGAGATAACTCCAATGAATCTCCCTTAAAATCAGTTACAGTATGGTAGAGAATCGGCTCCATATAATTGTGGCCCAAAATGACTGCATTGCGTTTTTCTTTCCACTCCAAAATTTCATTTACTAATTGAGTCTTATAACTCAGTTCAGTATCTGATAGAGGTTTGCCAATTTGCTTGCTTACTCTTTCAATCATCTCTTTAGTCTGCATGGTTCCTCCTTTGGACTTTCCCTCAGCTTTCCAATAAAAAAGAAAAATCTACTGCCTTAACTGAGTGGGTGAGCTTCCCAACAGAAATATAATCCACCCCGGTTTCAGCGACTTCAACTACATTTTCAATCGAGATATTCCCAGAAGCCTCCAAGGGAATCTTGCCGCAAACCATTTCCACTGCCTTTTGAATAGTAACAACATCCATGTTGTCTAACAGAATGCGCTGAATTGGAAGTGCCATGGCTTCTTTTACCTCTTCTAGAGTTTTTGTTTCTACCTCGATGGGCATGGAATCTTTAATTTTTTGTTTTACTTTATTGACAGCTTTAGTGATCCCGCCTGCAGCGGCAATATGGTTCTCTTTGATTAAGACCATGTCGTATAACCCGAAACGGTGGTTCATCCCACCTCCCAAACGCACTGCCCATTTGTCCAGCAAACGCAGACCAGGGGCCGTTTTCCGTGTGTCCAAGATTTTGGCATGCGTATGCCTAACCGCTTCAACGAACCGGTGCGTCAGAGTTGCTATTCCACTCATCCGCTGGAGAAAATTTAAGGCCACCCGTTCTCCTTTTAAAAGCGCCCGACTATTGCCCTCAACTATGGCGACAATATCTCCCGACTGCACCCAACTTGCATCCTTAACAAGGATTTGAAAATTTATCTCGGGATCGAGTAATTCAAAAACGCGCTTCATCACCAAAATACCTGCAACGACTCCTCTTTCCTTGGCAATAAGTTGCCCTGTAAGTCCAAGGCCATGTGGTACAATTGAATCTGTTGTAACATCTCCTGGACCAATGTCCTCTTCCAATGCCCTTTGTATGACAGTATCTACTTTCTTCCGGAACGCCTCGTCTTCCCAATCTAATTTCACTTCCTTCCCCATTTTTCTTTGCCTTCCTGCATCTTGTTAAGAATTTCAACCGTATTTATCTGCCTAAGACTCTAACACTGCTTATAAACATTTCCTCAATTCCACAATGCCCGTGCCAACCAAGCAAAAACCCAAGTTGAAGATCACCTGAAATAAAAGGATATAAAAGGATAAAAAAAACTCCGAAAATTACGAAATAGAGATTTAAAAGGCCCCTTTTGGTTTTTGGGTTACCCTGAATTCAACTCGGCCAAACATCGTCTTTCGAATTGATGCAGCAAGATCCTTTTTCAGATCAGGAACCCTTCGGTGGTCTATGGTGCGCACCGGCATGACTCCGGCCATGGAATTCATAAGCCAAATGGTTTCACATTTGTAAAGATCCGAAACACCAACAGGCTGAGAAGTTACCTCATGACCCATGGTGCTAAGAATGCGGGCTACATGCCGAATAGTAACCCCGGGAAGCTTCCACTCAGTCAAAGGTTCCACCCACCTGCCATCTTTTCGTACTAAAATACTGGATGAAGCCCCTTCCGAAATATTGCCGCTGCGGTCTACGAGCAGGGCTTCAGCACTTCCCTCTTTTACTGCACAATTTTTGGCCACCAAGTACCCAAGGTAGGAGGTTACTTTGTATCTTGCCAGATATGGGGTGAAGATATCTTTAACAGTTATAATATCCCATCCATGATCATAGACATCTGGATCAGGTGGGCAATATTGAAACGCCATGATGAGAACCGTGGGCTTTGTGGGCTCCGGAAGGCTTAATCCTTCAACTACCCCTCTGCTGACCAAGACCTTGACGCGGCAAATGCAACCACTTAATGAATTTACTTCAATCAAGTGATCGATAATCTTCTCTACATTCTTGGTCTCAACTCGCTCACCTCGTGCATTTACCCAGGGAAAATACTCGGGCCGTAGCGCAAACCCAAGGGCCTTTAGGCTGAGGGTCAGCCGTTCGAGGTGATCCTGCAGGAAAATCGGCCTCCCTTTCTGGACCCTTATTGTTTCAAAAACCCCATCTCCAAACTGAAATCCCCTATCAAGGGGATGAATACGCACGCGGGTTAGCCGCTCATACCTTCCGTTCCACCATATCAAGGGATCTTCAAGGGAATTCATCGCTGGACGCTCTCCTTTTGTAAATCTCCTCGATTGTCAAGGCCTTCAAGAACCTCAAAAAATGTTCGCCCCTTGTGAATGGTCTCTTCATACTCCAAAACAGGGTCAGAATCGTAAACAACGCCACCCCCAACCGAAAGATGTGCCCTATTGTTCGCAATAATCATCGTCCGTATAGCAATATTAAGGTCCATATTTCCGTGCAGCCCCCAGTATCCAATAGAACCGGTGTAAACATGGCGCACATGGGGTTCGAGTTCATCGATTATTTCCATGGATCTAATCTTGGGACACCCGGTTATGGATCCACCCGGGAAAGTTGCTCTGAGGATATCCCCGTAAGTTATGCTGTCCCTGACTCTGCCGTGAATGATAGATACAAGATGAAAGACGTTTTGATACTCTTCTATTCTTTTATGTTCATCAACAGAGACCGTTCCAATCTCACAGATTTTTCCAAGATCATTTCTAAGAAGATCCACAATCATCGAAAGTTCAGCGTCGTCTTTGGTGGAATTTAAAAGTGCCATATAGTTTGCCTTATCCTCTTCAGGCGTTTTCCCCCTGGGTCTGGTACCCTTAATAGGTCTTGTTTCTATGATGCCGTCCCGCATGCAAAGAAAACGCTCCATAGAAGTACATAGAATCTGAAAGTTGCCTCCATTAACAAAAGCATAAAATGGAGCAGGATTCCGCTCGTAAAGCCTTACCCAGAGTTCAAAAGGATTACACATAATCGCGGCACTGAATCTCTGCGACAGATTCACCTGGTACACATGGCCATCCCGGATATATTCGATGATCTTCCGAACAGTACGGATATAGTTGTTCCGACTGAAATTAGACGTTAGCCGTCCCACTGAAAGATTCACCGGGCTTTCCCTCACACTCCGTATTGCCTCAGGACCCGGCGAATATATTCCATTGTATTGCAGCCGAATGTAGCTGATTAATCCCTTTTTGCGGTTGTGGATCAGGATATCCAGAGGCCAGATGAGCCACATGTCCGGCAGGCAAATATCGTCCATCGCCGTCTGAGGAAGCAGTTCAATATAGTTTTTTGTCTCATATGCAATAAAACCAACTCCCCCTCCCATAAATGGCAGATCTTTTTGAAGCTCGTAGCCTGCGCGAAATCTTTGAATAAGTTCATCAAAGAGGGTAGTGTAATATTTATTGTGTGAATTCTGTAAAGGTAGAAAAAAAGGCGCTTTTCCTTTAAAAGGGTTTTCATCACAAAAACCTAAAAAGAAAGGAGAAGCGCCCATGAAG
>JAFDIV010000053.1 GCA_019307815.1 Deltaproteobacteria bacterium
TCTCATTTATGGGGGCACCAAAAACGTCCTGTTATCATGAGGTTTGACGTCGGGATGGTACGCCCATCTCAGCAAGTAGCCCAATATACCCTATTTATGGATGGGCACTAACTAAATCGGGGCTTATACCAGAGTGGGCAGGGTCTCGAGGCCCTGGTGAGATACAAATAGCATTAGGCCTTAGCGCATCAATTCCTGAAACTCCAACCTCATCATGACGGAAAACCCTCACTTCCGCGCCACAGCCACAAAATAGCTGAAAAAGATTATAAGTGAATGAGTCGTAGTTATCGATCATGATAAGCCTCACGGCCATACGTGAAACTCCTCATTTGCTGTTTTCCAGGTCTCCCCAAAAACCATCCCTCGCCACGCACCTGATCACTGTTTGCCATGCCTTTCAAAATCCCATTTTGGCATATCAATAGCCCCTTATATGCCTTTTTTCAGAAAGACATCCTTCTAAGTATTTCGGGGACAGGGGTATAGCGTAATTAGGAATCGTGTATCTATATCAACTTTTGAGCTGGAATTCAAAGACTTAGGCTGATAGATGGGGGATAGCTAGTGATTTCGGATGGCTAGGTTCTAATGGCCATGGGAAGTCCTCTGTATGCTAAGCTTCTTTCCTATCATCGTATACAAGCACGCGAACATCACCGCGCCTTTCCGTAAAGCCTATAGAATCCAGGTATTCAAACACGTAAACACCTACGGTTCTGCCGTAGCCCAGTACCCGATTACAATCCTTTATGGTAAGCACACCCTTTTGCCTGATCACCGATGCCACCCTTTGCTTTATCCTCTCCATAGTCTCGGGCAACATGTATCGCCGATTACTCAGGCGTATGAGTTTTCCCTCCCTGTTCAGGTAGTCCAGCAGCCTCTGTATCTCGTTCTTGTTGTGCTGCCTCTTGTGGAACTTCCAGAAGGTATCAGCACTGAAAGGCACCATGCCTGACTGTTTGGCAAATTGAAGTATCATGGTTATGAGATCTTGTTTTTCCTTGGAGAGATCAACCCTGAGACCGGGCACGCTGTAGCCTCCTCCCATCCTTATCAGATGCCCTTCTCGCTCAAGCTCAATAAGGATCATTTCAAAAACTAGGGGATGAAGCGAAGGAGCCAGCCTGTTCCTTATCTCTTCGGGGACCACTGCCTTTTTAAGCGGGTCATTGCGAATGACTTCGGCCACCACGCGCGTGGTCTTTTCCTTCAACTGGGCAAATATATCGGACGGATAGAAGCCAGACTCCCCAAAGTGGAGTAGTCGCCCCCTTGCGGCTCCGGCCTCAAACTCGGCCTGAACCTGATGGACGGGGAGGCCGGTTGCACGGGAAAGCTGTGTCGCTGTCAAGAGGTCGGTGTGATCCATTTTGAGGAGTTGATCCATGAAGCCTTTGTAGTCTTCCGTCATAAGTGCTTTCAGCATGGGGATCACAAGTTGAGCCTTGGATTTGCGGAACTTTCGCGCTTCCACCTCCAGCACCCTCCCTCCTCCTATGATCTCCCATGTACCCAAATGGGAAATCACGAAACGGTCCCCCCGGAGCTGCCGCCACGGGTTTCATCGGACGCACTTGGGCCAGGCCCTGCTCTCCGGGCCCCAGACGGTCCTTTTCCATTAAGACCACCATGACATTTTCCACAGGGGTACCAAGATGAAGCCTAACCCTCTGCCTGTTTTTCAAGGCGAGCCGTGTCCGCTGAGACACCTGGATTACAACATTAATCATTCTAGATGGAGAAATCGAGCCGGGTTCAACAAGGGCCATTCCCCGGCGAACACTCGCCACTGGCACCTTATGAAGGTTCAGGCCCGCCCTTTCTCCCGCGATTACACGTATCTTCTTTTCATGGTGTGATTCAATGGATCTTACTCTGGTCTCCATCTCTGATGGCAGCACAAGCACTGCATCATTTTGCGAAATACCCCCTGAGACAACCGTTCCGCTTACCACAGTACCAAAGCCCGCAAAGGAGCGGACCTGATCGATCCACAAACGAAAAGGAGCATGCTGGTCCCTGCCGCGGCAGCGCATGGGAAGCTGATCCAGTTCCGCTCTGATCTCCTCCAGACCCCGACACTCCAAGGCAGAGAAGCGGATTATGGGAGCATCCTGCAAAAAGGTTCCATGTACCTCTTCTGCTATTTCTATTTCAGCCAGTTCCAGTGTCTCGTCATCCATCAGGTCCGCTTTACTAAGAACGACAAAACCAGCCTCGGCCCCTAAATATCCAAGGATTTCCAGGTGGTCCCTGGTCTGTGGCATAATTCCGTCGTCGGCCGCAACCACCAAGACGGCCGCATCCACACAGCCCAGGCCCCGGATGGTGTTTTTGAGGAAATCCGTGTGCCCGGGCACATCAATGAGGGCCGCACGGCCCCCGCTTAAAAATTCCAAGGGGGCCACACCCGATTCGATAGAAAGCCCACGTCGCTTTTCCTCCTGCCACCGGTCCGTGTCGATCCCGGTGAGACAGCGCACCAGGGAGGTCTTACCGGGGTCCACGTGCCCGGCTATCCCTATTGTAATATGTCTCTCCTCAAATCTGGATTCGCCCCCAAAAGATATCCTCCCTTTCCCAGATCTCCAGTCCTTACCTTTTGGGTTGCAAGGAGACATCCTCGATACGGTTGCGATGCCCTTCTTGCCAACAAGTCCTGAAGAACAGATATAGGCTTAGCATAAAAAATGTCCCGTCTCTGATCACATACCACAACTTGTAGAGTATCTGAAAATGGCTTCCAGCACACCATTAGCGATCGCTCTTGCATGAACTGATATCTCAAAGCAGAACCTTTTTTCACCCCGGGGATCAATATCACCGATTTTTTGTCCTTTCTTTACCCTGATCCCGTTTCGGACCAGTCCCCAAATGACCCCGGGGACCGGAGCCGCAAGAGGATAACCGTTCACATAGGCGATCACCTCATTTTTTGCCACCTTATCACCTATATCCTTGTAGGATCTCAAGGGCCCGTCCGTCGGGCTTATGAGGATTCTGTCCACATCAAGGCCTCCGACCGAGGCGGGAATGCCCGTGTCCTCTTGACCAGCCCCCTGTGATATCACCCTGCCAAGATTGCTACTGCGGGGATTGGTCTCTATCACAAGATGGGCATCCTTTCCCGCCTCAAAGCCGGGGCCCAGGGCAATTACAAGCGGCGCGTCACTGATCCTTGTTCCCGTATTTCTCTTCGCCATTACTGCATCAATCAATGTATCCGGTCTTAGAATGTTCAAGATTCTTGTTTCAGGATCAGCCAGAACCGGTATCTTGCCCTCTGACCAGATCCGGCCGATCATCTCAATCGAAAAGTCCGCCCTCTGGGCTATAATGCCGCAGACCTCTTTCCGCCAGTCGATGATCGCTTCACAGAATGACACCCCCCTCCTTTCGGCCAGCGGTACCGGCAAATCTGTCATGACTATCTTTCTAAGGCCGCATTCATATAAGCGGTGCGCAACCGCACTGGCCTTCTCGCCTGCCCCTTTGATCAAGATATTATGCATAAGCTCCTTCCAACAAGGCATCGACCTTCGTCATAATCTGATCGTCTTCGTACCAGTTGAGAGTTATGGCCTTGGCCGGGCATTCAGCCACACAGATGCCGCAGCCGTGGCATAAGGCCTCATCAATTTCGCTGACTCCTTTTTCATTTACCTTAGGTACCCCGTAAGGGCACGAACGGACGCAAATTAGACATGCAGCACACCTATCCTCGTCAACTCTAGCGGTTACAGCGGAGAGGGTGATTTCCGACTGCGAGAGAAAAGTTGTAGCTCTGGACGCCGCTGCAAGGGACTGTGAAATGGTCTCTGATATAAGCTTCGAGCCATGGGCTGTGCCACAAACAAAGATTCCTTCACTGGCCATATCAACAGGTCTTAGCTTGACATGGGCCTCCATAAAATACCCCTCCTGGTTTAGGGGCAGTTTCATGATGGTGGCCAACTCTTCCGTATCCTGTGCCACCATGCCTGCGCTCAATACAACAAGATCTGCCAAAACCCTGATATCTTGCTTGAGGATGTGATCCTTGAACATCACTGTCAGGCCTTCCGCGCCAGATTCGACTATAGGCGGGGTCTCTTTATCAAAACGTATGAATTTGACGCCCCGGCGTCTGGCCTCTGCATAATAGGTCTCCAGCAGGCCATAGGTCCTGATATCACGGTATAGGATCCAGACATCTGTATCAGAATTGAGCGACTTGATGTGAAATGCATTTTTTATGGCGCTCTGGCAGCAAATACGGGAACAATTGGGATTCTCCTCATTCCTTGATCCCACGCACTGAATCATTACTACTCGATGGAGATCAGAAGCACCCTTTTCCTCAATTCGTCTGTCCAGCTCGATTTGGGTGATAACCCGCTCGTCCTGTCCATAAAGGAACTCCTTTGGGGTATACTCCCTGGCGCCTGTTGCTATAATTGCAACCCCATGATTTATCTTCCTCTCATACATAGTGGGCCCAACCAGGACCTCTGTGGTAAAGTTTCCCTGGAACCCACCAAAACCTACGACAAGGGCGTTGGTGAGCACCTGGATTTTGTCGAGGCTCATGACCTCTTTGATAAGGTCATCAAGATATTTCTGTATATCCGCTCCTTCTATGGTAGTGCTCAGTTGTCTTGAGAGGCCCCCGAGTTCTGGCTCCTTCTCCACGATCACTGTTTCAAACCCCTGATTTGCCAGCCCTAAGGCGGCATTCATGCCTGCCGCCCCCCATCACCAGGGCGCGTCTATTGATAGGGATCTTTTTTTCTTTAAGAGGTCTTAAGAGCTCAGCCCTGGCAACAGCCATCCTTACAAGGTCTTTGGCTTTTTCAGTGGCAGCTTTTGGGTCGTTGCCGTGTACCCAGGAGTCCTGGTCCCGGATATTGGCCATTTCAAACAGATATTTGTTAAGACCACACGCTTGCAAGGTCTCTTGGAACAATGACTTATGGGTTCTCGGGGTGCATGCAGCGACGATTACACGATTCAATCCTTTCTTTTCTATCACCTCTGCTATGCGCTTGTTTGAATCGCTCGAACACGAAAATAGCTGCTCTTCGACATGGACCACATTAGGCAGGCTACGGGCGCATTCCACAACAGACAGGATATCCACGACCCTGCCTATATTTGTTCCGCAGTGACATACGAACACACCGACTTTCGGGTCTTCCCGGCGAACATCCCTTTCAAGCGGGTATACCCTTTCGGTAGCAAGCTTTCCCCGCCTGTACCCTAATAGCTCGCCGCATGTGGCCCCAGCCGCACTTGCCATTACAACGGATTCGGGGATATCCTTGGGGCCCTGGAACACTCCGCTGACAAATATCCCGGGCCGGGTGGTCTTTATCGGATTAAAGGGATTGGTCTTGCAGAATCCGTGGGTGTCTAGTTCGATTCCAAATTTTCCTGCAAGCTCGTCGGCATCGGAAAGGGGATTCAAACCCACGCTCAATACCACCATATCGAACCTGTCTTCCTTCACCCCATTATCGCCGGTCGCATATCTTACGATGACGTTTTTGCTATCATCTTCCCCTATTATTGATGGATGACATCTTATGAATCTGACGCCCGGGTACGCTGCGGCTCTCTGGTAGAACCTCTCAAAATCCTTCCCATAGGAGCGTATGTCATTGTGGAATATGACGCACTCCGCCTCAGGATCATGTTCCTTTGTGAGAATCACCTGTTTCTGTGTGTATGTGCAACAGACAGCCGAACAATAGCTGTTATTGCCCGGGGTGAGCCGTCTCGAGCCCACACAGTGAATCCAGGCTATCGTATGGGGGTGTCTCAGGTCGGAGGCCCGCCTTATCTCTCCTTCATATGGACCGGTTGCACAAAGGATCCGTTCATACTCGAGGCTGGTAACGACGTTCTGAATCCTGCCGTAGCCATATTCCCGTGTGATTGCCGGATCATAGGGTTCAAGGCCGGGGGCCAAGATGACCGCGCCTACTTTTATTTCTATCAATTTGGGTTTTTGCGCGAAATCTATTGCGGCATTCCTGCATACCTGTTCACAGATACGGCATTTCCTTTCTCTCAGATAGAGACAATCCTCATCTATATATGTGACAAGGGGTATTGCCTGGGCAAAATACATATGAATAGCTTTGTTGGGTGAGAAGCCCTGATTAAAGGGAGCCGGGACTTCCACCGGGCAGTACTCCACACAGGTGGTGCAACCCGTGCATTTGTCTTCACTTACGTATCTCGGTTTCTTGACCAAAGTTATCTTGAACTTTCCTGCCTCTCCCTCCACATTCATTACTTCCACATAGGATATAATCTCTATGTTTGGGTGCCTGTAGCATTCAACGAATTTCGGGGATTCGATACACATGGAGCAATCATTGGTGGGAAAGGTCTTATCAAGCATCGCCATATGCCCCCCGATGGTGGGAAGCTTTTCAACCAAGTAGATTTTTGAAGCCTGCTGTAGCAAGATCAAGGGCTGCTTGAATGCCGCTTATTCCTGCTCCCACGATCATTACGTCTGCAAAACTGATGTCCTTGAAAGTCCCCGGAAGTAGTATTTTTTTGGATCTTTTTCCATCTCCCGCGTCCTCTTCAGCCTTCTCCGGCAGCATTACCGTTCACCCGGGTACCTCTTCTTAGAGGGGGCAAGGGGAATCGAACCTCCTCCCGGTTTTGCAGACCGGGCCAACGAGTTTGAAGCCCGCGGGGCGCCCAGCGCCTTTGCCCCCACGGCAATACCCGGATCAGGCAGGTGAATCTATGGATTTCAAATGAATCAAGAAATGAGATAGGTAAGGCTTTTGGTGAGAGGCTTATTCTTCGGCCTTACCAGCCTACCAAACCCGGGTAGAACCGGCCCTGAGTCCTCAGGTAAAGCCAAAGAATTTGGTATGCACGTTTGAACTCCTCGGAAAGGAATTTCACATTGAATTGTTGCTTCTAGAACAAAATAATTGATTTGTCAAATTGGACATTCCGATTGCTCTATCAACCCGCAATAGGACCTTCCTATCGTAATTGCGTTCCAATGAACCCTTTCAGGATGCTCCTTTACTTCTTCAAAACGCTCTCCAATGCCCTGGGAATATGCTCTCTCAATTCCATTATCTGCGATGCAGGGGTAACCCGTGCATAGTGTCCCGCTAAGCGATTGATCTTACTTGTGGTATGATCCACGGCGACTTCACCCTCTGCATATCAGGCATTCAGTTTCTCGGAAAAAACTGACGGGCTGACGACTCAGCCTGCCTGTCGTCAGGCAGGGAGGACATGCAGGAGATCAGGGGAGGATATTGGTTTGCGGGAGATATTGGGGTTGTAGATTTTGAAGTGTGCTTTGAAGAAGGAAAAGGTGAAAAGGGTATACGCTGGACATTGATGCTACGATGGGGATTGAATCGGAGAAAGGATCGGCGAGGATGTCTCTCAACGGCACAGATTACCTGATTTGGACCGACTTTGAAGGACACGCAAACCAGGCATTCCAGGCCGTATGATGCATCTATCAACCCAACAAACTGGTGTAGTGCCATAAACCGATCTTTACCCACTAACTAGCTGTTTTCAAAGAACGTTCTTTGCAGCTGTCAAAGATTACTTTAAGCTTTAGGATTTTTTTCTCCTGTGGGAGCTCTTTTTTGCTCTCATCGAGAAGGACAATGAATAGATCGTCTTTCAATTTTGATTGGCGTAATCAGTCGATGAGTTCTCACTTATGGAATGGCTTGTTGGACCTATAAAGGCGGAGCCGTTGGCTCACTTCTTTGGCCAGGTCTGCGTTTCTACTTGACTTAGCAAGCCTTAAACACCTCTCAGCCGTTTCGACCGCCTTATCAAAGAATCCTTCTTCTGCATACGCGGCTGCAAGCGTATCAAGATACTCGGGATTTTGTCTGCCTTCGCCTTTACATGCTACCAGTGCCCATTTTATCGCCTCTTTACCGTTTCGAATGTTTTTGTCTTTGTCGGTTGCCAGTATCCATGCCAAGGAGTTAGCGGCTTTTGGCCAATTTGGCTTTACTTGGAGGACCTGATAGTACTGTTTCAATGCGGCTTCTTTATGTCCTGACGCCCAAAACGCCAATCCCAGATTGTAAAGAGCCTCTAGGTGTTCGGGATAAATGTTGAGGGCCTGGCGGAAGCAATGAATTGCTTTCTTATATTTATGTTCTTCTAAATAAACTACCCCTAAGTTATTATAAACATTGGCGTTACTAGATTGAAATTTCAGTGCCTTCAAAAACATCTTTTCGGCACCTACGAAATCTTTTTCTTTCCTCAAAATGAGGCCCAGATAAAAATGGGCCTCGTCATTTCTGGGGTCCAATTGTAAGGTATTTTTAAAGAACTTTTGGGCCAAATTCGTCCTGCCTAACATCCAGTAGGCTTTGGCTAGTGCAATTTGCACCTTTGGATTTTGAGGATCAACCTCCATGGCGCGATTAAAGAAATTAAGCGCCTTCTCAATATTTAGTTCGCTAACCGCCTTAGACGCCAAGACGAGTAATTCTTCAGTTCCATAGCATAGCTCGTCTGTTAGAGTGTTGACCCAAGGATCAGAAGCTGGGTGGAACCTGGCACATCTATCAGCTCGTTCAAGGCATTTTTTAGCTTCTGAGATCTGACTAGAGTGCATGTAGACAGAAGCGAGCAAACGGTGCGCATCACCAAATGACGGATTAGATCCTATGGCTCTTTTCAGATAATCCTCAGCTAACGTCCATTCGGATTTATTGAGGGCGATTCGGGCTAGTCCTAATAAGGCGTAAGGATCGCCAGGTAAGAGAGCTAGCCGCCGCTTATAATACACCCTGGCCTTATCCAACCGCCCTGTCTTGAAATAGGTGTCTGCTAATCTTAAAATTGCCGGAGAATAGACAGGAGCAATTTTT
>JAFDIV010000013.1 GCA_019307815.1 Deltaproteobacteria bacterium
TAGGATTCTAAGTTTTCTTCTGATATCGCGCTGAGCCTTTGTCATGATACGACCTCCTCTGTGGTATTTTAACTCAATATACCATACCTGTCAGACGAAGTCGTGAGTTTCAAAGGTACCCGTTGGAGGACAAAGCGATATATCAATACCCAACTGATCAATGAACTGGAAAGGGGAGAACAGGTTGCCGTTTAATCTAGAGGACACCACACAAAAGTGCGAAAGATTCTTGATACTACCAGGAAAGAAATAAGCATGGGCCCGGAAGATTCTTTGAATACCGGGCCCTGAGAAATTATTGGTTTTTCCACTCTGGCTTTCTTTTTTCAAGAAAGGCCTTTAGACCCTCATTGGCATCAGCGGTTTTCATAAGCTCATTCAAGTAGATGTCTTCAATGACTTTCAGGGAGGGCTCCAAGTCGTCCCGGAGCCCCTTCATGATGGCCTTCTTGGTCAGTCGAAGGACCTCTGCACTCAATTTCAGGTAAGGCTTGACAAAATCCTGGGTGGCTGATTCCAGCTCATCAGGTGGCACCACCTTATTTACAAGGCCCATACCAAGGGCCTCTTCAGCCGATACAATGCGGCCGGTCAGAATCAGATCCATGGCGGCCTTTCGACCCATGATACGGGGCATCAACTGGGCTGCGATGGGAGGGAAGACACCCACCTGGATTTCGGGCTGGCCGAATTTTGCATTCACTGCAGCAATAACCACGTCGCAGAATATGGCAAGCTCGCAGCCGCCTCCAAGGCAAGAGCTGAAGACCGATGCCGCTGTGGGGGCACCTAAGCTGTCCATCAAACGGAACATACCATGAAAGACCTCTATCATTTTAGGTGCCTGATCTCCCATGTGCTCGCCCACGTCCACGCCTGCTGAAAAACACTTACCCTCTGCGGCAAAAAGCAAAAGCTTCAGATCCTTATTATCCTGCAGAGAGCGGAGCACATCGTTGATTTCCTCCATCATGGCGATATTGAGGATGTTGAGAGGAGGTCTGTTCAGGATAATCTTGCCCAATCCGTCCTGGAATTCGGTCTTAATGAACTGATAGCTCATGGCATTTCTCCTTTTTTTTGGCAAAGATACTAAGTCGCCCAGGCCTCGGTGTTTCGGCCAAGACCTGAGCGGGTAATTAAGTCTCTATTCTTGAGGTTTGGGCATCACTTCGGCGAACATATCCATATCCCATGTCCTGGCCTGCGCTATGTTCTGCCGGAACTTAATAAAGTCGATGGTATCCTTTCCCGTGATCTTTTTGGTATTGAATGCACCAAAGCCCAAAAATGCCTCGCCGCCCATATTGGCCGCCAGCCAATGACGATGAGAATTCTTACTGAGATCCCAGAAAAATTTCTTTTTCTGCCTTATGGAGTCAATGGATTCAATAAGGCATCCAGGAAAGAGGTTTGTAAAGGTCCAAACTACCTTATCCACTTCTTTATCCAATAGTTCGAAGTCCGCATTTGGCTGGTGTTCCTTTACGAATGCACGGGCTTCCTTCAGCTCATCGCCTTTCTTATATTCCCCATATACGATCTCGCCGTTCTCTACCCACTTGTCTGTAATGACCATGGGATTGCGAACCCATTTCCCATCCACTTTCAACACAGGGACTACTTTGCTGATCAGGTTCTTGGCCCTCATTTTATAGGCAGACCACATCTCACAAGACACACAGTTCCACATAGCATCCTCTATGCTCAGGAACCAGGGCAGAAAATCCGATGAGCCTCCCACAGGCGCGGATCCATGCCTGGGACCGGCTTGGCCAAACACGGCAAGGTCAGAGGCAATGGCAAGGTCACAGGCCATACCGATTTCCTGGCCTCCGGCAACACGCATCCCGTTGACCCTGCATATGGTGGGCTTTTTGCATCTCAGGATAGCGTCTACCATTCCGTTGAACAGCTCCATATATTGACCATACTCGTCGGATCTCAGGCTATAGTATTCACTGTATTCCTTTGTATTGCCGCCGGTACAAAAGGCATAGGGGCCTGTGCCAGTAAAGACGGCTGCAACAACACTCCTGTCCAGAGACGCATTATCAAACCCAGCGATCACTCCCTTGACCATTTCAGTGGTATAGGAATTGTACTGCCTGGGATTATTCAGCCTGATCCAGGCCACATACAGGCCTTCCACAACATTGCCCTGTGGATCCTTCAATGGCCTTTTTTCATAAACCACACAAGGGGCGTCTGCATCGGTGCCCCAATGCACATCCGTGTGCAGCAAATGATCCTTCATCTCGTTATCTCTCGGCATCCATTCCAAAGCCATATCCTTTATCCTCCTTGTTTTCTTATTTTTATGGTTAGGACCCTTTAAAAGTCAGGGACCAATACGACCCGTTTTTCAGGTGACCCCTTGGTGTGTATTTCCTCAAAGGTCTCCACGATGGTACTCATGGGTCTTGTCTGAACAAAGGGTTCCACCTGGATCTTCTTGGACAGGACCATGTCCATCACCGCCGGGTAGTATTCCGGCAGGCAGGCCCATGTGCCGATAATTTCCGCGTCAAAGGCCATTAAACGGCTGATGGAGTATTCCACCTTTTGTAAACCAAAACCTACAACGATGAGTTTACCTGTAAAACTCAACAAGGAGAGGGCGATTTCCTGTCCGGGTTTTGTACCTGTGACCTCAAAGATCTTCCAACCATAACCTGGAAGGCCATTTTGTTTGCGGATAGCCTTGATTTCATTGGATACGTCCTTGGGGCTCTTACCCATGGAATTGATTACAAAGTCAGCACCATAGGAGAGCATCTTGTTCAGCCGGTCTTCAACGATATCAATGGCAATAACCGTGCTGGCACCAAGCGCCTTGGCCTCCTGAACCATGTATTGGCCTACGCCTCCAATGCCGATAACAACTACGTTGTCACCTGGTTCCAACGAGGCCCTTTTTGCGGCCTGAAACGGTGTGGTTGCTGCATCGGCAACTACGGCCAGCTTTTCAAGCGGGAAATCACCTCTATTCTTGATTTCGCAAAGGTCAATACTCGGTACAGGGATATGACTGGAAAATCCTCCATAGATGCCCATGCTATTTCCCGGCATCTTTTGATTCAGGCACCTGTTACCCCTTCTGGTCTTACACAGGTAACATTGGCGACAGGGCATGACCGCCGGAATCAAGACCTCTTTTCCGATCCACTCTTCATCCCCGGCCACCACCGTTCCTGAGATCTCATGGCCAAGTGTAAGGGGAGGCTTAGAGACGGTTGGAACTCCATCGTAAAAATAACCGAGGTCAGTATGGCAAACTCCACAGCCTGCCACTTCCACAAGGACTTCACCAGGTTTTAGCTCAGGTACTGGGAGTTCCTTTTTTTCAATCTTTCCGGGGATGATCTTTCCCGATTCCTTATCCTTTGTGGTTGGCTGTACCATCTGCCACGTCAAGATTTTGTCTGGTACTGCTGCCATGGTATCCCTCCTTTATTTTGTTTATTTGTTTGGGTGGTGAAGGCTGTTAGGCCTTAGTCAATATACCTTGAACGAGTCGGGGCCTTTTCTGTAAGCCCTATATCATACCGTATCCCCCGTCTACACAGAGGAGCTGGCCCGTGATATAATCACTTTCATCAGAGGCCAAGAATACGAAAGCAGGTGCAATATCGTCTGGCTCTGCAAACCGCTTCAACAAAATCCTGTTCATGTATATTTCCTTAAGCTTTTCGTCGGTTCTGATTTTTTCTGTCATATCGGTTGCCACAATGCCCAATGAGATCACGTTTGCGCACACATTGTAACGAGCCAACTCTCGAGCGATAGATTTGGTCATACTTATAATGCCACCTTTAGCAGCACTATAGTTGATCTGACCTACTGTACCAACAATACCTGCTACAGATGTGACGTTAATAATTTTGCCCTTGTTCTGCTCCTTCATCTGGAGGCCTGCAGCCTGTGAGCAGAGAAAGGTTCCTTTCATATGGATATCCACCACCTGGTCCCACTGCTCTTCTGTCATTTTTAGAAGCATAGCAGGCCGGGTAAAACCTGCGTTATTGACCAAAATATCCAGCCTACCGAATCGTTCCACTATTGTATTTATGAGATGTTCCACTTGTTCCTTTTTTGCTACATCCGCTTTTATGGCAATGGCCTCGGTTCCCATTGCCTCAATGGCCTGTACCACTTCATTTGCGGCCTTCTCATTGGAACTATAATTGATTGCTACCTTGGCCCCTTCCTTGGCGAATCCAAGGGCCACTGCACGGCCTACTCCGCGGCTGCTTCCAGTTACAAGTGCAATTTTATCTTTTAATCTCATATTGTTACCCCCGGCTTCCTTGATATTAAGTTATGGTGAATAAAAAAACCCGTCTTGAAAGCATATAATTACATTATAGTTACATTATAGTTACATGGCGCAATCTAAAAAAAAGGGCATATTTTGTCAAGGGAAAAGGGGGAGGGCCGAAGGTTATGGGGAATTTTGAGATCCGGGTTGATAAAAAACACGGGTATTGTAATATCCAAAAAATATCATAGGAAACTGCCCCATATATATTAAGCCCCAGTGCTCTAAAAGAAAGTAGTGATATGGTATATCAAAAGGCAGGGATTCAACTTTTGTATAGAAAAACCACGTTTCTTTTTTGTCTTATTTTGTTCGTTTTCTTCTTTGGATGCGCCAGGAAAGCGCCTCTTATCGAGCTTCCCCGGGCCCCAAGGGAAAAGTTTCTTCTGCTTTACCTCAAAGAGGACTCTCACACCCGAAAGGCCATTTGGTTGAATGGAAAAAAATATTATCTTCTTTCTGAGGCTGAAGGATTTGTCCAATACGGAAAGGCGTCTTGGTATGGGCGAAAGTTTCATGGCCGCAAGACATCCAGCGGTGAGGTGTACAATATGCATGAAAGGACCGCGGCCCACAGGACCTTGCCCCTGGGAACATATGTTCAGGTGATGAACCTGAAAAATGGAAAGAGCACTATAGTCCGCATAAATGACCGGGGCCCCTTTGTAAAAGGAAGGATCATTGACCTATCTTACAGGGCAGCAAAAGACATCGGGCTCGTAGGGCCGGGGGTGGCCAGGGTGAGGCTTACCGTTCTGGGCAAAGAAGTAGGCCGATGGAAATCCCCTGGCGGTTTAAGTCCCATTGTGGAGATTCCAAACATTCGACAAGGGGCATTTACTGTTCAAGTTGGGGCCTTCAGAGAAAGAGATAATGCCCTGAGCATTGCAGACAGGCTTAAGGTTCTTTTTCAATATGTTGAGGTCATTCCCATAAGAGGTTCTAATAGGTGGGGCGAGACATTTTATAGGGTAAGGGTATCACGCTCCAAAACATTAGATGAAGCCAACAAGATAAAGCGCAAATTAAAGAAAATGGGGTTCGAGGAGGCCTTTGTGGTTAGTCTGTAGAACCCTTGTTGATTTTTTCCCTCAACACACCCGAGGTCTTGAATACGACGACTCGCCTGGCCCTTAATTGCAAGTCTTCGGTAGTTTGGGGATTTCTTCCACGGCGAGCGGCTTTCTCCTTGACCATAAATTTCCCGAATCCGCTGATAAGGATATCTTCGCCATTTTCCAATGTCTGCTTGATTAGTTCAAAAAGCCGTTCCACAACAGCACGCGACTGGCTCTTGCTTAACCCTACCTGATGGTAAATACTGTTGATAATCTTTTCTTTCGTAAGGGCCACCTTCGAACCTCCTCGTCATGCAGACTTGATAACAGGTTCATCTTCTTGAGTTTTACAAGCAAAGAATATGACTTAAGCAATTAAGGCTGTCAAGCATTTTTTGATAGGGTAAATTTTTCCTTGAGTTTTTTGTTGACGATTTCAGGGACAAGGCCGCTTACATCTCCTCCAAATCGGGCTGCTTCCTTGATAATTGTGGAACTGGTATAGAACCACTTATAGTCTGTCATCAGAAAAATAGACTGCACTTCCCTATTCAACTTTCGATTCATTAGGGCCATCTGAAACTCGTATTCGAAGTCGGACATTGCCCTCAAACCCCTTAAAATTACATTGGCATTTTTCCGTACTGCATACTCCACGAGTAGCCCATCAAACGTATCCACTTCAATATTTTGCATGCCCTTAATGGAGGCGTGTATCATTTCTATGCGTTCCTCCAAGGTGAACAAAGGGATTTTTTGGGGATTAATAAGAATGGCGATAATCAGCCTGTCAAATATCTTCAGAGCCCGTTTAATGATGCTCAAGTGCCCGTTTGTAATGGGGTCAAATGTGCCAGGATAAATAGCCAATGTACTATTACTCATGATCTCACTCCAAAAACAAAGAAGTCAATTTTAGTGTCTCCATAGACACGGGAATCAGATCGATAAAGACCAGCAACATCATGAATCATTTCTGATTTAGCTGATTCAATAATTACCACCGCACCGGGCGCCAACACGTGCTTGGAAATAAGCTCAGAGATAATTTTAGGGATAAACCCTTTGCGGTATGGTGGATCAATAAACACCATGGTAAATGGACGCCCTCCCAGGGTTTCCAATGTAGGAAGGCCTCTTAAAAGATCCCTTTTTAGAATCTGTACCAGTTCTCCAAATCCACAAATCTCCACATTCTTTCGGATAATGGCAATGGCCTTTGGTGAACGATCTACAAAAACGGCCCGCATCGCCCCTCTGCTAATGGCCTCAAGGCCCAATGCCCCTGTCCCGGCAAACAAGTCCAGAACCGTTTCCCCTACCAACCCCTGCCCCAATATATTAAAGATTGCCTCTCTGACGTGGTCCGAGGTGGGCCTAATCTTCAAACCCTTAAAAGGGGCCAGGAGTTTCCCTTTTACCCTGCCACCGGTGATTCGCATTCTTAACTATCGCGCAGCCTGGGTATCTGGGGCCTCGTCCACTTCGTCTTTGGTACTGATGAAGGGGAGGTCCACCATGGATGGTGTAATCGAGGCCCTTCTTGTTTTGGTGCGCAGGATGGTTGTTATTGGGCCAGAGATTACATAGGCCGATATAATGAAAAAGAGCACGATTCTTGGCCGATAAGCTACAACAATAAGCATGAGGATAATGGAAACAAGTACATTAAAGGGCTTTTGCCTTCGGGTCTCAAATTTTTTGAAACTCAAGTAATCCAAACTGCTTACCATTAGAAAGGACAGGAGGTATACCACCACCAATGCCAAGACATGTAGGGATTGTGAACCACCGCCCAAGGCCGAGGTAAAAAGAATGAGTGAGGCAATGAGTGCAGCAGCACTGGGTATAGGTAATCCTTTAAAAAATCCGGTATTTTGGGCCCTATTTTGTATGTTGAATCGGGCAAGACGTAAAGCGCCGCAAATCACATAGGTAAATGAAGCCAGCCAGCCCAACCTACCATAGGGTTGCAATGCCCACTGAAAGGCCAAGATACCAGGAGCCACTCCAAATGCCACCAAGTCGGAAAGGGAGTCGTATTCGGTTCCAAAATGACTGCTCGTGTGTGTGTATCTGGCGACTTTTCCGTCCAGGGCATCAAAAAGACAAGACACCAAAATAGCCACAGATGCCGCCTCAAATCTGTGCTGAATGGCCGCGATGATGGCATAGAATCCGCCGAAAAGGCTTGCAGATGTAAAAAGGTTAGGGAGCAGATAAATGCCCCTCTTCTTATCTCTCTTATTCCGCTTTTTTCGTCGTGATTTCATGATGAATATCCTATGATAGTTTGACCTGCCTTTACCTTTTGGCCGGCTTCTACCACAATTCGGCAGTGGGAAGGGAGGTAGACTTCCACTCTTGAACCGAAGCGGATGAGTCCGAGCCTCTGGCCTGCTGCCACCTTGTCGCCAGCCTTTAGCCAGCAAACGATCCTCCTGGCAATGATACCTGCAATTTGAATAAGCAAAATTTTATCAGCCTCTGGAGTTTTTAGAAAGATGCTGTTCCTTTCGTTGTACTTTGATGCTTTATCCAACTGGGCTGAGAAGAATTTTCCAGGCTTGTAATTGATTTCTTCCACCACACCTTGAGTAGGACATCGATTTACATGAACGTTGAATAAGGACATGAAAATGCTAAGTTTTATGGCACTTACCCCTAAAGGGCTTTTATCGGCCTCCATATGCTCGATCTTGAGGATTTTGCCATCTGCTGGCGCTAGTATAGCAGCGGGATCATGGGGCAGGTGCCGTTCTGGATCCCTGAAAAAGAAGCCAACAAAAAGGGTAAGTCCGCCTGCGAGGCAGGCAAGGATGGGAAGATCAACAAGAATAAAAAAGAGGGTGAAAGCAAGACAAATCCCTATAAAAGGGAGCCCTTCCTTTGCCAGTGGTAGTTTGCTATGTGCATCTGGATAATTCAAGGCAATGTCCCATACCTTTTAGTATGCCTCTCACGTGCTCTCCATTGGTGATCATCCGCCAGCCATTATAGTTTTTTGCCTCCCTTTGTCAATCTGCTAAGAGGTAATAGATGGGTGTATGTAGGGGTTGGGCCGTATGTCAGGGGGCCTTAAGTAAATGGGTGCCAAAGTGGACCCATTATCGAACTCCCCCTTTAAAAATCGTTTAAGCCCAATGGCACCTACCGAAGACGCTTTCAAATTCCAGAACTCAGGAGGGGCAAGCACCACCCTTTCGCCTACGAGCCCGGTAAGCTTGGGGGCCTGGACGTTGTAATTGTTTCCCACAAAAATGCAGGGTTGGTCCAGGAGCCTTGAAAGTTCAGAGTAAGGCATGCATTGGTCCGGGCTTTTTCTAACCAGGAGGCCATCGGGGCCCCATGAAAATGACGCAGTGAAGACGTCATTCTTGCGGGATTCTAACAGGGCATGGATGGTATGGGGCACAGACGGGATTTGGCTGGCTAAGGCCTCCAGACTGCTGACCCCAATGAGTGGGGCCTCTAGGGCGTGAGAGAGCCCCTTGGCAGAGGCCAGTCCCACCCTGAGACCTGTGAAACTTCCGGGACCCAGGGCAATGACAATGCAACGTATATCTTTTTTGGAGGTTCCGGAGGTGGTGAGAAGAAACTCCAATGTAGGGAACAGTCCTCCAAAGTGCCTCTTACCTGTGCTCAGATAACATTCCCCAATGAGTGTTCCTGTTTGATCCAAAAGTGCCAACCCAAACTGCAATATGGATGTGTTTATGGCAAGAAGCATTGATCGTCCTATTTAAATATCCTGGTGATATCGTTATACATCACGACCATCATGAGCATGATGAGCAGGATCAAACCCACCTTCTGGGCCAAATCCCTCTTTTTTATACTGATTGGCCTTCCCAATATTAGTTCCACTAGCAGGAATATGATCAATCCCCCATCTAGAATGGGAACTGGCAGTAGATTCAGGATGCCGAGATTCACACTTATAACGGCCATAAAAGGGAATAAATAGGCAAAATTTTCTTTTGCCAACTGACCTGTCATTTGCCCTATCAATATGGGGCCGCCCAGGGTCTTTATGGGAACGACCCTTTCAAACAGTTTGACAATGGTTAGGCAGGTGAGTTTCGTAACATCCCAGGTTTTCTTAAAGCCTTCCTTTATTGCTCCCCCTGGACCAAGGTCAATGGTTTTGAACGTCCCCGCGGCCACAACGCCTATGAGTGGGGTCTTGATCTCCTCACCAAAGATATTCTTTGTGGAAGAGACCTCAGGAACCACTGTCAAGGCAAGTGTTTTGTCTCCTCGTTTTACGAGCATCTCCAGGGGGATGCCTGGGCTTTTCCGGACAACAACTTTGATATCTTCCCAAGAGGTGATGGCCTGTCCGGAAATGGCGAGAATTACATCGCCTTTCTGAATGCCTGCCTTGGAAGCAGGGGAATTTTCTCTTACCTGGCCGATCTGTGGAGTCATCACTTGATACCCTGCGATAAGATAAAAGAGTGAAAAGATGACCAGGGCCAGCAGGAGATTAAATACAGGCCCTGCCAAGACAATGGCTATCCGCTTGAGCACATGCTGATTACTGAAGGATCTTGCCTCATCTTCGGGAGCTATCTCTTCCGTATCCTCGCCACTTTCGCCAAGAAGTTTGACATATCCTCCCAAGGGGACTGAAGAGATTAGGTATTCGGTTTCACCTATTTTTTTGCCTACCAATTTATTTCCAAAGCCAAGGGAAAACTTCAATACTTTAACATGAAAATACTTGGCCACAATAAAGTGGCCCAGTTCATGAAAAAAAATGAGAACTCCCAAGACCAGGATAAAGGGTAATACGTAGTAGAGAAAGATATCCATATTATTAGGCCTGTTATTTATTTGTTTCGTTTATCTTGTTCATTTCGTCTATTTCGTTTGTCTAGCTTACTGCTATAAAGGTTGGGCAATCAATTCCTTTGCCTTTTTTCTTGACCAGGCATCTGCTTCTAGCACCGTTTCGATTTTGTCCACTTCAACAGGTCTATGGTATGCCATGGTCTGCTCAATAACCCGGGGGATTTCCATAAAGCTGATCGCATTTTCCAGGAAGGCGCTGACTGCTACCTCATTTGCGGCATTCAAGACCGCAGGCATTGTCCCGCCCATATGGGCTGCCCTCAGGGCCAGGGCGAGACAGGGAAACTTTTCCATGTCCACCTGTTCGAATGTAAGGCTTTGGACCTTTACCAGGTCAAGAGACGGCAGAACAATGGGCAAATGGCGGGGATAGGCCAAGGCGTAGGAAATGGGTATCATCATATCCGGGATACCCAACTGAGCGATAATGGATCCATCATTATATTCCACCATAGAATGCACGATGCTTTGCGGGTGAATTAAGATATGTATCTTTTCCATGGGCAGATCAAAGAGCCATTTGGCCTCAATGGCTTCCAGGCCTTTATTCATCAATGTGGCCGAATCAATAGTCACCTTGGGGCCCATGTCCCAGTTGGGGTGTTTAAGGGCTTGGGCCGCTGTCACCTTTTCCATCTCGGTTGGACTGAGCCCGAGGAAGGGGCCCCCTGAAGCGGTCAGGATGATCCGCCTCACATCTTCAGATGGATGTCCCCTCAAACACTGAAGTATGGCACTGTGTTCACTATCAATGGGCAGAACCCGGGTATCATGCTTGGCTGCCTCGGCCATGACTAGATAGCCTGCCATAACCATCGTCTCTTTATTCGCCAGAGCCACCTGTTTTCCCGCCCTTACTGCCTCATAGGTAGGAAGAAGTCCTGCAGCACCGCTGACGGCCGAGACCACCATATCAATCTCACTCATAGTAGCCAATTCAATGAGTCCCTCTGTTCCGAAGAGGATCTTTGGCCTATTTCTTGATGGCAAGCGATCCTCAAGTTCGGAGGCTGCCTCATGGTTTTGGACCGCCACCGTGGAAGGGTGCCATTCGGCTATTTGTTGGGCCAAAAGATCAATATTTTTTCCAGCCCCCAGGCCTACCAGATTGTATTTGTCTGAATGGAGTCGAATTACTTTTAAGGTGTTAACCCCAATGGACCCAGTGGACCCCAAAAGCGCAATGTTTTTCACTTTGCTGCACCGTACGGTTTCACTGCGTAAATTTTTTATAGTATAAGATATACATAAAGTATTGGTATAGCAAAAAGTAGGCCATCAATTCTGTCTAACACTCCCCCATGTCCAGGCAGCACAGATCCACTGTCTTTTTTTCCATGGCTTCTCTTGAGCATGGACTCTGCAAGGTCACCCAACTGGGCCGCTACTGTCACGCCTAACAGCAACAAAACGGTCGCCACTCTTACGCTATCTAGCCGGGTGAGATGAAAAAACCAAAGCCCAGCAAATAGGGTGGACAATCCCCCTCCAATGGCCCCCTCCCACGTCTTACCTGGGCTGATGGTTTGGGAGAGCTTGTGTTTGCCGAGCAGCCTGCCCAAGTAAAAGGCCCCGGTATCTCCAGCAAACACCACCACAAAAAGAAATAATACCCAAAGGTTGCCCCTAGGATACCGGTCTATCAGGGCGAGCATGCCCAAAGGGAGTGAGATATAGCACGGCCCAAATACTGATTTGGCCAGTACAGAAGTGACCAATGCCTCAGGTTTGGAGTAAAGGAACAGGCCCGCGATCATAGGTAAAAAGGTCCAGCCAACAACCACCAGTGGCCAATAGTGGATCCTGCCCAACAAAATGGTTAAAAAAAGCAAAGAACTCACAATATAGGTTATGCCTTGGATAATCAGGGGCGCTCTGTGTTCGTGGAGCCTAAAAAGCTCCAAGAGCCCAGCCAGTGAGATTAGGGCCAGCACAATATGGAATGGCCACCTGGGTTCAATGAATAGGGGAAAGATGAGTATGGGGGCAATGATAATGCCCGTCAGCCAGCGTTTGAGATGCATGCATACCTCAAATAAAGGAGCTAAGCAGTAGGCCGAGGCCGATTCTTTTAGCGGCATATTATTCTCAGTCCGCGGCCCCAAATCTCCTTTCTCTGTTTTGGAATTCTGCTATGGCCTTTAGATATTCTTCCCGTGTAAAGTCAGGCCATAACGTAGAGGTAATATAAATTTCGGTATAAGCGATTTGCCATAGCAGAAAATTGCTTATGCGATATTCTCCACTTGTACGGATAAGCAGATCTGGATCTGGCATTTCCGGCTGATAAAGGGCATTGACGAGAAGTCTATGGTCGATCTCTTTTGGTTGAATTTTCTTTTTCTCTACTGAAACGGCTATCTTCCTCACCGCATCCAGGATTTCCTGCCTCCCACCATAACTCAAGGCCAGGGTCAGGGTCATATCTTCGCCTTGGGAGGTCTTGTCCATGGTTTCAAATAGCAACTTCCTGGTGGATGTAGGTAATTTTTCCAGTCTTCCTATGGCCTTGAGTCGAATACCATTTTCTGTCATTTCTTCTAATTCATCTTTCAGGAATTGCTCCAAAAGATTCATCAATGCCCTGACTTCCAAGTCCGAGCGTTTCCAATTTTCCATGGAAAAGGCATATAGGGTCAGCCACGGTATACCAATCTGGCGTGTTGTCCTGACCACCTCCCTGACAGTTTCAGCCCCTTGTTGGTGCCCACGCACCCTGGGTAGGCCTCGCCTTTTGGCCCACCTTCCATTTCCATCCATGATGATGGCTACATGTGTTGGAAGCTTGGATTTATCAATAGAATCCATAAGTAATGCCTAGTGCTTAATCATTCTAGAATTTAGTTCCATGCAGCTTGCTGCCTAGCAATAAGATTGACTCGAACCTGCTGGTGATCCGAGGGCAATAATTCAGGAGTCAGAATTCAGAAGATAAAAGATAGGTGAGAGTATCTGTTTTTATTCTGACTCCTGGATTCTATATTCTGAATTCTCAATACCTCACTGCTTGCGGTTGGGTAGTTTATTAATCCACTTACCTTGTATTTGCTTCCATTTCAACACTAAACATATCCCTTCCAAAACCTCGAAAGCCAGGGACAAACCCTCCCCCAAGTTGCTGCAATGGTCTGCTCCATTGCCTGCCCCACGATTACTTCGCCGGAATGACTCGGAGTAAAATAAACTTCCCGATTAACTTTGCTATTCCAAGCAGACAGGCAGCCGACATAGCGAGGGGGAACCCCGGGCTAATATAGTAACCCTCGCTTGTGTAGGGGGGATCAGAACTCAAGAATTTCTTTCTCTTTTTGGGCGGTGACCTCGTCGATCTTTTTTATGAATTCGTCAGTTATTTTTTGAACTTCGTTCTGACATTTAAAGAACTCATCTTCTGAGATTTCTTTTTCGTTCTTTAGTTCCTTGAACATCTCATTGGCATCCCGCCTTTGGTTTCTAATAGAAATTTTGCTTTCTTCGGCCATCTTTTTTGCCAGCTTGGCCAGTTCTTTGCGCCTCTCTTCGGTTAAGGGAGGGATAGCTATGCGAATAATCTTGCCATCATTCATGGGTGTCAGGCCTAGTTCAGACTTCAGGATGGCCTTCTCAATATTTCCAATAATTGATTGATCCCACGGCTGAACTGTTATGAGTCGGCTCTCCGGGACAGATATGGAAGCCACTTGCTCTAAGGGCATATGCGTTTCGTAGCATTCCACCTTGATCCCTTCCAGTAATGCCGGTGTGGCCCTGCCTGTCCTGATTTTTTTAAATTCCTTTTTGAGGGCCTCCACGGTCTTGCCCATTTTTTCGCGAAGTTCGGAGAGAATTTCATCCTTCATTTTTCTTCTCCCGTAATCAGTGTGCCAACTGGTTCTCCTGATACAACCCTTAAGATATTGCCTTCCTTTAACAGGTTAAACACCACAATGGGGAGGCCTTGATCCATGGCCAATGAAATGGCGGTCAGGTCCATGGCCTGGAGCTGTTTTTCGATAACAGCTCTATAGGATAACCTAGAAAAAAACTTAGCCTTTGGGTTCTGAACAGGATCTGCATCATAGACCCCATCTACCTTTGTGGCCTTTAGTAAGGCATCTGCCCCTATTTCACTAGCCCGAAGGGTGGCAGCAGTATCTGTGGTAAAATAGGGGTTTCCTGTACCTGCACCAAAAATGACCACTGCGTCGTTGTCAAGGTGGTTAATAGCCCGATCTCTAACAAAGAGCTCCGCTACACCTCTCATCTCAATCGCTGTCATTACTTTGGCATTTAAGCCCACACTCTTGAGCGCACCACCGAGTGCCAATGAATTGATCACGGTGGCAAGCATTCCCATATGGTCCGCCACCACCCTGTCCATACCGTAGGCTTCTGCCCGCAGGCCTCGGAAGATGTTGCCCCCTCCGATCACAATACCGATTTGGACCCCCAGATTATGAACTGACTTTATCTCCTGAGCAATCCTTTGAACGATCTGCGGGTCAATAGCAGAGCCTTGGCCTGCAGATAGGGCCTCTCCGCTAAGCTTTAACAAGATACGTCTAAATCGGGGGCGATCATTCCTCATCCGATTCCCCGAGTTGAAATCGTACGAAGCGCCTTATGACAATGTTTTCTCCAGTCTTGGCAATCAGCTCGTTGAGAAGATCCTGTACAGTGATATCAGGATTCTTTATAAAAGGCTGCTCAAGCAAGCAAGCCTCGGAGTAAAACTTTTTCATTTTACCTTCAACAATCTTTTCAATAACCTTTTCGGGTTTACCTGTCTGTTTGGCCTGGGTAGCGTAGATCTCTTTCTCTCGTTCTAGCACTTCAGGAGGGACTTTTTCCCTGTCAATGGCTATGGGGTTGGTGGCGGCGATTTGCATGGCCAGATCTTTTACAAAGGCAGAGAAGTCATCAGTTTTTCCTGTGAAGTCTGTTTCGCAATTGACCTCCACTAGCACACCGATCTTTCCTCCAGCATGGATATAGGCCTGGACTTGGCCTTGCGAAGTGGTACGGCTACCACGTTTTTTTGCCGTGGCAATCCCTTTTTTTCTGAGAAAATCGATGGCTTTTTCCAAATCTCCGTTACATTCATTGAGGGCCTGCTTACAATCCATGATTCCGACACCGGTCTTTTCCCTCAATTCTTTGATTTGTTCCATTGTAACTGCCACTGTGATCTCCTTTCTCTTTGGTGCTGTTCGATGCTTTCCTATTCTGGTTCAGGCTCAGTTGCCTGTGCCTCTGGAGCCTGGCTGGTTTCTGACTTTTTGGGCAAAACGATTACTTCAGGGCCTTCAGCCTTTTCTTGTTCCTCAAGGCCGGGTCTTTCTTCTCCTTCTTCAGGACCCTCAGCTTGCTGCTGTAGTTCTGCTTCTGCCCGGAGCCTTTCCTCTGCCAGATTATGGCCCTCCACGCATGCATCTGCGATCCTAGAGCAGAATAGACGGATGGCTCTGATGGCATCATCGTTTCCTGGAATGATAAAATCGATCTCATCAGGGTCACAGTTAGTATCGGCAATGGCCACTACCGGGATCCGCAGTTTTCGTGCCTCTCTGACCGCGATCCTTTCCCGTTTCGGGTCCACAACAAAAAGGGCACCTGGGAGTTCATCCATGTCCTTTATCCCCCCAAGGTTCTTTTCCAATTTTAGCAACCCTTTTTCCATTTTGAGGGCTTCTTTTTTGGTATACCGACTAAAACCTCCCTCCCTTTTCATGGTTTCAAGCTCTTTCAGCCTGGACACACTTTTTCGGATGGTTTGAAAATTCGTGAGAGTGCCTCCCAACCACCGATTTACCACGTAGAACATGCCACACCGCTGACTTTCTTCAATAATCGAATCATGGGCCTGTTTTTTCGTACCCACAAATAGTACAGAGTATCCTTCGGAAACGGTCCTCACAATGAAATCGTAGGCCACCTTGAAAAGGCGAACTGTCTTTTGCAAGTCAATGATGTGGATTCCGTTTCGTGCTCCGAAGATATAAGGTTTCATCTTCGGATTCCATCGTCTTGTTTGATGGCCGAAATGGACTCCCGCCTCTAGCAGTTCTTTCATGCTCACATTTGCCATTCATTCCTCCTTCCTCGGGGCTCTTATGGGCCCCTTGCCTCGGTTTTTTCCTCCGTTCAGAAGATCTTGCACCCGTCACTGGGCACCGGGCAATAGTTCTGAACGTGTGGATTAAGGCCCCAACGGAGCCGTTTAAAGCTGGGTAATTTACTTGAGAAACTCACTTTATACTGCTATATTATTAATAAGCCCAATTCGTAGAACACCTAATTAAGCGAGGATAGGCACGCAAGACAAATTTCTTTTTCTACCACCACTGCATAGATTTGGCAAGGAAAAACCTACAAATGCGCTGGTCCTAAACTTTTTCCCTAACACGGCGGCTTTTCTATGGACGATCAGATAAAGAAAGATGTGAAGCGTCTTGCGGACCGAGGACAGCAGTGGCTAGCTCGCTCGCTTCTTAAATGGAAATACAAACAGGAAGGCAAGCCCTTACCTGATGAGGTGGACCTGGAGCAGCGCAGCCGCCAGGTCGCTGAGGAGGCCAAGGCGGTGCTCAAAAAACGGGGCAAGACTGTTCTTGAGGAATTTAAGGAAATGCTTAAACCCCGCAAGTGAAGGCGTGAACCATATCATAAGTCAATGGAAACAGATCTCCTGTATAGGCTGAGGACAGAGCTTGATAAGGAAGAGGACATAAAGCTGTCCCCTTTTGCCTGTAAGAGCCGTTCGGCTGTAAGGAAGAGGGACGAGGAAGAGATAAATCAGGGCCATAGGCAGCATTTTTCCATTGATACGGATCGCATTCTCCATTCTCTGGCTTATTCCCGTTATATAGACAAGACTCAGGTCTTCTATCTTATTAAGAATGATCATATTACACATCGAGTCCTTCATGTGCAGTTGGCCTCAAAAATAGGCAGGACTGTTGGAAGGCTTTTGCGCCTTAACGAAGATCTGATTGAGGCCATTGCCCTTGGACATGATATAGGTCATACGCCTTTCGGGCACGATGGGGAAAAATTTCTTTCCTCTCTTTGTGAATCCCACCATTTAGGTCCATTTCTTCACAATATCCAGAGTGTGCGTTTTCTCCAAGAAATTGAGAGGAAGGGGAGAGGCTGGAACCTGACTCTCCAGGTATTAGACGGTATTTTTTGCCATAATGGGGAACTGCACGTTCAGGCCTTAAGGCCTAACCCCCACAAGGACTTTGATCAACTGGAAAGGGAGATGGAGCACAAGAAATCAGATCCATCTCTGGATGTACTGCCCATGACCTTAGAGGGCTGTGTAGTGAGAATGGCTGATACCATTAGCTATATTGGCAGGGACATTGAGGATGCCATTCGCTTGGGGCTAATTCGGAGAGAGGATATCCCTCAGCAATGTAAACGAGTCCTTGGCGATACCAATGGAACCATTGTTTACAGGCTTGTGGAAGATTTGGTATTAAACAGTATTGGAAAACCCCATATCAGTTTCAGCGAGGAGGTGGCAGAGGCCCTTAGGGAGTTAAAGGAATTTAATCAAGACCGAATCTACCAGTGCTCTAAGGTCAAGGAGCAAACCTCCAAAGTCAGGTTGATGTTTGAATTGCTTTTTGAAAAATACCTAAACGATCTAGAAAAGGGGAACGAGGATTCAGACATTTTTACTGGATTCCTGGAAGGAATGGCGCCTGAATACAAAGAGAAGACCCCACTTGCAGGCATCGTAAGGGATTTCATTGCTGGCATGACGGATGAGTATTTTCTAAATCAGTGCAAAAAGTACTTGGTCCCACAGGTAAAGACGGCACGATTCGAGTAAATTGCACCAGCCAACACGGGTTGAAAATTTCTGGATAAAGCCGAGCATAGCTATAAGGCGTTCACCGTTGAGTGTTCACGGTTCATCGCTTGTAGTGGGCGCTATGATAGCTCCGTCTCAGGATTCATGGTTTGGCCGGGCATTGGTGCTCGGTGAAAGCTGGGGCCCCCAGGGCGTACTCTCTATTTCCTGGGAGCCATCAATTTAGCGCGCACAGAATTAGATATGTATTTGTGTTCCGCGATTCGGTATATTTTTTGAACAAAAGCGGTTGACAAAATTAGAGGGAGTAAGTATGAGTATAGGCGTTTTCGCTGGAGAACGCAGTCCCTAATCCTCACTTCGCTTTGATTCCCATCCACGGAGGCCTGGAGATATGGTTCAACTCCCTGATGTCAAAGAAGGTGAAACCCTCCTTAAGCTTGAGAACATTCATATGTATTTTGGAAAGGTGGCCGCTCTTGTCGGGGTGAGTCTGGAGATTAAAAAGGGGGAGATTCATTCCATTATTGGCCCTAACGGCGCGGGGAAGACCGTTATGATGAATTGTATCAACGGTCTATACAGACCCCAAAAGGGGAACATCTACTATAAAGGGCAAAAAATTAACCATTTAAAACCTTACCAGAGGGCTCAGCTCGGCATCTCTAGGACATTCCAAAAGATTGAGCTTTTTGGAGGTATGTCCGTGCTGGACAATATCCGTTTGGGAAGACACATTCATTTGAAGTCAGGGATTATCAGTGGATCTATTTATGTGGGAAAAACCAAGCGTGAAGAATTGGACTCCAGGAAATTCATAGAAGAGGAAATCATTGATCTGTTGGAAATCGAAAGCATCCGCGACAAGACCGTGCACATGCTCCCTTATGGGTTACAGAAACGCGTGGAGTTGGGCCGGGCTTTGGCGTTGAATCCCGAGCTTCTCCTCCTTGACGAGCCTTTGGCAGGCCTCAACCTCGAGGAAGTGGAGGATATGGCCCGATTCATTTTGGACCTCAACGAAGAAGAGAGATGGAAAGTCACCTGCATCTTGGTTGAACATGACATGGGTGTTGTGATGGATATTTCCCACCGGGTTTTTGTGCTCAATTTCGGTAACCCAGTGACAGATGGTCCCCCAGATGAAGTTCAAAAGAACCCTGATGTGATTAGTGCGTACCTAGGAACAGAGGATCTATACGCCACAAGGAGGTAAGCTATCACATGGCCGGAGCCCAGATAGAGATTACTAAGGACCTGACCATCCCAAAACTTTTTCTTACCCAATGTAGGAAATACGGAAAGAATAAAGTTGCCATGAGGGAAAAGGAGTTTGGGATATGGCGGCCTTACACGTGGCAGGACTATTACGATAATGTGAAATATCTTTGCTTAGGTATGGTCAGCCTTGGGCTCAAACGCGGGGACAAAGTGGCAATGATAGGGGATAATAGACCCGAGGGACTATGGGCGGAAATGGCAGCGTTGTGCGCAGGCGGAGTTGCGGTATGGCTTTTTCAAGACTGCATGATCGATGAAGTAAAATACATTGTTGATCACTCCGATGCCAAATTTTTCGTGGGTGAGACTCAGGAAGAGGTGGACAAGGCATTGGCCATCAAAGACGAATGCCCCCATTTGCAATGGGTGATATGGGACGATCCCAAGGGGATGAGAAATTACCACCAGGATTTCCTGATGAGCATCCCCGAAGTACAGAAAAGAGGAAGAGAACTGGAAAAGGAACAGCCTGACCTTTTTGAGAAGATGATAGAAGAGGGTCATGGCGATGATATCTGCCTCCTGTTTTATACATCAGGCACCACCGCGCTGCCAAAAGGGGCGCTGCTTAGCCACTGGAACATGCTGACAATGGGACACAACCTCATGTCTGTGGATCCTTGCTATGATACTGACGACTTTGTCTCTTATCTCCCATTTGCCTGGATAGGTGAGCAGATGATGTCCATATCATGCGGCCTTCAGGTAGGATATACGCTCAATTTCCCTGAGGAACCTGAAACGGCTCAGGAAAATATCAGGGAAATAGGCCCTCACGTGATGTTTGCCCCTCCTAGGCTTTACGAGGGAATGACAAGACGGGTTCAAGTAAAATACATTGACTCAACCTGGATCAAACGCAAGTTTTATGAGTTTGCCACCAAGGTGGGGTACACTGTGGCAAACCTAAAGTTCGAGAAAAAACCCATTCCTTGGTACTGGAAATTTCTCAATTGGATTGCATACATTACTGTTCAGAAGAAGCTCAAGGACCACCTAGGCATGTCCAGATTGAGACACGCTTATACGGGTGGAGCGGCCATGGGGCCTGATCACTTTAGGTTTTTCCATGCCCTGGGAGTGAATTTGAAACAAATCTATGGCCAGACAGAGATCGCGGGTATCTCCATTGTGCACCGGGACGGTGATGTTAAATTCGACACGGTGGGCACACCAATCCCTCAAACAGAGGTTAGGATAACGGAAGAAGGTGAGATAATATCCAAAAGCCCCTCTGTCTTCCAGGGTTATTACAAGAATGAAGAGGCCACCAAAAAGACCCTAGTTGGTGGATGGCTTTATTCGGGCGACAGGGGATTTATTGACGAGGACGGACACCTGGTGGTATTTGACAGATCCAAGGATGTGATGACCCTCAGTGACGGAAGGCCATTTTCGCCTCAGTATCTCGAGACCCGCCTCAAATTTAGCCCCTACATTCAAGAAGCATGGGTTGTAGGTGATAAGCGCCCATATATAACTGCGGTGATGTGCATAGACTATCAGGTGGTTGGAAAATGGGCCGATGACCACAAGATAAACTACACAAGCTACATGGAGCTATCCCAGGACCCACGTGTTTATGACCTCGTTCAAAAGCAGATTGAGGAGGCAAACAAGGACCTTCCTGATGTGGCTAAGATAAGGAAGTTCGTCAACCTGTATAAGGCATTCGATGCAGATGACGACGAGCTGACCCGAACAAGCAAACTCCGCAGGGCCTTCGTAGCGCAACGTTATAAAGATATAGTCGAGGCTCTCTACAGCGACGTGGATGTGGTCCATATGGATACCACCATTACCTATGAAGACGGTAGAGAACAGCGGATCAGGACAGATTTGCGAGTCCAGAAAGTAAACGTATAGAAAAGGGGGGCTAGATGGAACTTTTCTTAATGACCCTTATCACGGGCATTATGGTCGGCGGCATTTACGCCCTTGTGGCTCTTGGGTGGGTACTTATATATAAGTGCTCGGGTGTACTCAATCTTGCTATGGGAGAGCTTACCCTGATAGGTGCGTATGTCACCCTTACATTCTATGAGATGGGTATACCATTTGTTTTGGCTGTGGTTTGTACCCTCCTGGTTGGGGTGATCCTTGGTTATCTGACCGAGAGAATATTTTTGGATAAATTAATAGGCGAACCGATTTTAACCGTTATCATGGTAACTGTGGGGCTATCATTTTTCTTCAAGGGAGTAATCGTATTCATTTTTGGAACCGATACCCATGTATTTCAACCACCCGTATTTCCGCTCAACCCCATCAAAATGGGCTTCATAACAATTTCTTCAGTTTATCTGTGGTCTTTCATCTTGTCCCTTGTCCTATTAATTATGTTTGTCGCTTTTTTCAAATTTACACGCTGGGGACTTTCTATGCAGGCTACCGCCGACGATGAGACCGCTGCCCTCAGCCTGGGAATCAGTGCGAGGTTTGTATACGCGGCTGCATGGGCAATTGCCTTTATGAGCGCCGGTGTTGGGGGGGCACTGCTGGGCAACATCAATGGCATCAATATATCCGTGGGATACTTGGGGCTTCTGGTGCTTCCTGCCGTGGTGCTGGGAGGACTTAATTCAGTTCCTGGCGCGATTGTGGGAGGTATAATCATAGGGGTCCTTCAAAACCTTTCCGGTACTTATTTAGATCAGTATTTCCCTGGTGGGGTTAAAGAGGTTATGCCCTTCGCCTTTATGACGGTCTTTCTCCTGTTTAAGCCTTATGGTCTATGGGGCTGGGAGAGGATTGAGAGAGTGTAAAAAAGAAGCCAGGAGTCAGAAGTCGGGAGGCGGGAGGAAGGATAAGGGGCCAAGGATAGGGAGGAAGGCAAGGGAAGAAATGAGAAATGCCAAAATCCAAATGTCAAATGAATGACAAATTCCAAATGGATACAGAGCCATTGAATGCGATGGTTGGCAAAATGGGGTAACATGGCGAAATTTCAAGGTCGTATGATTTTTGGTATTAAGGCATTTGGCATTGATTTGACATTGGTCATTTGACATTTGGCACTAAACGAAATTCATACTATTCCTGTGAATTAACGAGGAGATTAGCCTATGTCCAGCGTATGGTTGCCCTGTGGTGATTATCATGAAAACTATGAAAAAGACCAGGGGTGGTGGCAGACCAGGTTCATCAAATTCAAGATGATCCTTTTGCTGGCGGTCATTTTCATAGGAATACCGCTGTTTGCGCCGGAGTATTGGATCGGGGTCGCCACCATGGTTGGTTATACTGCCATGGGTGCCCTAGGGGTCCAGTTACTGATTGGCTATGCAGGGCTCATTACGCTGGGCCATGCTGCCTTTATAGCAGTGGGGGCTTATACCAGCACCCTTTTAATCTTGCAGTTCCCATGGCCTAAGTTAATTGTGGAATACGGACTTGCTTATCCTATCAGTATAATCATAGGGGGGATTTTCGCGGGGCTCTGGAGTGTCTTATTTGGGCTGCCATCGGCCAAGGTCAAAGGCTTTTACTTGATCCTCACCACAATGGCCGCACAGTTTATTACGGTCGATTTTATCCTTACCCAATATGTGAGTAAGATTGGTGGAAGGGGCCAGGCCTTTTCCCTGCCCCCTGGTACCATCAAATTTGGTCCATGGGTTATAGAGAGCGAGAGGGAGATTTATTATCTCATGGCAGTGTTGATCACGCTTATGGTAATCGTCCTGGTCAATCTCTTGCGATCAAAGGTAGGGCGCGCCTGGGTGGCCATCAGGGACAATGACATCGCCGCTGAAACGCTTGGGATCAATGTGATTTGGTACAAACTTTTGGCCTTTTTTGTGGCTGGTTTTTTTGCAGGGGTTGCCGGGGCATTTTGGGTAAGCAATACAGCAGCACTAAGTCCCGAGCATTTTCCTTGGTTTTGGTCACTGTGGCTCGTGGGGGTGATATTGATTGGAGGGGCCGGTTCTATTCACGGGGCTATTTTCGGCTCCATTTTCATGGTGGTAATTATGGAATTGTTGCAAATGGCGGTTATACCCATGGCCGATCACTTCCCAAGAGTATTGATCTATTACTCAGGAATAAAGGATGCTGCCTTTGGTCTTGCCATATGTGCATTTCTAATTTATGAGCCTAACGGGCTAGCGTATCGGTGGTGGCAGGTAAAGAACTACTTTAACCTCTGGCCATTCTCTTACTAGAAAGGAGGTGAGTAAGACTTCGTAATAGGTATCCTATTTGGGTAGTCCCTTTTGCCAATAACAATTACAGAAAAGGGGGAGAAGCGTATGAAAAAGCAGAACCTAAAGACTATCTTGGTATTGTTTTTGGCCGCAGTGTTTGTATTGGGGTTCTCGGCTTTCGCAGTAGCCAAGACCTTAAGAGTGGGCGGTATCATGGATACCACTGGTGCCACCTCTGATGTGGGTAAGGACTATGCCCTGGGTATGGAAGAGGCCTTTAAGTACATTAATGCCCATGGCGGGGTGAATGGGAAAAAGATTAAGTACACCTGGTTTGACTATGGTTATCGTATTCCTGAGGCCATTACCAAGTACAAACTTCTGAAGAGACTAGGAGTGATTGCCATAATGGGATGGGGGACAGGAGACACAGAGGCCTTGTCGCCCACGGTTAACAAGGACAAGATACCCTACGTATCGGCCTCCTATTCCGCGCATCTGACTGACCCTAGAAAGTCAAGATATAATCTTTTCTTTTCGTCCGATTATTCCACCAATGCTAGGGCTTGCCTTACCGCATGGTTCGACAAGAAGTGGCCGAAGAATCCCGACTACGGAAAAAGGAAACCGCGTTTTGCATGTGTTTATATGTTTGCCTCGCCTTACTGCAGCGCCCCTATTAAGGCCATTAAAGATCATGCTAAGATGCTGGGATTTGAAATAGGCCCAGATCAGGACGTGTCCCTATTTGCCCTTGATACCAAGAGCCAGATCATGGCCCTGAAGAAGTTTAAGCCGGATGTGTGTTGGCATGGTAATACCACCATGTCAGTGTCGGCTACCATCAGGGATGCTTACTCTCTTGGCCTTGGTGCAGACTGGATCATCAACAACTGGGGTTTTGACGAAAATCTGCCCAGACTCGCAGGTGAAGCAGCAGAAGGGGTTATGGGCGCAACTCCATGTGCTTTTTACGGTCAGCCCTATAAGAATATGGATATCGTCGTAGAGTCAGCCAAGAAGTATAACCCCGGAGTTCCTCAGAGCAAGCGTTTGATTCGCACTATTCAGGCCTGGGCCGATGCCTTGATCCTTTGGGAGGCGCTCAAGCGGGCTGACAAGGCCGGAGACCTCAGTGGTGATGGAATCATGACCAAGGGCTTTGAGACCCTCCGTAACTTTGACATAGGTCTGGGTGCTTCACCTGTCACCTATACCTCTACAGACCACAGACCAGCAACAGGTTGTCTGGTTCAGGAATGGAAGAATGGCAAGTTCCAAGAAGTGGAAAGGGTGGACCTCAAAGCAAGATGGCCTGAGAAGTGGGAAAAGGAGTGGCTTGGTTGGTAAGCCCCTAAATAACATCCCGAGCTCTGAGGGAGGAGGTCAGGCTTTTGGAAGCAGCTGAATCCATTTTGAAGATCAATAACATAGAGGTGAGGTACCATGAGGTGATTCTGGTACTCAAAGGGGTATCAATAGAGGTGCCTCGAGGAGGTATCGTTGCTCTGCTTGGCGCCAATGGAGCTGGCAAGAGCACCACTCTGAAGGCCGTCTCGGGCTTGCTCAAGACCGAGGATGGAGAGGTCACCGACGGCAGCATTGAGTTTGAGCGAAGAGGTATTCACCACGAAAGGGCTGCCAACATCGCCAGAATGGGCATCGTGCAGGTTATTGAAGGGCGGAGAGTCTTCGAGCACTTGACGGTAGAGGAGAACCTTAAGGTGGGCGCACACCTGCGCAAATCGGGCTCTGTAAAAGAGGGCCTGGAGTTGGTGTATCATTATTTCCCAAGGCTCCGGGAAAAGCGTAACGAAGTAGCCGGCTTTGTTAGCGGAGGTGAACAACAAATGACGGTTGTGGGACGCGCGCTTATGACAGAGCCAAAACTTATGCTGCTGGATGAACCTTCCATGGGCCTTGCTCCTAAGTTGATCTCTGAGATCTTTAATATAATTACGCGCCTTAACAAGGAGGAGAAGATTTCCATACTCCTTGTGGAGCAGAATGCGAAGCTGGCTCTCAATGTTGCTCCCTATGCCTATGTAATGGAAAATGGGCGTATAGTAATGGATGATACATCAGAGAAGCTCATGGAAAATGAAGATATTAAAGATTTCTACCTGGGATTGAGCAGTAAGGGCGGCCGTAAGAGCTTCAGGGATGTGAAACACTATAAACGTAGGAAGAGATGGCTTGCCTAGTGGTGGGGGCCTTTACTCTTCTATGATTGGTTCTCTCAGGATGTGCATTTGTTTGGAAATGCTGATCTGAGAATAGGCATTTCACCCTTAAAAGGGAGGTATAATTATGAATAGGAAGTTGATCTGGATAACAATTCTTATCTTTGGAATGGCTTTAGTACTCGCCTCTTGCGCAGGGATGCAGACAAAACCAACAGCTACAAATTTCAAAACTCTTACAATCACCCTGGAATCTTTTGAGGTACCGCAATATGATGGATACTGGTATATTTCGAGCAAGGTAAAACCAACAAAGGGTGAAGCTGGCAACAGGGGAGCACCACTTCCGATGAGTTTTCTCTTTAGCATCACGAACCCAAATCCTTATCCAGTACTTCTTGATGGTTTCAGGTTCACCGTGGCCTTTGATAAAGATTTTGACCTTGTGACCTATAACAACCAGGATTCCTATTGGATCCCTGCAGGAAAGACAGATCAAGTGAGGGCTACTACCATGATCACCGCCCGATCCGCCCTTCTCTGCCTTCTGGTAACAGGCGGCTACAAGCTTAAGGCAAGGGGCTGGAGCCCATGGCAGGCGCTTGAGAGATGGTGGAAAGGAGTGCCAGACTACTCTGTCCCGGTCACAGTCAAAGAAGGCACCTTTACATTTAGGGCTGATGGCGTGGAGAAGGTGGTGCCTTTTCAGGCCACTTTTCCTTAATGTCTAAAGAATTTAAGGGGCTGGGCCTTTTGGATGAAGGTCTGGCCCTGAGTTTTTGAGGGATACTATGGGCCTTTACGATCTATCGTTTTATGATGTTATTAAGCGAAATGCCTTTTGTTTCAAGGATAGCCCTGCATGGTATGAAGTAGATGATGGTCGGTCGCTAACCTTCTCGGAGTACAAGCAAGAAGTTGACCGTTTGGCTTCAGGGCTGAGGGATGCAGGCGTTGAAAAGGGAGATCGAATAGCGGTCCTTTCAAAGAACAATCTCCCCTATTTCATTCTCTATGGGGCGGCAGCAGCCCTTGGCGCTATCATGTTGCCCATAAATTGGCGACTTTCTGCCGATGAGGTGGCCTATAATATCAATGACTGTGAGCCCAAAATGGTTTTCGTGGGTGAGTCATTTGAGGAAACCATATCCAATAAGAAAAATGAATTGAAATCTGTGCAGGGCTACTATCACCTCGGGGCGGGAAGTGGCGAATTCCCCTCTTATGAGACTTTGGCGAAGGAGAGCGGAGATTTCGAGCCCAATGAAGTCTCATGGGATGACGGATTCGTGATAATACACACTGCTGCCGTTGCTGGCAGGCCGCGGGGGGCCTTGCTGAGCCATGGCAATGTGCTGTGTGCAGACATGCATTTTGATTATTTCTTTGGGGTGACCAGCAAGGACGTGCACCTAAACCTGCTGCCATTGTTCCATGTTGGTGGACTGTTTATGGCCACAACGGCCTTCCATGGTGGTGCCCTTAATGTCAATATGAGCAAATTTGACGCCCAAACGGCAGTGAAGTTGATCCACGAAAAAAAGGTCACTTTCATGATGGTCTTCTCACCCATCCTCTCGTCAATCTTGGATGAGCACGAAAAAAGTGGCATAGATATAGGTACACTGCAAAGTGTAACGGGCATTGATACCCCTGAGACCATTGAGCGTTACCAAAAGACCACGGGCGGAACATTCTACTGCATGTATGGGCAGACAGAGACCTCATGCGTTGCCACCTTTTCTCCCTATAATGATAGGCCAGGGTCTGCCGGGAGGCCCTTGCCACTTGCCGAAGTGAGGCTTGTGGATGACTATGATAATCCTGTGCCCATAGGTGAGGTGGGAGAGATTACGATGAGGGGGCCCATGGTATTCAAGGGGTATTGGAATTTACCCGAAGATACGGCTTACACATTCCGTGAGGGCTGGCATCATACCGGAGACTTAGGGCGTTTCGATGAAGATGGTTTTCTCTGGTACGCTGGACGTAAGGCGGAGAAGGAACTAATCAAGCCGGGAGGAGAAAATGTGTATCCCGCTGAGGTGGAAAAGGTTATCTTACAGCACCCGGCCGTGGAAAAAACCGTCGTCTTCGGCGTTCCTGATCCCAAGTGGAAAGAAGGAATCAAGGCCGTGTGCCAGCTAAAACCTGGTGAAAAGTTAGAGGCAGAGGAACTAATCGAATTCGTCGGCCAGAGGATTGCCAGGTATAAGAAGCCCCGGTACGTGGAATTCGTGGATGAAATTCCCATACAAGAAGACGGGAGCCCTGATAGGGCGAAGGTTAAAGAACTGTACGGTGGAGAACAAAAATAAGGGTCAATAAGATATACTGGTGAATTTAAAAGGCCTCGCTTATGCGGGGCCTTTTGGCATCACAGGCATGGTTCAGACGCCGACCTTTTGGCTTATAATAGGAACTATGGGCTATTGAACACAATTTTACTATCGATAGGAGTAAGAAGATCTTTGAGGTCTTTAAGATTCTAAAGACCCCATAGGTGCTCTATAGCAAAGGAATTTCCGGGCAGGTGCACTTGCTCAGCAGGGGATGGACTCCTCACTCGTACAGGTCAAGCTTATGGCGGTGAATCTGTCCTTCAACCATATAAATGACATCTTCCGCAATATTGGTGGCATGGTCCGCAATACGTTCCAAGTGCCGGGAAACCAAGAACAGATTGATGAGAGAGTTTGCCCGGTCAGGTTCGTTTCTTAATGCGTCCTTCACCAGATCATAGCAGCGGATCTTCAAGCCGTCCACTTCATCATCCATTAATAGTACTCTGTAGGCCATATCCACATCCAGGTTCACCAGGGAGTCGAGGCTCAGTTTCAGCATGGCCTCAACCTTTGTGGCCATTTCGTCGAAGTCAAAGCTAAAAGACACAGGAGGTTTTTTGGCCACCACCAGGACCCGCTCAGCGATATTGACCGCCATATCTCCCACACGCTCCAAGTCATTGTTGATCTTGATGACAGCGACAATAAAACGGAGATCCACGGCAACAGGTTGATGGAGGGCAAGGATCTTCAGGCATTCTTCTTCTATTTCAACCTCAAGCTCGTTCATAACCTGATCTCCATCAATGATCCTTTGCGCGAGTTCCGAGTCCCTGGCCTTAAGGGCTTTCGCCGCGTTTTGCACGCTTTCTTCAGCCATGCCTGCCATCAAGAGAATGCGCTTTTTCAATTTTTCCAGCTCCACCTGCAAGTGCCTGTTCATTACCCGAACCTCCCGGTGATATAGTCCTGTGTTTGTTTTTTCCTAGGTCTGGTGAACATCGTAGATGTCTCATCGTATTCAATGAGCTTTCCCAAATAAAGAAATCCCGTGTAATCAGAGATCCGGGCCGCCTGCTGCATGTTATGGGTGACGATCACGATAGTGTATTCCTGTTTGAGTTCGGCAATCAGTTCCTCTATCTTCAGAGTTGAGATGGGGTCGAGGGCGGAGGCAGGCTCATCAAGGAGCAGTATCTCCGGCTTGATAGCAATGGCACGGGCGATACAGAGCCGCTGCTGCTGCCCTCCAGAGATATCCGTACCGATATGACTCAGCTTGTCTTTCACCTCATCCCATAGGGCGGCCTTTTTGAGTGCCCATTCCACGCGCTCATCCATTTGCGCGCGGGAAAGCCGCTCATAGAGCTTCACGCCGAAGGCAATATTGTCATAAATGGACATTGGAAACGGTGTGGGCTTCTGAAATACCATCCCCACTCTTGCCCGCAGCAGGTTGAGATTCTCCCCCGGTCCCAGGATATTTCGGCCGTCCAGCAATATTTCTCCTTCTGCGCGCTGGTTGGGGTACAGCTCATATATGCGGTTGAAACACCGTAGCAGAGTGGACTTTCCGCACCCTGACGGCCCGATGAATGCCGTAACGTGGTTTTCCAGAATGTCCAGTGAAATGGAGAACAATGCCTGGAATTTGCCATAGTAGAAGTTAAGCTCACGCACGGAGAGTTTTACTTTGTGTTGGAGACAGGCCTGATCTCTAAAATCCGAGGCTTGCTGAATTTCCAGCACAGGTGTTGCATCCGGCTTTCCATTCTGGACAGCGGTGCTCGCAACAGAGGCATTTTTTGTGTTCATTGCCTTAGTACCTCGATTTTGGTGTTTTCAAGAAGAGTCGCACCAATATATTGATAAACAGAATGGCCAAGGTGATCAATACAGCACCTGCCCAGGCCAGGTGCTGCCAGTCTTCATACGGGCTCATGGCGAACTGGAAAATTACCACCGGCAGGTTCGCAATAGGTTCATTCAGTGAATGGCTCCAGAACTGATTGTTGAGGGCCGTGAACAACAAAGGGGCGGTCTCCCCACTGATACGTGCCACGGCTAGCAGCACACCGGTAAGAATCCCGCTCCTGGCTGCACGGAACACGATCGCGATGGTGACCTTCCAGCGCGGGGCACCAAGTGCGGCCGCTGCCTCGCGCAGGGCGTTGGGCACCAGGCGCAGCATATCCTCTGTTGTGCGAACCACGGTGGGCAGGGCGATAAGTGCAAGGGCAAGGGACCCGGCAAAGCCTGAAAAATGTCCCATATGGATCACAACTACCTCATAGACGAATACGCCGAGGATGATGGAAGGCGCACTCAGCAGAATGTCGTTAACAAAACGGATGACCGATGCCGCTCTTGACTCCCGCGCGAATTCGGAAAGGTAAGTCCCAGCCAATACACCGGCAGGTGCGCCGATCAAGATGCCTACTACGGTCAAGACAATGCTCCCCAGAATGGCGTTTCCGAGCCCCCCGGTGCCGCCCGGAGGTGGTGTGGCCTGGTGAAAAATGGAAAGGTTGAGATACCGCAGGCCTTCACTCAGCAGGGTCCACAATAACCACAGCAGCCAGAACAACCCGAAAAGCGTGGTCCCCAGGGACGCAATGAGAACCAGGGAGTTAACAAACCGACGGCGGCGATAGAGGCCAACATTGCGCAATCGCTGCATCAGCCCCGGCTCCCTTCCTGGCCGGCAATACGAAAGAGCAGGAACTTTGCCGCTGCCAGTACCACAAATGTAATCAGGAAAAGGATCAGTCCCAGAGCGATCAAAGAAGATTTGTACATCTCACCGACCGCCTCGGTGAACTGGTTTGCCAGGCTTGATGAGATGGTGTTTCCTGGCATGAACAGGGAGGTATGAATACGGTTTGCATTCCCGATTACAAACGTCACCGCCATAGTCTCTCCCAAGGCCCGGCCAAGCCCCAGCATGATGCCACCCACAACCCCTATTTTCGTGTATGGCAGTACCACGTGACCAACGACTTCCCAGGTAGTTGCGCCGAGGGCATAGGCGGATTCCTTCAATACAGGCGGGACGACTTCAAACATATCCCGTATCACTGCGCTCATGAAGGGGATGACCATGATGGCGAGCACAATCCCGGCAGTGAGAACCCCGATTCCCATCGGAGGCCCGCTGAAAAGCGCTCCCACCAGGGGCAGAGTGCCCAGATTATGGGAAACCCATGGCTGGACATAGTGGCCAAACAGTGGAGCAAATACAAAGAGCGCCCACATGCCATAAATGATGCTTGGAATGGCTGCAAGGAGTTCGATTGCGATTCCGATAGGACGCTTGAGTAACACCGGGCAAAGCTCGGTAATAAACAGGGCAATTCCAAAGCTTACCGGAACCCCGATGAGCATGGCGATAACCGATGTGACCAGGGTGCCGTAAATGGAGACGAGCGCACCAAAATCCTCTGTAACCGGGTTCCATGCGGTGCTGACCAGGAAACCCAAACCGAATTTCCGGAGGGCAGGGGTTGCGCCATGAAACAGAGACACAAGAATGGCGACGATTACCGCCAGGACAGCCCAGGCGAAAATGCGTGTGCCATGATAAAACAGCTTGTCCAGGAACACGCCCCGTTGAATACTGGTATTCATTGCGTGCTCAAATGTCTGATCCGTTTTCATGCGTGTATCCTGGTGAATCAGATGTCCTTTTGCCCCATACTGCATAGTACATAGTATAGGTAAAGTCGGTCTGATGCTCGCAGGACAAGTTCAGGTTTCAGACGTCAGATAAAACTATCTGAACGCCCAAAACCTGCATCCTGAAACGAACTGTCGGGATTACTTCCAGATTGGCCGGCCCTGGAGATCCCTGATCTCCCGATCCCAGGTCTTTTCAACAAGATCTACCACGTTTGCGGGCATGGGAACGTAATCAAGGTCCAGCGCCATTTTTGCACCGTTCCGATAGGCCCAGTCAAAAAACTTCAATACCGCCCTTGCAGTATCGGGGTTTTCCTGTCTTTTGTGCGTCAGGATGAAACTGGCACCGGCAATGGGCCAGCTGTCTTTTCCGGGCTGATTGGTCAGAACCACGTAAAAACCCTTTGCGTGCGCCCACTCTGCATTTGCTGCGGCAGCCTGAAAGGTCTTACTTGACGGCTCAACATAGATGCCGGCGCGGTTTTTCATTCTCACGTAGGGCAAATGATTCTGCAAGGCATAGGCATATTCCACATATCCGATGGATCCATTGATGCGCTTGACGTACGAGGCAACGCCCTCATTGCCTTTCCCGCCGATCCCCACCGGCCAGGCAACAGCCTTTTCGTTTCCTACCTTGTTCTTCCACTCCATGCTTACCTTGGAGAGATAATTGGTGAAGATCCAGGTTGTGCCCGAACCATCTGATCGATGCACTACCTTGATGCTCTCAGATGGCAACGAAAGTCCCGGATTTTCCGCCTTGATACGGCTGTCATTCCATTTCCGTATTTTCCCAAGATATATGTCGGCCAGGAGCGCATTGGTTATCTTTAGGTCACCGGGCCCCACTCCTTTGAGATTCACCACAGGGACCACTCCGCCCATAATCATGGGAAACTGCACCAGGCCCCACCTGTCCAGCTCCTTGGGTTTCAGCGGGGCATCTGATGCGCCGAAATCAACGGTCTTTGCCTTTATCTGCCTAATGCCTCCACCCGAGCCAATGGACTGATAATTGATTTTCACGCCGGTTTCTTTATAGTACGCAGCCGCCCATTTTGAATAGACGGGATACGGAAAGGTCGCTCCTGCGCCCGAAATGGACCTCACCTCTGCACCAAAGCTTGAAGGAAAACCCAAGAGCAGGGAAATACCAATAATAATCGTCATCAGTTTCAAAGCTGTTTTGAACATTTCATACCTCCATGAATTTTTTCAAATTTAATAATCAATTGTTAGGACCTTATTAAGGAAAAATGAGTATTTTGTTAGGGCCTCTCGTATATCACCTCCTTTCCATATCAGTGGAAACTGGATTTCTCATTTTCAGCAAGTCCACTATGATAGTAGGAAGCGATTGTTAGAATGGCGTTACGATTGTATGAAGATATAATGAAAATGGGCTATGTTCGCTCAGTACGTAAAATCGGACGCAGATGTTGACAGCAAGGGCTGGCTAGTGGGAGTAAAGTTCGGACACAAAAAGGTGAAGGAACTGGGTCAATGGCAGGTGAAATATAACTATCGAAGACTGAAAAAAGACGCGTGGCCTGATTTTCTCCTGGATAGTGACTCTTATGGGGGCGCAACGGATGAAAAGCAGATGGCGCTCAGGGGCCCGGGCTATCCTTGATTGAGGCCAGCGTGTTTGAGGTGTATGGTGAAGGTGCTGCCTTTTCCCGGTGTGCTTTCAACAGAGATTTTTCCACCGTGGGCCTGTACAATGTGTTTCACGATAGCGAGCCCGAGGCCGGTCCCGCCGGCAGCTCTGCTCCTTCCCTTGTCCACCCGGTAGAACCGCTCAAAAATTCTTTGAATATGTTCAGGAGCAATGCCACAGCCTTGGTCAGTGACACTAATGGTTACTGTCTCCGCGTCTTCTTTCCGCGCATTGACACGAATGCTGCTTTCCCGGGGGCTATAGTTTATTGCGTTGTCAAGTAGATTCACAACCGCTTGCTCTATTTGACTAGCATTTCCCTTTACAGGCAGTGCCTCAGGGCAATTCAGTAAAACCTTGATTCCTTTGGCCTCTGCCTTTGTCAGGCAAAGCTGAAGAGCGGAATTGAGGACGCCTCTCAAATTGAATTCCTGGAAGGCTGTTTTGGCAAACTCTCCCTCTTGCTCAATCCTGGACAGGGTCAACAGATCCTCCACCAAGGCCTCCAGTCTCCTGGTATGCTTTTCTATAATACCCAAGAAACGCAGTGCGTCATCGGGGTTTTCCAGCGCGCCATCAAGAAGGGTTTCAACAAATCCCTTTATAGCTGTTATGGGTGTCTTGATCTCATGGGACACATTCGCTACAAAGTCCCGCCGCATGTTTTCAAGCTCTCTTACACGGGTCACATCGGCAATGACCAGAAGTGTACCAATCCGTTTCCCATTGGTACCCAGCAATGAGCTGGAGCGAAGGTTGAGGATTCGATTATCACCGGTCCCCACCCGGATATTCATATCCTCCTCAAAGGTATCTTGCTCGTGTAAAGCACGCCTCACGAAACCGGCCAGCATCGGATTTCTAGAAATCTCCTCCATCATCATGCCCACGCAATTTTCCGGATCCACATCAAAAAGGCGGGCAGCCGCTTCATTTATGTTCATGATCCTGCCTTGAAGATCAACAGCGATCACCCCTTCCATCATACTGCTAAGAACTGTATTCAGCTCGTTTCGCTGACGGGTAATGGTTTTGATCCGCTCACGCAACCTGTCGGCCATCTCCTTCATTGTGCGGGATATTTCATCAATTTCTTTTATCCCTGAAACAGGGGGTCTCACTCCAAGGTCTCCCTTGGAATAGGCCTCGGCCACCCGACGAATTTGTTCAAGCGGCCTGCTCATATAGCGGGAAACCAGGAAGCTTATGCCTGTTGAAATAAGTGCAATAAAAAGTCCCGCCAGCGCAATTCTTTGTTGAATGGCGTGAAGGGCCTTGTCGACTGCATCCACAGGAATGGAGGTCCGAACAACACCGGCTATGGTTTTTCCTTTGCGGACAACCACGGCCTTGTACATCAGTTTCCTTTGAAGTGTCCTGCTGAAACGGATGGCCTCGCCCGTTCCCTCCCGCATGGCTGCCCTAACCTCGGGCCGCGTAGCGTGATTGTCCATGGTCAAAGGATCGTGGTGAGAATCGCCATATACCTTGCCGTTAGGCCCGATTACCGTGATACGCGTTTCAGCCCTCTTTCCCATGCTTTTGCATATCTCATCAATCCTTTTCATGTTTGGAGGTATCAAGAGGGCAAGGATACGGTCTTCCACCAAGCGGGCCCGTGCCTCGAGATCGACAGAGACCTGGCGCAGATAGAAGCTCTTCAGAAAGCTGACTGAGTACCAGGATACAGAAACGATGGACAGTAGCGCAATGAAAAGCAAGGCAGGATAGAGCTGCCAGAGCATAGGCCTTTTTTTTGGCATTTGTTACCCCTTAAACCGGTATCCCACGCCGCGAACCGTCTCGATATATTTTCCGTATGGCCCGAGTTTTTTGCGGAGACCTGCTATGTGCACATCTACAGAGCGTTCGGTGACATTGTATTGCTCACCATGAATCGCATCAACAATCTGGTAGCGCGTAAAGACCCAGCCGGGCCTTTGTGCCAGACAATGAAGGATAGCGAATTCACTGAAAGTGAGGTGAACCACCTTTCCTTTCACAAGAACCTCATGTCGACCAGGATGAATCTCCAGTTGATGTATTTTCAAAGGCGATTCCTTATCAGGAGTGGGAACGTCCCTCCCCCTCCGCAAAACCGTTTTTACTCTGGCAGCTAGCACGCGAGGGCTAAAGGGTTTGGTGACATAATCATCAGCCCCGAGTTCAAGTCCTGTGACAATATCAGCTTCTTCTCCCTTGGCAGTGAGCATGATGATAGGAATGTTTTCTGTGGATGGATCCTTTTTTAATCTCCTAGCCACTTCGAGGCCATCCATTCCCGGCAGCATTAGATCCAGAATGATGAGATGGGGTATATGGTTCTTTACCGACTGGAGCGCCTCTTCCCCGGAAGACGCACACCGGACTGCATATCCTTCTCTGGCGAGATTGAAGGTAACCAGTTCCAGAATGTCTTCTTCGTCATCCACCACCAGGATTTCTTTTTTCGCCATTCTTTCCCCCTGTGGTTTGATAATTTTGGTGCCCTGCCAGAAGGCGCAGCACAATTGCCTCCTGGCACTTCCGCTCGAATACCCAGTATAGAGTGTACGATGTTAATCTATTGTGAAATTCTTGTGAGGATTCTGTTAGCGCCATATAAGTTTGTCGTATATATACCTACTAGAGGAAGAGGCCGAGGCAGTCAAGCCGCGCCTTCCCGCAATATCCGTCAAAGAATAGGCCAATTACTTTTCGATATATGATGTTCGAAACGGAACTGGGATTCCAACCAGACCTCCTGATGGTAAATGGTTAAGGCGGATTGAAGAACAATCGAATCACACCAGGCTGTGAAAAAGGGCAAGGGAAGCTTCGAACCGCTTCGTTGAGGGGAGGGCCGCCAAAGTTGACTTTCTCCCCGCATTAAAAACTTATGATCTGACAGCCTTGGTCTATGTACCTAGACATGCTCGGGTGACCTGACATGTGCCCCAAAAGAGGGAGCCCCTCCGACTTTGCTGCTTCTATGGTTCCCATTTTGTTGGAGCAGGCCTTGCAGACGCCATCGATAACCCCAGCATCCTTGGCTCTTGCGTAAAGGGGGTAGAAGGAACTGTCTTGTCTGGATAGCTCTGGAATGAGTTTGGTCGCAGAGCCTTCGATAATTATCCTCGCATCATAGCCTTTATCTTTCATCTCAAGGGCGTTTAACAAGGCATGGATGAAACACATGAGATCTCCATTGAAGGCAAACAGGGCAACCTTTTTCATGTGTTACACCTCCCGTTAGAAAAATTTCTTACTAGCTTGCATCAATCCTTGCACTCGACCATATCAACCTCTTTGACCGGAAACTCGTAGATTTTTATCCCCCCCTCGCCCAATTTTTTGCATGTCTCACGAAGGACTTCCTTAAATGTTACCTCTTTTTTCTCCTCCATGGCCACAGCCACAACACAATTAAAGCCGGGCCACACGGCATCGTCCATTTTGGGGTTTGAATGTGAGCCTTTCCCCAACACTCTGTCCCATTTGGTGAAGCCGGTCACACAGCACTTAGTAAGGGTTTCCATAATATCTTCATCAAAATCCACATCGTATATGATGAGGTATAGCTTCATTGTATGGACCTCTCAATTAGATTACCGTTATCCGTTCACCGACGAAAAATGACAAATGTCAAATGACAAATGTCATATGAATTTCCAATGCCTTAATGTCAAAATGTCAATTAATTGGGTAACCGTAGACTCTTATTGATATCCCATGCTTCCCGAATTTGGAATTTGTCATTCATTTGGCATTGGGAATTTGGCATTTGTCATTTTTACCTCTTGCCTTTTTCCTTTATCTTCACTGCTATCTTCTGACTCCTAACGCCTACCGCGATACCTTTCTCCTTTCCAACATATAATAGATCGTGGGAACAAGGATCAGGGTCACAAGGGTGGAGACCGATAATCCCCCTAACATGGTGATGCCAAGAGGGTTCCATGCCTCAGCCCCCACGCTCTGGGAGACGGCCATAGGCAGCATGCCGAAAAAGGTAGTCAATGTGGTCATGAGAACAGGCCGGAGTCGATTGCGTCCGGCCTCTGTGACGGCCTCAGAAAGCGACTTTCCTCGTTTTTGAAGGAGGTGGATGTAATCCAGGAGCACTATGGCATTATTGACCACAATCCCCATGAGCATTATCACACCCATAAAGGACATGATACCCAAGGTGGTTCCCGTGAGATAAAAGGCATAGAGCACCCCACTGAAGGCAAAAGGTACGGAGAACATGATAATAAAGGGGTCCCTCAGGTTCCCGAAGAGGGAGGCCATGACCATGTATACCAGCATAATGCCCATGATGAGCAGTATGGTCAGGTCCTTGAATACCTTTTGCTGTTCTTCTACTTCACCGCCAAACCGTATGGAGATTCCTATAGGAACCCCAAGCTTGGAAAGGGCCTTCTTCAAGTCAGATGTCACTGCACCAAGGGACCGGCCATATGTGTCGGCCTCCACTTTTATAATCTTTTGCCTGTTTTTCCGCTGGATTTCAATGGGCCCTTGTCCCTGGATAATTTTTGCCACGTTCTTCAGCTTGATCATTCGACCGTCCGGCGTAAAAAGCGGAGCCTCCGGTAGGTTTTCCAGCCGATTCTTGTCCCTTTCAGTGAAACGGGTAAAAATATCATAATTATCTCCTGCGTCCCTGTACTTGGTGGCTTCAATGCCATAAAAGTAATTCCGGAGGGTGCGGGCTATGGTTGCCACATTCAGGCCCAGGTCAGAGGCCTTTTTCCGGTCCACTTCCACCCATAGCTCTGGTCTGGGGTCTTTTTGACTGATTTCCACATCAACCAGACCTGGGATCTGTTCCATCAGGGATTTCACCCTTCTTGCGAACTGCATGAGCTGTCCCAGATCAGGACCCTGAATTTCAAGGGAAACAGGCTTTCCTCCTCCCATGAGGATCGACGTTATGGCATTTTCCGCCCTCACGTAGATCTTGTTAAGGCCGGGAATTGATTTTACCCTCTCCCGCAAAGCAGCCGCGATTTCGTCCGAAGAACGGCTTCTTTTATCCCTGTCTACCAGTTTAAACCCAATGCTTCCCACATTGGGTCCTTGGTCAAACCCGAGGGCCACGCCGACTCCCTCCTTAGTCTCACCGTCAAAACCGTAAGAGTGGCGCATTTCTTCTGGCCTTACTACCTCGTCGATGTCCTTTAGGATGGCCTCCATAACGCGGTTGGTCTCTTCGATGCGCGTGCCTTCAGGGAGGCGAAATCGGATGCTGATATCGCCCGTATCTACCTTGGGGAAAAAAGAGGTGGTAATAAAAGGCACCAGGGAGATGCTGCTCAAGAAGACGGCCAAAGCAAGAAGAATCACGGTTTTTCTGTGTCCCAGGGCCCAGCCCAGAATCCTGGCGTAGATGGCCTCAAGGCCCTCAAAGCCCCTTTCAGAGAATCCATACAGCTTTCCAATCAGCCCCTTTCTCCTTTTAAGGGCCTTTGGTGTGGCCTTGACCAGCCGGGAAGCCAGCGTGGGGATCAGCATCAGCGCCACCAGAAGGGATGCCATAAGAGTGACCACCAGTGTGAGGCCAAGCTGTTTAAAAATAATGCCAGCAAGCCCCGTGAGAAACATAAGTGGTACAAAGACCACCACTGTGGTCATGGTGGAGGCCGTGATGGCAAGGCCCATTTCGCTTGCCCCGAACATGGCGGCAGTCTTTGTGCGGCCGCCTCGCTCAATGTGCCGCATAATGTTTTCCAGGACCACGATGCCATTGTCCACCACCATGCCCGAGGCAATAGCCAAGGACATGAGGGAGACCAGATTGATGGTATAGCCAAAGAGGTAAAGCAATATGAAGGCAATGATCAGGGAAAAGGGGATGGTCAAGGAGATAATAAAGGCGGTCCTCAATCTTCTTAAGAAGGCCAAGGTTACTAGGACCACAAAAAAGATGCCGTAAAATAGGGTGGTCCTTAGGTTCCTGACCGATGTGAGGATATCTTCAGAGGAATCCATCACGATATTGATTCGAACATCTGATGGTAGGGTCTTTTGAAGTTCTTTGAGCTTCTTCTTAACCCGGCGGGCTACATCCACAGTATTTTTGCCAGTCTGTTTTTGAAGGATCAAGACCAGCGCGGGCAAGCCGTCCCCCCACCCATTGACATCCTGGGGCTCATAGCCATCCTCCACGCGGGCCACGTCCTTCAGGTAGACCGGCCGCCTTTTAAAGTGTCCTATGATTGTATCACCTATTTCCTTGGCCGATTTATACCGAGCAGGAACCCGGACAAAGTAATCCTTTGTGCCTGATTTGATACTGCCGGCAGGGAGGTTCAAATTCTCCGCTGCCAGGATTTGGTTGACCCTTGCCAGAGGGATTCCAAAGCCTTCCAGTTTGGCCAGGTCAAAATAGATGTTGATGCGTCGCCGCAGACCCCCGTGGACGATAACGGCCCCCACGCCTGGCACCCGTTTGAGGTTATCAACCACTTCCTTGTCAACCAGATGGTATAACCTGGGCCATGATTTTGGGCCGCTGATGGTCATAAACATTATGGGGGCCGTAGCGCTGCTAAATTTAAAAAGAATAGGTTTTTCCGCGTCTTCCGGGAGTTCGCGTTTTGCCAGCTCCAGCCTGTCACGGATGTCATTGCTTGCCGCATCAAGGTTGGTTCCCCAATCAAATTTGCATGAGACGAGAGAGAGATTGTCCAGGGATTTGGATGTGAGGGTATCTAGGTTGTTAACCGTATTTACCACGTCCTCAATGGGTTCCGTGACCTCGGTTTCCACGTCTGATGCACTTGCACCATACCAGGAGGTGAGGATAGAGATCACAGGTGGACTAATGTCAGGGAGCATATCGATATTGAGCCGGGTGATAGCAAAAGTCCCCATCAAGGCAAGGGCCAGGAAGAGCATAAGGCTTGCTACAGGCTGTTTTACAGAAAACTCGGGAAGTTTCATCTACTTCTCCTCTCCCACATGTTCCTTTATGACCTTGACAAGAGAGCCATCCCTCACTCGATTTTGGCCTTTAACAATCACCAGATCCCCCTCCTTGAGCCCATCCGTGACCTCAGCATAGTTGCCTTGGATTTTTCCTATTTGAATATTTTTCAGAAGGGCCTTGCCGTGTTTCACCAGATATACGTAATAGCTTCCGGTACCTGGCAGGCGGTTAAGACCATCTCTAGGTATGACCAAGGCCTCTCTTTCTCCCACGCTCAGACGCACATGGGCAAACATGCCAGCGTGCAGGGTGAGGTCCTTATTATCCACTTGGATCTCAATTTCTCCTGTTCGGGTGGCAGGGTCCAGGGTGGGATTGATTACAGAGAGCACCCCTTTGAATACCCTGTGTGGAAACGCGTCTACGCGGATCTCTGCTTCCATGCCCTTTTTGATGAGGGGATAGTCCTTTTCAGTCACAGTGGCTACGATCTTTAACGACTCCTCCATAGAGATTCGAACAATGGGCTTCCTGGTATCAGACATGTTTCCTGCATCCATATAACGGGCCGAGATATGGCCTGCGATGGGAGAATAAATATCATGGTCCTTTAGCATGATTTGCAACACTCGCACAGATGCCTTGGCACTTTCTATTTGAGCAAGGGCAAGCTTTTTTGTGGCAAGCAGGGCCTCGTATTTGGCATTTACCTGGTCCAGTTTTTGTCGCGATACCGCATTTTTTCTAAAAAGGTTTTCCAAGCGGTGGCGGTCCTTCTGTATGAGATTAAGGTTGGCCTCAACCTCGTTTAACCTTGCCTTGGCAGAGGCAAGCCGTGCCCTTGCTTCCTGTATCTGGGCCTTGATGGTGTCCTTTTCAAGTGTGGCGATCAGGGTTCCTTTTTTGACCAAGTCTCCCCTTTCCACAAAAATTTTTTCTATAACCCTACCTGGTATCTTTGGATGTACATAGACCTCCATAAAAGGCCGAATATCTCCTGTCAATTCCAGGACCTGTTTCAAGGACCTCAATTGAGCAGGGGCGATTTCTACCGGGATTATTTCGTTCCTTTGGACCTTTTCGGCTTTAAGATGTTTGTATTTCCAGTAATTATACGAGGCTATACCCGCAAAGATAATTATGGCGATCAAGGCGATGGCGAGGCCTACCTTTTCCTTTGGTGTTGAATGATCAGGCATAGATTTCTTCCTCTCTTTCTCTATGCTACTTCTTCAAGAAGTGCTATATAAGTTACATTAGAGTCATCTTTTCTCGCCAATGGCACGCTTCAATTCAGCCTCTGCGATTCGGTACCCGTAAAGGGCCCTATGGTAATTGAATTCGGCTTGGGTCAGAAAGGTCCTGGCGTCCAACACCTCAGTGGAGGTGGTAATCCCTTCACGGTATTGTAGATTGGTAATCCTGAAATTTTCCTTTGCCTGTTTAAGGGCCTCGGCAGCGGTATGAATATTTTTTTCTGCAACCTTTAGGTCTTGATATGCCTGCTTCACTTCCAGCAGGATACTGTCCTTAATTCCTGCCATTTTCTCCTCAAGCGCCCGTTTTCTGTGGATAGCCTCAGCTATTCCGGCCTTTCTCTTGCCCCATTCAAAGAGGGACCAGGTGAGCTGTAGGGTAACGCTGCTGTTGTGATCATTGCCAAAGGTATTGTGGGAGGCCTCCCAGTCATCTCCCTTTCGTTCGTACCTACCGTTCAGGAAAACCTGGGGATAGTAGGCGCTTTTGGCCAGGCGGATGCCCAGCTCTGCCTGTTTTATGGCCATCTTGAGCTGCTTTAACTCAGGCCGATTGTGGAGCGCTTCTTTAAAGAGAGTGGTTATCTCATACCGGCCTGGGGTAAAAGGAGGCAGTTCCTCAATCTCGGTTTTGGTGGTGATTTCTCGATTTAACAGGGCATTTAGGCCAGAGACTGCTACTTCTAAGTTGCTTTTGGCCTTTGTTTTATTCTGGAGTGCCTGGGCCAAGGCCACCCGAGATTTCAGTAAATCATTATAGGGAATGATCCCTTGTCCATAGAGCTGCTCGGCGTCATGAACATGGGCTTGCAGTTGGTTGACCTCTTCATCTGCCACTTCCAGAGCCCTACGTGCCAAGAGTATATTCAGGTAGGCTACCTTTACCTGTTTTATGATATCCAAAATGGCTTGCTCGCGGAGGATCTTTCTTATATCAATATCCAATGCAGCGATTTTTCGCTTTGTGGTAAGGGCAAATCCAGTGAACAAGGGCTGGGTAACGGTAAAATCCCACAATATGTTATCCCTTGGGCCCACTATAACCTTCCGAGAGCCAAAGAAGGTATAGGGGTCATGTCTTAAGTGGCTGTAGGTATATGATGTGGAGACCTTTGGCAGCAAGTCGGCACGAACCTTTTTCTCACCCTGTACGGCTGCCTGTTCCTGCTCTATTGCCTCGTGTACGAGCCGGTTATTGCGAATAGCTTCATCAATGGCTGCATCCAGGCCCAAGTGATTCCCGGCCGGTTCTGCCATTAGCGTGCTCCCAGTGAGCAGGATGCATAAAAGGAGTGGTGAGATAAGGACTTTTTTCAAATGGCTTTTCATAGGAAGCCCTCCTTTAATTTAGGTGCTCTTTGGCTCGACTGATGAAATCTTAGCCTTTGGTACATCCGCCCGAAGTATCTGGGAAAAAAAGATATCCATGATCATATCCACCTTTTCGGGATAAGGATGTTCTTTGGGTTTTTCCAACCACAGGAAGAGAAATCCATTACTCAAACTATCGAGACCCACTGCAAGGACATAGGGGTCTGCTGCACTGTTAAATATTTTTCTGCGCATCCCGGTCTTAAACACTTCAGCAAGTTTATGCAAAACCTCATCGTGGCTTTGACGGAGCTGGGTATCAAGCCCTGCTTTGATATTAAAGGTCGCGCCCCTTGTCTCTGTAAAGTAAAGACGGATCATAGGCAGGTTATCAGCAAATAGGTCTCCTTTGGTTTGCAAAAACCTTCGAAGCTTGTCCATTTCATCGCTTGGGATCTCGAGCACAGAGGTCAGTGTGTGATGAAAGGTCTCAGCAAGCCGCAATACCAAGGCCTTGTAGAGCTCTTCCTTGTTCTCGAAGAACTTGTAGAGGGTACCGATCGCAAACTCGGCCTTTTTGGCAATCTCCTGCATTGGAACATTATGATACCCCTTTTCAGAGAAAAGCCTCAGGGCAACATCAAGGATCTCATTTCGGTGTCTTAAATATTCTCTTTGGCGGCGTGTAAGGGTGTTGTTTTGCATGGGCTTGCCATGTGAATAATCATTCTATTTTATGAATGCAAATTCACAACCAATGCACGTACTTTAGGTATTTAGCCAGAGGTGTCAAGGAAAAACTGAGGGCAGGATGGCCCCAGGAGAGGGTTTCGCAAATCTTTCCAAGTACCCTATTTCCCGAAATCCTTCTTGTTTCTCTTGGCCAGTTGCTTCAGAATCTTCTCCAGTTCCTTCAGCTCTTTTCCATAGGCCGCCCAGTCACCTTGGCGCAAATGGGCCTTTGCCTTGTTATAGTGCTCAAGGGCCATGGCCGCCAGATTGCCTGAAAGGGCAGGGGGGGCAGAGGGTTGAACTGTAGGCGGAAACCTTGATGGAACAAGGCCTTTGGCCAGTAGCTTGTAAAGGGCTGTGTTGAGGTCCCGTTCCATTGCTAGGCGATTTCCAAAGGCAACAATGATTCTTTTTAGTTCCGGCAGGGCTGCAGTTGTCTCTCGAGGTGCTGTTGGCCCATATCTACGGGCCGCAGGTCGCACCCTTGGTCGAGTTCGGTTGCTGGAGGGAGAGGGCTGAGGGGCTGCTGCTTGCTCTTGGTTTGCCACCAGATAGATCGGCTCCACGTAGATAAAGCTCTTTCGGATGGGAATGGCCAGTAGGTTACCTCTAATAACTGTTGAGCCTCTTTGGCCCCAGAGAGTGAGCTCTCGGGAGATCTGAGTCTGCTGATCTACTCTGGCCTCAATCTGCATGGGGCCGAACACAAGCTTTTCCTTGGGCAGCTTGTAGACGATCAGCTTTCCATAATCGTCAAGATCACATCTGGCGGCAAGCCATGCGATCATATTGTCCTTTTTTGAGGGAGTAAAAGGGATCATCAGCACAAATTCGTCTTTGGCCTCCCCCGGTAGTCTCAGGATCACGTGATAGGGCTCCATTTCTCTGGGGGTGCTCCCATAGATTTCACTGGGGATTTCCCATAGGTCTTCCTGGTTGTAGAAGACTTGAACGTCCTTCATATGGTAGCTATGGTAAATATTGGCTTGAACCCTGAACAGGTCCTTTGGGTACCGGATATGCTTTTGTAGATCCTTTGGCATTGTCTGGAAGTCTTTGAAAAGACGGGGGAATATTTCAGCATAGCTCTTCACAATGGGATCTTTTTGATCGATCACATAAAATGTCACGTCTCCGTTATAGGCATTGATCACCACTTTAACGGAATTGCGGATATAATTGACCTGGATAGTGTCATGAAAAGGAGTTCTGGTGGAGTAGGGGTACATGTTGGAAACGGTGTATGCATCCTGGATCCAGTAAAGCTTTCCTTCGGAGATCACCAGGTAGGGATCTTCATCATACTCAAGGAATGGGGCAATGGTCCGAACCCGTTGGTCAATTCGGCGGTTGTACATGATTCTGGATTGGGGCCCCAGATAAGTTGTGAAAAGGATTTGGGGGTCCAAAAACTCCAGGGAAAATAAAAGCCTTCTCACAAATGAGCCAATAGGGATCCCGCCCTTTCCTTGATAAGAGGTGTAGACGTTTTTGTCTCCTTTTGGGTAGTCGAACTCTTTTGTCTTGGTATTGACCAGCACATAGTCTTGTGTTTGCTCGCCATAGTATATTTCCGGCCGGGTTATCTTTAGATCTACATCTATAGAGGGGGGCAGGTCTTTCACAATGAGGCGGGGGAGGCCTTCGCGTGTCACTTCACTGACCGGGCTTGCAGCAAGACCGTAGCCGTGCGTGTAAATTAGGTGTCTGTTAACCCAGGTGTTTGCTTGAGGTGGAAGTTGAGTAGAGACTAATTCCCTTGCCGAAAGGTTGATTTGCCTGTATTCATTTTGGAGCACATAGCGGTCTACGTCCACATCTTTAAAATTGTAGTAAAGGCGAATGGCCTGGAGTTGTCTATAAGTTTGCAACAATGGGCGTTTGTCCCATATCCTGATATTTCGGATGGTCCCTTTGTCTGCCTCAATGTCTCTTAATTCAAGCTGTCCGGTTACAGGAAATTTAACTTCCTTGATTGTGTCGAGACCGTAGGCCCTGTTGGTGTACTCAATATTGTAACCTATGTAAGGGGCCTCCTTTGCTAGCTCATTAGGCTTGACCACGAATTTTTGGACAGCGACCGGCAGGATATTTGAGAGCAAAAAGATAAGCGCAATCCATATGCCTGCCCCCATGATGATCAGCCTGTTTCCCCTAAACCGAAGGCCGTTGACCAATAAGAATAAGGAAAAAACCACACAGGCCAGGCCAAGGGCCATATAGGTAGGTATTCTTACATGTACGTCCGTGTAACTTGCCCCGAACGCGGCCCCATTGGTGGAGTAGGACAGGCCAAATATCTTTAAATAGTAACCCCATCCAATGGCCAGTACAATGATTGCACCCAGAAAAGCAAGGTGTCCCTTGGCCACTGTGGCCATTGTAAACTTGGGAGCTGAGGGCGGCCTTCCATTGGTTTGGGTGAATTCTCCCATATTTACTATCTGAATGGCCCCACTCTTGAAATACCAGAGAATTGTGAAGATTCCCGCAAACACCAGACAGGTAAGTACCTGGGCTTGAAGGAAGAGGTAAAAGGGCAGCGAGAAGACGAAAAAGGCTATTTCCTTGTCGAATATTGGATCTTTGATGCCAAAGGGCTTGGCATGAAAGTATCGCAAGATCATGTCCCAGTTCGAAGAGGCCCGGATTCCCATGACAAGCCCAATAAAGAGGATGAGACCTATTAAAAGGAGGGTCCCGGCCCCACCTGTAAGCCCGGTCTGGGAAAGGGGATTATCAGAGACCTTGGACAGAGGAACAAGACCAGCACGTCTGCTGAGGCGCTGGGCAAGGAAGATGCTGATAAAAGTGACAGCAAGGAAAAAGAGCCAAACCACAAGTCCAAGGCCCACCTTGCTCCACAGGGTGGTCCAGAAGACGGACGAATAGCCCAACTCCCCGAACCAAAGCCAGTCCGGATACATGGAAATTGCCCACCAAAAAAGTACCAGTACTGCGCCCAAAAGTACCAATAATGCTCTTTTTTTCATAAGGTATCCTTCCCGGGCTCTGGATAAGGCCCTTTTGCCTTTTGTCGATAGGATAGTGCGAGCCTAGACGAATCATATGGGTTTCATTTACCAAGTGCAAGGAAATTAAATAATAGAAATGCCTTGCCTCCTTTTTTTGGACTGTGGTATTGACTATTCAACGTGTAATATAGCTTTAAGCCTGTATGCCATAAAGAATAGCCATGGAGGAGAAACACCAACTGGACGAAACGAGGAAAGACTGGGCGGATATCTTCCTTACTGGTGGTACAGTCCTAAATGTATATTCTGGGGAGCTATTAGAGACGAATGTAGCCATAACAGGAGAAAGATTTTCCTATGTCGGGGATTCTTCAGATCTAGTGGGACGTGACACCAAGGTCATCGACATGTCAAATAAATTGTTGGTGCCGGGTTACATTGACCCCCATTTTCATCCCTGGTTTGTTTACAACCCCATATCCTTTGCCCAAGAGGTTTGCCCACTAGGTATCACCACACTTTTTTGTGATAACCTCCTGTTTTATATGCTTATGGGGGTGGAGCGGTTTGAAGGATTTATGCATGCCTTTTCCCAGATGCCCATCAAATTTTTCTGGTTCTGCAGGGCCGTGCCCCAGACACCCATGGTAGAGGAAGATGCCCTTTTTTCGCTGGAAAATTTGAAGAGGCTTTTAGGGAGCCCTTATGTGCAATCATTAGGAGAGATAACAAGATGGCCCCAAGTCATAAAGGGAGATGAAAAGATTTCAGAGATGATAAAATTCACAAAGACCTTGAAAAAGAGGGTGGATGGCCATACTGCAGGGGCCAAGTACGACCAGGTGGGCCTTCTTTCAAGGGCCGGAATAGAGTCCTGCCACGAGGCAATCACTGCCCAAGAGGTCTTGGATAGACTGCGGTTGGGCATGTATGTGATTTTGAGGGAGAGCTCACTACGGCAAGACCTTAAAGATTTGCTAAGGGTTGTAACGGAAAACAAGGTGCTCACAGACCGCCTTATGCTCACCACTGACTGTTCGGCACCTGCGTTTTATCAGGACTTCGGGATTACAGATCATATTCTGAAGATAGCCATTGAAATGGGGATAGATCCTGTGCTGGTCTACCGGATGGTCACCATCAATCCAGCGGTCTATTTTGGCATGGATCATGAGATCGGTGGGATCGCCCCTGGTAGGTTTGCGGATTTGGTTGTTCTGAATGACCTTAGGAACCCAGCACCGGAGATAGTAATTTCCAAAGGACAGATTATAGCTCAGGATGGAAGACTGCTTGAGCCATTTCCAAATGTGGATTGGGAGTATTTCTTACCGCCAGCCTCTTTCAGCAAAAATAACTGGAAGGCTAAAGAGGGACTCTTTGGGATAAGGAGTGATAAGGAAGATATCAGATTCCCTGTGATTAACCTGATCAAGCCCGTGATCACTCGGCTTGAATGGGAGAAGTTTCAGGTAAAGAATGGGCTTGTGGACCTGGGCAATGGGCAAGAACATTGCTTTATTACCTTGATTCATAGAGATGGCCAGTGGGTAAGAAACGGCATAATAAAGGGTTTTGGCAATGTGGATGGCTTTGCCTCTTCATTTAACACGGCTGCCCAAATCCTGGTCATAGGTCGTGATCGTACTGCCATGGCAGCCGCAGTAAACAGGGTGCTCGAGATAAGGGGAGGGGTCGTTGGGGTTGAAAAGGACCGTATTGCTTATGAATTACCCCTTCCCATTGGAGGAATTATGTCAGATAAGCCCATGAATGAGCTGGCAGAGAAGGAGCGTGAACTGAAGGCCTTTCTTGCCGCCAGAGGCTATCCCTTTCATGACCCCTTTTATACCCTTGTGTTTTTGCCTAATGATTTCTTGCCTGAGGTACGCATCAACTATCGGGGCATTGTAAATATCAAGACCAATGAGGTTTTATGGCCATGGTAAACTAATAGCGGACTGGGGAGAGTTTCATCTAGAGACCTTTGATTTTAAGCTTTAATAAAAGAAAGGATTTGCATATGTGGCATGCAGAAAGGTGTGATTTATGTGGAGAGTGTTTGGTTCAGTGCCAATACCTCAATTACACTAGGGAAGAGGCAGTAGTTCAAATTAGGCAGCTTATTGAGGGAAGGGCTGCTGAAATATTAAAGGATTGTGTGACGTGCTGTGCGTGCAACGAGTACTGCCCTGCTGGGGCCAACCCCTTTGATTTGATAAATCATCTTCAAGAGGTCCATAAATCTCTTCCTATTCCGGAAAAGGTGAAAAGGTTTATGGACGCTGGCGCTACAGTGCCTTCTGTTCTGAAAAAGGGTGATGGTTCAAGACCTGCTCTTTCCCTATGTGTTATGGAGCCTTTTATGCCAAAGGACGCTATAGGCGGCCAGATGTTTGAAAATATGACCATTGCCAAAGGAGGGGAGTACTTTTGCTATTTGGGTTATGTTCATATTGGTATGGATAGTCCTCTTGAGGCTAATGCCAAGCGTTTTGTGGATTCCCTCGCATCCATCGGTTCAGAGGAAGTAGTGTTGCTTCATGCAGACTGCCATGCCATGATTTCTAGAATGCCAGACTATGGGATCAAGGTTCCTTTCAAGGCTACCCACATCGTTGAATATATGAAAGAATACCTTGAGGAGCATCGGGCCGAGATCAAGCCACTTGGGCGAAGGATAGCATATCAAAGACCTTGCGCCTCCAGATATTCGTCAGAGGTTGAGCCAATACTGGACGAAATGTTTGGTCTTATGGGCGTGGAAAGGGTTAAGAGGAAATATGATCGGATTTCTGCAAGATGCTGTGGTGGCCTTTTTTCGCGAATTTATCCTGAAAGAATTATGCCAATGGTGAAGGAAAACATAGATGACGCGGTGCAAGCTGGTGCAGAGGCGTTGGTTTTTCTTTGTCCATTGTGTATGGGAGCACTGGGAAAGTTGGCTGCAGAGAAGGGTCTTAGGCCTATCTTCATAACTCAACTTGCCCGCATGTGCTTAGGTGAACTCGAGTTTCCGGCCTAGCTCGTTTGCCATTCTCCCTCCATATTGGGGCTTGGTATTGCCTTGGCTGGTATAAGGTCTACATACGTGCTAGTAACAGCCCCGGCATCTACCTGCCTCCTTACCGACGAGCTCATCCAGTGCATTTCACCGGGTTGATAGTCTTTGGGGATGCGTGCTACCAGGTCTTCTAGATTATGTCGTCTTCGCTTCCGTATAGCCGAAGTATAGCTCTATCGAGTCAAGTAGTTAGGACTAAGATGGTGAAGCCATATTTTGGCCCGTGATGGAGGGGGGGATTACCCTTAATTTTTTATGGGTTGACGTAAGATCGTGGATTCTCATGGAAATTTAGAGCTCTAAGCATACTTTTTTGGCGATTTATTTTGTTGACTTTCAGTAAAACTTCCACTAAAATAATTTCGTCTTAACTTCACCTTACCCTTTAACGCGAGAGGCTTATATGAAACTTACGCCCAAGCAAAAAGATGTACTGGCCTACATCGCCCATTACATGGATAGATGGGGCCATTCTCCCAGCTTTGAGGAGATCCGGGCACACTTCGGATTCCGGTCCTATAACACGGTCAGCACCTATCTCAAGATCCTGGAACGTAAGGGGTATATCCGTTTACCTCGCCGGAAAAATCAAAAGCGGGCCATTGAGGTGGTCAAGCCTGTAGAGGCCAATCGTTTTGAGTTTCCACTGCTGGGTAGGGTGGCCGCGGGAAAGCCTATAGAGGCCATAGAAGATATTCAGACAATAGAACTTCCTTCATCTATGATTCAAGGGGAAGATCATTTTGTGCTTCAGGTTCAGGGTGACTCCATGGAAGAAGACGGTATCCTGGACGGCGACTACGTAGTGGTAAGGAAGCAGGCCACTGCAGAAAACGGGGAGACCGTGGTGGCCGTTATTGAGAATGAGGCGACAATAAAAAAATACTACAAACGAAAAGACCACGTGGAACTCCGCCCCGCACACAAGGGTATGGAGCCCATCATAGTCAAAGAAGGAACATTTCGCATTGAGGGGAAGGTGGTGGGGGTGATCAGGTATTATAAATAGCTTTCAGTTACCAGCAATTAGCTTGAGATAAAAAAACGAAGCCATGAGTATGCTACGCCATATCATCCATCTCCACATCCCTGCATTTCCCATTGCAGTGGCAAGGGTCGTGGAGCCCCGGCTGCGGGGCTGGCCCGTGGCAGTGGCTCATCCTCAATCTGAGAGGGCCTTAATCCTCTGTGTGTCCCATGAGGCCAGAGGGGAAGGGATCTTCAAGGGGATGCCCGTCTCCCGTGCCGGGGCCCTATGCCCACATCTCAGGATCATTCCCCCCAATCCCGAGCTTACTGAAAGGGCCTTTCGTGCCCTGACCTCACTGGTTGCTTGTTACACACCCCTGTGGGAGCCCGCAAGGCCTGGCCACATCTACCTGGATCTCACTGGAACCGAACGCCTGTGGGGAAGGGCGAGGGATACGGCATACCGCATTAATCGCGAGGTTAAGGCCAGGTTGGATCTGTTGGGAACAGCAGGAGTGGCAGCTAACAAAATGGTCTCAAGCATTGCCTCCAGAATTATCCCTAAAGAGGAACAGATTCTGGATGTGGCCTACGGCCAGGAAGGCGCCTTCATGGCCCCTCTTAAGGTGACCGTAGTACCCGGAATCGGACGCTTTCACCTGAAGATGCTCCTTGAGGATCTTGGCATCATCAAGGTACACCAACTGGCGGCCCTGGATATGGAAAGCCTACACCTCATTTTCGGCTCACGTGCCACGATCATCCACCAGAGGACTATGGGTATTGATCCTACCCCCGTGTACCCAACCCCACAAAAACCCTTGGTATGCGAAGAGATCACCCTTGCCGAAGATGAAAACGATAATGAAAGGCTCTTGGCTGTCCTTCATCGCATGGTGGAGCGGTGTGCAAGGCGGCTCAGGGAAAGGGAAGCGTGCCCGCAAAGGGCAGGGATCGTTATTCGATATGCAGATCACGTGGAAATAAGGCGACAATGCCGACTCCCCTGTCTTACCTACTGGGATTTTGAACTTTACCAACATCTTAAAAGGCTGTTTTTTAAGGCCTGTACCCGCAGGACCCGCATAAGGTTCATGAGGATATGGTTCTCCGAGCTTTGTTATGAAGACAAACAGCTTCCTTTGTTTAACTGTCCCTCCCCCTGGAAGGAGAAAAGCAAGGCTATTGTACAGGCACTGGATAAGATCAGGACCCGCTACGGGGAAAACGCAATCCAATATGCAAGAGCAGCATGAAATATCAGGCATTGGGCGCAAGGCATTGGGCACTAGGTTTAGGGTGGCCATCATTCTGGCTCCTGACCACTGACTACCGGATTCTTTAAAGTCATGTGTTACTTCATCCATCTAAACGTCCATTCCCACTACTCCAAGGGTTGGGGGATTCCTACCATTGAAGAGCTATGCCACAAGGCCAAGACCCTGGGAATGAAAAGGCTTGCTCTTACTGACACAAACGGCCTCTACGGCCTTATCTTCTTCATCCAGGAATCCAGGGACATCGGCATAGAACCCATAGTGGGAAGCGAACTTACCGCAGGCTCTCATAGGGCCCTTGTCCTGGTAAAGGATCGCCACGGCTATGCCAACCTATGCCGTATTATCTCGGCCCTCCACTGTGATCAGGATTTTGACCTGATCCGATCCATCAGGGACTACCGCTCAGGCCTCATTGTCATCTCTGATGATTTCAGGCTGCTCAAGGCCTTGAGGCGAGATGGCATTGATGATTTCTTCGTGGAGCTTTCCCCTGGATACCAGATGGCACGCTGTTACGCCTTTTCCAGAAAAACCGGTATCCCCCCTGTAGCCACCAACCGTGTCTATCTTGCCCGGAAAGAGCAGTTCCGTCTTCACCGGATCTTGAGGGCTGTGGCCCTCAACACAAAGCTCTCATCTCTTGGCCCGAACGACACCTGCCAGAGGCACAATTATCTGGCCTCTCCCCAAGAGATGATTCAGCAGTTCCCCCATGCGCCCTCTGCCATTGAAAACACGGTAAAGATTGCAGAGGCATGTCTGACCGACTGGGATTTCAGCGAGATCGTCTTCCCACGCTTTAGTGGCATGGGTGACAGTGAGGCCTTTGATCGCCTCTACCGCGCCACCCTAGGGGGCTGCAGGCGGCGTTACGGCCGGATCACCCCGGAGATAAAGGCAAGGATTGACCATGAGATGAGAATCATCAGGGAAAAGAACTTTGCCCACTATTTTCTGATAGTGGCAGACATTGTGGGTAAGGCCCCTCGGTCCTGTGGCAGAGGCAGTGCTGCGGCCTCCATTGTCTCCTATGCCCTGGGTATCACCCATGTTGACCCCATCAAACACAACCTCTTTTTTGAACGGTTCCTCAACCCAGGCCGAAAGGACCCCCCTGACATTGACGTGGATTTCCCATGGGATGAGCGTGATCAGATCATAGACAGGGTATTTGCAAAATACGGTACGCAACGGGCCGCCATGGTGGCCAACCACAACACCTTCGCCGCCCGGGCTGCCATCCGGGAGGTGGCCAAGGTGTTCGGCCTAACAGGGCAGGAAATCAGTAGGGTCACCAGGAGGATTGGCTTTGGATGGCGTCTTAAAGAAATGTCCAGGGAAATCGCTCGCCATCCAAAGATGCGGGGAATCCAATTCAAAAGGCCCTGGAATGAGATCCTGGATGCCGCAGTGCAGCTTGAATCCCACTTCAACCATCTATCCACCCATTGTGGGGGCCTTGTCGTAGTGCCCGGTGAAATACGCCGCTACTGCCCGGTGGAGGTATCTCCCAGCGGTCTTCAGGTTCTCCAGTGGGAAAAGGACTCAGTGGAAGATGCAGGCCTGGTAAAAATAGATATACTTGGCAACCGAAGCCTGGCGGTCATCCGAGACGCCCTTGAAATGGTAAGAAGAAACTATGGTCGGAAGATCGACTATGCCGCACTCAATCCGTTAAACGATCCCCAAACCATACGGGTCTTCTATGATGCGGACACCCTTGGCGTGTTCTACTTTGAAAGTCCTGCCACCCGGCAGGTACTCACCCAGGTGAGCTCTGGCTTCAGCTTTGAACAGTACCTTCGCATGGATCACTTTCATATTAATGTGGTGGTCACCTCCATTATAAGGCCTGCCTCCAACCAAAGCATTCATACCTGGGTGGACAGGCTTCATGGGCAACCATGGGAGGCCCCTCACCCCTTACTGCGTCCAGTGCTGGAGGAAACCCTGGGGGTTATGGTCTTCCAGGAGCAACTGAGCCAGGCTGCAATCTATCTGGCAGGGTTTGACCCGGCAGAGGCTGATACCCTTCGCAAGGTGGTTAGCAAAAAACACAAGCAGAAGAAACTGTGCGACTTTCACGAGCGCTTTGTAAAGGGAGCAGCCCAAAGGGGAGTGGACACAGCGACTATTGAAAAGGTATGGGAGATGATGATGGGCTTTGACGGCTACAGCTTTTGCAAGCCCCACTCGGCCAGCTATACCCTGGTGGCATACAAGTCGGCCTATTTGAGGGCCCATTATCCGGCAGAGTTCATGGCCGCAGTCATCTCCAACGGCGGGGGCTATTACTCCACCCTTGCTTATATCTCTGAAGCAAGGCGCATGGGGCTTGAGGTGCTTCATCCGGATATTAATCTAAGTGAAATCAAATATACGGGCAAGGGAAGGGAAATCAGGATGGGGCTCATGCAGCTAAAAGAACTGACCCAGGAGGCCAGGGAAGCCATTGTGGAAGAGCGAACGAAGAACGGATCTTTTATCTCGGTGGATGATTTCTTGAGGCGCACCGAATCCCATGTTCATTTCAAGGACACGAGATTACTGATCAAGGCCGGGTGCTTTGACAGTATTGCAAGTGGCCGTACAAGGCCGGACCTGATATGGCAGGCCCTTCGATTCTTCGGGAAAAAGGCCAGGGGAAATATGCCGCTTCAGGGATCCATCTTTAGCAGGCCATCATCTCATCCAAAGCCTTCCCTGCTGCGCTTTTCTCAGGACAATGGGAAGATAGTCAAATATGAAATGGAGATATTTGGATTCACTGTGTCCATTCACCCCCTTGAGCATTACGATAAAATCCTGAAAAAGGTAAACCACGTAAAGGCCCGGGATCTGCGCCACTGGGTAGGCAAACACGTAACCACTGTGGGCTGGATGGTCACTTCAAAGACGGTCCATACAAGAGAAGGCTCGCCCATGCAGTTCATTACATTTGAGGATACCACCGCGCTTTATGAAACAGTGTTTTTCCCGGACACCTATCACCGTTACTGCCATATACTCACCGAAGGCCGGCCGTATATCCTGCAGGGAAAGGTTGAACAAGACCGCGGAGCCATTATGTTGAACGTGAGCAAAATTTCACCTCTGGTCACCCGCTACAGCTAGATCTCCCTATAGCATCCTAGTCCTGCTCGATAAAATCCTTCCTCGCCATATCCACATAGCCATCTTTACAAGTTTCCCAGTGATCAGCCACGTGATCCACTCATCAATGATATGAAGGGCCTCCTCTCCCAACCGATAATCGGTCAGTTCAATCGACTCATGGTGTTTGCCTATAGGTTGAATATGGTCAAGCCTTAAAATAGATTCTTCACCACCGGGCATGGGAAGGGTATCCCATACATATTGCGGGTCAAGTCCTTTTTTTCCTGTAAAAACGGATGAGCCATTGTTTACCTTAGTTGCGGTTGCTCAACCCTGATCTCACCCTCACTAGTCTTGATCCTTCCTGCCTGGCCGGCAGGCAGGCGAGGCTCATATCCGTTCCGATATCCCTTACCCTTACTATCCCCATTTGAACGCTCATAACGCTTCCTTCCCAAAAACTCTGTCGCCTCTTGCTCCAACATCTCCTGCAGTACCAGCTCCCCCCCCTTGCGGATAATCTCGCTCATCAAAAATCCCTCTCTATTCCCTCCATTCATTACCTCTTTCAATTCCTTGCGCATCCTCTCACTCGGTGCTATCCTCTTCATAATGGGTGGCCTCCTTTTTTAAGTTTTTTTCCAACTCATATTATATCCGAGGCCATCCATTTTTACAGGAATTATAAGGCATCACCCCAATTCACTCAATTTTTCTTCCTGCTTTTTGTCTCCAACAGTTGTCATGTTCTCCCCCCTATTTGTAATTGCCTAATGGCTACTAGGTTTACCTATTTCTATGGAGTAACAGCTGAATAGTGGCCAGGTGGAGCAGCTTGTTTATTTTTTAAAGATTAGGTCGCAGAACCTCTTTTACTTGTATTCACAACCTCAGAATTCATTGTTAACAAACTACAACCGACCTTGTTCGGTAGCTTGTTAGAAATATCTTGTTCTCCTCAAAACCTTTATTTCTCAGAATTTTTCAGTCTCTTTTCAATATACTCCACACCTGTTCGGGTGAGGACGTAAGCTTTTGGGCCTTTCTCTCCTTTCTTCTTTACTTCCACTATACGGCGAGTTCGAATATTATTAATTATTATCTGACTGGTATTAGAGTTCTTCATTTTTGCATCGGAGTAACACCGGTTAATGTCTGCTGCGGTGAATTGCTTTAAACCAGCATATTTTTCAAGATAGTACCCAAAAGCAAGAACAGTGTCAGTATGCTTTTTTGCGCCAACTTGGCGAATGAATTCTCCCGCGGAGATTAGCTTCCTTTCGGTAGAGGTTTTATTAGTGAGTTGCCTTCCTCTGGATTTCACATCCATAGCAAAGGCAGGGACATTGCCTTCAAGCCTTCTAATCATATCCATGACAAAAGCCTTGTCGCCTTCGGCTTCGAGCTCGAACTCAGGCTTGACTATCCTTATACGGTAAGTTGATTGTGCCATTTTGTCCTCCTTTCTTTTTTCGATTTGCTATGCCTAATGTTGTAAAATCAGTTTGGGTGGTAAAGTGTTATGTGTAGTTATAACACTTGCGGCCAGTATAAGATTGGTGTCATGAAACGCCTTGTGAAGACTCTTCATGTCGAAAGCGCCTGCGTGCCTGGCTGATATTTTATTGGATGAAAATTCCTTCTTTCTCTAATTTACTAGCTAATTATTGAGTTTTCCAAGTTTTCTACCGGCTGCAATCACATTCACATCGGTTTTTTTAGGAAGATACGAGTAACGCATTTTACCCATTCCACCATATCTAGCTGGAACAAGTATAGTTATTTTTTTATTAATTGTCTACCTTTAAACTCAATGTCAGGATTTGCTAGCATAATTGACCAATAAAGGAGCACTAGGGAGACAGTGAGTCCGCTTGATTTTTTATTAGTTATTTAAAAGGGTCCCACAGTTACTTGTAGATACTCATGCCCTATAAATAATACCATTGTTATGTATCCTCTGCTTATAAGTTGCTAAGCTTTTGTGATCAGATCAACGAAAGGGTTAAAGAAAAACCCTGAGTTTCGATTTCTTCTGTTCGTCAAGGACACCCCGTACCACCTCTGCTAGCTGCTTCATTGAAAGGGGTTTCATGACCAAGCGCTGTATTCCCATCTCCTTTGCCCTTTGTTCTGTAATCCTGGTACTGAAGCCAGTACACAAAATAATGGGTATATCTGGACGGATCTTTAAGAGTTTGGTGGCCAACATATCTCCCGTCATGTTTGGCATGGTCATATCTGTTATCACAAGGTCGAAACGCGTCGGGTCGGCCTTAAAAAGTTCAAGGGCTTCAACGCTGCTTGTCTTAGTAACAACCTTGTATCCGAGTTTTTCCAGCATGAGCCTGCCTAATTCCGCAATAGGTTGCTCGTCGTCAATGAACAAGATATATTCATGCCCTTTTGGCATAAGTTGATCGGTCGCTTGAGCCGATTTCATGGGAACGTCTACAACAGGGAAGTACACTTCGAAGGTAGTTCCTTTCCCTGGGGTGCTTTTGACCTTGATGGCTCCTCCGTGGTTCTTCACAATTCCATGTACTACTGCTAGTCCCAGTCCAGTACCTTCGCCCTCCCGCTTTGTGGTAAAGTATGGATCAAATATCCGCTCCATGATATCGCGCTCCATCCCATGGCCTGTGTCGCGGACAGTAAGCCTTACATAAGGGCCTAGGCGTAGATCTGGATTAGTGGCACTCAGTTCGTTATCTATCTTCACCTTCTCAAGTGTGACCTCCAACAATCCACCTTTTTCCATCATTGCTTGGCCGGCGTTGGTACAAAGGTTCATCAATACCTGGTGGATTTGAGTAGGGTCAGCCTCAACAATACCAGGGTCCGGCTCTATTTTTTGGCGGATTTCGATAAAGCTTGGTAGAGAGGCTCTTAATAGCTTGAGACCTTCCTTTATGATTGGGACGATGGATATTGGCACCCGCCTCTGTTCACCTCGGCGGCTGAATGTGAGGATCTGCCTTACCAGGTCCCTTGCCCGTGATGAGGCGTTGAGCACCTGTTGAAGGTTATCTTTTATAGGGGAGTCATGAGGTGTATCAATAAGAGCAAGTTCGGCGTATCCCATGATTGCAGATAGGATATTGTTGAAGTCATGTGCAATCCCTCCTGCCAGCGTTCCAATGGCTTCCATCTTTTGAGCATGGCGGAGTTGCGCCTCAAGATCGCGCTGTTCCGTGGTATCCTTGAGCATTCCAACCGCTGCAAGATCCTCGCTTTCAGCTCTTTCTACGGGTGAACAACTCAGCAAGAAATAGCGTTCTTTGCCCTTTTTGTCTAAGAGTGTTACCCCCACATTATGTAATGTCTCTTTCCCCTCGCTTACCCTTTTGAACAATCGGATAAGAAATTTTCGATCTCTTTCCTCACATAGTTCCGTGGGGTATAGGCCAATAAGCTCTTCTGGTTCAAAGCCCAGGGTTTGCCTTGTAGAGGAGTTGACATACGTGATCAACCCGTCCTTTCCCAAACTGAAAACGATGTCAGGAGCATTTTCGCTAAGTAGCCTGAACTTCTCCTCGCTTTTTTTCAAGGCAGCAGTAAGACTCTCCCGCTCGGTAACATCGTGGCATACGTTTGTTATGGCAACCAGTTTTCCTTGCTCTATTATGGGGGTGGCGGTTACCTCTGCAATCAAATAGGAGCCGTCCTTTCTTTTAAAGCGAAGCTTTTCTGTCTCGATGCTCGCGCCTTCCAGCAACTTCTTAATGTGGTCCATGGCCTTTTGGGTATCGTCAGGATGAAGGAGACCCAATTCCAGTATATTGCGGCCTATAAGCTTGTCTTTTTCTATTCCTATCTTCTCGCAGGCAACTCTGTTAACATCTGTCAAAATAAGATTTTTATCATATGTGAAAATAGGCTCACCCGCAATTTCATAAAGCAATCTGTAACGCGCTTCAGTAGCCTGTCGGGCCTTTTCCGCTGCCTTCCGCTTTTCCTCTAGCTCTATGCTATGAACTGCGAAGGCAATGTCCCCTCCTACTTCCTCAAGCAGAGTTTTCGCATCGGCATCGTGGAGAAACTCTCTTGGAGCAGAAGCAGCTATTAGACCATAAGTCCTGCCTCTGTATTCCAGCCGGACCCTCATGGCTCCTTTGTCTTTGTATATTTTTGCCAGGGGGCACCCTTTGCATTCAAGAGAGGAATTCGTTATAATTTGAACGCCTGATTTTGTAAGCATTTCTTCTCTGCATCCCTTTGGACCACCTCGCTTCAAAAGTTCTACCATGGCGTTGAACTCTGCCCCAACACCTGCCTCAGACGCGCTGTAAAATCTTCCCCCCTGGTCAAAAAGGGCAATCCAGACGTTATTATATGCACCAGTTTCCATAAGGAGCTTGCAGGCCTTTTTAATAAGGAGGCCCATATGTCTTTCTCTGGTAACCAGTTGATTGACTCTCCAAATTGCACGGAGGATTTTGTTCAGGTACCCCATTCGGCGTTCAATCCTTTTCCTCTCCGTTATATCCACATAAGTCTCGATGCGGCCGCCTGCAAAGACTCCTTTTTCGATTGGTTCACTCCAATGCTCCAGCCACCGTTCCTCCCGGCCCGGACCAGGCAACACATGGCACTCAAAATTCTCCACATAGGTATTGTTATCGTATGTATGCAGGACTTTAGAGGCAAAGGCTTCAGGGTCTTCAAAAATATCCTTTATTTGTTCCTTAATGAGTTTTCGTTTATCCTTTCCTAATATCTCTTTGGGACTCAGGCCAAAGTATTTACCGATTGAATGGCTTACCCACGCGATTTTGAAATTAGGGTCAAGGACAAAAATTCCTACCTTAGAGCTGAAAAAGGCATCCTCTGCCAACGAACGGTATATTTTGTCACTCTTCTGGAGGCCCCTCAGTTCTTTTTTGATTTCTACTTCAGAGGCTTCCAGCTCGGCGATTCGTTTGCGGGCGAGGGTTAATTCCCTTTGTAGGCTTTCCCTGGTTTCACCGCTATCCCTCATAGCCAAGAAACCTCCCTTATTTGAGAGAAACCAAAAAGAAGATATCGTAATAACAGACGGGATGCATATAATATTTCGGTTTCATTTGGCAACCCATAAAGTGAATGTAAACGAAATTGGATATCTTCTGAAAGGCCCCAGAGATCCTGGATTTTTCTAAAGCTCAATTCCCGCCTGCCGATAGAGACAACAACGTCTTTCATCCCCCATGGCCCAGGGAGGTGAATTCGGGTTAGAGGGGCTGATTTATTTTTCTATTAGCCATCACTTGCTCGGGAGATTTCTGCGTATAGGGATCAAGGAAATCTTTGCTCTGTGGGCTATCAAATAAGTCTAACGGGTATGGAGGTTATTAAGCATGAAGAGAAAATCATTAAGATTTAAACTACTCGTCGGCGGGATTTCCGCGGTGGCATTACCGCTTTTGGTGGTTGGCATTTTTTCAGTCGTAAGGTCATCAAAGGCATTGGAAACGCTTTCTGAGGACCGAGCGCTTCATATTGCAAAAAATGTTGCTGCCATGACAGAGCTTGCCTTACAGGAGGAAAGAAAGCTTGCTGAAAGTCTGGCAGTAAACGGGATCACGATAAACGCGGCAGAAGCAGTACTTAAGAATGGGGCGCAAGCAGCGAAGAAGGCTATTGAAAGGCTGAACAGCCAGTTAGCCGAAATCTCGAAAAAGGCTGGCAATGATTATGAACTCCTTGTAGTCACGGATGCTGAAGGTATCGTTTTTTCAGATAGTGTCGGAGGATCGCAGCTGGGCAAATCGGTAAGAGACAGAAAGTATTTCAAGATTGCAAAGACCGGGAAAACGAATATTTCCGAACCAGTCAAATCCAAGAGTAGTGGTAAACCAGTAGTGCCGGTCTGCGCTCCTGTTTACAACAAGGAAGGTAATTTTATCGGGAGTGTTATAGTGGTCTTGAATACCGACTTTCTGGTTAGCAAGATCACTTCAATTAAGATAGGGAAGACGGGCTACCCCTTTCTTGTGGACAGAAAGGGTACTATTGTAGCTCACCCCAATAAGGACTTGGTAATGGCCCTTAATATTAAGGATATCAAGGGCATGGAAAGAATAACCAAAAGGATACTGGCCCAAGAGACGGGTATAGATTCTTACGTGTATAAAGGTACGCCAAAAATAGCGGCATTTTGTCCTATTAAATCAATAGGGTGGTCAGTAGGGGTAACACAGAATTCGGCAGAATTCCTCCAGGCTTCCCGGTCCATCAGAAATGTTGTCCTAATAGCCGGTATAGCCTTTCTAGCCATGACTATCGTGGGCTTCCTCTTTTTTGCAAGGAGTATCACAAATCCGGTTATGAAGGTTATCAGAAGCCTCAATGAAGGGGCCGAGCAGGTGGCTTCCGCTTCGCAGCAGGTCTCGGGGACGAGCCAGTCTCTTGCCGAAGGCGCCTCAGAGCAGGCTGCCTCGGTGGAAGAGACTTCATCTTCTCTTGAGGAGATATCTTCTATGATAAAGCAGAACGCAGAACACGTAGCCGAAGTAGACCGATTGATGAAGACTGAAGCTAGACCCAACTTTCAGATTATCGCAGAGCGCATGGAAGAGATGAAGAAGGCCATTGCAGAAACCGTGGCATCCAGCGAGGAGACTGCCAAGATTATAAAGACCATTGATGAAATCGCATTTCAAACCAATCTTTTGGCACTTAACGCCGCTGTGGAGGCTGCTCGAGCTGGTGAGGCGGGGGCGGGCTTCGCCGTTGTTGCCGATGAGGTGCGGAATCTCGCCATCCGTGCTGCTGAGGCAGCCAAGAACACGGCCGACCTTATAGAGAAAGCGAACGGCCAAATTCAAGAGGCTAACGAGTCGAATGCCAAGGTAGTGGAGGCACTGGATATTAATAGCCAAATCGCAGAGAAGGTTGGTGCGCTTGTTGCCGAAATAGCCTCGGCATCCCAAGAGCAGGCTAATGGAATAGCTCAGATTAGCCAGGCCATGTCACAAATGGATAAAGTCACTCAAGCTAATGCCTCAAGTGCAGAAGAATCAGCAGCGGCGGCAGAGGAACTGAATGCTCAGGCCGAACAGATCAGAAAAGTGGTCGGTTCATTAGTATCTGTGGTTTGGGGAGAAGATGGTGATAGTGATGTATCTAGAGATTTTGTAAAGACTTCCTCTCGAGGAGGCCCGCTGGAAGCTCAGGAAGAAGGAAAAACTCCTCTAGGTAAGCATATACAATCGGGGCAGAAAAAGTCTGGATTGGTCTCCCGAGGCCGACCAGAAAAGGTGATACCCTTGGAAGGAGAATTTGAGGACTTTTGAGAAGGAGATGAGTTCAGCAAGGTCAGGGGTTCCTGAGGAGGATTTTTCAAACAATCTCTGTCTGCCCAGACCGCCAATGGCCCCTGAGCTTGACAATTAGGCCGAAAATGGCAAAAGTATTATATAAATGGCCTGTACACCCGTGGCGCATAAAGACCCACCGCCAAACTGACAAAAGGACATCCTATACCGGGCCCACTGAAGAAGGGATGAACCACACCCTTACAACAATTACCTCATGTGGCCGGATAATGAGGAATTGATGCAGAAGGCAATCATTCATTTGGACATGGATGCCTTTTATCCATCGGTGGAGGTGCTGGACAATCCGGCATTAAAGGGAAAGCCAGTTATAGTAGGCGGCAGCCGGGAAAGGGGTGTGGTAGCATCTGCTTCATATGAGGCCAGAAAATTTGGTGTACATTCCGCCCAGCCCATGGCCACAGCTATGCGCCTATGCCCCCACGGGATATTTTTGCCGGTCAGAATGGCAAGATACAGGGAGGTTTCAAAACAGGTATTTGAGATATTTTATCATTTTACCCCATTAGTAGAGCCCCTATCAATAGATGAAGCATTTCTGGATGTTACAGGTTCTACACGCCTTTTTGGCCAGCCCGAAGATATTGCAAGAAAAATAAAGAAAGTAGTTTTAGAAGAGACAGGGCTCACGGTCTCGGCTGGCGTGGCTCCAAGCAAATTTGTTGCCAAGATCGCATCTGATATGGACAAGCCCGATGGCCTGACCATTGTGCCCCCTGACAGGGTTAGAGAGTTTTTGAACCCGCTTCCCATAAAGAAGATGTGGGGCGTTGGAAAGGTGACACACCACGCTTTGATGCGCCTCAATGTTAGGACCTTTAAGGAGTTGAGCCAAGTGCCGCTTAAGGTTTTGGAAAAAGAATTTGGTAAACACGGTCTTAAGTTGCATCAACTATCAATGGGAATAGATGATCGAGAGGTTATACCGTATCATGACGTGAAGTCTATGGGCCATGAAGAAACCTTTCCCCAAGATATCTTGGATATGGATACGGCCAAAAAGGAGCTCCTATATCTTGCAAATAAGGTGGCTCACCGGATGCGCAAAAAGGAGGTCGCTGGCAGAACCGTTACCTTAAAGGTAAAATACAGCGATTTCCGCCAGATAACCAGGTCCAAGACGCTCTCTAAATCCACAGACGACGGTTTTGAGATATATTCGATTGTTTGCCAGCTTCTGGAAAAAACAGCAGTGGGGAAGAGGCCAGTTCGGCTTTTGGGTATCTCATTGTCTCAACTCAGCTTTCTAGCAGCAAGACGCCAGTTGCCCCTTTTTGACCAGGATATGGATTCTGTGAGAAGAAAAAATCTAAACATGGCCCTAGATTCTTTATATGAAAAATATGGTGAGGAAAACGTGCGGCCTGGAGTACTTTTTAGCAAATAACCGCAGCATCCCATCTCTTCTGAACCCTTTTGTATTAGCTAGGAAGCAAGAGCTGCTAATACTGGGTCACGGAAGAGAAGGGTCTTAGGAATAGTTACATTTCAAGCTCCGCGAGGCGCCTTGCACATTCATTGGCCACATTGTAATCGGCTTCTTTTTCACCTGGCATTATCGCCCACCCGTGTGTTTTTACATAGTCACCTGTTTTCCATGATTCCAGTTGTTTCAGTTCCTTGAGTCTCTCCTGCCTATTTGGGTCTTGCATGAATTGTAAGACACAAATTGGTGCCAAGCGGGCTACCACAGCCTCGGTAGCAGTTTCCTCTGCCATTCTTTGGGCAGTACTGCCCTTTACCCATCCACCTACTGTGAACCCAATAATTGCTAACAAAACTGCGCCACCAGCAGCACCCCACAAACAAAGTTTAAGTTTTTCCTTCCAATTCATGTGTACACCTCCTGTGGTTTAGGGTTTGGAGCGAAGGTTAAAATTTTGATATTATCCCGGTAATTGGTGTGGAAATCAAAAAGACCGGGTACCCTGGGACAGAAGAAATGGTGAATAAATTTGGTAGGCAAAAATCTTTATTTATAATTATCCTCCAAAAAAATAGATATTGCAAACAAAATCTTTGGGGTGCAGTTGAATAAGTTATACACCTATAGACCGCAGCTAGCTTTAACGGATTAAGAAGTAAAGTAGATTCTCATAATGCTTATTAAAAGTCCAAGGTTTACCATTGCATAGGAATAAGGGAGATGCTAAGGAATAAAAGCGGCGGAAGCGGGTTTTTCCACAGATTAAGACGCAAGAGGAGTGACAGTGGAACTGAAACTGAAAAAGCATCCCTGGTTTAGAGGCAGAAAGGGCCCTTTGCTTCTCGTTATTATGGACGGCATAGGCCTCGGTCCCCAGGACGAACGCAATGCGGTGTTTATGGCAAAGACTCCGACCCTTGACCGACTCTTTGCATCCAAGCTGTTCTGCAGGCTTCAGGCCCATGGGACTGCAGTGGGTTTGCCCACGGATAAGGATATGGGAAATAGCGAAGTAGGCCATAATGCCCTAGGTGCAGGCCGGGTGTTTGATCAAGGGGCTCGGCTTGTAAATAAGGCCATTGAGACGGGGAAGATTTTTGAATCCGAGCTTTGGCAGCAGATTGTTGAAAGGGGTAAGAAAGGTGGGACAATCCACTTTATTGGGCTTCTTTCGGATGGAAATGTACATTCCCATATTGATCATCTATACAAGCTGATCGACAAATGCGCAGAGTTGGATCTAAAACGGGTGCGCGTACATGTCCTGTTTGATGGAAGGGATGTGGGAGAAAAATCAGCACTGAACTATGTAATCCCCACGGAAGAAAAACTGGCCAAGCTCTCTTTGGAAAAGGGGCTGGATTACAGGATTGCTTCAGGTGGGGGGCGGATGAAGGTTACCATGGACCGGTACGAGGCGGACTGGCGCATCGTAAAGAGAGGGTGGGATGCCCATGTACTTGGCAAGGGCAGGCCTTTTCGCTCTGCAAAGGAAGCTGTTGAGACGTATTACAAGGAAGATCCTGACATAACCGATCAATATCTGGATTCATTTGTGGTGGTGGATGAAAAGGGAGAGCCTGTAGGTCTTATTCGTGATGGAGATGTTGTAATAAATTTCAACTTCAGGGGCGACAGGGCCATAGAGATATCAAGGGCCTTTACAGAGAAAGAATTTCGTGAATTCGACCGGGGCCCATTACCAGACGTGATATACGCTGGAATGATGGAATACGACGGAGATTTACACATTCCCCCTAACTTTCTGGTATGGCCCCCTGCCATTGACCGAACTGTTAGTGAGTATCTGTGTGCCGAGGGTGTTACCTCATTTGCAATCTCCGAGACGCAGAAGTACGGCCATGTCACGTATTTCTGGAATGGAAACAGGTCTGGATATATAGACGAGAAATTGGAAACCTACATTGAGATCCCCTCTGATAGAATAGAGTTCGATAAGGCTCCACAGATGAAGGCACTTGAAATCACAGATAAGACTATTGAGCTCCTGGAAACCGGGAAGTTCAGGTTCGGGCGCCTTAATTTTGCCAATGGTGATATGGTGGGCCACACGGGTAATATGGAGGCAGCCATTACGGCCGTGGAGACAGTGGATTCGTGTGCGGGCCGGCTTATCAAGGTGGTGAACGATCTAGGGGGTATAACCGTGGTAACGGCAGACCATGGTAATTCCGACGAGATGTTTACCATTGACTCCCACGGAAACCGTAAGCCCAAGACAGCGCATACCTTGAACCCAGTTCCCTTTGTTATTGTTGATTCACAATATGGCGGTGAATATGAAATGGCCCCTTTGGAAAAAAGGGGGCTGTCTAATGTGGCCGCCACACTCCTCAACCTGCTTGGGTATGAAAAGGTAGAGGACTATGATCCGTCACTAATTCAATTCAAACACTAACCAAAACCCATCATATTTTTTAGTCTCGAAAGTGTCTTCCGCCCTGAAATAGGGGTGGGGAGGAAGGCGTATGTCAAACCTTAGAAATCTAGTGCTAATTGCTAATCCAAATGCAGGGAGATACGCTGCTGCCACTGTCAAGCGGGTCCAGGCCTATTATCAGACAATGGGGATTGAGGTGCTGTTGTGGAGAGGAGATATGGGAAGCTGTTTTAGGGATGCCATTTCCAGCTTGGACTCTCGTCGAGACGCGGTTGTAGTAATAGGCGGTGATGGGACTTTAAACCAAGTGATCAACACACTTGGCCCTGGAAAAGTGACAATTGGGATTATCCCGGCTGGTACAGGGAACGTATTTGCTCGAGAACTGGGGGTTCCTACGAAGGATCCCCTTGGGGCGGCTGAGGTAACGCTAAGAAACCAAAAGCGCAGACTGGACCTAGGCTTGTTGGACGGGAGGTATTTTCTCCTCATGGCAGGAATAGGATTTGACGGACAGGTGGCGGCCAGGCTGGAGGCGGCTCAGAAGCGGCGGATGGGTTTGGGGGCATATGCATGGGCCACTATGCGGGAAATCTTTAAATATCAGGCCCGGCCCATCTATGTAAAAGCTAAGGGGCACAATGAGCGGGGCTCTACTGTATTGATTTGCAATACCAGGCGCTACGGGGGACCCCTAACATTTGCACAGAAGGCGTATCCGGATGATGGTCTTCTAGATGTGGTGGTGTTCAGAAGGATGGGGTTTCTTCCCGCCCTTAGGTTTTTTCTAATGGGCTGCGGTTTCCGGTACTTTATTAGGGAAAGAGACTTGGTTTATTTCCAAACCAAGAGTTTAGAAGTCAAGTCAAAATATCCCATACCAGTGCAAATAGATGGAGATTACTATGGGATTCTGCCTGTACGGATAAGTGTGGCGCCTAACTCTCAGGATTTCCTTGTGGGGAGTTAGACGGGGTCCCCAATGCCTCCATTAAGCAAAGCCAGTACTACGGTCCACTTGGTTGCCTTCACAATACGACTTTCCGGATAAAGGCCTGTTTGTAAGGCCACAATCCTCTGAGACCCCATGGAAGCCGTGTCTGGACAATCTCTGTGGGAGGCCAATTTCCACACGCTGCACCCGCTCATGCCGCTCAGGCCTTCAGGAAAATTCACAAACACTTCTTGGGAGATTGAAGCAGCTTCTTTGTGGATTTTCGAGCGACCGCGTGTATGTGGAGGGCTCCATGCAAGTAGGAGGTGAAAACGCTGGTGATAGCTGCCCAGACCTTGTGTGGTTCCCCCGTACCCATAAGTTATGAAGTGCAAGGGGACTGATTCGGTTTGGTCCTCAATGCTGATAGAGTTTCCAGAGGCATGTTCAGGGTAACCTAGGAGGCAGTAAACGCCCTTTGAGGGCCCCTTATCTGCTGTGACATGCGAGGAATGAAGTAGGGCCCTTTTCCCAAGCACATCCACAACAATACGTGGAAGTGGAATCACAGCAACGTCCAAAGGCTCAGGGGCAAGAAGGATATGGCTGTCATCCTCTCCAATTTCATTGTTTTGGATGGCAAACAGTTGGGAACCTTTAGCCCTAATGCATAATTCCCCGGGCCCTAGCTGGGCTTGTTTGACCACATGGGCCGCAGTAACACACACAGGCCCTGTATCTGCCTGGAAAAGGGTCCCAGTTCCTAATGGATGAAAGGTGTCTTTGCATCGTACACCAATGGCTACAGTAGATGTATAGGCCTCGGTTGGCAGGCAGACATCTGTGGAGCACCGTACATATCTCCTGGGCGCCGTAGTGCTTACTGCTCTATCGGGGGCCTTTCCCATTAATTCAGCCCTTAGTGGCTTATCCTTGAATCACCCTATCATTCAAAAGAAGGGAGATCAAGAGGGTTGGCCAATCCCTTTGGGAAAAAGCTTGCATTGGACCTAGGATAAAAGAAAATACTTCTTGTTAACTTTTTCCATTTTTGAGTCAAGTTTAGGTAAAAAACTCCGATGTAGGATTAAACATGTATACCACGCAGGGCTAGGTGAGTAGCTTATGATCACGCGCTGAATGTCTCCTGTGCGGGATAAAGCAATATTTTCAGAACATAAGTAGTAAGGAGGCGAGAGAGTGAAAAGGCTTGTCGGGGGTGCCGCCTTATTGGTGGCTGTGGCCATAGGAGGTGCCTATCTAAACCCATATAATATCTATGATGCGGCCGCGGAGGCCGGGAAATCATATGTGGGCTCCAAGGCCTGTGCGTCCTGCCATGAGGAAGAGTACGAAAATTTTATTAAGTACTCAAAAAAGGCCCACTCCTTCCACAGTGTCCAATTAATGCGAAAGCAACTAACTTCTTCCGAACTAAAGGAATGCTTCCATTGTCATACCACAGGGTATGGAAAGCCGGGAGGATTCATTTCGGAGAAACAAACACCTGATCTCAAGAACCTGGGTTGTGAGACATGTCATGGCCCAGGAAGCGCCCATGTGGACTCAGAAGATGCATCCGATATCCTTGGTAAGGTGGATAAAGATTCGTGTAAGGCCTGCCATAATACCGATAGGGTGCGCGCGTTCAGGTACAAACCCATGCTATATGCCGGGGCACATTGACAGACTGGATAGGAGGAACAGATGTCTTTGTTTGCCTTTTTTGAAAAACGCCTTTGGATAAAGGTGCTGGGTGGCATTTTGGCTGCCCTGCTTCTCGTATTTGGTTTCATAATCATCACCAACGTGAATTTCCAGAAAAGACTGATTGATCAACAGGCGGATGATTATGGTGAGACCCTTGCTACGGCCATTGAGGGAACTATGTTCGATGCCTTGGCCGTGGGGGACAATGATACGGTAAGACAGCAGTTTGCACGTCTCAAGGAAAAGACTCGAGACCTGGATGTATTCGTCTTTGATGCTACAGGGGAAATTATATTCGGCACACAGAAGGAGACGATCGGTAAGAATCTTGCCACCACCCTTTCAGACCCCCATCATCTGGCCACTGCCCGAAAGATGTTGGAGACGGGTCGATCTCCGGACACTGCCTTAAGGGAATCCATCTCCGGCTCGCGCTATATCAGCCTTTTGAGGCCGATCCTGAATGAAAAGCGTTGCCAACACTGCCACGGGAAAACACGTAGGGTACTTGGGGGTATACAGGTACGTACTTCGGTGGAAAAGGCATTTGTGGCCGCTGATCAAATTCGGAACAAGAGCATTGTAGTGGGCTTTTTGGGCTTCTTTCTTTTAGGAGTTGTTGTATATCTTCTTTTCAGGCGCAGTATAAATCGTCCTCTGAATCGACTGCTTGAGGTAACGGGCTATATGCGTAGAGGCGACTTGACCCATTCTTTGACCATTACCGGCCAGGATGAGATCAACCATATGATGGCCAGGCTAAATCTTGTTATGCAGAGTCTTCGCGATATGATAGCTGAAATAAAGCAAAATGCCGATGTGCTCAAGGAACTTGCTTGCAGCCAGGCGGCATCGGTTGAGGAGACCAGTGCATCTATTGAGGAAATTTCCAATATGACCAAGCAGACGGCCGAAAATGCACATAGAGCTGATGAGCTCATGAGGGAGGTTAAGGCCGTGGTGGAAGAGGCATCTCAGTCCATAGACAGGCTGGCCCAGTCTATGGCAGACATTAAATCTTCAAACGAGCAGACTTCCAAGATTGTAACCGCCATCGATGAAATCGCCTTCCAGACTAATCTTCTGGCCCTTAATGCGGCCGTGGAGGCTGCCAGGGCCGGGGAGGCTGGTGCAGGATTTGCCGTTGTAGCAGACGAGGTCCGAAACTTGGCGTTGCGGGCAGCTGAGGCGGCAAAGAATACCACAACCCTCATTGAAGATACCACGAGTAGGGTAAATGAAGGTGTGGGGCTAATGAAAAAGACGGATGCCGCATTTTCAACCCTATCAGAAAAGATAGGAACAGCATGTACACTGATGAATGATATTGACACTGCTGCCCGTGAGCAATCAGATGGTATCACCCATGTAAATACTGCTATCAGTGAAATTGACCAAGGCGTTCAAAAGGTGGCTGCCAGCGCAGAAGAACTATCCGGTGCCATTGAGACCTTTGTTATTTAGAAAGGCCCAAATTACCTTATAAGTATCCCCAAGTAGCCTGATGAAAATCCTCCCGTGGCGTTTATGACGCCATCCATGTCAGTATGTCAGGGATTACTCAAATCCCTGCTTTCTCCCTTTTTTACTTCCTAGCCCCTTTGCCACCCGTTAGTTATCAACGGTGCCATGGGAAAGGTGGCTTCCCTGGCACGGCTATTCACAGGAGATCCTTGAGGGAGCAGGAAGATTTGGAGAAAAGTGGGTCAATATGATATGATTATATATGCAGGTGGAACGGGACGCTAAGCCATGATTCGGAGGAGGGGATGAAAGATCTTTTCGAAGAAACAGCCATTAGCGGGATGAGGCTTCGAAACCGATTCGTGCGCTCAGCTACTTGGGAAGGCTTGGCAGACGATAAAGGGGCCGCTACCCCAAGGCTTATCCACATGATGGCAGAGCTGGCAGAAGGAAGGGTCGGACTGATTATATCGGGTCATGCCTATGTGGAAAAAAGGGGCCAGGCTGGTCCATGGCAGCTAGGTGTATATGATGACAGCTTGATGCCAGGGCTTCACAGGATGACAGAGGCCGTACACGAAAAGGGTGGTAGGATCGCACTGCAGCTCGCTCACTCCGGTTTTTTTGCGCGTAGACAACTTACCGGCCATGACCCCGTGGCCCCATCATCTTTGGAAGGAGTGGGCAAGAGCCCAAGAAAGGCCATGGGTAAGAAGGAAATTGCCGAGGTGGTTAAGGCTTTTGGGGAGGGTGCCAGGCGTGCAAAAGAGGCGGGATTCGATGCAGTCCAGATCCATGCCGCTCATGGCTATCTCTTGAGCCAGTTTCTCTCACCGTTTTACAACCGGCGTAAGGACAATTATGGGGGGGCAGTGGAGCACAGGGCGCGGATCGTTCTTGAAGTCTTGGCTTCTATCCGCAAGGCGGTGGGCGCTGAATTCCCAGTCTTTATCAAGATGAACTGTGCTGATTTCATTGACGAAGGACTCGGGCTCGAGGATGCCCTGCGGGTGGGGCAACTCCTGGAGCAAAACGGCATTGATGCCATTGAATTGAGCGGAGGGGTGCTTACCGGTGGAAAATTGGGCCCGAGTCGTATAGGAATAAAAGATGAGGAAAAGGAGGCCTATTTCAGAGAAGAGGCAAAAGTATTCAAGGAAACGGTCAGGGTGCCACTTATTTTGGTGGGAGGTATTCGGTCCTATCAGGTGGCTGATAGGCTTTTAAAACAGGGCTTTGCCGACTATTTTTCCATGAGCCGCCCTTTTATCAGGGAACCTGGCCTTATCAAGAGATGGGAGTCAGGAGACTTGCGACGGGCTGCTTGTATTTCTGACAACAAGTGTTTCATCTCAGCTAGGGAAGGGAAAGGGATCAATTGCCCTACAGCACAGGAAAACCTATAGCTGGCAAGGCTGGGTTGAGAGAGAAGATGACCTTTGTTGATAAGAACAATCAAAACAAGGAGGAGAGGTTATGGAGCTGTTCGAAGCGATAAAGGGGAGGAGAAGTTGCAGGAATTTTTCATCGGAGCCAATAACCGAAGATATCATCATGGAGATCATTGAGGCGGGTACGTGGGCCCCTTCACCCTTGAATGGCCAGCCATGGGAATTCATTGTTATTGAAGACAATGCTACCAAAGAGATGATATACCAGGAAGCGGAGAGGTGTCGCAAATGGGGCGAGGAGGCAAGCGGCTGGAAATGGCTTGGAAAATACCGAGTGGACTTTTTGAAGTCAGCCCCCGTGCTGATCGCTGTGGTGGGAGATCCCGCGAAGACAGGGCTTGATGCATATCTTGATGAGGGTGGTGTGGGTTACCAATACGCCTGTGCCGCAGCTATCCAAAACATGCACCTAGCCGCGCACGGACTCGGCCTAAGTAGTTTGTGGTTTACATTGTATGACAAAAAGAAGATGCGTGAAATCTTAGACATACCTCCTGAAAAGAATCCTGTGAGCATTGTGTGCATTGGAAAGCCTGCAGGTGAGATACCAGCTCCACCCCGAAAGGAGGTAAAAGAGAAGGTGCGTTTTGTCCGGTGATTTCCCAGGTTTTGGCATCTTTGTTGCATTCTTGTGAGGAAAAATAGGAGTGGATGGATTTTGATGCCCTATGAAGAGGTATTTTATTTCTACAACCGAGTTGGGTGAATTACTAGGGGTAACGAGGCAGACGATCCGAAATTGGTTCTTAAGCGGCCAAATCAAGGCCCATAAGATCGGCAAAAACATAAAAATACCCATAGAAGAAGCCGTACGGCTCCTTGAGCGTTATGATCAACCCGTCCCCATATGGCTAAAAAATGGCAGTGATGCGTCAAAGAAGTTTACAAAAGGGTAGCCATAAGGTCCTGATTGTAGACGATGAAAGGGCCATCACCGAGCTTTTGCAAGACGTCCTCTCAACCGAGCCCTATGAGCTGCTAAGTGCAGGATCTGCTGAAGAGGCCCTTGAGTTATTGAAAAGAGAGCCGGTGGATGTTGTGGTGTCTGATGAAATGATGCCTGGTATGTCAGGCTCTGAGTTTTTGAGCATAGTGAGAAGGCAATATCCGGATACCATTAGGATGATACTAACCGGGCATGCAAATCTTGAGATGGCCATCCGGGCCATCAACGAAGGTGAGATTTACCGCTTTTTCCGCAAACCCTGCAATGTGTTCGACCTCGCTATCACGATTCGTCAAGCCTTACAACAAAAAGCCTTGATGGCAGAGGCCTTTAGACTTCTCAAAATGGCAAGACGACAGAAGAGAACCATTGAGGCATTAGAGCGGAAATACCCGGGGATTACCAAGGTGAAGAAGGATTCCACTGGAGAAATCCTTTTGGATGATGAGACTCTCCCCCAGGATTACGATGCCCTGATCCAGCAAATCCGGTCCATCCTAACAAGCGAGATTCTGTGATGATGAATTCTGTTTGTCTTCTATCCTTATCAGAACCTTAATTGGCTCATAGACCGGCGTTATTTGGGCCACGTTCTTGAGTCGTTCGCAAAGGGCAGGGGTCACTTCCTGGCCCTTTGCGACTAAGAGTCTGCCCTTTAAGGCACGGACATCCTGGGCAAATATCATACCACTGCGCAGCTCTCTCACCTTTACGGCCCTGAGTTCATACTTTGTCTCAATGCCCAGGGCCATTTTCAGGGCTTTAAGTACATTAGGGTCATACCAGCCGTTGCGTTTCTTTAGTTCAGAAAATGCCTCGTTTTCTTGCTTACCAGATGCCTGCAGTGAATCAAAATCCAACGCTACCTTCAAAATTCTGGCACCCAAAGGGATGTTTTCTCCCCCAGGCTTGTCAGGGGGCAGGCCTGATCCATCAAATCGCTTTTCCTGAAACGCAATGATCTCGGCAACCCCTTCCATTCGAGGGATATTTTTTATGAGATCAGAGGCTATGAAGGGATGCATGTCAAATAGTTGTATCTCCTCCCCACTCAAGTCTTCACCGTCATAGATTTTTCGAAGGGTTTCTTCCGGAATGGTGACAAAGCCTATGTGAGAGAGAAGCGCCGCTGTTTCAAATTGCCAGGTGTGTTCGATTCCCATATAATTAGCGATATCTTTGACCCGCCTCTTGATACGTGAGACCCGTCCGAACGCCTCTGGATTGGCAATGGCCAACAAATCTGTCAGCACCTTGATGCTTCCTTTAAGGGTGTTATCCAAAAGTTCTTTTTCTGCCCGAATCAGACGGTATTGTTCAATCCCAGCCTGAAGGGCCTTTGAGAGGTGGTCAACCGGACATGGCTTGGTGAGGAATCGGAAGATATTGCCCTCATTGACAGCTTCGATGGTGTTGTGAAGGTCTGCATGTCCGGTGAGCATCATGCGTACTGTATCAGGAGCTATTTCTTTCACATGGGTAAGGAACTCAATACCATCCATTTTGGGCATGCGGAGATCTGATACAACCACAGCATAGGGTCCCTTCTCTACGACGGCCTTGAGACCTTCTTCAGGGCCCAGGGCTGTATCGAAATGAAAACGTTTCCTCAGATGCCGTCTAAAGGCAGCGAGTATATTAGCGTCATCGTCTACAAATAGAATCTTTTGTTCCATCTTGACTTCCTCACTGAAATATTTCGTTGCAGGCCTCCTTCCACGGATCCAACCGATCAGCAAGCTCTAATCGGTTGAGATGTTCTGTGTCCAGCTCTTCGCTGTAATCTATTTGTTCTTCATTATTTGCTTGGTGCTCCAATGCACTTGCTACGTGTACCGCAATGAGAGGTGCGAAGCGTTGTACTGGACACTGTGCGAGCCTGTGATGAAAGGCAAGCGCCTCAACAATCGCATCTGGCAGACCCCAGAGCCCCATCAAATAAGCACCAACTTCCGCATGTGTTGTACCAAAGTCCTCCAGTTCGAAGTGTCGAATGGGCAAGCGGTTTTCACGCGACTTCTTGATGAGTTCACGGTAGCGATCCGGAAAACTGGCTGCAAGAATCAATTTGCCTACATCATGGAGCACGGCGGCCATATATGTGTCGTCAGCCAGGGTTTTTTCCACCTCCTCGGTCTTGATAATTTGCCTCACGTAGCTTCCTGTTGCCATACTGTGGTGCCATAAACCCTCCAGAAATTTCTTGGGGATTTTGGTGCCATCAAATTGGCTGAAGATCTGAACAGAAAGCACGAGGGCCTTTACCGTCTCAAGCCCCAGAAGGGTCACCGCTTGCTGTGGGCTTTTAATGTGGCGTGGCATTCCGAAGAAGGCCGAGTTGACCAATTGCAGGATCTTGGCGGTCATGCCCACGTCTTTGGCAATAATTTCTCCCACTTTCTGGATGGAAGGATCTTCAGACTGGATTTCCGCCATGATTTCTTGGTAGAGTTTAGGGAGGCTGGGCAGGGAATCCATTTGGGACACCACTCGCTTGAGTGAGTCTTCAACTAGAAGATCCCTGAGGGCACAGGCCCTTGTTACCGTAGACTTAAGGGTCTCAGCATCGCAGGGCTTGGACAGGTACTGCTGGGCAGGCCTCACGGACCGCAGTATCATCTCCCTGTCCGAATGGCCGGAAAGGACGATTCTGACCACCTCAGGGTATTGCTTCATGACGAGGGTAAGGAGCTCTGCTCCATCCATCCCCGGCATGCGCATGTCAGAGACAATGACATCAAAACGGTCTTTTCCCAGGAGCTCGAGGGCCTTCTCACCGCTTTCCACAAAGCTCATGTCCCATTCGGCACGCATTCCACGAAGCATCCGCTTGAGTCCACTTAGCACGCTCGGCTCATCGTCAACGAACAATATCTTCTTTTTGGTTTTATTTGCCATGGTTTCGAGACCTTTAACCCTTAACCTTTTCTTCTAACGGGAGTCTTATAATAAAGGTGGTGCCTTTGCCTTCTTGGGTCTCAAAGTCAATGGTACCTCCATGTTTGTCTACGATCATGGAGCGGGCAATGGCAAGGCCTTGGCCGGTACCTTTTCCCACCTCTTTAGTGGTGAAGAAGGGATCAAAGATACGGTCACGGATGGCTTCCGGGATCCCTGTGCCCGTATCGCTGATCCGGATCTCTGCCCAGTTGCCATCCCTGCGGGTGGTAATCCGAATGGTCCCTTTGCCCTTGCTTCCATCGCCCATAACATCTGCAATGGCGTGGGCTGCATTGATGATCATATTCAGGATAACCTGGTTTAACTCCCCGGGAAGGCAGGGTACGGGAGGCAAGGCAGGATCAAAGTCTGTTTCCATCTCTGCCACGTATTTCCATTCATTTTTCGCCACAGTGATGGTATTTTCAATGGCATGGTTTAGATCCACAAGGGTCTTTTCTTCGCTGCCAGGATGGGAGAACTCCTTCATGGCCCGGACGATCTTGGCAACTCGTCTGACGCCCTCCATGCTTTGCTCAATAGCCTTGGGGATTTCCTCCATGAGGTATGGAAGGTCAATTTCATCTTCTAATTCGTGGATCTTCTGCACGAAGTTTTTGTCTGCCTTGCCTTGTTCTAGATTCTCGCATAATGTTTTATATTGCTCAAGGAGCTGATTAAGGTCTTTGAAGGCCTCCTGAAGGAACTGGATGTTGTCCCCTACAAATTGAGTAGGGGTGTTGATCTCATGGGCAATGCCCGCGGCCAATTGCCCTACTGATTCCAGTTTTTGGGCTTGAAGGAGTTGGGTTTCCAAACTCCTGCGCTCTGTAATGTCAGAGGCCATAAAGATGACCCCTTTCACTTGCCCTTCCTCATCCAGTTTTGGGGTCAATCCGATGCCCAAAAAGCCGCGTGTGCCATCACGACGGGTAAAGGGTACGTCCTGGAGCCGGAGGGGCTCCTTTACCTCATTGCACCGGGAAATTCCCTCAGCCACCTTCTCCCACTCCCAAGATAGGGGGAGTTCCTCCAGCCTCTTGCCCAGCACCTCGGCCTCGCTGATGTTCAGCACCTTTTCAGCCACACGGTTCCAGCGTTTTACCTCTCCTTCAGGGCTTAGCTCGATCAGGATGGAGGACAATGAGGCGATGAGGTGTTCTAGCTCAGCATGAGCCTTGCGGAATTCGTCCTCGGCCAGCTTTTGTTCAGTTACATCCGCGAGGAAGTTGAGAGTGGCAGGCCTTCCTTCCCACTGGATCACAACACCGTCATTTTCCAGCCAATGGGTTCTGCCCTCCTTATCGATAACCCGTATGAGATAAGATCTGGGTACCTTCTTTCCCTTCAAGCGATCATTATGGTACCAGAGCTCCATATCCTGGTCATCCGGATGAAGGAATTTCACCCAGGGCGTGGAAAGGAGTTCCTCTTTGGTATAGCCGGTGATTTGGCAGATTGCGGGATTGACGAACTTCAGCATCCCATCCTGGGCTACTACGATTCCCTCCTTGATATTTTCCACAAGGAGCCGGTACCTTTCTTCCGACTTTTTCAAGGCCTCTTCAGCCCGTTTTCTCTCACTGATGTCCCGGATATTGGCAAGGGCGATCTGCTTGCCTCTAAAGTTTGTCAGGGTAGCGGAGATCTCTACATGCACGTATGATCCATCTTTCCTGAGAAGTCTTGCCTCATAGCGATTGGGCACAGACCTTCCTTCGCGGCGGGCCTTGTTGAACTTGTAAACCCTATCTCGATCGTCGGGATGGAGAATATCGGCCGTGGATTTCCCAATAAGCTCATCCGGGCTGCTATAGCCGAGGATTTCAAGAAATTTCTTGTTTACATAGAAATGCTTGTCTTCATCCACCAGAGCGATTCCATCATTTGAGTTTTCAATGGCGATGCGGAACTGCTCCTCGGATTCTTTCAGGGCCTTTACCATTAGTTTCCGTTCGGTGATATCCCGGATAATGCCCACAGCGTGCCATTTGCCCTTGATTTGGATGGCCGACAGGGACAGCTCCACAGGGAACTCGGTGCCGTCCTTCCTTTTGGCATCAAGCTCAAGGATTTTGTTTACGGCAATACCCTTTCCCGTTTCCCTGAAGATGCGGAAGGTCTTTTTATACTTTTCCAGGTACCGTTTAGGGGCGATAAGCTCGTGAAGGTCCCTTCCCATGGCCTCTTGTTTGGAATATCCAAAGACAGTCTCAGCGGCCCTGTTCCAGAAAGAGACCATCCCCTTTTCATTGATCATGACAATTGCATCCTGGGCCGATTCGCTTATGGCTCTGAATCTTTCTTCGCTCTCCTTGAGAGCCATCTCAGCTTCCTTCAACTCAGTGATATCAAGGGCAAAGCCTATTACACCAATGATAGTACCATCTGCATTGCGGTAGGGCACTTTGTCCGTCTTGATCCATCTAGTGCCGCGGGAGGTTTCCAGCTTTTCTATAATATTTCTTTTGGGTCTCCCGGTGGAGATGACCTCTTTGTCGTCTCTCCAGTAATCATCCGCTTGATCTGGCCAGAGTTCACGGCAATCTTTTCCTTCAATATCTTTTTTGGAGAATCCCGTGATATCTGAGAATGTTTTGTTAGCGAGGACAATTCTGTTGTTTTTATCCTTATAGAAGATCATCGCAGGGACGGAATCCAGAATGGTTTCAATCTCGTGTTGTTTTTTTGCTATCTCCTTTTCAAACTCCTTTCGTTCCCTTAGGTCCACGAAGCTGGAAAGATAGTGAAGTTTTCCGCCGAGGGATATGGGTTCAATGGATTTGAGTACAGGGATCTGGTCTCCTTGTGCAGTGAGGATGGTACGTTCGTCGTTCACGATTCTCACGTTTTTTTGTTTCATGTCCTTGACAGGGCATTTGCCCCCCTCTGCAGGACACATTATCTCATGGCAGATCTTACCGAGGATCTTTTCTCTTGGCAGACCGATTATATTGCAACCGTAGTCATTGATTTCGACCACATGATGGGTCTCTGCATCCACGAGTACTATGCCGGCGTGTACAGTATTAAAGAGGGAGTAAAGCATCTTGACCTTTTCTCGATGCTCCCTTTTTTCCGCCATCAGCTTCTTGATGGCTTTTTTGAGGGCTCTTGTCTTTTTGGTCACCTCCCTTTCAAGCTCTTCTTTGTATCGGCTGGTAACCAAGTCGTGCCTTCTCCGGTAAATGGCAGTAGTAATTTGGGACATAAGGGATTCTTGTTCAATGGGCTTGGTGACATAACCATCGGCCCCTGCCTTTATGGCATCATTGATGGTTTTGGGATCATCCAGGGTAGTTACCATCAGGACGGCGGTCTCGGGCCTCTCTGCCCTGATCTTTTTACATAGATGTAAGCCGGATTCATCTGGCATCATGATGTCGCAAAGTACCAAGTCTATGAAATCGTTCTTTAGGTGCTCAGTGGCCTCTTTTGCGTTGGAGGCCAGGCGGTACTGGTATCCCTTTTTATCTAAGACCGCACCCAAAAAACTCCGTACCTGATCGTCATCCTCCACAACCAGGATCTTAGGCCTATCTTCCATTTTCGTGTCTCCTTGGAAAGAAATTTCCAAAGGTAGTAGCCGTACCCCTCTCGCCTTATATTCGGCAACTTACCAAAAACTCTTTAGAGGGAGAAAAGGTCACAATAGTAGAGAACAATTGACGAGGAATCGGTGGGTGGCACAAAAAGAGAAGGGGTATTTAACATCTAGTTGTCATCTTTCAGCGCCTATTTCCTTTGCATTTTGTTTCCAGTCGAATTTTCGAGCAGAGAGGGTATGTGGCTCAATCATGGTCAAATTATAGGCCCTTTGGTCGAGGACACTCAATTACCTACGCATGGCCTCGTTTGGATAGGAATTTGTCAACAAAAATCAAAGGTTAGATAAGGAAGAAGGATTTTGAGTCAATCGGAAATCCAGCCGTATTATGGTCTCTTGGTCATCCCCACTTTATGCATCTGGCGCCATCTGGAAGGACTAACATACTTGTTGCCTAAAGACCACATCCCAGCCCTATTAATTCTGGCCTGTTTTTCTGCCTCGAGATACGGGGTAATGTCAAATCCGGGTGGGAGATCCTTTTGGAAGACCTCTGCAAGGCCTTGTCGCACCATTTCCAGATTAATATTCCTCCCATTAAGAAAGATTACGCCAATAATGTTGTTGTCAGGGTAGGGGGCCTTTCCATAACCTTTAATTTCCACATCTTTATCAAGTATCAGACTTGCCAGGTATTCCTTGGCTTTTCTGCCATAAGGTTGGTCTGGCATATTTGCAGCTTCTGAGATTTCAGGCGCGTCGATTCCTACGAGCATCACATAAATCACCACGCTATTGCGGACTGCCATCACCGTGTCGCCGTCATATACCCTGGTGATCCTGAACGTTGTCTTGGTGCTGGCTGTGGATCCTAGTGCAAATTGAATTAATAAAACAAGCATAATAAAAATACCATACTTTTTCATTTCAGGCCCTTTCTACTCCCGAGAGGTTACTCCAGCATAAGTCATCTTTGGTCAAAATACAAATCGAAAAATTTGTCCAGAAACTAAAACAAAAGTGAAGAGCTCCGAGGGCCTAAAGCCAGTTTCGCATTGACAGGGTCAACGATCCTCTAGTAATTTGCATCGTTCAGTATATCTCTTGCAATCTACTTTGAGATTGCTAACATATATAACAAAGCCCGCGATATTACAGTGGAGGCGGAAAAATCCTGGCATAGAAAGGATGTGACATGAAGACGGATATAGAGCAACTCAGTCCAACAAGCAAAAAGATTTCAATTGAGATAGAGCCAGATGAGGTGGATCGGAAGATTGATCAGGCCTACAAAGAGATACAGAAGCGGGCCAAAATCAAGGGATTTCGACCTGGAAGGGCCCCTATTAAACTGCTAGAGCGGTATTATGGAAAACAGGTGATTGAGGATGTGACAAAGGAGTTGATAAATGAGAGCTTTCCCAAGGCACTCCAAGACTCTGAGCTTTTTCCCTTGAACTTTCCGATTCTGGAAAAAGGAACTCTGGAAAAGGGGAAGAGCTTTAGATACAGCGCGGTCATGGAGGTGCGTCCGGAAATCGAGCTCGGGGAATATCGGGGCATTGAGGTTAAAAAGGAAAAAGTCCACATCACCGAGGAGGATGTGGACAAGCGCCTTGAAGAGATCAGAAAGGCCCATGGAAGATTGACCTCTGTTGAGTCTGATCGACCTGTAAAAGAGGATGATTATGTGATTTTAGAATATGCGGCCTTTAGCGGCGGACAGCCCCTAGAGGATATTAAGGCCAGCAATTTTATGGTTCGGGTAGGTAGTGGGGATTTTCATCCTGAGTTTGAAAAGGCACTTATTGGCGCGAAAAAAGGGGAAGAAAAGGCCATCCATGTGGATTTTGAGCAGGAGTACTATCATAGCCAGCTTGCCGGTAAGTCTATAGACTTCCAGGTAAAGATCAGTGATATAAAAGAGATGGAACTACCGGAGCTCAATGATGATTTTGCCCGCCGCCTGGATGCGGAATTTGACTCGTTCGAGGCCCTTAGGGCCAGGGTGAAGGAAATGATGATCCAACAGGAAACCCAGCGTGTTGAAAGGGAGGCAAAAAGCAGGCTCATTGAAAAGATCGCTGAAGGGATAGAGCTTCCATTGCCCTCAAGCCTTGTGGAAAGCGAGATCCTCAGTGGAATTGAGAGCGTCAGACAGGACCTTATGAGAAGCGGCTCGAGCCTTGAGAAAGCAGGGTTGTCCGAGGAAAAGCTGCGCGAAGAGTTCAGGCCATCTGCGGAAAAAAAGGTTAAGCAATCATTAATCCTCACCGAAATTGCAAAAAAGGAAAATATTACAGTTACTGAAGAGGATTTAGAGGAAGCCTTCCAAGATTTGGCCAAGACAACGGGTCAAGAGGTAGAGCCCTTGCGGCGATATTACGAGGCCCGGGGATTAATTGATTCCATGAGGCAAAGGTTGCTTGAGCAAAAAACATTGAATTACCTTATGGAGCATGCTAACATTATTGAAGATGAAACATCGGCAACCGAACAAGGAGCCAATTCCAAACAAGAGGAGACAGCATAGTCATCATGTTAATACCCATAGTGATAGAGCAATCGAGCCGAGGTGAGAGGGCTTATGATATCTATTCTCGGCTTCTAAAGGATAGGATCATATTCATGGGCGAACAAGTACACGATGGAATAGCAAACACCATCATAGCCCAGATGCTTTTCCTTGAATCCGAAGATCCTGACAAGGATATCAATCTTTACATAAACTCCCCAGGTGGCTCGGTGACTGCCGGGTTAGCCATCTATGATACCATGCAATATATCAAGCCTGATGTGGCTACCATCTGCATGGGCCAAACCACCAGCATGGCGGCACTCCTTTTGGCGGCTGGGGCAAAGGGAAAACGCTATGCCTTACCGCATGCCCGCATCATGATTCATCAGCCTTTAGGAGGCGCCCAAGGCCAGGCCACGGATATCGATATTCATGCAAGGGAAATACTGAAGATTCGCGACTTGCTAAATGAGATATTGGCCAAACATACGGGCCAGGACATCGAAAAGATCCGCCAGGACACGGAGCGTGATTTCTTTATGAGCGCGCAAGAGGCCAGGGAATATGGTATCATCGACAAGGTGATTACCAGCAGGGAAATGCAAACACCATCAAACAAGTGATAGGAAGGGATTATGCCAAGAAAAAATGATTCCAATGGAGATTTGCTTTGTTCATTTTGCGGAAAGAGCCAGGATGAAGTAAAGAAGCTGATAGCAGGACCTTCTGTGTATATCTGTGACGAGTGCATTCAGTTGTGCAATGAGATTATCGCAGAAGAATATGCCCAAGAAAGCGAACAAGAGGGGGCGGGCCAGCTTCCCAAGCCTGCTGAGATAAAGGAAATCCTGGACCAATATGTAATCGAGCAGGAACGGCCTAAGAAGATCCTCTCCGTGGCCGTCCACAACCATTATAAGCGTATCAATACAAAGGTTGACATGGAGGGGGTCGAGATCCAGAAGAGTAACATCCTCCTTATTGGACCAACTGGGTGTGGAAAGACCCTCCTAGCCCAGACCCTGGCAAAGATATTGAAAGTTCCTTTTACTATTGCCGATGCCACCACCCTAACCGAGGCCGGATACGTGGGTGAGGATGTGGAAAATATCATTTTGAATCTGGTCCAAATGGCCGATTATGATGTTGAGGCAGCCAGCAAGGGCATCGTATATATTGACGAGATAGATAAGATTGCCCGCAAAACCGACAGCCCGTCCATAACTCGTGATGTCTCCGGAGAGGGCGTGCAGCAGGCCCTACTGAAGATCATAGAAGGTACTATGGCCAATGTGCCTCCCAAGGGGGGAAGGAAGCACCCTCAGCAGGATTTTGTGAAGGTGGATACTACCAATATCCTGTTCATCTGTGGAGGAACTTTTAACGGCCTTGATAAGATCATCCAAACCCGTATAGGCAAAAAGGCCATGGGGTTTGAGGCGGACATCGGCGGAACCGGTCAGATGAATATGAATGAGATCATGTCCTTGGTACAGCCCGAGGATTTGATCAAATTCGGTCTTATTCCAGAATTCATAGGGAGAATTCCCATTTTGGCCACACTGGACGAGCTCAGTCTGGAAGCGCTTGTACGTATACTAACAGAACCAAAAAACGCCTTGGTAAAGCAATATAAGAAGCTGTTTGAATTGGAAGGCGTGGAGCTCAAATTTACAGACGAAGCCCTTATGGCCATTGCCAGGGAGGCCATAAAGAGAAAATCCGGGGCCCGAGGGTTGCGGGCTATTATGGAATCCGTGATGCTGGATATCATGTATGATATCCCATCTACACCTGGCATCAGGGAATGTGTTATCGGTGAAGAGGTGATCACCAAAGGCGAACAGCCTCTTATACTTTATGAAAATCAAGTAGGTTATGCATAGGGCCATGTTTAATTTAAAGAAAGACCCAAAGGATTTTATAAAAGACGAGACCTATTTTTACCCCCTTTTACCCCTTAGGGACGTGGTGGTTTTTCCCAATGTGGTTGTGCCTCTTTTCGTGGGCAGAGACAAATCCATTAAGGCGCTTGAATATGCCATGTCCCACCAGAAAGAGATCTTTCTTTCAGCCCAAAAAGATGCCAAAGTGGACAGCCCCACCCCACGGGACATTTACTCCCATGGCACACTGGGCTCTGTATTGCAATTGCTTAAGCTCCCCGATGGTACTGTAAAGGCCCTGATCGAGGGAAAGTTCAGGGGAAAGATTGAGAACTTCCTGGGGGATCAGGAATTTTTCATGGTTGAGGTACGGAGGGTTTACACTCGGGCCGAGATCAACCTTGAGACAAAGGCCTTGGTCCGAACCATTACTTCTAGTTTTGAGGAGTATGCTAAGCTCAACAATAAGATCAGTGAGGAGATCGTATCAACCGTAACCTCCATCGAGGATCCCGAGCGCCTTGCCGATACCATCGCAGGACACCTGTCCTTGAAGGTCCGCGACAAACAAGAGCTTCTTGAGATAGAGGATCTTAATAGACGCCTGGAGAAGCTCTTTGAAAAACTTCGCAACGAGATCAGCATACTCCGCCTGGAGCAACGCCTCCGAGCCCGGGTCAAGAAGCAAATGGAAAAGACCCAGAAGGACTATTACTTGAATGAACAGATGCGGGCCATTCAAAAGGAAATGGGGGCCAAGGATGATTTCAAGGCAGAGCTGGAGGAGCTAGAGAAGCGGATCAAACGCAAACGCCTTCCCAAAGAGGCCCATGCTAGGGTCAAGCATGAATTAAAGAAACTGAAAATGATGTCGCCCATGTCGGCTGAGGCCACGGTGGTCCGCAATTACATTGATTGGATCCTGTCCCTTCCATGGTACGAAAGGACCAAGGAAAAGATGGATATTGAGGAGGCTGAGGCCATCCTTGAGGCAGATCATTACGGGCTTGAAAAACCAAAGCAAAGGATTCTGGAATACCTTGCTGTACAACGCCTTACCAAAAAGATGCGAGGTCCTATCCTTTGTTTTGTGGGCCCCCCTGGTGTTGGGAAGACTTCCCTTGCCCGGTCTGTGGCCAGGGCAACAGGCCGCAATTTTGTACGGCTATCCCTGGGAGGCGTGAGGGATGAAGCCGAGATCAGGGGCCACAGGAGAACATACATTGGCGCATTGCCAGGCAAGATTATCCAGTATCTTAAGAAGGCCAAGTCCAATAACCCCGTATTTTGCCTGGACGAAGTGGACAAAATGAGCACTGACTTTAGGGGTGATCCCGCTGCCGCTCTGTTGGAGGTTTTGGATCCTGAACAAAATTACGCATTCAACGATCACTACCTTGACCTGGACTATGACCTGTCTGATGTCCTTTTTATCACTACGGCTAATACGCTACACAGCATCCCATTGCCCCTGCAGGACAGGATGGAGATCATCCGGCTGCCGGGATACACGGAGCTAGAAAAACTAAATATTGCTAAACAATTTCTTATCAAGAAGCAGATAGAGCAAAATGGTTTGACCCCGGAAAACTTAAGTTTCACGGATAATGCCATTTTGAACATCATCAGGCTTTATACAAAAGAAGCTGGGGTCCGAAACCTGGAAAGAGAAATCTCTTCCATCTGCCGCAAGGTGGCAAGGGAGGTGGTGAAGCAAGGCAAGGAGACCAAGATTCAAATCAAGGCCCAGTCACTACATAAATATCTCGGTGTACCCAAATTCAGGTACGGCAGGACCGAAGAGAAGGACGCCATAGGGGTGGCCACTGGGCTTGCGTGGACTGATGTGGGAGGAGAGCTCCTCCAAACAGAGGCCACGGTCATGCCAGGAAAGGGGAATCTAGTGCTGACCGGTAAGCTGGGAGAGGTGATGCAGGAATCTGCCCAGGCAGCCCTGAGTTATGTGCGCTCAAGATCAAGGCTTCTGAAGCTGCCTGATAATTTTTACGAGAAAGTGGATATTCATGTGCATGTGCCTGAGGGCGCTATCCCAAAGGACGGGCCTTCTGCTGGTATCACGCTTGCCACTGCCATTGTGTCGGCCCTGACCAGAAGGCCTGTGAGCCGTGACATCGCTATGACCGGAGAGATTACCTTGAGAGGTCGGGTCCTCCCCATAGGAGGGTTGAAGGAAAAGATTTTGGCTGCTCACCGGGGCGGGGTAAGCAAGGTAATCATTCCTTTTGAGAACAAGAAGGACATTGAGGAGATCCCAAAGAAGATACTAAAGAAGGTGGAGCTTATTCTGGTGGAGCATATGGATGAGGTGTTGCGTGAAGCACTTATCCTGGAGGAAGGGGAGGATCTTTTCGCTACTGAAAAGGACTATGTCCCCTTCTGCATCGAAGATCTTATGAAAAAGGAAAAACCTTCTCCAACGGAAATAACTGCTCATTGAAACAGCGGATCGGGTTGACAATCTTTGGCCCAGTTGATAGATTAACATATGGGATAGGCGGATAGCTCAGTGGGAGAGCATCGGCCTTACAAGCCGGGGGTCGCAGGTTCAAATCCTGTTCCGCCTACCACAACAAAACCGCGGGGGCGTAGTTCAGTTCTGGTTAGAACGCCGGCCTGTCACGCCGGAGGTCGCGAGTTCGAGTCTCGTCGTCCCCGCCATAAGCTACAGATAAGCCTATTGCGCCTTCCATCAGGAGGGGCAATAGGCTTTTTGTTGTCTTCCTCTACCTCCAATGCCCTTAGAAGTTCTTTACAGGCACTCCATCCTCTTTGCCTTTACAGTGTGATTCGCCTTTTACACCTGAACCTGTGGCCAGGGCCTCAACCATGTCTTATACGACGACAACTGAGTCCCCATATTGGGCCACAGCCGAGTCAGTGGTAAGAAGGACTAAGCCTTCTGAACGAGCTTGGGCCAAAAGTATACGATCAAAAGGGTCTTTGTGAAGTGGCGGTAACGAGCCAACCCTTAGCGCATGTTCAGCCGTCACGGGAAGCTCTGCGTATCCATGGGCAACAAGCTCCTTCCTAAGCCGATACGGATCCACTTTGAAATCTTTGCGCCCAAGGCCCAGCTTTATGACAATTTCCCATATGCTTGCTGCACTGAAAATGAGACTGTTCTCCCTTGAAGTCAAGAGGTTACGGGCTGATTGGGAAAGCCTCTCAGGCTGTCCTGCAGCCCACAATAGTATGTGGGTATCTAACAGGAGTTTCATGAATCCTTGCTTCCTTCGAAAAGGGACTTCATTTCAAATGCTCCCATGGTATCAAAATCTTCGGGAACCGAAATTTCACCAGCCATAAATCCTAGTTTTGTGTCGTTCTCTTGCTCTTCTTCAGATAAAGGCACAACCTTTACCAGGGGTTTTCCCGCCTTTGCAATGATGAATGCCTTACCTTTTGCGGCTTCCTCTACCAGCCGCGACAGGTGGGTCTTTGCTTCGTGAATATTGATGGTTTCCATAAACTACCTCTGAAGATCTAGTTTACTAAACTTAGTTTACTTGTTTTACCCTTGCATGTCAATTTCAAAGGCCTCAAAGGCGAGAGAGACGCCTTCCTCAATACCAGCTGGCCTTTCCGCCTCCACCTAACTCAACACTAACTCCGACCGGTGCAAAAGGGGGTGCAGTGCTCGTAACCAGGTGAAATTCTATGCTGCTCATGAGTTTGAGACTCGTCGTCCCCGCCAGAAAAAGATTAGGTCTGTTGCCTGCGAAGAGAGTGATAGGGCTTTTTACTTAATATAAACCGTATTTCTTGATTTTTAGGCCCAGTGTCTTTCGATTAATACCGAGTATGTCAGCTGCCTCGGTCTTTTTCCCCCTGGTCCTTTTTAATACGAAACGGATATACTTCTTTTCCAGTTCTCTTAAAGTGATGAGATCTTCAGAGAACATCTGAAACTCTCCCTGGCGTTGGGTAATAAAGGCAGGTAGATCAACAGGTCTTATTATATCGGTGTCCTCTAGGATAAGGATACGTTCTATGGTATGTTCCAATTCTCTGACATTCCCTGGCCAGGCGTATTCCTGTAAGATGGCCATGGCCTCAGGGGACACCTCAGGCACTGCGCGTTTCAATTTCTTGCTGAATTTTTCCAAGAAATGTTGAACAAGGAGTGGGATGTCCCCTTTGCGTTTTCTAAGCGGGGGTATATGGATTGGGACCACGCTAAGGCGATAGAAAAGATCCTCCCTGAATTCACCCTGTCGTACGCATTTTCCTAGATCCTTATTGGAGGCAGAAATAATTCGAATATCCAGTTTGATCCTCTTTTGGTCCCCCACTTTCATAAATTCCCGTTCTTGAATTACACGCAACAGCTTTGCTTGAATGCTAAGGCTCAGATTAGCAATCTCATCGAAGAAGAACGTGCCATGATTTGCCAACTCAAAAAGCCCATGTTTTGTCTGGTGGGCTCCAGTGAAAGAGCCCTTGACATGGCCGAACAGTTCACTTTCCAGAAGTGTTTCAACAAGGGCTGAACAGTCTACTGCCACAAATTCTTTATGCTTTCGGTTGCTGTGCCTATGGATTGCCTTTGCAACAAGCTCTTTTCCTGTTCCACTTTCACCAGTAATTAGCACAGTACTGTCGGTCGGTGCTACTTTAAGGATCTTTTCGAAGATCCTCTTCATTGCACGACTTTGGCCGATAATCCTTGTCTTATCATCATCTACTTCAAGCTCAAGGGTTTGTCTTCTGTGGGGTGAAGTATCCGGCTTAAGAGCGACTTTTTTTCTTAATGCAGCATCTAAATCATCGAGCCGAAACGGCTTGACAAGATAATCTATGGCACCCAACTTTGTGCAATAAACAGCAGAGTCAATGGTGGGATAGCCTGTTATCATGATCACACCCACTTGAGGGTGTTTAACTCGTATTTTCTGTAGGAGTTCGGTGCCATCTATATCTGGAAGTCGGATATCGAGTAAGGCGAGGTCAAAAGATTGCGTTTGAAGGAGTTCAAGGGCCTCCTGTGCTGTAGAGGCCCCTACGGCCTCAATTTGTCTGCTCATTAAGGCCCTGCCTATGCCGTTTCGCACAACCGCTTCGTCATCAACGATTAAAACCTTTTTGATTTGCCCTTTGTAGTTCATTAACGTTACTGAGATACCCCCCCCTAGCTAACTGGTATCCATCCATGGATTTAAGCTCTCTGGATGGAATTCGGATGGGCCTAAACAATAGCAGGAAGCAAAATCCTAAATGTAGTACCTTTGTTAGGCTCGCTCTCAACGTCAATGGAGCCTTGGTGATTTTCCACAATTGCCTTGACAATGGCAAGCCCCAAACCGGTTCCCATTACCTCCCTGGTTCTCGGATGTTTTACCCGGTAAAATTTGTCAAAAATTTTAGGCAATTCTTCTTGTGGGATCCCGACCCCATTGTCTTTTACTTTTATCTCAATATATTCTCCTAATCCTTCTGCAGTAACCACAACCTCTCCGCCATCTGGGGAATAGTTGATCGCATTGGAAATAAGATTGCTGAAAATCTCCTCTATTGCCTTGGGATCAGCCTTCACTGGTTTTAGGTTGGTGGTTTTAATGGTCAAATGTATGCCCTGTTCTTGAGCCCTTGGCAACATGAGGTCCACTGTCTCCTTGATAATTTTATCTATATTCGTTGGGGCCTGGTGTTGAATGTATTTTCCTGCCTCGATCTTTGCTACGTCCAGCAGGTCATTTATCAATTCAAGGAGTGTATCAATCTTTTTTAAACCCCTTTGTAAGAGGTCCTGTTGTTTTTCTGATAGCGGGCCTGCAAGGCCCTCCAGCAGGACATTGTTCAATTGCCTTATGGACACAAGGGGGCTCCGCAATTCATGAGCCACCATGTTTACAAAATCCGTTTTCATCTGGTCAAGCTGCTTAAAGGGCGTGATATCTTCGAGCACAGTAACAGTTCCCGCAATTTCATCATCTGGCCCAGGGGCAGCCGCGGATATGGCCCTCAAAACCTTCTTGCCTGCATGAATCTCTTGTGAAACAGCCACCCCATGTTCTTCTTTACCCTGCTGGATCTTTTTGAGTGTCTCAATAAGCGGCTCATTGTCTCCAAAAAACTCTGTAACCGGGACTGGATTTTGGATTTCGTGAGATTTTTCAAGCAGCCTCATGAGAGCAGGATTATGGAGCACCACCTCCAAGTTACGATTTGTTACCATGACGCCGTTTGCCATGCAGTTTATTATAGTTTTGATACGGCTTTTTTCGAGGTGGAGGTCATAGAGATTACGAATATTTTGTTCGCGGTATTCCTTGGCCTTTTGTTCAAGTTTTCTTTTCTCAGCGGCTCGTTCGACAGTGATCAAGAACTGATCGATTTGAAATGGTTTTGTAATGAAGTCATAGGCTCCCTTTTTCATACATTCGACGGCTGTATCTACAGTACCATGGCCTGTAATAATAATAACGGGAATATCGGGATATTTTTGCCTGGCAATCTCCAACATTTCCTCACCACTCATGACGGGCATTTTCAAGTCAAGGAGCACAATGTCCACAGGCTGGCGGGCCATGGTTTCTAAGGCTTGCTGGCCGTTCTCCGCCTTAAGGACGTCATACCCTTTACCGCTGAGCACCCGCTCGCATCCTTCCCTGATAGGCTTTTCGTCGTCAACCACTAGTACATTGCATGTTTCGCTCATGAGCCATCCATCCCTATAAATACAGGTTGTTCATACACTCTGTCTTGGTATTCAAGCGGAAGTTCTATAGTAAAAGTGGTCCCACCCTCGGGCGGACAAGAAAAGCTTATGCTTCCTCCATGTAGATTTATAATATTCTGCGAAATACTCAGGCCAAGTCCTGTTCCTTTGCCCACGGGCTTGGTGGTGAAAAAGATATCAAATATCTTGCCTCTCAGTTCCTCTGGGATTCCGGGCCCTGTATCGGACACATTTATGATAAATTTGCACCTCTCCTTATCATAGCGAGCTTGGACCCGCAGCCTTCCTTTTCCTTCCATGGCATCTGCCGCATTAATGAAAAGATTTGTGAAAACCTGTTGAAGCTGGCCCATATCACCAATAGCATCCGGCATGTCTGGCTGGATGTCCTTAACCACCTCAATATCTTGAAACATGGCCTGATTTACAAGAAGGCCTAGGCACTTATCTATAAGGTTCCCCAAGCTAAAAGAAGAGAGTTTTCCCACTGACTGTCTGCTGAACTCAAGCAGTTCGGATACGATCTTCTTGCACCGCAATGTCTGGGTGATGATTTCTTGGATATCATTCAAGGCTTGTGGGATATCTTTGAGCTGCTCCTTTAGGAGTTCCGCATATATTAGAATGCCTGAAAGGGGGTTGTTGATCTCATGAGCTACCCCGGCTGCCATTCTTCCTACCGAGGCGATTTTCTCCGATTGAACCAATTGTAAATGGGCATCTTCCAGTTCTTTGCGCATCTTAAGAATTTCGCGCATGTCAGTAAATACGCCAACACTTCCAACTTCTTTACCATCAATGGTTATTATAGAGGCAGAGAGGGTGACGGGAATCTCTTCACCTGATTTATTCCTAATGGTCATACTTGTGGGTTGTAGTTTACCGGGCGGCCCATACTGATCACTTCTCATCTTTCTCATATTCTCTTTGGCCACCTCAATGTCATAGAAACTGCTAATATGCCCCTTCTCCATGATTTCAGAGGCAGAATAACCGGTGAGCCTTTCCATTCCTTCATTAAAGATCAGGACATTTCCCTTGGTGTCCACCACTACAATGCCGTCCACTACGCTCTGAATCAGATTTTGGAAAAAGGTATTGGACCTTTCAACTTCCCTTTCCAATTTAATCCTGTCAGTGACATCTCTGGAGGCCTCCAAGAGTTGAGTAATTTCGCCGCTATCATCCAGGATAGGGGAGACAGTAATAACCTCATAACGTTCTTGTCCGTTCTCGTCCTTTATTTCGTGGATTGTACTAATTATTTCCTTTTTTTGTTTTACCTCTTCGAGATAGCAGGGCCTACCGTATTCTGAACAAGGTTTGTCCAGACCATATCTAATTTCATGGCAACATTTTCCAATTACTTGTTCTGAAGTAAGGTCTTTCTCGCGCAAAAAGGTCTGATTGATGGTGCTGATACTCATGTCCTTGTTTACCACCATGATTCTATAGGGAAGGGAATCCAAGATCTTTTGGGTATTGTGTCTTTTCGCTTCACTAATGGCTTCACTTTGCGCCGTTGTGGAGGCGAGTAAGATGAGATTGAGAAGGACTTCTGAGGCCTTTTGGTCTAGAATAGATACTGTGGGAGGTTTGGATTTCCAAAGCTCTTCTAGTATTTGTTGGGAGCCGGACAGTTCCAATATTAGATCCAGGCCTTCTATTGCGCTGAGCTCACGGTAATTCGTGGTGGTAAAAATTCCCTTTTCATGGGCATACGAAAGGCCAGGAGCGTCTTTGTCTTCATCCGCGATACCAACAATTTCTATTCTTAGGGCTGCTATGTGTCTGCTACAGACCTTCTTAAGTAATCTGTGGCAGTAATCCCCCCCGCCTACAATTGCTATTCTAAGTGGTCCCAGCTCCCTACTACTGGATAGTTTGGGAGGAAGAGGTATAGTGGCCTTAAATTTGTCTTTTTTTGCTTCCATTTCTAGGATTGGAGGGTGTTTTCAGGAGTTGAGACGTTTTGCTAGCCTTTTTTCAAGTTCGCTTATAATGGCCCTAAGCGAAGGCCCCTCTTTTACAGGGCCTGAATTGTTCCATCCTTTTAGTAATGCCTCTTTTTTCTTTTCTCGGAACTGTTCCATACTGGAGGCCAGGGTCTCCCAAAGAAATAGTTTTTGGAGGACATGACGTTCGGGAGCTGTCAAATCCCTGTCTGTATCAAATGATCGGCCATCACTGAGTTGAAAAATCATATTATTAATTTTCTATAAACCTTTGATGAATTCAAGAAAAAAAGCCCAGGGGCTATTTAGCTCTCCTGGGCCTTATTTAGTCCTTTCACGGTAGGATCTAAACCGTGGGTCTGGGCAACATCCCAGCCATTTCTGCGATTTCAGGTACCCTATGCTCCCATTCTATGGCCATTAAGTGGACACCAGCCACACCTTCCATTTCTTTAAACTCCTGGATTTGCTCAACTGCAAATTTGATACCTTCTTCAGCCGCTTTTCCTTTTCCTGCTCCCTTGAGCCTTTTGATCAGCGACTCAGGAACATCCATTCCAGGGACTTGCTTTGCCATATAGCGCGCCATACCTACGCTCTTCATGGGCGTTACCCCCGCCAAGATATAACACTTTTCATGAAGGCCCATGTCCACTACGCGTTTCATAAACTCCCTAAATTTATCCATATTGTATATGCATTGGGTTTGGATGAAATCGGCGCCAGCCTCAATCTTTTTTGCCAGCCTATATACACGAAAGTCAAACGGATCAGCAAAGGGGTTGGAAGCCGCGCCAATAAAAAGCCTTGGGGGTACGTCAATTTCCTCCCCATTCAAAAACTTACCTTCATCCCTCATGGTCTTTACCATATGGATGAGTTGCATGGAGTCGATGTCATAGACATTCTTGGATTGGGGATGATTGCCGAATTTTTGGTGGTCACCTGACAGACAAAGCATATTACGGATGCCATGGGCATAAACTCCAAGGATGTCGCTTTGCATAGCCAACCGATTTCTGTCGCGACAGACCATCTGAAAATTCGGCTCAAGACCTTCTTGAAGGAGGATCAACGACGCTGCCCAGCTTGACATCCTTACAACCGCGGTTTGGTTGTCTGTGACGTTTACGGCATCAACCATGCCTTTAAGATGCTGGGCTTTTTCCCTGAGCTTTTCTACATTGGCGCCCTGGGGAGGCCCACATTCGCCCGTAAAAGCAAAATGCCCTGCCTTCAAGACCTTCTCGAGATTGCTGCCTGATTTATATTCACTCATTTTACCAGTTCCTCCCTGATCATTCTTCGAGGGCCGCCATCCCTTGCAGTAGTCCAGTCCTTAGGGGGCCTAAATGTCATTAATTCATCAAGGCGGCCTTGAGAAGTCAACTTTTTCACTATCATATCCCAAACGCAGTCAACCTCTTTTGATATTTCACACTTTCCGCCGGAAGACCCCCCGCATGGCCCATTGAGCAGGCTTTTGGAGCACCTGGCGATAGGACAGAGCCCTCCAAAGTAATGCACTACACAGGTACCACAGCCCGCACATCTCTCCGACCATATGCCATGCTCAACAGCCCCGCCCATAAACTTGGTGTTAACTCCAGGAAAGACCCGAGCCGATGGATATCGCTCTGAGAGGAATTGGGGGCCAACTCCACAAGCAATACTTATCACAGCATCGTAGTCGGGGATTATGTCCTTTACTTCATCCACATACTCGGGATCGCACTGACGCTCTAAAGTCACTTCGCCTACTTCTATTAAGCTTCCATTTTTCTTGGCCGCGATTTTTAATGAGGAGGCCAGAATCCCTACTTCCTTTGCCCCACCGACATTGCAAACGGTCACACATCCCTTACAGCCAATGACCAAAATCTTTTTATAGTCCTTCACCATTTCCCAAATTTCCATGAGTGGCTTCTGTTCCGCAACAATCATTTCCCTACCTCTCACAATAGGTTGTTTATTTGTTCCTGATCTTCGATCACATTGTCCAATTCCAACCTCGGTTTTGATGTCCTTCTCAACAGAGCCCCGCCTGCCTATTGCCCACGTGTGGGCAATATATGCAAGGGAATAATCCCAAGGCCATTATCGGTTACTGGTGATGCCTGTTTACCGGGCTAGGGCCCAGTGACTTTATCCTTTCTGACATCTCGAGCCCTACCTCAACAAACCGTTGACCTTTGGAAGCGGAGAGAGAATATACGTCAATCCGTTCAGGTCCTATCTCCAGTTCTTCCAAGATCTTTTTTACGTGTTCAACTCGTTTAATCGCCTTTTTTATTCCGTTCATGTACTGACAGCTGTCTTCTTGGCAACCAGCCACATATACGCCGTCTGCGCCCTGTTCAAATGCCTTTAGGAGGTGGAGGATTTCAATCCGTCCAGTGCAAGGTACATTTATGACCTTAATATTATCTGGCAGCGCCATGTGGAGGCCGTTTGCTACCTCAGCCGCCGCCGATGCACAATTTGAACAATAGAAGGCCACAATTTGAGGGATGAAATCATTCATGTTACTACTCTCCTTATGCCATAAGTTCCCAAAGCTTTTTCCTTTTGGGGCTTAGGAAACCCCTAATATTAGTGCCGAGGTCTGGTTTAGCATTTGATCGCTGCAAGTGGCCATCACAATGGCCTTGCCCGGGCACTCTGCAACGCACATGCCGCAGCCCATACACAATGCAGGGTCAATATAAGCAGCTCCCCTGTCGTGATCAATATAGGGTATGTGAAACGGGCAAGTCCTAACGCAAGTGCAACAGACCGCACATTTTTCCGGTTGTACCTCAGCTACTGTGCCGCCTACCTCAATTGTATCTTTTCGTAGTATTTCCAGTGCCCTGGCTGCTGCGGCCTTGGCTTGTGCTATAGAGTCTCCGGAGTCCTTGGGATAATGAGCTAGACCTGCCAAAAAAATCCCGGGTCTGGTTGCATCTAGGGGCTTCAATTTTTCAGGCGATTCGGCGAAAAAGCCGTTTTCATCCATACCCACACCAAAGATCTCTGCCACTTCACTGTTATTTTCCGGGGTGATTGCACTTTGCAGGGAGATGAAGTCTGGCTCAATTACTATAGGCCGCTTTAGAATGTGATCCATTGCAATGACCTTGAGTTTGCCCAAGGGACCTTCTGCCTCCACTATAGGTTTGTTATCCAGGTCATAGCGGACAAAAACGACCCCCTTTTCCCTTGCTTCTCGGTAAAGGGCCTCCCTTTCCCCAAAGGTCCGAATATCACGATAAAGCACATAGATATCCATATCCGGATTGGTTTCCTTTAAGTCAACGGCGGTCCTTACAGTAAACGTGCAGCAAAAGTTACTGCAATAAGGTCTATTGGGCTCACGAGAGCCTACACACTGAATGAAAACCCCACAATTTGCTTTCTGGAAGTAAGAGGGGTCTTCTATTAATTTGTGGCTCAACTCTGACCAAAGATAGATATTCTTGTGTTCTCCGTAAAGATATTCTTTGGGTCTAATGGGATTTCCACCTGTGGCAAGGATCGTAACACCATGGGATATATCAATATCTTTACCCTCCTGGCTCACGGTAGTATTAAAGTGGCCGGCCGATCCAAGACTCCTTTTGATCTGTGCATTTAGCAATACGGTGATGTTTTCATTCCTTTTGATAGCCTCGATGAGATCCTTGAGATAGGATTGAATGTCTTCCCCTTGCCAGTTCCTGTTGACATGCTGGGCATGTCCGCCAAGTGTTTCTTCTCGTTCAACAAGGGTTACAGGGTAGCCTTCATTTGCAATGGCAAGGGCACTCTGCATGCCGGCTATTCCACCTCCCACCACCAAGGCATGCTTGAAGACCTCGATTTCTTTTATCGGGGCAGGTGAGAGTAGGAGAGCTCTTGATACTCCGGCCCGGATTCTATCTTCCAACTGGGAACTATTACCACTGTCCCCTATTACCCTGAGGTCAACTGTCTCGTAAAGATATGGATTCAGTCCAGAGGCTCGCAGGGCTAGTTCTATTAATGGCTTATGAATATTGGGTGAGCAACTGGCAAAGACAACCCTATTGGCTCCGGTTTCTTTCAGTTTCTTTTCAAGCACTTGGGAAATGTCATTACTCAGTTCCACTACATCCGCAATCCCTGGGACTTTGGAAGCCGTTTCCTTGACCTTCTCGCCCAGATTCGGATCTGTTCCAGGGCAGATGTGATAGGCAAACAGAGGTTTCGGTGGTTCGGCACTTTCAACAAGTGGGGGGTAGGAGGGAGGACTTACAAAGGGCTCGGGTTTAAGGAAGGAAGCGATTTCAGAGACGGCTGCATCGGCTTGGATGATTGAGTCCTTAATGTCAGCAGGGGATAGGAGACCTCCGCAAACAAAAATGCCAGGTACACTTGTGGAAACCTGTGAGAAAGGCCCTGTTGAGATATATCCTTGCCCAGTGAGGTTAACCCCTATTTTTTGAGCCAGATCTATCATGTCTTTTGATGGCCTGAGCCCCACGGAAAGAATCACTAGATTGAAGGTTTCTTTTTTCAGTTCCCCACTTTCATCTGCATAAACAATGAGTAAATCATCTCCGTCAGTAGCCTCAACAGTATGCACCCGGCTCCGTTCCAACCGGACGCCCCTATCACATGCCATGTTCAGGTATTCTTCAAATCCTTTGCCATGGGTTCTCATGTCCATGTAGAAGATGGTTGTTTCTATCCCTTCATCAAATTCTTTTGTATTTACAGCCTCTTTCAATGCATACATGCAGCACACAGAGGAGCAATATGGGGCATCGCACCTGTTTATGTCCCTTGATCCAACACATTGCAGCCACGCTATCTTCTGCGGCACCTTTCCGTCAGACGGTCTCTTTATTTGGCCTTTTTCAGGGCCTAGAGGCCTCTGCATCTGTTCATATTCAACGCTGGTAACCACGTTGGGATAGTTGCCGTATGAATAGGTTTGATATTGAGAGGGATCAAAGGTCTCTATCCCTGCGGCCAAGACTATGGCACCTACTTCAAGAGTGCGGTGCTCACCACCTTCCTTAATATCAACCTGAAATTTGCCTTTTGCTCCTGATATTCCCTGGATTGTGCTGTTCAAAAAGATTTGAATATTCGGATCCTGTTGACAGCTCGCTATTCTGGGATCCAATTTGCAACACGCACACAGGGGATATATCCTGTGGAGATTAGGTATCATCCCTCCCAATATTGACATGCGTTCTACTAAATATACCCCATATCCCGCCCGCGACAGGGAAAGGGATGCCTCGATCCCACTGATTCCTCCACCTATTACAAGGACCCGACCTATTGATTTTTCTGAACTCATGGCAATATCTCCTCACTTCATTGTTGGGGCAATTTTACTCATAACGGGGAAGTTTTTTCTCAAAATATTATTTTTGTGAATTTCGTAACATGCCATAGTAAATCTGGAGATGTCAAGGAGAAAAGGGTATAATTTTAAAGGGTGGAATTGGCACCGATCGTTGATTATTTTAAGAAGCTCTGATACTAATAGAATTTAGGTACATTTATAATGCTGCTTTTTTCATAATAAGGTCGCGGACTCTGGTGTAATATTTAGGTAGTGCCCATCCACGAAAGGTAACAATTTGATATTTTGACAAAAAAAGCGCATTTTAAGGTGGACAAATTTCCGGCCAGTTGTCATAAGAAAAGCACAACCAGGTGAAAT
>JAFDIV010000014.1 GCA_019307815.1 Deltaproteobacteria bacterium
AAGTCCCCATGAAAATGGCGATGTGGAACAAAGCCATTATCGTTTCAAGGATGCTATTGATCAGGCATTGATGCTTAGGGGGAGCCGAGATTTTTCTAGCAGCCAGGAATATGGGAAGTTTCTGGATAAAGTTTTCGAGCAACTCAATCATGGGCGTCAGGGGCGCCTGGAAAGCTTCAAGCGTTTGACGGTAAGGGTGGGGCGCAGTAGCACGATACGGGTATACAACAACACGTATTCAGTTGACAGCCGTCTGATCGGGGAGAAGGTGCAGATCCGAGTGTACGCAGATCATATAGAACTGTGGTATGGTCAGAGACGGGTTGAAACCATGGCCAGGCTTAGAGGAGACGGTAAGCATCGGGTTGAATATCGTCATATTATTGATTGGTTGGTGAGGAAACCCGGGGCCTTTGACAACTACCGCTATAGGGAGGATCTGTTTCCAACCCATAGGTTCCGTATGGCATGGGACTATTTAAAGAGGCAGCGTCCGGCCAGGGCCAGCAAAGAATACCTGAAGATTTTGCAGCTGGCAGCCAGGGAAAGTGAAACCGGGGTAGACAATGCCCTAAGGGTGTTGATTGACCAAGACGAACCCATTAGCTTTGAGGCGATACAGGAGATAATCTCAGGGCAAGATTCTGTCATCCCTTCCACTGATATCACAATAGATGAAGTGGACCTGTCCAGTTACGATGTGTTGTTGAATGTTGAAGAGGGCACGTATGTTAGGTACTGAGGATGTAAAGGATTATCTTAACAACTCTCTTAGGGAGTTAAGACTCCCTACGGTAAAGGCCTGCTATGAACAGCAGGCCCACAGGGCCAGGAAAGAGTCTCTGTCTTATGAGCGCTATCTTGCCGAGCTGGTGGAGCTGGAGTGTCAGGAGCGGCTTCACAGACGGATTGAGAGGTTTTTAAGAGACTCAAGACTCCCTTTGGAAAAGGATCTTAACAGCTTTGAGATGAAGCGGTTGCCCTCAAGAGTAGCAGCTAATGTCAATGCGCTGTTGGATGGATCATTTTTAGGCCGGGCTGAAAATGTCCTTGCCTTTGGAAACCCTGGAAGTGGCAAGACGCATCTATTGTGTGCCATAGGGCAAGAACTGATCTACAAGGGCTACAGGGTCCGTTTTACCCCCTGTAGTTTGCTTGTCCAGGAGCTACTGCTGGCAAAGCAGAACCTCAGGCTTCCCAGGACCCTTAAGAAACTGTCAAAATACGATGCCCTTATCATCGATGATATTGGTTATGTGGAGCAGAACAGGGAAGAGATGGAGGTCCTGTTTATCCTCCTGGCTGACCGCTATGAGAGGGGTAGTGTGATGATAACGAGTAATTTACCCTTTTCCAAATGGGAAAGGATCTTCAAAGACCCAATGACCACGGCCGCTGCTATAGACAGATTGGTCCATCACAGCATTATCCTTGAGATGAATTTACCCAGTTACAGGCTAGAACAATCAAAGAAATCTAAGAAGCACTAGAACAGGACGTGTATGAAAGATTACACCCAAAGACAAAAACGGGAATTTTAATTGTCGCCAACAGGAAAAAATACTTGACGTTGATCAATCTTCATCCTTATGCATGCCGCTCCATTCACGAAATTGAAATTTATCTTTAAAATTATCTTCAATCAGTGGCCGTAAATGCCTTAACCTTGAAATGGAGTCAAAGATAATTGCAGCAGGAGTTTGAATCTGTTTTAATATTTCAGAGATCTTTTTTAAAGATAGCTCCCTATCAGTATATCTAAAATTATGTATTTCTATTTTAAGCGGATAGTTAAAAATCTGGTCTTCTAAGCTTCCCAAAGATCCTCGGAAATCAATGCTTTTCTTTTTCATTTGCTTCTTTTTCAGTTTATCTTGGATCCTTTCCCAAAGCTTTTTTCTAATAAACGGTGTGGCTGAAAGTAGAATTATTTTGTCTACCTTTGATTTCAGTATCAGCTCATCAATGAGATTATAAAAGTTATACAAATCTGCATAAACATGAAATTCATCAAAAAATACAAGAGCAGAATTAAGTTGGGCCTGTAATTCCATACCTCCCTTAAATTTCCCCGAATAGATGAGCCATAGAACATCAGGTGTGGTAATAAATAGTTGATTTTGTCCATATTTCAGGGTAAACATTCCGTCCCCGAGCAACTTGCCTCGCAACTTGAATATCTCAAATGCTTCCAGGTTTTGAGAAAAAAAAGTAATCAGGGAATCACTTGAATACTTAAAGATGTTTAGGCCGTTTTCAATGGGAAATATCCCCATATCTTCAGGCCAGACAGCAACAGGAAATTTCCCTTTAAGGCTTTTTACAATAGCTGACACTTGCGTATCCATAAGTATTTTTGTTGGGTAAGTAATGATTATAGGTTTGTTATTTGGATTAGGTAACTCCAGCAATTTTGCGAAAATATAGCTCTTACCAGAGCCAACAGGTGCTTCCACCTCAATCAACTTTAAAGATGGATCAGCAATGGCCTCAAGGGTTTCCTTTTGGAAAGGTCTTAAGCCCCCACCTACTGTTTTTACATACCGAGGCTCAATTTTTAGATTGATCTTATTTATCATTTTCGTGGCATTTATCAGGTTCGAGGACATCCTGAAATTAATTTTAAAACATCCTTCAAAAAAATTTTGAAAGGATCTCCTCGTTGATCAATTTCTTGTCAAAGCCTTGGCCCAGGACCTTGATCCTTTTAAAATCCTCCTGGCAAAAAGGAAAAAGATACACACTGTCCTCGTCTTCGTTGATAAGGGAAAGGCATTTCTCGGAGAGCTCATCAAATCTGCTCATCTTCAGCTTACCAAGGAAGGCACTTTTCTGAACCCTCTCCAATCCATATTGTTTACATGTCTTTGCCACCCTAGCCCTTGTCTTATCCTCCACAATGTCGTAAATGATCCATACAAGAACCGAACTCATAAAGGCCTCCATCAAAATTCTTTGATCTCCAACCACTCAGACCTCTTTGCTTTTTCGTCGGCAAGAAGGTTATTGGCAAGCCTGTGGGCCTCGTGCTGGATAATGTGCCTTCGCTTCACATTTCTTCTACGGTACCTGACTCCCTCATCCAGATGTTTGTTCATGGCCTCTACCACCACTGGTTTGCCTTTTTTGTTCAATGAAACTGTCCCTTCCTTGGAATCCCAATATTCATCTTTCATCTTTTTGCCTGTAAACAGATAAACTGCTGTCTGTTCTGCAAAAATCCTGAAAGGCTCTATCAGATCGAACACAAGGGATTTTTTGTTGTAGTTGTCAGCATGCAAGAAACCGATATATGGGTCTAGCCCTGAAATAATACATGCCTTCTCCACTATACCGTAAAGCATTCCATAACAGTAATTAAGCACTGCGTTGAAGGGGTCCTTGGCTGGGCGGCGGGACCTTCCCTCAAAACGATATTTTTCAGGAAGGATTTTTGAGATGCACTGGAAGTAGGCCCTGCCCGCCGTCCCTTCCAGCCCCATAATGTCATTGCTAGATAGGGGAGGTTCTGCAGATACAAGGGCTTGCAGGCTTTGTTCTATCCTAGTCATAAAATCATCGAATAGTGATGATTTGTTTGGTCTGGCATACATAAGTTTTTTGAGAAAACGAATCTGATTATCCAATTTTTGCCTAATCATCTGAGTGGCCAGCTCAACTCCTAAATTAGAAGAGGCTGCCTCAAGTTGTTTTCTGCGAATCAGGGCGGTGCTACCCATTTTTGAAAACCAGATGCGGCCCATTGGGTCGCCATAACCGTCCAAAAAAATGATATCAATGTTATGTTCAAGGGCTAATACGATAGCCTGGGTGGAAATCATGGCCTGGTTGGTAATCACGATACTTTCAACCTTAAAAGGGGAAATATCAAAGACGTTTTCCTTATGTTTCAATCGGAAGCACTCGTCTTTTTGGGTGAGAAAAGTCCCCGGAGTGTTAATTACGATCTGCAATTGACCACCTCCTCCCCATTCACAAATTGGCATTTCTGGATGGGCATGTTTGGCGGTCATCAGTCGGGTTTTAGAGGGAGAGATATGGAATTCTGCCTCTCGTTGGCTCCATCCAGCCTGCCCGAAAGTCAGGAAATCTTTGGTTTGCGGATGGAAACTAGTTATTTTAGGATTTACAATAAGTTACCTTAAATTGGTCATATGGTCAAGGCCATATCTGCTTTCCTAGTACCTTGCCAAAATCCACAGAATCAATAGTTGAAAGCTTACCCTAAGGGTTTGACAGATACGGTCACAATGCTTAGCTACGGGCGGGCGCGGGAATGACGAAAGTGAGCTGCTTCCCAGGAGCCTAATATTCTGCTCCAGAATTCCATCTCCTTTCACTGAAGGCTGAAGACCGAAAGCTGAATCCTCAGGCATTAGCCCGCAACAATGCATTGAAAATAATTACCAATCCATTTATGATGCGCTGCCAAAAAAGACCAATAGGAGGGTTTGTCATATGCCTCAACATGTGGTGATTATTGGCGCTGTTGCCTTGGGACCGAAAGTGGGATGTCGCTTCAAACGGCTTGAGCCCGAATCAAAGGTAACCATGATCGACCAGACCGATCTCATATCATACGGGGGCTGTGGAATCCCCTACTTTGTCTCCGGTGATATAAGTTCACCAGATGAACTTCAGTCCACAAGTTTTCATATGTTACGAGATAAACAGTTTTTCAAAGAAGCCAAGGATATCGATGTCATTACGAAAAAGCGAGCGCTCCAGATACAAAGAGACAAGAAAGTGGTTGTGCTTCAAGACCTTGGTGCGGGCGATAGGGAGGAGCTGGCTTATGATCAATTGGTCATAGCAACGGGAAGCACGCCAACTGTGCCCCAAATTCAGGGAAGGGATCTCCAGGGAGTTTATGTGGTGGCCAGCCTGGATGACGCCATTAAGATCCGAAACGATGTAGCCACAGGCAAGGTGGGAAACGCAGTTATCATAGGCGCTGGAGCAATTGGCCTTGAGATGGCAGAAGCAATGACAGACCTTTGGGGCATCGAGACCACAGTGGTGGAAATTACCAACCAAATACTGCCAGGGCTTGTAAGTAAAAACTTGGCCACAATGGCCCAACGACATATGGAAGAAAATGGAATAAATTTTCTTTTATCCCAGGAAGTGCTTCGCCTTGAGGGAGAAGGAAGGGTTGAGCGAGTCATAACCAAGTATGAGACCCTAAAGGCTGACATGGTTATCCTAGCCACAGGTGTAAAGCCCAATGATCAACTTGCAAGAGAAGCTGGGCTCGCCGTGGACCGTCAAGGCGGCATACTTGTTGACGAACACCTTAGAACGTCTGATCCCAGCATCTATGCTGGAGGAGATTGCGTCCTGATCAAGAATCTCATTACAGGAAAACCGTCTTATTTTCCATCTGGCTCACTGGCCAACCGCCAAGGCCGGGTAATAGGTACTAACCTTGCCGGAGGCCAGGCCAGGTTTGAAGGAGCTGTGGGGACCTTCATCATAAAACTCTTCGACATCTCAGTGGGCAGTGTGGGGCTTTCCCTTGCCAAAGCAAAACAAGAAGGCTTCGACGCGCTAAACACCCTCGTAGTGCAGTTTGATAGGGCCCACTTCTACCCTGAGAAGGACCTCATGTACCTTGAACTTACTATTGAAAAGAGATCCGGCAGGGTACTGGGGATGCAAGGTCTTGGATCCAAAGGAGACGGCTTGCTGGCCAGATTAAGTGCGGTTGCCCCAATTCTTAAATACTCCCCTTCTGTTGCAGACATAGGGAACTTGGAGCTTCCCTACTCTCCGCCTTTTTCTGCTGCTATGGATATACTTAATGCATTGGGTAACACTGCGGAAAACCTGCTGGAAGGCCGAAACAGGGTGGTAGATCCAGATGAGTTCGTCCGGTGGTGGAACCAGAGAGGCAATGGGGAAACATTTTTTCTGGATTGCCGTGGCTGGGGAAACGCTCAACCATTTGTGGAGAAGTATCCAGATCACTGGATAAGCATTCCCCAAGACGAGTTGAGGCAAAGAATTACCGAAGTGCCCAGAGACAAGAAGATCGCTCTTATATGCAATACCGGTGTCCGCTCATACGAAGCCCAAATAACCCTGGATCAAATTGGTATAAAAGACACCTATAACCTACAAGGGGGCATGGCCGCAGTAAAGAAGCTTGGGGAAGAGATATGATTGAAATCAATACTTCTTATAAGGTACGAGAACTTTGATATCTCTCATGGGATAGTGCCTTTTATTCAATGAGACCAGCGTGGCCCCTGCCTTCTTGGCGCACCCGGCAATAAGTGCATCAGGCAGCAAAACTCCGTGCGAAGAACCATATTTCTGTCGATATTTTCCGGCATGATAGGCCACCTGTCCGTCTACAACCATCTCTTCCATGCTATTCAATAGCTGGTTTAAAGCCTCCTCCTCTTTTGGCCTCACGCCGGAATAAAGTTCTGCCTTGGTAACCGCTGATACAAGGATCGTAATGTCCGCGGCTTTGCACCTTATCAAAAATTCTCTTGCCTTTTCTTCTCCTCGAAGAAGATCTATCAGAACATCTGTATCAATAAGATAGTTCACTTTCTCTGGCTCCTTTGCTAACGATCCTCCCATTCAGATCTCAGTTTCCTCACATAATCCCGTGTCTTCCCGATATCCTTCCTCCCCCGCCAGATACCGAAGCTCCTTTCAAGGGCATCTTCGAAATCTACGCCTCTTCTGGCTATGAATTCATCCACCGCCCTTCTTATCAATTCGGACACGGTAGCCCCACTCTCAGCACTAAGCTTGTCTAATGCCGTTTTCTGACCTTCATCCAAATATATCTGGGTACGTACCATAAGGTAGGTCCTCCTTAATGTGATGTATATATACATTATAATGCGCTATTTGGAGTAAAGCAAGAATTATGACAGTTCATTGGTACTACGCCAAGCTTGAATCCCTATAGCACCAGAACCCTACCCTCCATTTCGGTCTTGACAGGCAATAAAGGAGGCATTATAAATGACCAAGTGGTCATCATAACTAAAGCTTTATTGCCTGTTATTTCAATAAAATATGGCTGACTTGTCGGTCATTTATTCAAATCATTACACAATGAACTTGGAGCTTATGGATCCAGCCCTTGAGCCGGTTGCAGAAAAAGTTGTCTCCGGGGTGCGACTCAGCCGCGAGGACGCGCTTTTGCTTTACCGAAGCCACGACCTCTTAGGAATCGGGCAACTGGCCACAATGGTTCGGGAGCGGCTTTACGGAAAAAAAACATTCTACGTATACAACCAGCACCTCAATTACACCAACGTTTGCATCAACCGGTGCCTCTTTTGTGCCTATTCCAAGGACAAAGGCGAAAATGGGGCCTTTACCCTCTCCGTTGAAGAGGTGATTGAACGCATTCGCAAGAGAGAAAGCGAACCAATTAGGGAAGTCCATATTGTAGGGGGACTCAACCCTGATCTTCCTTTTTCCTACTATCTGGACCTGATAAGGACCGTAAAGACACTCCGGCCGGAAGCTACCATCAAGGCATTCACAGCAGTAGAGATTGACCATATGAGTCATATAAGCGGCCTTGGTCTAAAGGACGTATTCACAGCACTTAAAGAGGCAGGACTTTGCATGATGCCCGGAGGCGGAGCCGAGGTCCTGAGCGAGCGGATTCACCGTAAACTCTATCCCAGAAAGATAGGCCCTGAGAGGTGGATGGAGGTAATACGTACAGCCCATGAGTCTGGCATTCCCACCAATGCCACCATGCTCTACGGACACATTGAAACACTGGAAGAGCGGGTCGAACATCTTCTGAAACTGCGATCACTCCAGGATGAAACAGGGGGTATCCAGGCCTTCATCCCCCTGGCCTTTCACTCCAAAAACACAAGACTTCCTCAGCTTCCACCAACTGTGGCCATGGACGATCTAAAGACAATAGCCATATCGCGGCTCATTTTGGACAATATCCCTCACATCAAGGCCTATTGGGTGATGATCACGCCGGCCCTGGCCCAGGTTGCCATGGCCTTTGGCGCCGATGACCTGGACGGCACCATTGTGGAGGAAAAGATCACCCATATGGCCGGGGCCACCACACCCAGGGGTCTGAGCAGAGATGAAATCAAAAACCTTATCTTTTCGTGCGGATATGAGCCTGTGGAAAGGGATGCCTTTTATGAACCAATTGGACAAAGCGAGGACTCATGATAGCGCCATTTGCCAAAAGAGTGGATCGCCTTGACTTTGATGAAGCCCTGGAGCTTTACCAGAGGGAGGCCCTGATCAACCTCGGGCTCATGGCCAATGCCATGGGGCAGCGGTTTCACCCAGAGCCAATTGTCACCTATGTGGTGGACCGCAATATAAATTACACAAATGTATGCTGCTCAGGGTGTGCCTTTTGTGCCTTTTACAGGCCCAAGGGTCATAAGGAGGCATATATCATTTCAAAGGAGGAATTGAGCAGGAAGATCGAAGAGGCCCTGGCCCTAGGAGGAACCCAGGTTCTGCTTCAAGGGGGAATGCACCCTGATCTGGGCCTTTCCTATTATGAAGACCTCCTGGGCTTTATCAAAGAAAACTATCAAATTCATATCCATGGGCTCTCCCCTCCTGAGATTCATTTCCTGGCTGTCAGAGAGAGGCTGCCCATTGAAGAAATCTTGAAAAGACTAATCAATGCCGGCCTGGGCTCCATTCCAGGAGGTGGGGCAGAGATTTTGGTGGATCGGGTGAGACAGATTGTCTCACCCAACAAGTGCAGTGCAGGGCAATGGCTGGAGGTTATGGAGACGGCCCATCGTATGGGGCTTCGCACCACCGCCACCATGATGTTCGGTCATGTGGAGACCGTGGAAGAAAGGCTGGAGCACCTGTTCAAGATCCGCGAGCTTCAGGACCGCACAGGGGGCTTCACTGCATTTATACCATGGACCTTTCAACCGGAAAATACCCGACTTGGTGGGCATAAAGCCACATCAGCCGAATACCTCAGGATGCTGGCAGTGTCCAGGCTGGTCTTGGACAATATTCCCAATATCCAGGCATCCTGGGTAACCCAGGGGCCCAAGATCGCACAGGTGGCCCTCTTCTTTGGGGCCAATGACCTGGGCAGCACCATGATTGAGGAAAACGTGGTTGCTGCAGCAGGCACCACTTTCCGCATGAAAATGGAAGAAATGGTGAGGCTTATTGAGACAGCAGGGTTTGTGCCTCAGCAGCGCGACACCTTTTATCGGCCGATCCATTGGAGGACCTATGGAGCCTTGTAAGATCCGCCTGGGCCGCATCCATTATATAAATGTTGACCCTATCTATTATGTATTCGACCAAGGGCACGGACCAGGATGGGTGGAGATTGTGGAAGCAGCCCCTTCCGTGCTCAACCAAATGCTGCTGGAAGGATATCTGGATGTGAGCCCTGTATCTTCTATTGCCTATGCAAGGCATTTTGCACATTGGTCCCTGCTGCCAGAGCTTTCCATATCTTCTCACGGGCGGGTCATGAGTGTGATTCTGGCCAGCCGAGTACCTTTAAAGGAGCTACAAGGAAAGTTGATCCTTTTAAGCAGAGAATCGGAAACCTCGGTTGCCCTGCTGCGGCTTTGCCTGGAACGCGAAGGCATTTGTGCACATCTTGTAAGGGAGAAACTGGATTCAAAGGAAGGGCTTGCCAAGACTGCTGATGCGGCCCTTGTGATAGGTGACACAGCACTTCAATGGGGCCGCAATGGTCTTTTCCCTCATACCCTGGACCTGGGGCAATACTGGAGTGCATGGACCGCAAGGCCTTTTGTATATGCCCTCTGGGCAGTAAGTGACGAAGCACTCAGGAAAAACCCTTCCGGCATTGCTGCCCTGGTAAAGATGCTTAAGAACTCCTTGAAACAAGGAATGGACCGCATGGATTTCATAGCCCAACACGCAGGCCATAAACTGGGTCTCCCTCATGGGCTGATGCGCCGTTATTTCCAAGGCCTTTCATATGACCTTGGCTATAAAGAGCAGACCGGCATGCTTCTGTTCTTTGAGCGTCTCTATGAAAAAGGATTGCTTGAAAAGGCAGTTCCGTTAAAATTTGTTGCCTGCTCAGAATGAGTGCATCATGAAAAAGTCTTTCATGTCCAAAAAACATAAAAAGCATGTGATAAAAGGGATGTTCTCTGGCATCTCGCCAAACTATGATCTGGCCAACTCCCTCACAAGCCTTTTCCTTGACCATTACTGGCGCATTAAGACCGTAGACCAGTTGGATATCGCGCCGGAGGCCTTGGTCCTGGACCTGTGCGCCGGCACCCTGCCCCTTGCTCGAACCCTGCTCTCACGAAAGCGAGCACGAGTTATCTGCGTGGACATCTCTTTAGAGATGCTTGCTCAAGGAATGCAAAAGATCAAGGGCAACTCCAAGGCCCGGATTCGCCCTGTTGCAGCCGATGCAGAGTTCCTCCCCTTTCACGATGAAATGTTTGATGCGGCAATGGTGGCCTTTGGAATCCGAAATTTAACCGCCTTGGACAAGGGTTTGGCAGAGCTCTTCCGGGTGGTGCGAACAAGGGGCAAAGTGGCTGTCCTGGAATTCTCAAGGCCCAATCTTCCGGTCTTTGCACAAATCTACCACTTGTATCTCAAGAGGGTGCTTGTTCCCATTGGCGGCGCCCTTACTGGTGACCGCAGTGCCTATGAATATCTGGTGGATAGTATCTATCAATTCTACGATCCTGCCCAGGTAATAAAACTTATGGAAGAGGCAGGATTCTGCAATGTTAAATGTCGAGCCTTAACCGGAGGGTGTGTAACCCTCTACTATGGACAAAAAACCCCAAAGCCTGGGAGAAAAGGATAAAGGCTCAATGGCAAAGAACGGGACAAAGGAGATGGAGGCCGAAAGCCCCTTCTATTTATGCAGTAAAGCCCATAAGCCCGACCAGAGCATAATCCAAATTGGACCCGTGTATGTGGGCTCTGATGAGCTTCTTATTATCGCCGGGCCATGTGCGGTGGAATCCGAAGTCCAGATCCATGAAACTGCGGCTGCTGTCAAAAGGGCCGGTGCCCATGTCCTGCGCGGGGGGCTCTTTAAGCCAAGGACCTCGCCCTATAGTTTCCAAGGGCTTGGCCTTGAGGGATTGAATTTTTTTGTCAATGCAGCCAAAGAACATGGGCTTCTCACTGTAACTGAGGTGATGGATCTCACCCACCTGGATATCCTTGCCCAACATGTGGACATCTTACAGGTGGGATCTAGGAACATGCAAAACTATCCCCTTCTCAAGGCCCTGGGGGCCTTGGACAAACCGGTTCTCTTGAAAAGGGGGCTTTCTTCAACAGTGGAAGAACTTCTGGCTGCTGCTGAATACATCCTAGTGGGAGGCAACCACAAAGTGGTCCTGTGTGAACGGGGGATCAGGACGTTCCAAAATCATTTTCGGTTTACACCTGATATATCAGCCCTTCCCCTAGTCCATGAGCTATCCCATTTGCCCATTATACTTGACCCCAGCCACTGTAGCGGCAGGCGGGAGTGGGTCATACCCGTGGCCAAGGCGGCCATCGCAGCAGGGGCTGATGGGCTCATGGTGGAAGTGCACCCTGCGCCGGACAAGGCCCTTTCAGATGGGCCCCAGAGTCTTTTTCCGCATCAGTTTCAGCAACTCATGGATGAGATGGAGGGTCTGGCCAAGGCCCTGGGAAGAAAGCTAAAAAGGAACAAAGGGAATGAGAAGGCTCACCATACAATGCCTCAGGCAAACCTATGAGGTTTTAATAGGCCTTGGCTTGCTGGACCAGCCGCCCAAGGCCCTCTTAGACTTTATGGCGGGCCGCGGCACAGCTATTGTGACCGACCGTGGCCTACCCCTGGATCATGTGGAGCGTGTGTACAAGGCCCTCAAGGCACAATGCAAAATGGCAACAGTGCTTCATATTAAAAAAGGAGAGCAGGCCAAAGACATGAATACTGTGCTTGAGCTTGCCCAGGAACTAGCCCGATTACGATTTGACCGCGCAGATGCCATGGTTGCCCTGGGCGGGGGCACGGTTTTGGATATAGCAGGGTTTGTCTCGGCCATCTATATGCGTGGGATTCCCTATGTGAACATCCCGACCACCGCCCTGGCCCAGGCCGATGCCTGTATTGGCGGCAAGGTAGGGATAAACTTTGGTGGAGGGAAAAACCTGCTTGGCTCCTTCTACCATCCAAGCCTGGTTATGGTGGACCCTTCCTTAGTGCAGACACAAACGATGGATGATCTGAGGTCAGGATTGGCGGAAGTGGTCAAGGCCGCAATCATTGGAGACAAGGGGCTCTTTGCCATGCTGGAGCACAACGCGGGGGCCTTACTCTCTCTAAAAGATCCTGCCGCGCTTGAAGATCCCTTGTACCGCGCCCTTAAAGTCAAGGCCATGGTGGTGCAGGAAGACGAAATTGAGGCAGGCCCCAGGATGAAGCTTAATCTTGGCCATACCATAGGGCATGCTCTAGAGCTCCTTCTCAAGGAGAAAAATCCCCTTGCCCACGGAGACGCCGTGGCAGTGGGCATGATGGTGGCCTCTGAGATTGCCTTAAACAGGGGTTGGCTTTGCCCAGGGGATTACACCAGGATCATGGATCTGCTCCATCTCCTGGCCCCTGCGGAGCACTGGAAAGACCTGGACAGTCAGGCGGTGGTGACCGCCACTGGGCTGGACAAAAAGCGACGGGCAGGGGTGCTGCATGTGGTGTTACCTCTGGAAATCGGCCATGTGAAGGTAGTCTCGGATGTCACGGAACAAGAACTTATCAGGGCCATTGAAAGGGTGAAAGGCCATGGACCTTAGAACATTTAATAATCTGGACAAGAAAAAACAGAACAGGATCTTTCGGGCAGCCCTTCGAGAGTTTTCAGAGAGAGGTTATGCCGGGGCCAGCATTAATCGCATCGTGGCAGACCTGGGCATTGCCAAGGGCTCTATCTTTCAGTACTTCGGGGACAAGCAAGGGCTGTTTGAATTCGTGTTTTTAAAGGCTGTTGAGATCGTCAAGGATCACCTGAAAAAGGTAAGGGATGAAACCACTGATTTGAATTTCTTCACCCGAATTGAGATCCTCTTGGTCTCCGGCATTGCGTTCTTGCGAAAAAATTCCAGGATTTACAGCCTGTACACAAAAATCCTTTATGAGGGGAATCTCAAATTCTGCTCTGATCTTTTTACCTCAATCCGAAGGGAATCCTTTGATTTTCTCTCTGAAATGATTCGGCTGGCCGTCTCCCGTGGCGAGGTCCGCTCAGACCTGGATATTGCTTGCGCCACGTTTTATTTGGACTCACTTCTTGACCGCTTTCTCCAGGCCTACATGCTAGAGCATTTCGGCTCGCACCCAGGGCTTTACAAGGCAAAAGATGAAGATATCAATACGTGGGTAAAAGGACTGGTTTCACTACTTCGCAAAGGCATGGAGAAAGGGAACTGAGCTACCACCACAGGCAACAGATGTAATCAGGAGAGGGAGGAACATATGGGATCCAGAATCCTACTGGCAGCAGCAGTTGGCCAAGAGATTGGGCTCATTGGATCCAGCCTGGTAGGTTCCTCGCGGTATAAAATAGGACCTTTCAGGGTGCAAAGGGGCTTGCTGTCGGGCCAGAGCATCTTCCTTGTCACAGGAGGGATGGGTGCGGTTGCCATGGCCACAACCCTTTCGGCGCTCATGCCTGAGGTAAGGCCCGACTTTTTACTTTTGGTTGGATGCGGCGGGGGCTTTTGGGATGCAGGTGTGAGACCCCTACATATGGCCGTGGCATCAGAGGAAATCGCCCCCCAATTAGGGGTAGAGGAGTTTGGCGGGGCCGGGTTGCCACAGCCCCTTGACCTCCTTGACAACCGCATAGACCTAGACACTGAAATTTCGCGGCAGGCCTGCTATGTGCTCTCCCAAGCATTCCGGGGCACCCCTATCCGTTACGGCCCTTTTGTCACTGTTTCAACCATCACTGCCACCGAAAGAACTGCGCGCCAATACTATCAGACATATGAGGCCATTGTGGAAAACATGGAAGGTTTTGGGGCTGCATATGCATGCAAAGTCTTTGGTGTGCCCATGGTGGAGATTCGTTGCGTAAGCAATGTGGTAGGGGACAGAAACAAGGCCAGTTGGAAATTACGGGAATCATTCAAAGCGGCCCAAGAAGCGGCTTTAGTCCTCTTAAGGTCCGGAGTGGTACCATGAGAAGTATTTCTCTCGCCTATTCGCCATGCCCTAATGATACATTTATCTTTTATGCCCTTTCAAATGGATATATTGACCTTGAGGGCCTTGGATTCCGCATTGAGCTTCATGACGTGGAGCACCTGAATCAGGCCTGCTTGGATGGCCAATTTGACGTGAGTAAAATCTCAATTGCGGCCCTTGGACGGCTCAGTGGACAGTACAGGTTACTGAGGGCGGGCAATGCCCTTGGCAGGGGTTGTGGGCCATTAATTGTGGGCCAGCCCGGAGCATCACTGTCCGAACTATCCCATGCGGAGATCACCGTGCCCGGTACCATGACAACCGCCAACTTGCTGCTTTCTCTGTATGCCAAAAGGCCCCTTCAAACCGTCTCCATGACTTTTGACAGGATAATACCCGCTGTCCAAAGGGGGCAATACCCCTTTGGTGTCATTATCCACGAAGGGCGCTTCACTTATCAGGAATACGGGCTTGTTCAACTCCTTGATCTGGGGCAGTGGTGGGAAGAAAACACAGGGCTGCCCATTCCATTAGGTGGAATCGTGATAAGGCGCGACCTCGGCCAGGCCCTAGCCAAGAAGGTGGACAACCTGATCTCCAAAAGCCTCTCCTATGCATGGGCACATCCTGAGGCCACACGTGGCTATGTGAGGCAGCATGCCCAGGAAATGAGCCACAATGTAATCATGAATCATATTCACCTCTATGTGAATACTTACAGCCTGGATCTCGGACAAGAAGGCGAGGCGGCCATACACACCCTCCTGAGTATGGGAGCTGAGATAGGCCTCTTTCCCGCTCCTCCTCGATCCCTTATGGCCTATTGACTAAGTCCCATCCATGAATTAAAGATTTCCTAGATAGGGATCATCAAAACCAGGTATCAGCACCCGACCTAGGCCACTATGCTTTAAAAAAACAACATTCTTTAGGACTATAACCTCTGGGCAGGTGGAATATTCCCCCTTTACACTTCGGTGGCTTTTGTGGTATTCGCCTTAAAGGTTACTCGCCAACACTTATCTGAGGCAGAGGGTATGAACATCCCCTTTATTCTGGAAAAGGCCATTTCCCTTTATGAAAACAAAGAAGGAGTAGTTTCAGAAGACAAACGATTCACATACGGCCAATTTGCCGAGCGCGTGTTCCGTCTTGCAAATCTTTTTAGAGAAATGGGGGTGGGCCAAGGGGACTGTATCGCCATCCTGCACCAAAACAGCCATGAGTTTCTGGAGACCTACTTTGCTGCAGCTCAAATCGGTGCCATTCTCAACCCACTTAACTTTAGGCTCTCCCCAGCGGAACTGGCCTTTATTCTAAAAGACTCCGGCGCCTCTGTACTCATTGTCGCTTCTCGTTTCAGCGACACGGTGGCCGCCTTGCCCAAACACAAGGTAGCATTGACCAAGGTAATTCTTACGGGCAACCAAAAAAGGGAACTCCCTTATAGGACCCTGGCATATGAAGAAGGTATCCAGGGCCAAATTTCAACACCTCCCTCCGTACCCCAAATAGATGACGACCATATCGCCCATCTCTATTATACCAGTGGTACTACTGGCAGGCCCAAAGGGGTCATGCTCTCTCACAAGAACGTCTGCACTCATGCCCTGGCCGCCATTGCTGAACTGGGAATCAGGGATACGGACATATGGGTTCACGTGGCACCCTTGTTTCACCTGGCCGATGCATGGGCAACCTTTGCATTGACCTGGGTGGGAGGCAGGCATGTGACCGTGCCCGAGTTCAAGTCTGAGGCTATTCTGGCCACAATGGAAAGGGAAAGGGTCACCATAACCAACATGATTCCAACCATGCTCAATCTTCTTGTGAATACGCCCGGAGTGGAGGGCTACGATTTTTCCTCCCTTCGTGTACTCCTGAGCGGTGGAGCCCCTATAGCCCCTGATGTGGTCAGGCGGATCATAGAGACGTTTCGATGCGATTATATCCAGACCTACGGTATGACCGAAACTAGTCCCTACCTGACCCTTTCCAAGCTCAAGGAAAATCTGCTGAGCCTTCCGGAAGAGGAACAGTTCAACTACAAGGCAAAAACAGGTCGCCCCTTTTTGGGCGTACTACTAAAGGTGGTGAGAAAAGATGGTAGAGAGGTCGCCCCCGATGGGAAGGAAGTGGGTGAAATCGTCGTAAAAGGGGACATTGTTACCCCCGGATACTGGAATAACCCCGAAGAAACTGCCAAGGCTATAAAGGATGGGTGGCTTCATACCGGTGATATGGCGGTTCTGGACAAGGAAGGGTATGTCAACATTGTGGATCGAAAGAAGGACATGATCATCACCGGTGGGGAGAACGTGTATTCCGTGGAGGTAGAAAATGTCCTCTATAAGCACCCTGCGGTGCTGGAGGCAGCAGTCATTGGAGTACCTGATCCTAAATGGGGAGAGGCGGTGAAGGCCGTAGTGGTTTTGAAAGACGGTCAGAGCACCACGGAAGAGGAAATCATCTCCTTTTGCAAGGAAAGAATAGCACACTATAAGGCCCCTAAATCAGTTGACTTTGTATCTGAACTTCCCAAAACGGGGTCAGGTAAGATCTACAAGAAAGGGCTAAAGGAGCAATACTGGAAGATATAAAGCTTTTCTACTCTCATTAAAACCCGGTACAAGGAGGTTTATCATGAAGAATTTATACAGGTTTGCAGTTTTGTTTGCGTTTCTAGCGGTACTTGCTTTCACCACCACTTCTGTGGCAGTGGACAAGATTGTAATTGGCCACCCTGCCTGCCTGTCGGGAAAATATGCCAAAGCGGGTGAGCAGGCTGTTGGAGGCATAAAGGCATGTGTGGACTGGGTAAATAATGTCTACGGTGGGGTAAGCATTGGGGGCAAGAAGGTTCCTCTAGTTTATAAGTATTATGACTGCGAATCCAAAAAAGAGGCGGTAACAAGCCTCATAGCACGACTGATCAATAGCGATAAGGTTCAGGTGGTGTTTGCCCCCTATAGCTCAGGCCTGACTTTAAGGGGAGCCCCGGTAGCCGAGAGCCGTAAAATGCTTTATATGGATCACGGAGGTGCCAACAACAAGATATTCCAGCAGGGTTTCAAATATGTGGTACAGACCATCGGACCTGCCACCAGGTATCATGAGGGAACTCTGAATATGATCCACAAAGTGGACCCATCTGCAAAAAAGGTGGCTCTCGCATATGAGGACAGTGAATTTGCGAAAATGGTTATGGTGGGTGCTGAAAAACGTGCAAAGGAGCTGGGCTTTGATGTGGTATTCAAACGGACTTATCCCAAAGGGGTGACGGATTTGACCCCGCTTCTTTCCGCTATGAAAGCAGCCCGTCCGGACTTCGTGTTAGGTGGCGGTCATTTTGAGGACGGACAGCTTTTTAACCGTCAGATGGCTGATCTTGATATCAACGTAAAGGCCCTTTCTCTGATCGCTGCGGCGACTTTGCCCGCATTCTATAAAGCCTTAACCACCATGGCCGAAGGTGTCATGGGGCCCTCCCACTGGGAGTATGGAGTTAAGTACTGCAAGGCCGAAGCCAAAAGGATAGGAATGATTTGGGTTGGACCTTCCCAGGACGAATTTGTTCGCCTATTCAAAAAGGCTCTGGGAAAGGATATTATTCCGGACTATCATGCGGCTGAAGCGGGTGCCCAGGTGCTGGCTTATGTCCTTGCGGTGGAAAAGTCCAATTCTACAAACTCGGACAAGGTTAGAAAGGCCCTCGGTGAGCTCAAGTTCATGTCCTTTTATGGCGGATGGGATATTGACGAAACAGGCTTACAGATAGGCCATTCCATGGTCGATGTACAATGGCAGGGCGGCAAACGTGTAATAGTCTGGCCCGAAGAGGCCCAAACAGGGAAGCTCTATTATCCAATGCCGACCTTTAAAGAAAAAGCCAAAGGCAAACTAGCTATACCCTGATCCGCTGCCATACCCAGTGCCTTTCATTTTTCACTCCTCCCGGCGGAATTATTTCCGGGGGGAGTAATTTCAAGATTCTTGGAGTCCCCAGATGGTATTAGAACAGCTTACAGGAAATCTTCTGCAAGGCCTGGTGCTTGGGGCCGTTTATGGAATGGCCACTATGGGCCTGTCCCTTATTTTTGGTGTGTTAAAGGTGGTAAATGTAGGCCATGGGGCCTTTATAATGGTGGGCGCCTTTGTGACCCTTTGGGCCTTTACTACATTAGGGATGCCACCCCTTGTTGCGATCCCTTTGGCCTTTCTTATAGGGATGGGGCTGGGGTTCGTGTTTTATTACTCGGCCATTAAGAGATTGATTAAGGCTCCTGAGTTGGCCTCTCTCCTTGCCACATTCTCCATAGGTATATTGCTTGAAGAAATCGTAAAATTGATTTTTGGCTCCGAATTCAGAGGATACAACTGGGTGGTACCCAAAATCGACCTTGGTGTAACAGTATTGCCCATGTCAAAGCTCTATGCATTCATCGGCAGCATTATCATCGCCCTCCTTCTCTATCTTTGGTTCAACAAGACGCGTGCTGGCACAGCCATGCGAAGTGTCGTGGAGGATACTGAGGGGGCAAGAGTTTGTGGCGTCAATGTGGGCTGGGTTTATGCCAATAGTTTCGCCATTGGTATTGGCCTTACAGTGGCAAGTGGCGTTTTACTAACCATGTTCATACCAGTGGGAATTAACCCTTATATGGGAGGGGGGTATACCCTTAAGGCCTTCGTGATCGCGGTGCTTGGAGGGCTCTCTTCACCTTATGGAGCCTTCTTTGGTGGACTTGTCTTTGGCCTTATCGAAAATGGCTCCTATACCCTCTTTGCATTAATCCCTGGGGTTGAGCCATTTGCACTTACCAGGTTCCTCTCTTTTGTAATGTTGCTGATCATCCTTTTGATAAGACCAACCGGTTTACTGAAAGCGAAGTGAAGACCATGAGAAAACAATCTGCTAAGTACAGCCCTTTTATCCCCGTACTTACTATTTATGTCCTCATATTCCTTATCGGAAAAGGGGTCTCGGGGATGTGGCAAGTTATGGCCATGTTGACCTTTTACTGCGCCTTGGGTCAGGCCTTTAACATCTTTCTTGGGATGACGGGCTATGTGGATTTTGGCTATGTGGCATTTATGGGCGTCGGCACCTATGGGATGGCCCTGACAATAACCCATTTGGCAGAGCGGGGTATTACTGGACCGGCCGTGATCGTCTTGGGAATGCTTTTAGCCCTGTTGTTCCCCACTCTTCTGTCCATGGCAGTTGGCGCAGTGGCCCTCAGACTCAGGGGCGCATATTTCGCCATAGCTACCATAGGAGTAAATGAAGGGTTCAGATATCTCATTGAGGGGGCCAAGATCTGGAACGGGTCCGAGGGCATCATTTTCATGTCCGAGCTTAACCGGGTATTGGGCAGGGAGGCTGCCAGCTCCCTGTCAACTTTCTGGGCCGATGTTTTCCTTTTTGTTATAGCCACCCTTGCTGCCCTTGTAACCCTTTACTTCATGCGTACCAGGATAGGATATGCTCTTACCGCCCTTAGGGAAGATGAGGACGCGGCAAAGGTCATGGGAATCAATGTGACCAAGTACAAGATCATGGCCTTCATCACCAGCGCGTGCTTCGCCGGATTGGTGGGTGCCGCATCCTGGGCACTTAAAACACCATATGTGTTTCCGCCGGAAGTATTTGAAATCCATTATACTATTGAAGCAATTATTATTGTCCTTCTCGGGGGCGCCGGCACCCTTCTAGGTCCAGTAATCGGCGGGCTCATCTATGGGCTGTCCAAATACTACCTTTCTATTTTTCTGCCCGGCTTTCAATTACTGATATTTGCTCCTATTATAATTATTATAATCGTGGCATTCCCTGAGGGAATAATGGGTATGGTAAAAGAAAAGGCCAAGGGATCGTCCCTTGCTCGCTTTATTGTATAGGTGTTGTTATGTCATTACTTAGGCTTGAAAATGTGACAAAGCGGTTTGGCGGCCTTGTAGCAGTTGATAGAGTATCTCTTACGATAAACGAGGGAGAACGCGTTGGTATTGTTGGGCCCAATGGAAGTGGAAAAACCACCCTCTTCAATCTGATAAATGGTGTTTACATTCCAGACGAAGGGAGAGTCATCTTCAACGGCCAAGACATTACCCGGCTCCCCCCCTATAAAAGGGCGCCTTTAGGGGTGGGCCGGACATTCCAAATTCCCAGGCCATTTGCTTCGGCCACGGTCAGGGAAAATGTAGCAGTTGGTGCCATGTTCGGGACCATGGGTGGGCAACTGAGTGTGGATCAATGCTTGGACATGGCAGACCGATATATCAAACTCATGGGCCTTGAAGCTCATTCTGAAAAACCCGCAGGGAGTCTTACCCCTGTGGAAAAAAAACTGATGGAAATTGCAAGGGCTCTAGCCATGAAGCCACGGTTGCTCCTAATGGACGAGGCTATGGCTGGCATGCATCCTAAAGACATAGACGAAATGGTACAACTCATTAAGGACGTCTCCGATAAAGAAAACATTGCCGTGGTTGCCATGGTGGAGCATATTATGCGGGCCGTGGTAGGTCTTGTGGAAAGGGTGGTTGTACTGCATCAGGGATCCAAGCTGGTGGATTCAGCAACAAAAGAAGCTTTGGAAGATCCAAAGGTAGTGGAAGTTTACTTGGGTCATCCGCCGGAGGAATAAAGAATGTTGCACGTAAAAGAATTGGAATCGGGTTACGGCCCCATGCAGGTGTTATGGAAGCCAAGCCTGAATGTGAAAGAGGGATCCATTACTTCCTTGCTGGGGCCTAATGGCGTTGGAAAAAGCACCTTCCTCATGACGGTGTTTGGCTCTGTGCAACCCTGGGCTGGACAAATCATTTACGATGGAGAAGATGTAACCCAATTGCCAACCCATATAAAAGTTGATAAAGGACTTACCCTAGTTCCAGAAGGGAAGCATCTTTTTGCAGGGATGACTGTGTATGAAAATCTTATCATGGGTGCTTACTTGAAACGAGCCCAGCAACACAAAGAGGAATCTCTTCAATTGGTTTACACATTGTTCCCTCGACTCAAGGAGAGAAGTAGACAGATGGCTGGATCTCTCAGTGGAGGGGAACAACAAATGGTTACTATCGCCCGGGCCCTTATGACTAAGCCAAAAATGATCATGCTTGATGAACCGAGCCAAGGGCTTGCTCCCCTTTTGGTCAAGCAGGTCTTTGATACAATCGAAAAAATGAGAGCCCAGATGGGCCTGACAATATTGCTCGTGGAACAAAATGCCGACGCTTCATTAGGGGCTGCAGATTACGTGTACGTTATGCACGAGGGGAAAATTAAAGCCGAAGGCACTCCCCAAGAAATCAAGAGTTCGGATGAAATAAGAGAGGCCTATCTGGGGCTATAGCAGCTTATTCTGTTCCCACATACACTGGCCTGAACCTGTCTTCATTCCACTCAAGTGCCTGTCTTATCTGTATAAGCATTCTTTCCTTGTCTTTTGGCATCTTACCTGAGACATCTATATAATTGGTATAGTGGTCACTGTGTATCTCTGAAGTCACCTCTAAATTCTCCACAATCCTTTGAGTCTCCTTCAGCACCTGATGCGGGGATAGGACCTGAAATCTTCCTTTCCTGATCTCATGTAAAAGCAAGGTATTTATCTTGGGGAGGAATGTCCTGAAACGGATGAAATCCGGATCAATGGCATTCAAGGCCCTAGCCGTGGCCACGGCGTGATGTTCTGACCTCTCCACTCCACCTATACCCAAAATCACATACTCGCTCAGCTCTATGCCAGCCTCCTTTACCCAAAGGCCTGCCTCTATCTGCTGAGAAGCGGTGGTGCCTTTCTTGATTCGCCTTAAGACCTCGTCGTCGCCGCTTTCCAGCCCCACATGGATGCGCGTCAATCCGCTCTCCTTCAATCGGATCAGATTTTGGAGTCCCTTTTGATGAATATATTTGGATGAGCCGTAAACCGTTATCCTTTTAAGGCCGGGAAATACTCTATGGGCATAAGCGCATATCTCGGCCAGTTCATGGGTTGGCATAGCAATGGTGTTGCCTGCCGGGAAAAAGAGGGTCTTTATTGTGTCTCCATAAATCCTCTTGGCTTCATCCAAATCCTCCTTGATCTCCCTCACAGGTCTCACTCTAAAAGGTGGGCCCTTTTTGTATACCATACAAAATGTGCACTTATTGTGGGGACAGCCCACCGTCGCCTGGATAAGGAGACTGTCTGCCTCACTAGGAGGCCTATATATGGGACCTTCATACCGCATACATTCAGGTATTTAGGGGTTTAGGCTGGTGGCATCTATTTTGCATCTTTACATTAAGTGAAGTCAACAGATTTGCCAGAAGCCAGATTAATATCGGGCAACTGAGAAAATTATTGGAGAAAATGCCCCCCCTTTTGCGCAAACACGGTGTGAACTCGATCATGACAAAGGAATCTGAGAGGCCACTATTGGAGAAGCTGGAGGCAGGCTATGGACTCCCCGTGCTCTCGCCGGTAGCCGTAAAACTGGTGGAACTAGCCTCTGATGAGTGCAGCTCGGCCCAGGATCTGGTCAAGGTGATTGAGAAAGACCCACCTCTGGCCTTGCGACTGGTAAGGCTTGCCAATAGTGCCTTTTTTAATCCCAGGGTGCCCATAACCAGCTTAACGCAGGCCGTGATGCGCATCGGCTTTGACCGACTCAGGATAATGGCCCTGTCCATTTCCCTTCGCGAGACCTTCCCTCTAGGGAGGGTCGGGCCCCTGGACTATGAAAAATTCTGGAAGGTATCCCTTTATCGCGCCATAATTTCCAAATCCCTGGCCCCCTATTGTAAGTCAGTAGATCCCGAAGAGGCCTTTGTCGCAGGACTTATCATGGAGATAGGGCTACTAATCCTATTCGATATCTTCATAAAAGGCAAAATGGAAGATGTAAGCCTAAATTTGGAGCCCCTGGAGGACCTGCTCGCCTGGGAACGTGAGCAATTCGGCGTAGATCATAGGGAAGTGGGCATCTGTGCCCTGACCTATTGGAAATTCCCCAAATCCATTATCCAATGCCAATGTCCTCAAGCCCCAGAGCAATTGGAGACAATCTCTAACGACCTATGCAAGATATTAGAGCTGGCCAGAATCTGCTCTCAGGTCCTGTTCCAGGAAGGAAGCGGGTTTAATACCATATTCCGGCAAGGTAAAAAAATACTCGGTTTGGACCACAGCGTCATGAACATGATAATCCTGAGCGCCTTTGATCAAGTGGACCAATTAGCATCAGAACTCAATCTGGAAATGCATCGGGAGAGGGATCTATTAGGACTTATGGAAAAGGCAAACAAGGCCCTTAGCCAAATCTCAGAACGGATTGCACAGGGCTATGAAAAAGATGGGCCCAGATCTCTGCCCACACTACAAGGGATCGCACAAGACCATACCGTAGCCAATACGCTCCAGGCAGTGGCCCACGAAATCCGAAATCCTCTCACAGCAGTGGGAGGATTTGCGCGCAAGCTGGCCTCAATGCTGGATCCTCATTCAGAGGAAGGGAAATATATAAATGTCATCTTGGACGAGGCATTACGGTTGGAAAAACTGCTTTCACAAATGACCCAGGACCAATATCCCCCCTGCCCTCCTAGCTAATCAGTTCCTTGGAGCCGCCCTAGGCCAAAATTTCTACCAGGGCCCTTGTGAGATCTTTGAGCCTAAATGGTTTTTGAATAAAACCCGCACAGCCCAAGTCCATAAGCTCTTGCGCCTCGCCATCAAGACTATACCCGCTCGACAACAGCACCCTCACATTGGGATCCATCTCCTTGAGCCTCTTGAAGACCTCTTTTCCACTCATCTTGGGCATGACCATATCCAGCAATACCACATCAATGTGATCCTTATGTTCTCTAAAAATCTCTACGGCCTCACTGCCATTGGATGCCACATAGGTATTGTACCCAAGGGCCTCCAAAAGTTCTTTGCCCACCTCGGCAATGTGCTTTTCATCGTCAACCAGGAGAACAGTTGCTTGTGTTTTTTTGATCATTTCGTTTGCCTTTTTTTGAGGTCGTGCCTGTTTTTTGGACGCGGGGAGATATATCTTGAATGTCGCGCCATGCCCCTTCTTGGATTCCACATCAATATAACCACCATGGCCCTTGATGATGCCATATGCTGAGGCAAGACCAAGCCCTGTGCCGTGGCCCATCTCTTTGGTAGTAAAGAAGGGATCAAAAATCCTTTCTTGTGTCTTCTCGTCCATTCCTATACCCGTATCACGAATGCTTAGCAAGACATAGTTTCCCGGCTTTCCTCTATACACCCTACCTTCCAGTTCTTTGTGGGTCGTATTTCTGGTACTGATAAACAGGTCCCCTCCGCCTGGCATGGCCTGCCATGCATTAACGTAAATATTAAATAGGACCTGCTCAATTTGTGTCTTATCCGCATCAACCAGCCAAAGATCCGGAGACAGATCATGATGGATAGTAATTTGCTTCTTGGTGCGGCCAAAGGTCTCTGAGGTCTCCCTAACTATCTCATTTACGTCCAGGGCCTCTACCTCATAGCGGCCATGCCGCGCATAGCCTAGGAGTTGACTTGTTAGCTTGCTTCCACTTTGAATCTGTTCCTCTATGTTTTTAAGCCTGTGGTAGTGGGGATGTTCCTCGTCTGTCTCAAGCAGCATAAGAGAGACGTTGCCTTGGATGCCCATGAGAAGGTTATTGAAGTCATGGGCAATGCCACCAGCAAGAGTTCCGATGGCCTCCATCTTTTGTGCCTGTTGGAGCTGTGCCTGGAGCTTTTTCCTCTCCGATATATCACGAATAACTACCAGCATCCCCACAGGGTTTCCATTGGGATCTGTATACCTTGATGCGCTAATGCTTACATCGAGCAGGTGCCCATCCTTGGTAAGCCTCTTCGTCTCAAACCCATGACATGGTGTGCCTTTTTCCACCAGTGCCTTTATAACGGCCATGGTGGCCTCTTTCTCTGAATCAGGTAGAAAAGGAATCCGCTTCCCTTTAACATCATCCAGGGTCCATCCGAACATTTCGGTAAATGTGGGGCTAACGAACTCGGCCCTCCCCTCCAGGTCATATAGCACAATGGCATCTGCTGAGGATTGGAGTAATGAGCGATACAACTCCTGAGCCCTATTGGCCTCATCGTAGAGTGCACGATACCGTTTCTCGCTCTCCCTTAGCTTCTCCTCAGCCTTTGCCCTAGCAGTGATATCCTCATAGGTCATTAGTTTCCTAGAATGCCCGAATGCCGTGTTTATGAAGTGGACGATTTTTTCCTCCCCATTCTTGCATCGTACCGGGAAGACCCGCTCTTTCATGACCCCGGTTTCTTTGAGCTCTGCAGTATCTTTTTCCCATGTCGAGATTACTTGCTCTCGAAGCTGAGAGTCCGGGTAGGCCTTTTCAAACCATGTACCCTTGTTGGGTACGTCCTCCAGGGTATATCCAAACAACTTGACAAATTGAGGATTTACATACTCAAAGGTGCCATCATCCTTCATAATGGACACCCCAAAAGGCGCATCCTCCACCAGCTTTCTGAAACGCGCCTCACTTTCCTTGAGAGATGTCTCTGCCTCTTCCCGGGACCTCTCTACCTTGATCCCCTCCCTGATCACATAAAGCATGAGCAGGCCCACCAGGCCGAGGATACCCAAGGAGATGTAGAGCAGCTTTCTGCTCATAGCACCTATTTCGGCCTTGGCATCCTCAATATAGATCCCTGTCCCCACAATCCAGCCCCATGGCTTGAATCCCTTTACAAATGAGACCTTTGGAACAATACGGTTGGGATCATCCTTCCATTGCCACATGTAATCCACATATCCTTGGCCCTTTTCCTTCACCACCTTCAAAAATTCTCTAATAAGGTATTTACCGTTTTCATCTTGCAAATCTATAACGTTCTTACCCTCAAGGTCCTTTCGGTAGGGGTGCATAATCATCTTGCCGTGAATATCGTTTATCCAAAAATAGTCCTTCATTTCCGGGCCATAGCGCAGGGACCGGATCCGCTCCCTGGCCTTCCGCTGGGCTTCCTCTAAACTCACGCCTCCTTCCCTTACCTGTCTTTCGTAAACAGAAAGGCCGTTGCATACCAGTTCCACCATCTCCTTGATCGTGTGGCGTTTGGCGCCCATAATGGAATTCTTGAACGAGGGAAAAATGCCGAAGGTAATGAAGAGGACAAAGAGGAGAAAGGAAAAAAATGCGGGTAGAACGATTCGAAATGCCTCTTTGTGCCTTATTCCCTTGAAACTGCTCACGTCATTCATCATATAATCCTTCCCTATCCCGGCCGGGAATGTTCCAGCATAAAGATTCCGCAATATGTCTTAGAAAGCAAAACCCTTGCCAAAAAGCAGGATTCCCAGATCCATGTCTTGAGATGAGGCTATGGTGCCCTCTATAAAACCATTACCGTGATGAAAGCCTTGGGCAATAGTGGTTGCCCACATCCTGATCAGGCTCTGGAGAAGGCTTCATTAGAACGAATCAACAAGACTCATGCGGCGGTCTCCGCCAAAACGAGCCAGTAAAGAATCCATGAAAACAAAAGATTAACACCTTGGGGGAGGTTTCGGGTTTCGTCAGTGCATTGACGCTATCTGACCGTTTTTTGGCAAACAATTCAGCTAATCTCAACCCCGAGGAATTCCCAGTGTCTACAGAATCCCATGTGGGTTCTGTTCAAGATTTATCATCCTCGGATAAGAATATGCAATACTTGGCCTTCGAACCAAGAGACATGGAATTAGGAAATCAGGCACCAGGAAAATTAGCCTGAAGGCTGACAGCTTAATATTCCGGCCCCTGAGGTCTCCGTCCAGATATCTCTATCTCCGATTCATGAATAGGGACTAGATAGGCTGTATTGGGTTACTCGGCCAACGCCCATTTTCCATCTTTTACCACAACCATAACAAAGGAATCTATGGAAAGGCCGTTATGATCCAGGGGCGAGAAGTTGAAGACACCGTGCTGGCCCACAAAGCCCCGACGAAATTCCAGGTGCTCCCGGATCTTGGGCCTGATAGGCCCCACTGTTTTCAAGGCATCCACCAGCAAAGAAAAGGCGTCCCAGGCATGGCCCCCAAAGGAGGAAATCTCCTCCCCATATCTCTCCCTAAAGGCCTTCCGGTAGGCCATAATCACCTGCTTTTGGGGATGATTTTCGGGCAAAAGGGGACCAACCATGCATGGCCCGAGGGGACAAAAAACACCTTCTCCAGCATTTCCGGCAAGCGCAATGTTCCGGGGACTGCCAAAGCCATGGCTTTGATAAAACGGAATCACACTCAGGCCCATTTCCCTCCAATGATAAAGGGCGATTATCTGGGTCGGCCCCACAGACCAGTTAATGATTCCATCACAACTTAGTTGTTTAATCTTTCTGAATTCCTTTACCATTGAGGTCTGTCTCGGGCCGTAGGTCTCTTGGGCCACAATGCTCATGCCAAAGCCAGGAGCCAAACGGGTCAGCTCTTCTCTTCCTGACTCACCAAATTCCGTTTTGGCGGTCAAAATCGCAATCCTGCTTATACCCCTTTTTTTCATGTGGGTGTATATACGAAGCACGGCAAGGCTATCGGATTGAGGAGTCTTGAAAATCCACTTATACTGCTCCCCTGCTTCTCGATTGGCCGTTACAATCTTGTAGCTAGCAGCACAAGAAATCAAGGGCACCTCTGAGGCCTCGGCAATGGGAAACACTGCCAAAGACGTCCCACTCAAAGAAGGACCTATAATGGCCAAGACATCCTCTTCTTCTATAAGCCTTTTAACACCCTCCGCGGCCATCTTTTTCTTGCTGCCATCGTCTAATATGATAAGCTTAATGGGGTGTCCGTGGATACCCCCTCTGCTATTAACCTGTTCCACCAGCATTTCTATTGTTTTCTTTTCCGGAATACCCAATAGGGCGCCACGGCCGCTCAGGGAAAGTATTGCACCTATTTTATAAGGCGTCTGGGCAGAACCCGAATACCCAAGACTCGTGAAGAGACAAAGTGCCACCACAAGCAAAAACAGCAGTGTTTTCTTCATCATCCTATCCTCCTTGAGTTTTTCTGGGAAACCCAGACACCAAATCTACCAAGCAACACTATGGGCTGAAAATTCTATTGACTGCTGGCAAGCAGGTCCAAAAAAATCTCTTCTTTTGGGCTATTTATATGATTTATTCCACCAAGTCAACTAGATCTACCGAGGGGCCAAGCACGCTTGTGAAAATTGTGACAAAGCCCTTGACAAAGGAGCCCGCTTTCCTATAAAAGCCGTACCTGCGTATCTTTGAACTGTCTACATTTCACGGTATCGCACAAAGGCTGCGAGTGTTGTAGGTGTATGAACAGGTGAATCTATTATGAAGAAGGGAAAAAAACCAAAGGGAATCCCACTACCCAGTGCTACCATATCCCTGCCTAGACCGTTAAAGGCTGACATCCGACCCAACAAACTCGTGTTTCCCCTTACCTCTAGGTGGGGGAACCTCACACCAGCAGTAAAATCAGGGGATGACATTTCCGAAGGCCAGCTCTTGGCCATGGATAGCCGAGGGGTAGCGCCCCCTATATTTTCTCCTTGCTCTGGGAAGGTCACGGGTATCACGCCATGGACCAACTTTTCGGGACAAGACTCCCCTTCAATCATAATACAGTGTAGTTCTGTCCCCCAACACTCTACTGGAGCCAAGCTAGGGGTCTCTTGGCGAGAAATGGACATACATACCCTGATCAAGAAGATACATAAATCAGGAATTCGTGAGGCAGATTCCTATAGATGGCCGCTCGCCTGGAGGCTGGCCCAACCAGGGCTACCACCAGTGGAATCTGAGCATAATGGCCCGGATATCTCAAGGCCCATCGATTTCCTTATCATCAATGCCTTGGATAGACAGCCGGGTGTTTTTGTACGGCAGGCAGCCTTGGGCACCATGGAAACCGAAATTGCCGACAGCATCTCCTTGCTGGAGAGGGTCTCAGGTGCACGGAATACAGTGCTTGCTGTTTGGAAGGACCAATATATACCGGACTCCTTGGAGACAGAACTCGGGCAACGGGGAATCAATGTTGCCATGTGCCCGAATATATATCCCATTGCCCTTGAACCATTGCTAATCCGCTATATTACGGGCCGAGATGTTCCCCAACCAAAGGGTGATCCAAGAGAGGTAGGGGTCGTGGTGGTGGACATGGTCACGGCATTACGGGTATACAGGGCTGTAAGAGACAACCAACCTGCAACAAATATCCTTGTTCAGATTAATGCTCCAGCCGCAGGGATCGATTATCAGCAATGGGTTCCAGAGGGAATGCTTGTAAGTGAGCTGTTGGATCAGCTTCCTAGCAGGCCCAAAAACACCTCAAAGCTACTACTGGGAGGGCCCTTCTTAGGCTTTGCCCAACACACATTCGATGTCCCAATTACTGGAAACGTGGATTCGATCATTATCCAGAGTTTGGGGGAAGTCTCCACCTTTGAGAACAGAGCTTGCATAAATTGTGGCCACTGCGTAAAGGTGTGCCCCATGGGGCTACTTCCAAATGACCTGAGCAGGCTCTGCGAATACGGCAAATTTGAAGCGGCTGAAAAGAATTATCTCTTTTATTGTATTGAATGTGGCCTATGTGCCTATGTTTGCCCGGCCAAAAGGCCTATGGTTCATTTTATACGTTTTGGCAAGCAAGAAGTGGAGAGAATGCGTGAAACAAGCCAATAGTTTGTACTTGAACTTGAAAAGGAACGAAACATGAAGCAACCTGAATTATACGTCTCAGCTTCTCCTCATATCCATTCAGGGATAACTGTCAGCTCTATTATACGAGATTTCATCTTTGCGCTCCTCCCCGCCGTATTTGCAGGATGGTTCTTTTTTGGCTGGTTGGCCCTAAAGGTGGTGCTCATTTCTTCGGCAGCCGCCGTTTTGACAGAGATCCTCTGGGACAAGTTGATAGGCCGCCCTATTGACATTTCCGATGGAAGTGCCCTGTTCACCGGCTTGATGCTCGGGCTTTTGCTGTCCAATCAAGTCCCTTGGTGGATCCCTGCCTTGGGTGCCATGGTAGCCATAGTGGCGGGTAAGGAGCTTTTTGGTGGACTTGGGAATCATCCTTTCAATTCCGCCCTGGTGGGATGGACCTTTCTAGCTATATCCTATCAGGATATTCTCGAAAACTATCCTATGCCAGAGCCCCGCTTCCTATTGCAGGCCGGAGAGTCCCTTGCCTATCCCGCCATCTATACCTTGAAGGACAGCGGCGTGGACGCGGTAGTGGATGTTCCCTGGCAAGATTTTATCCTAGGCAACGTTCCCGGTGAGATAGGGGCCATCTGCATGGTTGCCATCCTGCTTGGAGGGGCTTACCTTTTGTACCGCAGGGTCATAACATGGCATATCCCGGTTTGCTTCATTGGGACTGTATGGATTTTCGGGTACATCACCTCTCTCATTGACCCTGAGACCTATGCCTCAGGAACTTTCCATGTACTGGCCGGGTGGACCCTACTGGGTGCCTTCTTCCTGGCCCCTGAGTTGGGGACCGCACCCGTGACTCCTGGAGGCAAGATCGCATATGGCATAGGTTGCGGTCTGCTCACCATGATCATAAGGATCTGGGGAATGTACATGGAGGGCATCCCATTTGCAATTCTTCTTATGAATGCTGTGACACCTTTACTTGACAAAATAAGGCCGAAAGTTGTCGGGAGGGTAAGAGAAATTGCGTGAGCTATTTAGAATGGTTTTTGTCCTGACAGCCATATGTGCTATATCCGCGCTGGTGCTCGCCTATGCCAATAAGGCCACGCGGGCAGCTAGGGAATATCAACTCCTAAAGTACGTGGAAGAGCCCTCTATTCGAGAAGTTTTAAAGGGATATGACAATGATCCCATTAAGGACAGGGTAGAAATGTTCATAGGGCGGGATAACAAGGGCAAGCCAATCAGAGAAACGATCTTCCCTGCCAAGAAAAATGGAAAACTCATTGGCATGGCTTACTCTACAGAGGGCCATGGATATCATGGCACTATTGAGGTGATGGTGGGTGTTGATATGAATGGCACCATTACTGGCATCAGTATCATGCAGCATTCAGAGACACCGGGACTTGGCGCTAGAGTGGTGGAACCTAAGTTCAGAGACCAGTTTAAGGGACTAAAACTTTCAGGTGACCTTAATCTGTCCACTGAGGGTGGAAAGATTGATGGCGTGAGCGGAGCCACTTACTCCAGCAAAGGAGTTGTATCAGCGGTTCGAAAGGCATTGGAGCTTTTCCCTAGAGCCAAAAAGGAGGTCAGCTAGGCGTATGTCAGTAGCACAGGAGTTCACTAAAGGCCTCTGGAAAGAAATTCCCCCCTTCCGTCTTGTTTTGGGACTCTGTCCCACGCTAGCTGTCACTACAGCCGCAAAAAATGGAATAGGAATGGGGCTTGCCACCACCTTTGTGTTGGTATGTTCAAATCTCCTGATATCCATACTGCGCAATGTCATTCCCAAGAAGGTCCGGATTGCAGCATACATTGTGGTGATTGCCTCATTTGTGGTCATCGTGGAGCTTACGATGCAGGCATACTTTTATCCCCTTTACAAAATCCTTGGTATCTTCATCCCATTAATAGTGGTCAACTGCATTATATTGGGAAGGGCCGAGGCCTTTGCCTCAAAAAATTCCGTAATACCCTCCATTGCCGACGGCCTTGGCATGGGGCTGGGATTTACCCTGTCTTTGACTTTACTAGGGGCCATTCGAGAAATATTGGGTAACGGAACTGTCTTCGGAATCCATATCATGTGGGAATCATTTAAGCCCTTTTCTATCATGCTTAAGCCACCAGGAGCCTTTATCTGTCTGGGGCTTATCTTGACCCTGATGAACTGGGTCAGCTCCAGACAAAGGAGTCATTGAAGAAAAGACTTGTGGGGCAAAGAACATAAAAAGTTTAGAGGAAACAGCCTATGTCTGAATATCTGGTCCTTATTATTAGTGCCATATTCGTCAACAATATTATTTTGGCGCGTTATTTGGGCAATTGCCCTTTCCTGGGTACCTCCAACAGGATGGATACGGCCATCGGAATGGCCATGGCCGTAGTATTCGTCATCACGCTTTCAAGCGCGGTCACATGGACTGTTCAAAACTATGTCCTGATTCCTTTTGAGTTGGAGTACCTTCAAACCATTGCATTTATCCTAGTAATTGCTTCCCTTGTGCAATTGGTGGAGATGTTTCTTCAAAAGTCCATCCCCGGCCTCTACAGGGCCTTGGGAATCTTTCTCCCCCTGATCACTACCAATTGTGCTGTTTTGGGCGTGGCAGTGCTTTCCGTTGAAAGCCACATGAGCTTTATTAAGACCTTAGTATTCGCCTTTGCCTCAAGTGTAGGTTATGGGCTTGCCTTGACAATCCTTACTGGTATCCGGGAGCGTTCTGCCACAGCCCCTATTCCGGTTCACCTAAAAGGTACACCATTGGGCCTCATTACAGTAGGCTTACTTGCCCTAGCCTTTCTCGGGTTCGCCGGAATGGTCCAATAACTAGGATGATCAGAAAAAACAAAGCACTGTGTAAGAGGGAGTAAGCATATGCTCGCGGCTTTTATTGCTATTGGTGGTATTGGATTAATCGCTGGTCTTGGACTGGCTATCGCATCCAGGATCTTCTATGTATATGTGGATCCAAAGGTAGTGGAGATAGAGGAAGCCCTGCCCGGCGCCAATTGTGGAGGGTGCGGCTACCCGGGATGCAGCGGCTCTGCTGCGGCCATTGCTGCAGGAGAAGCCCCACCCAATGTATGTGTGGCAAGTGGACCTGAAGTTCACAAAAAAATTGCTGCTATCCTAGGCGTGGAAGTCAAGGAAACAGAACCTGATATCGCTCGGCCCGGCTGTTACTATGGTGTGGGCAAGGCGGACCTAAAATATCTTTACAACGGAATAGAGGATTGCAGGGCCGCAATGTTGCTCAATGGGGGGGCCAAGGTCTGTCCCATCGGGTGTCTAGGCCTGGGAACCTGTGTGCGTGCCTGTCCCTTTGGAGCCCTTTCCATGGGGCCAGATAACCTGCCCGTGGTTGACACTGATCTCTGCACCGGGTGTGGCACGTGTGAAAGGGTCTGTCCTCGCCACATTATTACCCTCACATCCAATTCCAAGAGAATTCAAAGGGAATACACCACTGATGAGTGCACAGCTCCTTGCCAAAGGGCCTGCCCTGCTGGAATCGACATCCCTGCTTATATTCAGGCCATTCGGGAGGGGGATTATCTAGAGGCCATCCGAATAATCAAAGAGACCAATCCCTTTCCGCTTGTCTGCGGAAGGATATGCGTACATCCGTGTGAAACGGTATGCAGAAGAAACCTTGTGGACGAACCGGTTGCCATCAATCACTTGAAGCGGTTTGCAGCCGATTATGAGATGAACTCGGGCCAAAGGGTTCAGATCCCCAGGGCCCCCGCAACCGGAATGAAGGTGGCTGTTATAGGAGGCGGGGCCGAAGGACTTACCGCGGCCTACTTCCTGAACCGGCTCGGCCATGATGCCACTGTGTACGAGGCCGCTCCCATACTTGGGGGACTCTTGAGAACAGGCCTCCCGCAAAACAGGCTTCCCCAAAAGGTGCTTGACTGGGAAATTGACGGGATTTTGGAAGCTGGCGTAGAAGCCAAGCTGGGCCGAAAGCTTGGCCGGGATATGACGATCCCTTCCCTCCTAAAAAATGGCTATCAGGCGGTCGTTGTGGCCACTGGTGGATGGGATACCCATATAATACAAAAATCCAATGATATGACCACCTCTCCCTTACCAGGGGTAAGGCTGCTGGTGGACTTTATGCTCAAGCGGAAGCAAGGAAGCTCCCTGCAGTTAGGTGATTATGTGATGATACTGGGAGGCGGGAATACGGCACTGGAGGCGGCAGATGCCTGCAGGGAAATGGGGGCCAAGGCTGTGTATGTGGTGTTCCGCTCCAGTGAAGACAAGGTTAACCTTTCCCGTGCAGCCATTGAAGAAGCAAAAAACAAGGGAGTGCAGTTCGTGTTCTGTGGGGCCCTTTATAGGATGTTCGGAGAGGATGACAAGCTCACCTCTGTGGAGATATCGCACCTAAGCCCCCAGGGCCAAGAGGTCTCACGAGAAAAGGTCCTGGTGGATACCTTACTTCTGGGAGTAGGTCGATTCCCAGAACTTATCTATGTTCCCTCTACAACAGGCTCAAAGGAGGCGGCTGCACCTACTGGAGAATCATTGAGCTGGGAAACGGTCGCACCCTATCCGAGTCCATTTGCTGAAGAAGATGTGGGGATCTTCCGTCCAGGCGAGGCCAAAAGTGACTACAGGGCTGTTGTGGAGGCCATCGGGGCGGGACGGCGGGCAGCCAATTCCGTACATCGTCTCTTGAATGGAGCGCCTGTTGAGGCCCCTTCCAACATGATCCGAAAACACACTATGGTCTTGAATCTTAATCAAATAGAACCCATCCCCAGCATCCCTCGCCACAAAATGCCAGAGCGTCCCATGGAGGAGCAATTGCGCGATCCAGATGCAGAAATTGCCCTTGGCTATTCCGAGGAAGAGGCCTTAGAGGAAGCAAAACGCTGTCTGCGCTGTGGTCTTATTTGCTATCGTCGGCCGGAAGTTGAGGCTCGGCACTAAGAATGACTCTGGTCACCCTAGGGATGTAGTATTCTTTTGACAACGCCGATCTATCAATCCTCTTGAGGACAAAGAATGTAACACCCATGGCCAGTCCCCCGGCCAGTATGGACGCAAGGGGCGGAGACATATTCAGGCTCGGGGCCCAGAGATTTCCGAGATAGGCCCCAATGAGAAGCGCAATCACAGGGATGAAGTAAACAAACAAGGAAAGCTTTAGCAGGGATCTTCCCGGCACACTCAGCTCTACCCGATCACCCACCTTGGCCTGGAGGTCATTAATCACTTCCACCTCCATCTCCTTGCCCTCGAATACATCGCACATCCCCCGGGAGTCACAATGCTCGCACGCCGAATGCCTTTGTACCTTTACAATCGCCTTTCTTGAAAATACCTTTTCAATAACGCCTTGTTCCTTAACCATGATCCGTCCGCCTTGCCAAAATCATCTGTTATCAAATCTTATGTGGTTTCCATGTATAAGTCAAAGATTTCTGCATGAAGCCTTGGGCGAGCAGGGAAATGACACTTGCCCGCCTATGGTTTGTGGAGGGCTTGTCCGCCTTAGGCGGGTTAATTTGGCATTGGAAGCGAGCTTTTTCTTAGGAGCCTAATATTCCGGCTCGTGGCTTCTGAATTCCGTGCCTTAATCCTTTCCCCCTGCTCACTACATTTTCAACTTGATAATCGCTCCGCCATAAAGGTAGATTCGTGACACCAGTTCAAGAAGAAAGGCTTGAGGCCATTGGACCTTCAAAGACCACACGGGCCACAGGGCAAAAAACTATTTTTGAAGTTGAGGAACATTTTCCATGGAAAAGAGCTTCTTGATACCACAAGATGAAATCTTTATGCGCATCAGTAGGCTTCAAAAAGAAATGGAAACAAGGGCTATTGATGGGGCCCTCATTATGCAAAGGGTAGATCTCTTCTATTTCACCGGTACCGCCCAAAATGGGTTGCTTTATGTGCCTGTCCGTGGCGAGCCCCTCCTCATGGTCAAGCGATACTACCCACGGGCCAGGTCTGAGTCGCCCCTTTCCCGCATCATTGAAATAACCTCAGTGAGGGAAATGCCAGGGCTCATAATGGAAAGTTACGGCGGTCTGCCTTCTATAATGGGACTCGAAATGGACGTAATACCGGTCCGTGAGCTCACCTTCTATAAAAAGCTTTTCCCCTCGCTACACATGGTAAATATCTCCGAGTCCATCCTAAAAATAAGGGCCCTAAAGAGCGATTGGGAGATTCGTCAATTGGAGCAAGTGGCAATAAGGTCCAAGGCCTCATTTGACTTTGCCCTGGAATGTGCATCTGCCAACAAGACAGAAATAGAACTAGCCTCCCAGGTCCAGACCCATGCCCGGTCCATGGGACATGGAGCAAGACTCAGGCTTCGTCATCATGACGAAAGGGCTATTCCTTGGAATATACTGGTATTGTCAATACCAGATATGGACACTCCTTCAGCGCCTTATCCCACCAACAGGGCCCTTAAGCCCCCTTGCCTGGTGAGGCTCGATTTCAAGTGGGTATACAAAGGTTACCACCTAGATGAGGTGAGGATGCTGGCCCTTGGGAAAATTTCAGAAGAGCTGCACAGGCTTTGGGAAGCCCTTGTGGAGATCCATGACCATATGGTGGAGCAGGCCCTCCCCGGCCGACCCATCCAAGAGCTTTATGTGTCAACAAGAAACAAGGCCAAGGCCTTGGGATATGGGGACCTATTTGTGGGCGTGACCCCACAGGGGTACCCCCGCCCTGATGCTCCCATAGGTCACTGTATAGGCTTGGAGTTGTATGAGCCTCCAGAACTCCGTATGGGAGACCGCCGCATACTTATCCCACAGATGGTTTTGGCCTTAAGGCCCACATTTATTTTGGACCACAGGTTCCCCATTTCAATCGGGACGGTTTTGATGATTACAGAGACAGGAAATAAGCTGATCAGCAAAATACCGATAGAACTCTTTCATAAGTGAGTCTTAGGGTACAAGCCAGTAGTATTAAATGAGAATAACTGAAACGCGATATGTTAAGGCATAGGTTCAGAAAGGATACTTAGCACTTCTTTAAGTTCGTCCTTTAGGGCTTGAAGCATGGAACGATTCACGGATGGAGAGCGGGATTTTGTCTGCTTTAGTCTTTTCTTGGCCCCTTCAATGGTCATTCCCTCTTCATAGAGGAGGCGTTTAATCTCAAGAATAAGTTCCAGGTCTTTTCTTTCATAGGTTCGCTGATTTGAGTCAGCCCTTTTGGGTCTTATCTGCGGGAACTCCTTCTCCCAATACCTAAGCACATAAGGCTCAACCCCAATAATCCGGCTGGCCTCTCCAATCCTAAAATACCTCTTATCATCCGGGATCTCTACCACCACCGATCCCCCCTGCGTATGGGTGAGCAATGTCACGGGCCTGCCATCAGCCTTCTCTTAAACGGCCTCCAGTGGCTTTCTTGATCTCCTCGATGATCGTCTCATGCAGCCGATTCACCTCATCGCCGTCAAGCGTACGCTCAGGAGATCGGTAGCACACGCGAAAGGCCAGGGCCTTTTCAGAAGGTGATATGCCCTTGCCTTCATATACATCAAAGATGTCTACAGATTCAACCAGTCCCCCTCCACTTTCTCTAATGATGCCCTCCACGCGGGAGCTTTCAATCTCTTTTGACACGATGATGGAAATATCCCGGTACACTGCGGGAAATCTGGCAAATGGTTTAAACTTTTTCCCTTCTGGCATAAGTGGCCGAAGTGTTTCCATATCCATTTCAAAAAGATAAATATCGCCCTTTCCCAGATCATAGGCCTCTTTTGCACTGCGGTCCAACCGGCCCACACGCCCAACAAGCTCACCAGAGACCAACACACAGGCTGAGACATCTGGGTCATATCCAGGAAAGTCTGCCCCTTGCCTAAAGGACACCTCTCTGAGACCAAAGGCCTCAAGAAGTGCCTCTGCCGCCCCTTTTATGTCAAAGAAATCCGCTTCCCGCTCCTGAGCATACCACTTCTTTGGCTGGACCGTGCCTGTGAGCAAACCAGCCACCATATATCTTTCACTGGGCTGCCGATCCTCACCCCTGTCCACAAAGACTTTCCCCCATTCAAAGAGCTTCAGACCCTTTTCCCTTTGAAACAAATTCTGTTTGGCGGCTTGAAGCAGGCCTGGTACAAGGGATGTTCTCATTACCGATTGGTCAGTGCTCAAGGGATTGACCAGCCTCACAAAGGCCATCAGTGGATGATCAGGCCCAGCACCGAGCTGTTCCAAAAGCCGTGGTGAGATGAAGCTGTAAGTGATCACCTCCGTGTATCCAGCGGCCGTGAGTACGGATCTGGCCCTGGAGGCCACGGTGGGCTCCCAGTATCGGCCTTCCTCAGAGCCCTTTATTTCAGGGTAGCGCAAGGGAATATTCTCATATCCACTGATCCTTGCCACCTCTTCAACCAAGTCAATTTCCCTATGAAGATCCACGCGAAAGCTTGGTGGCCTTACAACAAGGGCCTCTTCCCCCTGCCTTTTTACATCCATTTGTAGGGCAGTAAGGTATTTCTCCATCTGGGCCAAGGATAAGTCCGTACCCAATAGGCGATTGGTCTCTGTCACCCTTATGGTGATACTGGGTGGCTCCACCTTCTTGGGATACGCATCCAGCACTCCCTTGGCCACCCGTCCTCCGCCTATCTGCTGGATCAGGGAGGCTGCCCTATCAATGGCCCTGACCACGCCCCCTATGTCTATCCCCCTTTCAAAGCGATAAGAGGCCTCGGTCATAAGGCCCAGGTATTTTGCCCCTCTCCTAATGGTAAGGGGATCAAAAAAGGCGCTCTCCAGCAAGACATGTTTGGTCCCTTCAAAGATCTCTGAGTTTAGCCCTCCCATGATTCCTGCCAACGCCACAGGCCTTTCCCCATCACAGATAAGCAATACCTCATGGTTTAATTCCCGAGTCTGTCCATCCAGGGTGGTAAATCTCATGCCCTGCTCAGCCCTTTTGACCTCTATACGATGACCTCTGAGGCGGTCATAATCAAAGGCGTGCAGTGGCTGACCTAGCTCCAAAAGCACATAATTGGTCACATCCACGATATTGTTGATACTTCGGATTCCACCCAGATGTAATCTGTACCGCATCCAAAAAGGTGAGGGGCCTAAACGAACATCCTGGATTACCCGCGCGGCATAACGAGGGCATCCCTTGTCATCAATGAGTCGTACCTCGGCAAGTGATTCAACAGGGGGGCCTTCTTCACGAACTGTAAGATCAGGGATCTTAAGCTCATTTCCGGTTATGGCCGCAATCTCCCGGGCAATACCGATCACAGAGGCGCAATCAGGTCGATTGGGTGTAATGGCCACCTCCAAGACCCAGTCGTCCTGTGGCATCACAGAGGCCAGAGGCGCTCCTGCATCCCAGTTATCATCAAGTATCATGATACCAGTATGGTCATCGGTCAGGCCCAATTCGTCTTCGGCCAGTAACACACCAGCAGATACAATGCCTCGGATCTTGGTCTCCTTTACCTTTGTACCATCGGCCAGCACAGCGCCAGGCAAGGCAAGAGGAGCCTTGACCCCTTCTGCCACATTGGGGGCACCGCAGACAACCTGGATGACTTGCCCACCAGCATCCACATCACAAATGGTCAGCCTTTCCGCATTCGGATGGGACCGTACTGATGTTATGCGACCCACCAGGATCTTGTCGAAGCGCAACTCCAATGGCTCCAGGGTCTCCACCTCCAACCCGGCCATGGTGAGGGCATGGGCAAGCTCCCTTGCCTCCATCTGGATATCCACAAACTCTTTTAGCCACTTGAGATTTGTCTTCATGGTCCTTAGAATTGGTGCCTATCAAAAATGGCCATCTTCGGATATGGGGCCAACATTCAGGCCCCAAGCGAAAAAACATGGAATTCAGGAGCCAGAAGCTAGAATATTAGGCTCTTAACTAACAGAAAACGCAAGGCGACGGGACATTCCCAAAGCGGGCCTATTTTGTCCGTACGCTTTGCTACGGACTCCCCACCCCTGCGGGTGGGTCCCCAGTTTAACCCCCGTAGCCAGCCTGCCTGCTGCAGGCAGGGATGGTGAAGGGGGTAACCTGCCTGCCAGCAGGCAGGAATCGGCAGTCCTTGCCCGCCAGGATTGTGGCGGGAGATGAGCCAAGGATGGCGTAGCTGACGTAGCGCCTGCCTGGCAGCAGACAGGGAGGGAATGTCGCGTTGCCCGAAGTGAGGGCTCCTAAGATTCCCTGTTTGTTTTACGAATTACCCGAAAGCACAGCGTTCCTGCCTGGCGGCAGACAGGCGGGCAGGTTGCTGACTACCTCCATCTAGAAATCCCCGATTCATGGGTAAAAGCTAATTAAGTGCTGTTCTAAAACTGTCGCAAGAACCTCATCTCATTTCTATAAAACATCTGAATGTCGTCGATCCCGTACTTGAGCATGGCAATACGTTCAATGCCCATCCCAAATGCAAACCCAGTGTACACCTCCGGATCATAATCAACAAAACCATAAACAGCAGGGTCTACCATGCCTGAGCCCAGTATCTCCAGCCACCCCGTCTGGCCACATGTCCTGCACCCAGTACCCCGGCACAGCACGCACTGAATATCCACCTCAGCACTGGGCTCGGTAAAAGGGAAAAAGCTTGGTCGAAATCGCACGCCCGTTTCCTTGCCGAACATCTGGTGTACGAAACTAGTGAGTGTACCTTTCAAGTGGGAAAAGCTGACCCCCTTGTCCACCAAAAGTCCTTCCACCTGATGAAACATAGGGGTATGGGATACGTCAGAATCCCTGCGGTAAACCTTGCCCGGAGCAATAATGCTTACGGGTGGCTGTTGGGATTCCATAACCCTGACCTGCATGGGGGATGTATGGGTTCGCAACAGCAGGGTGTCTGAAATATAGAAAGTGTCCTGCATGTCCCTGGCAGGATGATCTTTTGGGATGTTCAGGGCCTCAAAATTGTAGTAATCCAACTCGATGTTAGGGCCCTTGACCACCCTGAAGCCCATTCGCTGGAAGATGTCACATACCTCTTCAAGGGTTTGAGTAATGGGATGTATATGCCCAAGCTCTGGCCTCCGCCCGGGTAGCGTCACATCAATGCGCCTGGTGCCTTTTTCCGCTTCCAAGCTCAGGGTCCTGCGAAGCGCCTCGAACCTCTCCGTGAGCTTCTTTTTTAGAAGGTTTGCCTGTCTCCCGGCCTCTGGACGCTTATCCGCAGGGAGGGATCCGATCTGCCTCATGAGAGAAGTCACAAGCCCCTTTTTCCCAAGATAAGTGACCCGAAACCTTTCCAACCCAGCGGCATCTCGGACGGCCTCCAGATCTTTCAACGCCCTAGTCTCAAGCTCTTGGAACCGATCCCTCATTTTTCCTTCCATAACTAATGTCTCTCCGGCAACTGGAATCTCCATATGGCCCTTGATACATGAATGCTACTATCACTTGTTGGCCGCGAGCAAGGGCCCCATCATTAAAAGGCCTATTACCCCTTGCAACAGTTTATTGGAGAATTCCGTTTCGGAGAAGCGGTAGTGGCTAGGCCTGCTGGGCCATTGAGGCAAGCTGGGAAAAAGCTGCGGGGTCTCTGACGGCCATATCGGCGAGGATCTTGCGGTCCAGTGCTACGCCTGCCTTCCTCAGTCCGCCCATAAGCTTGCTGTAACTGAGCCCGTTTTCCCTGGCAGCAGCGTTGATTCGAACGATCCATAAACGCCTAAAGTCTCGCTTCCGGTTCTTGCGGTCCCTATAGGCGTACATACCCGCCCTTTTGACGGCTATGTTGGCTGACTTAAATTGTTTACTATGAGCGCCTCTATAGCCCTTGGCAGCCTTCAATACCTTCTTGCGCCTTCTCCTGGCCTTAAAGCCTCTCTTTACTCTTGGCATGACTAAACCTCGTGTCTCCGTATATCTGTCTTGAAATACCTTCTAATGCCCTTTCTTTCACATATAGGGCAACAAGCGCTCTACCTGCTTGGTATTGGTGCTGTCTAACAAAGCAGATTTTCTTAAATTCCTCTTCCGCTTCGAAGCCTTTTTCGTCAATATATGACTGGCATAGGCCTTACGCCTTACCACTTTTCCCGTGCCTGTCACCTTAAATCGTTTGGCAGCTGCCCGTTTTGTCTTCAATTTTGGCATATTGTCCTCCGCATCACCATACTAATCCCTGGGCGTTTGGGAGCTGGAACCTATCCCTACGTCCACTTAAGAATATCTGATCCTACAATTTTCGCTAGTCCTTATGGCTCCAGTGGGAGCCCTTTAACAATGCCCTTACTTCGGCACTAAAAGCATACTAATGGTATTTCTTCCTTCTTGTCTAGGTGGCTGTTCAATAGTTCCTTTTTCTTCTACCTCTTCTGCCACCCGTTTCAACAACTCATACCCCATATCCATATAAGCCATCTCCCTGCCCCGAAAGAAAACCACCACCTTGACTCGGTTCTTTTTGTCCAGGAATTTCTGGATATGCCTTATCTTGAAGTTGAGGTCATGCTCATCGGTATGGGGTCTGAGCTTAACCTCCTTTACCTGGAAGACCTTACTCTTCTTTCGGGCCTCTTGCAACTTCTTGCTGGCCTGGTACTTGAATTTCCCAAAATCCATGATCCTGCACACGGGCGGATCCGATTTCGGCGAGACCTCCACCAAATCCAGGCCCTCCTCTTTTGCTACGCGAAGGGCTTCATGAATGGGCAGGATCCCCAATTGCTGGCCTTCCACGGAGATCAGTCTAACGTTTCGTGCCTTAATCTGCTCGTTAACCCTTACGTCGGTGTACTTCTTTGCTATGGCTTACCTCCTTTGGCTGCATTCCTCTTTAATGCGTTCAATGAACGCCCCAATACTCATTAGAGGTAGATTTTCCCCACTTCTAAGCCGCGGGGTAATCCCCTCTTGCTCCACCTCCTTATCTCCCACTATCAACATGTAGGGAATTTTAAGGAGCTGGGCCTCCCGCACCTTAAGGCCCAGTTTCTCGTTTCTGAAATCGCCTTTCACGCGAATTTCCGCGGCCTTGAGCGTCTCCAAGACCTTTTCCCCATAAGGAATATGCCTGTCAGTGACTGTAAGCAATATAGCCTGTACAGGGGAAAGCCAGGTGGGAAAAGCACCTGCATAGTGCTCGATCAGTATTCCTATGAATCGTTCAATAGCACCCAGTATGACCCGATGAATCATGGCGGGCCTATGCTTTTCCCCGTCCTTGCCTATATAATAAAGATCAAATCGTTCAGGCAATGTAAAATCACACTGGATGGTGGCACATTGCCACTGCCTTCCCAAAGCGTCCCTGAGCTTGACATCTATCTTTGGCCCGTAGAATGCCCCTTCGCCCTCATTGACCTCATAGGGTAAGCCATTGTCGTCCATGGCATTCATGAGCGCTTGGGTAGCCATTTCCCAGTCTTGGTCACTGCCGATGGATTTTTCCGGCCGAGTGCTGATTTCTAGGTCATAGTCAAAATTGAAAATACCCATCACGTCTTTGACAAAGTCCAAAACACCCTTGATCTCCTGGTTCAGTTGCTCCGGGGCACAGATAATATGCGCATCATCCTGTGTAAATTCCCTTACACGCAACAACCCATGAAGAACCCCTGAACGCTCATGCCGGTGCACAGTGCCCAGCTCAAAATACCGTTTTGGCAAATCCCTATAGCTCCTTATCTTGGAGCGGTAAATCAACATGTGTGCCAGGCAGTTCATGGGCTTAATGCCATAGGACTGTTCGTCTATTACCGTAAAATACATGTTTTCTCGATAGTTTTCAAAGTGCCCCGATTTCTTCCACAATTCGGTCTTCAATATCTGGGGGCCCTTCACCAGTTCATAGCCACGCTTGAGATGTTCTTTGATCTCAAATTCTTCGATGATATGCCGCAGCATAGCGCCATTGGGATGCCATACGACCATTCCTGCGCCTATTTCGTCATAGGTGTTGAATATCTCCAACTGCGGACCCAGGCGCACGTGATTTCTCTTGCGGGCCTCCTCCAGCCTCTGGAGATAGGCCTTAAGCTCATTCTTGTTGGGAAAGGCCACGCCATAGATCCGGCTCAGCATGGTGCGCCTTTCATCTCCCCGCCAATAGGCTCCAGCCACTTTCGTTAGCTTATAGGCCTTTATCATCCCAGTGGAAGGAATATGCGGACCCCTGCACAAATCTGTAAACGTACCCTGGGTATAAAGGGAAACCTTGTCATCCTGGATATCATTCAAGAGTTCAATCTTGTAACTCTCTCCTGCTTCTTCAAAGAAGCGAAGGGCCTCCTCTTTGCTTACCTCTTTTCGCACAAAGGGATAATCTGCCTTGATGATTTCTGCCATCTTCTCTTCAATCTTGGGCAGATCCTCTTCCTTGAATGGCCGCTCATAATCAAAATCATAATAGAAGCCATCCTCAATGGCCGGTCCGATAGTTACCTTTACACCTGGGAAAAGCTCCTTGACGGCCATGGCCATTACGTGGGAGGTACTGTGCCTGAGCACTTCGAGCCCCTCTGGAGAATCAATATACACGGGATCCAGCCTGGAGTTGCCATCCAGGGGAGTGGAAAGGTCCCGCAACTGGCCGTTCACCTTTACTGCCACTGCCTCCCCAAGGCGTCTCACCTTGAATCGCTTTAGGGCCTCATATGCAGTGAGGGACTCGGCCTGGATCACCTGGGAATCTCCCTCTTGAATTTGAATATGGTAATCCTTCATCTCAGCCATGCCCAAAGAAAATAAGGCATCTGAATGAAGCCATTCCCTACTTCAGATGCCTCTCAATTGTTAGTCTATTTAAGGTGAAAATTCGTGAATCCAACTTATTATAATCTTTTTCTCCTTACAACAGCAAGATTAACTTGGTCCTACGCAATAGAAAGTCTTCCAGTCGGCAGGAAGCTTAATATTTATAATCGATAACCTAAAGAAATGCAAGAAAAAAATAAAAAATCGCCCTCCTTGGATCTTCTCCCCCTTACAAAAATAGGTCGCCCAAAGGCGACCTAACCCAACTTTTCATTGTGGTAGGCACGACGAGATTTGAACTCGTGACCCCTACCGTGTCAGGGTAGTGCTCTCCCCCTGAGCTACGTGCCTATTATTTAAAAAATTATCAACCCTCTTTTCCAATGTCAAGCCTTATCCTTTGTCACCAGAGGAGTGGTTATGCCTTTGACCATTGCCTATAATATGGAACCAATAGTACATATAATGGAGGCCGGAACTAATGGTAAAAAGGCCGGTAAGCCAAAATATGCCCCTCTGAAACCCCTTTGAAAAATGGAAATAATCCAAAGATAGAACCACAAAGACAGTGGCCAGTTGCAGGCAGGTAGTGGCTTTGCTTAGCAATGAAGGTCGGATAGTTACCTGTAAGTTATTGAGGAAGAGTACCAGCACCCCCAAAAGTATCAAGATATCCCGGCTTATCACGATCACGGTCAACCACGGGGGTACAAACTGGCGTATGGAAAGCACCACAAAGGCGGCCACAAGAAGGATCTTATCTGCCAGGGGGTCCAGATAGGAGCCCAGTGTGCTTTTCTGATTAAACAGCCTTGCCACAAGGCCGTCTGCTCCGTCGCTCAGTCCCGCGATGACAAATACCACAAGTGCAGGAAGGAACCTCTCATTGATCAGATAGATAATAAAGATAGGGGCAAGAATAATACGCAAGCTAGTAATAAGATTAGGTACTGTCATGTTTCCCGCCTGAAGTCCAATCATTTCTCTTGGATTGCAAACTCGCTTACTGCCCAATTAGCAATGTGACCTCATCTCCCTGCTGTTCTACACCCTTAATGGGCACAGGCAGTCCATCGTGATACATTACCAAATTGGCAAATTTGTTCTTGTCTCCCTGGAACTCTACCTCGAACGAGACAAAATGGCTGCCAATTCGGCTCTGGGTGAAACGCTTCACCCCTGGAATCTCCTTGCTAATGAAATCCCTTAGCCTTTTATATTGGACATAACTTTCAAGTCCTTTTAAAGTCACTACAAAATGGCTATACGCCTGCTGCACAGCCCCACCAGCCTCTTCAATACAGGACTCAAGTCGGGGCATCATCTGGCGGATCGTCTCATCCAAGGCATTAACAATCTCTTCACGACTCTGCGCACTTCCCCCTGTCCAGGCCTGTGTAAGCTGGCAGTATTCTGTACCGTCGCTCACCCTGACTACCTGAAAGGCTACGGAGATTCCCCCGTCCTGGCCGATCAAGCTCTTACCATACAACACCACATCCGCGTCAAATACCTCACCCCATTTGCTGATGGAAGAAAGATCCAGCTCGCCCCGCCTCATCTCAGCAGAGACCCCTGATGGGGGCAAGGAAACAGTGCGATTAATAAGGTCAAAACCCTTATCCTGGAAGGCCCTGAAAAGGGCCAGCTCCGTGGGATTCAGCGGCGACAGCTCATCAGGGCTGGACCACCAGTACTTCAACTTGCCTGCTTCCTCTTCTCCAACCAGGAAAAGCAACTTAATGGCCCTGGTCTCCGTTTGTAATAATCCTGCCTCCTGTAGTCGGTCTCCAGCAAGCTTCTCATTTACCTTAATCTGTAAAAGCAGGGCGTAATGATCCCCTACTTGTGCTTCCCTAACAATGTAATAATTTTCAACCAGCTCATTAGCCCTGGGGATAACCCCTTCCACAAGCCGGTCCAAATATTCGGCCGCAGCCTTTTCTCCAAGACGCCTCACCAAGTAATGCTCCACTCCCCTCTCAATGGCAGAGGAGACCGCCTTCTGCTTGGCAGCGGCAATATTATCGTCAATAATCTTCGCCATACCCAAAGATAGTATGGAATTTCCCTTTTCTGAACCCTGTTGGTCTTGGCAATGAGCAGGCTGGTGTCCAAGGCCGGAAAATATAATCATGCTGTACAAGAGAAAAAGCAAAAAGCGTTTCACACCAGTAACTCTTGTTTCCTTGGCTGCAACTCCAATTACATTGGATTTTCTCCTCACCGCCAAATCTCCTTCACCTGTTCTCCCTGACAATTTACTGAAGCATTACGGTCCCTATCTATGCTATGGTCCTGAATTTTTAAGGAATTTATCCAGCATAATTGAGCCTACAGCATCACCTTCTTGGGAAAACCCGTGCATGGTATGAGAGGACTAGGAGCGCAAGTTTATCTTTTAGCCGTCGAATGGCCAAAAGTGCATCCGCCCCTGAAATCAATTCCATAGGGTCAAAAAGCCCATCCTGCGGTCCCATGATCTTTTCCTTTACTGCACATACCATAACATCACTAAAATAGGGGGCGTTTTTGCTCACATCCTCAAAAGGGGATTTCCTTTTTTTTAATTGTGTACCCAATCCCGGTTTCTTTTCAACCTTTCTAAGTATATCGGCAAGCATTGTGGCAAAATCCGATCGTGTTACAGGTCGGTCCGGGTCAAAAGACCCCTCGGGCAACAGGGTCAACCCTTGGATCCCCAAACGAAGTACTTGGCTGATCTCTTCCTTGTAAACATGTCTTGCAGCGTCTTCAGGCAGTACCAGTCCCTTGGTGGGCAAGGCCATATCCACAAGGCCTGCGCGCACATAGAGCTTGTCAATCCCCAATTCTCGCACAAACAGGGCAGCAGCTTCGGCCCTAGTAATTGAAGCCTTTAGGGCAAGTCTCTTGCCGAGAGCGCTATCTGGCCTTGCCTCTAGTATCTTTTCTATCATTACAAGCTCTTTTTCCGCCCTCTCACTGAGTTCTCCACGCATTACAATGGCCTTTTTGAAGGCCCAGGATGCCTTTAAAAAACGATGTGCCTCTCGATAAGCCACCCCCATATAATAGTAATGAATTGATAGATTTGGCTGCTCCTCCAAGGCCTTACGAAAATACCTCTCAGCCTCTTCCATCCATCGCGGCCCTTTCTGCAATGTTATTAATCGCAAAAATCCCACATCCGCCAAGGCCTTGTCTTCGTCCGTAACCGCCCAGACCGCCGCCTTTTCCATCGCCTCAAAGGCGGCCTCAAAACACTCCTTCATGCCCAGGGCAAGCCCCAAACCACGATAAGCCGGGGAATAGCTAGGATCCAACTCCACAGCCTTGCTGAATTCCCGCCTTGCGTCCTCTATCCTGTTCAATTCCAGCAGTCTGAACCCGCTCATAACCCGATGCTTGGGCGAATCAAACACAATCTCTTTGGACACTCCAGCACACCCTGCCAACAATAACAGCACTGTGCAAATGCCCCATGCAACCATAAGGCCCTTCCGGGCGGATTTACTGAAGCCCACCATAAGAACTCCTTCTCATCTGGATCCATAAATTAGCCACGTGGCCCTGATACATAACGCGATTTATCGCCTCAAGCCCAGTGGTCCCCCTACCCGCCTCGGACGGGCAAGGCTGCAGGCCTGATCCTAACACCAGGCTACACTGATTCCTTACTTCAATGCTCATACAAAGAAGCCCCCTAATCAACCAAAAACACCACCCGACACTTCTGAAAAAGCCTCACGTTTCTGGGATCAGATCGGATTTTTTCGGCATCAGCATTCGTGACCATTACTACTGTAGGCCGATCTTTCAAAACGCGAAGGGCCTTTAGCGTCAGGGGTCTTTGTCCTAGCCATAACTTCCTGATTCGCGAATCAGGGGGCTTGACATACTTTACCATACCTTTTCTAATAACGTACTCTCTGCTTACATATACCGGGCCAAAGACCTCCTCCCCGTGCTCATCAACAATCCTGGGAATCAGGCACGGCCTGAACCCTATACCCCTACAGTCTAAAATAAGGCCAGTATGTTCCTTATTCTTTTTCATTGGAGGTGATGAGGGCTGGACAATGGGTGAAATTTTTCGGATCGAAGGAGGGAGCAATATCTCACCGAGGTCAGCACTGAGCTTAACGGCCACAATAACACGAACCTCCTTCTGGTCACTAAAAGCAATATTGACAATTTCTGCGCCCTTATCGCTCCAGAGCAACCTTTTCAGCTTACCTTCACTGGCCTCTGTCCAATCCCCTACCTTGGACCGGGAATCAACGGGTATATTTTTGATCAGTTTAAGGAGATTTGCTCTGGCCGCAGCTACGGCCGCCTTTTTTGCAACAGATCTGGCTTGGGCTTCGCTATCAGTCACTGGGGGAAAGCAGGCCTCACCCACAGCCTCCACAATAAGATTGGTCCAGTCAATTTTTCCAAATTTTAGTACCTGGATATAGTTTTGGGCAAATGCCATAGCCGGCAATGTCAGCCAAGTGGCAAAAGCAATTGCTAAGACAAGCGCTACTTTCTTGTTATTACCCATGTACAAACTCTTCTATCTTTTTTAAAATATCATGGTATTGATCAGGTTGCACCCAGTGGGCCTTTGGTTCGGCACGGAACCATGTGAGTTGTCTCTTGGCATATCTCCGGGTATCCCTTTGCAAATCCTCAATGGCCTCGTCAAGGCCGCATTCTCCCATAATGTAGCTCACCATATGCCTATAGCCAATGGCCTGCATTGGTTTAAGGTGTCGGGAATACCCCTTTTCAAGCAATTTCCTGGTTTCATCCACAAGCCCCCTTTCCACCATCTCCACGCTTCTTCGGTTGATACGCTCATAGAGGATTTGTCTATCGAGATAAAGACAAAATTGGAGATCCTCCAAGGGTCTTTCTTGAAAACCATGCTTCTGGCCTAGCTCAGAGGGCCGTCTTCCGGTCAGCTCATATATTTCAAGGGCCCTTGTGACACGTATTTTATCATTGGGATGGATCTTTTGAGCAGCCTCCGGGTCCACATTAGTTAGCCTGGCATGCATTTCTTGCGGCCCATATGCCTCGTACTCATGGATCAAACGCGCCCTTAAATCAGGATCAGGAGGTGGGCAGGAAAACAGCCCTCCTAGCAATGTCCTTATATATAACCCAGTCCCACCCACCACAATACATATCTTACCCCTTCCCACAATGTCCTCTATACAAGAAAGCGCCAGAGACCTGTATATAGCCGCATTAAAGGGTTCATCAGGATAGACCACATCCAGGAGATGATGTACAACCTTGCTTCGTTCCTCAGCCGTGGGTTTCGCAGTACCGATATCCATCCCTCTATAAACCTGCATGGAATCGGCGTTTACTATTTCAGCTCCCAACTCCTGGCCCAATGCAATGGCAAGGGATGTCTTTCCCGTGGCAGTGGGGCCTGCGATAATGATAACTTTGGGCCTATCCTGAGCCATAGCTCAAACCACCCTCTTGAACATCCTCTCCAGCTCATAATAGGTAATTGTCCTGGTAATGGGCCGACCATGGGGACAGTTGGTGGGAAGGCGCAATCGGTTGAGCTGGGCGAGAAGGGCTGTCATTTCTGCCATGCTCATAGTATGGCCAGCCCTAATGGCACCGTGGCAAGCCATAATGGTGATCACATGCTCCAAAATAGACCCTTTATCCACAGGCCCCTCTTTTAGCGCCCCAATCAACTCCACCAGTAACTGATCCCAGTCGGCATTTTCTAACATAGATGGGACAGCACGCAAAAGCACTGCCTCTCCACCAAAATCCTCCACATCAATTCCCAACTCGGACAGAACTTCACCTCTTTTTTCCAACGTCCGCTTTTCGCTAACGCTCAAATCAATCCTTTTGGGCACAAGCAGATTCTGAACCTCAAGTCCCGATTTCTTTACCTGCTCCATGAGCTTCTCATAGAGCACCCTTTCATGGGCTGCATGCTGATCAACGATCATAAGGCCGTTTCGATCCTGACACAGGATATATGTCCTGTTTAACTGCCCTATTACCGTGATTTGTTCGTCAAAAAGGGGAACTTGAACAGAATCCGTGGTCAGAGGAAAGCTAACAGGTTTGGTAGCTGGCGAGGATGGCTCCCACCGTACTTCTACAGGCTCCTGAACCTCACCTTCTCTATCCCACGTGGAACTACCAGGATAGATGTGAATCCGGCGGCCAAGAGCACTGTCAACCAGCCTCATAATACTCTGAAACAGGAGACCTGGCTGTCGGAATCGAACCTCTTGTTTGGCCGGATGTACATTGACGTCCACTTGAGAAGGCTCGGTTTCAATGAATAAAACCACCTGGGGGTATGCTCCCTTCATGAGCCTCTGACCATAGCCATCCATGATCGCCCGGTTTATCAGGCGATCCTTCACGTTCCGTCTGTTAACATAAACATATATTCGATCCGCCCTGCTGCGGCTGAACTCTGCGGGGGCTGCATATACGGTCATACTAAGCCCTGATTTGTTAAACGTCTCCTGAACCATGCCCTCTGCCACAGACCGGCCGAAAAGGATTGCCAGTCGGGGTATAAGCTGCTCAGAAGACGGCAAATTGATCAAGAGCTTTTGTTCATTCTCCAATTGAAAATAAATATTCTCAAAGGCCAAGGCCAGTCTTGAAAATGTGTCAATAATCTTATCCGCCTCAGTCCTTTCCCCCTTGAGAAATTTCTTCCTTGCCGGGACATTATAAAAAAGATCCCGCACCTCTACCGTGGTCCCTTCCGGTGCGCCTGTCTCTTCAATATCCTCCAATTTGCCACCGGATATCTTAAGGGTATGCCCAGCTACGGCCTCAGCCACCTTGGATGTAATTCTCATGCGCGACACAGAAGCAATGCTGGGGAGCGCCTCTCCCCGGAAGCCCAACGAACTGATGGCGAATAGATCCTCCACACTTAAGATCTTGCTTGTAGCATGCCTTTCAATACTCAGCAAGAGATCATCCCGCGACATTCCGATTCCATTGTCGCTCACACGAATAAGGGATTTGCCGCCCCCCTCTATTCGCACCCTTATTCGGTCTGCCCCGGCGTCAATACTGTTGTCCACTAGCTCCCGAACCACAGAACTGGGTCTTTCAATGACCTCGCCAGCCGCGATCTGGGTAGCCACCTCTTCCGATAGGATCCTTATTCTACTCATATCCGAAAAATCTCTTGATTCCTAGGGGTGGGGAGATAGGGCCTCCTTGAGCTGAACAGACGGGCGAAGAGCCCTTGCCGCCTCAAAGGTTTTGCTTTCCCTTTTCCGTTCGGGTCATGCTTGAGGCACACGGAATGAGGTGGGTCTCGCAAAAACTCCTCCACAAAAAGGGACGAGACCATTACCATGCGCACCACATAATCCCTAAAACCATCCCATCGAAGTGTTTTTCCTCCAAACAATCCAGGGACCGTATCATATAGGTAATCAGAAATTCTTACGCCCTGGGTATAAATACGCTTACTGGCCTTTAAACCGTTCTTCCTCTTGTGGGTCATGGAACGAAGAATTTCATCGCAGGCCCTCTGATCAGTACCGAGCACATCCTTTGCGATCTTTGTATAAAGCGGGCCCACCACATAGTCGGCCCTGATCTCCCAGTATATATGCCCCGTACGCCGCTTGTTGGGGAAAATGGCGACAAGGTTGGGGATAAACACGTTGTGGGCGATCACATCTGCTGCCAAATGCGCCAAAAATCCATAGGCATAAGCCTGTTCCGTGGCATTGCGCGCCTCATTCAAGAAAGCAAAGCCTCCCTTCCAGTGATGTGCGTGTCGGGTGCTTCTGATCTGGCTTTTCATCAGAAAGAAATCTGCAGCCAGAGATCCATAAAGGTACTCCAATGGATTGGACGCAATAATGGATCCGATTCCGGGAAAAAGATCCCTTGCCATATCCAGGGTATGCAGCGCAATGACCGTGTGAACACCCGGACCCCAGGCAAAAGCCTTGGAGGCACCAATCATGTCTAGCAGAGCGACGATCCCCAGCATAAGAGCTATTTTTGTAACGAAAAATACAAGTTTCCTCATACGATAGTTTGTCAAGATCTCTTCTCCTCTTGTTTCAATCGCAGCTCATGGTCTTGTTCTTGGTTTCTACAAACTATTCCATGGTCTCAGCTATTGAGACAGTTCGGTCGCCCAGCATGTTTACGTAGCTTCCCAGCTCATTATCATACCAGCCATAGATAACCGCTTGGGTAACAGCTATCCGGATCATCCTTTCCATCCCTGCGGCCGGATTTTTTCCTACTTCTACCTGGCATACCTTGTCAAGGTCGATACTTACTTCAGCGGTCCTGGTATGGGTCTCATGAGCCTCGATAATAGCCGCAGCCCTTGGCAGCCCTATGATATCTGACGACACATTCTGCTCTTCGGTGTAATGTAGGTATCCCCTCGGATCATTTGCTGCAGCCTCTTGGTAAATGGTATTGATCAAGTCTCTACGAATGGGTTCTCCTGAGGGTTCTTCCTGCAGATTCACCACCAAGATGATCAATGAACCGGTGGTATTTGGAATCCGTACTGATTCTGCAATAAAGCCTATCCTCTTCATCTCAGGGATCACAAGACCAAGGGTATCAGCGGCCCCGGTCGTGGTCAGAATGATATTGTTCATGACACTCCTGTTTTTCCTGAGGTCAGTTGCTCCTGCCTTGGGCAGCCTATCAAGGACCTCCTGAGATCCGGTTACTGCATGTACCGTGGCCATGGAGGCCGTAAGGATACGGTCCGCGCCAAAATAGTCGATAAGTGGTTTCATCATATGGGCGAGACACGTGGTGGTGCATGAGGCATTGGAAATCAACCTATGTACCCTTGGGTCAAAGTCATTCTCATTCACACCCATTACTGTGGTAACCGCGTCTTCAGGCATTGGCTGTGTCTTATCCTTTATTTTAAATGGCGCGGACAAGATTGCCTTATCTGCGCCTGCCTCCAGGTGGCCACGCAGGGAACCCTTGGGCACATCATAGGGGATAGTGGGATCTCGAAACTGACCGGTCGTATCAACCACCAAGCGCACACCTTGCTCAGCCCATTGGATGTCCTTGGGATTCCGCGACTCCGTCAAAATCTGGACCTTGATACCATCTATGACGATTTCCCTGCTGTTTTCATCGATATGTTCCACCACGTTCCCTGCCCTAAACCCTTGCAGGTAGCCCCCGAGTAATCCATAGGTGGAATCCCTCTCAATGTAATGGACTACGTCCCGGAGTGATGTTCCCACCTGTCGCCCTATGTTCACCACTAGTTTGGAGAAATACTTCCTGGCAATATGGTGCCACAGGGTCAACTTACCAATTCTTCCAAGTCCGTTGATGCCCAAAATCAACTCACTCCTTGGAGTTTCCTTGCTAAAAGCCTCCATTTTCCTCCCTCTCTATCTCCTTAATCTTCATACGCCCTAAATAAACGCTGCCTTCAGTACCATCTATACTTATATGGTCTCCAGATCGGATAATCCTGTCGCTGAGAGAACAGCTCTTCTCCCTTTCCATACAGATAAGATCGGCGCAGCCCACTACACATGTCTTTCCCAGGCGGTGAGCCACGATGGCGGCATGACTCGTGGATCCGCCTTTGGCCGTCAGCAGTCCATCGGCTTCATAAATTTCGCGGATATCATCTGGGACTGTATCGCCTCGTACTAGAATGAGCGAGGTCTGGGGCTCCTTTTGCCGCCAGTACTTGATTTCCTCCAGGCTAAAAACCGCCCGGCCCGTCATGGCCCCTCCACTTACACCTATGCCATGGGCCAAGAATTCCACATGGCCCTCCTGGACTAAATCAAAGGAATAAACCTTTTTCCTCTCCCTTATCCCCATGTCTCGGGTCTGAAGAAAGAAAAGATCCTTTGCCCGAGGGCCTTCAAAGGTAAACTCCATTTCTTGGGGGCTCCATTTCTTCTCATAGATCAGCTCTTTGGCCCATTGCCTGAGGGTGTGGTAGATTTCCGGAAACTGGGCCTCGAGGCTGGACTCCGGCTCCCGGTTCTCCACTTCTGCTTGTTTCTTGGAAATGGGAAGCGTTTTTACAAGGCCGGAGACCACATCTTCACCTTGGTTTCCCAAGGTAAAATCACCCCACAACACAAGCATGTCCCCGGACCACCTTGGATTGTGGGTAAAAAATACACCAGATCCCGACTTTCCGGAATAATTTCCATACACCATGGCCTGCACAGTAACCGCTGTGCCCCAATCGTCCGATATTCCCATGATTTTCCGGTATGTCATCGCCTTCTTGGCATTCCAAGAATCAAACACTTTACTGATGGCCACCATAAGCTGTCTTTGTGGATCCAGTTGAATCTCGATTCTATGATCCTGGATCAACTCCTTGTAAGTCAAGGTGACCTCTTTCATCTGCTGGCCGCTGAATTGCCTCTTTAAAGGAAGGCCAAGGCGGGTCTTGAAATCTGATATGATGGCATCAAACATATCCCGTTCTATGCCAAATGCCATTCCATAAGACTGCAAAAACCGCCGATATGTGTCCCATGCAAACCAGGCATTGGATGTTATGGCCACAAGGCCTTCCACAATCTGCTCGTTGATTCCCACATCCAAGAAGGTATTCATCATGCCAGGCTGTGAAATGGAGGACCCGCTTCGGACTGACAGGAGCAAGGGATTTCCAGGGCTTCCGAACCTTTTTCCCGTCACTCGCTCCAGGGTAGCTACTTCATGGGCTATCTGTTCCTCAAAGTTTCTTCTAGCCGGGGGATAATACTCCACCACGTCCCGGCAGCGAAATACCTCTGTGGTAATGATGAATCCTGGAGGAATGGGCAGTCCGTAGCCCTTCAGTCGAACAAGGTTTAAGGCCTTGTTACCTAAGTGGATCAAATCCGCCACATTTCTCTTGACTGGAGATATGGGGGTAACAGCTTTTTTTGGATCATAGCTCAGGAGGGTATGGATCTTTTCTTTGGGGAGCCTGTCCGCCTGTTGATACAGGGTATTGAGGATACGGCCGATAAAAACATCCATCTGTTGCAGGCCCAGGGACGAGGCAATACGGTCTCTCAGGAATATCTCAGAGACACGATGGGCAAATCGCGCAGGGTCTTCGTCTCGGTCCCCCTTAAGATACTTGGGGAGCATGTCTTTCCTTGGAATCTGCTCCACGATTTTCATCAGGTTATTCTGATGAATGTTATTGAAATAGTCATGAACAATGTTGCTCACGGCCAAAGCAAATCCCCGGAAGATATCCAGAAACTGGGTGGCGGAAAATCCTCGAATCTTCAGTGAATGGGCCAACAAATCAAGCTGACGTGCCACCTCCAGCGACTCTATGCCATCCAATCTCAAGGCACGATCAAAAAGCATGAGGTACTCATAGGCCTGGGAAATGGTTTCTCGGGTGATGAATTCCAAATTCAAGTCCTGAACCACCTCTTCAAACATCACATTGACCAAAGATTCCACTCTAAAGGTAAGGCCCAAGGCGTCGAATTTCAGCTCGTGGTAGCTGCCGTACATAGAAGGAATATCCACGGTAAAGTGTCTCTTACGGTAAATATCCTCTTTTGCCTCATAACCGGATGGGGAAAGAATAATCTCCTTCAATCTCCCTAGATAGCGGAGCAGGCGGAGCAGCTTTTTCTCTCTGGACCCTTCGGCCAGTGCCTCCTTTAGCTCTCCAATGTCGGGCAGGCCCGTGGACTGAAGCTGGGATAAGTAACCCTCTATTTCTGTAAACTGGAGATTATATTTTTGAAACAAGAGCTTATATAAGCCGATGGCCATTTCAACACGCTCGTAATCCAAACGGGATGCCCCAGGAAGGCCATTTACCCTTTCTCTGAGCTTCTTTTCATCTATGGAGAGCAAGCCCTGGATCCTACCGATCCCCTCCTTTTCCAAAAGGGTGTTCAAGACAACATGAACACCGTCAACATAGGGGCCTTGTTCCCGAATCTGGTGAAATATATTGGGCGGTAGGTACCTTTCGAGCCCGTTCTTGTTCTTTGTTCTCCAAAATTGCAGCACACCCTCCATGAGTCCAATAATGTGATTGCTGCTTTCCACGTGGCTCTGTTTCCTCAAAAAGTGGACAAGGGGATCTTTCCGAAGGCAGACCTCATCAATCTTCGTGGAAATGTCCCTCAGTTCCCCCTCAGCCCCGATATCATTAAAGTATGCGGGAAAGAGCCGCATGAGTTGTTTGGTGAGATTATAAACAGGCCTAATATCGCTGTTGAGGAAACGAGTGATGTCGCGAGGGAATAGGTCCGTATCCTTAATGAACACACCGCTCAAGGCTAAATGTATAATCAGGGAGGAAAAAAGCTTTTTTGACCATTTGGGTTTTAGCTCAATGAGCTCCATCCAGGTTCGGATATTTTGGATATGGGAGGGGTTTGACCTTACCTGCCAATCATCTCCCACTCCCCGGATTCTGGGTGCCTGGAACCCCAGAGAGACCACAGAATCCATGAAAAAATCCACTAGATCACTCTCATCGGTCTTGTAAACCCCTTGACCCATGTTAAGAACGCAATGAAGGGCTGTTAAAGGGAACCTGGAAGCGCTGGTCTTTAAGATGGCAAAGGTCTTGCCCAGATATTGATAGATGACAGGCAATTGTTCATTACCGATCAACCAAGTGAGCGTGCGATTAATCTCCCGGAGAACTTCTTCATGAATGGAGGAAAGACCCTCGATGTTCATGATGTGCAGGAGAAATATCAATTTCAGCAACTTTCCCTGCCCGTCTTCTTTCCATGCCCGGGCCAAGGCGTTCGGGATTGCCTTGTAGATATCGACGATCTGATTATATCCGGGGAGGGTGAGCATTTCTTCCAAAATCACTGAGGAATCGCCGTCCCCACCCATCCAGATTTCCTCCAGCCTTGAGCGATGGACCTGAAGCTGTTCATGGGCCACTGGCAAGAACAACTCCATGAGACCCTTGGCCTTCAAGTCAACTCCGGATTCCTTTTGGAACCAGTGGACTGGATCACTTTGCCCCAACCAGTACTCATACGTATAGACATAATAGTTGAAGAGCAACTCATTGAACCGTCGGCAGTCAACTTTTCCTCCGGTGGTTTGAAGGAAAACCTTTCCCAATCGGTTCAACTGATAAAAACTTCTCACAAAAAGGCCGAAGGTCTCAGGAGGATAACATTTGATCTTCTCAAAGGCCCCATCCAACATGGGCAGGAAGCGGTCCAACTCTCCTCCTGCCTCTTTCAAAATCTTCTGGATAAAAAAAAGCAGGTTGTCGACGGCATTCCTTCTTACTTCTTCGTCTTTGGAAGACTCCAGGGCCTGAAAGAAAATGTCCACATAGATCTTTGCTGCCTCAGCCCCTTTCTCATGTGTCTTGAGCACATGCAGGTAGTTCAAGGCATAGGAACGGGCCTCTTTAACAATATAGCCCCAATTTCGGTAGGGATGGCAGATTTCCTCAAGAAAGCTTCTAAGCCCTTGCCGCGCCCCCTGATATCTTTCCAGTACATCCTGGAGCACCATATAGCGGCTATCAATGGCCACATCCACCTTACTGCAGGCTATATTTGCTTCCAGGGCCTTAGAGGTCATGACAGGGTTCTCTTTCATGTGAGAGAAGTCTCCACCCGTAAATGGCGAAACGTATCAATATTCTACCATGGAAAATCTAGCTTTTTCCATTACAAATTTTAAACTCGACAATTCCATGTGGCCAACCTTTGATCTCCTTCTGCCCCAATGAGGCTGTGTATTAACCTGATTTTTGGCGTTTCTGTCATTTCGAGCCTCCTAAGAAACAGCTTGCTTCCAATGCCAAATCAACCCGCCTAAGACGGGCAAGCCCTCCACAAACCATAGGCGGGCAAGTGTCATTTCCCTGCCCGCCACGACATGGAGCAGGCAGGGAAAAGGGTTATTTACTTGATCTGCAATCTTTGTGTTTGTTAATATGAGTACATCTTGACCTTTTCTTTTCCCACACGATCCCAGACAATCATGGATAAACAAGATTGGCTCCAAAGAGGTAAAGGCCACCGGCAGAGACTCAGGGAAAAATTTCTGCAAGGGGGCCTTGAACGCTTTTCCGACGAAGAGGTAATAGAATTCCTCTTGACGCTAGGTACACCCAGGGGGGACCTTAAACCTCAGGCACGTGAGGCCTTGAAGCGCTTTGGTAGTCTTTCGGCCGTGCTGTCCGCACCGGCGAAGAAGCTTCAAGAAATAAAGGGAATAGGACCCAAAAACGCCCTCTATCTAAACCTCGTGCATCAAGTGGCCAGGCGCTATTTGAAAGACAAGGCCTCAAAGGCCCCCTTTTTTCATAATTCCCGTGATGTGTTCGACTATCTTTTCCATGCCATGAGGGACCTTAAAAGGGAGGTCTTCAAGGTGATCTTTCTCAATCGCAAGAATGAGCTGATTGATGATAGGGATATGTTTTCCGGCACCCTGGCGGCAAGCGCCGTGTATCCGAGGGAGATTATGTCCACGGCCCTTGAACTCAAGGCAGCCGCCCTTGTTTTCGTGCATAATCATCCCTCAGGTGATCCCTCCCCTTCTAGTGAAGACCACAGAATTACCCGAGAGCTTGTCTGGGCGGCTAAATTACTCCAGATCAACGTCCTGGATCACATTGTAATTGGTAACGGGCGGTACTTCAGCTATGCTGATCAAGGATTGCTAAGGCGGTTCGACGCAGAATATGATACGTGGAGAGAGGGCGTATTGAGACCTTGACAGTCAGTACCGAAATGACCTGTTCGCTGTTGCTTTGCACTTCCCTTTTCAGTTAATTACTACTAATCTATTTATGGGCAGGGATGGCCATAGCTGTACTTAAGAAAAATAAGGGTTTAGCTGATGAGAATTTATCTCGATGTATGTTGTTTGAATAGACCGTTTGATGATCAGACTCAGGACAGAATTCACCTTGAAGCTGAGGCGATTCTATCTATCATAAAATTTGTCGAAAAAGGGCAGTGGACACTACTGAATAGCGACGGTATCCTATATGAGGTCAGTAAAATACCTGATCCTGAAAGAAGAAAGAAAGTCCAAATCATAATTTCTAGGGCCAGTGAACATATTAGATTGGAGAAAAAAATATTGGCAAGAGCAAAACGGTTGAAAAACCTAGGCATCAAAAGCCTTGATGCATTGCACGTAGCATGTGCAGAAAGTGGTAAGGTCGATATCTTTCTCACGACGGACGACAGGCTATTAAGGATCTTGCATCAATATTCTGATGAAATAAATGTGAAAGCAGATAATCCCCTTGCGTGGATTAAGGAGGTAATATAATGCAAACAAGAGCAAGTGATTTGACAATGGAGGAAATACGGAGCGCCGGGTTGAACGCCCTCTTTGAGAATCTAGGTGTGGTGGGCATGGTGCGATTTCTCCAGTATACGGATAAAGGACAAGGGGATTATACCAAGGAGCGTGATGCTTGGCTTGGGAATCCTGACATGGATGAAATCGCACGCGAAATTAAGAAAATGAAGGAATAGGATATCAATATTATATATGATGGGCTATCTCCTCCTCTGCCTTTGTGAGCTTTGAGCTGCAATCATAGCATATAGCATTGTGGAAAATTTTAATGTCAATCCCCTCATTTTTGACTTGACATAGGCCACTGAAAAAACTAGAAAAATATAAAATAAACCAAAATATTGTTGCTTTACTTGTGCGAGAGTGGCGGAACTGGTAGACGCGCTGGACTTAGGATCCAGTGGAGCAATCCGTAGGGGTTCGACTCCCCTCTCTCGCACCATTGCTTATACCCAAAATTTTTGGTTTAGGACATACATAGGGGCGCATCATGAAGGTGTGCCTCTGTAAACCTAAGTAGGACTCGAATTAAAAGGCCACGAAGGCTGGGATAAAGGAATTTGCCTCGGTTCGTGGCCTTTTTCTTTTCTCAGGCTGTAATGGCTACGCTCAAAGGAGGTGATAAACGATGTGTGAGGCCAGTGCATATGTAATAGAGCAAGGCCAAGAGCGGCTAATCATGGAATCCGTGGATATAGTGGAGTCAGTGGACACTGATACCTGGCGCCTAGTAGGTATTTTTGGAGACCAAAAGACCGTCAGAGGTCGAATCAAAAAAATGAACCTGGTTAACCACAAGATCTTTTTTGAATCACAAGGCGACTAAGTGGGCAATGGATGCTATCTGGGTTACTCATGGAATAGTATCTATAGAGGCAAATTCAGGCTCATGAAGGGGTAGGAGGATATCGGCTGCCGCCTTCACCTTCTGCAAGATATCATAAGCCTCATAGACGTTTACGTGAGTTCCAGGTGGGATCACATCCATTTCCATTGCCACGATCTCTTTGGGTGGAAAAAGATTCTCCTTTATTACACAAAACCCAGTAATAGCCGCCTTCCCCTCAGGAGTATCCACAAATACGCTCATGCCCCCTTCTGTATGGGCTGGGGTATGGACTACACTGATCCCTGGGACGATCTGGCAGTCCCCTGTCACGATCTCAATCTGCCCGTTCTCTTCCACATCCTCGATATAATCCTCTAAATACCGAAAATCCAGAGGATGGGGATTGTGGATCCGCTCCATCTCCTTTTGGTGGACATAAAATATCGCATTACTGCATTTGTAGTCGTTTTCGCAGTGATCATTATGGAGATGGGTATGGATGACAATATCTATATCAAGGGGTGACAAACCCCAGCGCTCCAAACCCGCCTCAAAGGTATAGATCTTTCCTCCAATCTTCTGTTCCCTGTCCTCTGACTGAATTGGATTCATCTCCCCCGTATCAACCAAAATCTTCTTATTGCCTCCTTCCAGATACCATGCGTAAATCGGTATGGCATAAGGCGTCCCATAGTCATGCTGATAGGTCATCATACCTTTGTCAAAAAGTTTTGTTCCCATCACAATGGGATGAATTCTATACTGTGCCATTTGACTGCCTCCCTTTATTCTGCTAGCCGCTTCTCAAAAAACATGTGGTCTTTTTATCGCCTCCTTGGACAGGATGCAAGCTTCTTCTAGTCTCTCTATGGAATATCCCTCCACCCCGCCTGAAATAGCAAGATAGCACTTCATTTTTCTAGACTCCCAGCCGATCTATGCTGTATAGATAAGGCTGCGCCTGTCCGACACTGGCTCCGCGAGACAAAAAAGCCACTCGCTGAATTTAAAATGGAAATTGTCTTAACGCACAAAAATGCCGACTTTGATGCACTTGCCTCGCTGGTTGCCGCCTCCATGGTATATCCCGAATCCAAACCCGTGTTGCCCAAAGCCCTTAATGCAAACGTAAAGGCATTTCTCTCTATTCACAAGGATGTCTTCTCATTTCAAGAATCGCCATCTTCTCTTACCTCTAGAATCCGTCGTCTCATAGTGGTGGATACCAATTCATGGAGCAGGATAGAAGGCGGGTCTCGATTTTTGGCCCATGAACCTGAGGACATACATGTCTGGGACCATCACGGGAGGGGGGACATTAAGGCCTCCTTTGAGCGGCAGGAACCCGTAGGTGCTACATGCACCCTTTTTATTGAGCATATGGCCCATGAAGGAATTGACTTGTCTCCTATCCACGCTACACTCTTTTTGGCGGCCATACACGAAGATACTGGAAGCCTCATGTTTCCATCCACCACAGCTAGGGATGCCAAGGCCGTTGGCTACCTGCTTGAGCATAAAGGGGACCTGGGCATTATCAAGAATTTTCTCAGACCTGCCTATGGTCCTAAACAAAAAGAGATTCTCTTCGAGCTGCTTAAAAACGCCACAAGATCTAAGGTGAGCGGTTATACCGTGAGTATCAACAAGTTGCTAATCGAAGGGCACACGCCGGGCCTAGCAATTGTGGTGGACATGTTGCGTGACATCCTGAATGTGGATGCCGTATTCGGTATCTTCAACGAGCCCAAAAGAAACAGGACCATGGTCATTGGCAGGAGCGCCGTTGAGGGGCTTAATATGGGCATGATTATGAGGGCCATGGGAGGTGGCGGACATCCCGGTGCAGGATCATGCCTTCTGAGGGAAGCCAATCCGGACGCAATTGAAGATTGGATACGAGAGTTAATAAGTGGCAATCAGTTCAGCTCTGTCCGAATAAGGGATTTGATGTCTTTTCCCGTTTTTACGGTGAATGCTGACAAAACAATGCAATCGGCAGCGAATCTGTTAAAAGAAAAAGGATGCACTGGCCTGCCGGTAATGGAGGGAGACAGGCTGGTGGGGATCATCTCCCGCAGGGACTTTCGCAAGCTCAAAAATGATTCCCAGTTGTCTTTGCCTGTAAAGGCCTTCATGTCCCAAAAAATCGTTTCCATAGAACCAGAAAAGGGCATTATGGAGGCAGCAAGGCTGATGGTGAAGTATGATGTGGGAAGACTTCCTGTACTGAAAGACGGAAAACTCATCGGCATTGTGACACGATCAGACACAATGCGTTACTTCTATGACGTGCTCCCCGAATGACTGAGGTTGTTTTCTGTGAGAAGCGAGAGCTATCAATAAAAGCTTCCAGGAAGGGTGAGAACTTGTATCGAGTTGGAGGAATGGTAATGTCAAACCCATCAAACACTAAAAACCTATATCTACCCTTACTTAGTACCCTTCGGTGAAAGCTTTCCATTGCCCTGTCCAGTACCCGTGCCGCACTGCCTCACGATAATCACTGTCACACTCTTCTGATAAATTCATTTCCTTCTTGCCTGACCTCAGGCAGGGATTACTTGCCATGCTTGTGGCAAACTCTCAATCACCGTTCTTCTCATCGGGGTGCCTCCTTTCTTTTGCGTTATCTTTATCTTACCCTTAGGAGGTACCCCTTTTCTAGCTCTGACACAAGATATGATACACTACCGAAAAACCTATTCATTTGACGAAAACATATCAGTCTGATACTCTAAAGGGCGCCATGAGACGATTCCTTCTTTGCTGAACAAAAAGTACTTCTTCAAGAATGGACGGCCATGGGTCATGGGACAAAAAGGACAAAAACAGGACTATGTCCCCATAACTGTCGATAAAAGCCACATTGTCACAATCGGAGAGCGGCTCTATGAGCAGAGCATCGAGCTTATCAGAGAGCTTGTAAACAATGCCTATGATGCTGATGCCACCCGTGTGGATGTGACGGTTGCCCCTAGTGAAATTACTGTGACCGACAATGGCGAGGGTATGGATCTGGAAGGCCTTAGGCAGTACTTTAATGTCGGATCTGACGCTAAACTTCAAAATCCTGTCTCTCCCCGGTTTACCCGTCAGCGCATCGGACAATTTGGCATTGGTAAGTTTGCCAGCCTAGCAGCCGCATCCCGTTTTGAGCTCATAACCCAGAAAGGGCACTTTGCAGCAAAGGTGGTCTTTGACAAGGAAAAATGGATGAAACAGAAGAAATCTTGGCGGATACCCCTCACACGGCTCCAACCCAATCCAAAAAAGGGTAATGGGACCACTGTTAAGCTGATAAATCTCCACAAGTCATTCAAACCCGAAGACGTAATCGAAAAGATAATCGAGGGAGTACCTATACGAGCAAAGGACTTTGCTGTTTACGTTAATGGCTATAGGGTTATGCCTCGGGTCTATAAAGGCAACCGCATACCTGTCATGGAAGGCACTGAATTTGGAATTGTCTATGGAGAAATAGTTATTCTGCCGGCCTACAAGGCATCCAAAGATGACTTGGGCATTGAAATAAAAGTGAAAGGGGTGACTGTTAAGCGTGAGCTATTTGATATGGCCTCCTGGGGAAAAGCTGCCACTAGGATAAGGGGAGAAATCAACGTGGACTTTCTCCCATTGACCAGTGATCGATCCGGATTTATTGAAGATTCTCCTGAATACAAAACCTTTCTCAAGGTCATGAAAAAGACCATGGCTGATGTGAAGAAGGCATATGAGCAATTGGCTTCAACAAGGGAAAACCAAAGGGTCAGCCGGGCACTGAAAGAGGCTTTAGAGCGAATACACCGGGCCCTTGTTAGAAATCCGGAATTCTCCCCTTTTGGAGTCGTCCCCATTGCAGAGCCAGGAAAGGAAGGAGAGGGAGAAACCGGGGTAGAGAACTCTGGTGGAAAGGAAGAGCCTCAAGAGCCCCAAATTCAAGACATAGAAACAACTGACAAAGAAATGCAAAATCAATTTGAGGAATCTTCAGAACCTGAAGCAATAGAGACCAAAAAAGGGAAAAAACCTTCCCTTCGAATTGCCACCCCGAATGCCGTTGTGAGAAGGCTCAAATTTGGTGATATGGGGGTTACATGCTGCCTGGACCACCTAGGTGAGGACGGACCCGAATGTATGACAGAAGGAACTATTATCTATATCAACAGAGATCACCCTTTATACAAAAGGGAATCAAAAAAGCGAGAAGCACACATCCTGAATATTGCACGTCTGATAACCCAGGAAATCTCGCTCATGAAAAACCCTGACAATCCCAGGGAGGCATTCAATAGACAGTCAAAACTCCTCAAGGATGCATTTAGGGATGATGAGGAGCTAGAGTCCAAGGGTAGAAAGAAAAGGTAGCCCTGAAATAAAGTGAAATAAAGGATAATAATTATTTTTCCACACTGTCACACCCTAATCGATCCCGATACCAAGGAAGCTCCCCGCCTGATAAACGGTTGCTGTAAGGATCCAGGCCAGCACAGTAAGCCCACCAAACTGCAGGAATGCCCATTTCCAGGAGCCGCTCTCACTTTTTGTAATGGCAAAGGTAGCAAGGCATGGAGCCACCACCAGCATAAAAAGCATGATGCAGAAGCCTGTCAGCGGCGTGTACCTTACCTGGAGTTTGCTCCTGAGGAATTCGGACTCTTCGTCCGCCTCGCCCACAGAGTAAATGACCCCTAACTGGGCCACAAATACCTCTTTGGCGGCAATTGCACCTATGACTGGGGTCACCAATTTCCAGTCGAACCCTAGCGGCTTGAACACGGGTTCAAGGGCATGCCCGATTCGGCCTGCGATGCTGTACTCCAGAGTTACCTCCGCCTCTTCATTGGCAATGGCGTTAAGTTGATCAGCTTTGTCTTCTTCTGTTAGGTTGCTGATACGGACCCTGTTTCTTTCATTATTGAAATGTTCTTTTAAATTGTCCGGCAAGCCTGGAAATGTGGTTGCAATCCAGAGGAGAACTGATATGCCGAGGATAATGGTCCCTGCCTTTTTGACAAACAGCCATCCTCGTTCCCACATATGAATCAGAACGCCCTTAAGGGTAGGCATCCGATACGGCGGCAGTTCCATAACAAAGGGAACCGACTCTCCCTTCAATATGGTGCTGCGCAAAAGTTTAGCGCTTACAACGGCAAGCATGATGCCAATGACATAAATTATCCAGAGCATGGGGGCATGCCACGGTTGAGGAAAAAATGCCGGGATAATAAGCGAATAAATCGGCAATCTGGCGCCACAGCTCATGAGCGGGATCACAAGCATTGTGGTCAGCCTGTCTCTGCGATTTTCCAGTGTCCTGGTGGCCATGATTGCCGGAACAGAACACCCGAAGCCGACCAACATGGGGATGAAGCTCTTACCATGAAGGCCAAGTTTATGCATTACCCGGTCCATGATAAAGGCAGCCCGTGCCATGTAACCAGAATCTTCCAGGATTGCTATGGCAAGAAATAATAGCAATATGTTGGGAAGGAAGACTATCACCCCGCCCACACCGCCTATGATGCCATCAACAATAAGTGACTTTAATAGGCTTTCTGATCCTTGTGCCCACCATCCAGATATGAGATCAGCTAACCATCCGAAAAAACTTTCGATCCACCCCATGGGCGGATCACCGATGGTAAAGGTCAAATAGAAAACCAGATACATTAATCCCAGGAAAATAGGCAGCCCAAGGATCCGGTTTGTCAATACTGAATCTATCCTGTCCGATATTGTGTGCCGGATCTCAATAGTGGAGCGCACACATTCCTGGCATGCACCGGATATGAATCCATAGCGGGCAGCGGCAATGGCGGTCTCAGGGTACTCCCCAACCAACTCTCTAATATGTGAAATACTTTTCTCGACTTGCTTATTGATCTGAGGAGAATTGATCTTGGCCCTTATCTCCTTATCGTTTTCCAGAAGCTTGAGGGCAAACCATCGTGGATTATATTTGTGAGGTACAACACCATTTTTCTTGATCAGGGATTCTATTATGGAAATCTCTTCTTCGATCTCCCTACCATAGCGAATCACCGGCTTTTGTATCCAGACCCCTCGAATACTTGGTTTGGGTGATATATCATCTGGGCCCGGTAATCCCTGATCGGTGTTGGGATCAGGCCCCCTCTTCCTGGCATAGGGAGGCAATGGCTTCAAGAAGCTTATTCATTCCTGTGCCCTTGTGTCCGATCGTCTCCACAATAGGGGCACCGAAGAATTTAGACAGCTTCTTGATGTCAAACTCATACCCCCGAGCTTTGGCCATATCACTCATATTGAAGGCCAATACAAGAGGGACCTCCAGTTCCATGAGTTGCACAGCCAGGTAAAGATTTCTTTCAAGGTTCGATGCATCGATGATATCCACCACCACATCAGGCTTCTCATCGATAATGAAATTCCTGGCTACCAACTCCTCCGCAGAATAGGCGGTCAGGCTATAGGTTCCGGGCAGATCCACAATATGTATTTCAAGGTCGCCATGCAGCCGAACGCCCTCCTTGCGCTCCACAGTGACACCGGGGTAGTTCCCCACATGCTGGCGAGCCCCCGTTAGGTTATTGAATATGGTGGTCTTCCCAGAATTGGGATTTCCTGCAAGTGCTACTGTAATCTTTGGTTTCATAGGGCCTCTAAATCCTCCTACTATTCTTTGTACTACCTTAGTTTTTTAGGTATACCTAAAGTTCCTGGCAAAAAAATTATGTGACCACGATCTTATAAGCCATTCCGCGCCCCAGTATTATTCGGCTCCCTTTAAGCGAAACAATACATGGTCCATTAAGTGAATTCTGGAGCACCTCTATCTCAACCCCGGGAACCAATCCCATGCTTGCCAGTCTGCCTTGAAGCCCGCGGCCTGCCTTTATTGCAACGAGTCGTACTCGCCTGCCAGCTTCAACGATTGCCAATGGCATCGCCCTTACCCCCATAGGATATTTGACTGCGAATCAAAGGACTTCAACCTCTATCCTGTCTGCCTCCTCTTTCCGTAGGGAAAGATGATATCCTTTCACTTTGATATCAATTGGGTCACCAAGTGGGGCCACTCGTTCCACTTCCACAACCGCCCCTGGGGTTACACCCATCTCTACAATCCGTTTGTTGGTCGACCCGCGGCTTTTTATCTTTACCACCTTACCCTTTTGCCCTGGTCTCAAATCTTTCAGCTTCGAGCTTGTCATTTTTTCCCTACTCCCTTTCTTTCTCTTTCTTCTCACCTCTTCAAGGGCTAGCGAAATACACCTTTCACAGTTATCCTGTGCCCGATCACGGTCACAATAGTGGGCAAACCCGGCAATCCACTTAGACCCACCCCGAGGGCACACTTCAACAAACTCTGCGAACTGTATGAATCGTTCCAGGATGCCCTTTGGGATGCAGTGTTCCATCTGGCATGCTGCCTTATCTGCATCAGACTCATCCACCGCCAAGACATTTACGAAAAAATCCCGCAAGACCTCATGTCGCCGGATCACATCCTTTGCAGCGGCCTTCCCATTTGGTGTCAAGGTGATTACATCATATGGGGCGTAATTGATCAGCTTCTTTTGGGCAAGGGAGCGCAGTGCCCCTGTCACCGAAGCGTTACTCACCTTGAGGCGCCTGGCAATATCTTTGGGTCTGACGGCCTGCTTCTCAGCAATGATGTGAAAAATGGCCTCCAAGTAGTCCTCTAAGCTGGCCGTCAAGGTGGCTACAGCTGTCATCTGATACCTCCATGATGCATTCTTAATTTTGGCATGCCTAAATTTTTATGGACTAACTAATCATTTGTCAAGGCTTTTTTCGATTTTTGCATAATTCCTTTGGGAACAGGACCAGCAAGTAGTGGTTTGGACTGATTTTCTTGGGGTCACTATGGGTGTGAATTGAGGTATGTAACAGCAGACAAGTCCATCCAAGGGAGAGTTAAACCCGGATTATGCGCCAATCTTCGAATTGACTTGTGAGGCAACATGTTACACTGTTTTGAGAGCACCTGTTTGGTGAAGGGTAATGGGATATCCCTTAAGCGGCGTATCAGGCACTCACTTTGAAGGGATGGCAGTCATGTCATTTCCCTGCCCACCACGACACCGGCGCAGGCGGGGAGGAGCCTTGGCGACGAGAAATCTTAAGATTTCTCCCTTCGCCTGCCTGCCTGCGCCTAGGCTCTGGCAGGCAGGCATTGCCTTAAACCGATTTGGTTGGCGTTCGCGCATAATCTGGGTTAAATACTTCGCTTACACCGGGCGGTTATACGTCAAAATGAACCTTGATCTTGAACATCTTGACCGCAGGCAGGTTTAAGATTTCCTTTACCCCTGTCTTCTCTGATATTTCCCTCAAGGCCTGCTTGATAAAATCCATATCCTCAGCAATAAATGTAAACCATACATTATAGGGGTGATTCCTTAAATAATTATGCGTCACTCCTGGGTAGCTGTTCACTGTATCAACGAACAGTTTGAGTTTTTCTTCAGGCACTTTTGCGGCACATAGGGTGCTAGTAAAATCCAACCGGTGGGAATGAAAATTGCCGCCTATCCTGCGAATAACCCCTTTTTTCTTAAGCCTCTTAACCCTTTCCAGAACCTCTGACTCCGATAATCCCAGCCTCTCCCCTACAATCTGGTATGGCCTTTTGGCAATAGGAAAATGGGACTGGATCTCATTGAGTATCTGTTTATCGATCTCATCCATGCCTCATCCCCTTCTTGGGTTGATAGGAACAAAGGGGTTCTTCGGCCAAAAAGTCCCCGGTGGCCTCATATGCCCTTGCCCTACATCCCCCGCACACCCTGATATATTCACACTGTCCACACTTTCCCTTGTAATTGGAGTAATCCCGCAGCTGAGCAAATATGGGGGATTCGTTCCAAACCTTATGGAAAGGATCCTGCTTGACGTCCCCACAATTTAGTTCCAAATAGCCGCATGGCTGGACTACGCCATCATGGGAAATAAAACAGAAGGATGTCCCACCCAAGCATCCCCTTGTTACTGCATCAAGCCCATAGGTTTGGAAATCTACTCTTTCTCCTTTGGCATGGGCCTCCTGTCGCAATATCCGATAGTATTGGGGCGCACAGGTGGCCTTTAGGTATAAGGGCACCTTGTCTCTCATGTGATAAAACCAGCGCAAAAGCCTTTCATATTCTTCTGCGTCCACCTCCTGGTCTGCCAACTCTCTTGCCCTACCCGTTGGTACAAGTAAGAATAAATGATGGGCCACTGCTCCAAGGCCAACGGCCAGTTCCATAATCTCATCAATCTGGTTCACATTGTGCCGTGTTACAGTGGTATTGATCTGGAAAGGCATCGCCCCCTTCCTGAGCAGTTCAATACCAGACATGGCCGCATCAAAGGCCCCATCCACCTTCCTGAAGGCATCGTGCTGAGACGCGGTGGCTCCGTCTATGGAAATGCTAACCCTTTTTATTCCAGCATCCTTCATCCTCCTTACCAGGAATTCGGTCAAAAGTGTGCCGTTGGTGGCCATGACCATGCGCAGGCCCTTTTCAGTTCCCTCTTCGGCCAGTTTGAAGATGTCTCCCCTTAGAAGCGGCTCTCCTCCGGTAAGGATCACTATCGGTTTACCCACAAGGGCAATCTCATCCAAGATCTGGAGGCATCTTTCAGTGTCCAGTTCCCCAGGGTATGGGCCTTTTTCTGCCGCGGCCCTGCAATGGACGCAGTTCAGGTTGCAGCTCCGGGTCACTTCCCAGGCCACCAGACGCAATTGATTGGACTTTACCGAGTGCATATGTGCTGGATGAGATGTCATGTCCATACCTTGAGGCCCTGTCTTAACCCAATGCCATGGCCGCCTCTTTGGCAAAATAGGTGAGAATAAGGTCAGCCCCTGCCCTTTTTATGGCAGTAAGCATTTCCATCATGACCCTTTTTCCATCAATCCACCCCTTTTCTTCAGCGGCCTTCACCATGGCATATTCCCCGCTTACGTTATAGGCAGCCACAGGGTTCAGGCAAACCTCCCGGACGGCCCTCACGATATCAAGGTATGCCATGGCAGGTTTGACCATAATGATATCCGCCCCCTCTTCCAGATCCAATTCAGCCTCCTTTATGGCCTCCAATGCATTGGCTGGATCCATTTGGTAGGTGGATCGGTCTCCGAACTGGGGTGCCGAATCAGCCGCATCCCTAAAAGGGCCATAAAATGCAGAGGCGTACTTTACTGCATAGGAAAGAATCCCAATGTCCTTGAACCCCTCCTGGTCAAGGGCCTTACGAATCGCAGCTACCCTACCGTCCATCATGTCTGATGGGGCAACCAGATCAGCGCCTGCCTTGGCATGGGACACAGCCTGCCTAGCAAGCAGTTCCAAGGTGGCGTCGTTATCCACATCCCCATCCTTAATCACGCCGCAGTGGCCGTGATCCGTATATTCGCACATGCATACATCCGTGATAATAAGCATATCGGGCAATTTTTCCTTTATCGCAGAAACGGCCTGCTGCACCACGCCGTCAGAGGCCCAAGAACGGCTACCAACAGGATCCTTCTTATCCGGAATACCAAACAAAATAACTGCGGGGATCCCCAAGCCCCAGGCCTCTCTGGCCTCATGGGCAACACGGTCCACGGAAAACTGAAATTGCCCTGGCATGGAAGGGATGGGATCTTTTATTCCTTTACCAGGTTTGACAAACAAGGGATAAATAAGGTCTTTTGGCGAAAGGGTGGTTTCCCTAACCATTTCCCTCAAGACCTTTGTCCTCCTGAGCCTCCTGGGTCGTATGATCATCTCAAGGCCTCCGTTACAGGTTAGACTTACTGATCTCCTCATCGGTCAGGTAACAGGCGGGGTCAGGGGCCCATATATCTCCGGTTACCGCCTCGGCCCTTACCCTGAAATTCCCCCCGCATATGTCCAGCCAGGCACAACGGGCGCAACGGCCCTTTACATGTTTCTTTTTTTCTTTCAATTGGGCCATAAGTGGGTTAGAGAGGTCTTTCCAGATTTCGCTAAAGGGCCTCTCCCTCACGTTTCCGAAGCTGTAATGTCTCCAGAACTGATCAGCATGGACCGATCCATCCCAGCTCACACACCCAATGCCCCGACCCGAGTTATTCCCTTCATTCATTCTAAGTAGTTCAAGGACCTCTTGGGCCCTGGGATTGCCTTCTCGTTTCATTCTTAAATAGAGGTAGGGGCCATCGGCATGGTTGTCCACTGTGAGCACCTCAACCGCTATACCCTTGTCATGAAGCTCTTTGGTCCTATCAATGATGAGATCCACAACCCGTCTGGTCTCTTCGTGGCTTAGATCAGCCTCCACCAGGTCGCTGCCCCGTCCAGCATACACTAAATGATAAAAGCAAACCCTGGGTATCCCTTCCTTCTCCAGTAAATCAAATATGCGAGGGATCTCTCCGGCATTCATTCGATTTATGGTAAAACGAAGGCCCACCTTCAGCCCCACGGCCTGACAATTCTTGATCCCCTCCATGGCAGCCTTAAACGCGCCCTTTTTTCCGCGGAACCGATCGTTGACCTCCTCCATACCATCTAGGCTGACCCCAACGTAAGAAAGCCCAATACCCCTTAATTCCTCGGCCTTTTCCCTGCTTATGAGGGTGCCGTTTGTTGAGATCACTGCCCTCATCCCTTTGCTCACAGCATATCGGGCAAGCTTTGTCAAATCAGGTCTAACAAGGGGTTCCCCACCGCTGAAAAGCAACACGGGTGCGCCAAAGTCGGCCAGGTCATCGATCAGGGCAATACCCTCTTCATAGGAAAGCTCCCCTTTCTCGCCCTGGCTCTGGGCCTTGGCATAGCAATGAACGCATCGTAGGTTGCACGCCCGTGTTACGTTCCAAACCACTACAGGTCTTTTGTCCGCAGAAAATTGAAGGAGGTGGGAAGGCAAATTCTTTGACTGCCTTCCATATCGTAAGGCATCAGATGGTTCCACCGTACCGCAATACAGTTTGGATATGCCAATCATTTTCTATTCCTCAGTGCTCCCTATCCGCAGAAGGCCCGGAAAGGCCAACGTGCACCTCCATCTAGTAGCAGGGGTGGAAGAAAAGGCTGGAGGGAATTGGGAGGGCATTCAGGTCGGGGGCTATGCCTGATATTCCTGCCTGTAGTACCGTTTGATAAGCTCATTTACGTATTTTTCCATATCCAGCACTGCTTCTTCATTGATGACGAAGTTGTCCACACCCGCACGCTCTTTTACCAGTTTAAGGCCATATTCCAACTTCTTGGCAAGATTAAAGGCCAAAGATCCCGCCTCTTCCCCTGTCTTGATGGCCTGATCAACAATGGCATCAATGGCACTGTCATCAAAGGTAATATGGATGTCAAGTTTTTCCAGCATGGAGGCCTCTTCCAGCCTGATCTGCTCAACCATTTCTTTGAAATCATCAAAGGCTGCGTTCACGTCCGTGACATTTTTGAGATAAAGGGTTGCAATCAAAGCCATGCGTCTTTCGCTGATTTCCAAGCCTGACTTCTTGGTAAACTCCTCCTTGCGTTGAGAGATATAGGCCTTGATATTTTCAAACTCCTTTTCCTTAGCCAGCTCAAAGCGTCTCTCCCGTTCCGGATCAGAAGGATTGGCTAGCAACAATTCCAGCTCCTTCTCGGGATTCTCTACCACCGCTGTTGTCACCACGAACTTCCGTATGTTGGTGGAAGGGAGCTTTTTCTCAAATGGTATCAAGACCTTCTCGATGGCGCTCACGAGACCTCTGGCCCCTGTCTTTTCCTCAGCAGCTATCTCGGCGATCTTTATCAATGCCTCATCCTCAAACGTTATGTCAATGCCATAGGCCCTGAAATCCAGCCGTTTGCTGATAATAATAGGGTTGTTGGGATTCTTGAGAATCTCAACCAAATCCTCTTTGGTAAGCTCATCAAACACCACGATAACAGGAAGCCTGCCAACAAATTCGGACTCAAAACCAAATTCAATGAGATCCTGGGCAGTAACCTCCTTCAAGATATCCCACTGCACCTCAGGTGAGCGCACATCCGCCTCAAACCCTATACCTTGTTTCTGCAATCGCCTCTTGATGATCTTGGCCAGTTCACCGAAGGCCCCACTCATAATGAAGAGAATATTTCTGGTATTGACCACCTTTTTCTCTTTCTTACCTGTCCTTCGGTAATGCTCTATGGCCTGGATCTGGGATATGGGATCATGAGGGACCTTGAGGTCCACCTCTGTCTCTTCCATGGGTTTAAGAAGGGCTCTCTGGACACCGGTACGGGACACGTCATGGCCGAAGAAGTTCTGGGCAGAGGCTATCTTGTCGATCTCATCAATGTAGATGATGCCATTTTCAGCCAAGGAAATATCCTCGTTGGCTTCATAGACCAAGTCCCGGACGAGATCTTCCACATCGCCTCCCACATAACCTGTTTCGCTGAACTTGGTAGCATCACCCTTTACAAAAGGCACTCCCAGTTTCTGGGCGATAAGCTTGATCATATAGGTCTTTCCAACACCAGTAGGGCCTATCATTAGCACATTGTTCTTTATCATCCCAACACGGGAATGACCGGCCTTTTCCGCACGCTTGGTATGCTTTATTCGATTAAAATGTGTGCATATCTTTGTGGCCAAGATGGCCTTGGCATCCTTTTGCTTGACCACATAACTGTCCAAATAGGCCTCCAGCTCCTCGGGGAGCATGTCAAAGGCAGGCAGGCCCTCTTCTTTGCCCGAAGTGCCTTCGTCTGTCCGCCCCCCTTCGGCCTTGGGAAAAACAAAGGGGGATATTACCTTTACCCGGTTCCCATATTTCTTGGAAAGGTAATCACTCAGTTCCTTTTCCAGTTCTTTCTGGTTTGGGATCTTGGAAGCTCTTTCGCTCTCTATCATAAATTTCTCATCTTTCATTTTAATACCATGCCTTTTTAGGTGTTCATCAATAATTAATCCTGCCTATTACGGCCAAATTTCCATTATGTTCGTATCGGTATTCTTACTACAAATATCATACCATAACCTGTATCCATACATAAATCAAAGTTTGTGGATAAAAATGCCAATTCCAATATATTCATTCACCCCTCTGATTTCAACCCCTGGTATGGCAACCCTGTTGACTCCTCAGCATGGATCATTTAGACTCACCATAGCCAGATCCAATCTACCTCAACCAAAATGGAGATATCATGCCAGCCAGGCTTGAAATCAGGCTAAAGAGGGAACTTTTTGACGCTGAAGGGGCCACTGTTCAGAAAAAGGCCAGGGAGTATTTCGGATTCGATGTGGAAGGAATCCGGGTGATCCGCGTTCTAACCTTTGATTCGTCCCTTACTGAGGCACAGTTGGAGCAGGTTCGGAAGGAAATCTTCACCAACCCTGTCACAGAGGAATCTTCATACAAGCCCATTTCCAAGGACTTCGACTGGCTGATCTGGATAGGCTTCCGGCCAGGAGTTAGGGATACTGCCGGCAGCACGGCTGGCGAGGCCATAGAAGACCTTCTGGGCATACAACTTGGCCCTGACCAAGCCATTTATACGTCCAAACTTTATGAGATCAGAGGGAATCTTCAAAAATATCAGGTTGAAAGCATTGCCCGGGATCTCCTGGCAAATGACATCATACAACAGTGGAAGGTCTATTCCAGAAATAACTGGGATCCTGAAAAAGGCATTGGGTTTCCTATTCCTAAGGTCATGTTGGAGCACGAACCCCAAGTCTCCATAATCCCCATTGGGAGCGATGAAGAACTCAGACGCATTTCACTAGAAAGGAATCTGGCTCTCAGAGACAGCGACATTCCGGTTATCCGACAATACTTTCTGAGAGACGATATCCTTGAAGAGAGAAAGAAGCTTGGGCTTAGTCTCCCCACAGACGTGGAGCTGGAATACATTTCCCAGGCCCGCAGCGACCATTGCAATCACAATACCTTCAGGGGGCTGTTCCGTTACCATGACCTGGCCTCTGGTGAAAAAAAGGTGGTGGATAATCTCTTTAAGACCTGCATAGAAGAACCCACTCTGGAACTAGCCAAGAAAAAGGATTGGGTTGTCTCGGTGCTGTGGGACAACGCAGGGGTCGGCCGTTTTGACGAGGATAGCTATTATGTCATCACGGGTGAGACACATAACAGTCCTTCCAACATGGAGGCATACGGTGGAGCCCTTACCGGTATTGTGGGCATCTACCGCGATCCCATGGGCACTGGCAAGGGGTCAAAACTAATCCTTGGCATGTATGCCTACTGTGTAGGGCCACGGGATTACAATGGCGAGCTTTCTCCACATCTTCACCCGCGCAGGCTTTTGGATGGGGTAATCGAAGGTGTGAGAGACGGAGGCAACAAAAGTGGAGTGCCTACGCCTTACGGTCTGCTGCTCTTTGATGAGTCTTACCTGGGCAAATGCCTGGTATTTGTCACTGCCATGGGTATCATGCCCGCTGAGATAGGAGGGGAGTCTTCTCATAAGAAAATCACGAGTCCAGGCGACCTCATCATCATGTCAGGTGGCCGGGTTGGCAAAGACGGCATTCATGGAGTTACGGCAGCCTCTGAAACCTATAGTGAACACACACCTGCCGGACATGTCCAGATCGGTGACCCTTACACGCAAAAAAAGATGCATGATTTTCTTCTGGAAGCCAGGGATGAAGGACTCATTGCCTTTATTACGGACTGCGGAGGTGGTGGGCTTTCTTCGTCAGTGGGTGAATCGGCCCGGTTCAGTAATGGATGCAAGGTTGATCTGGACAAGGTTCCCTTGAAATACGAGGGCCTGGACCAGTGGGAGATATGGGTCTCTGAATCACAAGAGAGAATGACTATTGCTGTGAGGCCCGAGCATCTGGAGCGCTTCATGGAGCTATCCAGAAAGCATGCTGTGGAGAGCACCGTAATAGGCCAATACAATGACTCGGGGTATCTCCGCCTGGATTACAAGGGAAAAACCTGTGCTTATGTGCGTATGGACTTTTTACAGTCCGAATTTCCCCAGTGGGAGTTTGATGCAGAGTGGGTTCCGCCTGCCCTCAGGGGCCTGTCAGAGCCAGTCTATACAGAACCCCAGGACCATGGGCGTCTTCTCAAAGACATGCTTACCAGGCCCAATATCTGTGCACGGAATTGGATAGCCCGCCAGTATGACCATGAGGTCCAGGGCGGCAGTGTCATCAAACCGCTTGTGGGGAGACAACAGGATGTCCCAACAGATGCTGCAGTGGTGCGCCCCCTGCTGGACCGCAAAAGGGGTATTGCGGTTTCCCAGGCCCTGAACCCCTTCTATTCTCTTATTGACACCTACCACATGGTAGCAGCCACCATTGATGAGGCAGTGCGAAAAGCGGTCTCCGTTGGGGGCAACCCTGAACATTTGGGAGGCGTGGACAATTTCTGCTGGCCCTCTGTTGAATACCACCCGACCGAAAACCCGGATGGAAAATACAAGGCCGCCCAGCTTGTGCGTGCCAACTGGGCGCTCAGAGACTATTGCCTCTCCTATGGCATCCCTCTGTTGTCCGGAAAGGACAGCATGTATATTGACGGCAACCTGAGGGGTCCTTATGGAGAGAGACGAAAAGTATCAGGCCTTCCTACCCTCCTTTTCACGGTCTGCAGTGTAGTGGAAGATATTACCAAATGCGTTACCATGGATGCCAAATTTCCCGGAGACCTTGTCTATGTGGTGGGACAGACCCGTGATGAACTGGGGGCAAGTGAATTCTACCAAAGGATGGGCTTTGTGGGACTAAAGGTGCCCCAGGTGGACGCAGAACAATTGCTCCCTATCTATCGAAGAATGGCAAGGGCCATTGACCAGGAACTGGTGGCCTCTTGCCATGCCTTGGGTAGAGGGGGGCTAGCCATCCATCTAGCACTGGTGGCCATGGCTGGGGAGCTGGGAATGGCTATTGATCTCCAGGCGATCCCAAAGGCCGAAGGCATTACCTCTACTCAAATCCTTTACTCTGAGACCTGTGGAAGGTTTCTGGTAACCGTGGATCCTGAGAGGAAAAAGGCCTTCGAGGACCTTATGGCGGATGTCCCGTTTGCCCAGGTAGGAACGGTTACAGAGGAGCCCAGCTTCCGGATCTCAGATAGCAGCGGGACACTGATTCAAGAATACGTCATGGAACTCAAATCCTGTTGGAAACGGCCATTTGGAGACCTCATATGAGCAGCGTCAAGGCACTCGTATTTACAGGCTATGGCCTGAATTGCGACTATGAAACCCACTATGCCCTCAAGTGTGCCGGAGCAGACCCACACCGGGTACACATCAATGCATTTATCCTGGGTAACCCTACAGACCTGAGGGCCCGACTGGATGATTACCATATCTTGGTCTTTTGCGGTGGATTCAGTTGGGGTGATGACCACGGCGCCGGCGTGATCATGGCCTCTAAGATGCGCCGGCATCTGGGTGAGCAAATTGCACGCTTCATCCAGGATGGCAAACTCATCCTGGGAATCTGCAATGGATTTCAGGCCCTGGTCAACCTGGGTCTCTTGCCGGGCCTTGATGGAAACTATGCCGAAAGAAAGGTGGCCTTGACCTATAATGACACTGGCAACTTCATAGACACCTGGGTCAAACTGCGCTTTTCTCCTTCCAGCCCTTGTGTGTTCACAAAAGGACTCTCACAAATGGACCTTCCAGTGCGTCACGGGGAAGGGAAATTTTACGCCTCAAAGGAGGTCTTGAATAGGCTCATTATGAACAACCAGGTAGTTGTCCAATACTGTAAAGAGGACGGCTCTCCGGCCGAAGGTCAGTGGCCCCTTAATCCAAACGGCTCTCTCCTTGATATTGCGGGCATATGCGACCCTACCGGGCGGATCTTTGGATTAATGCCTCACCCAGAGGCATTCAACCATTTCACCAACTATCCAGACTGGACATGGAAAAAGGAAGAGGCCCTTCGACGAGGCGAGTCCCTCCCCGGCCGAGAAGGCGAGGGCATAAAGATCTTCAGTAACGCAGTCCAATACATTAAGGAAACATTCGGCCTTTCCTAAGGCCCTGCCGGATTCTCCATCCTTAGGCACAAGGAATCCTTGTGGCTTGACTTTTTCGCCCATCCGACATATATAAGCAATTCTTTGACAGCTTTCGGCAACCTGAGCGGATGGGGGGCTTTTGGGTAATTCATAAAACAAAGAGGGAATCTGAATAGCCCTCACTCCGGGCAATGCGACATTCCCTCTGCTGACTGCCGATTCCTGCCGGTAGGCTGAATGGGCACTATCTGATTTAAAAGAACGGAGGAAGACAGTGGCTTCAAAAACAAAAAAAACACGAATTATTCGAAAAAGAAAACATAAACCCAATAGGACCAATCTAAAGGCAGATCAAAAACGCATACTGAAAAATGCGGAAATCCTTAGATCCTTGGCTGAGGATTCACAATAGGCAATGGGATTCTGATCGGTTCATCTTATTGGTATCTATTAACACGCCTCACTCTAGTGCAGTTTCACAAGAACTAGCATATTCGGGAAAGGGATTACCATGAAAGAAGTTGTGATTATTTCAGCCTGTAGAACCGCCATTGGTGCCTTTGGCGGAACACTCAAGGATGTTAATGCTGCGGTTTTGGCCAGTGTTACCATGAAGGAGGCTATCCGTCGAGCAGGTATTGAGCCTGATATGATTGATGATGTGCGTTATGGCTGTTGCCTTGAGCCGGTCGATGCACTCAATGTGGCAAGGGTTGCAGCACTTATGGCCGGAATACCTGAAAATATTGCGGCTGTCACCATAAACCGCGTGTGTATCTCGGGCATGGAGGCCGTGATATCGGGCATGGCCATGATCCAGGCAGGCATGGCAGAGATCATCCTAGCCGGAGGGACAGAGCACATGTCAGGCGTACCTTATGTGGTTCCAGGGGCCAGATGGGGATGCCGACTCCAAGATCAGGTCTTTGTGGACTGGATGATCCATGCACTCCACTGTGGGTCTCACCTGCTACCCGGCCCAGAACACGGTCCCCTAAAGGAAGGAATGCCCCTTGAGATGTTCAAAGGCAAGCCCTATATCATGGGCCATACAGCCGAATTCGTAGCGCAAATGCACAATATCAGCCGGGAAGAAATGGATGAGGTGGCACTACGCAGCCACAATAATGCGGAGAGGGCCACGAAAGAGGGGGACTTCAAGGACGAAATCGTCCCTGTGGAGGTACCACAAAAAAAGGGAAAGCCACCCATCATCTTTGATAAGGACGAACACTTCCGTCCAGGACTTACCATGGAAGCCCTTGCAAAGCTTCCCCCAGCCTTCATCCCCAAAGTGGGAAAGGTCACAGCAGGGAATTCATCAGGTATAAACGATGGCTCAAGCGGAATGGTTATCATGTCCGCAGATAAGGCCAAAGAGCTGGGAATCCAGCCCCTTGCCAGGATACGAGCCGTGGGCCGGGGTGCCTGCCATCCGTCGGTCATGGGACTGAGCCCTGTCCCTGCTGTTAAGGATCTCCTCAACAAGAATCCCGACCTAAAACTGGAAGACTTCGAGCTCATTGAAGTCAATGAGGCCTTTGCTGCCCAGTACCTGGGTGTGGAAAGGGAGCTAGGCCTGAACAGGGAGATCACCAATGTCAACGGCTCTGGAATCGGACTGGGCCACCCTGTTGGATCCACAGGATGCAGAATCATGGTGACCCTTATCTATGCCATGAAAAAACGAAGAAAGACACTGGGGCTTGCTACCCTGTGCGGGGGCGGCGGGGTGTCCATGGCCTGTGCGATAGAAATGTTGTAACGCACGAATGTCAAATGTCAAATGACCAATAACAAAACAGTAACCTAAGAATTAGAATGCGTTTGGCATTTGGCATTTGAAATTTGGCATTTCTTATCCCAAATACTCCCGGCTTTTCAGCTTCTTGCCCAGGCGGTAGATAATGTGTTGCTCCAGGACCGCCTTTATTTCCTCTATGGTTCTGGCCTCCAGAAAAGGCTCCTGACCTGCCTCTTCATCTGGTTCTTGGATTTGTCTCAAGGCCCTGACACTTGCCGGGTCCATCCCCGGATATCTTTCTGATTCCCTCCTGCAACCAAGGCAGGATATCCCCCCCCTTTCGGCAACAAATACTGCCCTACCTTCACCCCTATAGTTGCGCCCACAGTAACAACACCGCTCAGTGGCTATGGCATAGCCGCCCAAGGTCATGGCCCTGGCCTCGAAAACCAGGCGAACCTCCTCTAGTGCCTCCCCCTTACACAATCGTTCAAATGAACCCTTAAGCAAATAAAACATCTTCTTTTCTTTAACGTGGAGTGGGAAAAGAGTCTCGGTCAATTCGACCAAGTAGCTTGCCGTAGCAAGCAGGCCATAATCTCTCCGCAACTGGCCAAAGCCATCTATCAATTTACAGGCATCCAAAAAGAGCAACTGATTTTCCTTTTTGCTATGATATTCCAATTGTACAAGGCAAAAATGGTCCAAGCAGTTCACAAACCTCTTCCGGCTCCTTTTTGCCGCCTTTGCGATACCTTTTAGGATCCCCGCCTCTGGGGTGAAAAAGGAAACCAAGAGGTCCGACTCACCGAACTCTTTGATGCGAAGGATTAGGGCCTGGGAACGAAAATGTTTCATGGATATTCTGGCAAAGGTATCAAGTTGCTGGCTCCGGGAATTAAGCTTACATTTCCACAAGTAGGAGGATACAAAAATTTTCAGTAATTACCAAAAAAAAGAAACCCCCTGCCCTTTTGTGGGACCAAGGGGCTTTTTTGATCCTAACTATTGAAAAAGTGATCTAGAATTGGATGCCCATCTCCCCAAATGGCCCATGGAACTTCACGTCGGCATCAACATCCTCTTCATCGATCTTTATCCTATCATACCTGTACCCCCCTGCTATGAAAAAGGGACCCATGGGCCTAAACTTTATCCTGCCGATAAGACTAATCAGGCTGTTTCCGCTGTAGGAAATACCCCGTCCCTCCGCCTCTATGGCAAATTTTTCAATGGGAGCAAACTGTACCCCTATGTACACCATTGGGATCGGAACAGTGAGACTCTTTGACTCTTCAATGCCCGTGCTGTCCTGCCGAACTTCGGCCTTGAAATCAACTATGCGCGCGTTAAGCCCCAGGTCCACGTTGAGCATCTTTGCAGTGGCCGTTTTGAGGAAGGGAAGCCCGTAATACAGGGCAATATCATAGTGGTCCAACTTGACTTTGGAATAGAAATCCACATTGGCCGTGAATGTCTCGTCCCCGAACTTAAAATTTACATTCTTTTGGCCTGTGCCGTCGAATTCGCATTGTGTTCCCATTAGGTAAATATTTGGAATAAAGAGGGGCATATCAATCTTGACCCTTCCTGTAAGGCGAAGCTCTGTGTCATACTTAAGATCCTTTTCCAAATCCAACGAATCAGTGGCAGTTATGGGCTTATAACCAATATCACCTTGGGGCTTCTGGTTCCATCCCCCAAGGGCCACTTCAAGCCCCATAGCATGGGCAGTAAAGGGGAGCCCCAACACCATTACCAGACAAATTATTCCCAGCAGTGCTTTTTTCACCATCCTCTTTCCTCCTTTTCATATCTTCTTATTTTACCGCTTACCCCAAAACCAAAATCACATGGGCGTCAAATTCCTGTCGAAAAATGGATATCTGGTCCTTATGGAGCAATTCCTGTGCCAAAAAGCTGGTTTGAGGGAAAGTAGGAGGTTAGGGCATATTTCGGACACATCACTCCCTTAGACCCTGAAGCCTGGTTTTGAAAAGCCATAAGCTAAGAGAAAGGGACCTAAAAATCTGACTAATCCAAGTGGCAATCAGCTCGTGGGGTGTTAGAAAGGGGACGGAAGTTGAAAAAACCCCCGACCCAAGGGCTTTCGGGCCGGGGGTCAGAAAGTATCCGGGAAGATAAACGCCGTTAAGGAGTGATGAGTCCCAGGTCCTTCACAACGCCGAAATGGTGGAACCGGCCGTTCCTTACGATCTGTACCTGGACCTCCTTTACTACCTCGCCGATGTCTGTGAATCCTTTGAGCACGCCGGTAAGGCCATTAAAATCCTTGGTCTCAGCAATGGCCTTGCGGATATCAGGGCCCTTGAGGCTTCCCGCCCGTTTGATGGCATCGCAAATGATCATAAAGGCATCATAGGCAGAGGCCCCCACCATGTCCGGCTGGATCCCGTATCGCTTTTCGTATTCCTTCAGGAAGGCCTGAACCTCAGGACGGGGGTCGTCCCGGTTGAGGTTGGTCACGATGACGAATCCCTCGGCGGCCTTTCCCGCGATCTCAATGAACTTAGGAGAATCCGCACCCTCCTCTCCAAGGATTCGGGTTTTCATTCCCATTTCCCGTGCCTGCTTTACAATGGGACCTGTCTGGAAATAGTAACCGCTTGCAAAGATCAGGTCAGGATTCAATTCCTTGATCTTGGAAAGATAGGGCTTGAAGTCCTTCTCCTTGAAGGGATAGGTCTGAGCCGAGATAATCTTCATCCCTCTAGCCCTGGTCTTTACGTAGGTCTTGAATCCTTCCGCCAGGGTCCTTCCAAAGTCATTGTCGCTGGTCAAAAGCGCCACACGTTTGGCTTTGAGCAGTTTTTCGGAGACATACCCTGCGGATTTGCCTTCCACCATTCCCAAAAATCCGTTCCGGAAGCAGTAATTACCCGCCCGGGTGATGTCGGGGTGGACTGCGTAGGCAGAAACCAGGGGAATCTCCTCATCCTGGAATATGGGGGCCACGGCTCGGGTGGGGGTGCTGTAGGAGCCCGCAACCAGCGCCACAATACGGTCCTGCTGGATGAGTTTACGAGCCAAGGCCACAGCCTCCTTTCCGTTGGCCCTATCGTCATATACCACCAGCTCGACCTTCTTTCCCAGGACCCCTCCTTCCTTGTTGACCCGCTCTAAGGCGAGCTTAACCGAATTGTGTACGCTCAGGCCGTCAGCAGCGGCAAACCCGGTCAACGGGGCTAACAAGCCGATCTTGACCGTGCCGGCTGCCCAGGCGCTCCCTGCCAAAAGGCCAAAGACCGCAATCAGGATGAAAACGAACCTCATGTGTTTCATTCTCCTTACCTCCTTTCTTTTTATGGCCATTCGTCCCAAAAGAACGAATAATACTTGGATTTTCTGCCATTGCTAATAGAATAGTCCCCTCTCCTGGCCCGATGCACCGGACCACCTCACCTCCCCCCTCATTTTAACGGCCCAGGTAGGCCCGCTTGACCTCTGGATCCTCCATGAGATCCTTGGCCTCTCCCTGGTATGATATACTCCCTGTCTCAAGCACATAGGCCCGATGCGAAACCGCCAGGGAGGCAACGGCATTCTGTTCCACAAGAAGAATGCTCAGCTTCTGCTCCCGGTTGAGCTGACCCAAGAGATCGAAAACCCGATCCACGAGCTTGGGCATGAGCCCCATGGAGACCTCGTCCACCAAGAGAAGTTCTGGGTCAGAGACAAGGGCCCTGGCAATAGCCAACTGCTGCTGCTCGCCACCTGAAAGGGTGCTGGCAGCCTGGTTCTTTCTTTCCCCGAGGATTGGAAAAAGCTCATAGAGCCAGGAAATCCGCTCCTCAAGTGGGAGCTTCCCCCTGAGCCTGTAAGCCCCCACCAATAGATTCTCAAAGACCGTAAGCCGGGGGAAGACCCGTGCCCGCTCCGGGACCATACGGATTCCAGAAAGGGCCCGCCGATGGGCCGGAAGGGAAGAGATTTCTTCTCCCTTGAAGAGGATGCTTCCTGCCTTCAAGGGGACGATGCCCATGATGGCGTTGAGAATCGAGGACTTTCCGGCCCCATTTGCCCCGATGATGGAGACCAGTTCACCTTGGTCCAGGTGAAAGCTCACACCATTCACGGCCCGGATGTCACCGTAAGAGATATGGAGATCCCTGACTTCAAGCAGCATGGGCCTCCCCCTTCCGGCCGAGGTAGGCCTCAATGACGCGCTCGTCCTGCTGAATCTGTGCGGGAGTCCCTTCGGCGATCTTCCTGCCGTGATCCAAGACTACAATTCGATCACAAAGTCCCATGGTTACCCGCATATTGTGCTCGATCAAAAGGACAGTGATCCCGTCCTTTCGGATACTCCGGATGAGTTCCTCAAGTTTTTCGATTTCCTCATGGCGAAGTCCTGAAAAGGACTCATCCAGAAGCAACAGCTTGTGCCCGATTACCAGTGCCCGGGCGATTTCAAGCCTCCTGAGATTGCCCAACGGAAGAAGTCCTGCCTTCCGCTCAGCCAGCTCAGCCAACCCCACCCGTTCGAGCATCTTCATGGCTTCCTCCTTTTCCGCCTTGGAGCGCCATGAAGACCAGATCCTGGACAGCCCCCCATAACGCCGGATTCCCCTGGCCACCAGCACATTTTCCAGGACAGTTAGCTCGGTAAAAGGTTTAACGATCTGAAAGGTTCTACCTACCCCCAGGGCGGCGATCTGGTGGGGAGGTAATCCGTCGATACGCTGACCTTCAAAAAAAACACGTCCCGAAGTGGGGCGGTATACACCGGAAATCAGGTTGAAGCACACGGTCTTGCCCGCTCCATTGGGCCCCAGGAGCCCAAGGATCTCCAGTGGTCGAACCTCGAAATTCACCTCGTCCACGGCCCGGAGTCCCCCAAAGTGCTCGGAGAGGTTCTCAACCTTCAGAAGCGCCTCGTTCATGATTTACCTCCAAGCAGTGTGGGAAGGATCCTGTAGCGCAACAGGCTTCTCTCACCCAAAATGCCACCTGGCTGGAAGCGGATCATCAGGAGAAGGAGCACCATATAAAAAAGGATCCTGTAATTTTCCACTGGCCGAAAGAGCTCTGGCAAGGCCCCTAGAATCAAGGCCCCTACCACTGGACCCCAGAGTGTACCCATGCCGCCCAGTACAACCATGCTCAACAGAGAGATGGACACGGGAAAGGAAAAGTCCGTGGCAGCAATAAAGCGCATGTAATGGGCATAAAGGGCACCACCCACGCCTGCCATGGCCGTGCCCACCACAAAGGCCAAGAGCTTGAATCTGACCGGAGATATGCCCATGCTGGAGGCAGCCGATTCTTCCTCCCTTAAGGCGAAACAGGCCAGGCCCGCCCAGGACCGGCTAAACCACCAACAGACAAGAATCACGACCGCCAAAAAAAACAGGCAGAGGGAGAAAAAGGCGATGCCCTTGAGCTTCAAACCGAAGAGGTAGATCCGGGGTATCCCCCCGATCCCGAGGGCCCCGCCGAAGAAGGGGACATAGAGAAAAACGGCCTCCACGATAAAGTTGATACCGATGGTGGTAATGGCAAGGAAATCTTCCCGGACCCGAAGACTCGGGAGCCCAAGCAGCAATCCCACGATACCGCTAATAAGGATCACAAAAGGAAGCCCGGCCCAAAAAGACAGGCCCGCCTTGGTGGACAGGAGAGCTGCAGTGTAAGCTCCTATCCCGAAAAAGGCTGCATGTCCTAGGGAAATCTGACCGGCATAACCCACTATTACGTTGAGGCCGCATACCGTGATGGCCTGTATAGCAATGATGGTTCCAATGGTGATAAGATAGGAGCTCAAGACACCCTCCCTAACGCGATCCCAGGAGTCCCTCGGAACGCCACATGAGAACGCCGATCATGGCGATGAAAGCAAGGGCGTCCCTTGGGAGAGGAATGTTAGCATATCCGATCAGAATGGTCTCGGCCACACCAAGAAGTAGAGAGGCGATCACGGCCCCTGGCACTGATCCCATTCCCCCCACTACGATAAGCGCAAGGGTCTTGTAAGCCGGAACCGCGCCCATGGTGGGATAGACCTGGTTGTAATAGATCCCTACGAGGATCCCTGCAATGGCAGCCACGGACGATCCGATGATAAAGGTCACACTGACGATGAAATGGCTGTTGATCCCCATGGCATCGGCGATGGACAGATCCTGGGAAGTGGCCCGCATGGCAAGGCCCAGTTCTGTTCGCGTGGTCACGTACCAGAGGAAGAGCAAAACACCGGCCGTGATGCTATATACGGCCAGAAGTGTAGATGAAATCTGGATCCCCCCGAAGTGGAGCTCCGGAAACGGAAGATGTGCGGGGAAGGTAAGGATGTAGGGCCCAGCCACTAGCCTGCATATCTCCTCGATGGCAAGCATTACAGCGATACTTCCAATCAAGGGTACGTAAGGGGGGTATACCAGAAGAGGATAATAGACAAACCGCTCAATGAGCACCCCCAGGAATGAACAGCAGGCCATACTTCCAAGAAATCCCAGGATGAGGCTCCCTGTCAGGTTGAAAAAAAGGAGGCCCATGTAGGCCCCAACAGTATATAGGGCTGCGTGGGCCACGTGAAGTATCCGCAAGATGCCATAAACGAGGGCCAGTCCCAGGGTAACCAGGGAGTAAATGGAGCCCATGGCGATGCCGTTGAGGAGCTGTTCCAAAAAGAGTTGCATGGTTGTCTTAACGCTCTTTACAAGGTTCCGGGCAGGATCCTGGGCCCCTCCTCCCTGAAAAAAAGTGGCCGGTCGATTTACCGGCAACCAAAAAGGGAGTTCCGCCCATATGGCGGAAAAACGGATGAGATAAGTTGATAAGAGCCCGATTTGGGCAGAGACTATGCAGAAATCCCCATTGGGTGTCAAGGAAAAGTTGACCACAATATAGCGTGGACAAAAAGAGGCATTTATGAATGGAACTATCTTAAACAGTCATCTCACAGAATATACTGGACCCATCCACTTCTGTGATCTGTGGCGAGACGTGGAGATCCGAGACAAGGCTCAGGAATTCCTCGGCCCCAAAGGTAGTGGCCCTGAATCCGTCCTTGCAGACGATGACCCCGTTACCGGTGGCTTCGTAATCAATTTCCCCAAGGAGACCCAGTTCCGCCTGCCTTTGAAACCACTCCAGGCGTTCATTCCAAAATCGAGGTGAGTAGCTGGAAAATAGGACCTTTCCTCCTGGACGGGTTACCCGCAGGGCCTCCAGGACAAGGCGTCGGGGCTCCACCTTAAAGGCAGAAATACCGTTCTGGATGCACACCACCCGATCAAAGACCCGCTTTCGAAATCCGAGCCTGGAGGCATCCATGGCTGCAAGGCGGCATGCAGGATGGCTGCCCACTTCTTCCCGGGCCAGGGCCAGGCTTTCAAGGGAATTATCGATTCCCACTACCATCTGAGCATGCCCTAAGATCCGTTTCAGTACCCGACCATAGCCACATCCCAGTTCCAGGACTAGGTGCTGGTGCTGTATTCTTTCCAGCACAAAGTCGATCTCGGCCTCCAGGTATTGCTTTACCCGGGGCGAGGCGATTTCATAACAGGGCCGGAGGCGTTCAGCGGAAAGTTTTTTCTTATAGTAGTCGTCCAATTCCCTATTCCAAGTCAAAGAGAAAAATGCTTTTATTCCCAATATAAAAATATCATAAAAACAAGTAGAATTGCAGGGGTTCCATGGATTTTTTCACCCTACAGCTCTATCCGCATTAATTCTCTCACAAAGCCCTTGATCTGGCACACCTTTGGGTGATATTTGCTCCTTGAAGGGCCAAGATAAGATCGGCCACCACCCCACCATGCCAAAGGAGGGCATATCTATGGTATCTAATACCTGTTTGGCAAAATCCCGTGTGAAATATCTGATCGCTGCGGCTATCCTCATTTCCGCGATTCTTTCTACCGCGCTTGTAAATGCGAACGAAGTCGAATTTCTCTATGATTTCCTGGAAGGCTCTTACCAGGTTATAGGAAGGTGGCCAGATTCCCAAGAGACATATTCTGGAAAAGTGACTCTAAGTCGGGAAGGCAATCATTTTAAAGTAACCCGGATCATCAACGGGAAAAGGATTGTAGGCACAGGCAGTATTGAGACAGCCACTGCTGACAAGGTCAAAGTCTTGCGCGTTCGTTTTGTCCATGGGGCAACCAAATATGAGGCCACTTATATAATAGGCTCAGACCTTGACAACTACGCCAGGCTAACTGGGTATGTATATATTAAAGGAGGCAAAACCAAGCAACCTGGCCTTGAGGCCCTGTTCATAGATCATCAGGCGGCAAAAAGTTAGGCAAACTCAACCCTTGACAGCCATACTACCATTGAACTATCTATAATAACTAAAAAATTGCCAAGTATCAAAGCAGCACTGGATCTACCTGTCTCAGTGAGATAACCTAAACACATATTCCCCAAACTAACCCCTAAAAAGATCATCCCAAAAAGTATTGTTCTTGAACTGAGGCCAGGCGATCATGACAACGCTAAAAACAGATAAAAGGCGGGACCCACGAACCAAGTCAGAGCCGACCGAGGTGGCTCTTATCGTGCTTACGCCTGAGGAAATTTCCGAACGTTCGCTTGAGGCATTTTATGTGGAATTGATCAATAGGAGTCAAGGTGGTGCTCTTATCAAAACAGATAAAGAAATCAGACCCCTTACGCCCATATCTTTTCAGGCATATGACGCCCGTTCCAGGGCGTGGGTGGTGTTTCCCGGCCTTGTTCGATGGATCGCCAGGGACCCTAGAAATATACACTCGTTTTTGGTGGGTATTGAATTCTGGGAGACAGACCATGAAGAGAGAGAGCTCCGCGTCGAAGACCTTCCCCAAAAAAGGCTCCCTTTTCCCTCTGACTATGAGTTCTTCCAGAAATCCCCTCTCCTGAGACACATGGGCAGCGAAGCCATGTGCGCGTTTCTGAACAATATAACTCATAAGCAGGTACACGCTGGAGAGCGTTTCATAACTCAAGGGGAAGAAGGGAATACACTCTACTTCATACAATCCGGGTCGTGTAAGATTATAGTGGAGAAGGGGGGAGAACTGATCCCCATATCCACCTGCCACCAAGGAGATGTCCTTGGAGAAATGGCGCTCCTGACCGGAGAGCCTAGAAGCGCCCATGTTGAGGCAGAAACTGATATGAGTCTCTGGGGCCTGACACGGGCGCATTTCGAGCAGATCTCCCAGAGGTTCCCGGACTTAAGGGTTTTACTAACTGAAATCGTATCTGAGAGATTTTCCACCACCAAGGAAATAGCCGAAAGGAAGATCGGTAAGTATATTGTCACGGATATAATTGGACAAGGCAGTTACAGCGTAGTTTACAAAGGAAAACATGCCGGTTTGGATATGCCTGTATGCGTCAAGATGCTTAAGCATAACCTGGCCATGGATCCTGGCTTTCAAAGGGCCTTTAGGCAGGAAGCAAGAATCATAGCAGGCTTCAATCATCCAAATATCGTCAGGGTGCACGACATAGAAGAACGCTACCGAACCCTTTTCATCATTATGGAATATCTCGAAGGCGTATCCCTGAGATACCTTCTGGATCACGGCCCTCCGCTCTCTTACCAGCGCATCTTGAGTATTTTGATACAGGCATGTGCGGGGCTCGACTATGCCCACAAAAAGGGAATAGTGCATCGCGACATAAAACCCGCCAACCTCTTCTTGCTATCAGGGGATCAGGTGAAGATCCTGGACTTTGGAGTCGCTGCCCCAACCGGGGCAGAAGCAGGTAATGTTGCCGGGACCATTCATTATCTGGCGCCGGAGCAGATTGCATGTGATCCAGTAGATGAGCGCATTGATATATATGCATTGGGCATAAGTGCATATGAAATGGTAACAGGGCAAAGGCCCTACTGCGCAGATGATCCAGAATCTCTGATAACAATGCATCTAGGGGAGGATATCCCAGATCCTGCTACAAGTAGACCGGATATACCTGAAGAACTACGGGCATTCATCATTACTGCATGCAGACGTGATCCTGATGAAAGATACCGGGATTTTGGCGAGGCAGTACAGGAGTTGCAATCCCTGGCTGACAAGTTCGGGATGAAGGTGGAAAACGGGTTTCCCCAAAAAAAGAAAATGACCACCATTAATCTTGTCTATGATGATTCGGACCAGGACTCTGTAAACCGACTACTGGAGGAATTCAGTGCCAAGGCTGAAAAGCTGGGTATTATGTTAAAGACATCCAATTTACGAGACCTCCCTAAGTAACTATAAGTTCTTGTCAAATTCGCCTCCCTCCCTTTATCCACCTCAATTCCCCCTTTATACCAAACAATATATCCTTTCTGCTCACTCCAAATATCTTTCCTAATTGCTTGCATTCCTTATTTTCTTATTGTTTTTGCGCTTGACATGAATACATAATGCATACATAATGAACAATAAATGTATTCTTGATGAATTTATATTTGCCTCCATTTATCGGGAACACCCACATTCTTTTAAAAAAGGAACACCCCATGGATCCGATCGCAATCTATGAAGATCTGAAAGAAAGAATTATCTGGTTGGAGATAGAACCCGGCCGCACACTCAATTTGACTGAACTGGCGCAGACCTATGGGGTCAGCCGAAATCCGGTGATGATCGCCTTAACCCGTTTGAATGCCGAGGAATGGGTTATTCGCAATGGAGTTCATTTTGTGGTGAGCCCACTCACCATAGACCGCATGCGTGAACTCACCGAGATTCGAGCAGTACTGGAGATTCAGGCCAATATCTGGGCCATGAACCGCATCACGGAACAAGGGCTGGCCGAGTTAAGGGCATTGCGGGATGAAATCAAGAGCCTTACTTCCGCAGCTACCAACAGGCAAATTGTTCAACTGGACTTTAGGTTCCATCATTTACTCTATCGGCAGACCCAAAACCATCAGCTTGCCCAACTCCTGGAACGTCTGTTAAGCCATTACCTTCGTTTTTGGCTTTCTGGCCCCCACAAAATAGAAATCGATTCCTTTTTCAGAGAGGCCCTGGAAATTATTCAGGCCATCGAGACTAAAGATGAAGTTCGGCTTAGGGCCGCCTCTAGTGCCCATATCAAGGTTTCTTTAGATACAATTATGGGGATCAACCCCGATATCTCATGAGCTCATGAATTTTTCTGTGAAGCATCAGCAACATTATACTATGATTAAAAGGGAGGAAAACATGAAACTAGCCAATCGCTTGAATGATTTTGAGGCCTATCTGGGAACGGCGATGAACCTCATTTTGACCAAGATGAAAGAGGAAGGTAAAGACGTTATCAACCTGGGTCTTGGGGATCCAGACGTCACACCTCCTGAGCACATGCGCAAATCCCTGGCAGACGCCTGTTACGATCCCAATAACCACCATTACCCTAGCTTTTACTCTCCCATGCCCCTCAAACAGGCCATTGCCGGCTGGTACGAGAGGCATTACGGGGTTCAATGCAATCCAGAAACTGAGGTTCTGCCATTATTAGGGGCGGCTAATGGACTGTTTCATATCCACACCTGCTTATTGGATCACGGAGATACAGCCCTGGTGCCTGATCCTTGCTACCCTTCTTACGTGGCTGGTGTAAAAATTGCGGGGGGCATTGTCGAGCCAGTACCGCTCCTAAGGGAAAACCGCTTTCTACCCGACCTGGATGCCATAGATCCGGACATGGCCCGCCGGGCCAAGATGATCTGGATTAATTACCCCAACAACCCAACAGCCGCCCATGCCGACCTTGATTTTTATGCCCGCCTGGTGGACTGGGCCAAAGAATATGATGTGGCTGTTATTTCGGACAATCCCTATTCCAAGATTTGCTTTGACGGCTATACTGCCCCCTCATTTCTGCAGGTCCCTGGGGCCAAAGACGTAGGGGTTGAACTTAACTCCATTTCCAAGGCATATAATGCCTGCGGATGGCGCATCGGTTTCATGCTCGGCAATCCAGAGATCATCGCAGCCATGAATAAAATTAAGTCCCACTCAGACCGGGGCATCTTCTACCCATTACAGGTAGCAGCTACCGAAGCCCTCAATGGACCGGACCAATTCATGGAAGAACGTAACCAGATGTACCGGGAACGCCGGGACGTAGTGGTGGAGGGCTTGCGCAAGTGCGGTATTGATGTGGACAGCCCCAAGGGAACCTTTTATATCTGGGCCCCCCTGCCCCAAGGGGTCAGTGATTCCAAGAAATGGTGCTTCCAGGTATTAGACGAAATCGCAGTCTGGATGATCCCCGGCTCCATGTATGGCAAATACGGTGAAGGCTATTTCCGAATTGCCCTGACCCATCCGGTTGAACGCCTTGCAGAGGCCATGGACAGGCTCAATAAGTTTTTGGGATAACATGTAAAACTCAAGGACTTCTGTCTCGGCGTTCTACGGTAAGCTTTTTGCCGTAATCTTTACGCTTTTGAGAAGGCTGGTGAATATGGACAAAAATTTAGGTTCTTCTGAGGAATCATCGAATTTTTTCAGCCAGCTCTTTATATACCCGGTATCTATCTCAGGGTTTTTCTTGAGGATGATTTCGATATCTTCGAGATCTCTGGGTCTACCCGCAAATATCTTATGAATGACAATATCTTCAGGGGCGGCAAACTTGACCTTATCCCCTCCTATCTTTATGGCCTTGGCTCGCTTTATAGCCTCCCTTTCATATGGGGTAAAAGAGAAGATAAAATCCACGCGAATGCCAGAATCCTTTTCAACCGTGGGCAATACCATGGTCTGCGTCACGAACGATTTTATGTCTTCGGGTAGAGACTCCAGTGGAATCCCCTGAATTGCTCTCATAAGTTCATCCAGCCACGTTGTATCACACCCCAATGTTATATCTATATCACGGGTAAGACGTGGCTCTCCATATAGTAAAACTGCTTGCCCTCCAATGACCATATAAGGGAGTTTGTACTTTTCCAATGAACGGGCTATCTTTCCGAGAAGCTCTTCGAACATGAATTCAGTATCCTTGCCACTCTTATATCAACTTCAATTCCTTCCATAGGGTCCTCTGGTGGAAGTATGCCTAGGTTTTGCGCCTCTCTCCACATGCCCTCAAATAGCCTCAGCGCCTCTACATAGGTAAGCCGCCATTTGCCAGTAACAAATTTGTCATTAAGTTCTTTTAGTAATTTTTCATTTGTTATCATTATTTCATTATACCTGTTTTGGGTTTTAAATACTACTAGTTCGACTCATGCATCATATCTCTTGCTAGCAATTTGTTCTTTCGACCAAGCTGACGTGTTTCATCAGGGGTATCGCTTATTATTTTGAATTTGGACTTTGAAATCCTCTTTTTATCTCTCCAAACAGCACCACCACAAAACGACCAAAACTTTCTTCTGATATGGTCATATTGCCATGGTTATATGAAAAATCAAGCACTGAAAGCTTTGGGAATCAAAAATCAACCGGGCTCTTTACAGCGAGCCCTGGCTTGTTCAATACATGGGTATAGATCATGGTGGTGGACACATCAGAGTGGCCCAGAAGTTCCTGAACTGTTCGGATGTCATAACCTCTTTCCAGAAGATGGGTGGCAAAGGAGTGACGCAATGTATGGCATGTCACGCGCTTGGCAATGCCCGCCCTTTTTGCTGCTTCCTTTACAGCCCTTTGAATGCCGCTCGCATGCATGTGATGCCGCCGGACTGTCTTCGTAACTGGATCAACAGAAAGCCTTGGGGATGGAAAAACATATTGCCAGATCCATTCCTTTGACGCATTGGGGTATTTGCGTTCCAGGGCCGGCCATATATAGACCCCCGGGATACCCCCCTCCCGGTCCTTTTCATATAACCTTCGTGTGTAACCTAATTGTTCCCGCAATAAGGGGATATACTTCTCAGGCAGCACCGTAACACGATCCTTTTGACCTTTGCCGTCCCTCACGATGATCTGTCGCGCTTCAAAGTCTATGTCCTTTACCCGCAATCTCAAGCATTCCATCAACCTTAACCCTGCCCCGTACATTAGACCTGCCATGATGAGATGCATACCAACCAATTGAGCCAGCAGTTTTCTAACCTCTGTGGCTGTCAAAACCTCAGGAATTCTCTTAGGCCGTTTTGCCCTGGCAAAATCCCCAAACTCTCCGGGATCAACCTTCAATACCTGGCTAAAGAGAAACACAATTGCGTTAAGTGCCTGATTCTGGGTGCTCGCTGACACGAGTCGCACTTCAGCCAGATAATCTAGGTATTCCCGAACGTGCTGGGGACCCAATTCCTCGGGCGCCTTAAGCCCATGAAATGCAAGGAACCTTTGTATCCATTGTTCATATGCCTGTTCAGTATGATACGAATAATGCCTGACTCTCAGCTCTGCCCTCAATCGTTCAAAGAGCTGATTGAATCTCTCTTTCATCTTGTCCTTTTCTGTCACCCGATCCCTGAATTCTTGATCGCCTTCCCCTCTCCTGCTTGGCCGTAAGCTACCCTGCCCTTTTCCAACATCCCCTTTGGTATCTAATCTGAGAAATCTGTCGTAAAGGAATCCCAGCGCATCCCTGGCCTGTTTCACCTGCCATTCCTCAATACCCTTTTGGTTTTTAAGGGCCTCCAGAAAGTCTTGAATATCTGTCTCGGTCCTTTCTTTTAGAGGTTTATTCTTCAAAGATACTGCAAACTTTTGCGCCCATCTCACATACCACTCTGCAAACCGCGGGGCTATTCCTGAATCGACAACAGCCTGCCTGTATTGCTCCCAGAATTTACTGATATTCCTTGCCTTGGTTTCCATACCTACTATCCTATCTAGCTCCTTTCCTCAGCGTGTACTGTACTATATAGAGTAATTTCATATTGTCAACACCCGAATTCTATGATAAATATTACTCCAGTTTCAAGATACTAAATGTTGGACCTATCAGGGATGGACCTTATCAAATTAGTTCGAGAAATTCCAGAAGGAGACGTTGGACACAGTGCCGTGACCGATCGTCTCAACCTGAAACGTGAAATTAGTCGATTTTGCAGGGACCCCTTAAAGGTCTGCCTAACTCTCATAAATGATAGGGAGGCCCTACTATTTAGTGGCGATATAGGAAGGTACCTTCAAGCATTCGACTGGTACTCCCTATGTCTTAAGCGAACGTTTAATCTCTGTTCTATAGCGAGATTATACGATAAAGAAATCAAGGGGCATCCTGTAAATAGGAAGTATTCACCAAGACAAAAATCAATAGCGACAAAAGCGAAAGCAGTGGTAGTGTAATATTTTTTGTGTAAATTTTTTGAGGGGTAGAAAAAAGGGCGCTTTTCCTTTACAAGGGTTTTGACACAAAAACCTAAAAGAAAGGAGAAGCACCCATGAAACT
>JAFDIV010000015.1 GCA_019307815.1 Deltaproteobacteria bacterium
GGATAAAGAGGGACAGGGACTTTGAAAAGATAGTAGGCAAAGATGAAGAGACGTACTGGAGGGAGGTAAAGGAAAGGATAAGGCAAGGACATGTTGCGGAGAAGTCCTGATGCTAACCATAAAGGTGAAGTACTGCGGCGGGTGTAACCCTGAGATAAACAGAGTCGGGTTAGTGGAATCTCTAAAAGAAGAGATAGAAAAGAAGGGCCTACGAGTAAATTTTGTGGGCCAGGATACAGAAAATGCAGATTTTCTCCTATTAGTAAATGGCTGCAGACATGCATGTTTGGAGGAGGAAGGCATGATGTTAGAAGCAAAGGCACCCGTTCTGTCAGTAGAGGGGGAGATGGTTTTTGGAAGGTATGTTGGAGAAAGGGAGATACCGAATTTTTTGGTACACGAGATAGGTCGTTCAATTGGAAAGAAATGAAAGGCTAAAGGGAGAAAAGATATGGCGAAACATAGGAAACTTGGTCGGGGCGTAGCTGTTGTAGGGGCGGGTCTTTCGAAATTTGGTGCTTATCCTGAGGGTGTGAGGACAACCGATCTATTTGTAGAAGCCTTTAAGGATCTTGAGTCTTCAGTAGATAAGGGCTTTGACAGCCGGACGATAGATGCCTTTTACCTAGGAAATCTCAGTAGTGATTTATTTGAATCGCAGGTGCATCTCGCTCCTGCGGTAGCGAACCGGATAGGATTGGTTCCGGTGCCGACTGTGAGGATCGAAGATGCTTGTGCCGCAAGCGGTGTAGCGTTCAGGGAAGCGGTTATAGCTGTGGCCTCAGGCATTTACGATGTGGTGCTTGTAGGGGGCGTTGAGAAAATGACGAATCTTGATACCCCTCAAGTTACAGAGGTACTTGCATCCGCCCTTGATCCAGATACGGAAGTGCCTGCTGGGCTGACTTTTCCTGGTATATATGCCACCATGGCCACGGCTCATATGGCAAAGCATGGGACCACCGAGGAAGATTTGATGTGGATTGGCATAAAAAATCATTATCATGGGAGCCTTAACCCGAAGGCGCATTTTGATGTTTCCATTTCGGATTTTATGAAAAAGAGAGCAGAATCCGCTGTTAAAAAGGGCTTACCAAAACCGCAATGGCATACAGAGCTGGATTTTATGAAGGATTCTAAACAGAATCCGATTATCGCTTGGCCATTGAGACTTTTTGATTGTTCGACCATCTGTGACGGAGCATCTTGCATTCTTGTGGTAGCTGAGGAAATGGCTAAGGAATTTACTGACAGTCCTATTTTTGTTGTGGGTACAGGACAAGCGAGTGATTATTTTCTAGCGGAGCGAGATGATTTGACGTCGATACAAGCAGCAAAACTAGCGGCCACACAAGCATACGAGATGGCCGGTATTGGGCCAAAGGACGTCAAAGTGGCAGAGGTGCATGATTGTTTCACTATAGCAGAATTAATAGCAATGGAGGATTTAGGATTTTATGAGCCGGGGAAGGCGGCCGGGGCCATTAGAGAGGGGGAAACAAGGATAGATGGGAAGCTCCCCATCAACACTGATGGTGGGTTAAAGTCGAAAGGGCACCCTATTGGTGCATCTGGCACGGGTATGGTGGTAGAGATTTTCAAACAGCTTCGAGAAGAGGCGGGAGACAGACAAATAAAGGTAAAAGATCCTGATATTGGACTGGCTCACAACGTAGGTGCGCATGGCTCAACAGTTGTGGTAAATATTTTTGAGAGGAGATAGAGTGCTATGGCATTAGAAGAAAAATTTGCAGAGGTGGAAAACAACGAGTTTTACAGTGCAGCTTATCAAAGATTTTTAGCGGAGGGGAAGCTTATAGGCTCAAGATGTCGTACTTGCGGGCATGTGTGTGTTCCTCCAAAGCCAATTTGCCCAGGATGCCATGGAGGGGAAATGGTGTTGGAGGAGATGAAGGGAAAGGGAAGACTGCTGTCGTACACAGTGATCGCCGTGGCGCCCCCTCTTATGGTCGAAGAGGGCTATGACAGAAACAATCCCTACTGTGGTGGGATAGTGGAATTGGAAGAGGGTGCTAAGGTTCCTGCGCGTATAGTTAATGTAAATGTGAGGAACCCAGAAAAAATAGAACTTGGCATGGGCCTGTCTATTAAATATTTGAAGGTTGGACAGGGGAATGAGACGAAGACATTTTTGGCATTTGAGCCAACCTCATAGATATATCCAAAGCACCTGCCTCAAACATTTAGAATCAAACCAGCCCAGGTTGTAGCTCTAAAAAAGTAGAAAAGAATGTATCATCGAGTCACGAGTGCATTTGGGTTAACTCTGCTTCCACAAATGATTTTTATCCTTAAAATGGGGAATTATTATGGACATAGAAGAGAAAATCCGAGAGCTTGAGCGACGAAACCGCGAGGCAGAGTTGGGGGGAGGGGAAGGACGAATTGGCCAATAGCACGCCAAGTGAAAGACGACGGCGCGCGATAGGATAGACTACTTCCTTGACAAAGGCAGTTTTCAAGAAATTAACAAGTTTGTAGTCCACCAGTGTCACGACTTTGGAATGGAAAAGAAAAAGATTCCAGGTGATGGAGTGGTCACTGGTTATGGTACTATAAACGGGAGACTGACCTTTGTGTTTTCCCAGGACTTCACCGTCTTTGGGGGTTCATTGAGTGGACCCTTTGGTCAGAAAGTCTGTGAGATAATGGATTTGGCCATGAAGAACGGCGCCCCGATTATAGGGCTTAATATGACTCTGGAGGGGCCAGAATTCAAGAGGGCGTGGTAAGTCTTGGTAAGCTATACACGGATATTATCAAGAAGGACCGTAGACAGACGTTTGGAAAGCCCAATCTACGGCCACTACCCCTTGAAGGTTGTCCTGGACGGTGGTTTTGCCTCCAAAGCCAATCTCAAAGCCGCCAAGGCCAGGGAGATTAAAGACGTTTGCTTTGCCAAGAAGAGGGGCTTAAAAGAAGATGACATGTGCCGAAGCCCCTGGATGTACAAGAAACTGCGGCGTTTCCGCGCCGGTATTGAATCTGGTATCTCCTGGCTCAAACGTTGTTTTGGACTTTGGAGGTGTACGTGGAAAACGTTTCGGTCTTTCAAAAGCTATGTGTGGGCCTCTATTGTTTCGGCGAACCTCTTTACTCTGGCAAGAGGGGTAAATCCGGCAACTATCTGAAAACACGTGACAGTGAGGATCGTATGTAAAATAAACATGGATTAGTATATCAAAACAGCCTAAAGTAGGTTTAATATTATCTAACTAGACCTTGATTTGTTGAGGATAAGGTATGAATTATACTCAAAGCAGAGAGTGTTCCCCATATTTTTTGATAGCCGCATGTTTGTTCGTCACTGCCCTTATTACCTCAAACATCGTGGCAGTGAAGTTGATCAAAGTCTTTGGTTTTGTCTTGCCCGCTGCGATAATCATTTTCCCAATTAGCTATATTATTGGAGACGTGCTCACGGAAGTCTATGGATATAGCCAGGCAAGGCGGGTAATTTGGCTAGGATTTGCCTGTAATTTATTGGTGGTCCTTGCATTTTGGTTGGGCAGATTGTTGCCACCTGCTCCATTCTGGAAAGGCCAGGATGCCTATGTGCAAATCCTGGGGTATACTCCACGGTTGCTTGTGGCATCATTTTTGGCCTATCTGGTGGGTGAGTTTTCCAATTCCTTTATCCTGGCCAAGATGAAGATCGCCACAAGAGGCCGATGGTTGTGGACAAGGACCATCGGGTCCACTTTAGTGGGTGAGGGTCTTGATTCCTTTGTCTTCATTACCTTGGCATTTTTTGGCACCATGCCCACAAGGGTTTTGGGTATGGCCATTGTGACCCAGTGGCTGGTCAAGTGTGCCTATGAGGCAGCGGCCACGCCCATTACCTATCTTGTGGTGGGGTTCCTTAAGCGACGAGAAGGCATGGATCCCTATGATTACGAGACAAGTTTTAATCCATTACTTATTGGCAGGAGGTAATCAACAGCTTCCCTTATCTCTAGGTCATGGTTCCATACGACTAGGCCGGAGTTGTGAACCTAGATGTGACAGCGCCCAGGTGAACCTTGGTTAGATAAGAAGCGTGATATTGCATTTAGATGCGTACTCTAGGAACGTGGCTGCTCCGCCCAACTCTATTCCGTCAATCAGATCTTCCTTTTTCACACCCATCATATCCATGGTCATCTGACATGCAATTAGTTTCACCTCGCTTTCAAGGCACGCATTGAGGAGATCTTGGATGGTGGGCACGTTTTGGGCTGCCATCCATAAAACCCGGGCCAATTATCTCTAGGAATTAGCCGGTCCTTGAAAATGGGTCATTAGCTTGATAGAGTGCTTTGGGATGGCACCGATTTCCATCTGGTGGCACGCATACCAAATTGAGGAGGAAACGGCCATGGTAGAAGATATGACAGAAAGGCCTGAGGACGAAAAGAGCTTCGAAGAACTCCTTGAGGCATACGAGAAAGGGGAGAGCCAGGAGATCCGGGTAGGGGAGCGGATTCAGGCGAAGGTGCTTTCCATTGGTAGAGAGAGTGTGTTTGTGGATACAGGCTCAAAGATGGATGGTGTCGTCGATAAAGCGGAACTTCTGGATGAGAGCGGAGGGCTTTCCTGTAAGGTGGGTGATATTCTTGACTTATATGTGGTTTCCTTCACAGAGAGCGAGGTGCGGCTGTCAAGGGCCTTATCGGGTGCAGGTAACCTTGGATTATTGAAGGAGGCCTTTGATGAGGGTATCCCCGTGAAAGGGAAGGTACGCGGGACCTGTAAAGGGGGATACGAAATCACCGTCATGCAAAGGAGGGCCTTTTGTCCAGCAAGCCAGATGGACCTAAAATATGTGGAAAATCCACAAGAGTACGTGGGCAAGAGCTTTCGTTTCCTGGTGACCCAGTTAGTTGAAGGGGGCCGCAATATTGTAGTGTCACGACGCAGGCTGATGGAAAGAGAACTTGAAAAGGCAAAGGCCGAATTTCTCTCAGGCCTGGAGGAAGGTCAAATCCTTGAGGGAAAGGTTACGAGGCTTGTGCCCTATGGTGCTTTTGTGGAGATATTCCCTGGTGTTGAGGGTATGGTCCATCTTTCAGAACTTAGCTGGTCGCGTGTGGATGCCCCAGAGGAAGTGGTACAGGCATCTCAACAGGTCAAGGTCAAGGTCATTGGGTTGGAGCAAAATGGTGCCGCCAGAAGACCCAAGATATCCCTTTCCATAAAAGAAACAGGCCTTGATCCGTGGTATAGTGTTGATTCTGATTTTCAGGAGGGGCAGATTGTAGAGGGCAAGGTAAAGCGTTGTGCGCCGTTTGGCGCCTTTGTGGAGATTGCCTCAGGGATTGAGGGCCTGGTTCATATCAGCGAGATGAGCTATAGAAGGCGAATTATTAAGCCCGAAGAAATGGTTCGGCCAGGGGATTTGATAAAGGTGATGATCAAGGAAATTGATTCGAGCGGTCGGAGAATCTCCCTTAGCATGAAAGACGTGGAAGGAGATCCTTGGGCTGATATTATGGACCGGTATCAACAAGGCCAGACCATAGAAGGTCGTTTAGAAAAGAAAGAAAGCTACGGGTATTTCATTTCCCTTGAGCCCGGAATAACCGGTCTTATGCCAAGGTCGAGCATGGAAAAATCCCCTTATGGCTCAGATCTAGAAAGGCGCAAAGAGGGCGATATCATACCCGTAGTGATCGAGCAAATTAACCAGCCCGAGAAAAGGATCACTTTACTGCCCGCCTCTGGGGCAGAAGAGGTGAATTGGCAGCGGTTCAGGGGGCAAAGCACAGCCCTTGGCTCTCTTGGGGAGAAGCTACAGGAGGCTATGAAGGCCAAACGATCCCGCGGTTAGTCTCCTGAAGGTGCATAATAGCAGCGCTTTGGCGACGTGACCTTGCCTTTTTTCTTGAGACTACTGATGATTTTTGAGACCTCTTTGCTGTCTTCACCTATCATCTTGGCCACGTCTCCAGGTCTGACAGGTTTACCTGCCTTTTTCATGGCATCCAATACTTTCTTTTCTTTGTCCGCCATGGAATACCTCCGGACCAGAGAGTTGTCTGACTGGTGTAGAAAAATAACATCAATTTGGTTATTTGTCCATAAAAGGCCGGGTCTTACGTTTGCTTCCCTTTGAGTGGCAGAAACTTGACAAATGGTCATAACATGGTACAGTTCAGGACCAATTCGGGTAACCTCAAGTGGTTTTAAAAGGGAAGACGGTGAAAATCCGTCGCGGACCCGCCGCTGTAACTCCGTCCCTTTCCATGTGGGAAAAGGGAACCCTTTTGACAAAGCGTGCCACTGCCGTGCACTAAACTAACTTTAAGAATTACCGGTACTTCCTAAGATTCTATTTGAAGGCAACTAGCACAAGAGTATAAGAATTTCTGAAAGGGTTTAGTGCAGGGTGGGAAGGCCGTCAAGGGGGCTGGAGAAGCCAGAAGACCTGCCCGTAAATATAGAATGGCTCTTAGACCTTCGGGCAATGGGGCGAGGGCCAAATCCGAGGAGGAAAACGGAGCCCCCGGGCTTGATGGACAAGTGCCGGGATTTTTTCTCCTTTTGGAGATGCTTTGGAGGATTGCAGCAGCGGGGGTGATAAGGGACAGTAGTAGGCCGAGGGAAGATTATGGGAAGGATTTGTTTGGTGACAGGAGGTGCACGGAGTGGAAAAAGCTCCTTTGCACAGGAGATGGCTGAGGCAATCAAAGGGACTCGCATCTTTATTGCTACCTGTCCAATCTTGGACAAGGATCTGGAGGCGAGGATCAAGGCCCACAGGGCATCGCGTGAGGGCAAGGGATGGAGAACCATTGAAGAATTCATAAATCTCAAGGGGGCTATAAGGCAGGCAAAGGATGCCCATGTGGTGTTGGTGGATTGTCTAACCCTTTGGATTAACAACCTGCTTCACCAGGCCGGCGAACAGAACAGCTTACTTGACGAAGACAAGGTGCAACAGATTTCAAGAGAGGTCTTAGAGGTGGCCCGAAGTATCCAAGGAACTGTCATCTTTGTTACCAATGAAGTGGGAATGGGGATTGTTCCAGAAAATCAGTGGGCACGGCATTATCGTGATTTGCTGGGCAGGTGCAATCAGGTCTTTGCCGAGGGTGCGGACGAGGTAGTTTTAATGGTATCTGCCATCCCAGTGCGTATAAAAGAAATTGATCCACGTTCTGGGCAATCTTCCCAGGAGATGCGCAGATGAGGTCCTTTTTTGGTGCACTGACGTTTCTCACCATACTTCCTTTGCCCAAAAAAATCGTAGGGAATGAGGAGACACTGGCAAAAGGATTGATCCATTTTCCGGCTGTAGGATTGCTGATTGGTCTTGGGACCATGGTCCTTGATCATGCCCTTTTTTATGTTATGCCGATCCAATTGGTAAGCTTCCTCATGGTCATCTTTTTGCTGGGAGTAAGTGGCGCGCTTCATCTTGACGGCTTTGCCGACACCCTTGATGGGTTCCTAAGTGCCAGGCCAAGGGAAAGGGTCCTGAGCATTATGAAGGACAGCCATGTAGGAGCTATGGGGGTGGCTGGCATTGTCTGTTTGATCCTCTTGAAGTGGATTTCCCTTACATCGGTTCCTGTATCAGCACGATGGGCAACCTTACTCCTTATGCCCCTTACTGGAAGAACAGCGCTCCTTCTCATGATGTGTCTGCTTACCTATGTAAGACGTGAAGGCGGGCTTGCCACGGTCTTCTCAGAACACGGAAAGATAAAATGGGCCGGGTCAGCTATAGGGGTGACCCTGATACTTGCCATTGGGTTTTTGGGGTTCAGGGGCAAAGGAGTGATCATTGGAGCATCTTGTATTGCAGGCATTTGTCTTTTTTGCCTATGGGCTTACAGAAAGATAGGTGGTTATACAGGGGATACCCTCGGCGCTGTGTGTGAAATGTCTGAACTGTTCATTCCGGTTCTGGTTATTGTGTTTTCAGGAGGTAACAACGGAATATGACAACTTGGCGCCATGGAGGAGATATCTGGCATTTGTCAAAGGAATTGAAATGTCCGCCAGAAGGCATCCTGGATTTTTCATCTAGTTTAAACCCATTTGGCCCGCCCCAATGGCTTCTTTCCCTTGTGGAGAAGAATCTTCCTTACATGCGATACTACCCCGACCCCTGGTCCACCGGCCTTTGCAAGGCAATAGGGGAGTCCTATGGGAGTTCGATTCAAGAGATCTTGATCGGAAACGGGAGCAGCCAACTCCTTTATTTGATTCCTTGGGCCCTTTTACCCCACCGAGCCGTTATCCCGGCTCCCTCCTATGTGGATTATGAGTATGGCGCCAGGGCATCACGGATCCCGGTTCACCATATTATAATGGACCCTGAGAAAGATTTTGAGTTGCCTGTTGATCAGCTTATGTCTTGTGTGGCTGACAAGGATATTGTGTTCTTGGCAAGACCCAATAATCCAACGGGAAGCCTATATGAGGCGGATCAGATCAGGTGGCTGGCCAAAAAAAAGCAAGGAGCCTTTTTTGTGGTAGATCAGGCCTTTTATCACTTTGTGGATGACAAAGATCCCCTTTTGGTAAACAGACCTGCTAATATTGCTCTGATTTTTTCCCTTACCAAGGCATTTGCCGTGCCTGGAATACGGCTGGGATGGGTAATTGCAGACCCATGGGTAGTGGAAAAGGTAAGGAATGTGCAGTCTCCATGGTCGGTGAATTTTTTTGCCCAGATAATTGGAGAGGCCGCCTTGAAGGATGGGGGCTTTGTGGAAGATACCCGCAGGCGCCTGAAAGAGCAAAGAGAACTTTTATTCCGGGAAATTAACCGGATAGATGGTTTCTTGGTTTATCCAAGTAAGGCCAACTTCTTATTGGTTCGAATCAATAGGCAAGGGCCAACTGCACAAGATCTAAGGAAACAACTCCTTGGAAAAAGGATCGCCATAAGGACGTGTGAAAATTTCGTTGGGCTGGATGAGGGATTTTTTAGGATATGTGTTCGAACTGAGGAAGAAAACATCCAGCTTATAGATGTACTAAAGGAAATTTCAGGGGTATGGACAGACCCGTGAGGCTTGAATACCAGATGATCGTGGCGTTGGCCCTGGATGCTGTTATCGGTGATCCACGATGGTTCCCTCACCCGGTAAAACTCTTAGGATGGATGGCACTGTGGCTGGAAAAGAAGAGCCGTAAAAGGATCAAGAATGAGGTGGCGGCCGGGGCAATAACTGTACTTGGTGTCGTCTTCGTAACTACAGGAGCGGTCTTTTTAACGGTAATAGCGGCCCGAGCCCTTGGCCCTGTTGTGGGGGACGTGATATCGATTTTCTTGCTTTACACTACCATCGCAATGAAGGACTTGATTCGCCATAGCAGGGATGTGTATTTGGCCTTGAAGCAAGGTCGGCTGGGGGAGGCCAGGGGAAAGGCCAGCCTCATGGTGGGCAGAAGGACAGAGCAATTGGATGAACCCGAGATGGTAAGGGCTACGGTAGAGAGTGTGGCAGAAAACATGGTGGATGGAGTGGCCGCTCCTTTATTCTATGGATTCATAGCAGGCCCTGTGGGCGCCATGGTTTACAAGGCTATTAATACCCTAGACTCCCTGTTCGGATACAAGGAAGAGCCTTATACGCGCTTTGGAAAGTTCGCTGCACGCCTTGATGATGTGGCCAACTTTTTACCAGCCCGGATATCCGCCTCTTTGGTGCCCTTGGGGGCTGTAATGCTGGGATACGATTGGTCAAGGGCCATAAGGATTCTTATAAGAGACCGCAGACGCCATGATAGTCCCAACAGTGGATGGCCTGAAGCGGCATTTGCCGGTGCCTTGGGGGTCAGGCTCGGGGGAAGGAATCTCTACGGGTCGGTGGTTACAGTGAAGCCGCATCTGGGAGACCCCATGGTGCCTCTCAAACCCTCTCATATCTTACAGGCCAATAGGTTGATGGTGTGTAGCATCCTGGTGTTTGTTGCCTTGGCCTTTGGTTTAAATCTATGGCTGCGTTCCTGCCTGCAGTAGGCAGGCACTACAGATCAGGCACTCACTTTGAAGGGATGGCTGTCATGCCATTTCCCTGTCCGCAGTGGCTCTGAGGCAGACGGGGAGGAGCCTTGGTGAGGAGAGAGCTGAGGGCATGTTTGCTAAATTTGGTGAGTAATGTGCTAAAATTGATAGAGATAATGAAGGCAGTAGCGAGGTGTAAGATATGAGACAAGAGATTATTATCCGTCAAGTTTTGGTTGGTCCACTTGAGGTATTTTCTTATGTAGTGGCATGTGGACATACACGGGAGGGGGTCATTATCGACCCAGGGGGAGATGAAGAAAAGATTCTAGAAGTGATTGAAAAGGAAAGGGTAGCTCCGAGATATATTTTAAATACCCATGGGCATGCAGATCACGGGTTGGCCAATGAGGTCTTGAAGCAGAAGCTGGATATCCCATGGTGCTTACATGAGGCAGATGCCAGATTTTTTGCGGAGCCAGAGGCAAAGGCGGCAATCGAAAAAGAATTAGGAGCACTTTCCCTTTTGCAGCCAGATATCACACTTAAAGATAGGGATGTGTTGAAGGTAGGAGACTTGGAGATACAGGTGATCCATACGCCCGGACACTCGCCAGGGTCTGTTTGTTATCTGACTAACGGAAATCTGTTTACTGGAGACACATTATTTGTAGGGGCAGTGGGAAGGACTGATTTGGCAGGTGGGTCCCTGGAGATTCTGCTTAATTCACTGAAAGAAAAGATAATTACGCTCCCCCAAGAGACGGTGGTATGGCCAGGTCATGATTACGGGGATACTCCAACCTCTACCATCGGTAGAGAGATGCAAGAGAACCCATATATCACGGATTTTATTCTTGAGGGGTAGACATGTGGCCCCTCAATACCTCCTCGATGACCCGCAACAGTTCCGAGGGGTCAATGGGCTTTTCCACGAAGCCCTCAGGTCTGACATAAGTAACTTCTCCGTTACTTTGCCCTTTTGGATCGGGCAGCTTAAAAGAGAAGTCCCTGAAATCAGCCCCTGTCACTTGTGAGACCCCGGAGACCACTATTACAGGGATATCCTTCAATACTGGCTCTGTCTTCAGCTCTTGGAAAACAGTGATACCGCTTTTATCCGGCATGATCAAATCAAGGAGAATCAGATCAGGGTGCTTTTGCTTGGCGATATTGAGGCTTTCAACAGCAGAGGTGGTGGTAAGGGGCTCGAAACCATTATCTAGGAGCACGGTTTCAATAAAGGTGAGGGCATCTGGTTCATCATCAATGACCAGGATCTTTTTTGCCATAGCTTCCTCGTAATGTGAAAGTTAAGGACTACTATTATAGTTATTATTATCATAACTTCTTCAATTTTCAAACCAAAAACCGCAAGCTTGATGCAAGTATCACAAAGTCCAAGATAAGGTTAGCGGAAAAATAGCTTGAAATTCCTCTTGCAATCCTATATGTGATGGCCTCGTAAGAGTTCTTTCATGTCTCCCAATTATTGAAGGAATGATAAGAGAAGTTGCCTTTTTATGGGGCAAGGGAATCTTTTTAGACGGAGGGAGTTAGAATGCAAGATACTAAACGGGTGAAGAATATACTGATTCCCATTGAAGAGTATGAAACTGTGTCTGAGGATGAGCGGCTTGCTGACGCCTTGGCCTTATTGAAAAAAAGATATGAAAATATTAAGGAGCATGGGCAGGGGCAATTCCATACCACAATCTTTGTCAGGGATTCTTCGGGCAAAATTGTAGGAAAGATTTCCATGTATGACTTAATTAGAGGTCTGGTGCCTGAGTCCGTAAAAACGCCTGAAATGTCAAGGGCTTATTATACAGTTCTTTCATCCAGGGTCTTGGAAGTCAGCAAAGAGGTGAGTGAAGTTCAAGAACGCTTTAAGTGGCTTCATTGCTCCTTTCTTGATCTGATAAGACAAGAGGCTCAGAAACGGGTCAAGGAAGTCATGTCAGAGATCCATCCATTGCTTAGAGAAGATGATAGTATCAATCACGCCATTTATATCATGTTTAAAGAAGGGGGTACGGCAGCCGCTGGTTGTAAGGGATGGGAAGCTCATAGGCGTTGTTACCTTAAAGGCCATTTTTGATGAACTCATCGAAATCATAGGCCCTGAATGCGGGGTTAATTGGTAGGATCTCACCAGAGTAAGGCACCAATAGTCCGCGCCTAGGACCAAAGGGTCTTAGGCGCGGATTATTATGGAGTAAAGAACTTAAAGGTATTGACCGTCACATAGTGAAAAGTTTTTGGATGTCAGGATGCATTCTTATTGTCTTTAAGAACTGATCTGTACGTTTTGTGAGTCTGCTTCTTAGGATTTCTAGGGTGCCTTTCATAAACTTGTACCCTAGACGAGGATCTTCTTCCAAGAGACCCAGAAGTGGAGTGGCAGGCAAGGCAATTACTTCAGAGGGCTCTGAGCAAATGGCTGAGCTTGTGTAGGTGGATCCTTCAAACAGGGCAGACCATCCAAAAGAGTACCCAGGTTTGACCGATGCAATGGAAATCATTATGTTTTCATTAAGCTCCACCTCAAGCAATATCTTTCCCTTCAGGAGCATATAAAATACATCTGCAGGCTGCCCCTGATCGAAGATGGTGGCCTTTTCGCTGAAAATTCTCACATTACACAGTGGCTGGATTTTTTCCAGCATCCAATCTTCGTAAGACCTCAAAAGGTGAATCTTCTTTAAGTCTTCAAGAGGTACCATACGATTCCCCCTTTTTGTGATTTTATATCCAGCAACCGAATCACAGCATAGCTCAACAGTAGATGGCTGCCAAGGGATAGAAGTGCTCCTCAGCTGAGCAGGAAAAGCAATATAATAAAAAGTGCAGCTATTCCGGTTCCGATACCGATAGGAAGAGTCCCCTTTACCATATCATTATAAAGGTTACGTTTCTTAATCTCCAGTCTTTCCCCCTTTTTCCCTGCTATAATCCATAGGCTCACCATTGGGATAAGCATGGCCCGAGCCAGACCGTCTTTGGAATATTTGGCCAGGTTGCTGGCGAGCCCACTTACAAAAGCTCTTTCAAGGTAGTCATTAAGGCCGTTCAGAAGCCTGGCAGAAAATACTAGCACAAGATTTCCTCCCTTGCGATAGAACCAGTCAAAGTCTAGATTAACGGCTCTCATTTCAGATGGATAAATTCCAGAGAGAATAAGAAGGGTAAATGCCAGGGATGAAAAAAACAACAACTGGGTTTGCCCCAAGACGTGTGAAGAGGTGTATGGGATATATTCCGTCTGATAAGGAAGAAGGCTGTAAAGTGGGCCAGGAAATGATCCTATGAAAATACACAGGCCAGCGGCAAGACCCATGGCCAAGAGCATGTTTAGGGGAGCTTCTTTGGTCCTGATTCCTGAGTCGTGGGAGAAAAAGGCGAAGAATGGGATCTTGATGCCAGCATGATGAAAGACACCCGCAGAGGCAAACAGGAGAATGAACCAGATGATACGAAGGTTTCCGTGCACTGCAGCTTCCATGACCATGGACTTACTTACAAAACCGCTAAAGAGCGGAAACGCTGAGATGGAGGCGGCCCCAATCATACAGAATATACAGGTAAGGGGCATGGTTTTGTAAAGACCACCAAGGTCCGTTGCATTTACCCTACCTGTCCTATACATGACAGCCCCAATAGACATGAAGAGCAACGCCTTAAAGAGGATGTCATTAAAGGCGTGAGAGACGGCCCCATTTATTGCCAGTTGGGTACCAATGCCTATGCCGCACACCATAAATCCCACCTGGTTTATGAGGCTGTAAGAAAGGACCCGGCGCAGATCATTTTCAATGACTGCATAGAAAATGGGAAATGCGGTCATAATTGCGCCGATCCAAATGAGGGCACTTTCTCCAGGGAATGCCCTAGCTAAGGCGTAAACAGCGGTTTTCGTGGTGAAGGCACTGAGGAATATTGTGCCGGTAATGGTGGCCTCGGGATAGGAATCAGTAAGCCACGGGTGTAAAATGGGCCAGGCACAATTTACCCCTAGGCCGAGAAAGATCAAAAGGGTGGCAATATCATGAAGTCCCAAATACCCAAAGGCCATTGATCCAGTTTGTGATATGTGGACAAGGATCCCCGCCAACAGACAGAGCCCTCCTGCAGCGTGGACCAGAAGATACCTGTAACCTGACGCTAAGGCGGAGGGGGTTTGGCGACTCCAAATGAGAAAAACGGAACTGATGGTGAGCATTTCCCAAAAAAGAAAAAAGGACAAAAGATCTCCTGAAAAAACAGCACCTATGGCGCATCCCCCATAGACCAAGGAGGCAATATGCTCTGTATCATTGTCCACGTGTAATGCATAGAGGAGGGCGATGAAGGATATAATGTGGAAGATGTAACCGAATACAAGGCTTAGCCTGTCTACCTTTGCTAATATGATTTGGTAGTCCAAAAAATTAAAAACAAAGCTATAACCTGCAGGGATGGAGATGAGATTGGCAAAACTTATTACTGGTAGAAGGAGCAGAAGTGCCTTTTTCCATTTTCCCCTACAAAAGGGTAGAATAAAAGCACCTAGAACCAGTATGGATGCCGGGGGCAGACTATGACTATGACTCATAGTAATCTTCTTTCCTTTTGACTAGGGGCCTCAGGATATATTTAGCGGCAAGGACAAGTGCCACACATGCCACGAACCCGAAAACTGCATAAAATTCAGGCCAGCCTTCCCAGGGGAGGACCACATGCTTTGGTAATACGAGATCCAGCACCAGCAGAAGCAATAGCGAAGCGTAATAACAGCGGAAAAGCCTTTTTACGTTTTGGGGCTTGTCAAATAAATATTGTTTTTCTCTCTGGATCTTCTTTTTCATGTCTCAGCCCTCCTAGTCATATACTGGACTCTGGTGTGTCAAAGTGTACTGGCCAGGATCACAGCTAGGTATATGGATGCACAAATAATCAGGAAAAAGAATATCTTTCTGTAACCAGGAACCTCCTCGTGTGTTAGCTCCATAAGCTCATCATGTTCCTTGGTCATTTCACGTATACCTCAATGTCGTTTTGATATCTTGTTTTCACAGTCAACTTCTTTTGGATTGGAAACTCACATATTTCTGTATCATATGTGGCTCTCCCTACCATGGAAGACTCAGGCCCTTAATAATTGATGGATCACCAATTTTATTAGCTTATAGAAAGGTTGCGGATAGAAAAACATGGCGATGGACAACAATGAAGTCACACAGAGAGGAACCACGCAAAAAAGGGGCGCCTCTCTTATTCCCTGAGCCGAACCTTGGTCCCTCAAAAAAAAGGCCTTATAAATGATGGGCATAAAATACGCTGCGTTTAAGAGTGAGCTGACCAATAATACTACTAGCGCAATTGCCTGGTGGGACTGTAAAGATCCTAATAGGAGGTTCCACTTGCTCAAAAAACCACCACAGGGCGGGAGCCCTATGATGCTCAAAGAAGCAATGAAAAAGGCAATCATGGTAATAGGCATCCTTTTGCCAATTCCATGCATCTCGCTTAGATTCTTCTTCCCTGTTGCGACAAATATAGCGCCAGCACAAAAGAATAGGGTAATCTTTCCAAACGCGTGCATGGGGATATGGATAAGCCCTCCGGTCATTCCCCTGGGTGAAAGGAGCGCTACCCCCAGGATGATGTAAGACAACTGGGAGATGGTGGAATATGCAAGCAATCTCTTTAGGTTGTCTTGGGATAAGGCTATAAGAGATCCTATGATGATGGTAAAGGAAGCCACGTAGGATACTGCAGGCCCCACATGCAGGCCCATAAGTTCTTTGGTTCCAAATGTATAGAGCAGCACCCTTATAATGCTGAAGACCCCTACCTTTACCACTGCCACAGCATGGAGAAGGGCACTTACCGGAGTTGGGGCTACCATGGCAGCAGGGAGCCATGCGTGAAAGGGCATAATGGCCGACTTGGCAAAACCAAAGATGAACAGAAACAGAATCACAATAAGCACACTATGAGGTGCCGCTTTGCCAAGTATGCCCAGAGCCGAAAAGTTTAGGGTTCCTGTTACATGGTACACGTAAAGCATGGCAGGCAAAACAAAGCCGATGGATGTGCCGAGGATATAGGTCAGATATTTTCTTCCGGATATTCGGGCCTCATCGTCCTGGTGGTGGGTAACCAGCGGATAGGTGGCAAGGGAAAGTATCTCATAGAAAAGATAAAGGGTCAGGAGATTAGCTGCAAAGGCCACACCTATTGTGGCAGAGAGGGCAATGGCGAAAAAACAAAAGTAGCGGGTCTGGGCATGTTCATCCAACCCTCTCATATAGCCAATGGAATAGGTCGTGGTGACGATCCAAAGAAATGACGAGACGATCCCAAAGAGCATGCCAAGGGCATCGACTCGGAACTGAATGGGTGCGCCTGGCAACACGTTCATAAGGGTGAAGATGATCTGGTGCCCATTTAAGATCACAGGGAGCATGGAGATAACCAGTGCAAACTTGAGCCCAGCAGCAATGAAGCTCACAGTCTCGCGAATGTTCGGCCTTGGACTCAACACAATAAACGGGACCGCACACAAGGAGACAAGAACAGCCAGCAATGGACGTATGGAATAATAGAGCTCCATGATCACAAAATCCCTGCAAGGGCAGGTTGGATAACGCGGCCCACGACTGTGCCGCTGTACATGCCTAAGACAAGCAGCCCTGCGGCGGCCATCAGGAGCGGGATCAGGGTGTTGAGCGATATCTCGCCTATCTCGCGCAGCAAGTAGTCATGCCTGTTCCCAGGGTCCGAATGGGCGAAAAAGGCGGTCTCAATGATTCTGAAAAAGAGGATGACATTGATGAGGCTGCTGATAATGAGGACGCATACAAAGCTGTAGCTTCCCGCCTCCATGGCACCAGAAATGAGATACCATTTGCTGAAGAATCCGCACGTGGGAGGCACTCCAATGATACTAAGTCCACTGGCCACAAAGGCCCCCATGGTAAAGGGCATTTTTTTGAAAAGCCCCTTGAAATTGTTTAGTTCAACGCTGCCCAATTTACGGGATATGCCGCCCACGGCCAGAAATACACAGAAGGTCATAAGGGTATCGTTTATAATATGCAACACGGCACCGGTCATGGCAGTGTTATTACCGAGCCAGGCTCCTCCCACAATATAGCCAATTTCAGAGACAATGATATAGGTTAACATCTTTTTTATGTCCCTTTGAGAAAGGGCCAGAATTGCGCCCATGAGGATGGCTAGGCAGGCCAGCCATACGATCCCGTGGCCCACGACCAGGGATGCAAAGGTAAAGGCAGGAGAAAACACGGACAGTATCAGGCGGATCATGACATAGGCCATCACCTTGGTCATAAGGGGAGCAATAAGACTGATTGCAGGGGATGGGGCGTAGGTATAGGCATTAGGCAGCCAGGTGTGAAGGGGAAAGAAACCCATCTTGATCATGACCCCAACCAGGCAAAAGATGAAGGCAACCAGGATTGCACTGGAGTGATAGAGAGATGGCAAAAGCGCTCGCACATCGGCCATGTTGAGGGAACCGGTCATAATGTAAATATAGCCCACGCCCAGAAGATAAAAACAGGCTCCGATAGTTCCCATGAATACATAGTTTAGGCTTGAAAGGGGTGCTCGGTCAGCCTGACCCATGGCAATGAGGGAATAGCCGGTAATAGAGGCGATTTCCAGGAGTACATAAAGATTGAACAGATCTCCTGTGACCACGATCCCTAGCAATCCCACGATAAAGAGGAGGTAAAGCGTGTAAAATGCCCCTTTGCGGTCAGAAAATACCTGTTCGATTTCTCCAGCCGTGGCAATGAGGTTAATGAAGGCAACAGTACTTACGGCCACAAGCACAAGGGCGTTGAGGGGGTCCACCTCATAGGCGATGCCCCATGGGGGTTGCCAGCCGCCTAGGTGGTAGGATATGTGGCCTTTTGCAATGGCTTGCGCTAGAAGCCCAATAGATACCGCACATGAAATGGCCAGGGCTAGCAAGGCTAGGGGAAGGCAGGATTTCTTATGAAGCCAACTACATCCATAGATGACAAAGGCTGCCAGAAGGGGGATGGTTACAAGAAGCGCTGGATAATGGGCGATCATGATTCCCTGATTCGCGTGAGGATTTCGTCTTCTTCAAGGGTCTTGTAACGTTGGTAGATCTTGATAGCCAAGGCTAGTGCCACGCCGAATGTGGATACAGAAACCACGATAGCAGTAAGCATTAGCACGTGGGGGAGAGGGTTCACATAATTGGCCGGATCAATTGCATGCTGTGCCCCTCCTGAAACATGTTCGAGAATGGGTATTGTTCCTCCTCTTTTTGAGCCAATGGAGACATAAAAAAGTATGATGGCTGTCTGAAATATATTCATCCCTACCAATTTCTTGATAAGATTATTTTTTGCGATCATGGCATAAAGCCCAATCATCATGAGGATGATATACAACCAGAAATTGTACTTGGCCACAAGATGGTTAAGAAAGGCTTCCATGTTCATCCTTTATTTTCACAATCCTTCATCATATCTTCCTTCAGATGCTACATTATTATAGACGCATATCATAACGGCCATTACAGCGATACCAACTCCTATCTCCACCCCGAGTATACCATCGGAGCGGGCAGCGACGCGGTCAATAGGTAGTATTTGGGCCAAGGCCTTGTAATCCAGAAAGTTGGCCCCCAACAAGACACAAAGGGCTCCTATGCCTGAATAGATAAAGACCCCAAGAGCGCTCATTATGCTATCGATCCGCTCTCCGAGGCGGCGGACGGCTGTTCTAAGGTTGAAGGCAATGGCCAGGACGATCATACTGGCCCCCAAGATAACGCCGCCCTGGAATCCACCCCCAGGACTATGGTGGCCGTGGGCAATCACATACAAGGCAAAGAGTTGAATAAAAGGGACAAGAAACCGAGATACGGTATTGATGATGAGATCATAGGGTGTCCATATGGCATCAATTTTTTCAAATTCTTTTGACTCAATGGGAATTTCGCGTTGGCCTTTGATGTGTATGGTGATGCCGGTAGGTACGTGGCGATAGTAATGGTCTGTTTCCCGTTTTTCAAATGTCCGCAGCAACATAAAGCAGGCTACCCCTGCACAAAAAATCACTGTGGTCTCGAACATGGTGTCATAGCCACGATAGTCGGCAAGAATGGATGTCACCACATTGGGAACACGGGTTTCCTCTAAACTCTTTTTAAGATACCTGGGTGAGACATGTGTACTGGCCGGTGATGTAGGATCACCCCACGAGGGAAAATCCTTGGTGGCATATAGGAGCAATCCCCCGCTCAGGATCACTATGATGAGGGCCAGTCTTTTCAATCCTTTGTCCTCCTTGTTGTTCGGAATACGGCGGCAACGAAAAACACTGTGCTTACGCCTGCTCCCACAGAGGCTTCAGTAAAGGCCACGTCCACCGCTGCCATAATGGACCATAACAGGCACATCATAAAACTGTAAGCCCCGAACAGGATGGCTGTGGCAAGAAGATCCTTAACCGAGATGGCGGCAACAGCACAAACAATGAGAAGGGTTAGAATGGCCAGATCCAGTTGCCAGATCATTTTCTTACTCCTTTGGCACGCCTTTTTCCCATGGCCTCAGACCAGCCCTTGCACCGGCATCCATAATGGCATGTGTGGCCGTAGGGCTGGACATGAACACAAAGACCACGATCAGCATGATCTTTATACTGGTGAGGATATTGGAGACCGTTACATGCTGGAGATTAAAAAGGGCCACTGCCGTCATCATCAGAAGGGAGCCCAGGGTGTCCAGTTTCCCGGCTGGATGAAGCCTGGTATAGAAGTCGGGGAATCGAAGAATCCCGATTCCACCACCCGTAAAAAAGACCAAACCAAAGAACATAAGGCCTACCACTAGGATGTCCAGTACCATTGCTATATCTCCTTCTATTTGTAAGGCGGTTCTTCGTAAAGGCCCTTTCTCTTCTGGAAGTATCGCGAGGCTCCCAGCACGGCTATAAAGTTCAACATGGCATAGGCAAGGGCAATGTCCACAAACATGTCAATGCGACCATATAGCAGCCCTATTAAGGCGAGTAAAACCACGGTCTTGCTTCCAATGGCGTTAACACCAATGAGTCTGTCCACTACTGTGGGTCCCACTACAGCCCGATATAGGGACAAGACCATCAGAGCGCACAAATACAGACCAATATAAAGAAATAGACTATTCATTTAGTCTTCTCTAAAGGCCCTGGCAATACGAGTCTCCATTTCTCCTGGCAGGGCACTTGCGGATTGATCATCAATGGCATGTACTTTGAACTCTCCGTCCATAGACAGAAATAGCGTAATGGTACCTGGTGTTAAGGTAATAGAATTGGCAAAGGTGACTATAGAAATTTCGCTTTTAAGTCTGCTTTGGAACCTAATTACTTGTGGGTTTATTTTTTCAAGAAGCCTTGGGTGCAAAGAAAGATACAGAACATGGAGGTTCGCCAGGAATATCTGGTACAAGAGCCATGGAATATAACAGACAAAACCAATGCTTTTGGATAGCAATCCTTGGGGAATTCCTTCTGGAAAAAGGAGATCGCTGGAAAATAAAGAAACAATGGCACAGGAAATGAGCCCTAAGGTCATATGAAAAGGATCAAACTTTCCAGAAAGGACAAGCCAAAGCCCAAAGGAGATGATAAAGGTAAGGAGGGACGGCCAAAACCTTGTTTGCAAGAAGGTAGAAGTGCGCGGAGGTGGATAACTTGCCATGACGGTTCCCTCATGTCTTTTGATACCCTGAATACTACGAGTAAAAGGTGCCTTTTGAGTCAGCACGACAAAAGTTACGATAACGGGATGGCTACTTTAAAGGTAGTCCCAAGGCCTATTTGGGATTCAAATGCAATTTTCCCTCCTAGTTTTTTCATGATGTTTTGGCAAATGGGAAGGCCTAGCCCTGTTCCTATACCCGGAGGTTTGGTGGTGTAAAAAAGGTCAAAGATTCTTTCCTTGTCTACCTCTTTGATCCCAGGGCCGTTGTCAGAAATAGCCACTTCAACATAATTCTCCATACACATGGTCCGTAGCTCAATGCGGCCTTTTCCATTGTTTTTGTCGCTTATGGCATGGATTGCGTTAGTGATAAGATTGACAAAGACCTGTTCCAGCATCTTGGGATCTGATCTGAGCTGGATGGGCTTGTCTTGAAAATTAAACACAATATCGATGTCCTTATACTTGAGTTCGGGTTGTAAAAAGACAATGGTTTTCCTGAGAAGTTCGTGCAAATCGAATTCAGTCTTTTCCGGTGCAGAATCTCTGGAAAAGCCCAGCAGTTGATGGGTAATGGCCCTGCATCTCTTGGTCTGCTCGATAATATGACCAACTGCTTTGCTCAGCTCATCTCTATCCTCGTTGCTGAGGCCTTTAGCGTCTTCAACGACCGTACTGGCCCATCCTGCAATCTCATTAATAATCGCAAGGGGATTATTGATCTCGTGGGCTATTCCTGCGGCGATGCGGCCAATTTCAGCGAGGCGATCCACCCGGATAAGATCTTCCTGGAGTTTTTTCCAGGCAGTAATATCCCTACACACCCCTACAAGGCCAACGTTTTGTCCTTTGGTGTTGGTTAGCGTGATGAGGGAGACGTCACAATACACGGTGTGCCCATCTTTATGTCGGAATGGAAGCTCAAGCCTTACAGCACTTCCTTGGGTTTGAGAAGTACGGATAAGCCTTTCAAAATCCTTTGGATCGACCGCGAAATGCTTTATGAAGTTCCCGGCCACCTCCTGCCAGCGGTAGCCAAGTACTTTTTCGCCTCCCTTGCTAAACGAAACCAGAATGCCGTCCACATCCGTAGCAAAAATCATGTCATTGGAATTCTGCAGGATGCACTGTAAATAACCTCTGGTCTGATGCAGTTCGATTTTGTGGCTAGATAGCTCTCGGGAGATCTTTTTTAGTTTTTCTTCCAGTTGCTCAATCGATGCCATAGAGTTTGCGGAGCTCGTTAATAGCCTTTTTAATGCCTTTGGCCCCAAGGCCGGACCTATAGATCTCCTCTACCTGCTCCTTGAATTTTTCATTTACCAGCTCTATCTTCTTCTGGTAGGCCTCTTTTATGGTCTCCACAAGATTCTCATAATCAATTGGTTTAAGGAGGTACTTGAAGGCATCTTGCTGGCCGCTCTCCAGCGCAGTTTCCACGGATCCGTGGCCTGTCAACACAATACACTGAAGGAAAGGTTGGATCTTCTTGAGCCTCTTTTGGGTTTCTACGCCATCAATTCCCGGCATTTTTAGGTCCACCACGGCTACGTCATAATTCTCGTTGCTTGCCACCTCCACTGCCTCTTCGCCTGAAAATGTGGCCTTTACAGTGAATCCTTCCCTCAAAAGCCGCTTCGATAAATACTCAAGGAGGGTTTGCTCATCATCAATGAGTAGGACTTTGATGTCAGGCTTGTCGGTCATGATTGGCTCCTTTAGAAGGTATTTGGGGTATTACCTATTAAACTTTTGGTATTCTAACCATTCGATCAAATTTTTACGCAGTGAAGATTGGGGTGTCAAGTTATTTTAATAGACAGTTTTGCCTTTATGTAAAAAGCATACAAATCAGAAGGGTCCCAAATTAAGGGCTTCCTGAGCACATATGAGGAATAAGCCATTTTCAGAGCCCTTTATAGGACCTAACCCGCCTTTTCAATTCGAGCTGCACAGACCTTGAATTCTGGTATCATAGCGAGCGGATCAAAGGCGGGATTAGTCAGTAGGTTGGCGGGCGATTCAGAGAAATGAAAAGGCATAAAAAGATGGCCGGAAGGAACCCGCTCTGTAATTCGTGCAGGAACCATAACCTCACCTCTTCTTGTAGAAATCTTAAGGAGATCGCCATCTTTTACCGAAACAGTTTCTGCATCTTTTGGGCTTATTTCTATATATGGCTTTTCCTGCTCTGTGCTAAGATGAGGTGATAGTCGGGTCATGCTCCCTGTATGGAAGTGGGCAAAATTCCTACCTGTGCTTAGATAATAGGGATACTCATCATCTGGAACCTCTGCTGGTGCGTGATAATGTATGGCATGGAACTTACCTTTCCCTCTGCTGAATCTTTCCTTATGGAGGTATGGGGTGCCAGGGTGACCAGGGGTTGGACATGGCCATAGTATGCCATCAATCCCTAGCTTATCATAATCAATACCTGCGTAGATAGGGGTAAGTGGTGCAAGCTCTGCGAATATCTCGCCTGGATCTTTGTAATCCATAGGATATCCCATTTTGGTAGAAAGGGCACATATGATTTCCCAATCTGCCATAGCAATACCGGGCGGCTCAATAGCCTTCCTGATTCGCTGAACACGCCTTTCAGTATTGGTAAAGGTGCCGTCCTTTTCGGCAAAGGAGGCAGCTGCAAGCACGATATCCGCTCTTTTGGCTGTTTCTGTAAGGAAAATATCCTGCACGAGGAGAAAATCCAAGTTGGATACGGCCTTGTGAACGTGTGATAAGTCTGGATCGCTCAACATCGGATTTTCACCTATTACATATAGGGCCTTTATTTTCCCTTCAAGCATCCCCTGAATCATCTGGGTAAGGGTTAACCCAAGTGTTTCTGGAAGCTTTTTGCCCCATGCCCTTGAAAATTTTTCTTGGGCTCCGATATCAGCGACTGGAAGATAACCTGGATAAACATTTGGCAGCCCCCCTACATCACATGCGCCTTGCACATTGTTCTGTCCTCTTAAGGGGTTTACTCCTCCCCCCCTCACGCCCACATAGCCGCAAAGCATACCCAAATTGCAGCATGACTTAACATTATCGACCCCTGTGGTGTGTTGAGTGATACCCATGCAGTAAAGAAGAGAGCCTGGTGGATTCTTGGCATAAAGCTCGGCCATTTTTTCAATATCTGCTTGTGGAACCCCAGTGATCGATTCTACCTTCTTTGGAGAGTATTCTTCGATAACTTTCTTGAACTCATCAAATGATTCAGTTCTTTGCTCAATATATTCTTTTGCGTGCCATTCATTCTTGATGATTACGTGCATCACGCCGTTGAGCAGGGCCACATCAGTACCTGGGCGGTGATGGATGACCAGATCAGCGAAAGCTGCAATTTGGATATTTCTTGGATCTGCAACAATCAATTTGGCGCCCTTTTCCTTTGCTACAAATACCCTGCTAGCAATAATAGGGTGACACTCAGTGGTATTTGAGCCAATGATTAGGATGCAGCCAGCATCCTCGATTTCTTGGATGGAATTGGTCATGGCTCCACTACCAAAGGCCGCGGCAAGACCTGCCACAGTGGAAGAGTGTCAGAGCCTTGCACAATGATCTATATTGTTGGTTCCCAGTACCGCTCTTGCAAATTTCTGCGCCAAATAATTTTCTTCTGAGGTGATCTTGGCAGAGCACAGCACACCCACACTGTCGGGGCCATATTTGTCAATCACCTGGCTAAATCTATGGCTCACTTCAGAAAGTGCCTGATCCCATGAGACTTCCTTGAATTGCCCGTTATCTTTTATGAGTGGTGACTTTAGCCTGTGCTCGCTCATGACAAATTCGTGGAGATTCCAACCTTTGATACAGAGTTTTCCTTGGTTGACTGGGTGGCTCTTTAAGGGCAATGTCTCTAAAATCTTACCATCCACCACATGAAAAAGAATTCCACATCCAACACCACAATAAGAACAGACCGATGGGACAAATTTACATTCGATCATTTTTATGCCTCATTATCTAAATGAATTGGTTTGGGTTCTAAGGTTACCTGATCACCAAGTATATTAAAGGGAGATTGATTTTGGTCAGTGCCGGTTGTGTAACCAAAGAGATCTTGAGTAATCTCATTGACTTTCCTGTAAAGAAGACGCAATGGAATACCTGCAGGACAAGCATCTTCACATAGGCCGCAATCAATGCAGCGGCCAGCCATATGAACAGCCCTTACGAGGTGAAAAATAGGAATTTCAGGGGGTAGGGCCCCTGTCCCGATGAGTTCTTGGTGCTCAAGGCTACATTCCTTGCAAAAGCACACTGGGCAAATGTTTCTGCACCCATAACACTTTATGCACTTGCTAAATTCATACATCCATTTTTGGAAAAGGTCGGCCTGAGCCATAGTCTCTATAGTGGCCAATGCTGCATTGTTATCTATACCTATTTCAAACTTTTGTCTGCCCACAGCATTTTGCTCCAGATATGAGCAATCTGCATGTTCTTTTAAATTTGAAGGGCAGCAAGTTAATTTGATTGTTTTTATGCTTTCTGGGTCAAGTTGATTCCACACATACAACACATTAAGGGCCCTTTGGTTGCAGTCCCGAGCAAGTAGTCCGATCTTTATTTCAGGGTGTGCACCGTGGATATGAGAGGCAACTTTTTCAAGGGAGTAGCGAAACTGGCTTTCTACTAATTCCTCTAATTCATCTACATTATCTTTGGTGAAGCAATAAGGAATCGGATGGCCTTCCACCGTCTTATAGCCAAGAAACACATCAATCATGCCCTCCTCTAGCCATGTTTTTATCTGTTCTTTCATCTTAAGCCCCCTGTCCAGAGAATGGTTTTGTTTTCGGAACTTGCAAGGGATTAGGGCCCAAGTGTCTAATTTTCTCCGTGAACTTGGTGACTACATCGACGAATTTTTGGGCCTCTGCCGATGATATCCATTCAAGGTGAAGTCGTCCTTCTAAGCCTATGAATTTTAGGAGTTCTTGGAGGAATGACATTCTTTTAATAGTCATATAATTACCATACAGGTAATGGCAGTCGCCAACATGTCACCCACCAACCAAGACGCCGTCTGCCCCGCTTTGAAGTGCCCTTAACACATGGTGTGGGGACACGGTAGCAGAACACATAACGCGGATAGGTCTAATGTTTGGCGGATACTGGAGGCGGCTGACGCCTGCCAGGTCGGCGGCACCATAAGCACACCAGTTACACAGGAACGCTACAATCGTTGGTTCAAATTGAATGTTTTCCACTTTTTCCTCCGACTTTGAAGACTTTGGATTCTAAGCACTTAATGCATTTTTGATTTGGGCGTAAATTTGATCATTTCTAAATCCCATCAGGACCGGCGCCTCAGAGGGGCAGGTTGCCGCACATGCTCCGCAACCCTTGCAAAGTGCCTGATTGACTACAGCTATCCTTTTGGCCTCATCGAATGTAATAGCTCCAAAGGGACACACATTTATGCACCCGAGGCATCCCGAACAGAGTTCCGGATCAATGTATGAGACCACTCCGCCTACCTGGATTTTTTCCATTGCCAGGACAGTTACAGCGCGTGAAGCTGCAGCCTGGGCCTGAGCAATACTTTCTTCAATGGGTTTGGGATAATGTGCCATTCCGCACAAGAATACACCGTCAGTAGCAAAATCCACTGGTCGCAGCTTTTGATGGGCCTCAAGGAACCATCCGTCACTGTCCAGAGGAACCTTGAATAGTTGGGCCAAGGCAGTGTCCTTGCGGGAGACAATTGCGGTGGCCAGACACAGCAACTGCGCTTCTATTACTAAATCCTTGTCTAGTATCATGTCCTTTACTTTTATGGTAATTTTGTCAGCATCTACACTGACCTCGGGCTTTGATTCGGGCGAATAGCGGCAGAAAATAATCCCTTTAGCCCTTGCCTCCCGGTAAAGCTCTTCGCGCAGGCCGTATGTTCGCATATCCCTATAAAGGATATAAACGGTGGCGTCAGGGTTGCGGCGTTTGATTTCCAAGGCGCTTAATACTGAATGGGTGCAGCATACCTTGGAGCAATAAGGCCGATCAGTGTCTCTGGAGCCTACACATTGAATAAAGACAGCATTGGTTACCTCTTTCAGTTTTGGATCATTTTTTTGGAAAAGCTCATCTAGTTCCAGATGAGTTAAGATTCCAGGATGTTCACCGTAGCGGTACTCCTCGGGCTTGTATTCCTTGGCCCCTGTTGCAATAATAACAACCCCGTGTTCGATGGTTTTTTCTGCCCCATCCTGGTTGATTACAGTTTTGAAATTCCCTACAAATCCCTCCACATTTGTAATATACGAGTTCAGATAGGTCTCAATGTGGTCATTGGATCTGATTTCCTCTATAAGCCTTTCAAGAAATGTCTGGATATTTTCACCCTTGTATGTCCTATGAAGAGATAAGGCGTTACCCCCTAATGATCCAGATTTTTCTACCAGATGGACAGGATAGCCCTGGTTGGCTAAAGACAGGGCAGCCGTCATTCCCGCGATTCCTCCGCCAATGACCAAAGCACTATGATTTATGTCTAGCTCACTTTGCTTTAAAGGAGTAAGCAAAGCGGCTTTGGCCACAGCCATGCGGACCAAATCCTTTGCCTTTTCAGTGGCAGCATCCGGGTTTTCGGAATGAACCCAGGAATCTTGATTTCGGATATTTGCCATCTCGAATAGGTATTTGTTCAGTCCCGCATTTACCAGGGTCTCTTGAAACAGGGTCTCATGGGTCCTGGGTGTACATGCGGCAACGACAATCCTGTTCAGGTTTTGTTCCTTTATGACCTCTGTCATTTTGTCTTGGGTGTCTTGTGAGCAGGTAAACAGATTTTCTTCAACATAAACCACATTGGGCAGTGTTTTGGCGTATTCTCCAAGTTTTGGAATATCCACCACTCCGCCAATATTAATCCCACAGTTACACAGGAAGACGCCAATCCTGGGTTCTTCTTCTGAAATATCTCTTTCAGGAGGAACCTCTAATGTCCTGGTTTGGGTGTTACGGGCAGGGGCCAATTTTTCGGTGGCAGCACATGCTGCGGCACTGGCCTCCATAACCGACTGAGGAATATCTTTTGGCCCTGTAAAGGCCCCGCAAGCGTATATTCCGGGTACGGATGTTGACACAGGATGAAAGCTATCTGAAGATACAAAGCGGTTTTTGTCTAACCCTATGCCAAGGATATTTGACAATTCCACCACGTCTTCGTCTATTTGTAAGCCTGTTGAGAGGACCACCATATCAAAATACTCTAGCCTCAGTTGTCCCCTTTCATCAGCGTATCTTATCGCGAGTTGGCCGTCTTCTTGCTCAATAGTATGAATTCTGGAGCGAACGAATCTAATCCCTTCCTTTTTGGCATTTTCGTAATATTTGTCAAAGTCCTTGCCGTGGGTGCGCATATCTATAAAAAAGATAGTGCACTGCAAGGGAACTTTGCTGTGTTCTTTTGCGATAACGGATTGCTTAATGGCATACATACAACACACTGAGGAGCAATAGCCATTATCGCAACGGTTTATGTCCCTTGAACCCACACACTGAAGCCACGCTATCCTGCTGGGTTCTTTTTGATCTGAAGGTCTTACGAGGTGGCCGAGAAAGGGACCAGTGGCCGACAGAATGCGTTCGAATTCCAATGAGGTGACAACATCAGGGAGCTTGGTATAGGAATAAGTTTCATATAAAGACGGATCAAAGGATTTAAATCCAGGCGCCAGGATGACAGAGCCCACGTTGAGAATAATTTCCTTTTCTTTGTCTTTGAAATTGATTGCCCCCGCCTCGCAAAATTTTTCGCATGCTCCACACTTGCCTTTTATGATTTTGATGCATTGTTCAGGGTCAATGGAATATTTGAGCGGGACTGCCTGTGAATATGGAACGTAAATGGCTTTGCGCTTGCCAAGCCTTTCATTATATTCATCCTCGGTTTTTTTGGGGCATTTTTCCGCACACATACCGCATGCGATGCACTTGTCCATGTCTACGTATCGAGGATGTGAAACAACTTTGACCTGGAAGTCGCCCTCTTTCCCGGAAATGCCTTTTACTTCAGCGCGGGTTAGGAGCTCTATGTTGATATGCCGGCCGACCTCGACCAGTTTGGGTGAGAGGATTCACATGGAGCAATCGTTGGTGGGGAAGGTTTTGTCCAGTTTAGCCATTACTCCCCCAATGGCCGGGGACTTTTCTACTAGGTGCACAAAGAAGCCGGAGTTTGCCAGATCCAAGGCTGCTTGCATGCCCGCAATACCGCCTCCAACAATAGCAACAGATCCTTTAACAGGGGGGGAAGGGATAGTGTCTTGCATGGGCTTCTCCTTTTTCATAATTTCCTTTGACAGGTGGGTTCATCTGAATAGCCTGGTGATTAAAAATTGACTTTTTTGTCAGGAATTAAGATATGATACATCAATATGTATCATATTACTGGGCGGGAGTTGTCTATAGCATAGAACAAGTGGTTTTGCAACACCTGTTTTTTCTAGCATATACCTCATATATTTTTTGTTTGCACTGGTTGAACCTAGATAGAATGCATAATTTTAATTCTTTTTTTAACCCAGATTATGCGCCAATACTGAGCAAGTAGGTCTGAGACAATGCCTGCCTGCCAAAGCCCAGGCGCAGGCAGGGCAAATGAATCGCGTCAGGCGTGAGGCGCTAGGCTTTTGGCTCAAGGAGCTTGTTTTCAAAGGATTTTCGCCTAAAGCGCTGTGCCCTGGCCCTCGAGCCCATAAGGAGGCCATTATGAATAGGCAAGAGCTGATTTCCATATTTAACAAGCGACCCAGAATCGGGACGCTAAGCACGGCCAATAGTACGGGTGAGTGAATGTGGCCGTTTTCATTGTAATGGAGCCAGGGGAAACCATTATGGATTGGAAGGGAGCAAGGGTATATTTGGAGGTATTGGATATCCAAACCGACGGGTAGTTCTACGATCAGATTAAGTAGAACATCGCAAAGGCCGCGGGTAAACAGGCAGCCAATACGATCCATGCGGCGATTCGGTTTAAGATAACAGAGGTAAGGCGAATTGTTGATTTTGGCTAGTACCGTTGTGGTCGCCAGAATAACGTTTTGCCAGTGATTTGATGGTCTCAAGCCGGGAAAAGAAGATATCTATTAGCTCAGGGTCAAAATGGGATCCGCTTTGCCTTTCCATCTCTGCCAGGATTCGGTCTTCGTCCCAGGCCTTTTTATAACACCGGTTGGAGCTTAAGGCGTCAAACACATCGGCAATGGCCACAATTCGACCAAAAAGGGGAATTTCTTTTCCTTTTTTGGGCAACGGCTTACCACCAGGACCTTCGAACCCAGGAGTGGCCTTTCCTGTAACCGGGTCGATATGGCCGGGATAACCGGTTCCATCCCATTTTTCATGATGGTTTAGAGCCACTTCAGCTGCGATGGCATCGAAATCAGAGTGTTTTCCAACAAAAAGGCGTGCCCCGTAGTAGGTGTGGCTCTTCATAATCTCAAATTCTGTGGGTGTGAGCTTGCCCTGTTTTTTTAGAATAAGATCACTTACAGCGATCTTTCCCACGTCATGGAGCATGGCTGCCATGCGGAGGATATCCCTTTTCCTACTAAGTTGTTCTTGACCTATGCCGTGCCTTTTTGCCCAACCTTCATAAATTTCAACAGAATAAGCAGCGACCCGGTTCACATGGTCGCTGGTCTCTTCTGGGTCTCTGAGCTCTGCCATGCTGATCATCCTCAGAATAAGATCCCTTGTCATTTGGGCGCGCTCAATGGCCAAAGCCGCACTGGTGGCAAAGTGTTTGATAAGCATTTCATCAGACTTGGAAAAGGCAATAACCTGTCCGTTTTCGTCCTTTGCATTGATAATCTGCATGACCCCCAAGACATCCCCTTGGTGGTTAATCATGGGCACAGCGAGCATAGATCGCGTTCTGTATTCAGAAATCTCGTCAAAATGGGCATCAAAGGTATAGGGCTGAGAGCCATCCATTTGATAGACATCAGGGATATTCACGATGGACCGATTCTTGGCCACAAAGCCTGAGATGGAGTGATGGTCGATGGGGATCGAAAAGGTATTAAAGAAGAGTTTCTTATTGGGGCCCAGCTTTTTCTGTAATGTGTCGTTTTGAGAGTAGCTGAACCGGAGCGTATCCCCCCTTTTCAGATAAATGGACCCAGCGTCCGCATTAAAGACCTTCCTAACATTGGAAAGGATCTTTTCCAAAAGGATATCAAGGTCCTTTACTTCATTGATATCTAGGGAGATCTGGGTAATCAGTTGAATTTTTTCTTGTTCGCTAAGCATACTTGCCTGCAATCTAGGATATTGGGCACGTTTTACCACACCTTGGCCAAAGGCCATCTTCGGGGTTATATGTTTCTCTGTGGTACGTCCCACTTAGGGAGTTAATAAATTGAATCATAATCTGAATCGGCACATAAGTGAAATGAGATAAATACCTTCCTTCATTCCCTACTGTCCAGAAGGGGAGCAGTGCCTTATTTGCCAGATGGCACACAAATATCCCGTGACTTTTTTGTGCTGGTTATCCGACCCAACAAGTGCTCAGGAATTGGTCCCATGCCAAGGGGGGCTGCCAGGGAAATTTTCTACTGCCTGGATCAGAAGATTCCTCCTTACTGATGTCCCTAGAGAGGTCACTGAACCTCCAGACAATCTTCTTGACCTTTCAGGAATTGCTTTGTTAATAGTCGTACCATGAATATGCTGGATTTCATAATCGCCTGTGTTATGGTGTTCCTCATTGTCCGAGGGATTTTCCGAGGCATTATTAAAGAGGTTGTGTCTCTGGTAGGAGTTGTTGTTGCCATATGGGTGGCCAATAAGTATCAACCTGCACTGACTATACATTTACGAGAAATTATGCCCCCTTTCCCACTTTTACCTTTATTCTCCTTTGCCATTTTATTTGTTGCCGTGATGTTAGGGGCGAATGTCCTTGGGAGGATACTCAGGGGCTTGTTACAAAAGGGGGCATTGGGATGGTTAGACCGGTTACTTGGTGCCGGATTCGCCACGGTCAAGGGCCTGATTATAACCTACTTGGCAATCGTTCTGCTTACGTTTTTCCTTCCTTCCAGAACTCCCCTTGTCGCCACATCGCGTCTTGCGCCTTTGATCATATCTTCGTATCAACATATGGTGAAGGTGATTTCCCCAGAGTTTTGTAAGAAGTGGAAAGAAGGCCTCTTGAGGCAAAAAGAGAAGGCACAAAAGGGGGGAGACTTGAGATCTCCTCGCAAAAAGCAACAAAATGGACGCTAAAAGACTTTCAGAGGCCATTGTGCGGTTGGTTGAGCTCGCCCAACGGCTGCGGGGGCCTGATGGGTGCCCGTGGGACGCCAAGCAGACTGATCAGAGCGTAAAGAACTATCTTCTTGAAGAAGCCTATGAGGCAGTGGATGCCATTGACAAGGGTGATTCACGAGGGGTCTGCACCGAATTGGGGGACCTCCTTTTCCAGATTGTTTTTCTGGCCCAATTGGCCTCTGAAAGGGGGGGGTTTGATATGGCTGATGTGATTGAAAGGATTGAGGAAAAGATGATCCGCCGGCATCCACACGTCTTCGGCCATGTGTCAGTGGAAAGTGCTGAGGAAGTGGCACGAAATTGGGCAAAGATAAAAGAAACAGAAGGCGAAAGAGTGAACACGGCCTCCTCAGCGCTGGCAAATATTCCCCTGGCCCTTCCTGCATTATTGAGGGCCCACAGGCTTTGCGAGCGTGCTTCAAAGATGAATTTTGAGTGGAGCAAAATCGAGGATCCTGAAAAAATTATTCGTAATGGAATGAGAAGCGGAAATATATGGGGCCCCAATGGCCATATAGCCGAGAAAGAAGAAGGACTAGGGGAGATTCTTTTTGCCTTTGTCGAATTGATAAGGCAACAGGGGGGAAATGCCGAAGATTTACTCAGAGAGGCCAATGCGAGATTTGTGAAGCGTTTCGAGGAGATGGAAAAGGCCCTGGAACAGCAAGGCACGGACCTGAAACATGCTGGACAAAACCAATTGAGAGAGGCCTGGGAAAAAGCAGGCCAGGTCGCCCGAGTTAGTAGCAGCCTTGAAACGAAGACAAAAGCATAATAGCTTGTTAAAAACAAAGACTTTTTTCAAATGGATTGGGGTACCGCTTTTGGTGATTTTTGCGGTTACCAATTGCCAGGTGCTCCTCCTTCGTTTTCTAAACCCTCCCTCCACTTCCTTTCTGTTACTGGACAGCGTCCGTAAGGGAGGGCCATCTACAAAGCCTCTAACACTCCGGTACTGGTGTCCACTAAATGAGATTTCTCCATATCTCAGAAAGGCTGTGTTGGCAGGAGAAGACCAGCGTTTTCTATCCCACAGGGGCTTTGATTTTATCGAGCTGGAGGAGGCAGTAAGGGAGCTGGCCAAAAAGGGGACAAAGCGGGGCGCCAGTACCATAACAATGCAGGTGGCAAGGACAGTATATCTCTGGCCGGGGAGAAGTTGGGTTCGGAAGGCAGCAGAAGCCTATTATACAGTTCTTATCGAATTGTATTGGCCCAAAAAGAGAATCTTGGAGGTCTATTTGAATACAGTGGACTGGGGGACTGGAGTTGTTGGTGCCGAGGCTGCGGCAAGAAGGTATTTCCACGTTTCCTGCAGGCATGTGTCCAAGGTACAGGCCGCATCCTTGGCAGCTATCTTGCCCAGCCCTCACAAGTGGTCACCGCTGAGGCCCAATCGGCAGGTACAGAGGCGAAAAATAAAAATCCTTAGAGATATGGATAAGATGCCCCTTTTGTAGGAATAAGATAGCTGTTGTGTCCTGACTCTGGAGGTCTGTCGGAGTTTGGCTGCATTCTTAAGAAAAATCGGGTAGCGCTTTATCTTGGGGATGGGTTGAGGCTTTTTCTTTCAGGTTCAGGGTGCGGCGCATACAGTGGAATAAAAATGGGACTGCTCAACGTTGTTTATCGAGTCCAGGGTATTAGCCTGAAATGGAAGTTGCTGATTCCATTTCTTGGGCTTGCCTTTGTGGGCACAGTATCACTGGTCTATATCGGACTGGCCTCTCAATACCGGCTGATTAGGGCCCAGGAAAAAAAAGAGATTCGGGGTATCTATAAGGTTTTCCTCTCCGAGATTGAACACAGAAAGGCCATGATGCTCTCCATTGCCTCAATGATTGCATCGGATGAGAAAGTTGTTGAACTGTTGAAGGCAAAAAATCGAGAAGGACTTTTGAAGTGGTTACGGCCTCAGTATGAGAATTTGAGAAAAGAATTTGGTATCAGCATACTTCATCTTCACCTGCCTCCAGGTAGGTCCTTTCTACGTGTCCATGACCCAGATGCATTTGGCGAAATGATCGCATATAGAAAGAGCGTGATGGATGCCCTCAAATCCAGGCGTCCGGTAACGGCCCTAGAGTGGGGCATTTCAGGTCTGGCAATACGAGCTGTGGTACCTATCATTTCTCAACACTCCCTTATTGGGGGTGCAGAAGCAGGTTATCCCTTTGGGAGGCCTTTTTTGCTGCGTTTGAAAAGGATGTGGGGAGCCGATTTTACCGTCTATGAAAGGAAGGGAAGGGATTCATACGTGCGTATTTCATCCACTCGTGCCGATGGAGGACTGTTTTTGTCCCTTACAGGGCAGATTGGTGTGCCCCTGAGAAAGCCATCCATTTTGGTGGCGCCTCCAGGTTTTTCCGATGTGACGATCCTCCTTGGCCCCATATTTGATACGTATGGCGATGTGGTGGGAGTGGTGGAGATAGATGTGGACAGATCCACCATTGAGCATGGTTTGATAAAAACAAAGCGGCTTATGGTGCTCGTGGCCCTGATTGGGGTGGGCCTATCTTTTCTGTTGACATGGTTCATAGCTTCCCTTTTCGTCCGTCCCATCAAGGAGATTGTGAAAGAGGCCCAGGAAATAGCTGAAGGAGTGAGGGATACAAGGCTAGAAGAGAGGCCTCAGGACGAGGTGGGACACTTGAGCCGGTCCCTGAATGTGATGCTGGAGTCTCTGAAAGAGAGACAAAGACAGATTGAACAATATGCCCATACTTTGGAGCTTAGGGTCAAAGAGAGGACCGCTGACCTGGTGGCCTCGGAAGAGAAATATCGCACGTTAGTGGATAACTTGCCTCTGGTGGTTTATAGGATTTTGGAAGACGGTACAGCGGAGTTCATCAATCCCTACTTCACCGAAAAGCTGGGGTATACTCCCGAGGAAGTCGTGGGCAACCGGGGTTTTTGGCGTACTGTGATATGTGGAAATGAAGACAACAATATGGATATTATCCAGGCCTGTTGGAGGGGAAGAAAGGAATTTCGTGTTGAGCGCGTGGTGAAGAGTAAGGAAGGACACCCATATGTATTCATTGACCAGGCCATGCCCATGAGGGATAAGCAAGGTAATATCAAGTGGATTGATGGGATTATGCTGGATATCACTGAATTGAAAAGGCTTCAAGAGCGTGCCTTAAGGGGGGAAGAGATAAGGATTGTGGGGGAGATGTCGGCCCGCTTCGCACATGAACTAAGGAATCCATTGGTGACAGCCGGTGGTTTTGCCCGCCGTCTGGTCAAGGCACTACCTGAGGAAGACCAACGCCGCAAATTTGCCGAGATTATTGTTGAACAAGTCTCAAGGCTTGAAAATATCTTGCGGATTATGCTTTCCTCCATTGAACCGATCCGATTATCCGTTACAGAGGTGGATCTTGGTGACCTTGTGTCTTCATGCCTTGAGGATTTGAAAGAAGATTTGGAGAAAAAAGACGTCGCATTGCACTTGGATATAGAGAAGGGGCTTCCTCCTATCCATGCTGATGAAGGGTTACTGATTAAGGCATTTGAGGGCCTATTACAGCATGCCCTGGCCTTGATCCCGCCTGGAGAGGCGTTGCATGTGGAGGCAAAGAGGGATAATGATTCCTTAGCCGTGATCATACGACATAGGGCTGTGGGCCTGGACGAGGAAGATATTGAACAGTTCTTTTTGCCTAGACAAATCGAGTGTATGAAAGAGACAGCGGTAGAGCTTCCCCTTTCCAAACTCATTATCCATCGTCACGGTGGTAAGATAGACGTGTTTCAGAGGAGGTACAGGGATGAGGTGGTGCTTAAAATAGAACTGCCATTGTCAACCTGAATCTTTGGCAGAGTCAACAGCACCCAGGGGATCAGGTTTACTTGGTGTGGTTGCCAATAAAGACGCTCAACCTGACAGCTGATAGCTGAACGCTGAAAGCTCTATCCGTATGTGAAAGGAGCATTGATACAAGGTCAAAAGGCCTTGTTCGTCTTTGAACTCAAGATTTAGAAAATAAGGCGTATCATATGATAAGAAGCTTTCTTGTTAATACCTTTGTGGTTTTCCATAGTATCATGCTGTGTCTGTGGGGACTTCTTTTGGCCCCTTTTGACCGGGATGGTCGGCTTATGCATTTTTATGCAGCCGTGCCATGGGCAAAGGTGATCCTATGGGCCTGCGGTGTAAAGGTTTTGGTGAAGGGGTTGGAGAATGCGGATGCGCATGTCCCCCGAATCTATATGACTAATCACCAAAGTTACCTGGATGTGTTCGGTTTGCTGTCCGTGCTGCCTGTGGATTTCAAGTTTCTAATGAAACAGGAGCTTATGAAAATACCCCTGTTAGGTTTTGCCATGCGGAAGGTTGGATATATAGGCATTGAAAGGAAAGACCCGCGGAAGGCAGTGGAAAGCATGCGGGCCGCGGCCGAGAGGATAAACAATGGGGCCTCTGTATTGATTTTTCCGGAGGGAACCAGAAGCCTGGATGGTAGGCTGCAGGAGTTTAAGAGAGGTGGATTCAATCTGGCCCTACGGGCTCGGTGTGAGATCGTACCCATTGGGATAGCAGGAAGTGCTAAGCTGTTGCCCAAGGGCAGTTTTCGTGCTAAAAAAGGTACTTTTGCCATTTCTATAGGAAGCCCGATTGATACCAAAGGGCATACGAAAAAGACCATTGATCTCTTGATGGAGGAGGTAAGATCAGCCATGGAGGCCCTAATAAAGGAGTCTGAAGAATTGCTCTCGCCACATGGCTGATACCATGATAGGGGGCTTTGTATCAGAGGTGTGTTCAAAGGAAGTACCAGTGGAAAGATGGATAGGATAAAGGCCATAATAGAAGGGCGGGGCGCCTGGCCCAGTAGATCAGGTCTTATGGGTATCATCTTGCTGCTTATTGCCTTGGTCCCGGTGAATGGACTTTCTTATATATTGCCAGCAGGGCAGATTATTGAGTACATGGGCAAGAATTTTTCTTGTTTTCAGAGCCTAGTTGTACGGCAATGGGCAAAGGCCACAGATCCCTATGGAGAGGAAGAAATTGAGATGATGGAGCAGAAGGTGTGGCTCAAAGCACCCTGGTTGTCACACTGCGAGATGGGTGCTCAACCCAGCGGTGACCAGGAATTTCGGTCCATATCCCATGGCTGTGGATGGTGTGAGCTACCTGAAATATTGCCCCTTTTTCTCCAACACACACCAGAGGAGCTTATCAACTTGCTTTCCCAATGGGGTATTGACATATCCATAGTTTCCCTGACACATGTAGGTAATGAGGTAGCTTATCGGATCGGGAAGAAAACAGAGATAAGCCCTTATCTCATTGTGCAAAGGGATCATTTTTTGCCGGTACTGTTGAGGATTTGTGGTCAGGGATCGGGGACGATTCCATTTACGGTGGAATTTAAGGATTACGACAAGGTTGGCGAAGGATGGTATCCTAAAAGGATTATCTGTACGGCCGACAGCGGAAAGGAGGAAGAATATGTGGTTCAGCGTGTAGAGGCCAATGTTCCTATTGATCCATCTATTTTTTCCAATAATAAGGAGCAGCCCCAAGAGATTCCATCAGAGGCAGTTCATAGCCCGGATAGTAGTGAACGCATCAAGGATATCATTGAAACCATAAAAAAGACGTATCAACAACCCCTCCAATAAGCTGAAACCACGCCCATGGACAAGACCTGTGTTGAAATTGCTGTTCCATTGCCTGTGGACGGCACCTTTTTCTACCACGTTCCTCCTAACTTGGTGGAGGAGATTAGGGTAGGGTGCAGGGCCCTTGTCCCATTTGGAAACAAAAAGATTGAAGGATACATATTGGGATGGGGAAGACCCACAACAACCTGTGAACTAAAGGAGATTTTCCAGGTTATGGACGCTGAGCCCCTCTTCCCAGAGAGGATGGTCCCTTTCTTCCGCTGGATATCCGAATACTACATCCACCCCTTGGGTCAGGTGATCCAGAAGACCCTCCCAGGCGGCCTTAATCGACCAACATATAAGGTGGCCTGGCTAACGGAAGAGGGATTCAAATGCCTGGAAGGGGGCCAGATCGACAAGCATGATAGGAAAATCCTTGAGACCATTAAGGAGAATCCGGGGAAACGGGTAGGCCTGTCTTTGGAGGTGCTCAAGAGGCTTGAAAGACGAGGGTGGGTGCGATTACGCGACCACAAGGGGCGGCCTAAAACAGGTCCCCTTTTCCGAACCTTCATTAGTGCCAGGGAGACCGTCCATGGACCTCGCTCCTTGGAGGAGATAGGAATTCCTTTGAAGGCAAAGGATGAGCAGGCATTTTTGGAATTTATCCTGGACCACGGCCCAGTGATGTTATCAGAGCTGTCAAAAAGGTTTACCAATGCACGCTACTTAGTGAAAAAGTGGGCTCAACGGGGTCTGCTTATTTCCCAAAAACGGCCTGTTTATCGATCTCCCGAAGGGATCGTGTTCCATACTGGGGGCCCTCCGGGCAAGCTTTCTAGGTATCAAGAACAGGCTGTTTTACAGGTCAATGCCTTGTTGGAAAAAGGGCGTTTTTCCACATGCCTGCTGTTCGGTGTCACCGGAAGTGGAAAAACAGAGGTTTATCTTCAAGCGGTAAAGCGCGCCATTGAAATGGGAAAACAGGCCATTGTAATGGTTCCTGAAATTGCCTTGGCCATCTATATGGAGGCGGTTTTCCGATCACGAATTAATACCCGTTTAGCCGTATATCACAGCGGTTTGAGCCAGGGGCAGCGGTACGATCAATGGATGCAAATGGTTAGGGGAGAGGTGGATGTGGTCATAGGGGCCAGGTCGGCCCTTTTTTCTCCTTTGCCGAGACTGGGTCTTATTGTGGTAGATGAGGAGCATGATGGCGCATACAAACAGGACGTTGCCCCCCGTTATCACGGCCGAGATGCAGCAGTTGCCCGCGGCAGGCTGGAAAATGCTGTTGTGGTCCTTGGCTCCGGGACCCCTTCGGTCCAGTCCTATGCTAACTGCTCATTAGGTCGTTATCGCCTTATTACTATGCCTGAGCGGGTGGAACACCGAGAGTTTCCAGAGGTGGAGATTGTGGATATGAAGGCCCTGGCCCAAGCCAAGGATAACGGTGATATCTTGAGCCCCCGGCTTATGGAGACAATAGCAGACACTCTGAAAAGGGGCAAACAGGGTATGCTATTCCTGAACAGGAGGGGATTTTTCCGGCTGTATATCTGCAGGTTTTGCGGCACTGCCTTGGCCTGTCCCAACTGTGATGTGTCCCTAATTTACCACTTAGAGCAGCAAAAGCTTACCTGCCACTACTGCGGATATGAGTGTGAGCCAAGACAGGAATGCCCTAAATGCCTAAGGAGCGGATTGAGGAGCTGGGGATTCGGCACCGAGCGTCTTGAACATGAACTAAAGATGCATTTCCCAGGGGCCCGCATCGCACGTATGGACACGGATGTTGCTCGAAGGAAAGGCCGGGCACAGAGCATTGTAAAAGACTTCCTTGAACATAAGATCGATATCCTGCTGGGCACCCAGATGATCACAAAGGGCTATGATGTGCCTGAGGTTACCCTGGTGGGTGTGGTAGGGGCAGATCTTTCCTTGGCCTTTCCGGATTTCAGGGCAGCAGAGAGGACATTCCAGCTTCTCTCGCAGGTGGCAGGTAGGGCAGGCAGGGGCCGAGAGAGGGGGAAGGTCATAATCCAGACCCATAACCCCGATCACTATGCCATACGTGCCGCCATTTCCCGTGATTATCTCGGCCTGTATCAAAAAGAGATGGAGCTAAGAGAACAATTGGGCTTCCCCCCTTTTACATATTTGGTGTGTGTGAGGCTCCAAGGAAATAGTAGGGCACGCACAGAGCAATCAGCTAGGTATCTTAGTGAGAGGCTCAAGAAGACCCTAGAAAGGTGGCCAAAAAGGGGGAAAGAGATTCAGATCCTTGGTCCAGCAGAAGCCCCCATCGCAAAACTCAGAGGCAAGTATAGGTGGCAGATTCTTATTAAGTCCAAGAGCCCCTACCTCACTCAACGACTCCTTAGGGTGGCCAAGAAGAGCTCGGCTTCGGCCCTAAAGACAAAAGGAGTGCAGCTTATTTTGGATGTGGATCCTTATCAGATGATGTGAAAACCGCTCCTGCCATATATCCAACCACCCTGTCTTTTTCGCCAGTGACATCACCGGAGTTGGCATAATAGAGAGCCGCACAGCGGGTGGCGCCTAGCCTTTTGCAGGCTAGAAGCACCGCTATTACAGGTCCTCCTCCACAGGCCTCGCACTCGCCCCGGCCAAGTGCCTTATACAGGCCTTTTGGATCCATGGCTTCCACAAAGTGGATGAAACGCTTATCCAGTTTCTTGGCCTCAGCATAGGAGTGAAAGTGAGACAAATCCGAACTTGCAATAAGCAGGGTGGAATCCGAGGATCGAACTATTTGGGCCAGCACGCGGGCCAGTAAAGCACATGTCTCAAAATCTTGCTGGCCCATTAGTATGGGCACAATAGAGAAGTTGGTAAGTACGCTCTGGAGGAAGGGAAGTTGAATTTCTAATGAATGCTCTACGGCGTGTACATCTTTGTACCAATGGATACGGGAATCAGTGTGGAGAATTGCCTCTGCTGTGGCACGGTCCACAGGCACTACCCCTAGAGGGGTACGATAGCCTGCCTGTAGGTTTACAGATATACCTGGAAAGGGAACGCGATGGCTGGGGCCTACAAGGATGACCCTTTTGAAGGAACGCCCCCTAAGGAGGCGATAGGCGTAAGCTGCCACCTGACCTGAGTATCTGTATCCCGCGTGCGGTACAATAATGGCCTTCAAATGGCCTTTAAGCGGTGGGACCTTGGCTTGATTCAAGTAGGCATCAACAGTCCTTTTCAATATCTTGGGCGAGCCTGGATACCATGTACCTGCCAGGATAGAAGGTCTGATGAAGCGGCCTGCTTCATCTTCGGCTCCAAAGGCATCCTTGTCAGCATTAAAGGGAAACCAATAAAATGATAACAGAAGAATCAGGATTGAAATGATAAATCGTGCCATTTTTTTAATCAACAAAACGTGAACTTTGCCAAGGGAAGATCAAGGCCCTTTCTACGATTGATTCAGGAAAATGCTTGCCTTATTATAATAAGCTGAGATAAAAATAAAAGCCTTTTGTTTGGCTAATAATGAAGGATTATAGGGGCTGGCTGTGGTGTGTATCTTGAGGGCCAAGTTTATACGCCAGATGGAGAAACTAACGAATAGGGGAATCTTGTAGACATGATAAAGAGTAGCTGGAAGGCAACTGTTTTAATCATCGTTGCCGTGTGCCTGTTTGCAATAGGGTGTCACAATGACGTTGGGGCAGGGCCCCAGGCCCCCAATTTTACATTGTACGATCTCAATGGTCAAAAAGTAAGTCTAGAGGAATACAAGGGATCTCCGGTGCTGTTGGATTTTTGGGCCACTTGGTGTCCACCTTGCCGGATGTCCATACCTGAACTGATCAAGATCCAGGAACAATACAGGGACAAGGGGTTGGTGGTACTAGGGCTTTCCTTGGATGATCCATCCCTTGTGCCCGACGCCTATATGAAGGCCTTTAAAGAAGAATTCAAGATAAATTATCGGATTCTGCGCGCAAATGAAAGGGTTATGAGGGACTATTTCGGGTATGAAAATGCCGCCATTCCCACCATGTTCCTTGTGGATCGGAAAGGAAGAATTGTGGGCAAAATTGTGGGCTTCCAGCCACACAGCCTCAAGAAATCCCTTGCGCAGCTTCTTAAGGAATGATCATCGACTTTCACACACATCTTTTTCCCCCATCCTTCAGGGAGAATCGACAGCGGCTTTTTGAGGGAGAGCCCGCCTTTCGCATGATTTATGGATCGGCCCAGGCAAAGCTGGCAGGCGCGTCAGATCTCCTGCGCCATATGGATGAGGCCGGTATTCAAAAGAGCATAGTCTTTGGTTTTCCATGGGAGAAGACAGCCAATTTCCAAAGACATAATGACTATATCATGGACATGGTGGCCCGTTATCCGGATCGGTTTATTGGCTTTTGCTGTTTTTCCCCTCTATCTTTCCAGGCGGCGCGAGAGGCAGAACGCTGTTTGCGCGGAGGACTCAGTGGGGTGGGGGAACTGGCCGTATATGCAGGAGGGATGAGCCGATCAGTCGTGGACGCATATGTGGACATAATGGCCGTGTGCCACGAATGGAACGTTCCAGTCCTCATACATACCAACGAACCCGTTGGGCATCATTATCCGGGAAAGGCCCCCATGACCTTGAGAGAGATTTACCGTTTTATTAAAAGCTTTCCACATAACCGACTGGTGTTGGCCCATTGGGGCGGAGGAATCTTTTTCTATGCCCTCATGAGAAAGGAGGTGCGGGATGTACTGAAAAACGTATGGTTCGACACTGCTGCATCACCCTTTCTCTATCGACCGGATGTGTACCGGTTGGCAGGCGAGCTGGTTGGATATGAAAAGATCCTTTTTGGAACAGACTACCCCCTCTTACCTGCCAAGCGTTACTTTCAAGAGATGGCCTCTTCTGGTATCTCAGAGGAGAACAAAAATAGGGTCTTGGGAGGTAATGCCGAGGACCTGTTGGGGATCGCGTCTGGTAACCATAAACCGAATGTGAAAGGAGGATAGTGCATGGGTGAACTGATGGAGATCATAAAGGGCAGGAGGAGTATCCGAAGATTTCAGGAAAAAGAAGTGCCTGAAGAGTCCTTGAACAAGATACTGGAGGCGGTCCAATGGGCACCGTCTTGGGCAAATACCCAGTGTTGGGAGATTATTGTGGTTAAGGATCCTCAAAACAAGGAGAGACTTCAGGGGACCCTGCCCAAGACCAATCCTGCAAGCAAGGCCATGGTGGAGGCACCTGTGGTGCTGGTGGTTTGCGGAAAATTGCAATCATCCGGATATTACAAGGGCCAGGTGACAACCAAGCACGGTGACTGGTTCATGTTCGACCTGGGCATTGCCACCCAGAACATATGTCTGGTAGCCCATGCCCAAGGCTTGGGCACGGTTATAATAGGCCTTTTTGACCATAACAAGGCCAAAGAGGTTGTGGCCTTGCCAGAAGGCTATGAGGTGGTGGCTATGGTTCCCGTGGGCTACCCTGCCAAGGAGTCCTCTGCTCCAAGACGTAGAGAAATTTCCGAATTTACCCATTATGAGAGGTTTTAACCCTGGGAGAGGCAATGGCCTAAGGCCTGATTTCCACCTTTCCGGTAAGATACTGCTTCACAGCGGATATGGAAACCTCTCGGCGATGAAAGATGCCGGCTGCAAGGGCGGATTCGGCCTGGGTTTTGGTGAAGACCTCATAAAAGTGCTCCACACGGCCTGCTCCACTTGAGGCGATAACAGGGATGGAAATGGCCTCCTTTACCGCGTTAATCAGTTCTATATCGAATCCCAGGTTTGTTCCATCCCTATCAATGCAATTGAGCAGTATTTCTCCTGCGCCCAATCTTTCGCCGATTTGGGCCAGGGTAATGGCATCCAGGTCCCGGGCTTCCCTTCCTCCCTTGATTGTGCATTGATACCAACAGAAGCGTTCCCCGTTCGGCCCAGGAATGGATGTCTCGATTACAGGGTGGGGTACCTGGTCAGGGGAGTTCACATAAACGCGTTTGGGGTCAATGGAAATGACCACGGCCTGATTGCCATAGACCCGTGATATTTCCTCTATGGCGCTTTTCCCTGTGGCCTTGCCTGTTCTAAGGTATTCCTCCACGATCAGCACGGCGTCGCTCCCGATGGACACCTTGTCTGCCCCTGATCGAAAATATTCGGAGGCCACTTCCAGGGCGGTATATCGTCTGCCGTTCTTGTCTATATAGTCGCGGATGCCACCTCCAATGGTCAGTGGTACAAACACATTTTCAGATGTCCGGCGCAACACCTCCAGCATGGGCATATCTTCGAGAGGGAAGTCCCTGAAACCCGTGATATTGAGGAAGGTGATTTCATCAGCCCCTTCTAGATAGTATCTTTTTGCCAAATCCACGGGTTTTCCCAGGTTGCGGACCTCTCCCTTTTCCCTCACGTCATATTGATCCCCTTTGGTGACCACAAGGTCTCCCTGGTCATTTGTGCGCACATCCAGACAGGCGATGATCCTCTTGGCAAGCCTGGTGGTCTGTACGGTTCTGGGTGGCTTTACAGAAATGGCAGAGAGGTCCAAGAAATTTTTCAGGAGAAGGAGCCCTTGTCTCCCGCTCTTTTCCGGGTGAAATTGTGTGGCAATGATGTTGCCCTTTTGTATGGCGCTTACAAACTCACACCCGTAGTCTGTAGTGGTGAGTATCACATTTGAATCCTCAGGGGATACATAGTAGGAGTGAACAAAATAGAATTTCTCGTCACCCTGGAGCCCATTGAATATCTTAGAAGGCTGATGGGTCCTGATACCGTTCCAGCCTATATGGGGCACGGAAAGATCCACTCTGAAGCGTTTGACCCGGCCTTTCAGAAAGCCGAGGCCCTTAATCTCTGGTGCCTCCTGGCTCCCTTCAAACAGGACCTGAAGCCCAAGGCATATGCCAAAGAAGGGTCTGTTGGATTCGAGGTAGGTTAGCAAGGGTTCTATATACCCTCTTTGATCCAGATTATGCATGATTTGGCCAAAGTTTCCTACTCCTGGAAATACAAGGCGATTTGCTCCCAGGATATCTCCTGGAGAAGTGACGAATTTTACCTCTTCCCCAAGGCTCTTGATGGCATTGACTACACTACGTACGTTACCTGCACCATAATCCAGTAGGTAAACCATAGTGACACCTTTAACAAATAAGGGCCCCTTTGAGCCCGAGTTTTCGGTCCCAAAGAGGCTTGCACAAGACTACTCTAGGAGTCATGACAAATGCCAGAGGGTTTCAAAGAAACCACACGGACGCCTTCTTGTCCACAACCCATTTCTGCCGAAATCTAAAGATGCCCCTTTTAATATGCCCTAGAAATTAAAGAGCGTATCAAGCTCATCGTCAGGCACATCGAAGACCTCGTTGTGTGGAGGGAGCTGTTCGGTCTTAAAAAATTCGGGCAGTCGATCATCTGCAGGGGTAAATCCAGCTCTTTGGTTGAAATCCCTTTCCAGCTTAAGAACCCTCTGGCCAAGGGCCGTGACATCATCAGCAGTAAGGGAAAGACCGTACTTGGCATTGACCATATCTACCATGGCATTAAATGCATCAGGCATATCCATTACTGGGAAGGCCACAAACAGACACAGACCAAGGGTATCAATGACGGCGGTGGCTATCTGGAGGTTTCGCGACAGCTCTACTTGGCCTTCCGGCTTTAATGGATCCACATCTCCGCCCACTTTCATGATATTGGTTGCTACGGCATAGCCAGACGTATGATCCGCGCCCATGGTGGATGTGGCGTAGGTCACCCCTATTCCCTTGATGGCCCGCGGGTCATAGGCAGGAAGGGCCTGATTTTTGACTACAGGTACTCTTCTAACACCAAAGCTCTTTCCCACCACCGCGGCCCCGGCTCCGAGAATTCTGCCAAGAGGGGTTCCTGAGCCCACTTCAGCTATTAGTTCTTCTGCCCCTGCTGCATCACCGAACTGTTTGACACCTGCCTCCATGGCAACGGCTATAGCGTTACCCATTTCGATGGTATCCAGTCCATAATCATCACATGCCCTGTCTATCCTGGCGATGGCATCCAGATCGTCAATTCCGCAATTTGGACCCCAGGCCCAAACTGTCTCATATTCAGGCCATTTGGAGACATACTCCCCGTTTTCATCCAGAAATATCCCAGAGCAACGAATCACACATCCGGCCATGCACCCATGGCTCACCACACCTTTACGTTCCTGGGTGATCTTGTTCAGAGTCTCCCCAGCCACCTTTTCTGCCCCTTCGAATCGTCCAGAGCTGAAATTGCGCGTAGGGAGTCCTCCCGCCTCATTAATGATATTAATAAGTATATCTGTTCCATAATTGGTCAGCCCTTGGCTTGTAACCGGGTGTTCCTTGAGTGCATTTACAAAGCGTTTAGCCGCTTCTTTAAAGGCGTCTTTATCAGAGATGGGCGCCATTTCTCCTTCAGACGGGTCGATGACGATGGCCTTCAGACCCTTGGAACCCATCACAGCACCAAGACCACCACGACCAGCATGGCGAGTAGGGCGTAATTCCCTGTCTGTAATGGCTATGCTTGCTGCAGCCATTTTCCATTCTCCTGCCTGGCCAATGCTCACAAATCCCACCTTTTCCCCGAATTGGGCCTTAAGTTTTTCCACAGTGGCATAATTACCTAAACCCTTGAGGTCGTTGGCAGGCGACAGCTCATATTTGTCTTTCCCTACATATAGCTTGTATAGACGGTTTTCTTGAGGAAAGCCTTCTACCACAATGGCTGCAATCCCCAATTTGGCCAGATATTGACCGGCCTGACCACCGGAGTTTGCCTCCTTAATAGTACCGGTAAGCGGGCTCTTCCCTCCCACGGAGATACGGCCGGAGTTGGCACAATTGGTTCCGCCCAACAGCCCAGGGGCGAACACCAGCTTGTTGTTCGGGCCGATGGCCGAGCATGTTGGAGGGACTTCATTGGCCACAATTGCAGAGGTCATGCCCCGGCCGCCCAGGCCTTCATATTCTTTGGGGATATCTTCGGCTTTTACGGACAGATCAGACATGTTGACTCTCAGGATCTTAAACATGGCAGCCTCCTTTCTCATGGTGGGGTTAAGGTGGATGAGCAGAAAAATCCTTGCATAAAGTTTCGTACTTTTCAAGAGGTTTTGGCATGGTAATATCTTTTCACCATGATACCGACTGGGCATCATATATATTGTGCCCATTTTTCCCTTGAAACACAATGGCGTTTCCATTATAGTCCGCATCCCAAAAGGCCACTTTATAACTTTAACTCCTTGACATCCTTATTCCTTGCTTTCCCTTGCAATGCCCCGAAGCGTTTTGTGGCCCACAGATCTGATATCATAGAGGGCTACATATTGGGGTTGAGGTGGGCCAAGAAGGGGTTACCATGCCGCGAAAAGATAAAAGAGCCGGACATGGCGAGAGGGCAGAAGAAATCCTACTCAAGGAAACAGGCGCACTCAGAAGATTCAGACCCCTTGAAGGCTATCTTGTCACTGCCATATGCATCGCTTGGGCCTTATATCAGCTTGCTCTGCCCAGCGTAATCATTGTTGATCAGACTGCTGAGAGGGCCATCCACTTGGCCTTTGCCATAGGACTACTGTTCCTGGTAAGGCCGTTTTTCCGCTCGAGTGGTGAAAAACTGCAATGGCTTTCAGCCACTGACCGTATACCCCTTATAGATTACATCTGCGCTATCCTCGGCGTGCTTTCTGCCCTTTACTTGGCCTTGGACTACGAAGGCATTGCCATGAGGGCAGGATTACCTTTAACCAGAGACCTTGTCTCAGGTTCGATTCTGGTGATACTCCTTTTAGAAGCTACGCGGCGTATGGTGGGCCCTGCTCTTTCGGTTATTGCTTTGATGTTCACTGCTTACGCCTTCTTAGGGCCCTATCTGCCAGATGTGCTTGCCTACAAGGGGGTGAGTCTAACCAAATATATTAGCAATATCACCTTGTCCACTGAAGGGATCTACGGAATTCCCCTTGGAGTGTCCTCGGCCATCGTATATCTGTTTGTGCTCTTAGGGGCCCTGCTGGAACGTGCCGGAGCCGGCCGATTTTTCACCAACCTAGCCCTCTCCATCTTGGGCCGTTATAAGGGAGGAGCGGCCAAGGCAGCTGTTGTGGCCAGTGCAGCTACCGGGCTTGTCTCCGGCTCCAGCATTGCCAATATCGTTACCACAGGCAATTTCACTATTCCTTTGATGAAGAAGATAGGTTACCCGGCCAAGAAGGCTGCAGCCGTGGAGGTGGCTGCCAGCACTGACGGGCAGCTAATGCCCCCTATCATGGGTGCCGCTGCCTTTATCATAGCCGAGTACGTAAATGTGCCATATGTGGATGTTATCAAGGCCGCGGCCATACCTGCGTTTGCATCCTATTTCGGACTCTTCTGTATTACCCACCTTGAGGCTTCAAAGCATGGTATAGAAGGCCTGCGGCCTGAGGATGTCCCGAGCTTTTTTGGGACCTTGAGGAGTGGTCTTCATTATATCATCCCCATAGGCATGCTTTTGTTTGAGCTCATTTATCTTAGGCACTCCCCTGAGCTGGCAGCCTTCCGCTCTATCATAGCCCTATTTGTTATTCTTCTGTATCAAGAGATTCGCAATGCCTTCCATGAGAAAAGGGGCGTAGGAGATGGCATAAGGAATACCCTTGTTATTATTAAGGACGGTATGGTGCAGGGTTCCAGAAATATGATGGCTGTGGCCTTGGCCTGCGCCTCGGCCGGGATTATCGTTGGAGTGGTTAACATGGGAATCGGGGGAATGATCTCTGCTGTTGTGGAATATATTTCCGGTGGCAATTTCTTCCTCCTTCTGCTTATTACTGCATTCGCCAGCCTGATGATTGGCATGGGACTGCCTACCACTGCCACCTACATTGTTATGGCATCCCTTACTGCCCCTATCCTTGTTGAGATAGGCGGACTTTATGGGTTTCTGGTGCCGCTCATGGCCGCCCATCTATTTTGTTTCTACTTCGGTATATTGGCTGATGATACGCCTCCTGTTGGCCTGGCAGCCTATGCTGCCTCGGCCATCGCCAACTCCGAACCCATACCCACAGGAATCCAGGGATTCCTTTACGATATCAGGACATCTTTCATCGCCTTTATGTTTATGTTCAATCCAGAGCTTGTTTTGCACGGTATCGATTCCTGGCTGCAGGCGATTCTCATATTCGTTATGGCTCTTGTGGGGATGTCCGCCTTTGAATGCTTTGCCCAGGGATGGTGTATCACCAGAAACCGGTGGTATGAGATCCCCTTTTTCTTGGCCACGGCCTTTACCCTCCTTCATCCAGGGGGGGTGGCTTCGCTGTTTAACGTTGATTCCAGCAAGAAGTACTATTTCTTTTTCGTGGGGCTACTTATCTATGCCACGGCTTTTTTAATCCAGAAGCTCCGCCTGGGTGTACAAAAAGATTCCTGATTCCAAGATAGTCACCCCTCCCTTTTTCTCTTTTAGAAACCAAGAGAACCTACGGGGCTTTCAGGTTTTCCCTCCCAAGGGTATTAAAAGAGGTTCATTTGGAGTATAGGGACTGCCTTACCAGTCGGAGATACTGATAAGACTTCTTGCTTGGCTTGAAAGGAGGGGGGCAAAATCACTGTTAAGACACAGGCTCTTGGTCGAGATGACAATCCAGTTGGAATGTACTATACTACAATCACTTGATTAATGTTGTTCAGGTTCTGTCGGTCTTGCCGGGTGCTAAGTGATGAGCAGCCTCCAAAGGACCGGATGTATAACTACTTTGAGCGATATTCAGCGGGGGCAGTCATGGCCGTGAGGCTTCTCCTGAGTGCCACATTACGAAGTTATGTGCCTGATTATGACCCAATTGAGGGCATGGAAATCGATATTGAGGAAAGGGCAACACTAAGGGAGCTTTGTGCAAGAGTGGGTATTCCAGAGCAGGCCGTTAAGATTGCCATGGTGGATGGGAGAAAGGCGGAGCTAGATCAGGAATTGAAAGGTAACGAGCGGATCGGCCTTTTTCCCGCCGTAGGAGGGGGATAGGAATGGGAAATGTCCAAGTAAGTGTGTATGGGTCCCTCCGGATGTTTATGGATAGGGAAGGCGGGAGATACCATATGGAAAGGGATTTGGGGCCCCAAGGGATCACCGCCTTTGACCTGGCTTCAGAACTGGGGCTACCTGTGGATAAGGTTGAGGCTGTTTTTTGCAATGGGAGGATTATCAATATCTATGACAGAGTCTGTCCCGGGGATAGGGTCGCCTTTTTTCCCTTTGGAACGCCTGGCCCCTATCGGGTCTTTTTGGGCATGATTCGGGAAAACATAAGAAGGCAACAAATGGAACAAGATCTAAGGAGTGCCCCGAAGGAGACATAGAATGGAAGATGATACATTGCTGAGCGCAGTGAAAGGGCATGCCAGGGCCATAACAGACCCTAGCGGCCAAGAGGTGCTTGTACTGGATGAAAGAAGTGCTATGAATCTAGCTCAATCCTTTGGAGTGCATCTGGGGGAGGTCTTCAAAGAGGCCTTGCGACAAGATATCCTCCCCTATCGTTACATTCGGAATAAGGGCTTGATTTCCGCCCAAGACCAGCTCCGCCTGGCGGAGTCATGTGTGGCGGTTGTGGGGCTGGGAGGACTTGGGGGCCAGGTTATCCTCTTATTGGCACGTATGGGCGTGGGACGGTTGGTAGGCATTGATGGGGATCGTTTTGATGAGACAAACTTGAACCGCCAAGCCCTATCCAAACTTGATAATATTGGAAGCCCAAAGGCCCTTGAGGCTGCTGAGGCTGTAAAGGAAATAAACCCTGCTATTGAAGTATATACGCACCATATTACGCTTCAGGCCGCAAATACGGCCAAGCTTCTGCAAGGTACGGATGTGATTGTAGATGCCTTGGACAACGTGATGGATCGGTTCCTATTGGAAAAGAGCGCAAAGGAGTTGGCCATCCCCATGGTTCATGGCGGAATCGGTGGATTTGAAGGGCAAGTGATGACCATTTACCCTGAAGATGAGGGTTTGGAAGTGGTTTATGGCCCTAAGGAAAAATGGGAAAGATTCGGGGACTCGAAACAGGGAGTCGAAGTGGTATTGGGTGTGCCTGCGGTAACCGCGTGCCTGGTTGCTGCCCTTGAAGTCATGGAGGTCCTAAAGATCTTGCTGCACAGGGGCAGGGTCATGAAGGATCGCCTTCTTCGATTGGACCTAGAGATGTCCCAGTTTCACGAAATTCTGTTCAAGGAGGCTTGATTCCCCTACTGCCTATTGTCCCTCCTGCACAGAAAAGCCAAATGGAATCTTCACTTGAAACAGATCAGGGGGTAGGGCTTGATTAAAGATAATCTCTTTGATTTTAAGCCGTAGTCGTTCGGCCCCTATGTCATTAAGGATTTCCACCTTCCTTGCATAAAAAAGCCCCTGGTTTTTTGCAAAGTCAGAAAATCGCACTCTCAGATGAGTAGAAGGGTATACAACCAGGGAGGGGTGGATCCCTTGGTTGTCAAATCGGATCTCTTGCGCAACCGAGCCTCTTCGGAGGACAAGGAGACACTGACGGTGCGTGGACCAGAGTGGATTACTCTTTAAGGGTAGCTCAGGATAACCTCTCATGATGGACCACAAGAGGCCCGCATCCATAGGGGTCGAAATCCCGAACAACGGTGGCATGCCTTTGAGACTTCCCACATATGCCTTTTTTCTGTAAAGATCAACAACTGTAACCGTTCCTGCCTGGATGAGGAAGTGGACTAAGGGCTTTCCCCAGCTATGTGTAACCTCGGCCTTTAGCCTTAGAGGATTTCGCGAGGCAATACAGAAGAACTGGGCAGATATGGTTTGTTGGTCCATTTCAAGGCTCAGGCGGCCGGATGAGATAAAGGTGTGCACCCTGCTTCTCTGCTCTGTTAGGTTTTGAGTGAGCAGGGCGACTTGGTCCCTAGGGATTGGACCTGGTGTTTGTTTGGGTTTTAAAGGGGCACAAGCTGATGCTGCAAATATGGAGACCAAGAGGACCCTGAGCAGCCAAGTGAGTATATGGAGGGAGGGGATCAATTTTTCCCTGTCTTTAAAAGCTGTTGAACCCTGCTGATCTTTTTTCTTAGCTCCTTTTCCTTGGGGTGCTTCAAGGAGAGGGCCCTCTTGTAATGCTCCAAGGAGGCCCGGTAATCCCTTTTCTTGAAATAGGCATCTCCCAGATGTTCATTAATGGTGGGATCATCTGGCGTCAGTTTAACGGCCTTTTCAAGATACCGGATCGCTTGATCATAAAGTCCTTTTTGGAAATACACCCACCCCAAACTGTCAATTATATAGCCACTTTCTGGTTTAAGCTGGAGGGCCTTTTGGATGAGTTCCATGGCCTCATCCAACCGTATCCCTTGTTCAGCATATGTATATCCAATGTAGTTGAGTGCCTCAGCATGATTCGGATTAATGGCCAAGACCTCCTTCATCCGCTCTATACACGCCTCCTTGTTACCGTTCTTGTCAAGGACCACACCTAAGCGGAAAAGCAGACTTACGTTTTTCTGGTTATTTCGAAGACCTTCTTGCAGGACCTTAATGGCCTCGCGGTAGTCCTCTTTGGCCTCGTAGAGGCCTGCAAGCATGAGGTAAAGCTCTGGCTTCCCTTTGTCAAGGTCAATGGTCTTTTTCAAAATCTCAATCGCTTCATTGGTTTTGCCTTGGTCTTCAAGAATATAGGCAATATGGAGCTGAGAAGGGATGTAATATCTGGAGCTTTCCTTGATTTGTCGGAAATGCTCAAGCGCTTTTTCAAAGTTGCCCTGCTGCTCGTAGGCAATGGCCAAGTAGTAGCGGGATTTTTGGTCTTTGGGCCAGGCCGATACAATGAGGCTCAATTCATTGATGGATTCTTGTATCTTTCCGTGCCTGAGATAAATAAGTCCAAGGGCCTGTCGGCCAGGTTCGCCAGGCTTGGACTGGCGTTTTATGGCCTCGGTTTGTTTCTCGGCCTTTTCCTGAAGCCCCAGCCTGAAATAGATGTCCACAAGTCTCTCTCGGGCCATCAGATTATCTGGGTAAGAAGCGAGCAGCCTTTCATAAAGATTGGCCGCTTCCTTGTACCGATTGGTAAGCTGATAAAGTGTGGCCAGATCAAAAAGGGCGGGTTCCAATGTCTGATTTAGCCTCAAGGCATTTTTATAAGCCTTTTCTGCCTTGTCATATTCCTTTAGTTCAAGATAAATGCGTCCCCTGTAATAGTAGGTAATTACAAGATCAGGGTTTTGCTTGATGAGTATATCCAGGTGTGAAAGGGCCTTTTGAAACTCATTTTGCCGGATATAGATGGTAGTCAAAACAAGCCTTACCCTCTGATCCCTAGGCCGATGCTTCAGGATTTTTTCGTACTCCAGAGTGGCCAGAGCATCCTTGTGCGTGAGTGAGTAAAGATCGGCCAATAGGATGTGCAAGTTAATGTCCTTGGGCGAAAGGGCTATTGCCTTCTGGGCATATGTTAAGGCCTCTTGATATTTCTTTATATTCTTCAGTAGCTCCGCCATCTTGCGGTTTAGGTAAGGAGAGTCGGGATCTTTTTCCAAACTAATGGCCAAGAAATCTCTTGCCTTTTCCAAATCGCCTTCAGACAAGGCCAGTCTATATTTCATGTAATTTAGATAGGAGATAAATTTGGCATCCCTGGATGGGATAGGGTAGATTGTTGGCTTTAAGGCCGCTTTTGGGCCTTTAGCTGACGGGGGAAAGATCCAGCTACAGCCGGAGATGGTCAATGTCAGGGCTAAAAGGGTGATTCGCCATATGGGTTGTTTGCAGATCATCTCAGAAAATCCGCGTAGAGTTCTTCAAAGTCAGGAATCTGTTCCTTTAAGTACTTTTTGACCTTGGTGATGAGCCTTTCCTGAATTTGCCGTATCCGCTCACGCGATATGTGGTATTTGTCACCCAATTCCTGCAAGGTAATAGGCTTTTCAGCCATGATACGACTGTCAAAAATATCGGCCTCTTTTCCTGAAAGTGTTTTTCGGAATTCCTTAAGTTTCTCTAAAAGGAGATGCCTGGCCTCTTCTTCAGATAACTGTTCTTCAGCGGATTGACCGGGATCTGGCAGAAAGGCCCCAAAGGACTCCCTTGAATCATCACCTACCGGGGAGCTGAGGGAAACCTCCCAACCTCCCAGGCGCTGGCTCATCTCCACCACTTCCTCTTCTTTTACATCAAGGCGTTCAGCCAGGAGCCTCGGTTCTGGGTTGAATCCTTGAGAGATGAGTTTGTCCCTTTCCTTGGCCAGGTTAAAGAAGAGCTTTCGTTGGCTCTGGGTGGTGCCTATCTTCACCAGTTTCCAGTTATCCATGATAAACTTAAGGATATATGCCTTTATCCAGAAAGAGGCATAGTAAGAGAACTTTATCCCCCGGTAGGGGTCAAATTTTCGGACCGCTTGGACCAAACCCACGTTGCCTTCTTGGATCAGATCCAAAAGGCTCCTTGTCCAATATCGGTGGAAATCCATGGCGATCTTGACCACAAGGCGGAGATTGGAGGTGATCAGGATATAGGCCGCCTGTTGGTCATTATGCTCCCTCACCCGAATCGCCAGCTCCATTTCTTCTTCCCTGGTAAGAAGCCTGAACTTTTTGATCTCCATAAGATACATCTGGAGGGGGTCATAGGGAACAAGGCCCTTTTCCTCAGGAACTACTGCAGGGGCGAGGTTTTCAGGTAAGGCCTCCGGCAAAGCTACCTCAGGTGTCTCTTCCGGATGGACCAGGTTATCTTTTTGTTTTTGAGTCATAATCCAGCTCGGATTCTGTCTAGTACTCATCCTTTTTGTTCAGGCCTTTATTCTGAAGAGCCCTTTACTTAGGATGTGTTATTCTTATAGGGGCATGATTCTAACATATCTTTTTTTCCCAGCACGGAGCAACAGGGCCTGTTCACCCTTGGAATCCAGAGTGATCAACTGGTCAAAGGCCTGCAATCGTTCGCCATTAACATAGCCTCCTCCTTGGGCTATTAACCTCCGGGCATCTCCACGGCTTTTGCAAAGCCCGGACCTTTCAAAGAGAATATAGGCAGGTATTCCTTTGCGGAGTTCTTCCTCTTCAATCTCACAGGTGGGCACAGATTCGGCCTTGCCTAAAGACCCTGCACCAAAGAGCTGTCTGGATGCCTCGCGGGCCTTGGTGGCCTCCTCTATGCCGTGGCACAGCTTTGTGGCCTCAAAGGCCAATATCTCTTTTGCCTCGCGAAGGTCTTCACCCTTTAAGGAACCAAGGCGCCTGACCTCTTCCATGGGAAGTAGGGTAAAGAGGGCCAGAAACCTTTCCACGTCACGGTCATCCTGGTTGATCCAATACTGATAATACTCATAAGGGGAGGTGAGGTTGGGATCGAGCCAGACCGCCCCTTTGTGGGTCTTGCCCATCTTGATACCTGAGGATGTGGTGAGTAACGGAAAAGTGATCCCATGGGCCGTCTCCCCTTCCAGTCGCCTGATCAGGTCCGTACCGGCCAAGATGTTTCCCCATTGGTCGTTGCCACCCATCTGGAGCCGGCAATCGTAGTGTTTGAACAGGTGCCAGAAGTCATATGCCTGAAGCAGCATATAGTTGAATTCAATAAAACTGAGGCCTGCCTCAAGCCTGACCTTATAACTTTCGGCTGCCAGCATCCTGTTGACGCTGAAGTGCCGTCCGATGTCCCGGAGGAATTCGATATAATTGAGCTTTGTCAGCCAATCGGCGTTATTTACCATCAGGGCCCTGCCTCCTTCAAAATCAAGAAAACGGGAAAGTTGCTGCTTAAGCCCCTTGGCATTTTCGTCAATTTCTTCACGGGACATCACCGGCCGCATCTCTGTTTTTCCGCTGGGGTCTCCCACAAGGGCGGTTCCACCCCCAATGACCACGATGGGCCTATGGCCCGCTCGCTGCATATGCACAAGAGACATGATGGGTAACAGGCTTCCCACATGAAGGCTTTTGGCCGTTGGGTCAAAACCTATGTAACAGGTGGTGGGCTGTTCCAAAAGCCTGTGTACCTGGTCTCGATCCGTGATTTGCTCCAGAAATCCTCTTTCTTCAAAAAGCTCTAGCACATTTTCCACGTTAACCCTCAGGTGACCTCCTTTCTTCCTTTTGGGGCAATGTCAGGTGTACAACCTTGCCCCTTTTACCCAATATGCCCAATGGCTTGCCGTTAAATTCCAGCTCAATACCCCCGGCATTTCCTATCATGATATCAAAAAGCCTCTGACCTTTCCACTGCGGCTGGCTGCCGGGCTCAAAAATATACTCCTTGGGATCACCACCGTCTACAGACACCCTCATCCAGGTCCTTTCCTTTACATTTCCCTTGAGCACTAAGGTGGGCCTTGGGGGAGGTGTCGTGATGGCCTTTTCAGGCTCTGGCTCAGGTGCTGCGGGTTTTAAGGGCACTTTTTTTGCTTCCTGGGTTGGTACTATTTGAGGTCCTTTTTGAGGTTCTTTGGGCCCAACAAGGGTTTGTTTATGAGCCGGGGGCGGTGCAGGTTTCTCTGATACCTGGGTCCCGGTCGAGGGGGGGCTTTTGTCCTGTAGTCTGGCGGCTGGCTTCGGCTTTGAAGAAGTGACAGGGCGGGGAGGTTGTTGTATCCACCAAAAACCCAGGGCCATTGCCACTACGATGAGAAAGACAACTATAAGAGTACCTGATTTTCTGGATCGTGACTCTGTTAATATAGGTTTAAATGGCTTCGAATGTTTGGGAACTTGTCTTTCATAAAGGTCGATCAACTCATCTTCATCTACCCCTAGCAATTTGGCATATGAGCGCAGAAAGCCTTTTACAAACACAGGAGATGGGAGGGCGTCCCATTGTTCTTTTTCCATGGCTTCTACCATGGAGATCCTGACCCGTGTATGCTCAAAGACCTGTTCCAAGGTAAGGCCCTTTGCCTCTCTGGCCTCTTTTAAACGTTGGCCAAGACCCCCTTCGCCTTGATTATGGCCATGGGCATTGTCCACCTGTTCTTTCCGTGATTTGGATTTGACCATTTTCCCTTACTCCCTATTGCTTCCTGAAGAGGGACCTGAGAGAAAGCAGTAAAAAGACCTGCAGCGCTGGGAAAGAATACTCAGGTCTTTCAGAAGCATACCTTGATATAAGCCTTGCTTCTGAGGTCCTTAATCCATGCGTAGTATCTCTTATCCACTTCCTGACGATACAGGATATCATAAATGGCTTCTTTTGCCTCCTCATAGGGCCTCACCGATCCACGGTATCGTCTGACCAGCTTTATGATTTGAACCCCGTTTGGCCTGAAGATTGGCTGGCTGACTTCTCCATCCTTTAGTCCTTGGATGGCCTTTAGAATCATGGGATCAAGCACCTTGGGATCCAAATCACCAATAATTCCCCCTTGAGAGGCACCCGGTCCCTTTGAGTACTCCCTGGCGAGCTGGCCAAAGTCCTCTCCTTTTTTTAATCTTTCATAGATTACCTCAATCTTGTGCTTAAGGTGATCCATCTCCGCTTTGTCGTCGGCCTGTCTGATAGGAAGAAAGATCATAGCGAGCCTAAGGCTGCCCTTGACCTTGAACTGATCCAGATGCTCTTGGTAGTAAGCCCGAATATCTTTTTCCTTGATGATAATCTTTGATTTTACCTCATAGTTGATTAGCTGGAGTCGCTCAAGGTCGGTTTTCACCTTTTCTCTGTACTCCAAGTAACTCATGCCCTGGTTCTTCAGGGCTGCCACCAGGTCTTCCTGTGTGAGGTGATTGTCTCTTTTAATCTTTTCTATGGCTTCATCGACCTCTTTGTCAGTGACCTTGATTCCCAGTTCTTGGATCTTTTTTTGGGTGATCTTTTCGTCAATGAGCATGTCAAGGATCTGTTGCCTGGTTTTCAGATACCTATTTTCATCTTTTCTTTTGAGCTCTGTTGGATCCATGCCGGTGAGCTGCCTCATCCGCTTGTTCAATTCATGGAGGGTGACCAGATCGTCTTCCACTAATGCAACGATCCGGTTGCATACCTCCGCAGCCACGGGGAAGTTCAGAGAAAACAATGCCAATATTGTCACCAGTGCCACCAGGATCCTTTGTCTCTTACCCATTTGGATGATCTGTCCTTTCTATGGTGTATTTGAAGACCTGTACCTTTGTTTGCCCCCTGATACGGTCAAGCCATTGCTTGAATTCCTTTTCACGGGCCTCTGCATAAAGTTTGGACTGGATCTGGGCCGCCACCTCTTTTAGGGGCTGCAGACCACCGGGTTCGACCTCCAGCACTTCAAATATATGATACCCATAAGGGGATTTTACAATTGGACTTATTTTCCCCACGGGTAGAGAAAAGAGAACCTTTTCAATGGAAGGAACAAGCTGGCCTATTTCAACCCATCCTACTTCGCCACCATTGGCTGCTTCAGGTCCAAAGGAATAGAGCTTAGCCAGCTTATCCATTGGTTCTCCTTTTCGGAGCCTGTCAAGAGCAGCCTCTGCCTCTTTTTTCGAGCGGGTAACAATCTGGCGAAATCGCACCCTGGGGGCCCTTGTAAATGCCTTTATATGGGTTTTGTAATAGTTCGCGATTTGAGTGTGACTAGGAGGTAGTACATCTCTGGTAACCGCTTCAAAGACCTTTTTTCTTAAGATTTGCCTCTTCAATGATTTTTTCCAGTGGTCAAAATCCACATAACCATGCAAGAGAGTTTCCTGGAAGCTTTGATCTGGATAATCTTTTTTGATCTCTTGTACCGCCTTAAGCACCTCATCCTCAGAGACGGAGATGCCCTCTTTTTTCGCATACCCTTCAATGAGATAGTACTCAATGATTGCTTGGAGGAGGGGGCCCTCCAGGCGGAAGGTTTCTGAATCAGGGTCTATTAGGCCGGCGCTTTGGACAAGGACGTCTTCCCTCAATTGATCCAGGCCAATTTTCTTGGCTCCCACTATGAGAGCAATCCTATCATCTTTGCCCTGGCTGCGGTTGCAGCCTGATACAGGGATCATACAGAGTATAAAAGATATGAAAGCAAAGACCGCGGCTCGGCCTAGCCTGGTTTTCATTGCCTTATCCATGCGCCTTGGCCCAATCCAAAGAGGTTTTAGGGGCTTTTTGATGATGCTTAAATTCTCAGATTAGCATCTGTAAGAGAAATTGCAAAGAATTTTTCAGAAGCCCGACAGGCGGCCACCTCGTTTTTTGACCTACTGGGATGCCTCTTGAAGGGAATGGATTTCATGGAGTACCCTGGATAAGATTTGCTGAGGCCTTATTGCAGGTGTTCTTATCTGAAGCCGGGATGGGGAGAGAAAACGGAATGTGGCCGATTTGGACAAGGTCATTTTTACAAGTCGCTCAGGGTCCAGGGTATTGGACTGCGCAAAGGTCAGAGTAATATTTGACTGCCCTGCATCAAGTCGAGTGATTCCCAGTTGTCTGAGCACCAGGCGTAAGGAAACGAGCTGGAAAAGATTTTCAACCTCCTCGGGCAGAGGCCCGAAACGGTCTATAACCTCTTCCTTTAGGCGCTCCAGTTGCCCCCCTTCCCGTACTGTGGAAAGCCGGCGATAAAGATTGAGCCTGATGTCCATATCACCAATATATTGCTCAGGCAGTCGTGCAGGTACCGGCACATTGATTTCAGGATCAGGGATCTCTTGCCATTGCTCACCCTTCAGCTCTGCCACCGCCTGTTCAATTAATTTCAAGTAAAGCTCATAGCCGATAGCTGAGATGTGGCCGGACTGGGCAAAGCCCAAGATATTTCCCCCTCCCCTGATCTTGAGGTCGTGCATAGCCAATTGTAAGCCAGCGCCCATGTGGGAAAAGTCCATAAGGGCCTTCAGTCTTTTTTCTGCCTCCTTGGTCATCTTGGAACCATTGGAGTAAAGAAGATAGGCATAGGCCTTTTCCTTAGCCCTTCCTACCCTGCCTCTGAGTTGATAGATCTGGGCAAGTCCGAGTCGCTCCACCTCGGTGATGATGATAGTATTTGCTGTGGGAATGTCGAGCCCCGATTCAATAATGGTGGAACACACTAACACATCGATTTCTCTGCTCAGGAATCGGAGCATGGTCTCTTCCAACTCCCTCTCTCGCATCTGGCCGTGGGCAATGGCTATTTGGGCGAAGGGCACAAGCCTCCGGAGATCTTCGGCGCATGCTTCAATGGTTTGAACCCTATTGTGCACGTAGAAAATCTGGCCTTCCCTGTCCAGCTCCTGTTGAATGGCTCGGATGATAAGATCTTCATCATAGGGCGAGAGGGTGGTTTGTATGGCAAGCCGGTCTTCGGGTGGTGTTTCAATAATACTCAGATCTCTTACGCCTGTCATAGACAGTTGCAAGGTTCGGGGTATGGGAGTTGCTGTCAAGGCCAGGACATCCACAAGGGCTCGATATCGCTTTAGGCTCTCCTTTTGTTTCACTCCAAAACGCTGCTCTTCGTCAATAATGAGAAGGCCAAGGTCATAAAAACTCACATCCCTTTGGAGCAGTCGATGGGTGCCGATTACGATGTCAATGGTCCCTGAGCGCAGCCCGGCCAGAATCTCGGTTTGCTCTTTTTTTGTCTTAAATCGGCTTAGAAGCCCTACCCTAATACCATAAGGCTTCATCCTTGTAGCAAACGTATCATAGTGCTGTTCGGCCAGGACCGTGGTGGGTACTAGGACGGCAACTTGTTTTCCATCTGATACGGCCTTAAATGCGGCCCTGAGGGCAACTTCCGTTTTTCCAAATCCTACATCCCCACATATGAGACGATCCATAGGGCGATCAGAGGTCATGTCATTGAGTACTTCCTCGATGGCCCTTATTTGATCAGGCGTCTCCTCGTGCTCAAATGTGGCCTCAAATTCCTTGAATAGGGTGTCAGGAGGGGAAAAGGCAAAGCCCTTTTTATGTGTACGCAATGCATACAGGTCAATTAACTGCTTTGCAATTTCTTTAATAGAGCGCTTGGCCCTCTGTTTTGCCACGTTCCAGGATCTGCCGCCCAAGCGGTCCAGCTTGGGTTCCTTGTCATCAGCACCGAGATATTTTTGCAACATACCGATACGGTCGGCGGGAATGTATAGCTTGTCATTACCTGCGTACTGGATTAACAAGAAATCACTGGCTCTGCCGTTCACTACCATTTTAAAAAGCCCGCCATAGCGTCCAATGCCATGCTCCTCGTGTACCACAAGATCGCCCTCACTAAGCTGGCTAAGGCTTGACCACCGCAAGGGGGGCTGTTCCCCTGTTTTTCGCATCCTGGGCTGAGGTCTCTTGGGGCCGAAGATCTCATCCTCAGTGATTACAAACAAGGACATCTGGGGCCAGACAAAGCCCCTGGAAAGCTTCCCTACGCACACATACAAACCCCGCCTCATGGGGATGGTGTTCCAGGCCTTCACAACACGATTTACCGAGACACCATAATTTTCCAGGATTTGCACCAGCCGCTTGGCCTGCTTTTCCGTCCTTGTCACGATAACCACACAACCACCGGAGGCAACCCAGCTTGAAACCCTTTGGGCAAGGGGGGCCATGGAAATTCGCCCTTTCCCTTCCATGACGAGATCCAGTTCATGGTCCACGGGCTGTACGGGTTTTATGGAAAGAAGAAGCTGGGGCTGAGCCTGGTGGGAAAAATCCAATGGGCTGAAATGAACCTGCTGAAACCGCTCGCACTGGGCCTTCAGCTCGCTGAGGGAGATAAGCACTCCTTCGGTCTCAGGAAACGGAATCCCTTTTTTGGATGCCTCTTTACGGTAGTGTTGTTTGTCCTTTTCATATCGAGTCTTCGTTGACTCGTAGGCAGGTGTTATTCTGTGAGGGTCAAAGATCACAAGGAGGGCATCCGAGGGCATGTAGTCAAAGAGGCTGTCCAAGTCTTCATAAAAATGGGTGATCCACCCCTCAATACCAGGGAAGTAGGCCGCCCCGTCCCCTTGAGCCGATGGGAGCCTTCCCATGGTCCTTGCCTTTTCCAGATTCTTTATCCCAGTCAGGACTTCGCGGCACGGGATCACTACACATTCGTCCAGCGGGGCCAAGGATCTTTGGCTAAGGGAATCAAAATATCTCATGGACTCAAGGAGATCCCCCCAGAACTCTAGCCGAATAGGGTTGGGGTGAAGGGGGGGGAACAGATCCAATATGCTGCCTCTTACGGCATACTCACCCCTTTCCTCAACCAGTGAGGAGCGGCGGTATCCAGATGTCTCAAGATATCTTATAAGGGAATCCCTATGGATTTCCTCTCCGGTTTCAAGGAGCTCTATGGCCTTGAGAAAAGAGTGTTTGGGCAAGGCCTTAAAGACGACGGCATCAATTGAGGATATGACTACTGCCCTCCCGTGGTTGAGGAGATGATAAAGGGATTCAAGCCTGGCCGTGATGATCTCCTGATGGGGGCTTAATCCACTCAAAGGGGATATATCATAGGGGGAGAATAGGCTTAGTCGGGTTTCAGATCCTCCTTCTTGAGATTCTTCGGACATGAAGAAGCGGAGTTGATTGAAGACCCTAGAGGCCTCTTTCTGTTCGGGTAGTAGGGCCAGACAAGGGCGTCTGAGTCGTGACAAAAACTGATTAAAGAAGAAGGATAGTGCTGTGTCGGACAATCCCCGCACAGAAATGAGCCTTAATCCGTGCTCCACCCCCTTGGTCAGTTCCTGCAGAACGGTTTTTGGATCTTCCATAGCCTTCATTATTGCGAGCTTTATAGGTAATACCAAATAATGATAGTTCTATATGGGTATTTAGCCTACCAAACCCTTGTCAGTATGACAATCCCAAGTCTGTGAAGGTATATCTCTTCTGTAGGCAGTAGAACACGTAGGGGATAGGGGATTAGGACAAGAATAGTCCTTCCCCTTTGCAGCTTCCTATTTGCCAACCACAAAGGAGTTGGCTCCAGTCTTTTATGGAAGGTATCAGAATGGATCTAATGGGTTTTGTTAACCATACAAGTATCTGGCATACTGGGTTTTTTCTCCCAGGAGTGCGTCAATCTTGTCTTGAATCTCGGCCCTTTGCTTGCTATCGGCCCATTTTTCCCAGTCTTCCAGGCTTTGCCATGTACTGATTACTAGGTACTCTTCTGGATTGTCGATATTGCGTAAGGTCTCCCCTGAAATGTATCCCGGTTGCGCGGTAGCGAGTGCCCGCAATTGAACGAGAAGGGGTAATAGTTCTGCCTCTTTTTCCTTGGCAACCGTCCTTTTGATTATAATCTTGACTGCCATATGCTCGCCTCCTTTCCATGAATCTGGGTGATGTCCACATGCCCTTTGTGCCATACACCTGCAGGAGCTATTGGATGATGAGCAAGATGTCTCTCATATCGCGGGAAGCTACTATATTTCACACGGTATCAAGGACCGGGGTCACCTAAGGGTTTTATCAAGTAATTTGGGTTGTGGTTACTCAAAATTATGATAGACAATAACTCGCAAGTTTTCTAGAGTTTATCATATTTAGATGAAATGTAAATTCAAAAAACCTTATGAACTTGTGGGAACTCAAGGCCAGAGGGCCCTGGGGGTATCTAGCTCGCGGAGGCAGTAGGTTAAACTGAAGGCTTCTAAGAAACAGCATAAACACAATGTCAAATGCCAAATTTCAAATGTTAAAACTCCGCTATTTTGGACATTAGGGCATTTGAAATTCATCCGCCACACTTCATAGGCGGATTAATTTGACATTCGACGGAGAAGAAATTTATCGCTTCGCCTGCCTGTGGCCTGCCCGATGCAGGCGGGCACGGAGGCTCCAAATGACAAGATGTAGCTGTTTCTTTCATGAATTACCCGGAAGGCTGCCGTCTGGGTAGGTTGCGCACCGCTGATAGCTTCACTTAGCAGGCCTAATTCAAGCAGGTGGCAATGGAAACAGGGAAGGGCTGTCATGGGGGAATACATAAAGGTAGTTATCATTGATAATGATATTGAGGCATTGCTTTTGGCCTCAATACTTGAGGAGAGGGGAATCCCCCATGTTATGCGTTCATACTATGACACGGCCTATGACGGGTTGTTCCAGACACAAAAGGGATGGGGGCATGTCAGTGCCCCAAGGGAGTATGCAGATGAAATAAAAGAGATTCTTTCTGATATCAGGGAGAAGGCCACTCGGGGCGATGGTGTATAGAAAATTGCACGATTTCATGTCAGAAATTTGACAAAAGATACGGTCCCTTTATTCTTAAGGGGGGTGGAGGTGGAATTTTTTTGGGATAAGCTGGCAAGAGAATATTGAGTAAAAAGCTTTAAGAATAAGGCATAGCGTGCCGCAGGGCTTATTCCCTTGAGACGTATATAGGGATGTCTTATTGATTGGGATGAGGCGGTGATGATGGCACCAAAATTGCAAAAAATTCATTTGCGAACATCCCTTCCAATCCAAGGCCGTACAAGGAGAAATAATAATGCAACACAATGGCCTTCCCCATGGTATGGTTGAAAGACGATCAGAACCTCGCAAGACCCTAGACCAGTACTATAGTGTTGAATTTTTCATTGAGGGGCTGGAGGTGCCCTATCAGTTCAGGATATGGAATATGGCATCCAAGTCCATGTGCGTGCTGGTGAAGGAGGGGTCTCACATCCTGTCGCTCCTGAAGGTGGGTGATAAGCTGAACATGAAATACTACCTCGGGGACTCCATGGCTGGGGCAGAGTATAGGCCTACGGCTATCCGGCATATTACCAAGGATGACAATGGCCGTTTCAAAGGCCATTATCTTGTTGGTCTGGAAATCCTGGCCGGTGAAGAGGAGACGGATAAGGAAAAACTCAAGAACTGACCAGGTTTCCTCTTGGCTCACCCTTTTTGGAATCTTCTCTCCTTCCTGCACGAACATCCCTTGGACAGACGAATTGGTTTTCTGTATAAGATCATGTGTAAATCTACCCGGCCCAAAGCTGGCCCAGTGTGTTGGAGCAAGAGATCATTGGGGGAACCATGAGCCTGTTTCCTATTCTTTCCAACCTTCGATTCCAAGATGTTCTAGATATCCTGCTTATGACTGTCCTGGTTTACCACCTCTATCTCTGGTTCTGGGGTACCAAGGCATTCAAGGCGCTGGTAGGGCTAGTGGCCCTAGGTGCTGTCTTTACTGTGGCCAGATCGTGGGGACTTTTCCTGACCACGTGGGTCTTTCAAATCTTGTGGCAAGTCCTAGTTATCCTCCTCATCATCCTTTTCCAATCGGAAATCCGCCAGGCACTCGAAAGGGTCAACCCCCTTAGGTTCATTGGATTTCGAGCTGTTACTGGAGGCCAGGAGTGGATAGGGAAATTGGCACGCGGAGTTTTCTCCTTGGCACACAAGAAGGTTGGGGCGCTTATAGTCCTTGAACGAGGGGATTTGGTGGATGAGCTTATTACGGGTGGGATTGACCTGGAGGGTGAGCCTAACCGGGAATTGCTTGGAAGCATATTTCAGAAAAATTCCCCCTTACATGATGGAGCTGCCCTCATAAGACAAGGCAAAGTCGCTAAGGTGGCCTGTTATCTACCCCTGAGTTCTAGAGAGGGCGTGCCAGAGCAGTGGGGCACCCGTCATAGGGCCGGCCTTGGCCTGTCTGAGCGATGCGATGCCTGGGTCATCGTGGTGTCCGAGGAAAGGGGTACAGTGTCTATCATGCACAATGGGGAGGCGACAAAGATAGCAGACGAGAAACAGTTGATTGCCCTAGTAAAAGAGGCTGTCACACCCTCTGGTGGCAATGACCAGGGCCTGGGGGAAAGGATTTTTGCCATTCTTCGGCGCAGGTTTCATTTGAAGGTTGCTGCTTTGATCATTGTCACTGTATTTTGGCTATTGCTTGCTGGGCAGCAGAATTTTGAGGTTTCTCTAAAGGTCCCTCTGGAGCTCAAGAACACACCTAATAACCTTCAAATCCTTGAGCCCGTGCATCCTGAATTGCGAATTACATGCCGGGGGCTCCGTAAGGATGCTAGCACACTTAATCCTGAAAATGTGCACGCGGAGCTTGACCTCACCCTGGCAAAGTGGGGCAGAAGAACGTTTAGGATAACTCGGGACCAAATTGTGTTACCTACCGACCGCATCGCCATTGTACGTATCGAGCCCAGTCAGCTCAAATTTCGATTCAAAGAAATCACATTGCCAAAAGCGAATCCCAGCCAATAGCCACTGGATGAAGGGAGGACCTGTGGAATAGGCTGAGGATTTGTGTTATAAGAAAATGGGCCTTTGCCTATGAGCTCAGCCAATAAACCTTTGATCCATAGGTGAACTCACTTACAAGGAGATCAAATGCCAAAGGGATTTAGGAAGACAAATCACCTTGCTATCGTGGGTTTTCTGCTGCCATTCGGGGCAGGAGGGCTAGTGGCCTTGTTGGTGGCCCTTGTTCAAAAGGAGTTTTTGTCCCTAAAGTTTCTGGTGCCCTATTTAACATTGGTACCTCTGCTGCTATGCTCCGGTATTGTGTGCGCTATCCGTTCCATTCCTTTGATTGAGGAACGAAATGACAAGGACTATGCATACTCTGGACTTACCCTAAATGTCCTATTTCTTATCATTTACATCATTTCGCTTATCTACTTTTTTGGGATCATTTCTTTTTAGGCCTATCCCTATTTTTCTTACTCTTTTTTCTTGACACATGCCCATTTTTTTCCTAGAAGTGTCACAAAGTGCCTTAAAGTGGTGCGAAGTGGTAAGAAAGGTGTAATTTGGTGTTCAGAGGGCGGTCAAAACACACCTTGGATAGCAAGGGTCGTCTAGCCATTCCCACGCGATTTAGGGAAGTGCTTGAGCGGAGAGGCGAGGACTGCCTAGTAGTGACCAACCACGATAGTTGCCTATGGGTTTATGCAAAAAAGGACTGGTTGATTATAGAGGAAAAGGCAATCGAGCTGCCCGAGTTTGATCAGGATGTTAATACCTACCTGAGGTACTTTATCTCAGGCGCCAAGGAATGCCCATTAAAACAGAACAGAATAACCATTCCGCCGGATTTGCGGGAGATTGCGGGGCTTGACCGTGAGGTCATGTTGGTGGGTCAACTGAAACGGTTCGAAATATGGGACAAAGACAGATGGGAGGAGGCGTTTCAAAGGGCAAAAGAGCATTTTCCCAAAGCGAGCCAGTCTCTTAGGGAGTTTGGTATTTAAAGGAGCGGGCGTTGAACTGCCTGCATGAACCGGTTCTTGTCAAGGAAGTGCTGAGGGCCTTGGCCATAAGGCCGGAGGGTATCTATGTGGATGGGACCTTGGGAACCGGGGGACATGGCCTGGCCATGGGTCAGAGGCTCGGCCCTGAGGGCATGCTGATTGCCTTGGATGTGGATCCAACGGCCATTCAGGTGGCCAAGGAAAGGCTGAAAGATCTTGTATGTCGGCGAGAAATTACCAAGGCAAGTTATGCAAATTTGGATGAGGTGCTGTTAGGTCTCGGTATCACAAAGGTTGATGGCGTTTTTTTAGATTTGGGCATGTCCTCTTTTCAATTGGACTATTCAGGGAGGGGATTCAGCTTCCTCAGAGACGAACCCCTAGATATGAGAATGGACCCTGATGAAGGCGATATCACAGCAGCCTACTTGCTTAACACCTTGGGCCAGCAGGAACTTGAGGATCTTTTAAGACGATATGGTGAAGAAAGAAAGGCCAAGCGCATATCCAAAGCAATCATTCAGGCTCGCAGCAGGGCCCCAATCGAGACCTCATCACAACTGGCATCTCTCGTCCGTAGCGTATACCCAAAGCCTCGCGGGCCCGTATACAGACATCCTGCGACACGAACATTCCAGGCGCTCAGAATTGCTGTAAACAGGGAACTGGACAACCTCAAGACATTCTTGGAAAAGGTGCCCGGACTCTTGAAACCAGGGGGAAGGGTGGTGATCCTATCCTACCATTCCTTGGAGGATAGAATGGTAAAGCAAGCCATGGTGAGCTGGGAAAAGGGGTGTATTTGCCCCCCTGATTTTCCCCAGTGTGTTTGCGGCCGGAGCCCCCTTTTGAAGCGACTATATAAAAAGGCCAAGAGGCCTTCTCAGGCCGAAATGGAGGAAAACCCCAGGGCACGAAGTGCCATTTTGAGAGCAGCGGAGAGGGTGATATCATGACAAGGCCAGAAAGAGTCTATGAGATGGTAAGGTCCCGAAACGCCAGGACAGGAATCAGGGTGGTCAATGCCAGGAAGAGGCGGCGGCCACTTGGACTTTCCACCAGGCAAATGTTCTTTGCAGCTTTTATGGCGCTTTTGCTCATGGGCACTGGGATAGGGTTTGTATGGTCCAATTTTGAGACCACCCAGATTGGGTATGATCTGACGCAATTGAAAAAGGAGGAACTGCGGCTCCAAGAGCTAAACAGAAAACTGAGGCTAGAGCTTGCTTTTTTAAAATCCCCGGAAAACCTTCATGCCCGCGCTGTTAAGAAACTGGGACTACATCAACCAAGGCCCAAGCAAATTATCGTCCTACCATGAAGGTAAAGGAGAAGAAGTGGATTCGATTTCGGATTTTGTTGGTAACCGCCGTATTTTTGTGTGGCTTTGGTGGCATTGTGGCCAGGGCCTATCAATTTCAGGTGGTCAAGCGGGACCGACTCAGGGCCATGGCCCGTTCGGGATACACAGGTATTGTAAAGCTACCGCCGGAAAGAGGTACGATTTATGATCGTCAGGGCCATGAATTGGCCTTGAGCGTAGAGGTTTCATCCATATACGCGCATCCCAGGCGAGTTCGAGATAAGCAAAAGGCAGCAGTAAAGCTGGCGAGGGTCCTAGGCGCCTCACGTAGAAGGATCTATAGGCTCCTCAACATGGACAAGCCCTTTGTATGGATTCAGAGAAAGATTGACCCTGCCAAGGCCAAAAAGATCAAAGAATTAGATCTACCAGATGTAGGAATTACAGCGGAGAAAAGACGTTATTATCCTGGACGGGAACTTGCTGCACAGTTGCTAGGGTTTGTGGGCGCAGATAACCAAGGACTGGAAGGTCTTGAGGCCAAATATGACGCCATCTTGAAAGGCCCTGGGTGTGAGCTGGTTCAGATGCGGGATGCCTTGGGAAGGCCCTTTTTTATTCGCCGAAGGTCATCGGGTGGAAGGGAGCTTCACAACCTCGTACTGACCATTGATAAGGAGATCCAATACAAGGCTGAAAAGGCCCTTATGGCCGCTGTGAGAAGAAGCAGGGCCAAAGGCGGCCAGTGCGTGGTGGTAAATCCAGATACCGGGGAGATCCTGGCCATGGCCGTGGTACCTCGATACAACCCGAATATCTTTTCAAAATACCCGGCCGAGCGGTGGCGGAACCGTACAGTGACCGACTGCTTTGAACCAGGCTCCACCTTGAAGGCCTTTCTTTTGGCCGCAATCCTGGAGGAAGGAGTTCTTTTTCCCAACAGTAGGTTATATTGCGAAGAAGGGACCTATAAGATAGCTGATCGCATCATTCATGATACACACAAATATGGGACCTTGACCGTCACCGACATCATCGCCCTGTCCAGTAATATCGGGGCCATAAAGATGGGGCAACAGCTCGGCTACAATCTTTTTTGTAAATACTTGACCAAATTCGGCTTCGGCTCAAAGACCAATATCGGGCTCCTTGGAGAACGCTCTGGATTTATCAGAGCCCCAAAGAAGGCAAAACCCGTGGATCAGGCTACTGCCTTTTTTGGGCAGGGAATCAGTGTGACAACCCTACAGTTGGCCATGGCTATGGCTGCTATTGCCAATGGGGGCACGTTGATGAGACCTTACGTGGTCAAAGAGATTACGGACAGCGCCGGATATGTGGTAAGGGCCAATAGCCCCAGGAGGGTGAGAAGGGTTATATCACCCAAGACCGCTAGGATGGTTACAGCAATCCTTGAAAAGGTGGTGAGCAAAAAGGGCACAGGCCCGGAGGCGGCCATCGAGGGATATCAAGTGGCAGGGAAGACCGGCACGGCCCAAAAGGTGGATCCAAAGACAAGGCGCTATTCAAATTCCAAATACGTGGCCAGCTTTGTGGGTTTTGCGCCAGCTCATGACCCCAAGCTGGTGATTGCTTCGGTCATTGACGAGCCAAAAGGCATCCCCTATGGAGGCGTGGTAGCGGCCCCGGTGTTTCGGGACGTGGGACTCTGGGCGTTGAATTACCTGAAGGTGGCCCCAGAGATAACAGTAGCCAGCAACAGGTCAAAACAAAGATATGAGGGCACAGATACCTCTTGGGGGCGGGTGGAAAAAGTGGGCAGACCATCGCTTCCTCTAACCAAGAAACATGGAAGGATTGGTCGGCTGCCAGACTTCAGGGGGCTCGGAATTCGTGACGTACTAGTGGAGGCCAGAGCCCTGGGGATAAGGGTGATATTACAAGGCACAGGGCTTGCCTATAAGCAGAGCCCGCCACCGGGCATGTCCTTGTCGCAGGTTAGAAAGATAAAGGTCCACTTTAGGCCACCTGGATCATCTTCATAGGATGGATTGGGCAGGAGCGAGGAAAGAGACGTGCAATTGGAACGCCTAATCAGAGAGCTCCCTTGGGCTGAGGTGGAAGGGCCTCTAAGCGGAGAGGTCAAGGCTATTGTCTATGATTCGCGAAAGGTAATGCCTGGATACCTGTTTGTAGCACTGAAGGGGCATAGCCAGGATGGCCACCGGTTCCTAGATGAGGCAATAAGGAAAGGGGCTGTGGGGGCTGTGGTGCAAAACAAGGTGCAAAGCGGGTTCTCCGCTCCTGTTATACGTGTACCTGACACAAGAAAGGCATTGTATCAGTTGGCAGCCGCGTTCTATGGATGGCCCCAAAAGGAGCTTAAGCTCATTGGAATAACCGGGACTAATGGGAAGACCACCACAAGCTATTTGCTGGAATCCATATTGAGGCAGGCGGGCTATCATCCAGGCGTAATAGGCACCGTAAATTATCGGATTGGCAAGCTTACCTGCCCCGCCCCCGTAACCACCCCCGAATCCCTTGACCTCATGCGTGCCCTACGCAAGATGGCCGACCAGGGCGCCACCCATGTGGTCATGGAGGTTTCATCCCACGCCTTGGACCAAGGCAGGGTGGGGGATTGTCCATTTCAGGTGGGTGTCTTTACCAATCTTTCTAGAGATCACCTTGACTACCACGGGTCCATGGATGCCTATTTCCATGCCAAGAGTCTACTTTTTCAACACCTTGGCGCACGATGTGAAACCGCAAAGGCCTGGGCTGTTATAAATGCAGATACTCCCTATGGCCAGAGGCTCATGAAAATGACGGATGCGCTTGTGCTCACCTATGGCCTGGGTGAAGGCTGCCATGTAAGGGCACGAAACGTCTCTGTGACCAGCGAGGAACTGGGGGCGGAGATTGCCACTCCCAGCGGCTGGGTAAAAGTATCTTGCCCGCTCTTGGGTCGCTTTAATCTGTATAATATGCTTGCAGCAGTAGGGGCGGCACTCTGCGAGGAGGTTTCTCTTGAGGAGATCGCAGAGGGGCTGTCTCAGGTATCATGTGTGCCTGGTAGGGTGGAGCCTATAAAAAATAACCTGGGGATTTCAGTGGTTGTGGATTACGCCCATACCCCGGATGCCCTGGAAAAGGTCCTGCGAGACCTTCGTCCTTTGGTAAACGGAAGGGTGATTACGGTTTTTGGCTGCGGTGGAGATCGCGATAAGGGTAAGCGCCCGGAAATGGGACGGATTGCCGCGATGCTGAGCGATCTCCTCATCATCACCTCGGATAACCCTCGGACAGAGGATCCACAGGAGATTGTGGATCAGATTTGCAAAGGTGTTGAAGGGGTATCTGGTGGGGCCCCCTATATCGTGGAATTGGATAGGGGCAAGGCCATCAAAAAGGCCCTTGGCGAGGCGCGAAAGGGGGATCTGGTCTTGATAGCAGGAAAGGGACATGAGGATTATCAGATCATCGGGACAGAAAAGCGGCCATTTGACGATCGAAAGGTGACTGCAGAACTCCTTTCACGGATGAGGTGAATGACCGGGGGGCTTAGGGACATACGGGCAGGGGAATTGGTGAGGATTTTGGAGGCCTCGCTCATTGTAGGGGATCTGGATGTACGTTTCAGGGGCATTTCTACAGATTCAAGGACCATTAATTCGGGAGAGCTTTTTTGGGCCTTGAAGGGTGATCGATTTGACGGCCATGATTTTGTGGAGCATGCCGTCTCGTCAGGTGCTGCAGGAGCTGTGGTGGAAAAAGGCCAAGCTCAACGGTTTTCAAACTTGGCAGGTGCTGTAATAGGAGTGGATGATACCTTGAGGGCCCTTGGTGACCTGGCGGCCTGGTGGAGGGCAAGGCACAGTACAGTAGTGGGGGCCATTACCGGTAGTGTGGGTAAGACCACCACCAAGGAAATGGCCGCTGCGGTGCTTGAACAACATCACGAAACATTGAAGACCAAAGGCAATTTGAACAATTTGATCGGGCTGCCTCTGACACTTTTCCAGTTGGAAGGGCGTCACAGCCGGGCCGTGCTCGAGCTGGGAATGAATCGGCCCGGGGAGATTGCGAGGCTCACACGGATCGCAGATCCTGATGTGGGGCTTATCACAGAGGTGGGAAAGGCCCACCTGGAGGGCCTCGGCAATCTCCTCGGGGTAGCCCGGGCCAAGCTTGAGCTGGCCCAAGAACTAAGGAAAGAGGCCTGGCTATTGGTCAACGGCGATAACACCTTATTGGTGGATTTGGCAAAGACCTATGGAAAAAGGGTGCTGAGCTTTGGGCTGGACTCAAAAAACCATATAAGGGCAAAGGCAATACAACCCCAGGACGGCCAAGGTATCGGCTTTGTCCTATGTTACAAAGGTGAAGAGGTGAGGGTTCGACTTCAGGTTGCGGGCCAACATAATGTAATGAACGCCCTTGGAGCTGCAGGTCTATGCCTTTGTATGGGTGAGCCACTGGAGTCCATTGCAGAAGGATTAAGCCGGTTTAAAGGTATGGAGGGTCGTTTTGAGGTGGTGGAACTCCCATTCGGGATAACCCTTGTGGATGATACATATAATGCCAACCCTGTATCCCTGAAGGCAGCCCTTGAGGCCGTACAACAACTTATTACCAAGGCTGGAGGCCTCATCGTAGCCCTTGGTGACATGCTTGAGCTGGGCCAGGAAGCTGTCCAGGCCCACCTGGAGGCGGGAATGTGGGTGGGGGGCTTACAACCAAGGATCTTTGTGGGCATGGGACAATACGCAGATACCATGATGGAGGGCGCCAGGGAGGCGGGGTTGCCCGGCGAGAGTCTTGTAACTGTTCAAGGACCGGAGGAGATGGCCCAGGCCATTGAACAGCACATGCGGCCCGGCGATGTCATACTGTTAAAGGGCTCTAGAAAGATGCGCCTGGATAAGGTGGTGGACAGTATAAGGCAAAAGGCCAAAGGATCGAGGCCTGAGGAAAGGCTGTAAAGGGGTGAGGCTGTGCTTTATAAGTTGATATACATATTCCATCCATATCTATCGGTGCTGAATGTCTTTCGCTATATCACATTTAGGACCATCCTCTCTACCCTTACGGCCTTGCTCATATGTTTTGTTTTCGGTAACTGGGCCATTTCAAGGCTCCGGGCCCTCCAAGTGGCTCAATATATAAGAGAAGAAGGCCCCCCTAACCACAAGTTAAAGGAAGGCACACCCACCATGGGTGGCTGTCTCATTCTTCCGGCTATTATCTTGTCAACACTGTTTTGGGCAGACCCAAGGAACATCTATGTATGGCTCCTGCTTTTTGTTATAGCCAGCTTTGGGGCCATAGGGTTTCTGGATGACTATCTGAAGATCAGGAGGAAGAGCAATAAGGGCCTGAGCGGTGTTTCAAAATTCTCATTACAGGTGCTTTCCGCCCTGGTTCTGGCCCTTGTTCTCTATTTCTATCCCGGGTTTAACGAGAAACTGAACCTTCCTTTTTTGAAGCGTATTCACCCGGATTTGGGGTGGGGGTATATCCCCCTGGTGGTATTTATCGTTGTAGCGGCATCCAATGCGGTAAACCTGACAGACGGCCTTGATGGCCTTGCCATTGGCCCATTGACCATAGCCTTTGGCTGCTATCTCGTATTCGCCTATTTGGCCGGCCATGTGAAGATTGCCTCCTATTTGCAGATCCCTTATGTGGCAGGGGCAGGAGAGATAGCAGTCATTTGTGGGGCTGTGGTTGGGGCTGGTTTGGGGTTTCTCTGGTTCAATTCCTATCCTGCTGAGGTGTTCATGGGTGATGTGGGCTCCCTTTCCTTGGGCGCTGTCCTGGGCGCGGTGGCGGTAATGACCAAGCAGGAGATTATTTTGGCCCTGGTGGGGGGATTGTTTGTGTTCGAGGCCCTGTCAGTCATTTTCCAGGTGGGCTATTTCAAATTGACAGGTGGGCAGCGCATATTCCGGATGGCGCCCATCCATCATCACTTCGAACTAAAGGGATGGGCTGAACCAAAGGTCATTGTGCGTTTCTGGATTATAGCCATCATATTGGCCCTGGTGGCCATGAGCACCCTTAAGCTCAGGTAAACGAGGAGTACTGGGGTCGCATGGAAGCAAGCATGGTCTTGAACCACATGGATAATGAGGGCTCATGGGAAAGAGAAACCCTGGATGGGATGCACGTTGTAGTGGTGGGCCTAGGCATTTCCGGATACTGGACATGTAAGTGGTTGATTGCCCAGGGCGCATTGGTGACCGTGAGCGAGAGCAAAGGCCTCACTGAACTGGACTCCCGTATGGTACAGGAGCTGAAGGGCATGGGGGTGAAGCTGGAGGCCGGTTCCCATAGAAAAGAGAGCTTTCTGAACGCGGACATGATTGTGATCAGCCCAGGGGTTCCCCATGATATGGATCTATTAGAGAAGGCGCGCAGCAAAGGCGTGCATGTAACAGGAGAGCTTGAACTGGCCGCCCGTTTCATGGATGAACCCATCGTGGCCATTACTGGCACCAATGGCAAGACCACGGTGGCAGCCTTGCTGGGCCATGTCCTTGAGGAGGCGGGCGTTAAGGTATTTGTGGGGGGCAACATCGGTACTCCCCTTATGGCCTATCTTACATCAGGGTCCCGGGCAGACTATATTGTGGCCGAAGTAAGTAGCTTCCAATTGGATTCTATTGATAAGTTTTGTCCCATGGTGAGCGTATTGCTCAATGTATCCCCAGACCATTTGGACCGTTATCCTGATTATGAGGCATACGTGAAATCTAAGATGAGGATATTTCAAAACCAGGGACCAGGTCAGTACGCGGTCGTAAACCTGGATCGTGTGCCCATGGATCTGCTCCAGATTCCAAAGGGAGTGCAGGTTCTGGCTTATGGCCTGGAAATGCAGGAGGGACGCCACGCTTGGCTGGAGAAGGGCCGTATCCGAAGCCAACTGCCTGATGGAGAGGCTCAGGATCTCAGGATTGATGCCTGGATGCCGCCAGGCCTCCATAATCTTGAGAACCTCATGGCCGTGGTACTGGTGGCACGTGTACTCGGCCTTTCTGTAGATCAGATTGAAAAAGGTATCACCGGTTTTGCCGGGCTTCCCCACCGGCTCGAACGGGTGGGTGAGCTCAAAGGCATAATGTTTTACGATGATTCCAAGGCCACTAATGTGGCATCTGCAGCACGAGCCATCCAGAGCTTTGACTGCCCGGTGGTCCTCATCGCAGGGGGTAGGGACAAAGGGGCGAGCTACGGCCCCTTGGTGGAGGCCTCAAAGGGACGGGTAAGAAGGCTCGTGCTCATTGGTGAGGCTGCCCCCAAACTGGCAGAGGCATTTGACGGGGCTGTGCCTTATGAGAGGGCAGCTGATATGGAAGAGGCTGTGGGGAAGGCATTTTCCGCAGCGCAGCCGAGGGATGTGGTGTTGCTTTCCCCGGCCTGCTCCAGCTTTGACATGTTTTCCAACTATGAACAAAGGGGAGAGGCGTTTCAAAAGGCGGTAAGGGACCTGATACATGGGCAAGGTGAAGGCAAATAGCGCGGGATATGATTACCCCCTTCTCGTGGCAGTCTTATTAATGGTGAGTTTCAGTCTGGTTATGGTATATAGCGCCAGCTCTCATCTTGCTGCCTACCGTATAGGCGATAGCAACTATTATCTTAAGAGGCAGGCGGTTTTTTGCCTGGTGGGGCTTTTCTTGATGGTGGTAGCAAAGAATCTGCCGAGCCGAATCTATGGTCGACTGGCCTATCCCCTTTTGGCCGTTAGCTTCACGCTCATGGTATTGGTATTTGTACCAGGGTTGGGCAAGAAAGTGGGAGGGGCCTATCGATGGCTTAAGGTGGGAATGATTTCTTTCCAGCCAGCCGAGTTGGCCAAATTTTCCTTGGCTGTGTACATGGCTTATTCCATGTCCAAAAAAGGTTCCCAGATGGCCACGTTTTGGAAGGGACTTTTTCCTCACCTGCTTGTGGCAGGTGTCTTTGTGGGTTTGTTGGTTGCCCAGCCTGATTTGGGCACGGCCGTAATCCTGGTGACATGGCTCCTGGTGCTGCTTTTTGTGGGGGGGTGTAGGCTCCATTACCTGTTGTCTATCCTGTTGGCAGGAGCGCCGTTGTTGTATTTTCTCATCCTGAGGGCCGATTATAGGCTGAAGCGCTGGTGGGCCTTTTTGAATCCATGGAAGGACCCGACAGGGGTAGGTTTTCAGATTATCCATTCCTTTTTTGCATTCGGTTCAGGGGGGCTGTGGGGTGTAGGGCCAGGGGCAAGCAAGCAAAAACTGTTTTATTTACCAGAGCCTCATACGGACTTTATCTTTTCCATTGTGGGCGAAGAATTGGGGTTTGCTGGGGTGTGCGCAGTGGTGTTCGTGTTTGCGTTCATCGTAACCAGAGCAATCCAAATATCCCTGGCCGCAAGGGAACTGTATAGCACTTACTTGGGTTTTGGGTTGGCTTGTTTTCTGGGGCTGCAGGCCCTTGTGAACATGGCCGTGGTATTGGGCCTGCTACCAACAAAGGGCCTTACTATGCCCCTTTTGAGCTATGGGGGCTCATCCATGGTGATGACCTTGCTTGCTGTGGGGGTATTGCTGAACATTGCATCACAGGGCTAGATGATATGGAGGGATCTCAAAAGGAGATACGCCTTATTGTGGCGGGAGGAGGTACAGGGGGACACCTGTTTCCTGCCATTGCCGTGGTGAAGGAGATAGAGAGGCGTTTTAACCAAAGCAAAGTGCTTTTTATTATTGGTAGGGCAGGACGTGGCCAAGACATCCTGAGCAGACAGGGATACCAGGTGGCCAGGGTGGATGTGGAAGGCCTAAAGGGCAGGGGTTGGAAGATTATGGCCTCAGTCCTTTTTAGGCTCCCAAAAAGCGTGATGCAATCCATTGGGCACGTGAGGCGTTTTTCACCTCATGTGATATTTGGCGTTGGGGGATATTCGGCCGGGCCGGTTTGCCTGGCAGGTTGGCTGCTGGGTGTTCCCACGGCAATTCATGAGCAGAACGCCCTCCCTGGGCTCACCAACAGGATGCTGGCCAGATTTGTTGACCGTGTGTTCATATCATTTGACAAAACACGAGACCTGCTTGCAGGCCCAGAACCGATTGTGACCGGAACACCCATACGCCCCGAACTCCTGGAGGCACGGACCAGAGGAGAGGAAAAGGATGGAAGGTTTACCATCCTGGTTATGGGGGGGAGTCAGGGGGCCAAGGCGATCAATCAGGCCTTTGTGGAGGCCCTCTCTGAACTGACCTCAAGGGGAAAGGATCCCAGGGTGATCCATCAGACTGGAGAGCTCGACTATGAAAGGACCAGGGCAGACTACGAAACAAGGGGCCTAAAGGGTGAGGTTATTCCCTTTATAGAAGATATGGCTGATGCCTACGGCAGGGCGGACCTGGTGGTGTGCCGGGCAGGGGCGTCAACACTTTTTGAGCTGGCTGCCCTGGGCAAACCTGCAATCCTTATCCCATACCCTTTTGCTGCCAATCAACACCAGGATGTCAATGCTCAAGCCCTTGTGGAAACAGGTGGTGCAGACATGCTTCGACAGAGTGAACTAACAGGACAGCGGCTTGCCATGCTCATTGAGGGGGCCATGGAAGACAGGGCGCTGCTGGAAAAGAAGGGCCAAGCCGTTATGAAGCTGGCAAAGGTGGATGCAGCCAAGGTGATCGTTGACCGTTTGATGGAGCTTATCTCAGTATGAAGCCATTTGGGAAAACCACACATATTCATTTTGTGGGTATCGGCGGCATCGGCATGAGCGGCATTGCCGAGCTTCTGATTAATCTGGGTTACAAAGTAAGTGGCTCGGATGTAAGGGAGTCCTCTGTGACGCAACGGCTGGCCAGCATGGGCGCGATGGTTTATTACGGACACAAAGGGGATCAGGCAAAAGGGGCCGATGTGGTGGTCTATTCCTCGGCCGTAAGGGAGGACAATCCAGAGATACGGTACGCAAAGGAAAGAATGATACCAGTTATACCCAGGGCCGAGATGTTGGCTGAATTGATGCGGCTTAAATACGGGGTGGCCATTGCCGGGGCCCATGGAAAAACCACCACCACCTCCATGGTGGCATCCATTCTAACGCGAGGCGGCCTGGATCCCACTGTAGTCATTGGTGGACGGCTTGATATATGGGGAGGGTCCAATGCAAAACTGGGCGAAGGGGACTTCCTGGTGGCAGAGGCCGATGAAAGCGATGGATCGTTCCTTGCCCTTTCTCCTACCATTGTGGTGGTAACTAATGTGGACCAGGAACACATGGATCATTACGGGGACATGACCGTCTTGAGGGACACGTTTGTTCAATTTATGAACAAAGTCCCTTTTTACGGGACATGCATCATCTGTTTTGACTGCGAAGAGATTCAGGGGATCATTCCACGGATAAGAAAGCGCTACCTTTCCTATGGACTGTCTTCCCAGGCGGATTTGAGGGCAGGGGGCCTTCAAAAGACAAGTGGTGGAGTTGGATTTGAGGCCTTTTTTCGTGACAAGTCCTTGGGATGGATAGATGTGGGAATACCCGGGGAGCACAATGTACTCAATGCCTTGGCTGCCATAGGCGTTGGATTAGAGTTGGGATTGAATGTCAATGTGATTAAAGAGGGCCTGAAGGATTTGGGCGGGCTTGGAAGGAGGTTTCAGATAAAGGGTGAGGCAAGGGGTATTACCGTGTTGGATGACTACGGCCATCATCCTACGGAAATCCAGGCAACCCTCAAGACGGCTAGGGAGTGTTGGCCAGACAAAAGACTGGTTGTCTTGTTTCAGCCCCATCGCTATACCCGCACCAATGATCTCTATGACCGGTTTGTGGTGAGCTTTAATGAAGCAGACGTCCTTTTGGTTATGCCTATTTATCCGGCCGGTGAGGAACCCATTGAGGGGGTGGATGCTGAATGGCTGGTCAAGGGAATCAGAGAGCACGGGCATAAGGACGTAACAGCGGTATCAGGAGGGGAGGAAATCGATTCAGGCCTCATAAAGAGGGTAAGACAAGGGGATCTGGTAATCACACTCGGTGCTGGGGATGTGTACAAGCTGGGTGAGAGGCTTCTTGAAAGGTTGCGCCAGGGTTAAGGGTGAGTTTTGGGTTAGTGGAAAAGAATCAGGTTGCTATTTTAATTATGAAGGTCAGGTAAACAGCATGTTCTCTTCGCTATGTTCGCTTCGCCATCCGTGGCTCCGCTCACTGCGGATTTTGGCCCTTTCGCTATCCTGCTCAAGGTCCAAAATACGCCGCTCCGAGAACATCCTGTTTCCCTGGCTATGGAAGAAAGGTCGATTTTGGGCAAAACTGCAAGAGAATACCCAATGACTCCTTTGCAGAAAAAGATGTTACAGGATATGGGCCCGGGTCGGGTCACACTGCATTACCCGTTAGGAGGATATACCACATTTAGGGCTGGTGGTCCGGTGGAAGCCCTGTACGAGGCGCATACGCTGGCTGAGCTTATAGATCTGATTACCTTTTTGGCTCAAGAGAAAATACCCTACTTTGTGATTGGTAGGGGAAGCAACATGTTGGTGTCGGATGATGGCCTTGATGCTGTGGCCATATCCCTTAAAGGAGAATTTTTGACCATTGAAGTGGCAGAGGGAGATGCTCAGGGCCTATTGGTGGGGGCAGGGACTTCTATATTTGATCTGCTGGACCATTGTCGGGTCCATGGACTGAGCGGGGTGGAATTCCTTGCAGGGATTCCAGGAACCGCGGGCGGGGCAGTTGCAATGAATGCCGGCGCCTTTGGAAGGGAGATCGGAGAGAAGGTAGCAGGAGTTGAACTCATAAATGGCAAAGGACAGAAGGGTTGGCTAAACAGGGAAAGGCTTCATTTTTTCTATCGCCATTTTGAAAGGCCCGCTGGTGCAGTGATTACGAGAGTGCTGTTTTCCCTGGAGAAGGAAAGTGGGGAGCGGATAAGACAGCGCATTGTGGAATATCTGAAGAAGAAAAAGGCACGACAACCCCTTGAGCTTCCCAGCGCAGGCTCTGTCTTCAAGAACCCACCAGGGCATTATGCAGGGAAGCTTATAGAAGAGGCAGGGTTAAAGGGAAAACGGATCGGGGGGGCTATGATTTCGCCTAAGCATGCCAATTTCATTGTTAACACGGGACAGGCAAAGGCCGCAGATATCCTGGCATTGATCCGTACCGCAAGGGAGAAGGTAAAGGCGCGATTTGGTGTTGATCTGGATCTGGAAATCGAGGTGCTAGGGTGAGAGGTAGACGTCCATCAAAAGGTAAGGTTCTGTTGAAACAACGGGTCCGCAGGAAGAGGCGATTTCGTGCGGTGACCTGGGTGGCACAGTTCATAAGCTCTGCCTTTGTGAAGCTTTGTTTTGTGTTTTCCCTTGTGACCTTGATCAGCCTCTTGTTTGTCTACTCTTATCATTTCTTATTGAGCAGCCCTGTCTTCGGGCTGAAGCGGCTGGAAATCACTGGTGTTGATGGCCGGGGCAAACAGCGGATTATGAAGAAGTGTGAGCTAAGACCAGGGGTGAATATTCTGGCCCTCAGGCTAAACGACATGAAGAAAAAGATAGAAAAGGATCCTTGGATTCGCTCTGCTCGAGTGGAAAGACGCCTCCCTGACACGATACATATTTCTGTGGTCAAGGAGCAGGCCTGGGCAGTGGTACTGGCAGAAAGGCTTTATTACATGAACCAATGGGGAGAGATTTTCAAAGAAGTGGAACACAACGACAGTGTTGATTTCCCGGTAGTCACAGGGCTTTCGGAAGTGGGCTCTGAGGCAGGAGGGGAATTGAAAAGGGTGGCCAGGGTGCTTTATGGTCTCAAAAAGGAAAGGGGGCCCCTTAACCTGGCCAATCTATCTGAAGTGCATATCACCGATGCTGAGCATTTCTCTCTCTATTTTAGGGGGATACCTGCAGAGGTTCAAATGGGACCAGGTGGGGTGGAGATTCAACTGGCCAAGCTTCACAAGCTGGTGAGGCATCTTAAGCGTTCAGGTCGGCTCCACGAGGCAAGACGTATCAACTTGGAATATGCAGGAGGCGCCGTGGTCTCGTTTGGCAAAGGCTAGTGGGAGGTTACAGGGCAATGGCAGGAGAGATCGTTGTAGGCTTGGACATAGGCACCACCAAGATCTGTGCAGTGGTGGCAGAGGCAAGACCTGACGGGATCGAGATTATCGGCATGGGAAGCCATCCCTCCGAGGGGCTGAGGAAGGGGGTGGTAATTAACATCGAGCATACGGTCAATTCCATCAAGGAGGCCGTTGAAGAAGCAGAGACCATGGCCGGATGTGAGATCGGCTCTGTTTATGCAGGTATTGCCGGCGGGCACATTAAGGGTTTTAACAGTCATGGTGTGATCGCCTTGAAGGATAAAGAGGTGACCCAGAAGGATATCGATAGGGTGATCGAGGCAGCCAGTGCCGTGGCCATACCCATGGACAGGGAGGTTATACATACCCTGGTCCAGGAGTTTATTGTGGATGACCAGGATGGAATTATGGATCCCCTGGGAATGTCCGGGGTGAGACTGGAGGCAAAGGTACATATCGTAACAGGGGCAGTAACCTCTGCACAGAATATTATTAAGTGCGCCAATCGGGCGGGACTTGATGTGTGCGATATAGTGCTGGAGTCCATTGCATCCTCTGAGGCGGTGCTGAATCGTGAAGAGAGGAATCTGGGTGTGGCCCTTATTGATTTCGGGGGCGGCACCACGGATATGGCAGTATTTTCCAAGGGAAGCATCAAGCATACCTCGGTGTTGGCCCTTGGGGGGGACAACCTGACCTACGACATTGCAGTGGGTCTGAGGACACCCAAGGCCGAGGCAGAGAAGATTAAGATAAAATACGGCTGCGGCCTATGTGCACTTATTGGAAAGGATGAGACCATTGAAGTGCCTGGCGTAGGCGAGCGGAAGCCACGGATCTTGTCACGCCAGATTCTGGGAGAAATACTGGAGCCGAGGGTGGAAGAGATCTTCACCCTTATCCATGGCGAACTGGTTAGGGCCGGGTTTCAGGACAAAATCAGCTCTGGTGTGGTAGTGACAGGAGGATCAGCGGAGCTGCCCGGTGTCCCAGAGATCGCCGAGCAGATCTTTGACGCTCCGGCACGGCTTGGTTATCCCAAAGGGATCAGCGGCCTGGTGGAGATCGTCAATAAACCCATGTATGCCACGGCCGTGGGCCTGGTGCTCTATGGTTCTAAGAGACAAAAGAAAGGCAAGAAGTTCAGAATCAGGGATAGCAATATTTTCAACAGGGTAATGGGGACCATGAAAAGATGGTTTATGGAGGTTATTTAACAGGTAAAGGAGGGACAATATGAAATTTGAGTTTGTGGAGGAGAGACAGAGGTACCAAGCCAGAATAAAGGTCTTGGGGATTGGAGGGGCTGGTGGCAATGCCATCAACAACATGATTGCTTCCAACCTCCAGGGGGTGGATTTCATTGTGGCCAATACTGATAGCCAGGATTTGGAACGTTCTTCTTGCTCATATCGTATCCAGTTGGGTGCCTCGGTAACCAGGGGCCTTGGGGCGGGAGCAGATCCTGAAATAGGAAGGCTTTCGGCAGAGGAGAGTATTGACCAGATCCGTGAGGCAGTGGAAGGCGCTGACATGGTGTTTATCACCGCTGGTATGGGAGGTGGAACAGGCACTGGTGCCTCTCCTGTGGTCGCTAGGGAGTCCAAGGCATGCGGAGCCCTTACTGTAGCCGTTGTCACAAAACCCTTCAAGTTTGAAGGGGACAAACGGATGAAAAGGGCTGTGGCCGGGATTGAGGAGTTGAAGCAAGAGGTGGATACCCTCATTGTCATACCCAATGAACGGCTCAAGAGCATCGGCACCCGTTCAGCCACATTTAAAGAGCTGATTGCAAGGGCCGATGAGGTATTGCTGCACGCGGTCAAGGGCATCTCTGATTTGATCATGAGCGATGGCTTCATCAATCTTGATTTTGCCGATGTGAAAAAGGTAATGGAGCAGATGGGGACAGCGGTCATGGGGACCGGGAGGGCCCGGGGCGAGCGTCGGGCCTCAGAGGCTGCCCAGATGGCAGTGAGCAGCCCTCTGTTGGAAGATATCTCCATTAGTGGTGCAAAGGGCCTGCTCATGAACATCACCGGCCCCTCTGATATGACCATGGATGAGATTGATGAGGCATCCAGTTTTATAAAGGAAGAGGTCCACCCGGATGCCGAGATCTTCTGGGGTGTGGTATTTGATGATTCAATGGAAGATGAGATTCAGGTCACTGTCATTGCCACCGGGATAGACAGCACACCGGCTGACAACGTGCTTCGTATAAGGGATCTTACCCCAGAGGAGGCCCAGGAGGGCTGGACTGTGCGGGTCAATGGCGAGAGCCTGGACACGCCCACGTTTCAGCGGCGGGGGAAAGGCCCCCTTTTTGAGGATCTAGGGGCCACAAGAGAAAAGAAGAGGTCTTATATGGCCCAAGATTTTTATGAAGATAACTTGGATTATCCCACGTTTTTGAGGAGAAAGGCCGATTAAGGCTTTTAGGATGGGGCATTGTGCGTAGACATGTGGTCTCCCTCTACCGAAGCAGGTTGGCTAAGGAACGCGGCTATGTCCAGAAAGACTGGGGTGGCCGGCTCCGCGTTGCCCTGGTTTACCCGAACCGCTACCGCGTCGGCATGTCCAACCTGGGTTTTCAGTGGGTCTACTATCTTTTCAATCAGAGGGAAGACGTGGTTGCGGAGCGTGCCTTCCTGCCTGATGGTCACGAAATGTCCCTCTACCATCAGTGGGGAGGGCCGCTCCTATCCCTCGAATCCCAAAGACCCTTAAATGAGTTCCACCTAATCGCCTTTTCCCTTTCCTTTGAAAACGATTATCCCAACATCCTCACCCTCCTAAAACTTGCCAAAATACCTCTCCTTGCCCAGGACAGGGAAGATGCCTTCCCCCTGGTCGCGGCTGGAGGTGTCATAACCTTCATGAACCCAGAGCCCCTTTCCCCCTTTTTTGACTTCTTTGTTGTTGGTGAGGCAGAGCCGCAACTGGACATCCTTGTGGACACCCTTTACGAGAGCCTAAGCCAGATTTCCTCAAAGCAGGAACTACTCAGGACCTTGGTCGGTCGAATTCCTTCTATATATGTCCCGGCCTTTTACAGGGAGTCTTATTCGGACAGAGGCATGCTGGAGGATTTTTCTCCCATCAATTCAGATATACCGGAGAAGGTTACAGTCGCCAAATCCTCGATGGAAATCCTAGACCCGCCCCATTCCTGTATCCTCAGTCCAGAGACCGAGTTTTCCGATATGATGCTGGTGGAATTGGGCAAGGGGTGTGGCCGGGGATGCCGTTTCTGTGCAGCAGGATATGTGTATCGGCCGCCTCGATTCCAGGTAGAAGAGCGGCTTCTTGATTTTTTTACTCGAAAACAAAACCAAAGGATCAGATGGGGGCTTATTAGTTCGGCCCTTTCAGATGTGCCTTATTTGGATCGGCTAGGACAGTTCATTTTGGAGCATGGCTGCTCGTTTTCTGTCTCTTCCCTGCGGGCAGATGCGGTCACTAAAGGGCTCCTTAAAAGGATTAAGGCCGCGGGCCAGAGGACCATAACCATGGCACCTGAGGCTGGCTCTGAGAGACTGCGGCGTGTGATCAACAAACATCTCAGTCAAGACCAAATCATCCATGCCGTGGAGCAGATAGCTGAAGAGGGGGATCTTCACCTTCGGCTGTATTTTATCATCGGCCTTCCTACTGAAACCCGGGAAGACGTTGAGGGGATTGTGGACCTGGCCAAGGTGATTAAACATCACATGGTCAAAATCGGTGCTCCAAAGGGGAGAGTGGGGCATATCCGGCTAAGCGTGAACTGCTTTGTGCCCAAGCCTTTTACCCCCTTTCAATGGCTTCCCATGGACCCGGTGGAGTCATTAAAGGAGAAACAGAGGTGGCTCCAAAAGATGATCGCCAAGGAAGGGGGTATCCGGATTACGTATGATGTTCCAAAATGGGCCTATGTTCAGACATTGCTCTCCGTAGGTGATCGGCGGGTGGCAAAAATCCTTCTCCTTGTCCATGAGAACAACAGGGACTGGAACAAGGCACTGAGGCATTCGGAGCTAAATCCGGACTTTTTTGTGTATCGCCATAAGGAAAGGGATGAACGGTTTGCCTGGGATTTCTTGGACCATGGCATTGACAAAAAATACCTGATAAACGAATACGATAAGGCCTTGGCATCAAGGCCTTCCCCAGTGTGCCGTCCTGAGTCCTGTACCCTGTGCGGGGTGTGTGGTGGGCGGAAAAGTTAGAGGGCTTAAAGCAGATTGAATACGAAGCCCTTGACATTTTAGTAGATTATCGAGTTATAATCACCCTGGATTTGAGCTGATAGATGATTTTTGGCTTCGGTGTTCCGGGACTATAAAAGCTCCAACTTGAGCTAAGGCATCAAAGCTATGAAAAGACCTTCCATTATTGTTCAACTTGTCCATATCCAAGGTCCTTTTAAAGGGGAGATCCAAGAGTTTAGGGGGGACAAGATTTCTATTGGGCGAAATCCATCCTGCTCCCTCACATTTCCGCCTGATCTGGCAATTGTCTCAAGGAATCATGCCGAGATCATAAGGGAAGGAAACCGTTTTAAACTGGTTGATCACAGTGCTAACGGGACTTTTGTCAACGGAAAACGGGTCAAAGAGACCTTCCTTAAAGATGGAGACGTGCTGACTATCGCTAAAGGGGGACCAAAGGTAAGTTTTCTGACTCAAACAAGGGAAGAGGATGTGGTAGAACCTGAGACAGGGCCCCCAGAGCAAGAAATAGGCACGCCCGAGCCCTTTCCTCCTCCAGAATCTTTGCAGCCACGGCCCAGGCCGAAAGAGGCTCCAGACCTGTCCTATAAAGAGGCCATGGTGCCATTGGTTATTCAGTATGGGCCGACTCTCCGGTCGTATAAGAAAGTCCCTGTCACCATTGGAAAACACCCCAATTGCCATTTCCAAATGGACCATCCGGGGATAATGGACCGCCATGCTGAGATATTTTTTGTGGATGATCAGTATTGGATCAAGGATCTCACTTCCCAGCAACTGGTTACCATCAATGGAGTTCCCATTAACCTGGGAGCCCCCTTGAAACCGCACGACGAGATTTCACTGACCCCTGAGGGCCCATTTTTCACCTTTCTAGGAGGGGGGCGATTGGCCCAAGTGGAAAAAAGGGCTGCTCCAGCCCCTGCTGAACCTCCGCCAGAAGGTCCTTCACAGGAAAAACCGGTATTTCAGGCCCCGCAAAAGCCTGAGAAAAAAGGCAGATCCTTTTTCAAAAAGGTTTTGAAAAGGTAATAAATAATTAACCCCCAGCTGATCGCGCGAGGCCCCTTATGGATACCCCTCTATTATCTTTTCGGATCCTGGCCATAGGCCCTTTTGGGAGCAAGGCAGCTTCTGACCTAGCCAAACCCATACATTGGTTCACAAATGAATCACTGGATGAGATCCTTGATCAGTTACAGGTCTCTGTTGCTGTGAGTGTGCCGAGGTCTTTATGCGAGGACGGCTCGGTAGAGCTTAGATTCCGCTCATTTAGGGATTTTAGGCCAGAGAGAATTCTTACTACCAGTCCCTTTTTGAAAAACATCTTGGATGCAAGGGAATATGTAAAAAGGGCAGTAGCTGATGGGGTGGCCCGGGAGAGGATCGTTACCAAGCTAAACCAATGGCCAGGGCTACCGGAGCTGGATCTTTCTGTGACTCCTAAAAAGCCTGCCCAAAAGAAGGCACCTGCCTCCAGTGCTGTTGAAGAACTTTTAAAGATGGTAGCCATTCCCGACGAAAAAAAGAAAGGGGGAGGGGAACAGAAGGAGCTGCTTGACTCTATTGATGGTTTGCTAGGGGAGGTTTTGGGCATTCTTTTTGCCAGCCCTGAACTGAGGGAGCTGGAGGCTGCTTGGTCAGGGGTCAAGATATTACACGAGTCCGCCAGGAATGTGGACCATGCGCAACTGGGGTTTGTGGATCTGGCTGAGAGGCCTTTGGAAGAAATATTGGACGGTCTTTTGTCCTCCTTGCCCCTGGATCTTCCAACCCTGATTATCTTGGATAGAGGTTTTGACTATTCACCAAGGAGTTTTCAACTCTTGGAAGGGGTGGCCCAATTATGTGAGAACTTATTGGTTCCGGCAGTGGTGGAAATATCTCCTGAATTCTTGCAGTTGAAAAGATGGGAGGATCTTGATAAGAGGCCCTATATTCCTCATTATCTGGAAGACCAAGCCTATGCCAAATGGCAGGGTCTAAGAAAAAAATCTTCTTCTCAGTGGGTATGCGCTATCTGTAATGGTATCCTGGCCCGCTATCCTTATGGTTCGGAGAATCCATCAGGCACTGTGCCCTTTGCGGAAGATGACCCCTTATGGGTGAGTCCTGTGTGGGTTATTGCAGCCCTTGCCACGAAAAGCATGAAGCAATGGGGCTGGCCTTCGAGGATAGCAGACTGGAAGAACTGTAGGCTGGAGGATTTACCAGTTCGCCAAGTGAGTCCAAAAGCGGCTTTTCCCACTGAAACCGCCTTTTCCGAAGACCGAATCCTTCAGTTTGCCAAGGCGGGAATCGTGTCTGTGGGCAGTACTGTCAATCGGGATGTGGCATTCATCCCCTTTGACACAACCATAGGCGGAACAACCTTAGGGTATCAATTACTTCTGGCCATGTCTGCCCAATTCCTCATGTGGTGCAAGGATCATTTTGCTGAAGATTTGGAGCCTAGTGAAATAGAACAGGGAATCAGGGATATCCTGATCCTTTTGTGGGAAAAAAGGGGATATGATATGAAGGACAGGATCCAGGTCACCGTGGCTCGATCTGAAAAAGACGGCCCGGCCAGGGTGGCGCTGGTCATGGAGCCGCCATCCCAAGTGTTATCCAAGGCGGATAGGATTTCGTTGGAGATTTTGTGGTAAGTTTAGGGAATACTGTTGAAAGAGGAAACGTGTGGACGCTGTTGAATTTGGAAAATATCTCCTTTTAGAACAGGTAGGTGTGGGAAGGATAGGTCAGGTCTGGAAGGCCAGGGTCATGGGCGTAAAGGGCCTGGAGAAATTCCTTGCCATTAAACGATTGCTCCCTCACCTTACCCCAGAGAAAGGAGTGGTGGAACTTTTTATGGAGGTGGGGGTTCTGCTTGTACAGCTACAGCATGAAAATATTGTGCGAACCTATGACTTTGGGTCTGTGGAAGGGACACCATACCTGGCCATGGAATTTGTTTTGGGCAAGGATCTTGCCCAGCTTATGAGGGGATTGCGGGAGCGAGGACAGGCCCTTGGCATGGAAGAGGCCTTATACATCATGATCGAACTGTGTAAGGCCCTTGATTTTGCCCATAAATTTACCAGCAGTGAGAGGCTTGGCCGTCCCCTTGTACATGCGGGGATTCGACCTCAAAACGTGCTCATAACCCAGGATGGAAGAATTAAACTCAGCGATTTTTGTGTTTCACGGGTGCTGTTTGAGGGGCTAGAAGACAAAGAACGGGTTCTTGAAAAGACACTCCCCTATGTAGCCCCTGAATTGGCAAGGGGAGAGCTCATAGACCAGCGTACGGACATCTTTTGTGCAGGTGTTGTCCTTTTGGAATTGGTTACAGGAAAATCTTGGATAGAGGGGAGCCCAACAGAGGTATTGGCCAGAATAAGGAGCGAGGATCTGGACACCACCAAGAGCATTCCAGAGGACTTGGCCCCTTCTCTTCAGGAAATTCTTTATCGCGCCCTTGCAAGCGCCCCGAGCGATAGATATGCATCTGCACAAGAAATGCTTTCAGATCTCAAGGCATATGGTCAGGAAATTGGGGCACAGAGCGAAGAAGTATCGCTTGCAAGGTATCTGGACAGCCTCTTTGGGGAGGAGCTGACAAGGGCCAAGGCCTTGGCTCAGGGGACCGAGTGGCAGGAGGAGACGGTGAGCTTTGACTCTGAGATGCAGCCCTCGGTCGAAGAGCCCGAGACCGGAACAGAGGGCGGAGGCCCAAAGAAGAAGCTCCTTCTTTTTATTGCAAGCGGAGTGGCGGTAATACTTGTGATTCTTTTGCTTGTATTTTGGCCCGGTTCAAAAAAGGTGGAAAAGGCCTCCCCCACCGCCCCTGAATACGCCCAGGGAGTTTCGCAAGAAGGCTTGGAAAAGACTGGTCAAGCGCCTACAGGACAAGTAGGTGTTGAAACGACCTCTGTGGCAGAGCAGGAGACCGCATCACCTGGCCAGGTTGAAGGCCAAAAAGTAGCCCCACAAGAACAGGTTGCGCCTACCCAAGAAAGTCAAACCTCTCCTGAGTTTGAGCGAATGAAAGGGCGAATTGATGAAGGCCTACATGCCTTAGCCGAAGAGAGATATGCCGATGCTATCAACATCTTTGAAGCTATCCTTAAGGAGGCCCCCAGCCTCAACCAAGACCTGGCGGCTCCCTATGCAAAGGCCCTGGAAGGTGAGGGCCTGAGGCTGGAGGAAAAACAGCCAAGGCGGGCAAAGAAATTGTTGGTAAGGGCTGTGCAGCTCAATCCCGAAAGCGTGGAGGCGAATTTTCATCTGGGGCTGCTGTATGTTGAAAGCAAGAATTATACAAAGGCCATTGAGCGATACCAAAGGGTCACGGCGCTGGATCCCCAGTATGCGGATGCCTATTTTAATCTTGGCTATGTATATGCGATCACCAAGAAATATGATAAGGCTGAGCAAATGTATGAGAGGGTGGTTGCCTTAGCGCCTCCTTATTTGGATGAGGCCCTTTTCAACCTTGCCATGATTCAGAGAAGATTGGGGAAAAAGGATTCCTGTATTGAGAATCTAAAGCGGGCTGTGATTGTAAACCCTGATAACAAGCTGGCAAAAAGGTATCTCAAGAGACTTGCAGGTGAATAGGGAGTGAAAAAATGTCGAAGGTCAAATGGTGTACTTACCTATTAGGGTTAGTGGTAGGTATATGTGTTGTGGTTCTTTTGGGGTGTGTCACACCTTGGCAGAAGCAAAAGGCTCAACCTGTTGTGGAGCAGCCTGCGCCTGCCCCAGCCCCTCAGCCTGCACCAGCTCCTCCGCCTCCTCCCAAAGAGGTGGAAAAACCTCAACCCCAACCTGAGAAGAAGGTAGAGCCACCTCCGCTTCCTCCTAAACCTCCCTATTTGGAACATGTGGTCAGGTGGAGTGGGGAGACGCTTTCTCTTATTGCAAAGTGGTACACTGGCAAATTCAATAACTGGGGGGCATTGGCCGAGGCCAATCCTGAGATCAATCCCAGACGGATGCGCAAGGGTAATATCATACGTATTCCATGGGAGCTCCTTACAACCGAGAAACCCATGCCCAAGTCCTTTGTGGATCGCTTTGCTCCAAAGAAACGCCTTGAAGAGGAGCCAGTGCTCTTTGGCCCCAAGAAGTAATCGATTGCCTAGTTGTTCCCAGGGTAGGTAAATTTCTCACTTCACAACCCGATCCACGGGAGAGTGGATCGGGTTTCTTATGTGTGCCCGGCATGGGCAACGGCTTGGGGGTTGAAGTCCCCTGCAGGTCCTGATGGCGGAAACTGCTAGCCGAGGGCAAGGGCGTCCACCGCGAGGTGGGGTCTGAAGGA